>CAWAJJ010000008.1:0-457924 GCA_963782305.1 uncultured Actinomycetota bacterium | reverse complement strand
GTCATCAACCGGGACTTCACCAGGCTCAGCACCGTGGTGATGACGAGGATGCCGATGATCACTGTCAGCGAGAGCCAGATCGGGATGTCCGGGGCCCAGGCGATGTGCTCTCCGCCGTTGATGAACGGCAGCTCGTTCTCGTGCATCGCGTGCAGGATCAGCTTCACGCCGATGAACCCGAGCAGGATCGCGAGGCCGTAGGAGAGGTAGATCAGCCGCTCGAGCAGCCCGCCGATCAGGAAGTAGAGCTGTCGCAGGCCCATCAGGGCGAAGATGTTCGCGGTGAGCACCAGGTAGGGCTCCTTGGTGAGCCCGTAGATGGCCGGGATCGAGTCGAGCGCGAAGAGCAGGTCGGTCGTCCCCAGCGCCACGATCACGATGAACATCGGGGTGATCACCCGGTTGCCGTTCTCGACGGCGAACAGCTTGGTGCCGTTCCACTCCGAGGTCGCGGGGAACCTGCGCTCGACGAACTTGATCAGGCGGTTCTCCTCGAACTCGTCCTCCTCGTCCTCGTCCTCGGCGCCCTCCTTGGCGAGCTTGACGGCCGTGTAGATCAGGAACAGCCCGAAGATGTAGAAGACCCAGCTGAAGTTGTTGATCGCGGCGGCGCCGACCGCGATGAAGATGCCGCGCATGATCAGCGCGAGCACGATGCCGACCAGGAGCGCGCTCTGCTGCAGCTTCTTGGGTACGGCGAACTTGTTCATGATGATCAGGAAGATGAACAGGTTGTCGACCGAGAGGGAGTACTCGGTCAGCCAGCCGGCGAAGAACTCGGTGCCGTACTGGTGCCCGGCGAAGAACCAGACGCCGATCCCGAACGCGACCGCCAGCCCGATGAAGAAGGTGAGCGCAATCGTCACCTCCTTGCGGGAGGGCTCGTGCGGGCGCCGGCCGATGACGACGATGTCGAACAGCAGCACGGCGCTGGTGATGCCGATGGTCAGCCACCACACCAGGGGGGATACGTCCATGTCTCTTTCCTCCGGACTCGGGGCGCGCACGCGGGCACACCCAGCTCACAAGACTGCGGGTCCGGAGGTCTCTTCCGCCACCTCTCGGTGACCGACGACCCCGGGCCGGGGCCCTGGGTTCACTGGGCCCGACCGTGATGACGAGATCGCCGCGAAGGAATACTCCCCTCCAACTGGGAGGAGTCTCCCAGATCGGGAGTCGCTCACCAAACCGGTAGGCTCGAGCGCGGTGAGCCGGGAAGTCTGGTCGGCACGTGTCCCGTCGACCCCACCTCCCGGAGCTGCCCATGATCGTCCGCCGCGCCCGCCGTCTCCTGCCCGACGCAGACAAGGGCGAGAGCACCTTCGTCGGTGACCTGCTCCGGTCCGAGACCGTGGGAGGGTCCGTCGCCCTGGTCGCGGCTCTCGTCGCGCTGACGTGGGCGAACCTCGACTTCGCCTCCTACGAGCACCTGCGCGAGTTCGAGCTCGGCCCCCTGGACATCGAGCACTGGGCCTCCGACGGCGCGCTGGCCGTGTTCTTCTTCGTGGCCGGGCTGGAGCTCAAGCGCGAGCTGCTCGTCGGCTCCCTCCGCCGACCCGCCGATGCCGTCGTACCCGTGTTCGCGGCGTGCTGCGGCGTCGCCGTACCGGCCCTGATCTTCGTGGTGGTCAACCGAGGCACCGGCAACCTGGTCGGGTGGGCCGTGCCGGCGGCCACGGACATCGCCTTCGCGCTCGCCATCCTCGCGGTGGTCGGCTCGGCGCTGCCGACGCAGCTGCGCGCGTTCCTGCTGACCCTGGCGGTGGTCGACGACCTGATCGTGATCGTGGTGATCGCGGTGTTCTACACCTCGAGCATCCACCTGCTGCCCTTGCTGGCCTTCGGCGCGGCGTGCGTGGTGTACGCCGTCCTCCAGCGTCTCCGGGTGCGCAGCGCGGTCGTCTACCTGCCGCTGGTCGTGGCCGCGTGGGCCGCGCTGCACGAGAGCGGCGTGCACGCCACGATCGCCGGCGTGGCCCTCGGCCTGCTGACCCGGGTCCTGCCGGACGACGACGAGGTCCGCTCCCCCGCCGAGCGGCTCGAGCACCGGATCAACCCGCTGAGCTCGGCGATCGCCGTGCCGTTCTTCGCCCTGCTCAGTGCCGGTGTACAGCTGACCGGCGGGACCGCGCTGCTGCGCGAACCGATCGTGCTCGGCGTGGTCCTGGGCCTGGTGCTGGGCAAGCCGCTCGGCATCCTGGGCGGGACGTGGCTGATCACCCGGTTCACCCGCGCTGAGCTGAACGAGGGACTGGACTGGCGGGACCTGGCCGGGGTGGCCGTGGTCGCTGGCGTCGGCTTCACCGTCTCCCTTCTGGTCAGCGATCTCGCGTTCACCGGAGTCGACCGCGAGCAGTCCAAGACCGCGGTCCTGCTCGCCTCGGCGATCGCCGGGCTGGCGGCCGCGCTGGTACTCGGGCGCCGCAACCGCCGCCATCGGGCCGCGTGACGATAGTGTTCGAGGCGACGTCAGCAGTCCTCGAAGGGAAACCACCAGCCATGTCAGAACGCGCGCCCGTCGACGCCGAGGAACCCACGATCGGCAAGCTGGTCGTCGATGCCAGCCGCGACGTCTCCACGCTGATCCAGAGCGAGATCGCCCTGGCCAAGTCCGAGCTGAAGGTCTCGGTCAAGGCCGGCGGCATCAGCATCGGACTGTTCGCGGCGGCCGGCTTCCTCGCCCTGCTCGCGATCATCATGCTGTCGGTGGCGTTCGCCTACTTCGTCCACATGACCGGGCTCGACCTCGCGTGGTGCTTCCTGATCGTCTTCCTGGCCTATCTGCTGATCGCCGGCCTGCTCGGCTTCATCGGCGTACGCAAGATCAAGCAGGTCAAGGCCCCGGAGAAGGCGATCTACCAGGCCAAGGAGAGCAAGAGCCTGCTCAAGCGCGGCTGAGCCACCCGTCGTACGACCTGGGTCGGGGTGTGCCCGACGAATGGCTGGTCGGACAAATCGGGTGGGGTGGTCGGCCGATCCATGACGTTGTCGGGTGTTGCAACGGCCGACAAGTGCAGGTTTCCCCGGCCGGCCGGGGATTCATGCACCCCCCTACGCGCAGTTCCCGCTCGACACCTTCCTGGACGCGTTCAGCCCCACGGCCGCGGCCTCGCGGACCTGGTCGGCGGTCAGGGCGTAGCCGGTGTCCTTGTCGCTGACCGAGGCGGCGAACACGACGCCGAGCACGCGGCCCTGGGTCGAGACGACCGGGCCGCCGGAGTTGCCGGGGCGGATCAGGCCGCGCAGCGAGAACACGTGGCGGGTGACGGTGCCGTTGCCGTAGATGTCGGGCGAGCGCAGCCGCTGGTCGCCGCGGATCCGGACGGGCTGGGCGTCGAAGGGGCCGTCCTGCGGGAAGCCGAGCGTGGCACCCTGCTGGCCCTCCTTGCCGCCGAGGTCGAAGCGGATCGTGGGGCCGTTCAGGTCGGGTACGTCGAGCACCGCGATGTCGACGTCGGAGTTGTAGTAGACGACCGTGCCCTCCAGCGACTGCTTGCCCACCTGGACCATCGGCTCGGTGACCCCGGCGAGGACGTGCGCGTTGGTCATCACCTTGTGGGGGGCGTAGAGGAACCCGGTGCCCTCGACGCCGCTCCCGCACCGGTTGTTGCTGCGGATCTTGAACACGCTCCGGGCGGCGGCGCGGATCTCGGGGTCGCGCAGGACCCGGCGTTCCGGCGCCGGCACCTTGTTGATCCGCTCGGGCGCGAACGGCTCGAGGTAGCGGGGGAAGAAGCTCGAGCCGACGACGCTGTCGAAGCCGCGCAGCGCCTGCTGGGCCTGCACCGGCATCACGTTGTTGACCGCGACCAGCACCCGCGAGTCACGCACCTGCGGGCTGATGCCGGGGATCCGCGAGCCGCTGATCGCCACGCCGAGCATCCAGGCGACGAGCAGCACGGCGACCACGCTGAGCACTGCTCCGCCGACCGCGTCGACCGCGCGGATCGGCTGCCAGGTGATGCGGGCGCGCACCCGGACCCCGGCGTACTGCAGGATCGCCTGTCCCACCGAGGCCATCACCAGCACGACGAACAGGGCACCCAGGGAGACCCACAGCGACGGCTCCGCGTCGCCGAGGATGACGGGCGCCAGCCAGATCCCGGCGAGGCCACCGAGGAGCAGGCCCGCGGTCGCGCAGGCGCCGGTGATGAAGCCCTGCCAGTAGCCCGAGAGGGCGTAGGCGAGCGCCAGCACGACCAGACACCAGTCGAGGAAGTTCATGCGGGCCCTTCGCGAGGTCTGGCCGGGCGGCCGGGTGACGGGGTCAATCTTGGCCCAGGCCGAACATGTAGTCCGGCAATTCCTGCTCCACGGTCGCGTCCCACGGTCGGGTCAGGCCGACGTGGTCGAACAGCTTGTTGATCAGGCCCGCCGTGAAGCCCCACAGGATGAGGTCCTTGGACTCCCCGATCAGGAACCCCGGGCTGCTGTAGCCCAGCGGGTGCACCACCGTCACGCGGTGCTGGGGGTCGAGCAGCTCCTCGATCGGCACACGGAGCACCGCGTGGACCTCGGCCGGGTCGACCACGTCCACCTGCGAGGGCTCCTTCCACCAGCCCAGGACGGTGGTCACGGCGAAGTTGCTCGGCGGCAGCCACAGCTCGGGCAAGGTGCCGAAGACCTCGACGCCGGCCGGGTCCAGCCCGGTCTCCTCCTCGGCCTCGCGCAGGGCGGCAGCCGTCGGGGAGGCGTCGGTGGCGTCGATCGAGCCTCCGGGGAAGGAGACCTGGCCGGGGTGGGAACGCATGTCGTGGGCACGCTCGGTGAGGAGTACGTCGGGGCCGCGCGGCCCCTCGCCGAAGAGCATCAGCACCGCGCCCTTGCGCGCAGCGGAACCCTCCGGCGGGACGAACCGGCTGATGTCGTCGGCGGTGATCGTGTCGGCGCCCTCGCGGATGGGCTCGAGCCACTCAGGGAAGCTCGTCACGAGACCCCGAGGTGCTTCTGGACCAGCTTCTCCAGCTGGGCGACCGAGGTGATCTCGACGTAGTCGTCGTAGGCACGGCGACCCTTCTCGTCGACGAGGATCACCTGCGGGAGGCCGCGGGCGCGCACGTCCCCGTCCGGATCGAGGAAGAGGGGGTAGGTGACCCCGGTGTCGTCGATCAGCTGGCGCGCCTTCCCGTGCTGGGTGTCCTGGAAGTCGATGCCGATCACCTGCACCTTCCCGGCGTACTTCTCCGAGAAGGCTTGGTACTGCGGGAGCTCCTTGCGGCACGGTCCGCACCAGCTGGCCCACACGTTGACGACTGCGGGTCCCCGGAGCTTGCCCAGGTCGAGCGCGGCGCCGCGCTCGAACGGCTTGAGGGTCACCTCCGGCAGGGCCTTCGACTGGGGCTTCTGCACGTCCTCGGCCGAGCACCCACCGGCAACGAGGGTGAGTGCGGCCAGGGCACAGAGGAGCCGGGCCGTCGACGGAGGTCTCATGCCGGGCCCTGCGTCTTGACGAGCAGGGCCGCGGCCTCGGGATCGGTGGGCCCCGCGCCGTACGACGGGCACCAGTGGGCCACCGTGCACGCACCGCAGGCCGGCTTCTTCGCATGGCAGACCCGGCGCCCGTGCCAGATCAGGTGATGGCTGAGCAGGGTCCAGTCGCGCTTGGGGAACAGCGCGCCGATCGCGTGCTCGGCCTTGACCGGGTCGGTCTCCTCGGTCCAGCCCAAGCGGCGGATCAGGCGGCCGAAGTGGGTGTCCACGGTGATGCCCGGGACCCCGAAGCCGTTGCCGAGCACCACGTTGGCCGTCTTGCGGCCCACGCCGGGGAGCTTGACCAGGTCCTCGAGCCGCCCGGGAACCTCGCCGTTGTGGTCGGCGACGATCGCGGCCGAGAGCTTGAGCAGCGACTCCGTCTTGGCCCGGAAGAACCCCAGCGGCCCGATGATGCGCTCGAGGTCCTCCCGAGGCGCGGCCGCCATCGCGCGCGGGTCGGGGTAGGCCGCGAACAGCGTCGGGCGCACCGCGTTGACCCTGCGGTCGGTCGTCTGGGCACTGAGCACCGTCACGACGAGGAGCTGGAACGGGTCGTCGAAGTCGAGCTCGATCCGCGCCTCCGGGTAGGTCTCGGCGAGCACGCGGTTGACCTTGCGGGCGCGTCGGACCAGTCCGGTGTCGGGAGCGGTGGCAGGCACGCCGAACAGGGTACGGCGCGCCCGGAAAAGCGTCCCGAACCGGGTTGTCGCCCGCGCAGATGTCCGTGTCGGCGGGGCCCAATGGCGTCGGCGGGACCAATGGGACAGACTGTGAGGTGCAACACGCGCGCAGCCGTTGGCGGGCGGCAGACAGTGAAGGGACATCACGTGGATAACGACGTACTCCGACAGGCGCCGCTGTTCAGTGCTCTCGACGACGAGGCAGCCGCAGCGCTCCGCTCCTCCATGGGTGAGAACAGGCTCCGTCGCGGAGAGGTGCTCTTTCACGAGGGCGACCCGGGCGACCGCCTCTACATCGTCACCGAGGGCAAGGTGAAGCTCGGCCGCACCTCGGCCGACGGCCGCGAGAACCTGCTGGCGATCCTCGGCCCCGGTCAGATGTTCGGCGAGCTCTCGCTCTTCGACCCCGGCCCCCGTTCGGCCACGGTCACCGCGGTCACCGAGACCGTCTTCCTGTCGCTGTCCCACGACGACCTGCTGCGCTGGCTCGAGGGACGTCCCGGGGTGTCGCTCGGGCTGCTGGCCCAGCTGGCCGGCCGACTGCGCAAGACCAACGAGGTCGTCGCCGACCTGGTCTTCTCCGACGTGCCGGGCCGGGTCGCCAAGGCGCTGCTCGACCTGGCCGACCGCTTCGGCCGCACGGCCGACGACGGGGTGCACGTCCACCACGACCTCACCCAGGAGGAGCTCGCCCAGCTGGTCGGCGCCTCCCGCGAGACGGTCAACAAGGCCCTGGCCGACTTCGCGTCCCGCGGCTGGCTGCGCCTCGAGCCGCGCTCGGTGGTCATCCACGACGTCGAGCGGATGCGTCGCCGGGCCCGCTGACCGCACCGCGGGACGTCATACGAGCTCGTCGCCATTGCGACCGGTTCGGATGACGTCCGGAAGGGTCAGGGAGTCTCGCCGATGGTGGATGTCGGCAGCGGCACGTAGGCGTTCTTGAACTTCAGGGCGTCCACGACCACGGTGGCGGTGACGATCGGGTGGTCCGACGTACGCCGGACGAGCTCGCCGCGGTCGATGCCGTACGCCGTGAACTGCACGTCGGGGCTGCCGAAGATCCAGTCGATCTGGGTCGGGCGGGGTACGACGCAGCCACCCTTCGTGCTGCCGCCTGCCGCGGCCTTGAGGCCGGTGGCGCCGCCGACGCGGCAGAAGTACTCCTCGCGCTCGTTCATGTCACCGGTCGCGAACATCGGGATGCCGGTCTTCTGCAGCCCGTTGAACAGCTCGATCTCGCGGCGCTCCGCCTCCGAGCGGAAGCGCTGCTGGTTGCGGAACTGCCGGGTGTCGGCCGGGTTGTGGAAGTTGGCGAAGTAGGCCTGGACGCCGCTGGCCTTGTCGCGCAGCAGGATGTAGGGCATCTGCCGGGCGCGGCCGTTGAAGTAGGGGATCGCGACGGTCGCGGGCTTGACCAACTCCCAGACGTTGCCGTCCCAGCCGATCGAGTTCTCACCGTCGCCGCTGCTCAGCGCGTTCCCGGGATAGAGCTGCCAGCCCTTGGCCCGGGCGTAGAACGCGCTGCGCTGGCTGCCCTGCATCTCCTGGAAGCCGACCACGCTGACCTGGTGCTGGGCGATCAGGGCGAGTGCGCCGCTCATCCGGCTGGCACCACTCGCCTTGCCCCGGGCCTTGCCCTTGCCACCCGTGTGCGAGGCCCCGAGGAGGTTGAAGGTCGCCATCCTGAACTGGGTCACCGGTGGCAGTGCCACCGGTCGCGGACGCGCCGGTGCCGGGTTGACGTCGACGGGCTTGCGCTCCTGCGCCTTCCCGACCGTGCCGGTGTAGGTCTCCTCGGCGGACGGCGTGGCGGAGGGCTTCACGACCGGGGTCGGCGTGGCGCTCGCGCTGGGGCTCGCGCTCGGCTTGGCGCCACTGGCCGCGGGCTTGTCGTCGCCACGCTTCAGGTCACCGTGGACCCAGAGGAACCCGACTCCCCAGACGAGGACGAGCAGCACGACGAACGCCGCCATCCCCAACTTCTCCCGCACCATCGCAAGGTATCCCGGCGTACCTCACGACGTTCGCCCAATGCAGAAATGTGGACAACCCCGACGGGCGCCCCGGCGGAGGCTCAGCGTCGCTCGGCGAGGTGCGCCAGCTGCGCCCGGACGGAGAGCTCGGCCGCACCCCAGAGGACCGGGTCGACGTCGGCGTACACGATCTCGACCACCCGGCGAGGCAGCTCGTCGGCGGCGACGCCCTCGGGGTGGGGCTGGTCGCGCAGCGTCGCGACTGCCGCCTCGACCTGGGCGAGCCGGTCCGCCCGGTGGGCGATGTAGTAGTCGAGGGCACCGAGCGCGTCGTCGATCACCGGGCCGTGGCCGGGCCAGATGGTCGCGATCTCCTGCGCCTCGGCGAGGGCGTGCAGCCGGTCGAGCGAGTCCAGGTAGGCACCGAGCTGCCCGTCGGGATGCGCCACCACCGTGGTCCCGCGACCGAGCACGGTGTCGCCGGTGAGTACGGCGCTCTCGGCGGGCAGCACGAACGACAGCGAGTCGGCCGTGTGGCCGGGGGTGCCGACGATGTGCAGCTCGAGGCCGTCCAGCTCGACGACGTCGCCGTCGGCCAGGCCCTCGGAGCCGAGGCGGTACTCCGGGTCCAGCGCGCGTACGCCGCAGCCCATCCGCTCGGCGAACTCCTTCGCCGACTCGGAGTGGTCGAAGTGGTGGTGGGTCAGCAGCACGGCACCGACCTGGCCGGCCTGCTCCGCGATCGCCTGGAGGTGCGGCTCGTCGGGCGGACCCGGGTCGATGACGATCGACCGGGAGGCCCCGGGCTCTCGCAGGATCCAGGTGTTGGTGCCGTCGAGGGTCATCATGTTGGCGTTCGGCGCGAGCACGCAGTGCGCCCGCTCGCCGAAGGAGCCTCCGGCCCAGGTCATGCGTCGGGTCTCCAGCAGCGGCTTCGAGCCGGGGCGGGATCGAGAGCGTGCCGCCGTCACCCTGCTGCTCGACCTCGGGCATGAACATCTCGACGCTGCGACCGCGGGCAGCGTCGAGCACGCCGGCCGGGTCGTCGTACTGCCCCACCTCGAGGCAGGTGAGGTAGGTCGGCGGCAGCATCAGCATCCGCTCCTTCTCGACGTCCTCGACCGCCTGCATCGCCGGGAGCCAGGTGACCTGGTCGGACTCGGTCGAGACGTCCCGGGTGCGCTGGCCCTCCGGGAGGTCGGCGACGAAGAACCAGGTCCGGTAGCGACGCGGCTCGAAGACCGGGGTCAGCCAGGCGGCCCAGACCCCGAGCAGGTCCGTGCGCAGCACCAGGCCGCGCCGGTCGAGGAACTCCGTGAACGCGAGCTCGCGGGCCTCGAGAGCGGCCCGGTCGGACTCCCAGTCGGCTCCGGTCGTGTCGGCGACGACCGTGTCGGCGGACTCCCCGGCCAGCAGGACGCCGGACTCCTCGAAGGTCTCGCGGACGGCAGCGCAGACGAGGGCCCGGGCGGTCGCCTCGTCGGTGCCGAGGCGTTCGGCCCAGGCCTGCGGCTCGGGCCCGGCCCAGGCCACGGCGTGGTCGAAGTCGCGCGGGTCGACGCCGCCTCCGGGGAAGACGCACATCCCCCCGGCGAAGGCCATCGAGGTCTGGCGGCGCAGCAGGTAGACCTCGGGACCGTGCGGCCCCGGTCGCAGCAGCACGACGGTGGCGGCGTTGCGCGGCTCGGCCGGCTCGCGGCTGCCGTCGGCGTACGCCTTCGCGTCCTCGATCAGCTGCGGCGGGAGCTGTACGCGGATCGACACCCTCAGACCTCGACGATCAGCTCGACCTCGACCGGGGCGTCGAGCGGCAGCACGGAGACGCCGACCGCCGAGCGAGCGTGTCGGCCGGCCTCGCCGAACACCTCGCCGAGCAGCTCGGAGACGCCGTTGGCGACCTGCGGCTGTCCGGTGAAGTCGGGGGTGGAGGCCACGAAGACGACCACCTTGACGACGCGCTTGACCGCGGAGAGCTCGCCGACCTCGGCGCGCACCGCAGCGAGGGCGTTGAGCGCGCACTGGCGCGCACAGTCCACGGCCTCCTCGGGGCTCACCTCGCCGCCGACCTTGCCGGTCAGCATCAGCTGTCCGTCCCGCATCGGCAGCTGGCCGGAGGTGTAGACGTGGCTGCCGCTGCGCAGGGCGGGGATGTACGCCGCCACCGGCTTGGCCACCTCGGGCACGCTCAGCCCGAGGTCGGCGAGCCGCTCCTCGGGGGTGCTCATTGCGACCGGACGCTTGAAGTAGGCGACGAGGTTCTCCGGGTTCATCCCGGGGACCATCTGCACCAGCTCCCAGCCGTCGGAGCCGAAGTTGTCGAGGATCTGCTTGGTCGCGTGCACGAGCACCGGCGCCGTCATGTATTCCCACTTGGTCATGAGCAGCACCCTAGTCCCGGTCTACGGTGGCGCCCATGCTGCCTGACGCGACGGTTCGGTACGCCGACCACGACGACGCCGTGATCGACCTGCACCTGCCCGCTTCCGCACACGGACGGCTCCTGGTGCTCCTCCACGGCGGGTTCTGGAAGGCGGAGTGGGACCGGCGGCACACCCGGCCGATGGCGCGCGCGCTCGCGGACCTCGGCTGGCTGGTCGCGACGCCGGAGTACCGCCGCGTGGGCAACGGCGGCGGCTGGCCGGTCACCGGGGAGGACGTCGAGCTGGCGGTGTCCCGGCTGCCTTCACTGCTCTCGGGACTCGACCTCCCGACGGGACCGCTCTCGGTCACCGGCCACTCGGCCGGCGGGCACCTGGCGCTCTGGCTCGCGACGACCGGGCTGACAACCGGGCTGCAGGTCGAGCGGGTCGTCGCCCTGGCGCCGGTGTGCGACCTGCGGGAGGCGATCCGGCTCGGCCTGGGGAGCGGCGCCACGCAGGCGCTGCTGGACGGCGCCGACCCCGGACCGGCAGACCCGATGGCGCTCTTCCGGGAGCGACCGGCCGCCGAGGTCGTGATCGTGCACGGCGACCGGGACGACGCCGTACCCCTCTCGCTCAGCCGCGGCTTCGTCGCCGCCCATCCGTGGGTGGACCTGCGCGAGCTCCCAGGGGTGGGCCACATGGAGCTGGTCGAGCCCGGGTCGGTCGCCTGGCCGACCGTGGTCGAGGAGCTCCAGCGCGGCTTGTAACGCGGGGTTCACGTCACTGAGTGCTCTCCCGGGAGGGCACTCAGCAACACGAACCCCGCGTTACAAGCGGAGGGGGAGCGCTGTCAGGAGGCCTCGAGGGTCGGGTAGTCCGTGTAGCCCTCGGCGCCGCCGCCGTAGAAGGTGTCCTGGTTCGGCTCGTTGAGCTCGGCACCCTGCTCCCAGCGCTTGTGCAGGTCGGGGTTGGCCAGGAACGGGCGGCCGACCACGATCGCGTCGGCGATGCCGGTCTCGAGCAGCTCCTCGACGCTCTCCAGGGTGGTCACCTCGGCGAAGCCGTCGTTGAGCAGCACCGAGCCGCCGAAACGCTGCGCCAGGTCGCGGGTGAACCCGTTCAGCGGGGCGGCCAGGATGCTCAGGTAGGCGAGCCCGAGCGGGGCGACCGCCGACACCAGCGCGGTGTACGTCGCCTCGAGGTCCGGGCCCTGCTCCTCGCCGACACCGTTGAACTGGTGTCCGGGCGAGATCCGCAGACCGACCTTGTCGGCACCGATCGCCTCGGCGACAGCGGTCACGACCTCGATCACGAACCGCGCCCGGTTCTCCGGGGAGCCGCCGTAGGCGTCGTCGCGGAGGTTGATCGTCGGGTCGAGGAACTGGTGCAGCAGGTAGCCGTTGGCCGCGTGGATCTCGACCCCGTCGAGGCCTGCCTCGACCGCGTTCCGGGAGGCGGTGACGTAGTCGGCGACGACGCCGGCCAGCTCCTCGGTCTCCGGAGCGCGGGGCGTGTCGTGGGGCTTGGGACCCTCCGCGGTGACCATGTCGCCGGGAGCCTGCACCGCGCTGGCGGAGATCGTCTCGACGCCGTCCTTGTTGTCGGCGTGGGCGATCCGGCCTGCGTGCATCAGCTGGGCGACGATCGTCCCGCCCTGGCGGTGCACCTCGTCGGCCACCTTGCGCCACCCGGCCACCTGCTCCGGCGTGTAGAGCCCGGGCACGTTCAGGTAGCCCTGACCCACGGCGCTGGGCGCGGTGCCCTCGGTCACGATGAGACCGGCACCCGCGCGCTGGCCGTAGTAGGTCGCGTTCAGCTCGGTCGGAGCGTTGCCCTCACCTGCCCGGTTGCGCGTGAGCGGTGCCATCACGAAGGCCTGGGGAAGGTCCCAGGAGCCGATCCGGACGGGGGTGAATGCGCGTGACATCAGTTGAAAACCTCGCAGATGGTGGAAAGTTGGACTACCTGCCCCAACAGGGCAGGCCGCCGCACCATTCCCCCAGGCCCTCGAAGTGACCATGCCCACTCAGCTGCTGATGATCTCCGGCTCGGTCTTCTCGCGGACCTCGTCCTCGGTCACGCCGGGGGCCAGCTCGACCAGCTCGAGGCCCCGCTCGGTCACGTCGAGGACGCACAGGTCGGTGATGATCCGCTGTACGACGGCCCGGCCGGTGTAGGGCAGCGAGCACTCGTCGACGATCTTGTAGGAGCCGTCCTTGGCGTTGTGCTCCATCAGCACGATCACCCGCTTGGCGCCGTGGACCAGGTCCATCGCGCCGCCCATCCCCTTGACCATCTTCCCGGGGATCATCCAGTTGGCGATGTCACCGGCGGCCGAGACCTGCATCGCGCCGAGGATCGCGGCGTCGATCTTGCCGCCGCGGATCATCCCGAAGCTGGTCGCGGAGTCGAAGAAGGAAGCGCCCCGGCGCAGCGTGACGGTCTCCTTGCCGGCGTTGATCAGGTCGGCGTCCTCCTCGCCCTCGACCGGGTAGGCGCCGACACCCAGGATCCCGTTCTCGGACTGCAGCACCAGCTCCACGTCGTCGTCGACGTAGTTCGGCACCAGCGTCGGCAGCCCGATGCCGAGGTTCACATAGGACCCGTCGGTCAGCTCGCTCGCCGCCCGCGCGGCCATCTCCTCGCGGGTCCAGCTCAACGACTTCTCCCTCACGGTGCGCCGCTCGATCCGCTTGTCCTCGGCCTGCTCGGGGGTCAGCGCGACCACCCGCTGCACGAAGACCCCAGGAGTGTGTACGTCGTTGGGGTCCAGCTCGCCGGGCTCGACGAGGTGCTCGACCTCCGCGATCGTCAGCCGGCCGCACATCGCCGCGAGCGGGTTGAAGTTGCGCGCCGAGTCGCGGTAGACGAGGTTGCCGTGCCGGTCGCCCTTCCAGGCGCGCACCAGCCCGAAGTCGGCGATGATCGCCTCCTCGAGGACGTATTCGCGGCCGTTGAAGTCTCGAGTCTCCTTCGGCGGCGAGGAGACGGTGACGTTGCCGGAGTCGTCGTACCTCCACGGCAGGCCGCCCTCGGCCACCTGGGTGCCTCCGCCGGTCGCGGTGAAGAACGCCGCGATCCCCGAGCCGCCCGCGCGCATGCGCTCGGCCAGCGTGCCCTGCGGGGTGAGCTCGACCTCGAGCTCACCGGAGAGGTACTGGCGCGCGAACTCCTTGTTCTCCCCCACGTAGGAGGCGACCATCCGCCGGATCCGCTTCTCCTTCAGCAGCAGTCCCAGGCCCCAGTCGTCGACGCCGGCGTTGTTCGACACCGCCTCCAGGTCGGTCGTCCCGGCCTGCAGCAGCGCGTCGATCAGCACCGACGGGATCCCGCACAGCCCGAAGCCACCCACCGACAGCGTCGCGCCGTCAGGAATGTCAGCGACCGCCTCTGTCGCACTTGCCACAACCTTGTCCAAGGAAGACACCTCCGCGAGCGATCCTGCCACGGACCGTGTGCCTGAAGTCACCCCAGATGCGCTCCGCGGCGCGGCTACCCTCGACGCATGCCTGCCCAGCGGAAGTCTGCCCCTGCCCCGGCGCAGCCGAGCTTCCCCGGCGTGCAGCTGCACATCATCACCGGCAAGGGCGGCACCGGGAAGACGACGGTGGCCGCCGCCCTCGCGCTGGGCCTCGCCTCCCGGGGCAAGAGCGTGCTGCTCTGCGAGGTCGAGGGCCGCCAGGGCATCGCCCAGCTCTTCGACGTGCCGCCACTGCCCTACGAGGAGCGGCTGATCGCCCGCGGCAGCACCACCGGTGCCGGCGACGTCTACGCGCTCGCCGTCGACGCGGAGTCCGCGCTGCTGGAGTACCTCGACATGTACTACCGGCTCGGACGGGCCGGCAAGGCGCTCGACCGGTTCGGCGTCGTGGAGTTCGCCACGACCATCGCCCCCGGCGTACGCGACGTGCTGCTGACCGGCAAGGTCTACGAGGCGGCGAACCGCAACCGGCGCAACAAGGGCGCCCGGCACTACGACTCGATCGTGCTGGACGCACCGCCCACGGGTCGGATCGCGCAGTTCCTCAACGTCAACAACGAGCTCGCCGGGCTGGCCAAGGTCGGGCCGATCAAGGCCCAGGCCGACACGGTCACCACCCTCCTGCGATCCCCGCGTACGGCGATCCACCTGGTCACCGTGCTCGAGGAGATGCCGGTGCAGGAGACCGGTGACGGCATCGTCGAGCTGCGCACCGGAGGCCTGCCCGTCGGCGGCGTGGTCGTGAACATGGTCCGCCCGCAGGACCTCGGCGCCGAGGAGCGCGAGCAGCTGCTCACGGACACCGTCGACCGTGGCCAGCTGGTCACCAGCCTGGACAAGGTCGGCATCCCCGCCGAGGACGACCTGGTGGAGGTGCTCCTGGAGGAGGGCCGCCACCACGCCGAGCGGCGTCGGCTCGAGGACAGCCAGCGTGAGCTCATCGAGGCGCTCGACGTCCCGTCGTACGAGCTGCCGCTGCTGCCCGGAGGCGTCGACATGGCCGGCCTCTACGAGCTCGCGGAGTTCCTCACCGAGGAAGGCCTGGCATGAACGCCCCAGGAAACACCCAGGGGAACGCCCAGAGAAAAGTCCAGAAGTCCACCACGCACCAGAGCAGCCGGGCCAGCGCTCGCATCGGCCCGCTGGTGGCTGCGCACGACCCGGCACTGGTCCTCGACGTCGACGCCCTGCTCGACGACCGCAGCCGCAACATCATCGTCTGCTGCGGCTCGGGCGGTGTCGGCAAGACGACCACCTCGGCCTCGCTGGCCCTGCGCGCGGCCGAGCGCGGCCGCAAGGTCGTCGTCCTGACCATCGACCCGGCCCGTCGGCTGGCGCAGTCGATGGGGATCGAGGCCCTCGACAACACCCCGCGGCCGGTGCCGGGGGTTTCGACAGGCTCAACCGGCGGCAGCGGAAAGGGCGGCGGCTCGCTCGACGCGATGATGCTGGACATGAAGCGGACCTTCGACGAGGTCGTGCAGGGCCAGGCCAGCCCGGAGAAGGCCGCGCAGATCCTGAACAACCCGTTCTACATCGCCGTGTCCAGCTCGTTCGCCGGGACGCAGGAGTACATGGCGATGGAGAAGCTCGGGCAGCTCGACAAGGACGCGCGCAAGACCGGCCGCTGGGACCTGATCATCGTCGACACGCCCCCCTCCCGCAGCGCGCTCGACTTCCTCGACGCACCCGAACGGCTGTCCAGCTTCCTCGACGGCCGGTTCATGAAGCTGCTGCTGGCGCCTGCCCGCGGCCCGGCCCGGCTGATGACCGCCGGCTTCGGGATGGTGACCAACGCGGTCACCAAGATCATCGGCGCCCAGGTCCTCCAGGACATGAAGGCCTTCGTCGCCGCGTTCGACACGCTCTTCGGTGGGTTCCGGCAGCGGGCGCAGCGGACCTTCGAGCTGCTCCAGGACCGGCGTACGGCGTTCCTGGTGATCGCCGCCCCCGAGCCGGACGCGTTGCGCGAGGCGGCGTACTTCGTCGAGCGGCTCCGCCAGGAGCGGATGCCGCTGGCCGGACTGGTCGTCAACCGGGCGAGCAGCAACCCGCCGGGCGACCTCTCCGCCAACGCCGCGATGGCGGGCGTGGAGAAGCTGCGGTCCTCGGGCGAGGGCCACGGGCTGGCGGCCGGGCTGCTCCGGCTCCACGCCGACCGGAAGGTCGTCGTCGAGCGCGAGAAGCGGCTGACCCGCAGGTTCGCGACCAGCCATCCCGACGTGCCCACGGCAGTGCTGCCGGCCCTGTCGACCGACGTGCACGACCTCGATGGTCTACGGCGCATCGGCGACCTGCTCGGAGCCCAGGTGGACCACCGTCAGGGCGCGTCAGACGCCGGCTGACCCGTCAGCCGACCCCGTCATCGAAGCGACGGGGCCCGGCCGACACGTCAGGCAGTCTCGGTGATGCCCGCCAGCTCGTGCTCGGACTTCGCCGTCTCCAGCAGCTGGCGCCACGAGGTGACGTTCGGCCGCTTGCGCAGCAGTGCCCGGCGCTCACGCTCGGTGAGACCACCCCAGACACCCCACTCGATCTCGTTGTCCAGAGCCTCAGCCAGGCATTCGGCGCGCACAGGGCACGCCCCGCACACCGCCTTGGCCTTGTGCTGCTCGGCTCCGCGGACAAACAGCTCGTCCGGTGATGACTTCTGGCACAGGGCCACGTTCGCCCACATCTCGTTCCAGGACATGTTCCCTCCAAAGTTCAGGTCCTGGGTTTTTCTACGGCTCGTCCCAATACGTCCGTTATCAACCCATCTAGAGACTAATGAGGTCTTGCGTCTCGATACAGACACATGGGCGTCATTCTCGTATAGTCCGAAATGACTAGATCCGGAGGGCCATGCGGGGGGAAATGCCCCCCTCGCCCCTAGACTTATGATATGCCTCGCCGCCGTCAACACCTCTCCTTCGGCACGGTCGTCTCCCACCTCGGAGTCATCGTCGCCGTCTCTGCGGTCCTCGGCGTTCTCGCCGCTGCACTCGCCGTCCCGTTCGTCGCCGCTGTCGGCTACGGCACCAGTGCCGCCGACCGGTCCATGCAGAACCTTCCCGCCGAGCTGAAGGCCGCGCCACTGGCCCAGCGCACCCGGGTGCTGGACAAGAACGGCAAGCCGATCGCGATCTTCTACGACGAGAACCGCGTCAACGTCACCCTCGACAAGGTCGCGCCGATCATGCGCCAGGCGATCATCGCGATCGAGGACTACCGGTTCTACGAGCACGGGGCGCTCGACCTCAAGGGCACCCTGCGCGCCTTCGTCAGCAACCAGACCTCGGCCAGCGGCACCCAGGGCGGGTCCTCCATCACCCAGCAGATGGCCAAGATGACCCAGCTCACCCAGGCGCGCACGGCGGCGGAGCGCAAGGCGGCGACGGAGAACACCTACCAGCGCAAGATCCAGGAGCTGCGGCACGCGATCGCCTTCGAGCAGAACTACTCCAAGGACTGGATCCTCGAGCGCTACCTCAACCTGGCCTACTTCGGCGACGGCGCCTACGGCATCCAGGCCGCCTCCCGGCACTTCTTCTCGGTCAACGCCAGCCAGCTCAACCTGCAGCAGGCAGCCACCCTGGCCGGGCTGGTGAAGAACCCGGTCGGGTTCGACCCCACCCGCTTCAAGGATCGTGCGCTCGCCCGGCGCAACGTCGTACTCAACCGGATGGCGGAGCTCAACGTCGTCAACCCGGCCTCGGTCTCGCGGCTGACCCGCCTGCCCCTGGGGCTGAAGGTCCGCAGCAGCCGCAACGGCTGCCTGGGCACCCAGGCCGCCTTCTTCTGCGACTACGTACGCCGCTACCTGATGGCCGACCGGTCGCTCGGCAAGACGGCCGCCGAACGGGCCCAGCTGCTCACCAGCGGCGGGCTGACCATCAAGACCACGGTCGACCTGCGCTTCCAGAAGGCCGCCGAGGACGCCGCGGAGAACCGGGTCAAGGCCACCGACTCGGCGATCGGTGCGCTCGCGATGGTCGAGCCCGGCACCGGCAAGGTGCTCGGCATCGGGCAGTCGCGCCCCATGGGCCGGGAGAAGAAGAAGGGCCAGACCTTCCTCAACTACGTCGTGGACAAGAAGTACGGCGACTCCAACGGCTTCCAGGGCGGGTCGACCTTCAAGATCTTCGTGCTCGCGGCAGCGCTCGAGCAGGGACTCTCCAGCCGCACGGCCTTCGTCAGCCCCGAGGCGATGACCATCCCCAACGGCAGCTATCCCGACTGCGACGGCAACTACCCGGCCAGCGACACCCACACCTGGCACAACTCGACGACCACGGGCAGCCCGAAGTTCGACATGTACAAGGGCACCCAGCTCTCGGTGAACACCTACTTCGCCCAGCTGGAGCGCAAGACCGGCCTGTGCGAGCCCTACGCGCTGGCCAGGGCGATGGGCGTCGACCTCACCGACCCCGGCACCGAGCGGGTCCCGACCTTCACACTGGGCGTCGCCGACGTGAGCCCGCTGGAGATGGCCGCCGCCTACGCGACCCTCGCCGCCCGCGGCCTGAGCTGCGAGAACCGACCGGTCACCCAGATCCTGAACAGCGACGGCAAGCTCTTCAAGAACTACCCGAAGCAGTGCAAGCAGGTGCTCCAGGAGAACACCGCCGACACCATCAACGACATCCTGCGCGGCCTGATGCGTCCGGGCGGCTTCGGCCAGAACCTCG
This sequence comes from uncultured Actinomycetota bacterium, assembly GCA_963782305.1. Classification (GTDB taxonomy): domain Bacteria; phylum Actinomycetota; class Actinomycetes; order Propionibacteriales; family Nocardioidaceae; genus Marmoricola. The sequence goes on along the minus strand of CAWAJJ010000008.1, from coordinate 439,285 downwards.
TGCTCGACAAGCCCTCCGCCGGGAAGACCGGAACGATCGACGGCAACGCGGCGGTCTGGTTCGACGGCTACACCCCCACGGTCGCGACGGCCGCCGTGATCGCGGGCGTCAACTCCGTGGGCAGCCACATCACCCTGAACAACCAGATCGTCGGTGGTGCCAGCGTCGGCACGGCCCACGGGTCGACCACCGCCGGACCCATGTGGTCCGACGCCATGCGAGCGATCCAGGACGACATCCCCGACGTGGACTTCACCAAGCCGACGGGCGGTGGCGAGCAGGTCCAGGTGACCATCCCCGACGTCGTGGGGATGTCCACCCGACGGGCCGAGGAGGTGCTGGCCAACGCTGGCTTCTACGCCAGCACGGGTGACCCGAGGCCGTCCAAGGAGCGCAAGGGACGCGTCGCCGAGACGTCGCCGGCCACCGGGGAGGGCAGCCCCCGAGGCTCGACCGTCTACATCTACCCCTCGGCCGGCTGATCAGCCGGGACGATCACCCGGCGAGCTGCGCCCGCACCGTCGCCGCCACGACGCCACCGTCGGCACGGCCCTTGGTCCTGGGCTGGAGCGCGCCCATCACCCGCCCCATCGCCTTCATCCCGTCCTGGCGCACCCCGAGCTCGTCGATGGTCGCGGAGACCAGCGCGGTGATCTCGGCCTCACCGAGCTGCTCGGGCAGGTAGGCGGCGATCACCTCGGCCTCGGCGCGTTCCTTGGCGGCCTGCTCCGTGCGGCCGGCACCCTCGAAGGCTTCGGCGGCCTCACGCCGCTTCTTGGACTCGGTCGTCAGCACCCCGAGGACGTCATCGTCGCTGAGCTCGCGCGCCTCCTTGCCGGCCACCTCGGCGTTGGTCACCGCGGAGAGCACCATCCGCAGGGTGGAGGAGCGCAACGCGTCGCGCGCCTTGATGGAGGTCGTCAGGTCGGTCCGCAACCTGTCCTTGAGCTCGCTCATGTTGGCCATTGTGGCAGCCTTGCGGCATGCCTTCCCACTCGGTTTCCGGTCCCGCTCCCGGGCGCCTGCTGCGGTCCCTCGGGTACGGCGTGGGGCTGGGTGCCCTCGCCGGTCTGGGCACGCTCGCCTACTCCGCCGGGTTCGAGGTGCGCAACTTCGTCGTACGCCGGGTCGAGGTGGCCGCACTTCCCGCCGGCCACCGCCCGATCAAGGTGCTGCACGTCAGCGACCTGCACCTCACGCCCACCCAGGGCGTCAAGCGGCGCTGGCTGGCCTCGCTCGCCGACCTCGAGCCCGACCTGGTCGTGAACACCGGCGACAACCTGGCCCACCGCGACTCGGTCGATCCGCTCGTGGAGGGCTTCGGCAGGCTGCTGGACGTGCCCGGTGTGTTCGTCTTCGGGTCCAACGACTACTTCGCACCCTCGATGCGCAACCCGCTGTGGTACCTCCTCCCCGACGACGGCACCCGCAAGGTGCACACGCCGAAGCTGCCGTGGGAGGACCTGCGCACCGCCTTCGAGAAGGGTGGATGGACGGATCTGACGAACACCTCCGCGCGCCTCCAGGTCGGCGACACCTCGCTGGCGTTCGTCGGCGTCGACGACCCGCACCTGGGGTACGACGACCTGGCCGCCGTCGCGGGACCTGCCCCCTCCGACGTGGACCTGCGTGTGGGGGTCGCGCACGCGCCGTACCTCCGGGTGCTCGACCAGTACGCCCGCGACGGCTACGACGTCACGTTCGCCGGCCACACCCACGGCGGACAGGTCTGCCTGCCCGTCAAGGGGGCGATCGTGACCAACTGCGACCTGGACACCGGTCGCGCCAAGGGGCTGCACCGGCATCCTGCCGACTCGCGTCCCGGTGACCCGCGGAGCTCGTGGCTGCACGTCTCGGCAGGGGCCGGCACCTCGCCGTACGCTCCGGTTCGGCTGTGCTGCCGCCCCGAGGCGACCCTGCTGACCCTGCTGCCGAAGGCCTCCTGACCCGGTTCGGGGCACCCGATCTGCTCCGGTAGACTTCCCACGGCCTTCGGGGTGTGGCGCAGCTTGGTAGCGCGCGTCGTTCGGGACGACGAGGCCGCAGGTTCAAATCCTGTCACCCCGACCGTGTGATGTCTCAGGACATCGGAATGGCCCGGACCTACGAAATGTAGGTCCGGGCTAGTTCTTTCTGGTGGGTCCGGGTGGTCTGCCGGTGGGTTGGTAGTCGCGGCGTGGGTCGATGGTGAGTTCGCGGAGGAGTTCGCCGGTGGCGGCGTTGACGACCCTGACGTCGCAGGTCTTGGACGAGCAGGATGACGTAGGTCCCGGCGTGGGTTCGGCCGATGCCGATGTGGCGTAGTTTGCCGGCGACGCGCAGGGTCACGGTGCCGGCTTTGTTGATCCTGTCGTGGCGGACGCGGTCGTGGGTGTCGGCTGTCTCGGCTCGGTGCCGGGGATGGCTTTCGGGCGGGTGTCGTAGGCGGTCGCGGGGGTGGCTCGGTGGGGCAGGGAGCGGTGTGGTCGGCGCTGGTTGTACTCGTCGACGAACACGCTCGAGCAGGGCCTGGAGCTCGGCGATCGTGGCGCGGCTGGTGGGTCTGGGCGCGGAGCCACTTCTTCATCGTCTGTTGGAACCGTCTCGACCTTCCCGCAGGTGGTGGGGTGGTTGGGCTTGGAGTTCTTCTGGACCACGTGCCAGGTGCGGAGCTGTTGTTCGAACCCGTTGCGGCCGCCTTGGCGTCCGATGGCCGGCGAGGCGGACTGTGTAGACCATTCCGTTGTCGGTCAGGGTGGAGGCGGGGATGCCGTGTTGACCTGCGGTTTCCTTGAAGGTGGTCGAGCACGATCGTGGTGGTGATCGCCCGGTGGGCGGAGACGTGCAGGGCGTAGCGGGAGTGGTCGTCGAGCCAGCTGATGATCTCGACGTCCGCGCCGGGACTGGCCGTCGGGGCGGGTGAGCCGGTAGTGGGTGAAGTCGGATTGCCAGGTCTCGTTGGGCTGGTCGGCTTGGAACCGGATGTAGGAGGACTTGGGTCGCTTCGTCGGCTCGGGGCTCATCTGCGCCGGCGCGGACCAGGATGCGGTTGATCGTGGCCCGCGCCAGCGTGATCTGGTGGTGGTGTTTGAGGTGCCAGTCCAGGGTGTCCGCGCCGGCGTCGAGGCCGGACTCGTCGAGGTGCTTGCGCAGCCGTAGGACGAGCTCGACGGTCTCCGGTGCCGTGGCGGCTGGGCTGGTCTTCGGGGCGCGTGAGCGGGGGCTGAATGCGGCCTCGCCCTCGGCGTCGATAGCGGGCCATGAGGCGACTGATCCAGCCCCTGGGAGACGCCGTAGGTGCGGGCGACCTCGGACTGGGTCTGGTTCCGGCGAAGACGGCGGTGATGACCAGGCGACGTCTTCGAGGTGGCCCAGCCTTGTCGCGCATGGCCGAGCCCTGCCGGGGACGGGTCTTACCGATGTCTCGAGACATACCTGTCCCGATGTCGTGAGACATGTCTCGCCTATGTCCTGAGCCAGGACACTGTCACCCCGACCGTGTGATGTCTCAGGACATCGCGGACTCCCGAACCCACAGCGGTGGGTTCGGGAGTCTCTCTTTTTCAGGGCTCGTCGACGCCTGATCACCGTCCGGAGCCTGCCTTTCATGGCACTATGCGGACCATGGCTGAGGAACCCGAGACGAGTGGCAGCGAGCCCAACCTCGAACTGCCGCCACTCCTTGGCTTCCGACGCAAGAAGGGGCGCAAGGCGCCCGCGGACCCGGGCGACCCGGCCACTGCCGAGCTCCCTCCCGTGGAGGCGCCCACCGAGGAGACCGAGCCCCTCGCGGCCGACCCGGTCGCGCCGCCCGCCAGAGAGACAACCAGCGAGACCGGTGGGCCGCTCGCCCCCTCCGCCACCGCGGCCAAGAGGCCCCCGCCCGTCCCACCGCCCTCGCGCCCCGCCGCGGTCGAGGAGCCCGGCGGTCGAGGAGCCGCGCGATCGAGGAGCCCGCGGTCGAGGAGCCCGCCCCCGCCGAGCCCCCGCCACCCGTGGAGCCGTCGCTCGCCAGCGAGCCCGCCATCAGCGCACCGCCCGTGGCCGACCCCCCGCCGATCACCGAGCCCCCGGTGCTCGAGCCCCCCGTGGCTGGGACTGCACCCGAGTCTGCGCCTGAGTTCGAACCGGACTACACGCCCGCCGCTGTGCCTGTGCCTGCCGCCGCCGTCTCCCCTGATGCCGCCGAGTCCCCGCTGGCTCCCGTGGCCACCGCACGGCGTACGCCGTCCATCCGGGTGCCGGTCATCAACCCCCGCCTCGCCGCAGCGCTCACCGGCGCCGTGATCGGCCTCGTGGGGGTCGTGCTGGCCTTCGCGGCGGGACGTGGCTGTGAGGCCGTTCGGGGTGTCGGCACCTGCGGCGGCCTGGGCCTGCTGGCGCTGCTGGTGATCCTGGCCATCGAGGTGGTGCTGGGTGCCGTCCTGCTCGGCCTGTGGCGCATCTCCGACCCGACCAGCACCAGCTTCCTCGGCGTGGGGGTGGCTGCCGTCTTCGTGCTGCTGTTCTTGTTGAGCTCGCTGGACTCGGCCTGGATGTTCCTGGTCCTGCCCCTGGTGACCGCCCTGACCTACCTGCTCTCCCTGTGGGTCACAGACACCTTCGTGGACGGCCCAGACAGCATCTGAGCCTGTCCAGGCGCTGCGTCGCCCCCTCTTCCACCGATCGGCCGCTGCGGAGCTGACCCCTGCCCGAGTGCCCGGCCACACGGGCGCTCCCCTGCTCTGACGCCTGCTCTGACACCTGCTCTCACGCCTGCCTGACGCCCACGCGCAGAGCACAGGTGACCACCCGGCCGAGACGCCGCTCCGAGGGCGCGCCGTCTCAAAAACCGCCAAGAACGTAACAGACCGCATCATTGTGTGACAATATGGACATATCGGCACCCCCCCTGCTGATGAAAGTCCACATGGAGGACGACGATGCGAACCCTACGACGTGGCCTCTTTGGCCTCTTGATGCTGGCCCTGACACTCAGCGGCGCGGTCATTGCGCAGACTGCAGCAGCACCTACTTCGAACCAGTCCGGTGCGCGGCTCGCCGCGGCCCAGGACGGCTCGTCCTCTGTCATGCGCAAGAAGCACAAGAAGAAGAAGCACAAGAAGCACAAGAACAAGCACAAGAAGAAGAAGCACAGGAAGCACAAGAAGAAGGGCCGCAAGGCAGCCGTGAAGACGGTGGCCCGCAAGCCCCAGAACTTCGACCGTCGCACGGTCCGCACGATCCGTGGGATCGACAAGATCACCGTCACCTGGCCCGCCCGTCCGGGCGCCGAGGGCTACAACGTTGCCTGGTCGCCGACGAAGAAGAACCTCCCCCAGTCGCCGGGCACCTGCTACTACCCCTGCCAGAAGCGCTGGACCACCGGTACCTCGATGGTGCTGACTGCTGCCGACATGTCGACGCCGGGCCGCAAGATCTCGTCGTCCTCGGGCAACACGGTGCAGCTCAAGATCTTCTCCCAGAACGCCACCGGCTGGAACTCGACCGGCATCACCTACCCCTACGACAGCTGGGTCTCCCCGGCTGCCGACACCTCGACCGACTGGCTGCCGATGATGAGCGCGCAGATGCCCGCTCCCCTTCCCGCCAAGTCCGGCCGCGAGCTCACGATCACCTCGTTCAACCTGATGGCTGCCAGTGCCGGCGGACCATCCTGGTCCTCCCGTGCACCCAAGGTCGTCAACCAGATCAACTCCACCGGGTCCTCGATCGTGGCCACCCAGGAGAACTCGAACGTGACCACCGGAGTCAGCGGTGGTGCCTCGCAGTACAACGACCTCGCCGCGAAGCTCCGCCCCAGTGGCTGGGCCCTCTCCGACGACCGCAACTGGGACTACGAGCTCGGTGCACAGCACTCGTACTCGACCCAGGGTGTCCGTATCTACTACAAGACGAGCCAGTGGCGCCAGGTCAACCGGGGCGCGATCCTCACCCACGCCGGGTTCTCCGGCCAGACCAGCGGGGTCAACGTCGACCGCTGGGTCGCCTGGACCAAGCTCCAGTCGACGGCCGACGCAAACACCCAGGTCTGTGTCCTCAGTGCCCACCTGCTCACCAACCACGGTGACTACGACAAGGCCTCGGCCGACCACCGCAACGCCGAGATGTCTCAGATCATGTCCGAGCTGAACAGCTCGAGCAGCCAGGTCAAGCGCGTCGGGACCCGCGTCGGTGCTGCCTGCGCCGGCACCCCGATGGTCTTCGGTGGTGACATGAACGCCGCCCAGGAGCACGCTCCCTACGGCAACATGCCGCAGTCGACCATGCTGGGGTCCGGGTTCGTGGACACCAAGAACGCCGGTCACCGCTACAGCACGAGGCTCAGCGGCCCGGGCCCGATCAACGCCTGGCACGACGGCTGGGGCACGCAGATCGACTACCTGCTGACCAAGGGCATGGGCGGGGCGAAGGCCTTCAAGCTGAACACCGTCACCCCCAGCGCCTCCGGGTCCGACCACTACCCGGTCACCGCACTGGTCAACGTTCCCAGCAGCTGACAGCCAGTTCAGCGCCTGGCGCTGAGACAACGCAGATCGGCCAGCACGAGCCTTGCTCGTGCTGGCCGATCTGCGTCCTGAGCGTGTGCTGGTCTCAGCGCTCGGCGAGGAGCTCGGCGATCTGGACCGTGTTGAGCGCGGCGCCCTTGCGGAGGTTGTCGTTGCTGATGAACAGGGCCAGCCCGCGCTCGTCGGGCACCCCCTGGTCGTGCCGGATCCGGCCGACGTAGGACGGGTCCTGCCCGGCAGCCTGCAGCGGGGTCGGGATGTCGCTCAGCTCGACGCCAGGCGCGCCGGAGAGGATCTCGCGAGCCCGGGCGACCGGCATCGGTGACGCGAACTCCGCGTTGATCGCGAGCGAGTGGCCCGTGAAGACAGGAACGCGGACGCAGATGCCCGAGACGAGCAGGTCGGGGATCCCGAGGATCTTGCGCGACTCGTTGCGGAGCTTCTGCTCCTCGTCGGTCTCGTTCAGTCCGTCGTCGACGATGGAGCCCGCGAGCGGCAGCACGTTGTAGGCGATGGTGCGGGCGTACTTCGAGGGCGGCGGGAAGTCGATCGCCGCACCGTCGTAGGAGAGCTCGCGGGCCTTGTCGCCCGCGGCCTCGATCTGGCCGGCCAGCTCGTCGACGCCGGCCACACCGGAGCCGGACACGGCCTGGTAGGTCGAGGCGATCAGGCGGACCAGCCCGGCTTCGTCGTGCAGCGGCTTGAGCACCGGCATCGCTGCCATGGTCGTGCAGTTGGGGTTGGCGATGATGCCCTTGCCGGCCCCCGAGGTTGCCAGGCTGATCTCCTGCGGGTTGACCTCGCTGACCACGAGAGGGACATCGGGGTCCATCCGCCAGGCCGACGAGTTGTCCACCACCACGGCTCCCGCCTCGGCGAAGCGGGGCGCCTGGGCCCGCGAGGTGGTCGCCCCCGCGGAGAACAGCACGATGTCGAGCCCGCTCGGGTCGGCGGTCGAGGCGTCCTCGACGGTGATCTCGCGGTCGCCGTACGGCAGCACCGTTCCGGCAGAGCGCGCGGAGGCGAAGAACCGGATCTCGTCAGCCGGGAAGTTCCGCTCGAGCAGGATCTGCCGCATGGCGACGCCCACCTGTCCGGTGGCGCCGACGATTCCCAGACGGACGGCCATTACCTGCCACTCCCGCCGTAGACCACGGCCTCGACGTCGTCGGAGTCGAGGTCGAACGCCGTGTGGGTCGCGGCGACAGCCGCATCGACGTTGGCCTCGTCGACGACGACGGAGATACGGATCTCCGAGGTGGAGATCATCCCGATGTTGACCCCGGCCTGGGCGAGCGCGCTGAAGAACTTCGCGGTGACCCCGGGGTGGGAGCGCATGCCGGCCCCGATCAGCGAGACCTTGCCGATCTCGTCGTCGTAGAGCAGCGAGGCGAACCCGATCTCCGCCTTGAGCGCGTCCAGTGCCGCCATCGCGGTCTGTCCGTCGGTGCGCGGCAGGGTGAAGGAGATGTCGGTCAGGTTCGTCGCGGCCGCCGAGACGTTCTGGACGATCATGTCGAGGTTGATCTGGGCGCGGGCGAGCGCGTCGAAGATGCGGGCGGCCTCGCCGACCTTGTCGGGTACGCCGACCACGGTGATCTTGGCCTCGCTCCGGTCGTGGGCGACGCCGGCGATGATCGCTGCTTCCATGGTGGCCTCCTGATGGGCCTCGTCGTTGATGCTGCCCTGCACGATGGTGCCTTCGAGCTGGCTGAACGAGGACCGCACGTGGATGGGGATGTCATAGCGGCGGGCATATTCCACGCACCGCAGATGCAGGATCTTGGCGCCTCCCGCAGCGAGCTCCAGCATCTCCTCGTAGGTGACCCGGTCGAGCTTGCGGGCCGTCGGGACGATCCGCGGGTCCGCGGTGAAGACCCCGTCCACGTCGGTGTAGATCTCGCAGACGTCGGCCTTGAGGGCCGCTGCCAGCGCGACCGCGGTGGTGTCGGTGCCGCCACGACCGAGCGTGGTGATCTCCTTGGTGTCCTGGCTGACCCCTTGGAACCCCGCGACGATGACGATGTGGCCGTCGTCGATCGCGGCCGAGATGCGACCCGGGGTCACGTCGATGATCTTCGCCTTGCCGTGCACCGAGTCGGTGATCACGCCGGCCTGCGAACCGGTGAAGGAGCGAGCGGTGAAGCCGAGGTCGGAGATCGCCATCGCCACCAGCGCCATCGAGATGCGCTCACCTGCGGTCAGCAGCATGTCGAGCTCGCGGGCGGGCGGCAGCGGGCTGACACCCTCGGCCAGCTCGAGCAGCTCGTCGGTGCTGTCGCCCATGGCCGAGACGGCGACCACGACGTCGTTGCCGTCCTTCTTGGCCTCGACGATGCGGCGTGCGACGCGCTTGACGGCGGCTGCGTCGGCGAGGGAGGAACCGCCGTACTTCTGCACCACAATGCCCATGGCGCTGCGCTCCTCACTGCTGGCGGTCGATGTGCTGGCGCGAACCGGTTCTGCGGCCCGGTCCGGCGCCGCCGACGATTCTACGTGGGCTCAGACGCCGGTCACGCCATGGTCCAGCACGGCCTCGGCGGCCGCGATCTGGTCGCTCTCGCTCTCGAAGTCGGTGTCGAGACGATCGTGGGCGACCACCGACTGCAGCGCCCGCAGCACCGCGCTCGCGTTGCTGCCCCAGGTGGCGACGTAGGAGAACTGCCACCACCACAGCGCCTCGGACACGTCACCGGCGCGGAAGTGGCGCAGGCCGTTGGCCAGGTCGGTGGCGATGCTGGTGAGGTCGTCGGAGAGCTGGGCGGTGGTGATCTCCGGGACGTAGGGGTCGAAGTTGAAGGTGTAGGTGTCGACGCTGTCCAGGAGCTGGGCCAGGCGCAGCCGCATGGCGTCGAGGTCGGGGTCGGGCCCGACGTCGGGCTGGTACTCGAGAGACGGCGCGAAGTCGCGCTGCGCCCCCAGCCTGGCGCCGGTGAAGAGGATCTGGCTCACCTCCACGAGCAGCAGGGGTACGACGGTCCCGGCGCTGTCCTCGCGCGACATCGCCTGGAGTGCCACGAGGAAGGACTCCACCCCGTCAGCGATCTGCTGGGCGAACTCCTCGAGCTCGGTTCCCACTTCTGATTCAGTCACCTGCGTTACGCCTTCCTGCGAATGCTCGGCCGAGAGTGACCTCGTCGGCGTACTCGAGGTCCCCACCTACAGGCAGTCCACTCGCCAGACGGGTCACGCGCAAGTCCATGGCGGCCAAGTTTCTGCTGAGATATGCGGCCGTCGCATCTCCCTCGATGTTGGGATCGGTCGCCAGGATCACCTCGGTGACGATGCCGTCGGCCAGCCGCCCCATCAGCTCGCGGATCCGCAGCTGCTCCGGCCCGATGCCCTCCAGGGGCGAGATCGCACCGCCGAGCACGTGGTAGCGCCCCCTGAACTCGCGGGTGCGCTCGATCGCGACGACGTCCTTGGGCTCCTCGACCACACAGATCAGCGCGGGGTCGCGGCGCGGGTCCCGGCAGATGCGGCACAGCTCCTCCTCCGAGACGTTGCCGCAGACCTTGCAGAACTTGGCCTTGGCCTTCATCTCGATCAGGGTGTCCGCGAGCCGGCGTACGTCGACCGGGTCGGAGGCGAGGAGGTGGAAGGCGATCCGCTGGGCGCCCTTGGGCCCGACGCCGGGAAGGCGGGCGAGCTCGTCGATCAGGTCCTGGAGGACGCCTTCATACACCGGGGCCGCCGAATCCGAGTGGGTTCCCCGGGGCACCGCCGCCGAGAGCGTCGAGGCTGCCACCGGCCAGGGGACCGAGGGCCTGGGAGGCGAGCTCGTCGACCTTGCCCTTGGCGTCCCGGAAGGCCGCCACGACGAGGTCGCCCAGGTCCGCGAGGGACTCGGCGTCGTCGGCGTCGAACGTCCCGGGCCTGAACGCGACGGCGGAGAGCTCGCCGGTGCCGGTGACGGTCACGGTGACTCCGCCGGCGGAGCCGTCGACCGTCGTGGCGGCGAGCGCCTCCTGTGCGGCCATCAGCTGGGACTGCATCTGCTGCGCCTGCTCGAGCATCGCCTGCAGGTCGAAGCCGCCACCCTCGCTGGCTTGGCCGAAGGGGTTTTCCGTCATCTCATGGCTCCTGGGTCGGTGGATCGGGTGGTCGAACGGTCGATCGGGTCAGTCGTGGGGGATCTCTTCGATCACGGTCGCCCCGAGCTCGCGCTCGAGCAGCTGGGTGCTGTCGAGGCCGTTGTCCTCCGCCGACGGGTCGTCGCGGTGGGCATCGGCGTCGAGGTCGGGGCCCTGGGCGTGCGCCGGAACGGGTTCGTCGCCCCGGCGGGTGGCGGTGATGTTGGACCTCGCAGCGGCAGCCGAGGCCGGCCGCCCCTTGGGTGCAGGGGGCGTCGAGTCGCCGTCGTCGCTGGCCCAGCTGGGCGGCCCGCTCGGGGCCGACGAAGACTCGTCGTCCGCGGGAGGCTCGGTGGCCATCGGCGGCTGCACCGCTGGCCGGATGACGCGTGGAGAGGTCTCGGACCCCGGATCTGCTGAGGGGTCGACCGCGACCTCGATCTTCCAGTCGGCCCCGATCATGTCGATCGCCGCCTGCCGGAGGATCTCCTCGCTGCCACCACCCACGAACGAGTCCCGGGCACCCGCGGTCTTGAACCCGACGGTCAGGCTGGTCGCGTCGACGCCGATCACCTGGGCGTTCTGGCTCAGCAGGATCCAGGTGAACCGCCGCATCTTCTTCACGGCCTCGAGCAGATCCGGCCAGATCCGGCGTACGTCGGCCAGGGACAGCACCGCCCCGCCCGCGGCCTGCTGGCCACTGGACTCCGCGACGGTCGGTGCCGCTGGTGTGGGCGCGGCTGCTGGTTCCGGCGGCGACGGCGGGCTCTCCGGTGCTGTGCTGGTTTCGACAGGCTCAACCGGCGTGGGGGCGGCATCCGTCCCAGGCGTGGGGACCGGCGAAGGTGAGGCTGCAACGCGCCCGGAGGCGTCGGGTCCGGGGGCGCCCCCGGAGGAGCGTGGATGGGACTGGCCCTCCGCTCGCGCCGAAGGCGCCGCGTGAGTGGTTGCGACGGAGGGGGCGCCCGCGGGCCCGACGCCGGAGGGCGCCGCTGGCACGGCACCCCCGGCCGACGCACCCATGGGACCCGCTACCGACACCCGCCGCTCGAGCCGGTCCAACCGAGCCCCGAGCCCCAGCGACCCGTGGTCGACCGCCGGAAGCAGCAGCCGCGCACAGATCAGCTCCAGGAGCAGCCGCGGAGTCGTTGCCCCCCGCATCTCGGTGAGCCCACTGGCCACGATGTCGGCGGCCCGGACGAGCTCGGCCCTGCCGAACCGCGCGGCCTGCGCGACGAGTCGCTCCGCCTGGTCGGCGGGTACGTCGATCAGCCCGGAGGCAGAGGCGTCCGGGACGGCCGCGACGATCACCAGGTCGCGGAGACGCCGCAGCACGTCCTCGGTGAACCGGCGAGGGTCCTGGCCGGTCTCGATGACCTTGTCCACCACGCCGAAGACGCCGGCACCGTCGACCGCGGCGAACGCGTCGATGACCTCGTCGAGCAGGTTGTCGGGCGTGTAGCCGAGCAGGCTGGTCGCCACCTCGTAGGTGACGCCGTCGGGGCCCGCACCCCCGAGGAGCTGGTCGAGCACCGAGAGGGAGTCGCGGGCCGACCCGGCACCGGCCCGGACGACCAGCGGCAACGCCGCGGGGTCGATCTTGACGCCTTCCTTGACGCACAGCTCGGCCAGGTAGTCCGAGAGCGTGCGCGGCGGGATCAGGCGGAACGGGTAGTGGTGGGTCCGCGAGCGGATGGTCGGGATGACCTTCTCCGGCTCGGTGGTGGCGAAGATGAACTTGAGGTGCTCCGGGGGCTCCTCGACCAGCTTGAGCAGGGCGTTGAAGCCCTGCGAGCTGACCATGTGGGCCTCGTCGATGATGTAGACCTTGAAGCGGCTGCTGACCGGGGCGAAGAACGCACGCTCGCGCAGGTCACGAGCATCGTCGACGCCGCCGTGGCTGGCTGCGTCGATCTCGATCACGTCGATCGAGCCCGGGCCGCCACGGGCCAGGTCGCGGCACGACTGGCACTCGCCGCACGGGTCGGAGATCGGCGCCTTCTCACAGTTCAGCGCTCGCGCGAGGATCCGCGCACTGGTCGTCTTGCCACACCCGCGGGGACCGGAGAACAGGTAGGCGTGGTTGACCCGGTTGTTCGCCAGGGCGGCGCGCAGCGGTTCGGTGACGTGGTCCTGACCGATCACCTCGGCGAACGTCTCCGGCCGGTAGCGGCGGTACAGAGCGAGGGTGGGTTCCACACGTGAACCCTAGACGGCGGAGACGACAACCGGCATACGCTCCCCTGCGTGACCGACTCGTGAATGACCAGAAGCTCCGCGCGATCCTCGACCGGCTCCGGCCCGAGCCCCGGATCGTGGTCTCGGGCAACTTCGCGACGCCGTGGCACCTCGTGTCCGAGATCGACCGGCTGCTGCCGGCGTACCGGCTCTGGGCGCTGAACGGCCAGCCCGGGCTGCCCGACCGCGAGGGCGTCGTCCTGGAGACCTCGTTCGTGGGTGCCGGGATGCGGCACAGCCCTCGGCTGCGCTACGTGCCCTCGCGGCTGTCGATGGTGCCTGCGCTGTTCCGACGCAACATGGCACCCGACCTCGTCGTGCTGCACACCTCGCTGCCGCGCGACGGCCAGGTGTCCCTCGGCACGGAGGTCAATGTCCTGCCCGCGGCGATCGAGGCGGTACGCCGCACAGGCGGCTCCGTGATCGCGCAGGCCAACCCGCGGATGCCGTTCACGTACGGCGACGGCGTGCTCCCGCTGGCCGAGATCGACCTGCTCGTCGAGGTGGACGAGCCCCTCGGCGTGCACCACCAGGGGGTGGTCGACGAGGCCTCGATCGCGATCGGCACGGCAGTGGGCGCCCGGGTGGCCGACGGCTCGACTCTCCAGGCAGGCATCGGTGCCGTGCCCGATGCGGCTCTCCAAGGACTGACCGACCGACGGTCCCTGCGCGTGTGGACCGAGATGTTCAGCGACAGCGTCCTCGCCCTGGAGCGCGCGGGTGCCCTCGACGGTGACGTGCCGATCACGACGTCGTTCGTGTTCGGCTCAGAGGAGCTCTACGCGTGGCTGGACCGCAACGAGCGGGTCCGGATGACGCGCACCGAGGTGACCAACGACCCCTCCCGGATCTCCGCGAACCCGTCCGTGGTCAGCATCAACTCCTCCCTCGAGGTCGACCTGTTCGCCCAGGCCAACGCCTCGCGGGTGAGGGGTCGGATCTACTCCGGGCTCGGTGGCCAGGCGGACTTCGTCGTGGGCGCGATCCACAGCCCCGGCGGTCAGGCGCTGATCGGCCTGCGCTCCTGGCATCCCCGCGCGCAGACCTCGACGATCGTGCCGCTCGTGTCCGCCCCGGTGACGTCGTTCCAGATGTCAGCGGTGATCACCGAGCAGGGCACGGCGGAGATCCTCGGCCACGACCAGGAGCGCCAGGCGGCCAACCTGATCAGCCAGGCCGCGCACCCCGACGCCCGCGACCGGCTGTGGGAGGCCGCTGGTGACCTGCACCTGCGAGCGGGGCATTGAAAGGCCCCCCATGCACCCGGCAGAGCCCGCCTGCCCTTGCTGCCTTCCGGCCCTGGGGGATTCGGTGAGATACCGCCGCATGGGGGGTTGGCGCAGAGTCTAGGAGGTCGATTTCTCACAGGCCAATCGGGGCAGGTAACCTTCCCGGCGGAGGATTCGCCTAGTGGCCTATGGCGCTCGCTTGGAAAGCGAGTTGGGTTAATAGCCCTCAGGGGTTCGAATCCCCTATCCTCCGCCACTCATCACCCGAGCGCGGTGCACCGGCCGCGCCGGTCCACCGCCCCTCAGGCGTTCTGGTCCCGCAGCTCCCGGCGCAGGATCTTGCCGGTCGTCGTCTTCGGCAGCTCGTCGACGAACTCGACCGAGCGCGGGTACTTGTACGCCGCCAGCTGCTCCTTGGACCAGCCGATCAGCTCCTTCTCGCTGATCTCCTGCCCGGGCTTGATCGACACGTAGGCCTTGACCGTCTCACCGCGGTACTCGTCGGGCACGCCGACGACGGCGACCTCGCGCACCGCCGGGTGTCCGTAGAGGACGTCCTCGACCTCGCGGGGCCAGACCTTGTAGCCGGCCGCGTTGATCATGTCCTTCTTGCGGTCGACGAGGTAGAACCAGCCCTGCTCGTCCATGAACCCGACGTCGCCGGTGCGCAGCTCACCGCCGGGGATCGACTCCTCGGTGGCCTCCGGCTTGTTCCAGTAGCCGGACACCACCTGCGGACCCGACGTGCAGATCTCGCCGATCTCGCCGACGGGGGCCTCGTTGCCCTCCTCGTCGAGGATGCGGACCACGGTGTTGTAGACGGGCACGCCCACCGAGAGCGCCCCCGAGCTGGAGTCGACGGGTGCCTTGACCCCCATGGGCACGGCGTGCGACGGCGAGTTGGTCTCGGTCAGCCCGTAGATGTTGTGGATGTAGAGGCCGGTCTTCTCCTGGAACTGCTCGGTCACCGCCGGCGCGATCGGGGCGCCACCGGAGTAGATCGTGGTGAACGAGGACCACGTCTCGTGGTCGGACCCATCGAGACCCGCGAGCGCGATGAACACCGTGATGGAGCCGATCGTGAACGTCGGCCGGTGCTCCTTGATCGCCTCGAGCACGACGTTCGGCTCGAACCGGTGGGCCAGCACGAGCGGACAGCCGACGAGCAGTGCGACCCCGATGTGGCCGACGAGACCGGTGATGTGGAACAGCGGCGCCACCCCGAGGACGGAGTCCTCCGGTCCGAGGTCCATCCAGTCGCGGTAGACCTGCGAGTTGAAGGCGATGTTGGCGTGGGTGTTCATCGCGCCCTTGGGCACGCCGGTGGTGCCGGAGGTGTAGGTCAGGATCGCGACGTCCTCGCCCTTCACGGGCCGGTCCTCCGGGGTGCGGCCGGCGTAGTCCTCGAGCAGCTGCGAGAGGTCGAGGGTCTCCTCGTCGCGCACCCGCTCGGTGTCCTTGAACAGTCGCTCGTCGTCGCGGCCCTGGTCGTCCAGCGCCGAGCAGGTGATCACCGTCCTCACCTGGACCTCGTCGGAGGCGACCACGCCCTTGGCCACGTCGCGCCACAGGTCGTCGAGGCACAGCAGCGCCGTCGCGCCGGAGTCCGCGAGCAGGTAGGTCAGCTCACGTGACTTGTTCATCGGGTTGATCGCGACCGCCGCGCCACCGGCCTTCCAGGCCCCGAGCAGCCCGAGCACGAAGGCCGGGTTGTTCTGCACGTAGACCGCCAGCCGGTCACCCGGCGCGAACCCGTTCTCGACGAGTGCCACCGCCAGCGCGTCGGAGCGGGTGTCGAGGTCACCGAAGGTGAGCTCGGTGTCGAAGTAGCGGATCGCGACCGCCTCGCTGTTCCGGGCCACCGTGGCCCGGAACAGCTCCAGCATCGTGGCGTGGTCCTGCTCGATGTCGGACGGCGCTCCGTCCCGGTAGAGACCCAGCCACGGTCGGTCGGTGTAGACGCTCACTTGATCGCGAGCGGGTTCACCGGCGACCCGCTCGCCTCGTGCACCTTCAGCGGTGCCGCGGCGTAGAGGAAGGTGTACTGCTTGTCCTCGGCGCAGGAGGCCGCGAGCTTCTCGAGGTCGCAGATCTCCGTCAGCGTGACGCCCAGGTTGCGCATCAGCGCACAGTGCAGCGGCAGCGCCACGCCGTTGTTGGGGTCGTAGGTGACCTCGTTGGCGATGGTGTCGGTGACCAGGTTGGGGATCTCCATGTCCTGGAACCACTGCACGAGCTCGGGGCTGTAGACCAGGCCCGCCTCGCAGAAGCCCTCGTAGAACTCCTCGCCCTGCTCGAAGAACAGCTGCAGGAAGTTCGTGCGGATCAGCAGGATGTCGTGCTTCTCGATCTTGACGCCCTGCGACTCGGCACACGCCTCGAGGTCCTCGTGGGTGAAGGTCTCCGCCTTGTCCAGGTTCGCCTTGCCCCGGAACCGGGCCATGTCGAGCAGGATGCCGCGACCGACCACGCCGCGCTCCGAGATCGGCTCGACGCTGGCCTTCTTCAGACCGCCGACGGTGGTGCGGGCGTCGTACCCGTTCCAGATCTGGCCGCCGTACCAGACGTGCCCGAGTGCGTCGTACTGCGTGGAGCCCTGCAGGAAGGCCGAGATCTTGTCGTCGGCATAGTGCAGCCCGCCCGGGAACGCGGGGGCGTCGTCGCCGTCCCACGTGGACTCGTCGAGGACCATCGTCTTCTCCGCGGGGCTGCGGCCCGGCCAGACCGGGTCGCCCTTCGGGTCGCCGATGAGGCGCTGGAGGGTGAACACCGAACCCGACTTGATGTGCTGCACACCGCGCAGGACCTCGTCGGCAGTCAGGTAGTTGAGGGACCCGACCTCGTCGTCGTCGCCCCACTTCCCCCAGTTGGTGGGCGCGTCCTTGAGGAGCTCTTCCATGGCGGGTGCTTCGGTCATCGGGTCCTCCATCTGCGAACAGATCGTTCGCTCGGTCGGCTGAACAGCTACGTGACCACCGTCACACGCATCCGCGCTCAGTGTCAACGGGCCGCGAGGCGTCGTGTTCAGCAGCGAACCGGTTCGATGTCCGGCTAACCTGAACACATGCCAGTGACCGCCGCGCCGCACCCCGGGGCCGCCGTACGCCGGGAGCGTGCGGTGATCGGGATGAGCCTGCGAGAGCTGGCGCGGCGCATCGATGTCAGCCCCGCGACCCTGAGTGCCATCGAGACGGGACTCACGAGGATCTCCATCGAACGGCTGCTGGCAGGTGGCTGCCGCGCTCGACCTGCCGGTGTCCACCTTCCTTCCCGCCGATCCCGGTTCCAGTACCCAGAAGGCGCCGCTCACACCACTGATGGCCGATCTCGAGACCGGCAGCTGGCACGACTTCGCACCGCTGCCGATCGACGCGATCCTGGCGAGTGCGATCCGAGGTCTTCGTGCAGGCGGGCTACCACGGCGCCAGCGTGCGCGCGATCGCGCAGCGGGCCGGGATGAGCGTGCCGGGCGTCTACCACCACTACCCGAGCAAGCACGACCTGCTGGTCAAGATCCTCGACATCACGATGACCGACCTGATCTGGCGCCTCGAACGGGCCGTGGAGGAGAGCGAGGACAACGCGGAGCGACTGCGGCTCTTCGTCGAGGCGCTGGCGCTCTTCCACGCCCGCCGCAAGGATCTCGCGTTCATCGGGGCCAGCGAGATGCGCAGTCTCGAGCCCGAGAGCCATCACCGGATCGCGCGCGCTGCGGCGGCACGTCCAGCTGATGCTCGACGAGCGCATCGCCGCAGTCATCGCGGGCGGCGGGACCGAGATCAGTCACCCGCGCGACGCCGGCAAGGCGATCGCCACGATGTGCTGCTCCCTGCCGCAGTGGTTCCGCCCCGAGGGGAGGACCACGCCCGAGCAGATCGCGAAGGAGTACGCCGCCTTCGCCCTCGCGCTCGTCGGGCAACGCTCACCAGAGCTGGAGTGACCCCTTGAACACCCCGACCAGGACGTCCTCGTCGACCTCCCGGGGGCAGGTGGCCAGCAGTCGCTGCTGCTTCATGCTGCCCTCGACCAGGTCGTCGATGTCGTCCTTGCCGAACCCAACGGCACCGATGCCGTTCGGGATCTCGATGTCGCGCATCAGCGCTGCGACCACATCGGCCAACGTGTTCTCGTCGCCCTTGTCGGGGTTCACCGACGGGTCCAGCAGCGTCGCCGCACGCAGGTGCCGGTCGGGGGCCGCCTCGAAGGTGAACCGGAAGGCCTCGGGTGCCGTCAAGGCGACCGACATGCCGTGCGGCACCATCGGCTCGTCCCCCGGGTAGTCCGGCGGCCGGTAGTCGCTCACCCGGCCCGCGATCGGGTAGCCGTTGGCGTGCGGGATGTGTACGCCGGCGTTGCCGAAGCCCATCCCCGCGAAGGTGGCGGCCATCGCCATGCCGTTGCGCGCCTCCCGGTTGTCTCCTTCGTGCACCGCGGTGCGGAAGGACTCACCCAGCAGGCTCATCGCCTTCTCCGACCACATGTCGGCGATCGGGTTCGAGCCGCAGTAGGGAACGCGCTGCTCCGGGCGCTTCTTGTCATAGCTGGTGTAGGCCCGCGCGGTGTAGCTCTCCAGGGCGTGGCACAGGATGTCCATCCCGGTCGAGGCCGTGACCATCGGCGGCTGCGTCATCGTCAGCTCCGGGTCGATCACCGCCAGGGTCGGCCGCAGGCGTGGGTGGCTGATCCCCGTCTTCACGCGGAGGCTCAGCACGTCGAGCACACACACGGTGGTGCTCTCGGCGCCCGTGCCTGCGGTGGTGGGGACTGCGACGAACGGCTTCAGGGCGTTGACCGGGGCCTTGCCCTCGCCGATGGGCGCGTTGACGTAGTCCATCAGCTCACCGGGGTTGTTCATCAGCAGGTTGATCGCCTTGGCGGTGTCGATGCTCGAGCCTCCGCCGACCGCCACATAGGCGTCGAAGTCACCCTGGTCGCGGGCGAACGCGATCGCGTCCTCCATGCTCTCGTCGGTCGGCTCGACCCGGGCCCCGTCGTACACCACGGTGTCGATGTCGAACGTGCCCATCTGCTCGGCCACTCGCTGCGGCAGACCGGTCTTGGCGAACTCTGCATCGGTGACCACCAGCACCCGAGAGGCGCCCAGCTGTGAGAGGTCGTAGCCGATCTCCTCGGAGGCGCCGGGCCCGAACTTCAGCTGCGGTGCGCCGTAGGTGAAAACTGTCTCGGACTCTGCTGGCATGACGCCCTCCTCGAGTGGACTCCTTTCGGCCACCTAACCACCGAAGGCCGAGTCTTGGCGAGACCCGGGATCGGGATCACCGACCGAGAGTCGACAGGGCCTCGGGGCTAGGCGGTGCGAGGCAGTTCCGTCTCGCCGGGAGCCACCAGCGCCCGGAGCGAGGCGAGGATCCTCGTCAGGGTCCGCGAGACCTGCATCTGGCTCAGGCCGATCTCCTGACCGATCTGGTGCTGGGTCTTGTTCTCCCAGAACCGTCGCTGGAGGATCAGCAGCTCTCGGGGCGACAGTGCCCGCAGGGCCTGACCGAGCACCATCGTGTTCTCCACGTGGTCGTAGTCGTCGTCGGCCGTGGTCAGCAGGTCGGCCAGCGAGCTCGACGTACCGGCCTCTCCGAGCGGGGCGTCCAGCGACAGCGGCGTGAACGCCCCTCGGCAGGTCAGCGCCTCGATGACCTGGCCGAGCCCCACGCCGAGCCGGCTCGCGATGTCGGCAGGTCGCTCCGTCGACCCGGTCGCAGGTCCGGGGTCACTGGCGGTGGCGTTGATGCGGGCCTGCAGGTCCTGCACCCGGCGAGGTGGGCGCACAGCCCAGCCCAGGTCTCGGAAGTAGCGCTTCACCTCCCCGCTGACTGTGGGTACGGCGTAGCTCACGAAGTCCTTGCCCAGGCCCGGGTCGAAACCCTGCACCGCCTTGACGAGCCCCAGGCAGCCCACCTGCTCGAGGTCCTCCACCGGGATCCCTCGCGACGCGTAGCGGCGAGCGATGGCGTGGGCCACGGAGATGTTCAACAGCACGATCTCCTCGCGCAGGCGTTCACGATCCTGCTCCGTGGATGCCTGGGCGACGTCCTCCCACAGACGGGCGGTCTGTCGCTTGCGTCGCTCTCGGGCGGTCGTCGAGTCAGCCATGAGGTTCTCCGAACCCCGGCGCGGGTAGGTCGCGAAACCTCGCACCGGTAGAAGTTGCCGGCCGGCTCGTGGTCTGAACCCACACACGATCCTGCCCCGACACCGAGGCGAAGTCACCGCCCGAATCTATGCAAGACGGTGTGACCCGTTTGCCGCGCTCGGTCTGTGGCTACCTGCTCATCACATGCGTGCGGCCTCGAGTGCGAAAGGGGAACGATGACCGATCCCCCCTCCCTCGCGGACCTGGTTTCCGGCCATGTCCGGGCGATCGTGGAAGCGACTCTCGCCAGCGACACCGTCCGCGTTCGAGACCAGCTGGAGCAGGCCAACCAGGCGATGAGCATGGGGGCCTGCATGGACGAGGTGCTCTTCCCGGCGCTCCGCGAGATCGGCCGCCGGTGGCAGGCAGGCGAGCTGGGAATCGAGGCCGAACGGCTCGCGACCGAGGCCGCGCGCGGCTGGCTGGAGGGGCTGACACTCCGGGCACCGCCTCCCACCGAAGCGCCCATGCTGCTCCTGGCCTGCGGTCCCGCGGACCTGCACTCGATCGGCCTCGAGGCACTCGGCGTCCTCCTGCGCCACGATCGGAGACGTTGCCGCGTGCTCGCACCGCGGATCTCTGCCCGGATGCTCGCGACAGCCGTCACGGCCAACAGGCCCGCCGCCGTGGTCGTGGTCTCGCACCTGCGAGCCAACCGGCTGAGTGCCGCCCAGTCGCTCCGTGCGGTCTCCGCTCTGGGTGTCGAGGTCTACTACGCAGGCGACGCGTTCGGCTCGGTCCGGCTTCGGCGCAACGTCCCGGGCACCCATCTCGACGCGGGACTCCGAGCCGCGTGCGCCGTGCTGCTCGCAGGCTCACCGAGGTGAGCATGCGACCCGGCGCTGTCCATTCGATGCCCGCCGTGCGAGGCTGCGATCCGATGACCCAACGCCCCGATCCGAACCCCGAGGACACGCGTGCGGAACCCGCGACCCCGCGTGCCGTTCCCGGGCTCCCGATCGCGGAGGTCTCTCGCCAGCTCGGCGTGCCGATCCCAACACTGAGGTCCTGGGAGATCAGGCACGGCATCCCGTCGACCGAGCGCGACGCCGGCAAGCATCGCCGATACTCCTCCGCCGACGTGCACGCCCTG
This sequence comes from uncultured Actinomycetota bacterium, assembly GCA_963782305.1. Lineage (GTDB taxonomy): Bacteria > Actinomycetota > Actinomycetes > Propionibacteriales > Nocardioidaceae > Marmoricola. Next base: position 418,016 of record CAWAJJ010000008.1, on the reverse strand, counting down.
CGGTTGATGCGGGACGAGATCGCGCGGGGGAAGCGGGCCAGCCTCGCGGCCGAGGAGGTCCGCCGGATCCTGGGAATCGGCGGTCCGGCATCGGCGTACATCGCGGCGATCCTCGAGGCCTCCGAGAGCGAGGACCTGGGTGCCATCCGGGCGCGCCTCGACGAGGCCGTCGCGGCACTGGGCCTCGAGACCTGCCTCGACGACGTGCTGCTTCCGGCGATGCAGCAGATCGGCCTCTGGTGGCAGACCGGGCGTTGCACCCTCGAGAGCGAGCACCTCACGACGGAGGCCGCCCGCGCGTGGCTCGAGACGCTGACGTCCTCGGCCCCGGCACCCGTGCGACCCGGGACCATCGTCCTGGCCTGCGGGCCGACCGACCTGCACACCATCGGCCTCGAGGCGCTCTGCGTGCTGCTGCGAGACGACGGCTGGAACTGCCGCCTCCTGGGAGCGCGTACGTCGGTGCCGGCGTTGGGTGCTGCCGTGCACGCCACGGACGCGAAGGCGGTGGTGATCGTGTCGCACCTCAGCAGCGGTCGTGCCCGAGCCGTCGAGTCCCTGCGCTCGGCCCACGCCGGTGGCGTGCAGGTCTTCTACGCGGGGAACGCGTTCACCTCACCGCGCAGCCGGCGGAGCCTTCCCGGCCACTACCTCGGCGCACGGTTGCAGGACGCGCGCGAGATGATCGCCAGCCGGCTCTCCTGACCTGACGAGTCGTGTGTCCCACGACGCGCTCTGGCGCGTCCTCAGGCTCACGACCTGGTCCGGGGCGGGAGGTCAGGAGTTGCGCCGGGCGATCGAGGCGTTCAGCGCGGTGGCGAACGCACACCAGGCGGGGTACGGCGCGAGCACGTGGTGCAGCGACGCGTCGACGTGCTTGGTACGACGGGCGAGGTCGGCCGAGCTCGCGGTGAGCACGGCGCACCAGGCCGTCGAGACCCAGGGCCTGCGGACCCGCCAGAACAGCACGCTCCAGCCGGTGTTCAGTGCGAGGTTGACGGCGAGCGCCTTGCGGTACGCCGCGACCTCGTCGTTGCGCCCCTCCCCCTCGAGGGTGGTCAGCGCGGCAGCGGAGACGACGGCGATGTCGGCGTACAACGGCGTCCACACCAGCGGGAAGGCCAGCGGTGGCGGTTGCCACGAGGGCTTGTCGAGGTCGGCGTACCACTTCGTCTCGGGGGCGGTGGCGAGGGCCCCCAGTCCGGCACTCGCGGCAGAGGCAGTGATCGTGAGCGCGAGGTTGCGCAGCCCCCGTGGCGTGCGCAGTGTGCGCCAGGGGCTGGTCACGCGATCTCCTCTCGCGCGGCGCGGTCACCCGGGGCTCGGTCCTCGAGCCCGGCCATGCCCCAGCGCACCAGCGCCGTGGAGAGGCCACCGGCCTTGGACGCGACCGCGATGCCCGGGCCGTAGACCGGGAGTCGCAGCGAGCGTCGGGCCCAGGTCGGCAGCAACGCGACCCCGCCGGCCGCGATCAGGGCGTAACCAGGGCGAGCCGCGATCGGTACCGGTGGGTTGAGCAGCATGAACCGGGTGGCCTCCCGGGCGGCCGCGGTGCTCGCGAGCTCGGGTCGGTAGCCGGCGAGCACCTCGTCGAGCTCACGGACGGTCGTGGGCAGGTCGGTCGCGCCCAGCAGGGTCGCAGCGACGTTGGTCTGCGACACGTAGAGATCGGCCTCCGCGGCGGTCAACGGGACGGCCGCGTAGCGCTGGTGGGCCGTCAGGAACGACCAGATCTCGGCCACGTGCACCCAACGCAGCAGGTGCGGATCGCTGGCCGCGTAGGGACGACCGCGCTCGTCGGTGCCGGTCACGCGTTCGTGGACCGACCGCACGTGCGCGACGGCCTGCTCGGCATCGGCGATGGTGCCGAACGTCGTGACCGCCAGGTAGTGGCTGGTGCGCTGCAACCGTCCCCAGGGGTCACCCTTGTAGCCACTGTGCCCGGCCACCCCGGCCATCGCCGAGGGGTGCAGCGACTGCAGCAGCAGCGCCGAGATGCCTCCGGGGAACATCGCCGCGTCTGCGTTCACCCGCCAGATCGGGTCCTCGCTGGTGAACCAGCGCTCCCCCTCGGCACCCCAGATGCGAGCGGCGCGTGCGGGAGCGTCGTCACCGGCCACGCGGGACCGCAGCGCCAGACCCAGTCGGCGCTGCACGGCGTGGACGAGTGGGGGTGAGGACACGTTTCAGACAGTAGCCAGCGGTTCCCCGGAAAGCACAGTGCCGGGCTCTAGGCCCGGCACGTGCCCCTCCACCTCTTGGGTCGGCGCCCGAGTCGGCGACGGTAAGTCCGCTGCACATGCTCCACCGCGTTCTGGCCACTCGTCCATAGCCCGAACGGACTGGTTCAACAGGTGGACTAAATGCCGCACAGCAGTTGGTCAGCGGCGGCGGCCGGTGCCGAACATGCCGCGCACGATCTCGCGAGCGGCCGTCCGCGCGACCTGCCGGAAGGTCGTGGAGGTGATGACCTCCTCGACGACCGACTTGTCCTTGCGGGACGTACGCCGGGTGGATCCGCCCGAGGGGCGGCTGCGGGACGCGCGGTCGGCCTCCTTGCGGAGCTTCTCCTCCGCCGTGGCCTGGTCCTTGCTCTCCTGCTCCTGCTTGGCCCGGGCAGCTCCCGCGTCGAGCTTGGCCGCCAGCTTCTCGCGCGCGGACTCGCGATCCACCGACTCGGCGTACTTGCTGAACAGGGGCGAGGCCGAGACCACCTGCTGCATGGCTCCGGGTTCCGCCGCCCCCATCAGCGACTCGGGCGCGCGCAGCTTGGTCCAGGCGACGGGTGTCGGTGCGCCGCGCTCGTTCATCACCGTCACGATCGCCTCGCCGATGCCGAGGGACAGGATCACCTGGCCGAGGTCGGCGTACGACGAGTGCGGGTAGGTGTTCACCGTCTGCTTGAGCGCCTTGGCGTCGTTGGGGGTCGCGGCGCGGAGCTGGTGCTGGATGCGGGATCCGAGCTGGGCGAGCACGTCGTCCGGCACGTCGGTCGGCGACTGGGTCACGAAGAAGACGCCCACTCCCTTGGAGCGGATCAGCCGCACGGTCTGGGCGATCGCGGCGAGGAACGCCTTGGAGGCGTCACTGAACAGCAGGTGCGCCTCGTCGAAGAAGAACACCAGCTTGGGCTTGTCGACGTCGCCGACCTCGGGCAGGTCGTGGAACAGGTCCGCGAGCAGCCACATCAAGAAGGTGGAGAACACCGCCGGCCGGTCGACCAGGTTGGGCAGCTCGACCAGGGAGATGAGCCCCTTGCCATCCGGCGTCGTCCGAAGAAAGTCGCTCGTCTCGAACTCCGGCTCGCCGAAGAACTCGTCGGCTCCCTGGTCGGAGAACGCGATCAGCTCGCGGAGGATCACCCCGGCCGTGGCGCTGGAGAGCCCGCCGAGGTCCTTGAGGTCGGACTTGCCCTCGTCGGAGGTGAGGTACTTGACCACCTCGCGCAGGTCGGCGAGGTCGAGCAGTGGCAGTCCGGCCTGGTCCGCGTAGTGGAAGACCAGCCCGAGGGAGGACTCCTGGGTGTCGTTGAGCCCGAGGACCTTGGACAGCAGCGTCGGCCCGAAGGCGGTCATCGTGACTCGCAGCGGGATGCCGGTCCCCTGGCCGCCGAGCGCGAAGAACTCCACCGGGAAGCCCTGCGCCTTCCAGGCCTGGCCGACGGACGCAGCGCGCTCGACCACCTTGGGGTTCTCGGCACCCGGTGCCGACAGCCCGGACAGGTCGCCCTTGATGTCGGCGGCGAACACCGGGACGCCCGCTGCGGAGAGCTGTTCGGCGAGCAGCTGCAGCGTCTTGGTCTTGCCCGTCCCCGTGGCGCCGGCCACGAGGCCGTGGCGGTTGAGCATCCCGAGCGGGATCCGGATCGGTACGCCGGTCAGGGTGCCCGCGTCGAGCATCAGGCCACCGAGCTCGAGGGCAGGACCCTCGAACGCGTAGCCGGCCGACACCTCGGCGCTGATCGGGTCCGGGGTCTGGGTCATGCGCGCCACCCTATAGAGCGCGCGCTCTATAGGGTGGCGCCGTGATCTTCAAGCGCGTGGGCGACGGACGGCCGTACCCCGCCCACGACCTCGCCCCCCGCGACTGGGCCTCGCTGCCCCCGCGGCCGGTGCGTCTCGACGAGCTGGTGACCACCAAGGACACCCTGCAGCTCGCTGCCCTGCTCGACGAGGACTCCACCTTCTTCGGTGACCTGTTCGCCCACGTGGTCGAGTGGCGCGACGACCTCTACCTGGAGGACGGGCTGCACCGCGCGCTCCGCGCGGCCCTCCAGCAGCGACACGTGCTCCACGCCCGTGTCTACGTGGCCGAGGACTGAGCGATGTCCGGACGCAGGCTGACCACGGCCATCACCCTGCTCGTGCTGCTCGTGGTGCTCGGCGGCATGGGGATCGTCGGGTTCAAGGCACTGACCTCCCCGCTCCCCGGCGGCGACGCAGCGAAGAAGACGTGCTCCGACGTCGAGAAGGAGGTCCAGGGGTTCCTCAAGCGCAGCGAGGTCCAGGTGAGCGTCTTCAACTCCGGGACCAAGGAGGGCCTCGCCAGCACGACCCTCGACAAGGTCGAGGAGGCCGGCTTCATCGCCGGCAACGCCGGCAACGCGCCGAAGAGCGCCGAGGTACGGCGCGCGGTCGTCTGGACGACCAAGCCGAACGACCAGGCCGCCATCCTGGTGGCCAAGGCATTCGGACGCCGTACGCAGATCGAGGTCACCAACACCGATCTCGGCCCCGGCATCGACGTCCTGGTCGGCAACAGGTTCAAGGACCTCGACCCGAAGGCGCCGCGGCGGATCAAGCTCGCCGCCCCTGTCGAGACCTGCGTGCCCGTCGACTGAGCGGACCGGTCAGGAGGGTGGCGTCTTCCCGAGCCACTGCGCCAGCCGACCGCCGACCGAGACCGCGCGCAGCCGCTGCTCGGTGGCGACGCGGTCCTTGCGCGGCGTCACGACGAGGACGTCGTCACCTCGACGCAGGACGGTACGCCGCTCGGGCACCAGCGTCTTCCCGTCGCGGACGATGAGCGCCACCGAGGAGCCCGGAGGAAGCCGCAGCTCCCCCACCTCGACGCCGTGCATCAGCGACTTGGGCGAGATGGTCACCTGCAGCAGGTCGGCCGCGACGCGCTCCAGCGGCGCCGCCTCCACCTCGAGGTCACGCGGCTCGTTGCGCCTCGCCACCTTGAGCACCTTGGCGGCGAGCGGCAGGGTCGGGCCGGTCAGCAGGGTGTAGATCACCACGTTGACGAAGACGATGTTGAACAGCTGGCCGGCGCCGTCGATGGACGCGGCCAGGGGGATCGTGGCCAGCACGATGGGGACCGCGCCGCGCAGCCCGGCCCAGGAGATGAACCCCAGCTCCCTGAGGCGCATCGGCTGCACCAGCGCCGCCACTCCTACCGAGATCGGGCGTGCGAGGAAGGTGAGCCCGAGCCCCGCGACGACGGCGGTCATGATCGTGGCGAGGTCGATCTCGTCCGGGTTGACCAGCAGCCCGAGCATCACGAACAGCCCGATCTGCGCCAGCCACGCGACCCCCTCGGAGAAGGACCGCGTCGCCGCACGGTGGGGCAGCTCCGCGTTGCCGAGGATGAGCGCTGCGACGTACACCGAGGCGAAGCCGGATCCGTGCAGGGCCGCGGAGCCGGCGTACGCCAGCACGGTGAAGGACAGCACGGCCAGCGGGTAGAGGCCCGAGCTCGGCAGCGCCGAGCGGCGCAGCAGCCAGGCGGCCCCGAAGCCGACGGCGAGGCCGCCGAGGACGCCCACGCCGAGCTCCCAGACGATCTCGCCGGCGAAGTGCAGCACCCCGTCGTCGCCGCCGGCGCTGACCAGGGTGACCAGGACCACCGTCGGTGCGTCGTTGAGCCCGGACTCGGCCTCGAGGGATCCGGTCAGCTTCCGAGGCAGCGGCACCCTGCGCAGGACGGAGAACACCGCGGCGGCGTCGGTCGGCGAGGTGATCGCTCCCAGCAGCACCGAGAGCTGCCAGTTCAGGCCGAGCACGTAGTGGCTGAACACCGTCATCACCAGCACGCTCACGCCCACCCCGATGGTGGCCAGCGAGACGCCCAGTCGCATCACCGGGCGGATCTCCGGCCACGGGGTGGTCAACCCACCTTCGGCCAGGATCAGCATCAGGGCCGCGAACCCGAGTGCGTGCGCGAGCTCGGCATCGTCGAACTTGATCCCGATCCCGGACGACCCCAGCGCCACTCCCATCAGGAGGTAGAGCAACAGGCTCGGCAGTCCCACACCCACGCTGAGCCGGACCGCGAGGATCCCCAGCAGCAGCACTCCGGCCCCGACCAGGAGGACCTGGTCGAGCGTGTGGACGTCGAGTGTCATGTGGGCCCTCGGCGATCGGTGGCGTAGGCCCTGAAGTCTATGAGGCTCCGGCCCGAGCCCTGACCACGAAAACCGCCCAAACGCAAGGCGGTTGCCAAGGTCCACTAGTTCGCTTCGTACCGAATGCGGCTTATACACCGACTCGCATCTACTGTCCAGTTATTCCTGGCGCACGCTTCCGGCGGACAGCCACCCAGGTCAACCACCTGGCAGATGACGGAGAACCCCATGGACTCGGACCCGAGACTCACCACACCGCAGATACCGGCCCAGCGACGACCGATCCGCGGCGGCGCGATGGCGATGTGCCTGGCCTTCCTCCTCGCTCTCTGCGCGGTGACGGCGACCGTCTCACCGGCCGTGGCGACCGCCGCGACCTCCTCGGTCAGCGCCAGGACCGCGGCACCCGTCGTCGTCCGCGGCTGTACCGCCTTCGCCGGCGCGAAGACGCTGGGCGCCACCTACACCGACGCCTACGTCAAGATCTACGCCTGCGGGATGCGTCCCTCCTTCGACGGAGCGAGGAACGGGAGCGGACCCGTCGTGCTGCCGTACACCGGCTCGAACTTCTACTACCGCGGATACCAGTGCATCGAGCTGGTCGCCCGGTTCCTCAAGGCCCGCTACAACGCCAACCCCGGGGTCGCCAACGGCGCCCAGGCCGTGGACCGCTACGCGGCCGCCTACCCGGCCAAGTTCACCAAGGTCGCCAACGGCACCAAGAACAACGCACCACGCAGGGGCGACGTCCTCAGCCTCGCGAGCACCGCCGCCTTCAGCGGCGTCGGCCACACCGGCATCGTCATCGCCACCTCGGTCAACACAGCCGGGAACGGGTCGATCCGGTCCCTGGAGGAGAACTGGGGCGGGACCGGCGGCGCCAGCGGCTACCACGTGTACGCCGTGAAGAACTGGCGCGTGATCTCCTCCGGGCTGACCTACGTCAAGTGGCTGAGGGCCCGCTAGAACTTGTTCTAGTTTCTTCGTAGACTCCGGGCATGAGCCTGGACCTCCCCACCCCGATCCCTGCCTCCGACGCCGAGACCTGGACCGATGAGGTGGACGTCGTGGTCGTCGGGTTCGGCATCGCCGGCGCCTGCGCCGCGCTGGAGGCAGCCCGGGCCGGGGCCAGCGTGATCCTGCTGGAGCGGGCCGCGGAGTACGGCGGCACCAGCGCGATGTCCGGTGGCCACTTCTACCTCGGTGGCGGTACGGCGGTGCAGCAGGCGACCGGCATCGAGGACTCCGCCGAGGAGATGTTCAAGTACCTGATGGCCGTCAGCCTCGACCCCGACGAGGAGAAGATCCGGGCCTTCTGCGAGGACAGCGTCGAGCACTTCGACTGGATCGAGTCCCTCGGCATGCAGTTCGAGAGGTCGTTCTTCCCGGGGAAGGCGGTGATCCAGCCCGGCACCGAGGGACTCATGTTCACCGGCAACGAGAAGGTCCATCCGTTCCGCGACCTCGCCAAGCCTGCCCCTCGCGGACACAAGGTGCCGGTGCCCGGTGACACGGGCGGCGCCAAGATGGTGATGGACCTGCTCGACAAGCGGCTCGCCGAGACCGACATCGACGTGCGCTACGAGACCGGTGCCGCCGCTCTGGTGGTCGCCGCCGGGCCGGAGGGTGGCGGGGCGGTCGTCGGCATCGGCTGGCGCAAGTTCGACGAGCGCGGCCTCATCAAGTGCAGCTCGGTGGTGATCGCCGCCGGCGGCTATGTCGGCAACGACACCATGGTCAAGGAGTTCACTCCTCAGCTCGGCTCGAAGCTGTTCCCCCTGGCCTCGACGTACGACGACGGGCTCGGCATCCGGCTCGGCGCCTCGGTCGGCGGGCAGCTGCGGTTCATGGAGCAGGCGTTCATCACCGCGCCGTTCTACCCGCCCGCCCAGCTGGTCACCGGCATCGTCGTGAACAAGGAGGGAAACCGGTTCGTCGCCGAGGACTCCTACCACTCGCGCACCTCCGGCTTCGTGATGGACCAGCCCGGCCAGGCGGCGTACCTGATCGTCGACTCGGCCCACATCGAGCACCCCGCCTTCCCGCTGTGCCCGTTCATCGACGGCTGGGAGACGGTGGAGGAGATGGAGCAGGGGCTCGGCATCCCGGCCGGTGCGCTGGCCGCCACGTTGTCGTCGTACAACGAGAACGCGGCACGCAAGGAGGACCCGGAGTTCCACAAGCACCCCGACTGGCTGGAGCCGCAGGACCAGGGCCCGTGGGGTGCCTACGACCTGACGCTGGGCAAGGCGATGTACGCCGGCTTCACCATGGGCGGCCTGCGCGTCAGCCTCGACGGAGAGGTGAAGCGCGAGGACGGCAGCGTGATCGCGGGGCTGTACGCCGCCGGCGCCTGCGCGGTCAACATCGCCCAGGACGGCAAGGGGTACGCCTCGGGCACCCAGCTCGCCGAGGGGTCGTACTTCGGGCGCCGGACCGGTCGACACGCAGCCGCCGCCCGCTTGTGACGGTAAAGCACTTGGCCTCGGGCGCCGCATCCGATGGAATGCCCAGATGGCATCCGCGCGCACGAAGAAGAAGGCCAGCACCGCTCCCCATCTCGTCGAGCCGCAGCTCAAGCAGATGACGGATGCGACCTTCAAGGAGTTCCACGCGGCCATCTCGCGGGGCTTCCAGGAGGAGCCGCGACCGCAGACGCTCGACCTCGACCGGGACGTCTTCGAGAACAAGCGGATGTTCGGCTTCAAGGTCGGCCGTCGCTGGGTGTCCACGTGTGGCGACTTCGCCCGAGGCCTCGTGGTCCCCGGCGGCGCGGACGTCCCGGTCGCGGCAGTCACGGTCGTCACCGTGCACCCGCCGTACCGTCGGCGCGGCCTGCTCACGGCGATGATGCGCCACCAGCTCGAGCAGATCGCGAAGCGTGGTGAGCCGCTCGCGGCGTTGTGGGCCTCGGAGTCCCTGATCTACGGCCGCTACGGCTACGGTCCCGCGACCACGCGGGCGGTGCTGTCCGGCACCAACCGACGGCTGACCTTCCTCCCAGGCGTCGGCACTTCCGGCTCCGTCGACGAGGTGACCCGCGAGGAGTTCCTGGCGATCGCACCGGCACTGCACGACTCGATGCGAGCGGACCGACCGGGGGCGATGGTGCGGGACAAGAACGTGTGGGAGTTCGCGGTCTTCGACATGGAGTTCGCCCGTCGAGGCAGCTCCGCCATCCGCTACGTCCTGCACTACGACGAGGCCGGGGACGCCGACGGGTTCGCGACGTACCGCTTCAAGGACAAGTTCGACGCCGACCCCGAGGGCGAGGTCAGGATCAAGGAGGTCTGGGCCGAGGACCCAGCGGCGTACGCCGGCCTGTGGCGCTACCTGCTCGACCTCGACCTGGCCCGGACCTTCGAGCTGTGGTGCGCGCCGCTGGACGAGCCGCTGCGCCACCTCGTCACCGACGCCCGCGCGGTCACCACCACGCTGACCGACAACCTCTACCTGCGGGTGGTCGACGTCGAGGCTGCCCTCGCCGCTCGCAAGTACGCCGCCGGCGTGGACCTCGTGATCGAGGTGGACGACCCGATCCTGCCGGCGAACACCGGCTGCTACCGGATCGTCACCGACGGCGACCCGGAGGGCTCGGATGCCCAGGTGACGCGGGTGGATTCGGCACCCGACATCTCGATGGGTGTCCTCGAGCTCGGCAGCATCTACCTCGGCGGGGTGCCCCTCAAGGACCTGCACCGCGTTCGCCGCGTCACCGAGCACACCCCCGGCGCGGTTGCCGCGGCCTCGACGGCATTCGGGTGGCACCGGGCGCCGTGGTGCCCGGACATGTTCTAGCGGGGTCGAGCCTCACCGGTGATCACGGTGCGTCGTCCGGGACGACGACGATCTTGCCCGTGAGCGTGCCCGCGGCCGCGCGCGCGTGGACCGACGCGAGGTCGGAGAGCGACACCTGCTCGGCGACGTCGACGACGAGCTCGCCACGGTCGACGCGCGCCACGAGCTCGGAGAGCTGCTGCGCGTCGCTTCGGACGTAGAGGTCGATACCGCGTACGCCGCGAGCCTCGTCGCTCGGTGCCGGCATCCACACGGTGGTGTTGACGATGACCCCGCCGTCGCCGACCAGGTCGGACAGCGCCGCGAACTGCTCGGGAGTGATGGGCGCGAGATTGAGCAGCACGTCCACCGGCTCGGTCACCGCAGAGCTCACCTCGGTCGCGGTGTGGTCGATGACCTCGTCGGCACCGAGGGCCACGAGGTGCTCTCGACTGCGTGCGCTCCCCGTGGCGATGACGTGGGCGCCGACGGCCTTCGCCAGCTGTACGGCGTAGCCACCCACCGCCCCACTGGCGCCGTTGATCAGGATCCGCTGGCCGGACTCGAGCTCAGCGTGCTCGACGAGCGCCTGCCACGCGGTGAGGCCGACCACCGGGAGCGCGGCTGCACTCGCGAGCGGGATCGAGGTCGGGGCCGACGTCAGGCCCTCGGCAGGAGCGAGGACGTACTCCGCCGAGGCCCCGTCGACGACGAAGGGCAGGAAGCCGAGGACCCGGTCACCGACACGGAGGCCACGGACGTCATCTCCGAGCGCATCCACGGTTCCTGCGACGTCCAGGCCGGGGGTGTGCGGCAGCGTCAGGGGCATCGGGTCCTGCATGAATCCGGCGCGGATGTTGCCGTCGACCCCGTTGAACGTCGTCCCCGCGACGCGGACCCGCACCTGGCCGGTGCCGGGTTCGGGGATCGCGACGTCCTCGTAGCGCAGGACGTCGGCGTCGCCGTACTGGTGGAAGCGAATGGCCTTCATGGTGGCTCTCCTCTGTCTGAAGATGCTTCGAACTTGAAGCACTAGAGCGAACCTAGCATGTACTTCGAACTCGAAGCAAGTGCTTCGAATGCAAAGCAGTCATAAGGTGGCCCCATGCCTGACTCGACCTCGTCCCTCGACTCCGTCCAGCTCGCCACCTACTTCTCGCTGATGGAGGTGGCGGGACTGCTCCGGCACACCGTCGAGCAGCAGCTGCGCGAGGACGCCGACCTGAGCTATGTGCAGTTCCAGCTCCTGGCGCGCCTGGCTCTGGACTCGCCGACCGGCAGCGAGCGGATGACCGACCTGGCCGACGGTGTCGTCTACAGCCGCAGTGGTCTGACCTACCAGGCTGGTCTGTTGGAGAAGGCCGGCCTCGTCACCCGTGCCCCGTCCAGTGACGACGAACGGGGCGTGACCGTCACGGTCACCGAAGCGGGTCGTTCGCGGATAGCGCAGGTCCTCCCCGGCCACGTCGAGGTCCTCCGCCAGCAGCTGTTCGCAGCCCTGTCGCGTCCGAAGACCCAGGCGCTGGGTGACCTCCTGGCCCCGGTGCGCGACCACATGCGCGCGGCACCCCCACGCTCGGCGGGCTCCCGGCGCCGCGCCTGACGGACACCGCGCATCTGCGGGCCGCGACAAACCGGGCGGGGTTGTCGGGCGACCCCTGACGTTTTGGGGTGTTGCAACGGCCGAAAAGGGCCGGGATCCCCGGGTAGCCGGGGAAACCTGCACCCCTACGCTGACCCACATGACCAACCCGATGCAGGTGGCGCAGCGGTCGAACGTGCCGCCGTTCCACGTGATGGACCTGCTCGCGGCGGCGCAGCGTCGGCGGGTCAGCCACGGTGACCTGGTGGATCTCGTCGCGGGGCAGCCCTCGACCGGTGCCCCCAGGGCCGTCCGGGCGGAGGCCAAGAGGCTGCTCGACGAGGAGACCCTCGGCTACACCGTCGCGACCGGCGTACCGGGTCTGCGCGAGGCCGTCGCCGCCCACCACCGCCGTACGACCGGCATCGACGTCACCCTCGACGACGTCGTGATCACTACCGGCTCCTCCGGCGGGTTCCTGCTGGCGTTCCTGGCGGCCTTCGAGCCCGGTGACCGCGTCGTGATGGCCCGGCCGGGATATCCCTGCTACCGCAACGTGCTCACGGCGCTCGGTTGCGAGGTGGTGGAGATCGAGTGTGGTCCGGAGACCCGGTTCCAGCCGACGGTGGAACAGCTCGCCGCGGTGGAGGGACCCGTCGCCGGGCTCGTGGTCGCCTCACCGGCCAACCCCACCGGCACGATGCTGCTCCCCGACGAGCTCGACGCGATCGCGCAGTGGTGCGAGGACAACGGCGTACGCCTGGTCAGCGACGAGATCTACCACGGGATCACCTACGACTCCGGTTCGTCGACCAGCGAGCGACGCAGCGCCTGGCACACCTCCCGGACGGGGATCGTCTTCGGGTCGTTCTCGAAGTACTTCTCGATGACCGGCTGGCGCCTCGGCTGGATGCTGGTCCCGGAGGACCTGCGCCGTCCCGTCGACGTACTCACCGGCAACTTCACCATCTGCCCTCCGGTGCTCAGCCAGTACGCCGCCATCGCGGCGTTCACGCCGGAGTCCTACGCCGAGCTGGACGGCCACGTCGCGCGCTATGCCACCAACCGCGCGCTCCTGCTCGAGGGGCTGCCTCGAATCGGGATCGACCGGCTGGCGCCTGCCGACGGCGCGTTCTACGTGTACGCCGACATCGGCCACCTCACCGACGACTCCTACGGCTGGTGCCTCCGCCTGCTCGAGGAGACCGGGGTGGCCACCGCACCCGGCATCGACTTCGACACTCGTCGAGGCAACGAGTTCGTCCGGATGTCGTTCGCCGGGGGCACCGAGGAGATCGGCGAGGGGCTGGCCCGGCTCGAGCACTGGCTGCCCTGAACACGCGATGGTGGTGCAGCGTGGCTTTGGAGGGCCTGACTCAACGCACGGCGTTGACGATCCAGGCACGCAGCTGCGTGGTCCTCACCTGTGATCGCTGATCACCTCGCAGGTGGATCGTGAACCACTCCCGTCGCTCCCGCTTGCGGTCCTTGACCACCGGGACATCAACGTGGACACGCGTGACCCCAGCCGGGAACCACACGACCCTGTTCACTCGTCGGTAGTCCTTCCGCGTGCGAGCCGTCCCGCCGATCGTGGTGACCGTCACCGGCACGGTCCGCGCGGTGACTCTGTCGAGCGTGATCCACACCCGGACGGGCCTCCGGCCGCGCTCGTAGCCACTCGTGGCAGTGGCTCGAACCACCGGGACGGCGTAGACAGGCTTGCCATCCCTGCCGAGGGTTGCAAAGCAGTAGCCGGCGGCCCGGGCTGCCGCAATGATGCGGGGCACGGTTTGGAGAGTGGACGCGGATGGCGTCGGACCGTCGTGCATCATGACGTTGTTCGTCCACCCGGGCCGCAGCCCCTTCAGCACGTTGTTCACGATCTCGTCCGGGGTGATGTCGGTCCAGTCGAGGGACCAGACGGTCCAGTTCACCGGCGTCAGACCCATCGATGCCAGGACGTTGGCGACCCTCGCGTCGATCCGCCCGTTCGGGGGCCTGATCAGCCCGGAGGACCTCACGCCGGCGGCCACGAGCGCCTGCTCAGTGGATCCGACTTCGTCCCGGATCCCCTCATCCGAGAGTGTCGTCAGATCGGCGTGTGACCAGGTGTGGTTCCCGACGACATGCCCTTCGGCCTGGATTCGCCGGACCATCTCGGGATGCGCTTCGACCCGTCTTCCCAGCACGAAGAAGGTCGCCTTCACTCCCTCCTGGTGGAGCAGGTCGAGAAGACCGGGGGTGAGGTTCGGATTCGGCCCAGAATCAAAGGTGAGCGACACCTGACCCGCCGAGCAGGGCGCTGCCACCGCCGCGACGGCTGCGCCCGGTGCAAGAACGAGTACACCCAGCACACCGAGGAGCAAGGCGGACAAAGCGCATATAACACGTTTCACGTTCCAAGAGTGCACGCCGCACCGTAGCCCTGTCCGCGGTATCGCCGGAAATGCGAGTCCGCGCCGTCTCAAAACCACTCCAACCTGTCCAGACCACCAGCGCTGAGTACGCAGGCTCACCACGGCTGGGTACGCGCACGCTCTTGCCCGACCTCCGTCGCTCCTAGCGTCGAGGGACTCGGCCGGAGACCCGGCCCAACCTTCGGGAGCACCCATGTCAGCACGTCGTATCGTCCTCGCCCTGACCGCCGCAGCCGCTGTCGGCCTCGCTCCGCTGCCTGCCTACGCCGACACCTTCACGACCCGGGACGCCGCGCGCGACGTCCTGTCGCAGGGGATCGACGACGACATCCCCACCAAGCCGGAGCCGAACCGCATCGAGGGTGACGCTCTGGCGATGCGGGTCACGCACGGCCCCCAGCGGGTGCGCATCACGCTGCGCACGGCGCAGCTGACCCGGGACCCCGCCACCAGTGCCGTGCATGTCTTCGGTCTGCGCACCAACGAGGCACGGCGCGCGGAGCTGACCATCTACGTGCACGGGAAGCACTGGCAGGGCGAGCGGACATGGAGGGTGAACGGCAGGGAGCGGACCTGCCATGGTCTGCGCAGCAGGATCGACTACGAGGCAGACACCGTCCGGGTGGTCGTGCCACGCCGGTGCCTGTCCAACCCGCGCTGGGTGAGGGCGGGCGGAGGAAGCGGCGTCCTCACCGGGGACAGGCTCTACGCCGACGACGTCAGCCTGGACGGCAGGATCGGCGACGACGTCGCCTTCGGTCCACGCATCCGTCGCGGGTGACGATCGGACGGGCAGCTCGTCGTGGCTGCGTCCCGGTTCACGCCCGAGGGCGAAGAGAGCGGGCTGAGCTGATCGTCCGTCTGGTTACTTCTTCTTCGTGAGGAAGGCGGTCATCGCCTCGCGCGCCTCGTCGGAGCCGAACAGGCGCGCGCTCAGGGTCGACATCTCCTCGGCGTTGGCATCCAGGTGCGCGACGATCGCACGCGAGAGCAGCGCCTTGGTCTCCCGCAGCCCCTGAGGATGGGCCTTGGCGAGCTCGGCACACACCTCGGCCACCGCGTCGTCGAGGCTGTCGGCGGGAACGGCGCGGGTCACCAGCCCCATCGCTGCGGCCTCGTCGGCGTCGAAGGTGCGCCCGGTCAGGAAGGTCTCCGCGGCCGCCCGGCTGGTCAGGCGTGGCAGCACGGTCAGGGAGATGACCGCCGGTGCCAGCGCCAGCCGGCTCTCGGTGAAGGCGAAGGTCACCTCGTCGCTGCAGATCACGACGTCGCTGGCGGCGACGATGCCGAGCCCACCGGCCCGCACCGGCCCGGCGAGCCGGGTGACCACCGGACGGGGATGCGTGACGATCCGGCGCTGCAGCGCGACCAACGCCCTGGCCCCGTCCTCCATCCCGCCGCTCGCCGCCTCGGAGAGGTCAGCACCGGAGCAGAACACCCTGTCGGCGGAGCGGATCAGCACCACCTTCGCGCCGCTGTCCGACTCGGCCCGGTCCAGCGCGTCGAAGAGCTCTGTCACCAGCTGCCGGGAGAGCGCGTTGCGGTTCTTCGGTGAGTCCAGGGTGATCGTCGCGATCCCCTCGGCCAGCTCGTAGTGCACCAGCTCGGTCATGTCGCTCCTTCGATGTGCGGGTGGGGCGGGCGGACCGCTCTCTCAGTAGGACTTCGGCAGCCCGAGCGAGTGCATGCCGACGAAGTTCAGGATCATCTCGCGGCTGACCGGGGCGATCCGGCCGGCGCGGGCGGCGACGAGGAGACCGGCCACGCCGTACTCCTGCGTGATGCCGTTGCCACCGTGGGACTGCACCGCTCGGTCGGCTGCGTCACAGGCGGCCTCGGCGGCGGCGTACTTCGCCATGTTGGCCGCCTCGCCCGCACCCGTGTCGTCGCCGGCCTCGTAGAGCGCCGACGCCTTCTGCGTCATCAGCCGAGCGAGCTCGATCTCGATCTTGGACTGCGCCAGCGGGTGGGCGATGCCCTGGTGCGAGCCGATCGGGGCACCCCAGACCTCGCGTCCCTTGACGTACTCCGTGGCCCGGTCGAGGGCATAGCGCGCGAGCCCGGTCGAGAAGGACGCGGCCATGATCCGCTCCGGGTTGAGCCCCGCGAACAGCTGCACCAGTCCGCCGTCCTCGTCGCCGACCAGGGAGTCGGCAGGCAGGCGTACGTCGTCGATGAAGACCTGGAACTGCAGCTCGGGGCTGACGATCTCCATCGGGATCGGGGTGAAGCTGAGACCAGGCGCATCGGTGGGTACGACGAACAGGCACGGCTTCAACCGGCCCGTCTTCGCGTCCTCGGTCCGCGAGACGACGAGCACGTTCTTGGCCTCGTCCATGCCGGAGATGTAGATCTTCTGGCCCTTGAGGAGCCACTCATCGCCGTCGCGCCGCGCGGTGGTGGTGATGTTGTGGGAGTTCGTGCCGGCGTCGGGCTCGGTGATCGCGAACGCCATCGTCTCGGTGCCGTCGCAGATGCCGGGGAGCCACTTCTGCTTCTGCGCCGGCGTGCCGTAGCGGCTGATCACGGTGCCGCAGATCGCGGGCGAGACCACCATCATCAGCAGCGGGCAGCCCTGGGTGGCCAGCTCCTCGCAGACCGCGGCGACGTCGCCGATGCCGCCACCACCGCCGCCGTACTCCTCGGGGATGTTGATGCCGAGGTAGCCCGCCTTGCCGATCGCCAGCCACAGGTCGGTGGTCTTCTCGCCGTTGCGCGCGCAGCGGGTGAAGTACTCGCGGCCGTAGGACCTGGCGAGCTTGGCGACCTCCTTGCGCAGGGTCTGGCGTTCCTCGGACTCGGTGAAGCTGCTCATGCTGGCTCTCCTTCTGCTGACTCTTCGGTGTCGTGGGGGGTGACGACGGCCAGGACCTCGCCCGAGGCGACCTGGCTGCCGACGGCGACGGCGAGCTCGGTGACGACGCCGTCGGTCGGCGCGCTGATGGTGTGCTGCATCTTCATCGCCTCGAGGACCAGCACGGTCTGGCCAGCGGTGACCTCCGCACCGGCCTCGAGGTGTACGCCGATCACGGTGCCCGGCATCGGCGCGAGCAGGGACCCGGTCGCGACGACGTCGGCCGGGTCGACGAACCGAGGGACCTCACGCAGGCGGACCGACGAGAGCGGTCCGTCGACGAAGACCTCGCGCGTGGCACCGTCCGACGTCGCGGAGCTCGCCGCGTCGAAGCGCGAGCGAACGCCCGCGACCTCGAGGACGACGGTGACAGTGGAGGCACTGACCACGACGAGGTCGTCACGGGTGGCGTGCGAGTAGCCGTCGCGTCCGCCGAACCACTCGACCACGATCTCGTCGCCGGTGCCGCCGGGGGACTCGAAGACAGTGCGCTGCGGCTGGGAGACGACGTTGCGCCAGGCCACCGGCGTGGACCGTTGCACGCGCCTGGCCAGCCGATCGTGCTCCGCGAGCACGACCGCAGCCGCGAAGGCCGACGGCTCGAGGTCGACCTCCTGACCGGACAGCACCTCGGGGTGCAGGTCGAAGAAGGCGGTCGAGACGTCCCCGGCCAGGAACGCCGGGTGTCGGAGGGTGGCGACCAGCAGGTCACGGTTGGTGGTGAGACCGTGCAGTCGCGCCTTGCTCAGCGCATCCGCCAGCCGACGGGCGGCCTGCTCGCGATCGGGCGCCCACGCGATCACCTTCGCCAGCATCGCGTCGTAGTGCGTCGAGACCTCGCTGCCGGTCTCGAACCCGGAGTCGAGCCGGATGCCCGGTCGGTTGAGCAGGTCGAACTCCGCGGAGACCCCGGGCACCTCGACCAGGCTGAGGATCCCGCTCTGGGGCTGCCAGTCGGAGGCCGGGTCCTCGGCGTAGAGCCGCACCTCGATCGAGTGCCCGTAGGTCTCGCCGATCGCGCGCTCGTCGAGCGACCTGCCCTCGGCGACGGTGAGCTGCAGGTCGACCAGGTCGACTCCGTGGACCAGCTCGGTGACCGGGTGCTCGACCTGGAGGCGGGTGTTCATCTCCAGGAAGAAGAAGCGATCCGCGTCGCCGTCGTAGAGGAACTCGACGGTGCCGGCCCCGCGGTAGTCGATCGCCGCGGCGGCCGCGCGGGCAGCCTCGTGCAGCGCGGCTCGGGTGCCCTCGGGAAGGTTCGGCGCCGGGGCCTCCTCGACGACCTTCTGGTGCCGGCGCTGGATCGAGCAGTCACGCTCGCCGAGGACGAGTACGCCGTCGCGGTGGCCGAGCACCTGCACCTCGACGTGGCGGCCGCGCTCGACGTACGGCTCGACGAAGACCGTCCCGTCGCCGAACGCGGACAGCGCCTCGGCCTCGGCGGTGGCGATCTCGGCAGGCAGGTCCGTCAGGGTGCGTACGACGCGCATGCCGCGTCCGCCTCCACCCGCCGATGCCTTGACCAGCAGCGGCAGGTCCTCCTCGGTGGCCGTCTCGACGCTGTGGTTGGTCAGCACCGGCACGCCCGCTGCCTCCATCAGCTTCTTCGACTCGATCTTCGAGCCCATCTGCTCGATCGACTCGGGCGCCGGGCCCACCCACGTGAGGCCGGCCGCGCTGACCGAGCGGGCGAAGTCGGCGTTCTCGGAGAGGAAGCCGTAGCCGGGGTGGATCGCGTCGGCGCCGGCGTCGTGCGCCGCTGCGAGGACGAGATCACCGCGGAGATAGGTCTCGGCCGGGGTGTTCCCCGGAAGGCGTACGGCGAAGTCCGCCTCCCGCACGAACGGGAGACCGGCGTCCGCGTCGGAGTGCACGGCGACCGTCTCGATGCCGAGGCGGCGACACGTCGCGAACACCCGACGGGCGATCTCGCCACGGTTGGCGACGAGGAGTCTCCGCACGCTGGTCGACGCGTCCCCGCTGGTTGAGCTTGTCGAAACCTCAGCTCATGTACGGAACACCCCGAAGCGGTCGGTGCCCACGACGGGCTGGTTGGCGGTGATCACTGACAGGCAGATGCCCAGGATGGTGCGGGTGTCGCGCGGGTCGATCACGCCGTCGTCGTACAACATCCCGGAGAGGAAGAACGGCAGGCTCTGCTCCTCGACGCTGGCCTCGATGAACTCGCGCATCCCGGCGTCGGCGACCTCGTCGTACTCCTTGCCCTTGGCCTCGGCCGCAGCCCGGGCCACGATGCTGAGCACCCCGGCGAGCTGGGCCGGACCCATCACCGCGGACTTGGCGCTGGGCCAGGTGAACAGGAAGCGCGGGTCGTAGGCGCGACCGTTCATGCCGTAGTTCCCGGCGCCGTACGACGCCCCCATGATGATCGAGATGTGCGGCACCCTGCTGTTGCTGACGGCGTTGATCATCTGGGCGCCGTGCTTGATGATCCCGCCCTGCTCGTACTCCTTGCCGACCATGTAGCCGGTGGTGTTGTGCAGGAACAGGAGGGCGTCGTCGATCTGGTTGGCCAGCTGGATGAACTGGGTGGCCTTCTGGGCCTCCTCGCTGAAGAGGACGCCCTGGGCGTTGGCGAGTACGCCGACCTGGTGGCCGTGGATCCGCGCCCAGCCGGTGACGAGCGAGCTGCCGTAGAGCGGCTTGAACTCGTCGAAGACGACGCCGTTGTCCGCAGAGACGCCGTCGGCGATCAGCTCGATCACGCCGCGGGGGTCGAAGGGTTCCTTGAGGTCGGTCGGGATCAGGTCGAGCAGCTCCTCGGCGCTGCCCTCCGGCTCGGCGAACGCTCCACCGGTGGTTGGCCCCTGCTTGTTCAGCCGGGCCACGATCCGGCGCCCGATCCGGATCGCGTCCCGCTCGTCGACGGCGAGGTAGTCGGCGAGCCCGGAGGTGCGGGCGTGCATCTCGGCGCCACCGAGGGACTCGTCGTCGGACTCCTCGCCGGTCGCCATCTTCACCAGTGGCGGACCGCCGAGGAAGACCTTCGCCTGCCCCTTGACCATCACCGTGTAGTCGCTCATCCCGGGCACGTAGGCGCCGCCGGCGGTGGAGTTGCCGAAGACCAGCGCGATCGTCGGGACCTTCGCCGCACTCGAGCGGGTGAGGTCGCGGAAGAGCTTGCCGCCGGGGATGAAGATCTCCTTCTGCGTCGGCAGGTCCGCCCCGCCGGACTCGACGAGAGAGATGGTCGGGAGCCGGTTCTCCTCCGCGATCTGGGCGGCGCGGAAGATCTTCTTGACCGTCCACGGGTTGGAGGCACCGCCCTTCACCGACGGGTCGTTCGCGGTGATCATGCACTCGACGCCCTCGACGACGCCGATACCGGTGACCACGCTCGCGCCGACGGTGAAGTCCGATCCCCACCCGGCCAGTGGGGAGAGCTCGAGGAACGCGCTCCCCGGGTCGACCAGCAGCTCGATCCGCTCGCGGGGCATCAGCTTGCCGCGGTCGTGGTGCCGGTTGACGGACCGCTCCCCGCCCCCGGCGACAGCGATCGCGTGCTGGGCGTCGAGCTCGTCGATCTTGGCGAGCATCGACTCCCGGCGGCTGACGTCGGTTGAGCCTGTCGAAACCGCTACGTCGGTTGAGCTTGTCGAAACCTCGCTCATGACGTGTACCCCAATAGTCGCGCAGCAAGATCCGTCAGCACTTCGGTCGCTCCTCCTCCGATGCCCAGGATCCTGGCGTCGCGGTAGTGCCGCTCCACCTCGGTCCCGTGCATGTAGCCGGTTCCTCCGTGCAGCTGCACGGCCTCGTCGACGACGTGGTCGCACGCCTCGACCGCGGTCTGTTTCGCCAAGCAGGCTTGAGCAATCATGTTCTCCCCCGCCACGTGCCGCTCGGCGACGTCGCGCGTGTAGACCCGCGCTGCCTCGACCCTTCGGTGCATGTCGACGAGCTTGTGCTGCACCACCTGGCGCGCGATCAACGGCTTCCCGAAGGTCTGCCGCTCCCGGCAGTACGCCGCGGTCAGGGCGAGCGACCGCGCAGCGATGCCGTAGGCGTGCACCGCCAGCGCGATCCGCTCGACCACGAACTGCTCGGCGATCAGGTAGAAGCCTGAGTTCTCCTCGCCCACCAGGTTCTCCGCCGGGACGCGTACGTCGACGAACGACAGCTCCGCGGTGTCGGAGCAGTGCCAGCCCATCTTGGCGAGACCACGGTCGACGGTGAACCCGGGCGTGCCCTTCTCGATGACGAGCAGGCTGACCCCCGCATGTCCGGGGCCGCCGGTCCGCACGGCGGTCGTGACGAAGTCGGCGCGCACGCCGCTGGTGATGAAGGTCTTGGCGCCGTTGACGACATACTCCGCCGCTTGTCCTGAGCCTGTCGAAGGGTCGAGCACCGCCGTGGTCGTGATCCCGGCGACGTCGGAGCCACCGCCCGGCTCGGTGACGGCGAGCGCACCGATCTTCTCGCCCGCCAGCGTCGGCCGGACGAACGTGTCGATCTGCTGCGGCGTCCCGTGGGCGGCCATGTGCGGCAGCGCGATGCCGCCGGTGAACAGCCCCGCGGCGAGCCCGGAGGACCCACCGGCCTCGAAGAACGCCTCCTGCAGCGCGATCGAGTCGAGCAGCGTCCCGCCCTGACCGCCGACCTCCTCGGGGAACGAGACGCCGAGCAGCCCCGCCTTCGCGGCCGCGAGGTGCAGTGACCTCGGGATCTCGCCGGCGTCCTCCCAGTCCTGGAGGTGCGGCTCCACCTCCCGGCGTACGAACTCGCGCGTGGAGGCCTGCAGGGCCAGCTGTTCGTCGGTCCAGGTCGTCACAGCAGCTCCTCCGGAATGCTCACGAGCCGCGAGCGCAGCCATTCGCCGAGACCCTTGGCCTGCGGGTCGAAGCGGGTGCTCGCAGCGACTCCTTCACCGAGCAGGCCGTGGATCAGGACGTTCACTCCGTGGAGGTTGGGCAGCGAGAAGACCTCGATGTCGAGCTCTCTGGCCTCGGGGACGAGCTGGCGCACACGGTCGACCGAGATGAAGTGGGTCAGCCACTGCGCCTGCTCGACCTGGCGGGCACCTGCCCGCACCCACAGGCCCACGTTGGCGTCGCCGCCCTTGTCGCCGGAGCGGGCGTGCACGAACGTGCCCAGCGGGATCCGGCGAGTGATCGCCTCCTCGGCCAGGCCGGCGATGCCCGGCGCGACCAGCAGGTCGGTCTTGGTCTCGACAGTGGGCTGGGTGGCGTACGGCGGGTCGGCGATCGCCTCGGTGCTCCCGTCCGGCAGGTGCACCGTGTGCGTGACGACGTCGCGGTCGACGTACGCCGGTCGATAGATGCCGTAGGGAGAGGCCGGACCAGGCGGCGTCGTCATCGTGAACCCGGGGTAGGAACCCAGCGCCAGCTCCACCGCGGCGCTGGTGAACGCCTTCCCGGCGATGGCCGCGGACTCGTCCTTGACCACGCAGCGCAGCAGGCAGGAGGCCCCTTCCTCGGTCTCTGCGTCCGGGCCCGGGAGCCGGCCGATCGACCAGCTGACCGAGGCTGCCGCGATCCGGCCGTCGAGCTGGGCGCGCAGCCACGCGGCCTTGGCCTCGATGTCCAGGCCGGTCAGCACGAACTCCATCTGGTTGCGGAAGCCGCCGAGCTCGTTGACGCAGACCTTCAGCTGGGGTGGCGGTGCCTGGCCGAGTACGCCGGAGACACGCACCCGGTCGGGGCCCTCGGCGACCAGCTCGATCGTGGTCAGGTCGACGGTGACGTCAGGCCCGAGGTAGTGCTCCGACTGCACCTCGTACATCAGCTGCGCGGTCACGGTGTCCACCGAGACCAGGCCACCGGTGCCGGGGTGCTTGGTGATCACACAGCTCCCGTCGGCGCCGATCTCGGCGATCGGGAAGCCGAGCGGTCGGCC
Source organism: uncultured Actinomycetota bacterium (assembly GCA_963782305.1). Lineage (GTDB taxonomy): Bacteria > Actinomycetota > Actinomycetes > Propionibacteriales > Nocardioidaceae > Marmoricola. Next base: position 395,157 of record CAWAJJ010000008.1, on the reverse strand, counting down.
GTCCCGCGGCAGCTCGAGGAAGCCCGAGAAGTTGCCCCCGGTGGCCTGGGTGCCGCACTCGATGACGTGGCCGGCGACGACGGCGCCGGCCAGCTCGTCGTACTGCTCGGGGCCCCAGCCGAACCGCCAGATCGCCGGCCCGACGACCACGGACGCGTCGGTCACCCGGCCGGTCACCACGATGTCGGCACCCGCCTCGAGGGCTCGGGCGATCCCGAAGGCACCGAGGTAGGCGTTTGCCGTCAGCGCTCCGTCCAGGCCGAGATCGGCGGCGCTCGTGATCAGGTTGTCTCCGTCGACCCAGGCGATCCTCGGCTCGAGTCCGAGTCCCTCGGCGACCTCGGTGAGCTTGGCGACGAGACCGGCAGGGTTGAGCCCGCCTGCGTTGGCGACGATCTTCACACCCTGCTCGAGGGCCATCGCGAGGCAGTCCTCGACCTGCCGGACGAAGGTGCGCGCGTAGCCCAGCGTGGGGTCCTTGAGCTGGTCCTTGCCGAGGATGAGCATGGTCAGCTCGGCCAGGTAGTCGCCGGTGATGACGTCGACGTCGCCTCCCTCGAGCAGCTCGCGCATCGCCGAGAGGCGGTCTCCGTAGAAGCCGCTGCAGTTGCCGACGCGGAGAACGTCACTCACTCGGGATCCCTGGTTTCGACAGGCTCAACCGGCGGGGGTTCGGCACCCAACGGTTCGCGGCCGGGGCCGGGAGGGCCGGCGAAGGCCTGGGCGAGATCGAGCCAGCGGTCGGCGTCGGCGCCGACTGCGACGAGGTCGAGGTCGTCGCGGTGCCGGCGCTGGGTGACCCGGAGGCAGAAGTCGTGGGCAGAGCCACGCACCGACTGCGCGGCGTCGGCCGGACCCCACTCCCACAGCTCACCCGAGGGCGAGCGCAGCTCGATCCGGAACTCCTCGGCCGGCGGCGAGAGCTCGTTGGCGCCGAAGGAGAAGTTGCGGGTGCGTACGCCGATGTGCGCGACGTGCCGGATCCGGTCGGTCGGCTCGAGGGTGGTCCCGAGCGCGTCGGCCACGTCGAGACCGTGCGCCCAGGTCTCCATGAACCGGGCGGTGGCCATCGAGGTCGGGCTCATCGGAGGCCCGAACCAGGGCATCTTGTGCCCCGCGGGGCAGGAGCGCAACGCGGCCTGGAGAGCCGAGCGTCCGTCTCGCCAGCGAGCCAGCAGCTCCTCGGGCGGGACCCGGCCACCCTGCAGCGCCATGTCGTCGATGTAGCCCATGGGGTCGGTCATCGCCTCCGTGACGATCGCGTCCCACTGCTCCTTGTCGGTGGCCGCCGCCACCGCGACCCCGTCGGTCCAGGCCAGGTGGGCGACCTGGGTCGCGACGTCCCAGCCGGCGGCCGGGGTCGGCGTACGCCAGCCCGACTCGTCGAGCGGCACGACGAGCGCCTCCAGCGCGCCGCCCTCCTGCGGCGAGATCGCTCAGCACCTGCTCCAGAACGCTCATCGTTGCCCCAGCTCCGTGTCGAGGGTGTGTGCCCAGGCGTCGAGGATCCGGCCGCGCCGGGCGGTGTCGTCGGTGATCGTGTTGGCCAGGCCGAGGCCGCGGACCAGGTCGAGCGTCGCCTGGACGAGCTCGCGGACGCGAGGAGCCGACTCGTCCACGCCGAGCGCGTCGACGGCGAGGCTGTGTGCCTCCCGGCCGACCCGCTGCTCGAGGGGTACGACGGCCGCGTGCAGCACCGCGTCGGTGCGGGCGGCGACCCAGAGCTCGAGCGCCGCGGTGAAGACCGGGGAGGTGAAGTGGTCGGCGAACATCTCCAGGACCGCGCGCGTACGCCGCCTGCCGGTCGGCAGTCCCCGCGCCGCCTCCCGCAGCTCGTCACCGCGCAGCTCGCTCAGGTGCTCCACCGCCGCGATCACCAGGTCGTTCTTCGTCGGGAAGTGGTGCAGCTGGGCGCCGCGACTCACGCCGGCACGCTGGGAGACGAGCGTCGTCGACGTACCGCTCCAGCCGTGCTGCACCAGGCAGTCGACGGTGGCCTCGAGCAGCCGTTGCCGCATGGCGCGGGTGCGCTCCTCCTGCGGGACCCGCACCGCGGAGACCTTCGCACTCGTCACCCCCGCATCGTGGACCTTGTGGAACAAACAGTCAAGCCTGACTTTTACTGGTGGTGTGGACCACTTCGGCTCCACCACCCCCTCAAAAGTGGCATTTCCGGCGCCTGTCGGCGGCGCTGCCCGCCCCTTGACATCTCGCGCTCCTGCTCGGGACCACGCGAGTAGCGTCCGCACCCAACCAGAGAGCCTTGTCTCGGCCGTCAGAGAGATCGTGGGAACCGCGACATGAGCAGGAAACGTCACCACGGGATCCGGGTGACCTCGAGGTTCTTGGTGATGGTCATCGCGCTCGTGCTGGCCTCCTCCACGATCGGGTCGGGCGCCCGGGCGGAGTCGCTGCCGAACTGCACGCCGGCCGCCAACCTGGTCAACCCGTGCCGACCCCTGCTCGGCGCCTTCTCCAGCGCCTACCCCGGCGTCGGCAGCTGGCGGGCGCACATGACTGCCGAGGAGACGCGGATCGCCCGGCCGCTCGACATCGTGCACGACTACCACTCCCCCGGTGTGGCGCTGGTGCTCACGGCCGATGAGAAGTACTACGCCACGCGACCAGGGACGACCCTGCTCGCCAACTGGAAGCCGGCCAACCGCTGGGCGGACGCAGGCGGGAGCAACGCCGCCGTCAACGCACAGATCGACCTGGCGGCGGACAGCATCAAGTCCATCGCGCCCGCCAAGATCATGATCACCATCCACCACGAACCCGAGCAGGAAGTGTCCCCCGGCACCTCGAGCTGCGGCTTCCTGAAGGGGAACTTCGGCTCGCCGGCCGACTACCGGGCGATGTGGCGCAACATCGAGGAGCGGTTCGCGGCCCGCGGCGTGACCAACGTGGTCTGGGTGATGAACTACATGGGCTACGTCAACTGGGACTGCCTGGTGCCGGAGCTGTGGCCGGGCAACGACCTCGTCGACTGGGTGATGTACAACCCCTACGACAGCAACGCGTCGAGCTCGTGGTCGAGCTCGGTCTCGCGTTTCTACAACGTGCTGACCGCGAAGAGCGACGCCACCCACGACTTCCTCAGCAAGCCCTGGGGGCTCGAGGAGTTCGGCGTCGGCGGGTCCACGACGCAGGCACACGCCTATGCCTACTACGACGCCGCGAAGGCCAGCGTGGAGCGCAACGAGTTCCCCCGGCTCAAGGCCTACGTCGCCTTCGACACCGACGGTGTCACCAAGACGCGCACGTCCTACAGCGTCGCCGGGGTCTACGACGCGGTCGAGCAGCAGCACTTCAACGCCTTCGCCAACAGTCCCGTCTTCACGAGCCCGGACCCGCCGCCACCCGACACGACGCCCCCGACCGTGACGCTCACCGCTCCTGGCGCCGGTGACACCGTGCACGACAGCACCACGGTCCGCGCGGCCACCGACGACGACGTCGGCGTGACCTCGGTGACGTACTCCGTCGACGACGGCCCGGAGACGGCCATGACGGTTGCCGCCAACGGCACCGCGACGGCGTCCTGGGACACGACGAGCGTGACCGACGGCGAGCACAGCCTCGTCGTACGCGCCACCGACGCTGCCGGGAACAGCTCCACCGCGTCAGGAAGCGCCACCGTGGCCAACGCGGACACGATGGCGCCGTCCACGCCCACGGGCCTCAGGACCCGCTCGGTCGCCACGGACAACGTCACCCTCGGCTGGGATCCCGCCACCGACGACCACGCGGTCACCGGCTATCGCCTCACCCGCGACGGGACCGAGGTGTGGTCGGGCACCGGGACCACCTACGCGGATGCGACCGTCGAGCCCGGTGGCAGCTACCGCTATCAGGTGGCGGCACTGGACGCCGCCGGGCACGTCAGCCCGGACTCGGCCGAGCTGCAGGTGCCCGTCCCGCTGGAAGCGGACACCACTCCACCCTCGACACCCGAGCTGAGCGCACACCTCGCCGGCGACGACGCCGAGCTGAGCTGGAGCCCTGCCGAGGACGACACCGGAGTCCACGCCTACGACGTGTTCCGGAACGGCGACTGGCTGGCGCGGGTGGACGCCAGCACCACCACCTACACCGACGGCACCCTGGCGACGGGCCAGTCCTACGCGTACGCCGTGCAGGCGGTCGACCAGGCCGGCAACGCCGGTGCGCTCAGCGAGGCCCGGCAGGTCACGACACGCGACACCACCCGCCCCAGCGCGCCGACCCAGCTCACCGGGCTCGACAACCCGACACTCGGTGGCGTCTACGTGAACTGGGCCGCGGCCAGCGACAACGTCGGGGTGACGGGCTATTCCGTCTCCAGGGGCGGCGTCGTCATCGGCTCCGCGACCACCCCGGGCTACCTGGACACCACCGTCGCGCAGGGGGCGGCGTACGACTACACCGTCACCGCGCTCGACGCCGCGGGCAACACCAGTGATGCCTCCGCGCCGGTGCGCGTCACGACCGCCGACCGGGTGGCGCCGGCCGCGCCGGCCAAGCCGACCGCGTCGCTCGCCGGCGGCGCTGTCACCCTCACCTGGCCGGCGACGACGGACAACGTGGGTGTCCAGGGCTACCGGGTCCGTCGGAACGGCGCGGACATCGCGTCCGTGACCGGCACGTCCTACCGGGACGCCGCAGCGACCCAGGGCGCCAACGCCACCTACACGGTGGTCGCGTACGACGCGGCGAACAACACGAGCGCCGCGTCACCGTCACTGGTGGTGGCCGTGCCCGACACCACCGCGCCCGCTGCGCCGGCCAAGCCGACGGTCACCCTCGCCAGCGGCAAGGCCACGGTCACGTGGCCGGCGGCGTCGGACAACATCGGGGTGGTCAAGTACGGCGTCCGGCGAGACGGCGCCCTGATGACCACCACGACCGGCAGGACCTACACGGACAGCGCCGTCGTGCAGGGCCGGACGTACTCCTACACCCTCACGGCGTACGACGCCGCGAACAACGTCAGCGCGGTGTCCCCGGCCACGGCCCTCGTGGTCCCCGACACCACCGCGCCGGCGAAGCCGGCGACCTTCACGGTCGTCGCGGGCGTCAGGAAGGCCACGCTCACCTGGTCGGCAGCCACGGACAACGTCGGCGTGACCGGCTACGAGATCTGGCGCGGGTCCACCCGCCTGAACACCACCACGGCCACGTCGTACAGCAACGGTGGCCTGGTGACCGGCTCGAGCTACGCCTACAAGGTCCGTGCCTACGACGCCAAGGGGAACCTCTCGGCGTACACCGCGGTGATCACCGTGAAGGCCCGCTAGGACCCGTCAGTTCGCAGCGTCCTGGTGCTGGGCGACCCGGCTGGCGCTCAGCGCCGAGCCGTACACCGCGACCTCGTCGAGGTCGCCGCGGAAGAACTGGTCGGGGCCGCCGGCCCAGTTGCCGCTCCACTGCGCCTGGCCCGCGCGCCAGTTGCCGACCCCGGAGGACGTGACACCGGTGGCGGCTGCGGCCACCTGGCTCCCGTCCGCGTAGAGCCTCGCGCGGACCGAGCCCGAGCTGGCGTTGGTGTACACCACGTGATGCCACTGGCCGTCGTTGAGTGCGCCCGGACTGGTGACCAAGGCGTTGCCGTTGCGGCCGAAGCGCACCTTGCCGTCCGTGCCGAGGTAGAGCGAACGCTCGACCCCGGAGCTCGTGATCAGCGACAGCAGCGGGCCACCAGAGGTCCTGGTCGTCCGGAACCACGCCTCCACCGAGAATGCGGTGCCACTGGTCAGGGAGACCGGCTGGTTGATGTAGCCACCGTCGATGCGCAGCGCCGTGCTGCTTCTCTGGCTCGCGAGCGCTCCGCCCTGACCCCAGGACCACGAACCGGACACCTGCCCAGTGCGGCCCTTCCCGGCGTCGGCGGCGGTCGAGCCCGAGGCCTCGTCGAGGCGCCAGTAGAACTGCGGCGAGTCGGCGAGCACGGTCTGCGCGTAGGAGACCACGAAGGCCCCGGCGGCCGACCACGTGCTGGTCGTGTTCGTCGCGTTCTTCTTGAACGCCGCATCGGCCGGTGCGCCGAGCGCGCCCACGGCGACGACACCCACGGTGGCAGCGGCGGCGATCCGACGGCGACGGCTGGTGCGGTCGGCCCGGGGACGCGAGCCGGGACGCGAGCCGGGGCCGGATCCGTTCGAGTCCTCGTCGGACTCCTCGACCTTCGGACGGCCGGGGAACGCGGAGACCACGCACCAGCCGAGGAGCAGGAAGGTGACTCCCAGGGCCGCGTAGTTGCGCTCGGCCATCCAGTACGCCGCGCGGCCCACGAACGGGACCCGGATGACGCCGAGCCCGAGGACGGCGGCGTCGGTCACGTGCGAGGAGTCGGCCTCCGGGTTGGCGTCACCCCTGGTCACGATGGTGCCGTCGGCGGCCCGTCGTACGAACCGGTGCGTCCGGGTCTTCTCCGGGTGGTCCGGGTCCTCGACGGTGATGACGTTGCCCTTGACCAGCGTCGCGGGCGGCACCTCACGGGTGACGATGATGTCGCCCACGTGGATCCTGGGCTCCATCGATCCCGACATGATGACGTGCGGTGCCATCCCGACCAGGGCGGGCAGGAGCGACCACATCACCAGTGAGGCCACCATCGCCAGGGCGGCGCGTGCGACCGTCCTGCGCAGCAACGCACGCCAGCCCAGCTCGACCGGCCCGGCCACGACGGCAGCCGGGGCTGTGGTCGTGTCCGGCGCGGTGCGCTGGGCTGGTACGTGGATGGTCATGCGACTCGTGGCTCTCCCGAAGTGGTGGTGCGGTCTGGCAGGTGCTCGGATCAGCTGTTCTGCGACTCCCACGTGAAGCCGAGCGCTGCGGTGCCGCCCTGGGCGGAGTCGGGCGTGTTGGCGGCCAGCGTGTAGGTGACGCGGAAGGACTTGGTCTCGCTGGCGGTGCCGGTCGGGGCCCAGGTGCCGACGCCGTTGGCGAAGGAGGTCTTCGTGGTGCCGAACGAGCTCAGCGTGCTGTCGAACAGGGTCGAGGCGCCGGTGAAGCCGGCGCAGCTCGCGGTGGTGGCGCCGGTGCCCTGCTCGACCTTGATGTTGATGTTGTCGGCGAGCGCGTTGGTCGTGGCGTAGGCGGTGCCGTAGAGCTTGACCGTGGAGGCCAGCGAGCCGGTGGAGGTCACGGCGATGCACTTGACGCCGGTGGCGCCGGGCTTCAGGTTGCTCGCGGCGAACATCGCGGTGTTGCTGTCGTCGTCGCTGAGGGCCACGGTGCCGGAGGCCCAGTTGCTGGTCGGGCTGGCCGTGGTCGCCGAGAACGCGGAGTAGGACGAGGCCCACACCATGCCGCCACTGGCGATGACTGCGGCGGGGACGGCGATACCGGCGACGAGCTGCTTGCGGGTGATGTTCAGGAGAGACATTTCGTATCCTTCAAGTCGATCGGCCTGACGAGTTCGGGCCGGTGATTGAAGGTTCACACGTCGTCGCACCGAAGGCCAACAAAACGGACTCAGTAGGACTTAAGTGATAAAACGGGACTAGACCGGTCGGTAGTACGGCATTCAACTACCGCCGAACTGGTCACAGTCCTTCCCTAAATGTCCCTCTTTGTGGTATATGCGGCAACCGCGAGGATGAGCGCTGCGGCACCCACCGAGACGGCGCCCGACATCAGCACCGCCGTCGACCAGCCGTCGACCAGGGCGGCCGCCGGGCTGCTCCCGTGCCCGGCGTGGCTGAACACCACCGAGAAGACCGTGATCCCGCACGCGGCACCGAGGTAGCGCGCGGTGTTGTTCGACCCGCTCCCCATGGCGGCCCGGTCGGCGGGCACGTTCGCGACGGCCTCCCGGCCGAGTACGGCGTTCAGCACACCGGTCGCCAGCCCCGCCACGAGCATCGAGGGCAGCAGCCGCCAGGGCGAGGAGCCGACTCCCACCCCGAGGGCGAGCAGCTGGCCGACCCCGACGACGACCAGCGCGGCCGAGATCAGGTGCGGGCCGGAGAGCGGGATGCGCACCCGGCGTACGAGCAGGGAGGTGAGCACGCTCGTCGCGGACCACGCGACCACGAGCCAGGTGGCCGCCCACAACGAGCCGCCGAGGCCGACCTGCACCAGGAACGGCACGTTGGAGCTCATCCCGATGATGCCGACGCCCACGGCGAGGGCACCGAGGGTGGCGGCCACGAAGCCCGGCGATCGCAGCAGCCACAGGTCGACCATCGGCTCGGCCGTGCGCCACTCGACGAGCAGGAAGGCGGCCAGCCCGATCACGCTGAGCGCGAGCAGGATGAGGGTGCCGCCCGAGAGCCCGGACCTGGCCTGCGTCAGTCCGCTGACCAGCAAGGTCAGTGCGGTGGCCAGGGTGACCGCGCCGGCGACGTCGAGCCGTCGAGGAGTCACCGCACGGGACTCCGGCAGTAGTCGCACGCTCGGCACCAGCAGTGCCAGGGCGACCACGCCGACGACCAGGTAGGTCTCCCGCCAGCCGGTGCCGATGTCCAGGGCCGCGGCCAGGACGGCCCCCACCGTGATCCCCAGTCCCACGCTGGCACCCCAGATCCCGGTGGCGTGCGCGCGGGCGGCGGGTTCGTGGAACGCGTGGGCCAGGATCGCGAGGCCGCACGCGAGCACCGCTGCCCCGCCGAGTCCCTCGAGCACGCGCGCGGTCACGAGCACGGCACTGGAGGGGGCAGCCGCCGAGCCGAGCGACCCCAGCCCCATCACGGCGAGGCCCGCGAGGTAGATGCGTCGCCGGCCGAAGGCGTCTCCCAGGGCGCCCGCCGCGAGCAGCCCGGCGGCGAGTCCGACGCTCATCGAGCTCAGGATCCACGCACGCGCCCCGGCTCCCGACCCGAGGTCGGCAACCGTCTGCGGCAGCGTCGCCACCGGGGTGACGTAGGTGACGAGCACGAGCGCCGTCCCCAGGGCGACCAGGGACAGGGGGCGGCCCGTCGAAGCGGAGGTCGCAGATTCTCCGGGAGTCAGTTTGACTTTCATACTCACCATCGAGAAGATAGCAGCACGATGAGCAACGCACCAGTCACGAGCCCACGAGCCCTCCCCCTGGCCGACCTCCCGGGTCGGCCGTGCCCGATCGCCGCCTCACTGGAGCTGGTCGGCGAGCGTTGGTCGTTGCTCGTGGTCCGCGAGCTCTCCCTCGGGTCCCACCGCTTCACCGACATCGTGGCCGGCACCGGCGCCCCCCGGGACCGGATCACAGCGCGGCTCAAGGCCCTCCTCGAGGCCGGGGTCATCGAGCGCCGGCAGTACCAGTCGGGTCCGGACCGGTTCGAGTACCACCTCACCGAGTCCGGCCAGGCCCTGCTCCCCGCACTCGAGGCGCTGCTCACCTGGGGACGCGCGTACGCCGTGGACCCGGACGACCCCGACCTCGACCGGCACCGCACCCTGCGCCGCCGCTCCACCCCCGAAGCGACACCCAGCCCGGAGGCCTGATGACCGCGCTCGAGAACCACAGCGACGCCGACACCGAATCCGCCCCCGACTGGGGCCCGGAGCAGTCGCGCACGGTGACCTGGCACGACCCCTCGAAGCCGGCGGCCGTCGGCCTGGCCATGGACGGCATCGACTACCTGCGCGCGATGGTCGAGGGTCGGATCCCGCCACCGCCCATCGCCCAGCTGATCCAGATGGACTTCGTCGAGGCCGAGCCCGGCCGTGTCGTGTTCACCTGCCGGCCCGACCAGTCGGCGTACAACCCCATCGGCTCGGTCCACGGCGGCCTGGTGTGCACGCTGCTCGACTCGGTGGCCGGGTGCGCCCTGCACAGCACGCTTCCCGCCGGGAAGGGCTACACCTCGGTGGAGATCAAGATCAGCTACCTCAAGGCGGTGCGCGCCAGCAGCGGACTGCTGACCGCGGTCGGCACCGTGGTGAAGGCCGGCGCTCGCGTCGGCTTCACCGAAGGAGTCGTCACCGACGAGTCCGGTGCGATCGTCGCGACCGCGTCGAGCACCCTGCTGGTCTTCGACCTGCCCTGAGCGGAGGCGGCCGCGGCACACCCCTTGAGACGGCGTGGCTCGGCCGGGGGTCGACTTCCCTACGCTGTGCCGGTGACCCAACCCGCAGAGGCAGTCCCGGTGGACGCCTCCGCCGGCCGGCCCGTCCTCAGGGGCCGGCTCAGGTCCCAGCCCGATCCGTGGCGGTCGACCTGGTCCGGGTGATCGGCGTCGGCGCCATCATCGCGGGACACACCTGGGACCAGCGCCACTTCGCGCAGGCGGGGCTCTACACCTGGCCGTGCCGTTGTTCTTCATCACCACCGGATACCTGTGGCGGCCGGGCCGCACGACCTGGGACGAGGCGCGGCGACGAGGCCGGACCCTGCTCGTTCCCTACATCGCCTGGCTGGCCATCGTCTCCCTCATCTGGTTCGGCTTCCGGGCCGCGCGAGGCGAGCCCTTCGACACCGACCTGCTGCACCGCCTTCCCCTCGGTGGCAACTCCATCGGCCGCCCCTACTCGGCGTTCTGGTTCATCACGTGCCTGTTCGTCACGACGGTCCTGATGCGGGGCTGAGCAACATCAGTCGCTACCTGCCCTGGGTGGCAGCGGCGGCCGGGATTGCCTGGTGCCTCGCCAGACCCGAGGACGTCGCCGGCATCCCGGAGTCAGCAGCTCTTGCCCTTCCCGCGCTCGCCCTCCTGCTCGCGGGGCAGGCGCTCCGCACGTTTCGGTCCCGGATCCCGAGCGCCCTGCTCGTCGGACTGGTCCTCGCCGTCCCCGCCTGGTGGCTGGGCTGGACCGACGCTCTCGAGCCGCTCAACATGAAGGTGGGCAACCTCGGCACGCCGGTGCTCAGCATGGTGATGGCGGCGGCCATCTCCTGCGGGTTGATCCTCGTCGCCGAGTCGGTGGCCGAGATCCCGCCCACGTGGGTGAAGCGCTGCATCCTCGCGGTGGCCGCCTGTGCCATCCCGATGATCCTCACGCACACGCTGTCCCTGGCGATCACCGACCGGCTCGGCTACCCGTCGTCGAAGTGGACCTTCCTCGTGGCCTACTTCGTGACCCTGTTCCTCGCGCTGGTCATCCGTCGTACGCCGGCGCGCAAGGTGCTGATGTAGCGACCTACCCTGATCCGGTGAACGCCCGCGACCACCCCGAGTCCTACCGGGTGGCTCGAGGTGAGCAGGGCGTGCTGACGGTCCAGCCCTACAAGGACGAGCTGCTCCCGCTGTGGCGCTTCGCGACTCCCGAGGCGGCGACCGAGAGTGCCGCCGCGCTCACCGAGCGGTTCCATGCCTACCTCGACGCCGGTGACTTCGTCGGCGCCGACATGGCCCGCAAGTTCCTGCAGATGGGGTTCACCCGAGCCCGTCGCTACGCCAACCATCCGGGCGGGAAGAAGTACGACGGCCCCGTGCCCGCGGACAAGAAGGGCCAGAGCGGCGCGCACGGTCGGCGGGAGCTCCCGCGCGGACCAGAGGACCCGGTCAAGGCCGAGAGCGCCCGGATCTTCAAGCAGGCGTGGGATGACGTCGAGCAGGTCGAGCGCTACACCGCAGCCCGGGCAGAGCACCGTCGGCGCTACGGCTGAGAGCGGGCCCGTTGGCGCGAACGCTTGCGCTCCTTGGCGATCTCGGTGCGGTAGGCGTGGAAGTCGACCTCGATGGTGTGCCGCTTCGACGCGACGAAGCGCTTGCGCAGGTTGTCGTCGTACGCCGCGATCTGGGCACGCATCTCGGCCACCGGGGGAAGTGCGCCCACTCCCGTGACGAGGTCGCCGACCCACTCCGCCTGCGCCTCCGCGAGCGGCATGATCGCACCGAGCGGCTGGATCAGCCCGAGGAAGTAGAGCCCCGGGTGGTCGGGGTGCACGACCCGGCGGTAGAGGTCCACGTGGTTGTCCTCGGCCCGGATCACCTCGTCGGTGAAGAACGGGAAGCTCACCTTGTAGCCGGTGCAGTAGACGACCACGTCGTACTCCCCGCAGCCGCCGTCGGTGAAGAAGACCTTCGATCCCTCGAAGCGGTCGATGTTCGGCCGCACGGTGATGTCGCCGTGGCCCAGCCGGTTGAGGAGGTCCTGGCTCACCGTCGGGTGGGCGTGCAGCACGGCGTGGTCGGGCTCGGGCAGGCCGTAGTCGGTGACCTTGCCCTGCGAGAGCCGCAGCAGCGCAGCCATCGCCAGCTGCTGCACCTTGAGGGGAGCCTTGACCAGCGGTGAGTCGGTGAGGTGGTCGGTGGGGATCCCGAACATGTACTTCGGCAGGATGTGCGCGCCGCGGCGCATCGCGAGGTCGGTGGAATCGGCGACGCGGGTGGACTCGACCGCGATGTCGCAGGCCGAGTTGCCGATGCCGAGCACCAGGACGCGTTTGCCGGCCAGGGGCTCCGGGGTGCGGTAGTAGTGAGCGTGCAGCTGCTCACCCGGGAAGGTGTCCTGGCCCGGGAAGGAGGGCTCGGGCCAACGCGGGTCCCAGTGGTGGCCGTTCGCGACGATGACGTCGCGGTAGGTCCTGGTCTCCGGGTCGCCGCCGTCGCGGGAGCGGAAGGTGACCTCGTAACCGATGTCGACCGGCTGGATCCTGGTCACCTCGGTGCGGAAGGTGATCTGGTCGCGGAGCCCGAAGTGGTCCACGAAGTCATCGAAGTAGCGCGCGATCTGGCGATGGTCGGGGTAGTCGGGGAGCGACTCCGGCATCGGGTGCGCGGCGTACTCCATCATCTGCCGGGAGGTGTTGATGTGCAGCGACTCGTAGGCCGACGACATCTCGTTGTCGTTGCCGAAGCGCCAGTTGCCGCCGACTCCGCTGCCCGCCTCGAAGCAGTCGAAGGGCACACCGCGTGCCTGGAGCACCTGTGCGGCGGTGATGCCCGAGGACCCCGCGCCGACGATGCAGACCTGGGCGTTCGGCGGGCTGGAAGTCATGGGGTGTTCAGACTACGACCGCTCGGCGCGGGTGGCACGTATAGGTTTGACCGGTGACGATTCTTGACGACGCCCGCGAGGGCATGGACCCTGACATCCGCATCCAGGACGACCTCTTCGGGCACGTCAACGGGACCTGGCTGACCACGGCCGAGATCCCGTCGGACCGCTCCTCCTGGGGGCCGTTCGTGATGCTCGCCGACACTGCGGAGGAGCACGTCCGCGAGATCATCGAGGCCTGCGCCGCCGGCACCCTGTCGGGCGAGACGGCCGAGAGCGCCGACGAGGCGCGCAAGATCGGCGACCTGTTCGCCAGCTTCATGGACGAGGAGCGGGTCGAGCAGCTCGGCCACACCCCGATCCTGCCGCTCCTGGAGCAGATCGACGCCCTGGACGACGTCGCGGACCTCGGCGCCTTCCTGGGCTTCTTCGAGCGTCGTGGCGGTGGCGGCCTGTTCGGCTCCTTCGTCAACTCCGACGACCGCGACTCCGAGCGCTACGTGGTGAACGTGGTGCAGGGCGGCATCGGCCTGCCCGACGAGACCTACTACCGCGAGGAGAAGTTCGCGGAGATCCGCGAGAAGTACCTCGCCTACCTCACCCGCATCCTGACGCTCGCCGAGCGGCCCGACCCCGAGGGCACCGCGGCCCGGGTGCTCGAGCTGGAGACCCGCCTGGCCAAGGGGCACTGGGAGATCGCAGACACCCGCGACGTCATCAAGACCTACAACCTGACCACGCTCGAGGACCTCAAGGCGACCGTGCCCAGCTTCGACTTCGACGCCTGGGTCGGGGCGCTCGGTGGTTCTGACGAGACGATCGCCGAGACGGTCGTCCGCGAGCCGTCGTACCTCACCCACCTGGAGACGGTGCTGGCCGACAGCTCGATCGACGACTGGAAGGCGTTCCTGACGGTTCGCGCCATCCGCACGGCTGCGTCGTACCTCTCGAGCGGGTTCGTCGAGGCCAACTTCGACTTCTACGGCCGCACCCTGTCCGGCACTCCTGAGCTGCGCGCCCGCTGGAAGCGTGGCGTCGGCCTGGTCGAGGGCGCGCTGGGCGAGGCCGTCGGCCGCGAGTACGTCTCCCGCCACTTCCCGCCGCGGTCCAAGGAGATGATGGACGAGCTGGTCGCCAACCTCCTCGAGGCCTACCGCCGCTCGATCGCGGACCTCGACTGGATGAGCGAGGAGACCAAGCAGCGGGCGTTCGAGAAGCTGGACACGTTCCGTCCGAAGATCGGCTACCCGGACAAGTTCCGCGACTACTCGGCGCTGCCGATCAGTGCCGACAGCCTGGTCGACAACGTGCTGGCCGCGACCGCCTTCGAGACCGACCGCGAGCTGAACAAGATCGGCTCACCCGTCGACCGCGACGAGTGGTTCATGCTGCCGCAGACCGTGAACGCCTACTACAACCCGGGCACCAACGAGATCTGCTTCCCCGCGGGCATCCTGCAGCGGCCGTTCTTCGACGCCGACGCCGACCCGGCCGAGAACTACGGCGGCATCGGTGCCGTGATCGGGCACGAGGTCGGCCACGGCTTCGACGACCGCGGCGCGCAGTACGACGGGCTGGGCAACATCAACGACTGGTGGACCGCCGAGGACAAGGCCGCGTTCGAGGCGAAGTCCAAGGCGCTGATCGAGCAGTACGACGCCTTCGAGCCCCGCGACCTTCCCGGCGAGCACGTCAACGGCGCGCTGACCGTGGGCGAGAACATCGGCGACCTGGGCGGTCTGACGATCGCCCACCGGGCCTACCTGATCTCGCTCGAGGGCCAGGAGATGCCCACCCGCGACGGGCTGACCGGCGAGCAGCGGCTGTTCCTGAGCTGGGCCTACGTGTGGCGGACCAAGCGGCGCAAGGAGCTCTCCCAGCAGTTCCTGACGACCGACCCGCACAGCCCCCCGGAGTTCCGCGCCAACATCGCGCGCAACCTCGAGGAGTTCCACACCGCCTTCGGGACCCAGCCCGGTGACGGCCTCTGGCTCGACCCCGAGGAACGCGTCCGCATCTGGTAGCACGGGAAACTGCCCGGTCGACGTGCTGGGGCCACGGGAAACTGCCCGCTCGGCGTCTTGTCCGCAGTCCGCTCGCGGCAGTAGTCTGAGGCATCAGCGGTGCGTAATACGAGACGAGTTCCATCATGCGCAACAAAACAGTTTCTCGGAACCAGACTCTGCAGCGGCTGCTGACCCACGCCCGCTACGAGGTGCTCCCCACGGCCACCACCGAGGAGAAGGTGCTCGCCTCGGTCCCGCTCGACGTGGCGGTGACCGTCACCGCGTCGGGTTCCAAGGGCCTCGAGGCGACGCTGTCGCTGGCCGAGACGCTCGCCGGCCACGGCTACGTCGTCGTCCCGCACCTCGCCGCGCGGATGATCCACGACCAGGCCGAGGTCGTCGAGATCCGGGCGCGCCTGGCGACTGCAGGCATCACCCGCGTGTTCGTCCCCGGCGGTGACGTGGACCCGGTCGGCGACTACCCGGACGCGTTCAGCCTGCTCGAGGACCTGAACAACCTGTCGCAGCCGTTCGAGCAGATCGGCATCACCGGCTATCCCGAGACCCACCCGAAGATCGACGACGACCTGACGGTGCAGGCGATGTGGGACAAGCGGCGGCACGCCACGCACATCGTCAGCAACCTCACCTTCGACGCCGGCGCGATCAAGAGCTGGGTCGAGCGGATGCGCCGTCGTGGCGTGACGATGCCGTTGCTCCTCGGGATGCCCGGGCCGATCGACCGGACCAAGCTGCTGGCGATGGCCACCAAGATCGGCGTCGGCGAGTCGACCCGCTTCCTGGCCAAGAACAAGAGCACCTTCGCCCGCCTCGCCGCACCGGGGGGCTTCACCGGTCAGAGGTTCCTCGAGGAGTGTGCGACCGTCGCGGCCAGGCCCGAGTCGCTGATCGAGGGGCTGCACATCTTCACCTTCAACCAGATCGCCGAGACCGAGGCCTGGCGCCAGGAGCTGCTGGGTCGGCTCTGAGGTCTATCGATGGTCGAGGAGGGTGCGCAGGGCCTTCTCCAGGCCGGCGTTGCCGGTGGGCACGATCGTCAGCGGGAGGCCGATGCGCTCGGCGGCGGCCTCGGCCGCGGCGCGGAGCGCGGGGGTCTCGTCCTGGGCGAGCCAGACCATCCGCGTGTAGTGCCTGAAGTAGTCGTCGCGGAGCTCGGGGTAGCGGTCCAGGCCGAGCTCGGCCTCCACGCTCCTCGCGAAGGACTTCACCAGGAAGTCGGTCAGCAGGTAGGTCCCCGGCTGCTCGGCGAAGAACGTCTCGATGCGGCTGGCCCCGGCGTACATGTCGTAGCAGTGCAGTCCCTCGAGACGCTCCAGCCCGAGCCGCTCGCACACCTCGTCCAGCGAGCCGTAGGTGCCGCAGTCGGCGTACCCCACCGCGACCGTGTCGTA
Organism: uncultured Actinomycetota bacterium; assembly: GCA_963782305.1. GTDB lineage: Bacteria > Actinomycetota > Actinomycetes > Propionibacteriales > Nocardioidaceae > Marmoricola. Next base: position 378,893 of record CAWAJJ010000008.1, on the reverse strand, counting down.
CGACGCACCCAGGGTCTGCGCCAGCCGCTCGACCTCGCCGGCGATCTTGTGCGGCTGGTTGTGCAGGAGCGGAGGAAGCGGGTGTACGTCGACGTCCCAGCCCTGCTGCTCGACGATCCGGGCGGCCGGCTGGGCGATCGCGCCGCAGGCGATCAGGGCGCTACGGCGTCGGGAAGGAGAGCTGGTCGACGAACTTGTCGTTGAAGTCAGGACGGTCGGAGAGCTCGACATACTTCACCTCCTCCAGCAGGGTCGTCGCGCCGGTGCGCTCGCGCAGGGACAGCAGGGCCATCTTCGCCCCTTCGCCCGCCACGTTGCCGGCCGAGACGATGCGCAGCACCGGGAGCTTGGGCACCAGGCCGATGCGCACCGCGGATGACGGGGAGAGGTAGGAGCCGAACGACCCGGCGAGCAGGACCTGTTGCACGTCGTCGTGCTCCAGGCCGAGCTCCTCGAGGAGCAGCGTCCAGCCGGTCGCGATGGCGGCCTTGCCGAACTGGAGCTCACGGACGTCGCGCTGGGAGAGATAGACCGTCTCGGAGACGTCGGTGTCGAGGCTCGGCCGGTGGAGCACGAACACGCGCTCCTCCCCGATCTTGGCGAACCGGCTGGCAAGGCCCGGCGCCTTGGCGGCTGCCTGGTCCTCGGCCAGGAACCGGCCGCTGCCGTCGAGCAGCCCGACGCGCACCATCTCGGCGACGGCGTCGACCAGGCCCGATCCGCACAGGCCCTTGGGGGTGACGTCGCCGATCACCTGCAGGGCGACACCGGTCTCCTCGGTCCCCTCGGGGTCGAGCTTGACCACCTCGATGGCGCCCTCGGCAGCGCGCATGCCGCACCGGATCGCGCCGCCCTCGAACGCAGGGCCAGCGGGAGCGGCGGTGGACAGGATGGTGTCGCCGTTGCTGAGCACGATCTCGCAGTTGGTGCCGACGTCGATGAACAGGCGGGTCCGCTTGTCACGGTCCATCCCGGTGGCGAGCATGCCCGCGACGATGTCCCCGCCGACATAGGCGCCCAGTGCCGGGAACATCACGGCGCGAGCGCGGGGGTGCAGGTGCAGGCCCAGGTCGTCAGCGAGTACGACGGGGGGCTGGGCCGTGCTCATCACGAACGGAGCGACGCCCAGCGGCTCCGGGTCGATGCCGAGCACGAGGGCGGTCATCGTGGCGTTGCCGGCGATCGCCACCTCGTAGACATGGGTGGGGTCTACCTTGCCCTCGACGCAGACCTCCTGGGCCAGCTCGTCGAGGGTCTCGGCGGCAAGCGACTGCAGCCGCCCCAGTGCCTCGGGGTCCATCATCGTCGCGCTGATCCGGGTGATCACGTCGCCACCGAAGGGCTGCTGCTTGTTCATCCGCGAGGCGACGGCAACGGGTGTGCCGAGGCCGAGGTCGAGCAGGGTCGCGACGACGGTCGTGGTGCCCAGGTCGAACGCGATCGCGTAGCGCTGCTCACTGGTGTCGCCGGGCTCGACGTCGATCAGCGCCTCGTCGACGACCACCGCGGTCACCTTGAAGTCGGCTTCACGGAGCACCTTGGGGAGTCGACGCAGCACCGGCAGGTCGATGGTCAGCTCGAGGTCCTCGATGGCGTCGGTCAGCCGGACCACGTCGCTGCGCTGGTCGGAGAGCGACGGGTCAGCGAGCTCGACGTACCGCTTCTGCACCGCCGGCCGCAGGATCACCTGACGGCCAACGCCGACGGTCGCCGCCTTGGGCCGGGTCGTCAGCGGCGGCACCGTGATCTGCAGGTCCTGCGTGGCCGTGGCCAGGCAGGCGAGCCGCCAGCCCGCAGTCAGCTCGGGCTCGGAGAACGTACGCCGGTCGTGCCGCGAGATCGGCAACGGGGTGTCCACGCGCACCTTGCACTTGTGACAGGTGCCGTGACCGCCACACGTGGAGTCGATGGCGATCCCGTTCCAGGACCCCGAGTCGAACACGGTCACGCCCGGCGGCACCCGGACCTGCCGGTCCTGCCCGCCCTCGACGGTGAAGGAGAGCTGCACCCGGCCGGCGCCGTCGTGCGGGGTGACCGAGGAGCCGGGCGGAGCGATCAGGCCCTCGCGCGCGACGTCGGCGAGCTCCTTCGGGGGTCTCGACTGATCGACCGCCGCAGGGTCGGTCACGTCGATGCGGCTGCGAGCGAAGCCTGGGCCGCCCGGTGCCGGGAGATCCATGCCATCCCCCACTCGTCGTTGCCCATGAGCAGGTCGGTGGCCTTGACCATCGAGACCAGCTCGGGCGTGCGGGTGTCCATGATCGCGCTCGTCAGCCCGTTGACCATCGCCATGCTCAGGAAGGTGCCGTTGAGCACGTGCCGTCCCGGCATCCCGAAGGACACGTTGGACGAGCCGCAGGTCATGTTCAGGCCGTGGGTGTCGCGGATGCCGCGCATCGTCTCGAGCGTGGCCAGCCCGTTGGTCACGTCGGCACCGATCGGCATCGCCAGCGGGTCGATCACGATGTCCTCGAGGGCGATGCCGTACTCCTGCGTGGCGACCCGGACGATCTTGTCGACCAGCAGGAGCCGCTTCTCCGGCTCCATCGGGATCTCGTCCACGTCGTTGGGCAGCGCGACCACGGCCGCGTCGTACTTCTTCACGAGGGGGAGGATCTGCTCCATCCGCTCGTCCTCGGCGGTGATCGAGTTGACCAGCGCCCGGCCGTTGTACGCCGAGAGCCCGGCCTCGAGCGCCTCGACGACCGAGGAGTCGATGCACAGCGGCAGGTCGGTCAGCTCCTGGACCATGGTCACGACCTTGGCCAGCAGCTCGGCCTCGTCGACCAGCGGGACGCCCATGTTCACGTCGAGCACGTCGGCGCCGCCCTCGACCTGGGCCCTGACGTCGCGCTCCACGGCGGACAGGTCGCCGGCCTTGATCTGGTCCTGGAAGATGCGTCGGCCGGTGGGGTTGAGCCGTTCGCCGATCAGCACGAAGCGGTGCTGACGACCGAGGACGACCTCGCGGGTGGCCGAGCGCAGGCGGGTCTCGAGCATGGGAGCGGGCATCAGGCAAGCACCTTCTCGCGCTTGGCCTTGAGCAGCGCCTTGGCCTTGCGGACACAACCGGAGGCGTCGGCGGCATAACCGTCGGCGCCCACCGCGTCGGCGTACTCCTGGGTGACGGGGGCGCCGCCGACCATCACGATCACGTCGTTGCGCATGCCGGCCTTCTCGAGCGCGTTCATGTTGGCCTTGAACATCGGCATCGTGGTGGTCAGGAACGCCGAGAAGCCGACGATGTCGGGCTTGTGCTCCTCGATCTTCGCGATGAAGGTCTCCGGGGCCACCTGCACACCGAGGTCGATCACCTCGAAGCCGGCACCCTCGAGCATGATGTTGACCAGGTTCTTGCCGATGTCGTGGACGTCGCCCTTGACCGTTCCCATCAGGAACTTGCCGACCGTCTCGACGCCGGTCTCGGCCAGCAGTGGCCGCAGCACCTCCATCGAGCCGGCCATCGCCCGGCCGGCGATCAGCATCTCGGGCACGAAGAAGTCACCGCGCTCGAAGCGGGCGCCGACCTCCTCGAGCGAGGGGATGAGTGCGTCGAACAGGAGGTTCTGCGGCTCCATGTTCATGCTCAGGGCTTCATGGGTGAGCTCCAGGACCCGGGGGGCGTTGCCCACCAGCGTCTCGTCGTAGAGCCCCTTGAGGATCTCGTCAGGTGTCATGCCGTGCCTCTTTCTTGGCCCACCGGGCGGGTGCCGTGACGGAGCAGCGCCGAAAGCGCCTCCGTCTGTTCCATCAGGAGTCGACCGACGTGGTCGACCCTGTCCTGCAGTCGTGCTGTGGGACCAGAGATGCCCACGGTTGCGGCCAGCACGGCCTCGGGTCCGAAGACCGGGGCGGCCATGCCGGAGAGCCCGATCTCGAGCTCGTCATGGGTGATCGCGAAGCCGCGGGAGCGAGCCCGTTCGAGGTCGCACTCGAGATCGCTCACCGTGAGCAGCGTCTGGTCGGTGACCCGCTCGAGCGGCTCCTCGGGGAGGTCGAGCGCCTTCCACGCCAGGAGCACCTTGCCCAGCGCGGAGCAGTGCGGCGGCACCTCGACGTCGGTCCAGTCGCGCGCGCCGAGCAGGAAGGTCGAGTCGACCTGGGCCAGGTGGGCGACCCGGCCGCCGCTCGCGACCGCGAGGTGGACCGTCTCGCCGGTCTCCTCGCCGATCTTCACCAGCATCGGCCGGGCGAGCCTGGCCAGCTCGGCGTTGCGGTCGTGGCGTGCGGCGTACAGCGCGAAGAGGGGGCCGCCGATGTACTCCCCGCCGCCCACACGCTCGACGAGGCGGGTGCGCTCGAGCGCGGCCAACAGCCGGGAGGTGGTGGAGCGGGCGAGACCGGCGGCCTCGCAGAGCTCGGCGAAGGTGACCGCGACCTCGGCCTCGACCACGAGGGTGAGCAGCGCCGCGGCGCGGTCGACCGCCTGGGTGCCCCCTTGTTGTCCCGCGGTGGCCCCAGCGGTGTTCTCGATGACCGAAGTGCTGGTCACTCTTGACCGCCCTTCGTTGTTCGGTCCAGTGTGTCGGTAGAAGTAACTCCCACCATGTGGAACTGTATGCCCACATGGTGAGGCTAGGTTTCCAGACCTCGCCGGTCAAGCACCCCGGGTCAACAGGGAGTAACGAATATGTTCCGCAACCAGATGCCGCGCTACGAGATCCTCTCCGAGCAGGCCATGGCCACCCTCGACGGCGGCTGGCGCCGGCTGGTCTCCGAGCTCGGCGTCGAGTTCATGACGCAGCGGGCCCTCGACCTGTTCAAGGAGGCCGGCCAGCGGGTGGAGGGCGACAAGGTCTTCTTCGATCCTGACTTCATCCTGGAGCAGGTAGCGAAGGCGCCCAAGGAGTTCGACCTGCAGGCGCGCAACCCCGCCAACAACCTGCACATCGGCGGCGACATGATGGCCTTCGGGGCCGTCTACGGGCCGCCGTTCGTCCGCGAGGGCGCCGTACGCCGCGACGCGACGATGGACGACTTCCAGAACTTCACCAAGCTCGCCCAGTCGTTCCCGATCATGGACTCGGCCGGCGGCGTGATCTGCGAGCCCAACGACACCCCGCTGGACAGCCGCCACCTCGACATGACCTATGCGCTGGCCACGCTCACCGACAAGGTGTTCATGGGCAACGTCGTCTCGGGCCCGAACGCGCTGGACACGATCGAGCTGACCTCGATCCTGCTCGGTGGCGGCCAGGGCCGCGAGGCGGGTCGCGCGAGCATGGAGCAGACGCCGGCGCTGATCTCGCTGATCAACTGCAACTCCCCGCTGCGCTGGGACGACCGGATGCTCGACTCGCTGTTCGAGTACGCCGAGGCCAACCAGGCCGTCGTACTCACCCCGTTCATCCTGATGGGCGCGATGTCGCCGGTGACCATCCCGGCAGCCCTGGTCCAGCAGATCGCCGAGGCCCTGACCGGGATCGCCCTTGCGCAGCTGATCCGACCGGGCTGCCCGGTCGTGTTCGGCTCGTTCCTGTCCAACATCGACATGCAGTCCGGCTCGCCGACGTTCGGTACGCCGGAGTCGGGCATCGGCCTGCTCTGCACCGGCCAGATCGCGCGGCACTTCGGGCTGCCGTTCCGGTCCGGCGGCACGCTGACGTCTTCGCAGGTGCCCGACGCGCAGGCCGGCTACGAGGCGCTGATGACCCTGATGCCGACCTTCCTGGCCGGCGCCAACTGGGTGATGCACTCGGCCGGCTGGCTCGAGGGCGGCCTGGTCGCAGGCTACGAGAAGTTCATCGTCGACATCGAGCTGCTGCAGATGATGCACGCCGAGTTCACGCCGCTCGAGATCGACGAGGAGTCGCTGGCCTTCGGGGCGCACGAGGAGGTCGGGTCCGGCGGCCACTTCCTGGGCGCGATGCACACGATGGAGCGGTTCCGCACCTGCTTCTACCGGCCGCTGCTCTCGTCCTCGGAGAACTTTGAGCGCTGGAGCCGCAACGGCGGAAACGACGCTGCTGCGCGGGCCTCGAAGATCTACCAGGAGAAGCTGCAGTCCTACGAGCAGCCGCCGCTCGACGAGGCGATCCGCGCCGAGATGGAGGAGTTCGTCACCCGTCGGCGCAAGGAGCTCGGCGACTGATGGCAGCTCTCCCCTCCCCCGGGCGGACCTCGGCCAACGCCGGTCTCCCGTCCGGTGACTTCGTCGTGATCCTCGACTGTCCCGACCAGCCCGGGATCGTCCACGCCGTCTCCGGCTTCCTGGTCGAGCACGGCGGCAACATCGTGGAGAGCCAGCAGTTCTTCGACCGCCTCAACGGCCGGTTCTTCATGCGGATCGACTTCTCGATGGCCGACGACGGCGCCACCGCCGAGTCGCTGCGCACCGACTTCACCGAGGTCGCGAGCAGGTTCGGGATGACCTTCGACATCTGGGGCGCCCGGGTGCCCTACCGGACCCTGATCATGGTCAGCAAGCAGCTGCACTGCCTCAACGACCTGCTCTTCCGCCACTCCAGCGGCAGCCTGCAGATCGACATCCCGGTGGTCGTCTCCAACCACCCCGACGCGGGGCCACTGGTGCGCAGCCACGGACTGGAGTTCCGGCACATCCCGGTGACGCCGGAGACCAAGGCCGAGGCGGAGGCCGAGCTGATGGGGCTGCACGACGAGCTCGGGATCCAGCTCGTCGTGCTCGCGCGCTACATGCAGGTGCTCTCCGACGACGTGTGCCGCCGACTCTCCGGCGCGGCGATCAACATCCACCACTCGTTCCTGCCGAGCTTCAAGGGCGCCCGCCCCTACCACCAGGCCTACGACCGCGGGGTGAAGCTGATCGGTGCCACCGCCCACTACGTCACCGCAGACCTCGACGAGGGCCCGATCATCGAGCAGGACGTGATCCGGGTCGACCACAACCATGACGCCGGGCAGCTCGTCGGCGCCGGCCGCGACGTGGAGGCCGCCGTACTGTCCCGGGCGGTGCGCTGGCACTCCGAGTCACGGGTGCTCCTCGACGGGCACCGGACGGTCGTCTTCCGCTAGTTCTCGAAGTCGGCGTGGGTGTACTCCTTGTGCTCGACCAGCACCATCCAGTTGCCGGAGTTGTCGCGCAGGACCGCCTCGACGCCGTACGGCCTCTCCTCGGGGTCCTGGATGAACTCGACGCCCTTCGACTTCAGCTCCTCGGCCTGCTTGCGGCAGTCGTCGGTGGCGAGGCCGAGCCCGTTCATGCCGCCCTCGTCGAGCGAGCGGTTGATGGACTCCACCATCTCGGGCGAGAACGGCGGGCCGGGGATGGCGAGGTGGACCTGGAGCTCGGGCTGGTTGGGGTGCCTCACGGTGCACCAGCGGTAGTCGCCCAGGAGAATGTCCTCGCCCTCGTCGAAGCCGAGGACCTCGACGTAGAACTTCTTCGACGCGTCGACGTCCTTGACGAAGACGCTGGCCAGGGAAATGTTGGTGATCATGGGACGACGCTAGGGCGTCATCGTTGAGTTTGCTTCTCCTGGCTTGCTTGGTTTCGACAGGCTCAACCGGCGTGGGGGGCGGGGCCCTTCTCGACGAGGCCGGCCATCAGCACGTAGCACCCGGGGATCCGGGGGGCTGCCGCTCCCCAGCGGGCCTGGAACTGGCGCGGGGTCTCGCCGACGATCTCCTTGAACCGGCTGCTGAACGAGCCGAGGCTGGAGAACCCGACCGCGTGACAGACCTCGGTCACGTTCAGGGTGGTGGCGCGCAGGAGGTCCTGGGCGCGCTCGACCCGACGTCGGGAGACGTACGCCGCCGGCGTGATCCCGTAGGTCGCGGTGAAGAGCCGGTGGAAGTGGAACTTGCTCAGCCCCGCGATCCGCGCCATCTCCTCGACCTCGAGGGGATCGGCGTAGTGCCGGTCGACGTGGTCCCGGGCACGCCGCAGGTGCACCAGGACGTCACCGGGGGCGCGCGTGCTCGGACCGCTCATGGAGCGGAGGGGTTGTGGCTGGCCTCCACGGCGAGCTGGTCGACCAGGTCGTTCATCGGGTGGCCGGAGTGGCCCTTGACCCAGCGGAAGGTGACGTCGCCGCGCTCCTCGACCAGGTCGATCAGGGGCTCCCAGAGGTCGCGGTTGGCCACCGGCTTCTTCGCCGAGTTGGTCCAGCCACGAGCGCGCCAGCCGGTCCACCACGAGTTCTTGAAGCAGTTCACGACGTACGTCGAGTCGCTCACCACCACCAGCGGCCCGGTCAGCGCACGGATCGCCTCGTAGGCGGCCCGCACCTCCATCCGCTGGTTGGTCGTGGCGGGGTCGTGGCCGGAGCCCTGCGGCCCGTCCGGCACGGCCCAGGCCCACCCTCCCGGGCCGGGGTTGCCGCGGCAGGCGCCGTCGGTGAAGACCTCCGTCGTACCCACCGGCACGGGCGCGTCCGGGGGTGGGCCGGCTGCGCAGGCAGCGTGCACCCAGCGGGACTTGTCGCTCGTCCGCGCGATCTCGGCCGCGGGTTCGATCCGCTTGCCGCAGGCCGTGCACTGGCCGGCGTACCTCGCCTGCATCGGCCGCACTCCCCGTCTGTGATGTCCGTGCTTGCCCTGTCGGACTGGATCATCCCACCTCGCTCAGGTGATGGCGGCGTTGCGTCAGCAGGTCTACAGTTGCGCCATGAGCAACAGGTTCGGCGGGTCGCCATGAGCAACCCGGCTGTCGACACCGTCGTTGGCGTGCAGTCGGTGGACCGGGCCCTGAGGATCCTCGAGATCCTGGCCCGCTCGGGCGAGTCCGGTGTCACCGAGATCGCTGCGGCCCTCGAGGTCCACAAGAGCACGGCCTTCCGGCTGGTCGCCACCCTGGAGCTGCACGGGCTCGTCGAGCAGGTCGAGGGGCGTGGCAAGTACCGCCTCGGCGTCGGCCTGCTGCGCCTCGCCGGCGCGACCAGCGCCCGGCTCGACGTGGTCCAGGAGGCCAGGCCGCTGTGCAAGCAGCTGGCCGCGGCCACCGGCGAGACCGTCAACCTGGCCACGTTGAGCGGCAACAGCGCGCTCTACCTCGACCAGGTGGCCGGGCCCTCCGCGCTGCAGCCGCACAACTGGGTCGGGCAGCACATCCCGTTGCACGCCACCAGCAACGGCAAGGTGCTGCTCGCCTGGCTCCCGCCCGCCGAGCTCGACGACCTGCTCGGGCGGTTGCCGGCGTTCACCGGGTCGACCATCACCACCAAGGCGCAGCTGCGCCGCGCGCTCGAGGGCGTCCGGGAACACGGGTACGCCGTGGCGGTGGACGAGCTCGAGGTGGGCCTCACCGCGATCGCTGCGCCCGTCCGCAACGCCCACGGCGACGTCATCTGCTCGATGAGCCTCTCCGGCCCGACCTTCAGGCTTCCCCCCGAGCGGGTGGAGGCAGTGGTGCCCCAGCTGCTCGCGGCGGCCGAGGAGCTCTCCCACCGTCTGGGCTGGGGTGTCCGGTGAGCCGCGCCCAAAAGTCCGCATTGGTATAGGACACCGTTCACAGGCAGGTATCGATCCGTTCACGAGCCTTGACGGGACCACCCAGGTTCACCATTGTGTTTCGTATAGCGCCAACGTGTTGCAAGCAGCGCAACTCCGACGCGGGGATGGAACTGGATGCCCGAGAACTTCATCGATGGGGAATGGGTCTCTGCCCGCGAGGGCGGACGCCGCGAGATTCGCTGCCCGGCCACGGGTGAGCTCGTCGCCGAGATCGACGAGTCCACGGAAGTCGACACCGAGGCCGCCATCGGCGCGGCCCGCACCGCGTTCGACGAGGGACCGTGGCCGGGGACGAGCGCCCGCGAGCGCGGGGACCTGTTGCTGCGCGTGGCCGACCTCCTCCAGCGCGACAAGGCCGAGATCGCCCGGATGGAGTCGCTGGACACCGGCAAGCGCCTGGTCGAGAGCGAGTACGACGTCGACGACGTCACCAGCGTCTTCCGGCACTTCGGCATGAGCGCCGACGCCGAGGGCGGACGCGTCGTCGACACCGGGCGGGCCGACGTGGTCAGCCGGGTCGTGCACGAGCCTGTCGGTGTCTGCGCACTGATCACCCCGTGGAACTACCCCCTGCTGCAGGTCTCCTGGAAGGTCGCCCCCGCCCTGGCCGCGGGCTGCACCTTCGTGCTCAAGCCGAGCGAGCTCTCCCCGCACACCGCGATCCACCTGATGCGCCTGCTCGACGAGGCCGGGCTGCCGCCGGGTGTCGGCAACCTGGTGGTCGGCGACGGACCCAACGCGGGTGCGCCGCTGAGCGAGGACCACCGCGTCGACCTGGTGTCGTTCACCGGCGGCCTGCAGACCGGCAAGCACATCATGGCCGTCGCATCCGGCACCGTGAAGAAGGTGGCGCTGGAGCTCGGCGGCAAGAACCCCAACATCGTCTTCGCCGACGCCGACCGGGCGAGTGCCCTCGACATGGCCCTGACCGCGGTCTTCCTGCACTCCGGCCAGGTCTGCTCGGCCGGGGCGCGGCTGATCGTCGAGGACTCCATCCACGACGAGTTCGTCGACGAGCTGGTCACACGCGCCCGTCAGATCCGGCTCGGGGGCCCCTTCGACGAGAAGGCCGAGACCGGTGCGCTGATCTCGCAGGGCCACCTGGACAAGGTCTCGGCGTACGTCGACGCCGGGATCGCCGAGGGCGCCACCCTCCTGCTCGGCGGCCAGCGGCTCACCGAGGGCGAGCTGGCCGACGGCTACTTCTACGCACCCACGATCCTGGGCAACGTCAGCTCGGAGATGAGCGTGGCGCAGGAGGAGTCCTTCGGGCCCGTGCTCACGGTGGAGAGGTTCACCGACGAGGCCGACGCCGTACGCATCGCCAACGACTCGATCTACGGCCTGGCCGGTGCCGTCTGGACCCAGGACGCCGGCAAGGGCCAGCGGATGGCGGCGAAGCTGCGGATGGGCACCGTCTGGATCAACGACTACCACCCCTACGTCGCCCAGGCGGAGTGGGGCGGCTACAAGCAGTCCGGCATCGGGCGCGAGCTCGGCAGCGCCGGGCTCGAGGAGTACCGCGAGACCAAGCACGTCTGGCACAACATCGCGCCCGCACCACAGGGCTGGTTCGGGGGCGAGGCATGAAGGGTTTCGACAAGCTCAACCGGCGTGGGGGTCGGGACCACTGGGACTACGTCATCGTCGGTGGTGGCTCGGCCGGCTCGGCCCTGGCCAACCGGCTCAGCGTCGACCCGGAGACCTCGGTGCTCGTGCTCGAGGCGGGGCGCAACGACAACCGGCTGGACCCGTTCATCCACATGCCGGCCGCGCTGCCCTACCCGATCGGCAACAAGCTCTACGACTGGAAGTACGAGTCCGAGCCGGAGCCGTTCATGGACGGCCGCAAGGTCTACCACGCTCGCGGCAAGGTGCTCGGCGGTTCCAGCAGCATCAACGGGATGATCTTCCAGCGCGGCAACCCGCTCGACTTCGAGCGCTGGGCTGCCGACAAGGGGATGGACTCCTGGGACTACGCGCACTGCCTGCCCTACTTCAAGCGGATGGAGAACTGCCTCGCCGGTGCCGACGAGTGGCGCGGCGCCAGTGGGCCTCTGGTCCTCGAGCGCGGGCCCGCGAAGAGCCCCTTGTTCGGCGCCTTCTTCGAGGCCGTGCAGCAGGCCGGGCACCCACTCACCGACGACGTCAACGGCTACCGGCAGGAGGGCTTCGCGGCGTTCGACCGCAACGTCCACCGAGGTCGCCGGCTCAGTGCCGCCCGCGCCTATCTGCACCCGGTGATGTCGCGCCCGAACCTGCGCGTCGAGACCCTGGCGACGGTGACCGGTCTGGTGATGCAGGGCGACAAGGTCACCGGTGTCGACTACCACCGCGCGGGCCGCGGTGACCAGCGGGCCAACGCCACCGAGGTCGTCCTGTGCGGTGGCGCGATCAACTCACCGCAGCTGCTGCTGCTCGCCGGCATCGGGCCCAAGAACGACCTCGAGAAGCTCGGGATCAACGTCGTGGCTGACCTTCCCGGCGTCGGCAGCAACCTCCAGGACCACCTCGAGGTCTACATCCAGTACGCCAGCAAGCAGCCCGTCTCGATCGGCCCCTGGCTCAAGCATCGGCACAAGCCTCGCATCGGCGCCGAGTGGCTGTTCCTGCGCAGCGGCGTCGGTGCGTCCAACCACTTCGAGGCCGGCGGCTTCATCCGCAGCAACGACCAGGTCGACTACCCGAACCTGATGTTCCACTTCCTGCCGATCGCGATCCGGTACGACGGGTCCCGGCCTGCAGCGGAGCACGGCTACCAGGTGCACATCGGCCCGATGTACTCCGACGTACGCGGCAACCTGACGCTGAAGTCGAAGGACCCGTTCGAGCACCCAGCGCTGCGGTTCAACTACCTCTCCACCGAGAACGACCGGCGCGAGTGGATCGAGATGATCCGTGCAGCCAGGGACATCCTCAACCAGCCCGCGTTCGCTGCGTTCAACGCCGGCGAGCTGTCCCCTGGTCCGTCTGTGGAGACCGACCAGGAGATCCTCGACTGGGTCGCCAAGGACGCCGAGACCGCCCTGCACCCGTCGTGCACCGCCCGGATGGGCGTCGACGACAACTCCGTGCTCGACCCGGAGACGATGCGGGTCCACGGCGTGGAGGGTCTCCGCGTGGTCGACGCCTCGGCGATGCCCTACGTCACCAACGGCAACATCTACGCGCCCGTGATGATGCTGGCCGAGAAGTCCGCGGACATGATCCTCGGCAACACCCCGCTCCCCCCGTCCGACGCACCGTTCTACCGGCACCGTGACCGCTCACCGCTCTACCCGCCTGGCGACAGCCGCAACCGTGAGGAACAGCCATGACGACAACGGATTTCACCCACGAGCAGAGCCATCAGAGCCCGGCGAGCGGCGAGCCACCGGCTGTCCACGTCGACGGGCTCTGGAAGATCTTCGGGCCGCGGGCGGACAAGATCATCGGCACGGAGCAGGCCAACCTGTCCCGCAAGGAGCTGCAGGAGAAGACCGGCCACGTCGTCGGCATCCGCGACGTCTCCTTCGACGTCGCGCCCGGTGAGGTCTTCGTCGTGATGGGGCTCTCCGGCTCCGGCAAGTCGACGCTGGTGCGGCTGCTCACCCGGCTCATCGAGCCGACGGCCGGGACCGTCGAGCTCTACGGCGAGAAGATCACCGGGATGGACGACTCCGCCCTGCTCGACACCCGGCGTCGCAAGGTCTCCATGGTCTTCCAGCACTTCGGCCTGCTGCCGCACCGCAAGGTCGTCGACAACGTCGCCTTCGGCCTCGAGGTGCGCGGCGAGGGCAAGAGCAAGCGACGCAACCGCGCCCAGGAGATGGTCGACCTGGTCGGCCTGAGCGGCTACGAGAACAACTTCCCCGACCAGCTCTCCGGCGGCATGCAGCAGCGCGTGGGCCTGGCCCGTGCCCTGGCCGCCGACCCCGAGGTGCTGATGTTCGACGAGCCGTTCTCTGCGCTGGACCCGCTGATCCGCCGCGACATGCAGAACGAGGTGATCCGGCTCCACGAGGAGGTCGGGAAGACGATGGTCTTCATCACCCACGACCTCGCCGAGGCGCTCAAGCTCGGCGACCGGATCCTGATCATGCGCGACGGCGAGATCGTGCAGATCGGCACTCCCGACCAGGTGGTCGGCGCCCCGGCCGACGACTACGTGCGCGACTTCACCAGCGAGGTGCCCAAGTCGCACGTGCTCACGCTGAAGTGGGTGATGCGGCCCGACACCGGTGACGTGCCCGGCGACGCGCCCGCCCTGCAGCACAACCAGATCGTGCGTGACGCGGCCAGGATCGTGCTGGACCACCAGGGCCCGTGCCGGGTCGTGGACGGCGACACGGTGGTCGGCGTCGTCGACGACGAGGACATCCTGCGCGTGGTCGTGGCCGAGGAAGGCCACTGACATGGCCACCGACACCGCTCCTCCGCCGGAGGCGCCGGAACGCCCGGCCACCAAGGAGGAGCAGCCGTACGTCGAGCAGGGCAAGAAGCGCAACACCGGGCTGAAGGTGCTCGGCATCCTCGTCGTGTGGCTGGTGCTCTACGCCCTCCTGAAGGGGAACAACACCCGCGCGCTCGGGCTCCAGGACACCACCGGCTTCCACACCTGGCTCAACGGCATCCGCGACTGGGTGCAGCTGCACGGACCGGACAACTGGTTCTTCGGCGGCGTGCTCAACTTCATCGGGGACGTGTTCAACAACGTCTTCGTGTTCCTCCAGAAGCTGTTCAGCATCCCGGACTTCCCCCGCCCGGTCCCGCAGGTCGGCTGGCTCGGCGTCGTCGCGATCGGCGCATGGATCACCTGGGCCGTCGCGGGCATCCGCTCGACGATCCTCGTCACCATCTCGATGCTGTTCTTCGGGATCTTCGGTCTCTGGCAGGACAGCATCGACCTGCTGCTGATCACCCTGCTGGCGGTGACGGTCTGCATCATCGTCGGCCTCCCCCTCGGCATCGCGATGGCCCGGAGCAACAAGGTCTCCGCGGTGATCACGCCGCTCCTCGACATCGCCCAGACCATGCCGCCCTTCGCCTACCTCGCCCCGGTGGCGCTGGGCTTCGGCATCGGCCCGACCACGGCCATCGTGCTGACGGTCATCTACGCGCTCCCCCCGCTCGTCCGGATCACCGAGCACGGGATCCGTTCGGTGCCGGAGACCACGATCGAGGCGGCTCGCTCGCTCGGGCTGACCGACGTCCAGATGCTGCGACAGGTGCAGCTGCCGATGGCCAAGCGCACCATCGTGGTCGGCGTCAACCAGAGCATGATGGCGGCCCTGTCGATGGCGACCATCGCGGCGCTGGTGAACGGCCCCGGTCTCGGCAAGCCCGTCAACGCCGCGCTCCAGATCCAGAACATCGGCGCCGCCTCGGTGGCGGGCGTGCTGATCGTGCTGATGGCGATCATGCTCGACCGGACCACCACCGCCGCCAGCGAGCGCTCCGAGAGCATGGGCCGCGCGAACATCGCCTCGGTCAGCGGGCCGGGCGTGATGCTCCAGGCCGTCGTCCTGGAGAAGCTGCCGCGCTGGGCGACCGAGGACGCCGGCAAGGGCATCCGCCAGCCGCGGCTGACCAACGCCGGGAAGTGGATGGTGCGCGGCCTCTGGCTGGTGCCGGTGGCGATCGCTGTCTACTTCTCGCGCAGCCAGCTGAACTTCGCCCAGTTCCCGGACCGCGAGGCGTGGCCGTTCCTCAAGCCGATCGACGGGACGTCGGTCACCAAGTACGTCAACGACTTCTCCACCTGGTTCATCGACCTCGTGGACACGTTCACCCTGGCGCTGAAGAACGATGCGACCAACTGGGTGCTCAACCCGCTGCAGGACCTGCTGGCCCAGTCGCCGTGGTGGGTGATGGGCCTGGTCATCATCGCGCTGGCCTACGTGCTCGGTGGCTGGCGCCCCGTGATCCCGACGGTCGTCTGCCTCGCGATCATCTTCGGCACCGGCCTGTGGAACGACTCGATGATCACCCTCGCGATGACGCTGGTCGCCACGCTGCTGGTGATGCTGGTCGCGACCGTCCTCGGGGTGGGGATGGGGCGCAGCCGGCGTACGGACACGATCATCCGGCCGTTCCTGGACGCCTTCCAGACGATCCCGCCGTTCGTCTACCTGGTGCCGGCCCTCGCGCTGTTCGGCGTCGGTCGCTTCACCGCGATCGTGGCCGCGCTGGCGTACGCCGTCCCGATCGCGACCAAGCTGGTCGCCGACGGGATCCGCGGAGTCTCTCCCACCACCGTCGAGGCGGCCCGGGCCAGTGGCAGCACCACCTGGCAGATGATCACCAAGGTCCAGCTGCCGATGGCACGCGAGTCGCTCGTGCTGGCCACCAACCAGGGACTGCTCTACGTGCTCTCCATGGTCGTCATCGGTGGCCTGGTCGGCGGCGGCAGCCTCGGCTACATCGTGGTCTCGGGCTTCTCCCAGGACCAGCTCTTCGGCAAGGGTCTTGCCGCCGGCATCGCCATCACCGCCCTCGGCGTGATGCTCGACCGGATCGCGCGGTACGCAGCAGCGCGCATGGGCCGCTGATGCCCCACACACGTCTCCGCGGATGGACCACGGAGCAGAGCAAGAGGAGAACGACATGGCGCGAGGACTGACCCGGGGCCGTACCCGGCTGGTCGCGATTGCCGCCTCGGTGGGCCTCGGCCTGGCGGGACTTGCCGCGTGCGGCAGCGGAGGCGGCATCGAGGACGCGAAGGGCGGCAGCAGCACCGGCAAGGACTGTGGTGACCTGCGCATCGCCGTCAACCCGTGGACCGGGTACGTCGCCAACGCGCACGTCATCGGCTACGTGGCCAAGACCAAGCTGGGCTGCAACGTCACCTACCCGGACGTGAAGGAGGAGGTCGGCTGGCAGGGCATGGCGAGTGGCTCCATCGACACCATCGTGGAGAACTGGGGCCACCCCGACCTCGTCAAGAAGTACATCGACGAGCAGAAGTCCGTCGAGGACGCCGGCCTCACCGGCGGCGAGGGGCTCATCGGCTGGTTCGTCCCGCAGTGGATGACCGAGAAGTACCCCGACATCACCGACTACAAGAACCTGAACAAGTACGCCGACCTGTTCAAGACCTCGGAGTCCGGTGGCAAGGGCCAGCTGCTCGACGGTGACCCGTCCTACGTCACCAACGACGAGGCCCTGGTGAAGAACCTCAAGCTCAACTTCAAGGTCGTCGTCGGCGGCAGCGAGGCAGCACTGCTGACCAGCTTCCGCAACGCGGAGAAGAACAAGACGCCGCTGCTGGCGTACTTCTACACCCCGCAGTGGTACGCCGACGTGCAGGGCCAGGAGCCGACCCCGGGCGTCAAGAACCCGGTCAAGCTGGCGAACGTCAAGCTGCCGCCGTACACCGATGGCTGTGACGCCGACGCCGCCAAGGTGGCCTGCGACTACCCGCCGTACCACCTGAACAAGCTGATCGCGAAGAAGTTCGCCGACTCCGGCTCGCCGGCCGTCGACCTGATCAAGACGTTCAAGTGGACCAACGCCGACCAGAACCTGGTCGCCAGCTACATCGGCCAGGACGGCATGTCCCCCGATGACGCGGCCAAGAAGTGGGTCGACGCCAACCCGGACAAGGTGAAGGCCTGGCTGGGCTGATCACGCATGCCTGACGCGTGCCCGGGACCCTGGCGGGTCCCGGGCACGCGTGTTTGACTCCCGTCACCCCACGTCAGGAGAACAGTGATGAGCGACCTCGACACCCCGAAGAGGCAAGCAGCACCACAGCCCGACCCCGACGACGCCCCTCGAGCCGTGCTGAACCGGCCGGTGTTCTTCGTCTCGGCCGCGATCACCGTCGCCGTGACCCTGTGGTGCGTGATCGCACCGGAGAACGCGGAGGCCACCCTCGGCGACGTCGTGGCCTGGGTCTCGACGTGGTTCGGCTGGTACTACATCGCGCTGACCACCACCGTGCTCATCTTCGTGGTCTACCTCGGCTTCTCCCGCTTCGGCGCGGTCAAGCTCGGTCCGGAGCACTCCCGCCCCGAGTTCAGCACCGGCGCCTGGGCCTCGATGCTCTTCGCTGCCGGGATCGGCACCGACTTGATGTTCTACGCCGTCTACGAGCCGGTCACGCAGTACCTCACCCCTCCCTCCGGAGCAGGCGAGACCGTCACTGCGGCCCGCGAGAGCACCGTGTGGACGCTGTTCCACTACGGCATCTCCGGATGGGGCATGTACTCGCTGATGGGGATGGCGCTGGCCTACTTCGCCTACCGGATGAACCTGCCGCTCGCGGTCCGGTCCGCGCTCTATCCCCTGCTCGGCAAGCGCATCAACGGCGCCGCCGGGCACGGGATCGACATCGCAGCCGTGCTGGGCACGATCTTCGGTGTGGCCACCTCGCTCGGCATCGGCGTGGTCAGCCTCAACGTCGGGTTGAACATCGTCTTCGGCGTGCCCACGGGACTGGCCGCACAGAGCGCACTGATCATCCTGGCCGTGGTGATCGCCACGATCTCCGCAGTCAGCGGCGTGGACAAGGGCATCAAGGTGATCTCCCAGGTCAACGTGCTGCTCGCCATCGCACTCGCCGCGTTCGTGCTGGTCACCGGACGCACCTCCCACCTGCTGAACGCGATGGTGCTCAACATCGGTGACTACGCACGGTTGTTCCCGAACATGACGATGCAGACCTTCGCGTTCGAGGACACCGGTGACTGGATGAGCCTGTGGACCCTGTTCTTCTGGGCGTGGTGGATCGCCTGGTCGGCCTTCGTGGGGCTGTTCCTGGCCCGGATCTCACGGGGTCGCACGATCAGGCAGTTCGTGTCCGGGACCCTGGTCATCCCGTTCAGCTACATCGTGATGTGGATCGCGATCTTCGGCAACGCCGCCCTGGACGAGATCCGTGGCGGCAACACCTCCTTCACGAAGATCGCCTCGGAGGCCACCGACCCGTCCAACGGACTGTGGGCCCTGCTGCAGGACTACCCCGCGTTCCCGGTGGTCGCCAGTCTCGCGATCGTCGTGGGGCTGCTGTTCTACGTCACCTCGGCGGACTCCGGTGCACTGGTGATGGCCAACCTGTCCTCGCGGTTGCGCACGGCCAACGACGACGCGGGTCCGCGGCTCCGGATCTTCTGGGCGGTCGCCACCGGCTCGCTCACCCTGGCCATCCTGGCTGCGGGCGGCATCTACGCGCTGCAGTACGCCACCGTCATCGTCGGCCTGCCGTTCGCCTTCGTGATGGTCGGGGTGATGTGGGGCCTCTACCGGGCGCTCGCCGTGGAGGCCCACATCGCCGACAGTCGCGAGGGCGCCATGCCGGGCATGCTGTCGGGGCGAAGCGGGGGCACCGAACGTGGTCACACCCCGTGGCAGGCGCGGCTGAGACGGGTGATGACGTTCCCGAGCCTGGCCAAGGCCGAGGAGTATCTCGACGAGGTCGTCGAGCCGGCCCTGCGCGAAGTGGCCGGCGAGCTCGGCGACCACCACGCGAGCACCGTCGTACGCCGCAGCACGGACGCCGAGGGCCACCCGGCCGTGGAGCTCTCGGCCGACGTCGGCGCGGAGCGTCCCTTCGTCTACCGGGTCCAGCAGCAGGAGACGCCCATACCGGCGTACGGCGGTCGCACGCCCCGCGGGGACGACCACTACTCGCGCCTCGAGGTCCATCTGCGCGACGGCGGCCAGGGCTACGACGTGATGGGCTACTCGCACACCCAGCTGATCGACGACGTGCTCGACCAGTACGAGCGGCACCTGGTGTTCCTCCGGCTGCGAGACAGCACGCCGGGCTGACCCGCGGATGCTTGACAGGGGCCTGGCCGCGGGCTGATGCTTGACCAGAGAGTTTCTTAATACGCACCCCGTTTCGCAATACGCAACACCAGGAGTCCCCATGGCCACTGTCCCCGCCACCGCCAAGGTCGTCGTCATCGGAGCCGGCATCGTCGGCAACAGCCTCGTCCACCATCTCGCCGAGCTGGGCTGGGAGGACATCGTCCAGCTCGACATGGGCCCGCTGCCCAACCCGGGTGGATCGACCGGGCACGCCTCCAACTTCATCTTCACCGTGGACCACTCGCGGGAGATCACGGACCTGACCCTGGACTCGGTCAAGCAGTACAAGGAGATGGGCGTCTTCACCGAGTCCGGTGGCTTCGAGGTGGCGCGCACCGAGGAGCGGATGGAGGAGCTCCGTCGCCGGATGTCGAGCGCCAAGGCCTGGGGCATCGAGGCCTCGCTGGTCTCGCCGGAGTTCGTCGTCGAGAAGGTGCCGTTCCTCGACCCCGACCAGATCATCGGCGCCTTCTGGACCCCCGGGGTCGGTGTCGTCGACTCGCTCCGCGCGGGCACGATCATGCGCGAGAACGCCCTGGCCAAGGGAGTCCTGACCGTCGTACCCAACGTCGAGGTGGAGGACCTCGGCGTCGAGGACGGGCGGATCACGAAGGTCGTCACCGACCAGGGCGACATCGAGGCGGAGTACGTCGTGATCGCCTGCGGCGTCTGGAGCCCCAAGATCGGCGACATGGCCGGGGTGAAGATCGCGCTGACCCCTGCCGTGCACCAGATGATCTCGGTCGGCCCGTGCCCGCAGCTCGCCGAGCGGGAGGGCGAGATCTCCTTCCCGATCGTCCGCGACATGGACACGCTCTGCTACGAGCGGCAGCACGGCGCCGACATGGAGGTCGGCTCCTACGCCCACCGCGCCATCCTGCACGAGCCCGAGGACATCCCCTCGATCGACCAGGCCAAGCTGTCGCCGACCGAGATGCCGTTCACCGAGGACGACTTCGACCCGCAGCTCGAGCAGGCTCTCGAGCTGATGCCGGAGCTGCTCGGCGCCGAGGGCGCGGAGATCCGCTACGCCATCAACGGGCTGCTCTCGCTGACCGCTGACGGGTCCCCGATCCTCGGCGAGAGCGAGGTCAAGGGCCTCTGGGTCTCGGCCGCGGTGTGGATCAAGGAAGGCCCCGGCGTCGGCCGCGCGGTCGCCGAGTGGATGACCCACGGCCACTCCGAGATCGACATCTCCCACAGCGACATCGCCCGGTTCTACCCGCACGAGCGCGAGCGCGCACACGTCCGGGCCCGCACCAGCGAGTCGTTCATCAAGACCTACGGGATCGTCCACCCCAGCGAGCAGTACGAGTCCGACCGCGGCATCCGCTGGTCGCCGATGGCGGACTCCCAGAAGGCACTCGGCGCGGTCTTCTACGAGACCGTCGGCTGGGAACGGCCCTGGTGGTACGAGTCCAACGCCGACCTGGTCGAGAAGTACGGCGACGCCGTGATGCCGCGCGAGCACGAGTGGGACGCGCGCTGGTGGAGCCCGATCATCAACGCCGAGCACCTCGCGATGCGGGAGAACGCCGGCGTCATCGACCTGACCGCGTTCTCGATGTTCGACATCACCGGACCGGGGGCGCTCGCCTCGGTGCAGCAGACCTGCGTCGCGCAGTGCGACGTCCCGGTCGGCAAGGTCATCTACACGCCCGTGCTCGACGCGAAGGGCGGCTTCCTCTCCGACCTCACCGTGATGCGCCTGGGCGAGGACCACTTCCGCGTGGTCACCGGTGGTGCCCACGGCCGGGCCGACCTGCAGTGGTTCACCCGCCACCTCGTCGACGGCGCCTCCCTGCACGACAGCACCGAGGAGATCTCCACGATCGGCCTGTGGGGCCCGAAGGCGCGCGACATCCTCGCCTCCCTGACCGGAGACGACGTGTCCGACGCCGGCTTCGGTTTCCTCACCAGCCGCGAGATCGCGGTCAAGGGCGTGGACAGTCCCGTCCTCGCGTCGCGGATCTCCTACGTCGGTGAGCTCGGCTGGGAGCTCTACGTGCCGTTCGGCTCGGCGAGCCAGCTGTGGGAGTCGCTGCTCGAGGCCGGCAAGGACCATGGCGCCGTACCCGTCGGGATCGGTGTCTACGGCAGCACCGGCCGGCTGGAGAAGGGCTACCGCGCCTTCGGCGCGGAGCTCGACGCCGAGCGCTCGATCGTCGAGGCGGGAATGCAGCGACCCAAGGTGAAGGCCGCCGACTTCGTCGGTCGCGACGCCTACCTCGCGCAGCGCGAGGCCGCTCCGGCCGCGGTGCTGTGCACCCTGACCGTGGACGACCACACCTCGGCGAGCGGCATCAAGCGCTACATGCTCGGCGGCGAGCCGATCCTGACTCCGTCCGGCGAGCTGCTCACCGACGGGCACGGGCACCACCCCTACGTGACCTCCGCCGGGTCGGCACCCTCGCTCGGCAAGCACGTGCTGCTGGCCTACCTGCCTCCGGACCAGGCGACGATCGGCAACCAGCTCGCGGTGTCCTACATGGAGGAGCTCTACCCGGTGACCATCGGGTCGGTGGACTCCACGGCGCTGCTGGACCCAGGCAACGAGCGGATCCGGTGAGATGAACGTCCTCGTCTGCATCAAGCGGGTGCCGGACTTCTCGGGTGAGGTTCTCCTGGCCGAGGACGGGCAGTCGGCCGACGCGCGCTTCGTGGGGTTCACCTTGAGCGACCACGACAGCTGTGCGGTCGAGCTGGCCGTGCAGATCGCCTCCGCGACCGAGGGGCAGGCGACCGTGCTCACGGTCGGCTCTCCCGACTCCGTGGAACAGCTTCGGTCAGCGCTCGGGGTCGGGTGCACCGCGGCCGTCGTGGTCGAGGCGGACCCGGTCGCGCTCGGCCCCGCCGACGTCGCCCGCGAGATTGCCGCCGTCGTACGCGATCACGAGGCCTCGGGGACGTCGTACGGCCTGGTGCTGCTGGGCAACGACGCCGCCGACTCCGGCGACTTCCAGGTGGGCATCCGCCTCGCGCACGAGCTCGACCGGCCCGTCGTGACGGGCATCAAGAACGTGACGATCGACGGCGACACTGCTCGCCTGCAGGGTGACGGACCTGAAGGGCTGGAGACCTATGCGGTGCCACTGCCCGCGGTGGTGACGGTGATGGAGGGTGGCGTGGAGCCGCGCTACCCGACCATCACCGGACGGATGAAGGCCAAGAAGGTCGCCGTCGAGAACCGTCCCTCAGCGTTGGCGCCCGTGGGCAGCGGGCGCGTCCAGCTCACCCTGCCGCCGCCGTCGCCCTCGACCGTCGAGGTCCTCGGCGAGGGACCCGAGAGCGCAGGCACCGTCGTCGACCTGCTGCAGCGGCTGGGGGTGGCCCGATGATCATCGTCTACGTCGAGACGTCCGCCGACGACGTCAGCGAAGTGTCGCTCGAGACGGTCTCCTTCGCCCGCACCCTGTCCGCCGCTGGTGGCGGAGTGCCGATCGACGCGGTGGTCGTCGGCCCGGCACCCGGGAGCGTGGCGACCGACCTGGCGGCGTACGGCGTCCGCAACGTGCACCACGCGGACGGCGACGACTTCGAGCGGTTCTCCGGAGCGGCCACCGCGGCCGCCGTGGTCGCCGCACGCAAGGCTGCCGGATCTGTGGTCGTGATGGCCGGTGGCACCAACCGCGGCAACGAGGTGCTGGCGCGCGTGGCCACTCGGCTCGACGTCGCGATGGCGGCCAACGTCGTCGCCTTCGGCGGTCTCTCGCCGTTCGTGGTCACCCGCCAGGTCGTCGGAGGCGCCGCCCTCGAGGAGATGCGCCTGTCCCAGCGGCCTGCCGTGTTCACGGTCGCGGGCCACGCCGTCGAACCCACCCCCGCGGCCGAGCCCGGCGCCGGAACCCTCCAGTCCCTCGCCGTCGAGCTCTCCCCGGCCGACCTCGCGGTCCGCGTGGTCTCCGTGCAGCGCGAGTCGGGTTCCGACGACGGCGGCCTCAGGTCCGCCCGCATCGTCGTGGGCGCCGGCCGCGGTGCCGGTGGCCCCGACGGCTTCAAGGGCGTGATCGAGCTGGCGGACCTGCTCGGCGGCTCGCTCGGCGTCTCGCGCGTCGTCACCTCCCTGGGCTGGCGGCCGCACAACGAGCAGGTCGGCCAGACGGGAAGTCGGATCTCCCCCGAGGTCTACATCCCCTGCGGCATCAGCGGCGCCATCCAGCACTGGGCCGGGTGTGCCAGCTCCAAGGTGATCCTCGCGATCAACACCGACGCCGAGGCCCCGATGATGACCAAGGCCACCTACGCCGTCGTCGGCGACATGCACGAGGTGGTCCCGGCGATCAACGAGGAGATCAGGCGGCGTCGGGGCTGACGGGCAACCCCGCCGCTTGTTGGCTCAGCAGCCCGCGAAGGAACGCCTCCAGGCACTCGCCGGCCTGCTCGAACGTGATGCTCGCTCGGCACACGGCTGCCGTCAGGCCATCGAGGAGGGCGCGGAGATGGATGGCATCGCGTCCCCGGGGATCTCGATGAGCAGCGCTGACACGATGTACTCGACTGAGCCTCGCTCGCTGCCGACCGGCCGCCCGCGCAAGTAGGTGCGTTGCACGCGCTGGCGCTGGATCCAGTCGAGTCCCATCACCGACATACCCTGGATCGGCACGACGGTCCGCCGCAGCGTCGATGTGGAGCATGCGAGCTCCGCGGCAACCGTGTCGGGGGTGACGGCACCGGCACCGTCGCGAGCGGCGATCCGCACCACTGCCTCGCGGATGAGGTCGTAGCGAACTCCCCAGTCAATGAGTCTTGGCATGAACCCTTCGTATCGGCCGCGAGGCACCCGGGGCGACCCCGATCCTGAATCTGTGGACAGCAGCTGGCCGAGGCCGGGTTGTGGAAGCCTCCGGTGTACTTCCCGCCCGAGCGAATTCCGGGTTGTGCCATCACCCCGCGCAGTTACCGGGGAAGTGAATCCCGCGATGTGCCACATGCTTTTGCACAACGGCAGATCCAGCACCTCCGGAACTGCGAATCCTCGTGGCACAACCGCAGATCCACGACCTCGGGAACTGCACCGACGGGTGGCAGAACCTGCACGGCCCTACGCTGACCCGCGTGGGCAGGCGCAGATGGGTGATCGGTGGAGTGGTGGGGGCACTCGTCCTCGCCGGCGTCGGGGCCGTCGCCGTACCCCGGTTGCTGCCGGACTGCGGCCAAGCCGTCACCGAGGTCACCAGTGGCCAGTCGAGCTCGCCGTTCCTGGATGCCCAGGACCGTGCCGAGCAGCCGGACCACGACCGCGACACGCTCGTCGCGACGCTCGACGCGGCGGAGGCGCCTTTCGGGGAGGTGCTCGGGGCGGTCGGCTACCACTACGAGCAGTGGGCCCAGGTCTCGGCGTTCGAGCAGGGCATCGGTGTGCGTACGCGTGACAACCCCGACTTCACGATGCTGGACGACCAGTCGCTGAAGCCGCTGTGGAGCGTGCAGGTCAGCACCAAGCGGTCGACGTACGACGCCAGCGACCGGGACTACGTGGTGGCGACGATGCCCGCCAAGGCGGCGCCCACGCTGGTCTCGCTCGACGCGGACACCGGGCGGCGCCGCTGGTGCCAGGAGCTGGGTGGGTCGGTGGTCGGCGCCGAGGACCCGTTCGGCACGCAGATCCTCGACGACGGTTCCGTCGTCGTCCTGACGCCCGGGTCGGGCACGAAGGAACACCTCACCCGGCTCTCCGGCAAGGACGGCGCGACCCAGTGGCAGCGAACCACCGGGGCCGACGAGGGTGACTTCCTGGGCAGCCTCGGCGACGGGATGCTGCTCGCCGGGGGCAGCGCGCACGAGACGTTCCTGGACACCCAGGCCCTCGCGGATCGTCCTGCGAGCCGGGCGCTGGTGGCCTTCTCGGCATCGAGCGGCAAGCAGCGCTGGACCTGGGACACCCCGGCCGGCTCGGGAGCGCACGTGGTCGGCACCGACCCGGGCACCGGCATCGCTGTGGTGGAGGAATGGACCGGCGGCGTCGGCCGGCTGGTCGCGCTCGACCGTGACGGCAAGGAGATCTGGACGGTGGGCTCGCCGGGCGCCGGCTTCTTCGACTCGACGCTGCGAGCGGGACGGGTGCTGGTGCGCTCCGGCAACCGGTGGGCGGCGTACGACGCGCGGGACGGTCACCGACTGTGGCAGCGACTGATGCCCACCAAGCCGCAGTTCCTGCCCTACGGCTTCGAGCTGGGCTCGATCCCCCTGCTCGACGAGGATCACGCCCTCGTGGGGGGCACCACTGCGCTGCACGTGCTCGACCTGAACACCGGCCGGCTGAGCTCGACAGCGCTGCCCACCGACGGGATCAACACCACCTACTGGCCCTACCAGACAGCCGTCAGCGCCGGGCTGATCGCGGTGGCGACCAACACCGGCGCTGTCGTGATGCGGCGGGAGTAGGACCGGGCCAGCTAGTGGCGGTTGACCGTGTTGCCGATGATGAAGTGCAGGTCGGTCTGGTCGATCAGACCGACCAGGTTGCCCGCTCCGGGCCCGTAGCCGGCGACCCGCAGCTGGGTTCCGGTGTGCTGCTGGCTGCCGCCGGCCGGCGCGGTGCCGTAGGCCACGATCATCTCCGAGCCCTCCCTGGTGGCCAGCCTCGCCGTCAGGCCGGGGGTGGTGTTGTCCACGATCTGGCTGGTGTGGGCGTGGTCGGCGGTGACGATGACGAGGGTGTGGCCGTCTCTGCGGGCGAAATCAAGCGCCTTCGTGACGGCCTGGTCGAGCTGCTGCGTCTCGCCGATCTGACCGCAGGGGTCCGCGGCGTGGTCCTTCTTGTCGATCGAGGCGCTCTCCACCTGGAGGAAGAACCCGTTCTTCTTGCCGGCCTTGTTCTTCGAGAGCAGGTCAATGGACTTGCTCGTCATCGACTGCAGGTCGGGGACCTGGCTGAAGGTCGGCTCGGGCTTGCAGCTCTGTGCCGGTCCGTCGGCCCCGCCCACGGTGGCGGGCTGGGGGGCGAACTTCACCGGCATGTTGCCCGGCGCGAACAGTCCGAGCAGTGGCCTCTTCTGATCCGCGCTCGTCACCTTGGCGAGGTCCTGCTTCGCGGTCAAGTAGTTGTAGCCACGCTCCTTCGCCTGCTGCGCGAGCGTCTTTCCCTTCCACTTGCCGGCCTTGGCGACCTCGGCGAAGGTCGTCGAACCACCGCCCAGAGTCACGTCGGGCCGGGTGTCGAGCAGCTGCTCGGTGATCGAGCCGCGGCCACCGTTCTCCTTGGCAGCCTCGGGGCAGGTGGTCGTGGTCGCCACCGGGCCGTAGCAGGAGCGCAGGCTGATGTGGCTGACCTCGACCGCGGGGGTGGCGTCCTGGATCTCGGAGGTGGTGACGTCACCCGTCGCCATGCCGGACTTCTTCGCCTGCTCGAGCAGGGTCGGGAACGCCTTGCCGTGGCGGTCCACGGAGATTGCGTTGTCGTAGGTCTTCACACCTGTCGACCAGGCGGTCCCGGTCGCTGCCGAGTCGGGCGTGTAGTCAGGCTTGCCGGTGTCCTTCACGACGCTGTAGTGGGTCATCTGGC
Organism: uncultured Actinomycetota bacterium; assembly: GCA_963782305.1. GTDB lineage: Bacteria > Actinomycetota > Actinomycetes > Propionibacteriales > Nocardioidaceae > Marmoricola. Next base: position 352,162 of record CAWAJJ010000008.1, on the reverse strand, counting down.
CAGTCAGCGGCAGCGCGTCGAGGCCCTTGAAGGCGCCGCCGGCACCTTCGAGGTAGTTGCGAGCGACCGTGATCTCGGAGTCACCCATGCCGTCCCCGATGAACAGGATCACGTTGCGGGCGTGAGTGCTCTTGATCGAGTCCCGGATCAGCTGGCTCTGGTCGCCGCGGAGGCGAGCGGCGCCGCCGAGCTGGTCGACCTTCCCCTTGGCGGACCGGTTGATGAGGGGCAGCTGGCCGGAGGCAGCCACCGTGGAGGTGCCGGCTGCGAGGAGGGCCACGGCGGCGACCCCGATCGTGATCGCTGTGCGCTTGGTGGGCATCTGGAACCTTTCGAAGAGTGGTGTGCCTGCGACGGTGGTGCAGCCAGGTGGACAGCGGGAAAGATTCCGGTGACGAGTTGGTGACCACTGGTCGAGGAGCGGGCCGTTGTCCACAGCCCTGACCGGTCGACGTCGACCCTGTCGTCCCCTCTTGGTAGACAGGGCGCATGCCAGAGACCGTTGCCACGAGCGCCCGCGACGAGGCCGAGCACCATCTGCGCGCGCTCGTCGGCCGAGACGACGCCCGGCTGCACGACGACCAGTGGGCCGCGATCGAGGCCCTCGTGGTCGAGCAGAGCCGAGTGCTGGTGGTGCAGAAGACCGGCTGGGGCAAGTCGGCCGTCTACTTCGTGGCCACCGCCCTGCTGCGTGGCCTGGGAGCCGGGCCGACGGTGATCATCTCGCCGCTGCTGGCGTTGATGCGCAACCAGATCGAGGCGGCCGAGCGGGCCGGCATCAGGGCCGCGACGATCAACTCCACGAACATCGAGGACTGGCAGGCGATCCGTGCCCGGGTCGACGCCGGCGAGATCGACGTGCTGCTGGTCAGCCCCGAGCGGCTGAACAACCCGACCTTCCGCGACGAGGTGCTGCCGCAGCTGACCGAGACGGCCGGCCTGCTCGTGGTCGACGAGGCGCACTGCATCTCCGACTGGGGCCACGACTTCCGGCCCGACTACCGTCGCATCCGGCAGATGCTCACCACGCTCCCGCCCGGCATCCCGGTGCTCGCCACCACCGCGACCGCCAACTCCCGGGTGACCGGTGACGTCGCGGAGCAGCTGGGCTCTGACGTGCTCGTGCTGCGCGGGTCGCTCGACCGCGAGTCGCTGCACCTCGCCGTGCTCCAGCTCGAGCGGCCGGAGCAGCGCCTGGCCTGGCTGGGCGAGCACCTCGGCGACTTCGAGGGATCCGGGATCATCTACACGCTGACCGTGGCCGCGACCCAGGAGGTCGCCGAGCACCTCCGGTCGCACGGCCACGCCGTCGCGGCGTACTCCGGCCAGACCGAAGCCACCGAGCGACTCTCGCTCGAGCAGGATCTTCTCGGGGGACGCCTCAAGGCGCTGGTCGCCACCAGCGCTCTCGGCATGGGCTTCGACGCGCGGCTCGGCTTCGTGGTCAACCTCGGTGCGCCGTCGTCCCCGGTGGCCTACTACCAGCAGGTCGGCCGCGCGGGCCGCGGCACCGACCACGCCAAGGTGGTGCTGATGCCGGCTCACGAGGACCGAGACATCTGGCGCTACTTCGCCTCTCTCGCTTTCCCCCCGGAGCAGCACGTGCGTACGACGCTGCGCGCCCTCGCCGAGAACGGCGCTCCGATGTCGACGGCGTCGCTGGAGACCTACGTCGACCTGAGCCGGACCCGCCTGGAGACGATGCTGAAGGTGCTCGACGTCGACGGTGCCGTCGACCGCGTGCGCGGGGGCTGGACGGCCACGGGGCAGGAGTGGGTCTACGACCAGGAGCGCTACGACCGGGTGGCGGCCGCACGGCGCGACGAGCAGGCCGCGATGCTGGCCTACATCGCGACCGACGGCTGCCGGATGCGGTTCCTGCGCGAGCAGCTCGACGACCCGGGAGCCGAGGACTGCGGACGCTGCGACAACTGCGGCGGCCTCGCCCTGGCGGCCGGGGTCTCGGGTGCCGCTCTCGAGGAGGCCAGTGAACGGCTCCAGCGGCCCGGGGTCACGTTGGCACCGCGGAAGATGTGGCCGAGCGCGCTGGCCAACCTCGGCATCGACCTGAAGGGCAAGATCACCGAGGGCGCTGAGGAGGGACGGGCCGTCGGCCGGCTCACCGACCTCGGTCACGGGCAGATCCTGCGCACCCTCTTCCGTCCCGACGCCGAGGACGGACCGGTCCCGCGCCCACTTGTCGACGCCGTGCTCGAGGTGCTGCGCGACTGGCACCCGGCGTGGCCCGCGCGCCCCACCGGAGTGGCGTACGTCGAGTCGGCTCGTCACCCACAGCTGGTGCGCGACCTCGCCGACGGCCTGGCCCGCTACCTGCAGCTCCCCCTCGTTGCCCGTTGGGAGATCGTCGACCGGGACGTCTCACCGGGTCAGGGTGCCGCCAACTCCGCCCAGCGGGTGGCGGCGGTCGGACGCCGGTTCCACCTGGCGATCGACACGCCCCTCGACGGCGGCCCGGTCCTCCTGGTCGACGACCTCGTCGCGACCGGTTGGACCCTGACGATGGCCGCCCGGTCCCTGCGCGCGGCCGGAGCCAGCGCCGTACTCCCCCTCGCGCTGGGCGTGGAGTCCTGACCACAGAGCACGCCACCCGCGAGAATCACGGCATGAAGAAGCGCGCGTCCTCCCAGCTGGCCGGCGTACCCGCGGAGCGGATGCACCTCGCCCTGATGCTGGTGCTGACGTTCGGCACCGGGATCGTGGACGCGGTCGGCTACCTGGGGCTGGACCGGGTGTTCACCGGCAACATGACCGGCAACGTGGTCATCCTCGGAATGGCGCTCGTCGGTGGCGACGGTCTCCCCGTGCTGGGTCCGGTGCTCGCGCTCGTCGGCTTCATGGCCGGTGCCGCGCTCGGCGGCCGGGTGCTCCGCGACGCGCCACACGCCTGGACCCGGCGTACGAACCTGCTGCTGCTGACCGTCGGCCTGCTCGTCCTGGCCCTCGCCGCGGTGCTGGGACTGGTGGACGAACCCGCCCGGGCAGTGCTGCTCACCGTGACCGGAGTCCTCGGCGCTGCGATGGGGATCCAGGCGGCGACGGCGAGGTTCATCGGCGTGAAGGACGTGACCACGGTGGTGGTCACCTCGACCATCACCGGACTGGCCGCGGACTCCGTGCTGGGCAGCGGCAAGGGCGGTGGGACCGGCCGCCGTGTCCTCGCGGTGGCGATGATCATCGCCGGCGCCCTCGCGGGAGCGGCCCTGCTGCACTGGCACCTGTGGGCCGGGCTCGTCGCCGAGGGGGCGCTCGTGGTCGTGGTCGTCCTGGTCGGCGCCCTGCACGACCGGGTCAGCCGTCGACGTACTCCTTGACCGGGGGCGTCGCCAGCTCGCCGGACTTGCTGGTGCGCAGGCCGAGGCGGACGAGCTGCTCGACGGTCACGACGGCGGCGCTGACGCCGTCGACCACGGGTACGCCGAGCTCGCTGGAGAGCCAGTCGCAGAGGTCTGCCATGCCGGCGCAGCCGAGGACGATCACCTCGGAACGGTCCGCAGCCAGCGCCGAACGGCAGGCCGCCAGGATCGTCTGGCGCGCGGCCGGGTCGGTCTCGAGCTCGACGACGGGGATGTCGCACGCGTGCACGCCGCCGCAGAGCTCCGCGACGCCGTAGGAGCGGGCGATGTCGCGGGTGTGCCCGATCGTGCGCTCGAGCGTGGTCACCACGCTGAAGGAGCGACCGAGGTACGCCGCGGTCCGCATCGCCGCCTCCGCGATGCCGACGACCGGGCCGACAGCGACCTCCCGGGAGGCGAGCAGGCCGGGATCACCGAAGCAGGCGATCACGTAGCCGTCGTACCCCTCGACCTCGCCGGTGAGCACCTCCTGGACCACGCCGGGAGCACACATCACCTCGTCGAAGTGCGACTCGATCGAGACCGGCCCGGACGGCGGGCTCACCGCGTCGACGGTGACGCCCGGGCCGCTGACGGCCCGGGCGCACTCGCCGATCTTCGCGGTCATCGACGCCGTGGTGTTCGGGTTGACGACCTTGATCCTCATCTCAGGCGGTCGCCGCGATCGCGGCTTGACGGAGTCCGGCTTGATCGAGGTGGGCGCCCACCCCCATGGACTTCGCCAGGAAGTAGTAGGTCACGAACCCGAGGGCACAGCCGAGGAACCAGCTGTAGTCCGGCAGCCAGGTGACCACGTCGCCGAGCTTCGGGATCAGCACCGAGGTGATGGCCAGCAGCCCGGAGACGACCACCGCGATGACGGCAGCCGGGTTGTAGCCGCGGCTGTAGTAGTACGAGCCCGACTCCTCGAGGGTGAACAGGTCGTCGACGACGACCTTCTGGTCCCGGATCAGGTAGAAGTCGGCGATCAGGATGCCGAACAGCGGGCCGATCAGGGCGCCCAGCATGCCGAGCGTCCAGAAGATCGCGTCCGGGTTGCTGTACCAGTTCCACGGGGTCAGCAGCACCGAGCCGACGGCCGCGATCATGCCACCCATCCGCCAGCTGATCTTCTGCGGGGAGACGTTGGAGAAGTCGAATGCCGGCGAGATGAAGTTGGCGACGATGTTGATGCCGACGGTGGCGATGACGAAGGTCAGGCCACCGAGGAGGACGGCCGTGAACGTGTCGATCTTCTGCACGGTGGCCACCGGGTCGGTGAGCAGTTCACCGAACACCGGCACCGTCGCGGACGCCGTCACGACGACGAGGATGGAGAAGGCCAGGAAGTTGACCGGCAGGCCCCAGAAGTTGCCCTTCTTCACAGCGTCGAAGCTCTTGCCGTAGCGGGCGAAGTCACCGAAGTTCAGCATCGGGCCGGAGAAGTACGACACCACCAGGGCGATCGCCCCGAGCATCGTGGTGATCGTCGTCCTGGTCGACAGGTCCTTGTCGCTCAGCGTGAAACTGATGTCCCAGTTGGCCTGGACGAGCATGTAGATGCAGACCGCGAGCATCGCCACGTAGACGGCCGGCCCGCAGAAGTCGATGAACTTGCGGATCGCCTCCATCCCGCGCCAGAACACGGCCGCCTGCGCGACCCAGAGGATCGCGAAGCTCAGGTAGCCCAGGGCGGAGAGCCCGACGAACCCGTGCACGTCGACGTCGGCCCACGGCGCGAGTCCGGGCCAGAGCTTGAGGAAGACGATGTTCAGCGACCCGGCGGCGAGGAAGGTCTGTACGCCGTACCAGGCGACCGCGATCAGCCCGCGGATGATGGCCGGGATGTTCGCACCGAGCACGCCGAACGACGCCCGGCTGATCACCGGGTAGGGGACGCCCGCAACCTGGCTCGGCTTGGCCACCAGGTTGCAGAAGAACTGCACGATGAGGATGCCGACGATCAGCGCGACGAACACCTGCCAGCTCGTCAGCCCCAGCGCGAACAGCGAACCGGCCGTCACGTAGCCACCGACGCTGTGCACGTCGGACATCCAGAACGCGAAGATGTTGTAGGTCCCCCAGGTCTGCTCCTTGAGCGGAGCGAGGTCCTCGTTCGTGAGCCTCGGGTCGTAGCCGGGCTTGATGTTGCCCAGTCCTGCTGGATGTTCTGGACTCGGGAGCAGGTCTGCGTGAGGCGCCTCCGGCGGCGCTGAAGATTTCATGTCGGTCATGGGGGGCTCCTCGGCTCAGGGGATGCCGTGACCCTAGGAACGCGGTGTTTCAGCCGCTCTGCGGTCGCGTGACGTGCGTGTCACAGGAGAGATATAGGAGGAAGGAAGACCTCGGAGTCGCCCCGGAACGCTGCGATCGCCGACTTGAGGTGCTCGTAGTGCTCCTGCGACTCCCGGACGAGCTCCTCCGCATCGCGGGCCACGAACGCCGACAGCATCCGTTCGTGGTCGTCGTAGAAGAGCTGTCTGCCGCTGGTGTCCACCCGGGACATCGGCCTGGCCGGCTCGGTCATGTTCCAGGCCGCTTCGTACATGTGCGTGAGCCGTTGCATGCGGGCCGGTGCGATCAGCGCCATGTGGAAGCGCCGCGACTCCGCGTGGTAGGCCCGTTCGTCGTCGGCCTCCATCGCCGCCGACATCGCCTCGTGCGTCTGCCGCACCTCGGCGTCGTCCTCGGACGTGGCGCGCAGCACCGCCTGGCGCAGGACGGACACCTCGAGCGCCGCTCGTACGTCGTAGAGCTCACGGAACTCGGCGAACCCCAGCTTGGCCACGCTGTAGCCGATGCGCGGGACGTGCTCGACGAGCCCCTCGCCCAGCAGCACCTTGAGCGCCTCGCGGACGGGGATCTGGCTGACCCCGAAGAACTGCGCCACGGCGTCGATGGGGATCAGCGTCCCGGGAGGTTCGTCGCCGGCCAGGATCGCGTGCCGCAGGTCCTCGGTGACCTTCGGCTGCTCGCCGGCGGCCGCGGTGTTGACCAGCCCCGCGGTGAAGATGGATCGGCGCCGGGAGCCGAGCCCGCTCACCCCGCGTGCCGCCTGCTCACGAGAGCGCCTGGTCCATGTCGAAACGGGTCAGCATGATGCGCTCGAGCACCTGGGCCAGCAGGTAGAGCACGATCGAGGCGGCGGTCACGACGACCAGCAACGACCAGACCAGCGAGTACTGGTAGAGGGCCAACGCCTGGTTGACGGCCTTTCCGACGCTGTCAGGAGAGGTGTAGAACTCGGCGATCAAGGCGCCCGTCACCGCGCCGGGCACGGAGATGCGGATGGCGGCGAAGAAGCCCGGCAGCGCGGTGGGGAAGGCGACGCGACGCAGCACGTCCCACGTGGAGCCGCCGTAGACCGAGACCACGTCGTGCATCTGCTGGGTCACCGAACGCAACCCGAAGGAGATCGTCACCAGAGCCGGGAAGAACACCACGATGCCGCTCATCACCGCCACGGTGAAGAAGCCGTTGCCGAACACCAGCGTGATGATCGGCGCGAGGGCCACCAACGGCACGGTGCGCACCACCAGCGCCACGGGCATGGTGGCCGCCTCCATCCCCCGGGACAGGTAGGTGCCGACCGCGACCGCGGTCGCCGCGAGCAGCCCTGCCACGAAGCCGATGCCTGCATCGATGAGGGTCTGCCGCAGTGGGCCGAACACGGCGGCGCGGTTCTGTGCCGCCTGGTCGTCGGTGAAGAGGAACTCCAGGACCTGACCGGGCTTCCGGGCGACCAGGTCGTTGACTCCACCGACCCGGAGCAGCACCAGCCAGGCCACGACCAGGCAGATGACCACGAACACGAAGTTGGCCAGGGGAACCGCGACCGCGCGCAGCAGCTTCACCGCGCGACCCCCTTGGACCACGGGGTGACGGCCCGGCTCAACGCCCCGATCAGGAAGTAGGCGAGCCCGGAGACGAGGGCGCAGCCGAAGCCGAGGCTCCACGCGAGTGCGATCTCGCGGTTGTTCTGGGCGAGGTAGAGGGAGGGGCCGACCCCGATCTCGAGGTGCTTGTCGAACCACTCGCCGAGGAGCGCTCCGAGGAACGCCGCGGGGGCCGCGAGCTGGAGCGTGGTCAGGATCGCCGGGAGGGCCGCCACCAGGCGCACCCGGAAGAACTGCTGGACGGACCCGCCGCCGTAGACGTGGACGACGTCCAGGGCGGCCCTGTCGGCCGATCGGAAGCCGAGCACGGCGCCGACGACCGTGGTGAAGATGACCGAGATGGCCGCGAGGTCGATCGCTGTCGCCGAGGTGCCCCCCTTGACCGGGATCTCGTGGGCGAGGATCAGGATGGGTGCCAGCACCACGATCGGCAGGCAGTACGTGATCACGGCGAACTGCATGATCACCGGCTCCAGGATCGGCACGAGCAGCACCACCACCGCCAGCACCAGGGCGATGACCACTCCGTACACATAACCGGTGACCGCCTCCTCGAGGGTGACCGAGAAGATCCCGCGGTAGTAGGCGAAACCCCGCTCGTGGAACTTCGCCAGGACCTCGAGCGGCGTCGGAACGCTGGTGCTCAGGACGGTCGCGGCGAGCAGCCACCACGCGGCCACGACGGCTCCGATGCCGAGGGCTCCGGTGCCGACGGTCCGCATTCGTTCGGAGGTCACGCGCATCAGTCGACCGCGGCGCCGCCGGCACCGAACAGGAGCTCGGAGGCCTCGTCGTGCAGGGCGTGGAACTCCGGCGAGCGCACCATGTCGGGCGTGCGCGGACGAGGGAGATCGACCTCGATCACTGTCTTGATCCGCCCCGGTCGTGGGCTCATCACGGCCACCTGGTCGGAGAGGAAGATCGCCTCGGAGATCCCGTGGGTGACCATCAGCGTGGTCGCCGGCTTCTCGGTCCAGATGCGAAGCAGCTCCAGGTTGAGCCGCTGGCGGGTCATGTCGTCCAGGGCGCCGAAGGGCTCGTCGAGCAGCAGCACGGACGGCTTGACCACCAGCGCCCTGGCGATCGAGACGCGCTGGCGCATCCCCCCGGAGAGCTGGCCGGGCTTGGCCTTCTCGAAGCCCTCCAGCCCGACCAGCTTGATCAGCTCCTTCACCAGACCCTCGTCCGGCTTCTCCCCCGACACGTCGAAGGGCAGCCGGATGTTGGAGACGACCGAGCGCCACGGCAGCAGCGCCGAGTCCTGGAAGGCGATCCCGAGCTCGTGGTCACGACGCAGCTCGCGAGGCGTCTTGCCCTCGACCAGGGCGCTCCCGGACGTCGCCTCCTCCAAGCCGGCGAGGATGCGCAGGATCGTCGACTTTCCGCACCCCGACGGGCCGAGCAGCGACAAGAAGCTGCCCTTGTCGGTGAACAGATGGGCGTCCTCGAGCGCGGTCACGCTGCGACGGCCGAGTGCGAAGGTCTTGCTGAGGCCGTCGATGCGTACGCCGGTGCCGGTGGAGATGTCCGTCCCTGAGCTCACCAGACCACCGATCAGTCGGTGATCTTGAGGTCGGGCTTCTCCTTGAGCAGCTCGTTGAGCGGCCCCATGTCGAAGAGGTCCTTGGCGTCGAGGTCGATGCCGGCAGCCTTCAGCGACTTCATGTTCGCGTCGATCAGGTCGTCGCTGATCGTGAAGATGCCGTTCGTCTTGGTCTCGTCGGTCTTGACCAGCGACTCGCACTGCTGGGTCGCCTGGGCGACCTCCTTCTCGAGCTCCAGCGGCGGGTCGAGGTCCTTGCCGTACTTGTTGACGGCGAGCTCGGCGCCCTTCTTGTAGCCGGCCGCGCCATCGCAGGCGTCGCTCCATCCCTTGATCTCGGCCTCGAGGAACGCCTTCACCAGATCGGGCTTGTTCTTGAGGGTGTCGTCGGTGGCGATGATGCTCTCGGCGACGAACGGCAGGCCGTTGTCGGCGAAGGGGAGGTCGACCGTGTCGAAGCCGTGTCCCTTCACCAGCAGCGACTCGTTGGTGATGTAGGCGACCAGGCCGTCGATCTTCTTGTCCTCCAGCGGCGAGATGTCGAAGCCGTTGGGCACGATCGTGACCTGCTTCTCGTCGATGTTGTTGGCGGCCAACAGCGCCTTGAACAGCGAGAGGTTGGGGTCCTGGACGCCGATCTTCTTGCCGATCAGGTCCTGCGGTGTCTTGATGTTGCCCTTGTCCCCGAGCGACAGGATGGAGAACGGGTTCTTCTGGTAGGTCGCGCCGATGATCTTGAGCGGGAACTGGGAGTTGGAGACGGCAGCGGCCGTGGAGACCGCGTTGCTCAGGCCGAACTGTGCCTTGCCCGTGGCGACGATCTCCTCCTGGGCCACGGGGCCGGCGAGGAAGTTGACCTTTCCGATGCCTGCGTCCTTGTAGTAGCCGGCGTCGTCCGCGGCGAACTCGCCGGCGAACTCGGCGTTCTTGATCCAGGAGAACTGGACGGCGATGTCACCCAGGTCGTCGCTGCTGGAGGACGAGCCGCTCCCCGAGTCGTCGTCCGAGGAGCCACAGCCCGCGAGGACGAGAGCCGCTGCGGCGAGCAACGCGGCTCCACGCACAGCGCGCGGGTGGTGAGAGTGACGTGTGGGCAGGCGCATGAATGGTGCTCCCTCTGGCGAGAAGTGGTGCTGGTGGGCAGAACAGACGACCCCGAGTGCGGGAAACCTAGGTCGGCTGCGTTTCGCTGCTGGGCCGACGAGGTTTCCACCGCGTTACGGCGGCTCAATGAGTCCGCGGGTCGAGCAGTTGCGCCGCCACCGGTCTAGTACTGCGTGCGCTCCGTGTTGCGCAGCCACGCGTCGAAGGGCGCCACGGACGAGAGCAGCCTGAGCTCGTTGATCGGCGTCGGCCACACGTCACGCTCCTTGCCGAAGAGCTCGTAGAACTCACGGTCGTCGAAGCCGCCGCGCGCTGCGTCGTCGCGGTCGGCTGCGTAGACGACGCGGTCGACCCGCGCCCACAGTGCACTCGACAGGCACAGCGGGCAGGGCTCGCACGAGGTGAACAGGACACAGCCGACCAGCGAGAAGTCCCCGATCGCCGTACAGGCACTGCGGATCGCGACCACCTCGGCGTGCGCCGTCGGGTCGTTGTCGCGGGTCACCCGGTTCACTCCCGTCGACAGAGCCTCGTTGCCGCGCACGATCATCGCCCCGAACGGGCCGCCCCCGGAGGCGACGTTGTCCACGGCGAGCTCGACGGCCCGGCTGAGCCAGTACTGGTCTCTCATGTCATCTCCTGGTTGGCAGCTGCGTCTCGTACGAGTCGCCAGATCCGGTCACGGCTCATCGGCAGCTCATGGGGGCGTACGCCGATGGCGTCGCGGATGGCGTTGGCCATCGCCGGCGCGACGGGGTTGTACGGCGCCTCGCTCATCGACTTCGCACCTCGGACCCCGAGCTCGTCCCAGGTGTCCGCGAACAGCACCTCGGTCTGCGGGATGTCGCCCATCTGCGGGAACCGGTAGTCGCGGAAGCTGCGCGTGGTGACAGTGCCCGCTTCGTCGGTTGAGCCTGTCGAAACCACCACCTCCTCGTACAGCGCCGACCCGATCCCCTGGGCCACGCCGCCCTCGACCTGCCCGCGCAGCTGCTCCGGGTTGATCACGACGCCGGCGTCCGCGGCCTGCACGGACCGGAGGATGCGCACCTCGCCCGTGCCCGGGTCGACCGCGACGACGAAACCGTGCACGTTGAACGCGACCGAGCGCGGGGTCCCGTCGTGCGAGCCCTCGCCGGACACGGGTCCCAGGAGTGGGCCGTCGATCGCGTCGAGCTGCTCCCGGAGGCGGCTGGCAGCGTCGGCGACGGCTCGGCCCGCCACCACGGAGCCGGTGGAGCCGTAGGCGCCCGTGTCGTAGCCGGCGATCGCGGTGTCGGCGCTGCGCAGCTGCACCCGGGAGGCAGGCACGCCCAGCTCGGTGGCGACGATCTGCTGGTGCACGGTCGCGGTGCCGTTGCCGAACTCGGCGCTGCCGACGTCGACGACCACGCGACCGTCGGGATGCATCGTCACCGTGGCGCGGGAGTGGTGCCCGCGCGGCGGGATGGTCGCGATCATCGAGGCGCCCATGCCGGTACCGACGGCCCAACCCTCCGGCACGTCGGCCGTGACGTCTCGCTGCAGCGCGTCCTCCACGAGGTCGAGGCACTGGTCGAGGCCATAGCTGCCGAAGTCGAGGTCGGTGTCCGCTGGTCCGTTGACCACGAAGTCGTCACCGGGAACGACCACGTTGCGGCGGCGCAGCTCGAACGGGCTGATCCCCAGCTCGCGGGCGAGCTCGTCGAGCGCGGACTCGATCCCGAAGATGACCTGTCCCAGGCCGTAGCCGCGGAACGCGCCCGAGGGCACCGTGTTGGTGTACACCGCCTCGGCGTCCACGCGCTTGTTCGCGCAGCGGTAGAGCGCCACCGACTCGTGACAGCCGTGGAACATCACGCCCGGCGCGTGGTTCCCGTAGGCACCGGTGTCGGTGAGCACGTCGACCTTCATCGCGGTGAGCACTCCCTCGGTGTCCGCGCCGAGCTCGACGGCGACGCGCATCGGGTGCCGGCCGGGGACCAGGGTGAACTGCTGCTCGCGGGTCAGCTCGAGCTGCACCGGCACGCCCAGCCGCAGCACGGCCAGGGCGACGATGTCCTCCACGAGCATCTCCTGCTTGCCGCCGAAGCCACCGCCCACGCGGGCCGCGAGCACCCGGACCTGCTCCTCCCGGATGCCGAAGACGTAGGCGAGCTCCTTGCGGACCAGGAACGGGATCTGTGTGCTGCTGCGGATGACCAGGACGCCGTCCTCGTCGAGCCAGCCGCGTGCGCCGTGGGTCTCGAGCGCCGCCTGGTTGACCCGGGACGTGCGCCAGGTGCCCCGGACGGTGGCGGCCGCTGCCGCGAGCCCGGCGGCGACATCCCCCACCTCGCCGTGGGTCTGCGCGGCGACGTTGCGGCCCGGCTCGGAGACCCTCGACTGCGTCGGGTCGAGGTGGCCGTGCAGCAGCGGGGCTCCCGGCGTACGCGCCTCCTCGGGGTCGTAGACCGCCGGGAGCAGGTCGTAGCCGACCTCGATCAGCCCCACTGCCTGCTCGGCGAGCGCCATCGTCTCGGCCACCACCGCCGCGACCCGTTGCCCGCGGAACCGGACCACGTCGTCGAGCATCCGGGTGTCGTCGGGGTCGTCGAGGCGGCTCTCGTGGCGCGCGCTGGAGTAGAGCACGTCGGGCACGTCGCGGTGGGTGAGCACGAGGTGTACGCCGGGGAGCGACTCGGCCGCGGACACGTCGAGGTGCACGATCCGCGCATGGGCGTGCGGGCTCTGCAGCAGGGCCATGTGCAGGACGCCGTCGGTGGTCGCATCGAGGGTGAACGGCTCGGCACCGCAGACGATCCGCTGTGCCGCCGGCGCTCCCGCCGACACCCCGAACCCGCCTTCCAGCTCGACGTTCGCCTTGCCTGCCAGCGCGTCGCGGATGGAGCGGTAGCCGGTGCAGCGGCAGAGGTTGCCCTTGAACAGGCGAGCGAGGTCCTCGCCCCGGGCGTCGACCCGCCCGTCCTCGCCGGCCAGCGCCGACGCGGTCGTGACATAGCCGGCGGTGCAGAAGCCGCACTGGAAGCCGGCCGCCTCGACGAAATTGCGCTGCACGGGGTGCAGCGCCCCGGGAGCGCCCAGTCCCGCGACGGTCGTCACCTGACGTCCGGCCGCGCGCACCGCCGGGTAGACGCACGAGTGCACCGGCGCCCCGTCGAGGAGCACGGTGCAGGCGCCGCAGTCGCCCGCGTCGCAGCCCTTCTTCACCGCGGTGTGGCCGTGGTCGCGCAGGTAGGTGCGCAGGCACTGGCCGGGCGCGGGGTCGCTGCCCAGAGGTGCCCCGTTGACCACCGCACGCGGCGCGTCGCCGGCCGTCACCGGCGTACCTCTTCGAGGCACTCGGCCGCCAGCCGTGCAGACATCGCCATCCGCCAGTCGACGGCACCGTGCGCGTCCTCGTGCCAGCAGTCGATGGCGTCCAGCGCGCGCCGGAGCTGGTAGGGCCAGTCATGCGGGGCGAGCTCGATCACGGTCGGCCGGGTCGTCGCGGCGGTGAGGGTCAGCACGATGTCGGCGGGGGTACGCCGGGCCACCACGACGACCGCCGACCTTCCGAGGGGCGCCAGTGCGGACCGACGGAACGCGTAGTCGTGACGCAGGGACGACATCGGGATCTCGAGGGCACGCAGCACCTCGCCCGGGGCGAGCGTGGTCGACCGGACGCCGGTGACGAAGGTGGTGACGGCCTCCCGGCGCTCACCTCCGTCGCTCGTCCAGACCACGACCGTGGCGTCGAGGGCGACCAGCAGCGAGATCATCGCTCCCGCAGGGAGCGCCAGGCACAGGTTCCCTCCGACGGTGGCCAGGTGCTGGATCTTGAAGGACATCAGGAAGGCGTCGGCACAGGAGCGGACGAGCCCGGCTGCGGTGCCGAGCTCCTCGGCCGGGACGGAGAGGAGCTCCTCGATCGTGCAGGTGGCCGAGATGCGCAAGCCCTCGTCGGTGCGCTCCCACGGCGGCCAGCCGAGACCGAGCAGGTCGACGAGGCCGGTCGTGCCCGGCTGCCGCTCCGAGAACAGCCAGGTGCCCCCGGCGACGAGCGTCTCGCCGTCGGCGAGGGCGAGGTCTTCCCGCCCGGCCGCCACGCGGTAGGAGGTGACCGCGGGCAGGTCCATCAGGCAGCACCCCCGCGAACGCGCGCCACCTCGAGGACGGCCGCCTCGAAGGCGTCCAGCCCGCGGGCGACGTCGATCTCGCGGACGTCCTCGCCCGGGTGGTGGCTGATGCCGTCGAAGCAGCGGACGAAGAGCATCCCCGTGTCGGCCACCGCGGCGACGGCCATCGCGTCGTGCCCGGCCCTGCTCCACAGCGCCATCGGCTCCGCGTCACCGGTGCTCCTGATGCCGGCGACGACCGCGTCCTGCAGCCAGGTGGCGCACGGCGCCGCCGGGGCGCTGTGGTGCTCGACGGCCTCGAACCGCAGCCCGCGCTCGGCGCAGATCTTCTCCAGCTCGCCCTGCATCGTGTCCCACATCGCGTCCCGCTCGGCGTCGGTCTCGGCGCGCAGGTCGAGGCTGAAGTCGGCGCGGCCCGGGATCACGTTGATGGCCCCGGGCTGCACCTCGATCCGGCCGACGGTGGCGATGCACTCCGAGCCGCGGCCCAGCCGCTCGATCGCGGAGATCGCCTCACTCGCACCGACGAGGGCGTCCTTGCGCTTGGCGTACGGCGTACCGCCGGCGTGACGGGCCTCGCCGAGCACCGAGAGCCGGAACCGCCTGGCCCCGGCGATCGTGGTGACGTAGCCGAGCGAGACGTCGGCGGCCTCGAGGAAGGGTCCCTGCTCGATGTGCGCCTCGAGGTAGGCGACGATGCTGTCGGCACTCCGGGCCGCCTCCGTGACGCGACGTGGCTCGAGCCCGAACTCCCGGAACGCCTTGTGCAGCGTGGTGCCGTCGCGGTCGCGGAGATCCCAGTCGTCGTCGTCCCACAGGCCCGCCACCGCCTTGCTGCCCAGCAGCGCCGTACCGAAGCGGGTGCCCTCCTCGTCGCTGAAGCCGACGACCTCGAGCGCGAACGGGAAGCCGGCCACCCGATCGGTGCCGCCCTGGATCAGCCGCTCGGCGACGGCGATCGCCATCACCACGCCGAGCATCCCGTCGTAGCTCCCTGCGTCCGGGACGGTGTCGAGGTGGGAGCCGAGCACCAGCGCCGGCAGACCCGGCTCGCGCCCTTCGCGGCGTCCCCACTGGTTGCCGGCCGCGTCCTGCCAGGTGGTGAGCCCCGCGCGCTGCATCCAGTGGGCGGCGCGGGCGTTGGCGGAGGCGTGCTCGGGCGAGAGGTAGACCCGCTCCAGCCCGCGAGCGCTGGCCGAGAAGGCGTCCAGGTCGGCGCACCGGGTGAGGACGGTGGCAGCGGTGGTCATCCGGCGTACACCTCCCGTGCGGCGCCGACGCCGCCGCCGGCGGTCAGGGGTACGCCGCAGCCGCGCAGCACCTGCTCGAGCGCGGCCAGGGTGGTCAGCACGGCGTCCTTGCGAGCGTTGTAGCCCATCGTCCCGATGCGCCAGACCTTGCCGTGCAAGGGGCCGAAGGACGTCCCGATCTCGATGCCGAAGTCCTCGAGCAGGCCGGCTCGGGCAGCGTCACCGTCGACGCCGTCGGGGATGTGCACGGCAACGACATTGGTCATCTTGTGCGCGGGGTCGCCGAAGACCTCGAGCCCGAGACCCTGCACCCCCGCGAGCATCGCCGCGCCGTGCAGCCGGTGCCGATCGACGGCCGCGTCCACGCCTTCCTCGACCAGCAGCCGGGCACACTCGCGCGCCCCGTAGAGCATCGTGGTGGCCTCGGTGTGGTGGTTCAGCCGCCGCGGTCCCCAGTAGTCCATCACCATCGCCAGGTCGAAGTAGTTCGACGCGATCCGGGCTCCGCGCTCGGGGTCGTCGGCCTCCCCCTCACCCGACTCACGCAGCCCCGCCTCCACGTGCTTGCGGGCGTTGATGACAGCGGCGGCCCGGTCCGAGACCGTGATCGGGGCGCTCCCGGACGGTCCGCCGAGGCACTTCTGCAGGCCCGCAGTCGCCACGTCCAGACCCCAGGCGTCGGCCTCGAACGGGTTCCCGCCGAGGCTCGCCGTGGCGTCGCAGTAGAAGAGCACGTCGTGGCGGCGGCAGATCTCGCCGAGATGCTCCAGCGGCTGGCACATGGTCGTCGCCGTGTCGCCCTGCACGACCGCCAGCACCTTGGGTCGCACCTCGGCCACAGCTGCCTCGATCACCTCGGGCTCGAACACCTCGCCCCAGTCGACCTCGATCGTGTGCACCTCGGCCCCGCACCGGGCGGCGACCTCGGTGAGCAGGTGGCCGAACCGGCCGAAGACGGGGACGAGCACCCGGTCGCCGGGCTCGACCAGCGACACCAGCGCCGCCTCGATGCCGGCCCGCGAGGTCCCGTCGACCAGGAACGTCTGCTCGTTGGCGGTCCGGAAGACCTCGCGGTAGAGCGCCATCGTCTCGTTCATGGTCGCGGTCATGAACGGGTCGTACTGGCCGACCAGCGGGGCCGACATCGCCCGCAGCACGCGCGGGTCGGCCGAGATCGGACCGGGCCCCATGAGCAGGCGCGGCGGTGGGTTGATCGGTGAGGTGGCCACGACGGGGACGCTAGACGTCAGCGATTTCGGCTGTGTTTCGCGTCAGCTGGCGGCCCCAGCCGTGGTCCGGGCGCTCGACGTCGATCGCGTTGCCCCGGACGACGGAGCGGGTGATCCGGCCGCCGTACCGGAGCCCGTCGTACGCCGAGATGGGGTTGCGGTGCGCCAGCCGGGTGGCCTCGATCCGGAAGTCGACGCCGGTGTCGTAGACGGCGACGTCGGCATCGGCGCCGGGCTCGATGCGGCCCTTGCGGCCCAGCCCGACGAGGTCGGCGGTGTTGCGCGACATCCAGCGGCTGACGTCCTTCAGCGCGATGCCGCGCCGCCGCGCCTCCTGGGCGACAGCGCTGAAGCCGACCTGGAGCCCGGACACGCCGCCCCAGGCCTGCTGGAGGTCGCCGTCGCCGCGCCCCTTCTCCTCCGCCGTGGCGGGCGAGTGGTCGCTCACGATCGTGTCGATGACGCCGTGCCGGAGCGCCTGCCAGAGCTCCTCGCGGTTGCCGGAGTCGCGGATCGGCGGGCAGCACTTGAACTGCGAGGCACCGTCGGGGATCGTCTCGGCGGCGAAGCACAGGTAGTGCGGGCAGGTCTCCACGGTCACGGGCAGCCCCTCGGCCCGTGCATCGTTGATCAGGTCCAGGGCTCGTGCCGAGGACAGGTGCAGGATGTGCACGCGCGCACCGGTCTCCCGCGCCCCCTCGAGCACCTGGTAGATCGCGGCGACCTCGGCCCGGTCGGGCCGGGAGATGACGAAGTCGCTGTACGCCCGGCTGGGCGGGGCGGGTGCGGCCGCCAGGACACGAGCGTCCTCGGCGTGGACGATCATCAGCGCGTCGAGCCGGGCCACCTCACCGAGCGCGGCCAGGAACTCGCGCGGGTCCAGTGGCGGGAACTCGTCGACCCCCGAGGGAGCCAGGAAGCACTTGTAGCCGAAGACGCCCGCGTCCCACAGCGCTTCCATGTCCGGCAGGTTGCCGGGCACTGCCCCTCCCCAGAAGCCGACGTCGACCATCAGCTCCCCAGTGGCGGCGGCCTGCTTGGTCTTCAGGCCGTCGAGCGTCGTGGTCGGCGGGATGGAGTTCAGCGGCATGTCGATCAGCGTCGTCGCGCCGCCCAGAGCGGCCGCCTCGGTGGCGGACACGAACCCCTCCCACTCGGTGCGGCCGGGCTCGTTGATGTGCACGTGGGTGTCCACGATCCCGGGCACGACGTACGCCGTGTCGGGGACCCGGAGGACGTAGCCGTCGGTGTCGTGGTCGACCGGCTCGACGGCCGCGATCTTCCCGTGATGGAAGGTGACCGTCGCCGCAATGAACTCCTCGTCGACCAGCACCCGCTGGCCCTGGATGGCATCGATCCGCATGTCAGCAGAACCCGGGCACGGTGGACCACGCCTCCGGCACCGCGGCGGCACCTTCGCGCTGGACGGTCGCCTCGATCAGGCCGTAGGGCCGGTCGGCGGCGAAGAAGACCTCGCCGGGGTTCTCCAGGCCGAACGGCTCGAGGTCGACCAGGAAGTGGTGCTTGTTGGGGCAGGAGAGCTTCACCTCGCCGATCTCGGGGTGTTCCTCGAGGATCGCCTTGCCCACCGCGAAGATGGTCTGCTGCAGCGCGAGCGAGTGCATGCTCGCGAAGGTGGCCAGCAGAGTCTGCTTGACAGACGCGTAGGTCGCGTTGAAGTCGACGTCGAGCGACGTGTGCCGCCACCAGGCGGTCACCGAGGTCGCCAGGATCCGGTCGTCGGTCCCGGCCAGGGTGGTGTAGCGGTCGCGCGGGAACCCGTGGAACTCCGAGCCGGTCGACTTCGAGCACCACGCAGTCCTTGAGTCCGGAGAGGACGTGCGTGCCCTCGCCGACCAGCTGGACCAGGGCGGTGCGGGTCTCCTGCCCGGTCCGGACGAAGCTGTGGTCGTGCGGCTCGCCGTCGACCACGATCCGCTCCCACGCGAACTGCTCGGCCTGCCAGCGCCCTCCGTCGACCCACTCGAAGCTGTCCACGAAGTGCCGGCCGAGGGTGAGCAGGAACTGCTCGGGAGAACCGACGCCGTGCTCGCGGGCGAAGGCGTAGACCGTGTTCTTCTGGGTGTCGGTGGCCACGACCTGGCTGTTGTCGCCCTCGGTGTGGCAGGCGACGAAGTCCCCGCGCAGCTGGGAGGTCACGTTGAGGTCCTCGATCTCGTGCCTCCCGCCGTCTCGGGTCACCCGCACCAGCCGCACCTCGGCCTTGCCGTACTGGTTGGTCCCCAGGACGACGTCTCCCTCGGCCATGTCAGCTCCCTCGGTAGGTGGTGTAGGCGAAGGGGCTGAGCAGCACCGCCAGGTGGTAGTGCTCCTCACCCGGCTCGACGACGAACGCCAGGTTGATCTCCGGGTAGAACGCCGGTCGGTCCGAGGCGGCGAACCAGAGGCCGGTCTCCATCACCAGCCGGTGGCCACCGGGCCGGAGGTCGAGGTCGAAGGCGACCCGGCCGTCCGCGTCGGTGCGCGCGGTGCCGAGCAGCTCCCCGTCGGGTCCTCCCAGGGTCATCGCCAGGCCGACGGCCGGCACACCCATCGCCGCATCGAGGACGTGGCTGCTGAGGGTGGTCATGCGAACAGGGCCTGGAGGCGGAGGGCGGCGATCTCCCGGAGCTGCCCGGCCGTCACCTCGAGCTCGGTTGCGGGATCGTTCCGGAGCCGTTCCTCGAGCAGGGCCAGGATCTCCTCGGAGCTGCGACCGGCGGCGCGTACCAGGAAGATCCGGTCGAACTGCTTCTCGTACTCGCGGTTGCCGTCGGCGAGCCGGGTCGCGAGGTCGGCGTCCGTCGGGTCAACCCCGGACTGCTCGTCGGCCGACATCTCGGCACTGGACCCGGTCCCGTCGTGCCGCTCCCCGATCCGGGGATGGTCGGCGAGTGCCTGCTCGACCTCGGCACCGGTCCACCCGGCGGCGAGCTCGTCCGCCCGGGAGAGCAGGTGGTCGGCGTCGCCGTACGGCCGGCCGGCCAGGAGGGCGTCGGCCCAGTCGGGGATGTCGGCGCAGGCGCGCAGCAGCGCGCTCGCCCCAGCGGTGTCCATCATGTCGAAGTCCTCGATCTCCATGCGTGTGCCCCTCGCGGACGGTAGGTGAGCGTCTTTACAGCCATGGGCGTCCAGTGTTTCCGATCTGTGTCGACGTCTCGACACCGTGACGGCGTCATGCGTCCGTCGTCGACGCCGCCGGAGCCAGGCGCGTGGCGAGGTCGAGCAGGTCACGGTCACGGCCCGGTGCGGCGACGAGGCAGACCCCGCAGGGCAGGGCGTCACGCGTGGCCAGCGGTACGCCGACAGCCGGCAGCCCGCCCACCCCGGCCAGGCAGGTCAGCCTCATCGTGGCGTCACGGACCGACTGGAGGTTCTCCGCCAGCCGGGGCCCTACGGCCGGTGCCACGGAGGAGGCCGACGGCAGCACCAGGACGCGCTCCCCCACGAGGTCGCGGATGACCGAGCGCGCCGCGACGAGGACCTCGCGGGCCTGCTCCGCCTCGCCTTCCGTGATCCGGGAGGCCACCTCGAAGCGCGCGCGTACGTCGTCGCCGAGAGTCTCCATCCGGCCCGTGAGCCAGGCGCCCCGGTCGCGCCAGGCCTCCCAGGCCTGCAGCCGCTGGAACGCCGAGAGCCAGTCACCCAGGTCGGGAAGCGCGCGGGACTCGGTGACCGCACCCTGGTCGCCGGCCCAGCGCTCGACCGCTGACGCGACGTCGGCCTCCGCCAGGGCGAGCAGCGCCGGCAGGACCACGAGGTCCTGCGGCTCCGACGTCCCCTCTCCCCGCGGGAAGCAGCACCTCACCGACCCGGCGCAGCAGCCCGGGGTCGCGGGTCAGCCAGCCGACGGTGTCGAAGCTCGTCGCGAGAGGGAGCAGTCCGTCGACGGGTACGGCGCCGTGGGTGGTCCGGATGCCCCAGAGCCCCTGGTAGGCGGCGGGCACCCGGATCGACCCGCCCGTGTCGGTGCCCAGGCCGACGGTCGCCTGGCCGAGCGCGACCGCGCTGGCCGAACCCGACGACGAGCCGCCCGGGATCCGGCCGGGGGCGCGCGGGTTCGGCGCGATCCCGTAGTGCGCATTGGTGCCGGCGAGGCTGTAGGCGAACTCGTCCGTCCGGGAGATCCCGGCGACGTCGGCGCCCGCGTCGAGCAGCCGCTGCACGGCCCACGCGCTCGTGGACTCGACGGGGGCCGCCTCCAGCCAGGCCGGGTTGCCGGCGCCGACCCGATGGCCCGCGACGGCGTAGAGGTCCTTGACGGCGACGCGCTCACCGGCGAGCGGGCCGGTCCCCGCGCCTGGCATCAGGGGGTCGCCGAGCTCCCGCCAGACGCGCGGGTCCGGGGGTGGCTGGCTCACCGGCGTACTCGCGCGAAGTCGTCCTTGCGGATCCGTGCGTGCACGCCCTTCACCACGTCGACGACCTGGGAGATGTCGAAGTCCGTGGCCGCGCTGAGGTAGGCCAGCGCCATGCTGGGGTCCATCCCGAAGCGCGCCTGGAGCAGCCCGATCGCGTTGCGCACGCAGTTCGCCATCGCGAGGTCGAGGTCCTCGTCGAGACCGGTGGGCACGAGGTAGTCCGCCGTCTCGGCGAGTGGTCCCGCGACCTCACCGAACCGGCTCACGGCGTCCTCGTGCGCGACCACGTCGAGGCGCACCGTGGCGCGCAGGGAGGCCTCCATCGCGGTGAGCGCCACCTCGCCGTCACCCTGGGCGAAGTGCGGGTCGCCGACGTACACCTGTCCCCCGTCCACCTGCACCGGCAGGTAGAGCGTGGAGCCGACGGTCAGCAGGTTGATGTCGATGTTGCCGCCGTGCGGGCCCGGCGGCACCGAGTGCGGACGCTGGTCGCCTGCCACCGCCACCCCGATGATGCCCAGGAACGGCGCGAGCGGGAAGCTCACCAGCGGCGGACCTCCGGCGACGAGTGGCAGCCGGCCCCGGCCGTTCTCGTCCACGCTCGCGAAGGCACTGAACACGTCGCCCTCCACCGGGAACTCGCCGGGGAGCGCGCCCTTGCCGTGCCGGTTGGAGATGACGCCGTACGGCACTCGCGGCAGCGTCTCCAGGATCGTGATGGCCAACAGGTCACCGGCCCGTGCTCCCGCGACCGCCACGGGGCGGGAGACGACGTGCGGGCCGTCGACGCCGAACGTGCGCGGATGGGTCGAGTCATCCGTGGCGGCGATCGCGACCGCGTCGGAGAGCACGTGCTCCACGTCGTACGCCGAGAAGAACGCCGCCGGGTCGCGGCCCTGGTCCTCCAGGATGCCCTCGTGGCTGACGGTGTCGAAGGTGACCTCGCTGCCCGGCTCGACGGTCTCGATCGGCTCGTCCGTGGCGCAGGGCAGCCGGCCCCACAGGACGTGCTCGGGCGTGGAGGGCACGTACGTCGACCCGCGGATCGGACCGACCCCGGGCTCGAGTGCTGGTGAGCTCATGGGCGGACTCTAGGCAGCGCGCGTTTCAGCAATGTTTTCTGGACTCGCGGGTAACCCCCTGCGACGGGCAGGATGACGGGCATGACTGACTCGGCACCCCGGAAGCGACGCGCTGCGACGAGCGGGTCCTACTCGATCACCATGCGGCTGCACACCGAGACCGACCCGGCGGTGATCGGCCGGATCGCCACCGCGATCGCCTCTGAAGGCGGCATCGTCACGGCGCTGGACGTCACCGAGTCGCGGCACGACCGGCTGGTCATCGACGTCACCTGCTCGGCCACCGACTCCGAGCACGCCGAGGAGATCGTCGCGCAGATCCGGGACCTCGAGGGCATCACCGTGCACAAGGTCTCGGACCGGACCTTCCTGCTGCACATCGGCGGCAAGATCGAGGTCCACTCCAAGGTCCCGCTGCGCACCCGCGACGACCTGTCGATGGCCTACACGCCCGGCGTGGGACGGGTCAGCCTGGCGCTCGCGGAGCACCCCGAGGACATCCCGCGGCTGACGGTGAAGGGCAACAGCGTCGCCGTGGTCACGGACGGATCCGCCGTGCTCGGTCTCGGCAACATCGGCCCCGGCGCGGCCCTCCCGGTGATGGAGGGCAAGTGCGCCCTGTTCAAGCGGTTCGCCGACATCGACGCCTGGCCGATCTGCCTCGACACCCAGGACACCGACCGGATCGTCGACGTCGTGGCCGCGATCGCCCCGGGGTTCGGCGGGATCAACCTCGAGGACATCGCGGCGCCGCGCTGCTTCGAGATCGAGGCCCGGCTGCGGGAGCGGTTGGACATCCCGGTCTTCCACGACGACCAGCACGGCACTGCGATCGTCGTGCTCGCCGCCCTGACGAACGCGCTGCGCTGCATCCAGCGGGACCTGCCCGACGTACGGATCGTGGTGGCGGGTGCGGGTGCTGCCGGTACGGCGATCGTGACCCTGCTGATCGCCGCCGGCGCCCAGGACGTGGTCGTCTGGGACCGCGCCGGCTGCCTGTCGGCTGACGACGACTCGCTCTCGCCCGCGATGGCCGAGCTGGCCGAGCGCACCAACCCGCGTCGCGTGACGGGTGACCTGCGGGCCGGATTGTCGGGGGCCGACGTCTTCATCGGCGTGAGCGGCCCCGGTGTGCTCGAGGCGGAGTGGATCAAGGACATGGGCGAGCAGCCGATCGTGTTCGCGCTGGCCAACCCGGACCCGGAGATCGACCCGGCGGAGGCCGGGCAGTACGCCGCCGTGGTCGCCAGCGGGCGCAGCGACTACCCCAACCAGATCAACAACGTGCTCGCGTTCCCCGGAGTCTTCCGCGGCCTCCTCGACGCCCGCGCCAGCGACGTCACCATCGAGATGCTCCTCCGCGCCGCCGAGGCGATCGCCCACGTCGTCACCGACAAGGAGCTCAACGCCAGCTTCATCATCCCCAGCGTGTTCGACGAGAAGGTGCCCAAGGCTGTGGCCGCGGCGATCCGCGGGGCCGAGGACGACTGAGGGGCCGCGCCTTCCTGTCGGAGGCGTACGCCGGCGCCGACTCAGGCGGTGCTGTCCGACTTGTCGGCCGTGCGCGCCCGGTGGCACGCCGCTCGGTGCGCCTTGCGGGCCTCAGCGAGCCTCTGCACCTGCACGCCGTACTTCCCGCCCAGGGCGTCCTTGCGGATCTGCTTCAGCGCCGGCTTGCGCTCGCCGACGGGCAGGTGTCTGGCCTTCTTCAGGTCGGCACGGAGCGTCGCGGGCAGCCTCTTGTGGATCGCCTTGCGCAGTGCGATCCGCCTCTCCATGACCTGCTGGACCCGCTTGCCGTAGGCGCCAGCACGCGCCGCCTTCACGATCTTCTTGACCGCGGGACGCCGCTGTCCGACGGGGAGGGCCCGGGCCGCCAACAGGTCGGCGCGCAGCTTGGCCGGCAGCTTCTTCCAGGCACAGTTCTTGGCACTCGCGGTGCTCGCAGCGGACGTGGTCGAGGTCGTTGCCGGTGCGCCCGCGGACGATGCGACCAGGGCGCCACCGGTCACGAGGGTTCCCCCCAGTACCCCCACGATCACGGCGATGAGGAGTGAGACGCGTTTGCTCATGTCGGTTCCTTGTCTTCGGTGACCGGGACAGCCCCGGACGGAAGGATCGTGTGCCCGCCCGATGGCGCCAACGTCAGGACAGTGTTCGGGGTGTGTAAGGAACCCGCGCACACGACGTACGACGGACACACCGCAGCTAGCGTGGTCCCGTGCAGGAACCCCGCGGTCTGGTGCTCGTGGTCGAGGACGAGCCGGCGATCGCAGACGTCGTACGCCGCTATCTGGTCGCCGACGGCTTCGGGGTGCACCTCGAGTCGGACGGCAGCTCCGCCCTGGACGCGATCCGCCGGCTGCGTCCCGCGGTGGTGCTCCTCGACGTCGGACTACCGGGCCTCGACGGGATCGAGGTGTGCCGAGCACTGCGTGACTCCGGGGACTGGACGCCGGTGCTGTTCGTCACCGCACGTGACGACGAGGTCGACCGGGTGCTCGGGCTCGAGATGGGTGCCGACGACTACGTGACCAAGCCGTTCTCCCCGCGGGAGCTTGTCGCCCGCGTCCGCGCCATCCTGCGACGCGCCGACGGCCGCCCGTCGGCAGGCATGCTCACGGCTGGGTCCACCCGCCTGGACCCGGCGCGGCGGATGGTGACCGTGAACACCGAGCCGGTCGCGCTGACCACGACCGAGTTCAACCTCCTCGAGGCCCTGCTCCTGGCTCCTGGCCACGTTCTGAGCCGGACCGAGCTGCTGTCGCGCGCCTGGGGACAGGCCGACTACGCCGGGAGCCGCACCGTCGACGTGCACGTCGCGCAGCTGCGGGCCAAGCTCGGCGACGCCTGCCCGATCGAGACGGTCCGCGGCATCGGTTACCGGGTACGGGCCTGATGTCGACCTGGCCGGGATCAGTGACCGCGCGCCTCGTCCTGGCGATGACACTGGTCGCCGCCGTGGCGACCGGAGCGACCGGGCTGCTGGCCGCGCCGCTGCTGAACGGTGCGACCGAGGACGCCGCCCGTGGCCCGCTGGCCCGGCAGGCCGAGCTCCTCGCGCAGCTGCCGAACACCGAGCTGCTGGTGCGGAGGGTGGAGCGCCGGACCGACGTACAGGACCTCGCGCTCGGGATCGTGACGCCCACCGGCGTACGCCGCGGCGCCGCGCTGGCCCTGTCCGCGGGGCAGGTGAACGCCCTCCTCGCGGGCGACTCGGTCTCGGGCAGCGCCACCCTCGACGACGTCCCGGTTCTGGTCGAGGCGCGGCCGACGCAGCGCGGCGGAGCCGTCGTACTCGCTGCGTCGTCCGACTCCATCGATGCAGCAGCCGCGGCCCTGCGTCAGCGCATCCTGCTGGCGCTGGCGCTGGGACTGGTGCTCGCACTGGCCACCGCCGTGGCCGTCGGCACCCGGTTGGCCCGTCCCCTCGCTCGCACCGCGGACGTCGCACGCCGGATGGCGGCCGGCGTGCGTGGCCTGACCCTTCCGGCAACGGGAAGGAACGAGGTGGGCGACGTCGTGCACGCGCTCGGCAGCCTCGACAGCGCGCTCACTGCCAGTGAGGCCAGGCAGCGCGAGTTCCTGCTGTCGGTCTCGCACGAGCTGCGAACGCCGCTCACGGCGGTTCGCGGCCTGGCCGAGGGACTGGCCGACGGCACCATCGACCCCGCCGAGTCCCGCAGCGTCGGGCAGACGATCGTGACTGAGTCCCGGCGCCTGGAGGGCTACATCGCAGACCTGCTCTCGCTGGCCCGGTTCGAGGCCGACGACTTCACCGTCGAGCACACCCGGATGGATCTTGCCGGCCTGGTGCGAGATGCCCGCGTGGTGTGGGCCGAGCGCGCCCGGCCGGCTGGGATCCACGTGCGCCTCGAGGTGTCCACGGAACCGCTCTGGGTGGAGTCGGACCCTGCTCGGCTGCGTCAGGTGCTCGATGCGCTGGCCGACAACGCCGTCCGGGTCTGCCCACCCGGAAGCGTCCTGGTCCTGGCAGCAGGCGCCGACACCGGGGCGCCGACGATGCAGGTCCGCGACTCCGGTCCCGGCCTGACCGAGGACGACCTGGCCCACGCGTTCGAGCCGGGAGTCCTGCACGGCCGCTATGCAGCCACTCGGGCCGGCAGCCACGGGCTCGGCCTCGCCCTGGTCGACCGCCTCGTCACCCGGCTCGGCGGCACGATCGGTGCAGCTCCCGCGGCCGAGGGTGGGGTGGCTTTCGTCGTGCGGCTGCCGGGGGGTGCAGGTTTCACCGGCCGGCCGGTGAAACCCGTGGTGGATGGGTGATGCAACACCCCACAACGACCGGGACCCCCCGACAACCCCACCCGCTTTGTCCGATGCGTACGCCGACCAGCCCGCCCCCGCGTACGCCGACCCGCCCACCAGTCCCACACAGCGAGGTGTCCTCGTCGGTCCTGTCAGGGCCGCGGGTTAGGTTCGACGCGCAGGAGTCAGGGAGGCGAGTCGGGCAGTGAGCTTCGTTCCGTTGCAGGGCCGCGCCACCTGGGTGCCCAGCCACCCGCCACGGCTCAGCGAGATCGAGTTCTCCGGCCCGGCGAGGACGATCCGGATGCCGATGAGGGGTGCCATCCCGGTGCTGACCCGCGCGATCCGGGTCGAGGACGCCCATCCGTCGGTCGGGCTGCTCAGCGGCGCCACGCTGCTGGCCATGAAGCTGGTCGCAGCCGGGCGCATCCGGCTCTCGGAGTCCGGTGACTCCTGGCGGGTGGGGCCGCTCCAGCCCGAGGACGACGACCGGCTGCACGCCCTCGCCACCGCCCGGGCGCACGGTGACACCACCGTCGAGGATGCCGAGGACCTGATCCGCCAGCTGCTCGACGCCGTCGTCGACACCGTCACCCGGCCGCCCTCGGCGCCGGCGAGCCAGCGCAGCACCCTCGACGGGCCGCGCGTCGACCGGCTCGGCGCACGGCGGCACGACGAGGACGACGACCTGCCGGACAAGGTGCGGATCACCCTGCGGATCGAGGCGCCCGCCGAGGTCTTGGAGGGCGGCGGCGTGGTCGTCGTGCTCCAGGCCCACGAGCTCGACGACGACACCCACGTCGTCGACGCCGAGCAGCTCTGGCTCGACCAGGAGGGGTCGCAGCACCACGGCTTCTCGCGTCGGGCCCGCGTCAACGTCAGCCTGGCGCTGCGTCAGGCGGCCGAGGTCTGGGCACCCCTGGACCGGCTGCAGCGCCAGCAGGTCCCCGACCGGATGGTGCTCGACGCCGACGAGCTCGCCGACCTCCTCGAGCACGGCCTCGAGGCTCTCGACCGCGCCCGCGTCGACGTGTTCTGGCCGCGCGGCCTGCGCGGGGAGCTGATCCCCCAGGCGCGCGTCGAGGTCACCCACGGCCCGCGCGAAGGCCCGCTCTACGAGGGCCTGTTCGGTCCCGGGGCGCTCTTCGAGTTCGACTGGAAGCTCGCCCTCGGCGACGACACGCTCACCGACGACGAGATGTCCGCGCTCGCCGGAGCCACCACGCCGGTGATCAGGCTGCGCGACAACTGGATGATCATCGACCCGGTCGTGGCCCGACGCGCCCGCAAGCGCAAGGCCGCCCAGAAGCTCAAGCCGGTCGTCGCCCTCTCGTCCGCGCTGACCGGGACGATCGAGCTCGACGGCGAGCAGGTCGAGGTGCACGCGGGCGCCTCGCTGCTCAAGGTCCGCGACCGCATCGTCGATGCGTCGACCGTGGCGCCGCTCGAGGCGCCGGCCGACCTGAACGCGACGCTGCGCGACTACCAGCGTCACGGCCTCACCTGGCTCGCGGAGCTCACCGGCGTCGGGCTCGGCGCCTGCCTGGCCGATGACATGGGCCTCGGCAAGACGATCACCCTGATCGCGCTGCATCTCCATCGCCGCCAGCGCGACCTCGCCAGGGGTCCGACCCTGGTCGTCTGTCCTGCCAGCCTGATGGGCAACTGGGAGACGGAGATCCGCCGGTTCGCGCCCGGGGTCGCCGTACGCCGCTTCCACGGGTCGTCGCGAAACCTGAGTGGAGTCGAGGACGGGTTCGTGCTGACCACCTACGGCACGATGCGCCGCGACCACGAGACCCTGGCGACCGTCGCATGGGACCTGGTCGTGGCCGACGAGGCACAGCACATCAAGAACGCCACCTCCTCGACCGCCCGCAACCTGCGCACCATCGAGTCGCGGTGCCGGGTCGCCCTGACCGGCACCCCCGTGGAGAACAACCTCACCGAGCTCTGGGCGATCCTCGACTGGGCCACCCCGGGACTGCTCGGCTCGCGCAACGCCTTCCGCAAGGTCTGGGCCGCGCCGATCGAGAGCGGTGTCGACCCAACCGTCGCCCGCCGGTTCGCCCAGCTCGTCGAGCCGTTCCTGCTGCGCCGCCGCAAGTCCGACCCCGGCATCGCACCCGAGCTGCCGGCGAAGACCGAGACCGACCACGTGATCAGCCTGACCCGCGAGCAGGTGGTGCTCTACGAGGCGCTGGTGCGCGAGTCGATGGACCGGATCGAGCGCTCCGACGAGGCCACCCGCCGGGGCCTGGTGTTGGCATTGCTCACCGGCCTCAAGCAGATCTGCAACCACCCGGCCCACTACCTGCGCCAGGCCGGCGGGCGGCTGACCGGGCGTTCGGAGAAGCTCGACCTGTGCGACGAGCTGCTCGGCACGATCCTGTCCGAGAACGGCTCGGTGCTCGTGTTCACTCAGTACGTCGCGATGGCGCGCCTGCTCGAGCGTCACTTCGCCACCGCCTCCATCCCCACTCTCTTCCTGCACGGCGGTACGCCGATCCGGGCGCGCGAGCAGATGGTCCGCGACTTCCAGGACGGGGCCGCGCCGGTGTTCCTGCTCTCGCTCAAGGCCGGCGGCACCGGTCTCAACCTGACCCGAGCCGACCACGTCATCCACTTCGACCGCTGGTGGAACCCGGCCGTCGAGGACCAGGCGACCGACCGGGCCCACCGGATCGGCCAGACGCGCGCGGTCCAGGTCCACCGCCTCGTCACCGAGGGGACCATCGAGCAGCGGATCGGCCTGCTGCTCGAGCGCAAGCGCAGCCTCGCGGAGTCCGTGCTCGGGTCCGGGGAGGTGGCGCTCACCGAGCTGAGCAACGACGAGCTGCGCGACCTCGTCACGCTCCGGATCCCCTCCGCTGGCACCCATGACGCCTGACCGCTTCGACGTCGCCGTCGTGGGTGCCGGGCTCACCGGTGCCTCCGCGGCGCGGGAGCTCACCGACCGAGGACACTCCGTCGTGCTCCTGGAGCAGTACGTCGTGGGCCACGACCGCGGCAGCTCCCACGGGTCATCACGCATCTTCCGGCGTGCCTACGGCGACGCGCACTACGTCGCCCTCACCGGACGTGCCGACGAGGAGTGGCTGCGGCTCGAGGACGAAACGGGGGTTGCCCTGCGCACGCGGACGGGTGGTCTCGACGCAGGCTCCGACCGCCCCCAGCAGATGTACGCCGCGCTGCGCGCCCACGGCGTCGAGGCCTCCCTGCTCTCCCCTGACGAGGTCGCGAAGCGCTGGCCCGGCATCACGCTGGCCGGGGAGGCCTGCTTCCACCCCGACGCTGGGCACCTGGACGCCGACCTCACCGTCACCACGATGCTCGAACGCGCCGTCGTCAACGGCGCGGTGGTCCGCGAGGACACCCCGCTCACCCGGATCGAGCCGGTCCCGGACGGCTTGCTCGTCCACACCGAGTCCGGGCAGGTTCGGGTGGGCACCGTCGTGGTCGCGGCCGGCGCCTGGTTGCCCGAGCTCCTCGGCGGCCTGGGCGTCACCCCTGTCCTGCCGCCGCTCCAGGTCAAGCAGGTCGAGGTGTTCCACCACCGTCACCGCGAACCGGAGACGTCCTGGCCGACGCTGGTCCACGACGCCGACGTCGAGCTCTACGCTCTCGGCTCGGGGCGCGACGGCGGCCCCGGCGCGTCGTACAAGATCGGCCAGTTCGACAGCGAGACCGTCACGACGGCCTCGTCCCGCGACGGGGTCATCGACCCCCGGCCGCGCCGGGCCGTGCGCGACTTCGTCGAGCAGCACCTGCCAGGGCTGCACCCCGAGCCGCACGTCGAGATGAGCTGCCTGTTCACGATGACCTCCGACGAGGACTTCGTGCTGGACCGCGCCGAGGTCAAGGGAGGGCGCGTCGTCATCGCCTCGCCCTGCTCGGGCCATGGCGCGAAGTTCGCGCCGCTGGTCGGCGTGCTCGTCGCCGACCTGGTGGAGGGTGCCGCACCCGACCCCCGTTTCGCTTTCCGCCCTGGACGTGCGACCGAGACCCATGCCTGACCCGATCGTGCTGCCGCGACTGACCCGTGTCCGCGGGGCCACGGCGCGCAGCACGACCTGGTGGGGTCGCGCGTTCGTCCGCTCGTTCGAGGAGCTGACCGTGGAGGCCGGTGACCTGGTGGCGGCGCGCAGCCTGGCCGAGCTCGGGCGGCTCGGCGCGATCGTCGTGCTCGAGGCGATGGCGTCGGCGGTGGTGGACCCCGGAAGCGCCGGCCCGCTGATGGCCCAGGTCAAGGTGGACCGCCTCGACACAGCGGGCTGGACGACCTTCGCCAAGGAGGCTTCGCGCGAGAGCGGGTACGCCGCTGCCCTCGAGACCGGCGATCTCCCCGCCGATCTGGTCGAGCACGCCGACGAGGCCGGCGCCGAGCTCCTCCCCGGCCCCGGTGACATCGACACCGCCTGCGACTGCGACGCGTGGGGCCAGCCCTGCCGGCACGCCCTGGCGCTGCTCTACCAGCTCGCCTGGCAGGTCGACCGCGATCCCTACGTGCTCCTCCTGCTCCGGGGGCGGACCCGTGAGGCCCTGCTCGCCGAGGTCAGCGCCCTCGCCTCGGGCGCCACCGCGCCTGGCGTCGAAGAACGCGAGCAGGCCCGCATCCGTGCCGCCCAGGTCCTGGCCCTCGCCGAGGACGCCCCGACGGGGCACGGCCTGGCCGACGCGGCCGTAGCGGCGTACGACGAAGCAGTGGCCCGCCTCCTCTGAGCCGTGCCCGTCGGTTGAGGAGCCGCGCGCTTGTCCTGAGCCTGTCGAAGGGACCGCTCTCGAAACCTGGTGCAGGCGTACCGGACGGACCCGACCACCGCCGGTTGAGCCTGTCGAAACCCGGGGCCCACGGGGTCTGGACATGCCGGTGTCCCCGCCGGTCAGGGAGTCCTGTTCGGCAGATGCTGTTGTTCCCGGGGTGAATGTCCCTGCCCTGCTCCTGCGGTGAACCTTGCGCCAGCCCACCGCACCTGAGAAGCACCTCGTCAACGTGGACGGCAAGCCCTAGGCCAGCTTGCAGCTGCCCTAGGAGGCAGTTCCGAGGTGAGGACATGTCGCTCACGCGGGGTCAGCCGGACAAGCTGGGTGAACTGCCTCCTGTGGTGCACACCGATGGCTGGCACCTGAGCGCAGCCCCTCGGTCGTGAGCGGTTCCGCCCATCACCAACGACGCCCGGAGGACGATCAGTTCGAGGTCGTACGCACAGTATTGCCGCGTGCACGGAACCCTCGCGGCGCGAACTGATAGCCCTTCCGGCGCAGCCAGGCGCCCCCACATGCCGAGACGCGCCCGTTCTGTCACTTCCACCCGCACAGAACACAGCATCCGCCGAACTGGTCAGGGAGTACGGCGGGGTCCGGGGCGGTGGCCTCAGAAGTGCGGCGGGTCGGCCGGTGGGTCGGGTCGTCGGTCGGGGGTGACGTCGAGGGTGCCTTCGTGGTCGCGGAGGAACTCGTAGCCGTGCGGGCTCGTCCACAGGAACGACCCAGGTTCCAGCGTCGTGTAGTCCCAGGTGGAGTGCGTTTTGAGCCGGTGATGCCGTCGGCACAGAGGGGCGATGTTGCACGAGCAGGTGGTGCCGCCCTGGTCGTAGGGGATGCAGTGCTCGGAGTCGCACTTCTTCGCTGGTCGGGTGCACCAGGGGAAGACGCAGGTGTGGTCGCGTTCCTCGGTCTGCTCCTGGAGTCGCTCGGGGACTTCGTAGCCGTTGACGTGGATGTGCTCGTTGAGGTCGATCACCGGCTTCACGACCACCTCGGTGTCGGGGTTGGCGCACCAGGTGCGGACCTGGTCGGCGGTGACACCGGTGCGGGTGTTCTCGACCCGGGCCAGGTGCAGCCCGGCTTCTCCGCGGATGGCGGCGTCGCTCAGGTGGACGTGCAGGATCACCTGGCGGGGCTTGGGCTTCACGCTGGTTGAGCTTGTCGAAACCTCTGCACCCGCGGCCGTCTCGTCGGCGGCTTGGAGATCCAGGGCGAGCTGGTGGCGGGCGATCTCGCCGACCGCCATCGAGCGGCGTACGTCGAGCGACTCCTCGGAGCCGCAGGCCTTCAGCGACTCGGCTGTGTGGGCCAGGGCGGTGTCGAAGTCCAACGCGTCGGCGAGGTCGAGCTCTCCTTCGAAGTGGGTGGTGCCGTTGAAGGAGACCTGCTGGTGGTGGAACGTCACGTGCCGTCCGTCGGCTGCCTTCTGGTTCTTCTCGGCGGCGAGGTCGGGCATGAACCGGTCGATGGTCTCCTGGACCAGGCGCTCCAGGGCGGCGAAGCTGATCTTGTGCGCGAACGGTGCGACCTGGGCATCGACGTAGGCGACGGCTTCTTCGGTGAGCATCAGGGTGGCCTCGGCGATGCGGCGGGCCTTCCACGCCTGGAGCTGGCCGGACTGGATCCGGGCCCAGTGCTTGGGGAGCCGGTACTTCAGCTCGAGCCCGGCGGAGATGACGGCTTTGCCGGCGTCGGTGGACTTCCCGATGGCCAGGGCGAACTCGGCGATGCAGAACTCCGCCACCAGTGGTGCGCCTGGCCCGGCCAGCAGCAGGCCGTCTTCTCCGCCGCCGATCCAGGTCGCCGCTTCATCGATCGACTCCGGTGGGTGCTGCTCGGCCCAGATCACCGCCGCGGTCAGGACGTCGGCCTCGGCACGGTCGGCGTCCGCGCGTCGGGTGCGCGCGAAGACCAGCACATCGGAGGGGCTGTCGAGCTCCTCGATGGTGGCTGGTCCGGTGCTGGTCATAGGAGCAATTGAAGCACCGACCACTGACAGTACTCGGCGAGTTTCCCCTTGTTTGGTGGGGGTTCTGGAAATTAGTTCAAGGAATTCTGGAGGCGCCCGCGCGGCTCGACCCACACGTCGGTTGAGCTTGTCGAAACCTGGTGAGATGAGGCCCGCGGTGGTTGCGTCAGTTGTTCGGCGTACTGGGTTTCGACAGGCTCAACCGGCGGGGGCGCGGTCCGCCGTACTCCTCACCAGGTTTCGAGATGCTCGCTGGCGCTCGCTCCTCAACCAGCGGCCTGGGAGACCTGCCGAAACTGTCAGTGCGGGGGCCTAGCGTCGGCTGCATGACGAGGTACTGGATCAACACCATCAGTCGCGAGCACGTGCTGCTGGGGGTCGAGGGTGGGTTCACCCAGGCCGGGCACGGCAAGGACACGCAGCTGAGACGCCTGCGGCCGGGCGACCTGATCGCCTTCTACTCACCTCGCACCGCCCTGCAGTCGGGCGAGCCGCTTCAGCAGTTCACCGCGCTGGGAACGGTCGGCGGGGGCGATCCCTACCAGGCCGAGATGACTCCGGACTTCCACCCGTGGCGGGTCGACGTCGAATTCCAGGAGGTCACCCCGGCGCCGATCAGGCCGCTGATCGAGGGCCTGTCGTTCATCACCGACCCGACGAAGTGGGGCTTCCCGTTCCGGCGTGGGCTCTTCGAGATCGAGGAGTCAGACATGGACCTCATCCGGGAGGCGCTGGGGGTGGGCTGAGGCGGTGCATCCGAGCGCCCTGGCGGCCATGCCGGCGAGCAGGTCGCGCATCTCCTCGGGGGCCAGAAAGGCGCTGTGCGGGGTCGAGTTGAGCAGGCCGAAGGCCGCGTGCACGCTGGCCCGGGCAGTCCTGGGCGCCATCTCGGGGTGGATCCCCCGCAGCTGCTTGACCCAGACCTCGACGTACTTGCGCTGGGTGTCCCGCACCTTCTCGCGCGCCTCGACCGGCAAGGCTGACCAGTCCCGGTCCTGCACCACGATCAGGGCCTTGTGCTCGAGCGCGAACGTGACGTGCCAGTCGATCAGCCCCCGCAACGCCTCGTCGGGGTGCTCGGACTCCCGCACCCGCCGGCGTCCCTCGTTGAGCAGCTCGTCGCTGATGCTGACCAGCATCTCGGCCAACACGGCGTCCTTGGAGCGGAAGTGGCGATAGATCGCAGGGCCCGAGAATCCGCAGGCAGCACCGAGCTCGGCGATGGAGACCCCACGGAAACCCTTCTCCGCGAAGAGCTCGGCCGCGATGGCCATGATCTGCTGTCTCCGCTCACTCACCCGGCAAGGTTAGCGTCCGTTAACGCTGGATCTTGCCGCGGCACCCTGCCGAGGGAGTAGCCTGTGTTAGCGATCGTTAACATGACACTCGTCGCGAGGAGGCCACCACCGTGAGCTCAGGCATGCAAGGGCTCGTCGACGAGCTCCGCGAGCGCACCGCCCGGGTGTGGCAGGGCGGATCCGAGTCGGCTCGCGCGAAGCACCACGACCGCGGCAAGCTGCTGGCCCGCGAGCGGATCGACGCACTGCTGGACCCCGGCAGCCCGTTCCTGGAGCTGAGCCCGCTGGCGGCCTACGGGATGTACGGCGTCGCGAAAGACGGTCAGGACGACGACTTCGCCGTACCCAGCGCCAGCATCGTCACCGGCATCGGCCGCGTCGAGGGCCGCGAGTGCGTGATCGTCGCCAACGACGCGACCGTCAAGGGCGGCACCTACTACCCGATCACCGTGAAGAAGCACCTCCGGGCGCAGGAGGTCGCGCGCGCCAACAAGCTCCCGTGCATCTACCTCGTCGACTCCGGTGGTGCGTTCCTGCCGATGCAGGACGACGTGTTCCCCGACAAGGAGCACTTCGGCCGGATCTTCTTCAACCAGGCCAACCTGTCGGCAGAGGGCCTCCCCCAGATCGCGGCGGTGATGGGTTCCTGCACGGCTGGTGGCGCCTACGTCCCCGCGATGTCCGACGAGACGGTGATCGTCAAGGACCAGGGCACCATCTTCCTCGGGGGGCCGCCACTCGTGAAGGCGGCGACCGGCGAGGTCGTCACCGCCGAGGAGCTCGGTGGTGGTGACGTGCACGCCCGCAAGTCCGGCGTCGTGGACCACCTGGCCGAGGACGATGCGCACGCGTTGCAGATCGTCCGGTCGATCGTGGCGACGTTGCCAGCTGGGTCACCGGGTTTCGAGACGCTCGCTGGCGCTCGCTCCTCAACCAGCGGGGCTCGACTTCCATCGGTCGACATCGAGGAGCCGGTGAAGTCCCCTGCCGAGCTGTACGACGTGGTCCCCGCCGACACCCGCACGCCGTACGACGTCCGCGAGGTGATCACCCGGATCGTCGACGGCAGCCGGTTCCACGAGTTCAAGCAGCTCTACGCCGAGACCCTCGTCTGCGGCTTCGCCAAGATCTGGGGGTACGACGTCGGGATCGTCGCCAACAACGGGATCCTCTTCTCCGAGTCGGCCCGCAAGGGCGCCCACTTCATCGAGCTGTGCAACCAGCGCCGGACCCCGATCGTGTTCCTGCAGAACATCAGCGGCTTCATGGTCGGCAAGGAGTACGAGAACAACGGCATCGCCCGCGACGGCGCGAAGCTGGTCACCGCGGTCGCCTGCTCGGTGGTGCCGAAGTTCACCGTCGTCATCGGTGGCTCGTTCGGCGCCGGCAACTACGGCATGTGCGGCCGCGCCTACGACCCGCGCTTCCTGTGGATGTGGCCGAACGCGCGCATCTCGGTGATGGGCGGAGAGCAGGCGGCCTCGGTGCTCGCCACCGTCAAGAGGGACGGCATCGAGGGCAAGGACGGCGAGTGGTCGGCGGAGGACGAGGAGGCCTTCAAGGCCCCGATCCGCGACCAGTACGAGCTCCAGGGATCGCCGTACTACTCCACCGCGCGACTCTGGGACGACGGCATCATCGACCCGCTCGACACCCGCCGCGTCCTCGGCATGGGCCTGGCCGCCGCGGCCAACGCGCCGGTCCCCCCGCCCAACTACGGCATCTTCAGGATGTGACCGTGTTCGACACCCTTCTGATCGCCAACCGCGGCGAGATCGCCCGCCGGATCATCCGCTCCGCGAAGGCGCGCGGTCT
The DNA here is from genome assembly GCA_963782305.1 of uncultured Actinomycetota bacterium. Classification (GTDB taxonomy): domain Bacteria; phylum Actinomycetota; class Actinomycetes; order Propionibacteriales; family Nocardioidaceae; genus Marmoricola. Next base: position 316,129 of record CAWAJJ010000008.1, on the reverse strand, counting down.
GCGCACGGTCGCGGTGTACTCCGACGCCGACCGCCAGGCCGCCCACGTCCGCGAGGCCGACACCGCGTGCCGCATCGGGCCGACGCCGGCGAGCGAGTCCTACCTCGACATCGAGGCGATCCTCAAGGCCGCCCACGACAGCGGTGCCCAGGCGATCCATCCCGGCTACGGGTTCCTCTCCGAGCGCGCGGAGTTCGCCCGTGCCGTCGTCGACGCGGGCCTCGTCTTCGTCGGTCCCTCGGCCGACGTGATGGACCAGATGGGCCGGAAGGACCGGGCGCGCACGATCGCGGTCGCCGCCGGCGTGCCGGTTGTTCCGGATCACGCGATCGACGGCGACATCGACGGGAGCGAGTTCCCGGTCCTGGTCAAGGCAGCGGCCGGCGGTGGCGGCAAGGGCATGCGGGTCGTCCGGAAGCCGGCCGACCTCCAGGAGGCGATCGTCGCCGCCCGACGCGAGGCGAAGAGCTCCTTCGGCGACGACACCCTGCTGATCGAGCGGTACGTCGAGAACGGTCGCCACGTCGAGGTCCAGGTGCTCGCGGACGCCCACGGCAACGTCGTACACCTCTTCGAGCGCGACTGCTCCGCGCAGCGCCGCCACCAGAAGGTGATCGAGGAGGCACCCTCGCCGAGCATCACCGAGGAGGTGCGCGCGGTGCTGACGCAGTCGGCCGTCGCGCTGTGCCGCGAGGTCGGCTACGTCAACGCCGGCACCGTCGAGTTCCTCGTCGACCCGGCCCGCGGCACCGACGGCGTCTACTTCCTGGAGATGAACACCCGGCTCCAGGTGGAGCACCCGGTGACCGAGCTCGTGGTGGGAGTCGACCTGGTCGACCTCCAGCTCGCGGTCGCCGCCGGCGAGAAGCTCCCGTTCACGCAGGACGACCTGCGCTGCGTGGGGCACGCCATGGAGGCCCGGGTGTACGCCGAGGACGCGTTCAACGGGTTCCTCCCCCAAGCCGGCACGGCGACCTTCGCGCACTGGTCCGGGCTGTCCCGCAACGACGAGGCGCTGGCGAGCGGGCAGACGGTCGGCACCTCCTACGACCCGATGCTCGGCAAGGTGATCGTGCACGCACCCACCCGTGAAGGGGCACGCAAGCGACTGGTGGCAGCCCTCGACGACACCGCAGTGATCGGCCTGACCACCAACACCGGCTTCCTGCGTGAGCTGGCCGCGAGCGACGAGTTCCGCGACTCCGAGATCGACACCGGCTGGCTCGACCGGAACCCCGACGGCATCCAGCTCCCGGACGACGACATGGCCGCTGTCTTCGCCGCGTGGGTGGTCGCCCAGGACGCCTTCCGCGACCACAGCCCGTTCGGCATCGGCGACGGCTGGCGCTCGGCCGGACCCGCTGCCCCCGTGACGGTGGAGCTGGACGACCGCTGGCTGGTCTCCTCCGACAAGGTCACCGGCCCGACGGGCACCCACGCCGTGGCGCCGATCGACAGGCACGGGCACGTGGTCCGGCTCGAGATCGACGAGGCCGTCCTCGAGGCCGTCGTCGTGGTCGAGGCGCACGTCGTCGAGGTGGCCCACCGCGGGCACACCCGGCGCTTCACCCGGCCCGACGCGTTCGGTCCCGGCGCAGGTGCTGGCGCGGCCGACGGCACCCTGACCGCCCCGATGCCCGGCACCGTGCTCGACGTGGACGTCGCCGAGGGCGATGCTGTCGAGGAAGGCCAACGGCTCGGCGTCCTGGAGGCGATGAAGATGGAGCTCGCACTCAAGGCACCCTTCGCCGGCACGGTGCAGAACGTCGGCGCAGCGATCGGCGACCAGGTCGCCCTGGGCCAGGTCCTCTTCGTCGTGGAGGAGGACTCCGATGGTTGAGGAGCGAGCGTCAGCGAGCGTCTCGAAACCCGGTGACCTTCCCGCAGAGGTCACCATCTACGAGGTCGGCCCACGCGACGGCCTGCAGAACGAGAAGGGCATCGTCCCGCTCGAGGCCAAGGTCGAGTTCATCCACCGGCTGCTCGCGGCCGGGCTGCCCGTCGTGGAGGCGACCAGCTTCGTGCACCCGAAGTGGGTGCCCCAGCTCGCCGACGCCGGAGAGCTGATGATGCAGCTGGGTGACACCGGACGGGACCTGCCGGTCCTGGTGCCCAACGAGCGCGGGACTCGACCGTGCCCTCGAGCTCGGCTGTCGCCACATCGCGATCTTCGGCAGCGCCACCGAGACGTTCGCCCAGCGCAACCTGAACCGCAGCCTGGACGAGCAGTTCGCGATGTTCGAGCCGACCGTGAAACGCGCCCGCGAGGCCGGGATGGACGTGCGCGCCTACGTGAGCATGTGCTTCGGCGACCCGTGGGAGGGCGACGTACCGATCGACCAGGTCGTCGACGTCGGCAAGCGCCTCTTCGACCTCGGTGCCAGCCAGCTCTCGCTCGGGGACACCATCGGCGTGGGGACGGCCGGTCACGTGAAGGACCTCCTGTCCGCGTTCAACGACGCAGGCCTGCCCAACGAGGCGCTGGCGGTGCACTTCCACGACACCTACGGCCAGGCGCTCGCCAACGCGCTGGCCGCGCTGCAGCACGGCATCACCACGTTCGACGCCAGCGCCGGCGGCCTCGGTGGGTGCCCGTACGCCGAGAGCGCGACCGGCAACCTGGCCACCGAGGACCTCGTCTGGATGCTGCACGGACTCGGCATCACCACCGGCGTCGACCTGTCGGCACTGGTGGCCACCAGCACCTGGATGGCCGACGTGCTCGGCCGTCCGAGCCCCTCGCGCGTGGTCACCGCGCTGGCACCCGGCACAATGCCTGCATGAGCCGTCGGGTCTACCTGCACGTAGGGACACCGAAGAGCGGCACGAGCTATCTGCAGGACAAGTTCGCCCTGAACCGCGCGCTCCTCGAGCAGCAGGGCGTCGACTACCTGCACACCCGCACCGGCAACCACTTCGAGGCCGCACTCGACCTGATCGGCGAACGATGGGCCGGCGAGGAGAAGGCCGCCCGCGGCCAGTGGGACGCCCTGGTCCTCGAGGCACGCAAGGCGCGCCGACATGTGCTGGTGAGCCACGAGATCCTCGCCGGCGCCGGCCCCGAGAGCGTCGCGCGTGCGCTGGCCTCCTTCCCCGGGCGCGAGGTGCACGTGGTGCTCACCGCCCGCGACCTGGGCCGGCAGGTCCCCGCCGAGTGGCAGGAGCGGGTCAAGCACCGCGCGCGCCGGAACTACGCGCAGTTCCTCAAGGCGCTGGAGAAGAACTACGCCAAGGCCGAGCACAAGTCGGGCTTCTGGCGGGTCCAGCACCTGCCGACGATCCTGTCGACCTGGGGCGCTGACCTCCCGCCGGGCCGGGTGCACCTGGTCACCGTGCCGCCGAGCGGTGCGCCCCGCGACCTGCTCTGGAAGCGCTTCGCGGGAGTCGTCGGGCTGAGCCAGGAGGCGTCGTACGCCGAGAGCCAGACCACGAACGCCTCCCTCGGTGGCGCCGAGGTCACCCTGCTGCGCCGCCTGAACAGCGAGCTCACCGATCGCAAGGTGTCCCGCGAGACCTATGTCGGCTGGGTGCGCGAGTCGATCGTCAAGGACGTCCTGGCCCGACGCGACGGCATGGAGACCGCGACCGTGCCTCCCGCACGTCGAGCGCGCGTCGAGGCGATCACGGCGAGCTGGCTCGAGGACATTCGCGCCTCCGGCATCGACGTCGTCGGTGACCTCGAGGACCTGGTGCCGGTCTGGCCGCCTCCCGACGAGGTCTGGACGAACCCGGACGCGGCCGACCCAGCCGTCGTGGCCGAGGCCGCCATCGAGGCGCTCGCGCACGTGCTCGACGAGATCGACTCGGTCCCCAACGCCTCGGCCGGTGCGGTGGCCCGGCTGGCCCGGCGGTTGCGCAGCTGATGTCCCCCGACCCGGAGCGCGAACCGTCCTACGAGCAGGCCGTCTCGGCCTGGGCGGCACACCTCCGCGCAGGAGGTACGACGCCCTGGTCGGCCTGGACCCCGGACGCCGACGAGCTCCGTGCGGCGGCCATGCTGCATCCCCTCCCCGACGCGATCCACCTCGAGCTGGTACGCCGCATCAACCTCGCCGCCCGGAGCACGACCCCCCGGGCCCAGAGAGCCCAGGCCGAGAGCGTCGCGTTACGCGCCGGCCTGGTCGACCGGGTGCTCGCGACGGCCGCGCCCGGCCGCGGCCTGATCGACGTACCCCTCCCCTGGCCGGCAACGACTCGTCGCTTCGGCACACCGGCGTACGACCCGAGCGTCCTCCCGGAGGAGGAGCTGGTCCGCCTCGCCGTCGGTGTCCTCGCCCACCTGCTGCCCGACGTACCCCGCCCGCCGGCCGAGGTGCACCGACCCCCGTGGCCGCTGCCGTGGCGACGCCGGTTCCGGCTGCACGGCGCCCCGTCGACCGTCGAGGCAGTGCGCCGCATCCTGCTGGCCCAGGGGTACGTCGAGACCGACTGGCGGCCCACTCACGTGGTCATCGCCCGGCCCGTCGAGGTGATGATGGCCGAGCACTGGGGCCACGCGGTCCGCGACGGCGGCATCCTGAAGTGGAGCGCCGTGTGGCGTCGCGCGGTGGCCGCGGACCGGCTTCCCGAGTCGATCGACGTGGCCCGCATCGCGGGCCGGCTGCATGGTCGTCGCCACGAGACGGTGCATCTCGTCGTCGCGCGCGAGGTGGACGAGGCCGTCACCCTCGCGACGACGCTGCTGCGCGCGCGGCCGGCCGAGGTCGCCGCCACCGGTGACGCGGCCGTCTCGGACCTGCTGCGGCGACTCAACCGCCTGACCGCGCTGACCCACGGCCCGGGACAGGTGCGCCAGCTGTCGAGGACGCTGGTCGCCGTGCTCGACGAACCCAGCCCCGATCCGGACGCCGCGTCGGCCCCGGTGACCCCAGCCGTGGCCCTTCCCTGGGCGCGCCGGGTCGCTGCGGCCGCCGCGGACGAGATCCGCGCTGCTGGCTACGCTGTCCACGGCGATCCCGACGTCCTGGCCCCCAGCGAGCCCGGGCTCCCCGGCACCATCGACCGAGAACGCACCCTCGAGCTGGCCGTGACGGCCTGCCTCCGGATCTGGCACCTGGGAGGTACACCGTGACCCGACGCGTACTCCTCCACGTGGGTGCACCCAAGACCGGCACCTCCTTCGTGCAGGACATCCTGTTCACCAGGCGCGAGGACCTGCGCGAGCACGGCGTCCTCTACGCCGCCGACCGGCACGACGCCCACTTCCTCGCCGCGCTCGACCTGATGGAGCTCCCCTGGGGAGGACTCGAGCGCGAGGCCGGCGGCGCCTGGGAACGGCTCGCCAGCCAGGTGCGCGCGTGGCCCGGCACCTCGATCATCAGCCACGAGATCCTGGGGACCGCCTCCCGCGTGCAGGTAGCGCGCGCCCTGGCCTCGCTGGGCGACGAGTCGGAGATCCACATCGTGTTCTCGGCGCGCGACCTGGTGCGGCAGATCCCCGCCGAGTGGCAGGAGAACATCAAGCACCGGCGCACGAAGACGTACGCCGACTTCCTCGACAGCCTCCGCGACGATCAGCGCACCGCCGAGGTCGCGCAGTGGTTCTGGGGAGTGCAGGAGGTGCCGGACGTGCTCGACCGTTGGGCCGGCACGATCCCTCGCGAGCGGGTGCACCTGGTGACCGTGCCGCCGCCGGGGTCGAGCCCCACCCTGCTGTGGGAGCGCTTCGCCACCCTGTTCGGCATCGACCCGGTCGAGTTCGCTCCCACCGCGCGCGCCAATGCCTCGCTCGGGGTGCCGGAGTCGGCGATGATCCGCCGGCTCAACCTGCGGCTCAACGACGTCCTCCCCAACCACCACTACCGCAGGTTCGTGCGGGAGATCCTGGTGCACAACCACCTCTCGGGCCGCCCCGGCTCCCCCCGCCTGTCGCTGTCCGACGACGTCTACCGGTGGGCCGACGACCTGGGACGGTCATGGGTCAGCGAGCTGGCGCTGCGGGGGTACGACGTCGTCGGCGACCTCGACGACCTGGTCCCCGGACCGGCCCAGCCGTTCACCGACCCGGACAGCGCCGACGAGAAGCAGGTGGCAGACGCGGCGATCGACGCGCTCGCGATCATCACGAACGAGGCCGCCCGCCTGCGCGACGTCGAGATCGAGCTGCACGGCGTGATCGAGGACCTGATGGGCCAGCTCGACCGGTTCCACAGCACCCGCAGCTACAAGGCCAAGGAGCGCGTGGTGGCCATGTCGCGGAGGAACCCGCTGGCCCGCGCGGCCCTGGTCGTCTACCGGCGGTTGCGGGGCAGGAGCTCGCGGTCGACGTAGCGACCGATCTTCCAGGTCGCGAACCCGTCGGCACCCATCCCCACCAGGCCGCCGACCACCGGCACCCGGCGTCCGACCGTCGTGGCGATGCGCTTGCCGGCGATCATGGTGACCAGCTCCGAGGCGACCTCGTTGGCCACGATGTTGTCGAGGTGCGGGTCGTGGACGGGCGCCGTCGCCAGGGCCATCGGGGTGCCCGGCAGCTTCTTCTTCCTGATCAGTGACAGCAGCCGGTCCTCACCGAGCAGCGACGCCAGGATCGCGTTGCGGGTACGCCGGTCGGCCAGGTCGTAGCCCCGCAGGTGCGCGATCGCGGCCACCAGCCGGCACTGGATGAGCGCGAGCCCGGCGATGTTGGTCGGCACCGTGACCGTCATCGTCACCAGTCCACCGATGTTCGTCAGGAACCCCTGAGCACCTGCCATCCGGACGTGGTTCTCGATCAGGTTGCTGATGGCCTTGTCGACGTCACCCTTCTCGTCGTCGAGCTGCTTCTCGGCCGCCATGGCGGCCCCGTCGAGCGGACCGACGCCGCGGATGGCCCGCGTCAGGGCCTGCTGGACCACCCCGGCAGTGATGTTCGGGGCGACCTGGGTGACCTTGGGCGCCAAGGTGCGACCGAGGCGCTTGGAGAAGCTCATGGCTGAAGCGTACAAACGCCGCATAGGCAGCGCCTGCGACGATGGCCCCGTGCCCGTCGAACCACCGCCCTCACCCTGGGCGTTCCCGGCTGTCGACTCCGGCGAGGGTGACCTCGTGGCGATCGGTGCCGACCTCGCCCCGGGCACGGTGCTCGCCGCGTATCGGCGCGGGCTGTTCCCGATGCCGGTGGACGCCCCTCGAGGCCAGTCCTCGGGAGAGATGGCGTGGTGGTCGCCCGAGGAGCGCGGGGTGCTGCCGCTGGCGAAGCTGCGGGTGAGCCGTTCGATGAGGCAGTCCCGCAAGCACTTCGAGATCCGGGTCGACACCTGCTTCGCCGAGGTGGTCGCGGGCTGCTCGGACCCCACCAGGACAGGTGGCTGGATCGACGAGGCGATCGCGGCGGCGTACTCCGAGCTGCACGAGCTGGGCTGGGCCCACTCGGTCGAGGCGTGGCACGACGGTGAGCTCGCGGGCGGTCTCTACGGACTGGCGGTCGGCGGCCTGTTCGCCGGGGAGTCGATGTTCACCCGGGTGCGCGACGCGTCGAAGGTGGCGCTGATGGGGCTGGTCGAGCTGCTCAGCGACGAGTACGCCGGGGCGCGGCTGCTCGACACGCAGTGGCAGACACCGCACCTCGCGACGCTCGGGGTCGAGGAGATCCCGCGCGAGGACTACCTGGCGCGGCTGGCGGAGGCCCTGCCGCTCCCGCTGCCGGCAGCGTTCACCTAGACGACGAGCGGGTCCCCGGGACCGTCGCCGACCATCGGCCGGCCGGACTCGACCCAGTCGATCATCCCGCCGGCGAGGTTGATCGCCTCGAAGCCCTTCTCGCGGAGGAAGGCTGTGGCCTGGGAGGAGCGGCCGCCCACCTTGCAGACCACGAGCAGCTGCTTGTCGACCGGCAGCTCACCCGCCCGGTCAGGCAGCTGGGTCAGGGGGATGTGCAGCGCCCCGTCGATGCGTCCGTGCTGCCATTCGACCGGTTCGCGCACGTCGAGGACGGTCACTCCCTCGGGAATGGGATCGGGGACCTGGGCGACCTCGATGGTTGGAACTTCAATCATGTCGAGCAGGCTACTTCAGCAAACGCGACATGCGCCTGTCGGCGAGTGGCTTTCCACCGGTCTGGCACGTGGCGCAGTACTGCAGGCTCGAGTCGGCGAAGCTGACCTCGCGGACGGTGTCACCGCAGACCGGGCAGGTCTGCCCGGTCCGGCCGTGCACCGCCATGTTGCTCTTCTTCTCGCCCTTGAGCTCGCTGGCCGCGAGCCCGGCGGAGCGCTTCACCGCGTCGCCGAGGACGTTGCGGATGGCGTCGTGGAGTGTCTGCAGCTCGGTCTCGCTGAGGCTGTTGGCCGGCTTGAAGGGTGACATCCGGGCGGCGTGCAGGAGCTCGTCGGAGTAGGCGTTGCCGATGCCCGCGATGGTGCCCTGGTGACGGAGCACACCCTTGATCTGCGCGCGGCCGGCTCGCTGCAGGATGTCCCCGAGCACCTCGACCGTGAACTCCTCGGCGAGGGGATCCGGCCCGAGCCTGGCGATGCCCTCGACGTCGGCAGGGTCGCGGACGACGTACAGCGCCAGGCTCTTGCGCGTGCCCGCCTCGGTGACGTCCAGCCCGGAGCCGTTGTCGAGCACGATCCGCGCGGCGAGTGGCGACTTGTTGCTCGGCCGCGGTGGGAGCGCCGGCACCTCCTCCTTCCAGCGCACCCAGCCGGCACGCGCCAGGTGGAGGACGAGGTGGGTCCCGGACACGTCGATGTCGAGGAACTTGCCGTGCCGGGTGACGCCGTCGACCATGCCGCCTGACAGAGCGGTGATGGGCGGGTCGTAGGTCTTCAGGCAGCTGAACGCTGCGATGTCCACGCGCACGATGGCGCGACCGTCCAGGCGCTGGGACAGGTCCTGGACCAAGGCTTCGACCTCGGGCAGCTCGGGCACGCGCCAACGTTACTGCGGTAACCCACGCTCCCGCCCCTCGTTGAGACGACATGCGCCCTCACCCGACCCGCTCGCTGCTCGCCCTCGCGACGGCCCTCCTCTGCCTGGCACCTGCCGCGTCGTCGTACGCCGCAGATCCTGCGCCCGCTCCGGCGCCCCCTGTGGGGAGCCCCGCCTATGTCGCGCGCGACGCCCAGAACATCGCCGACGCCTACGGCCGGATCACCGGGCCTGGAGGACAGCTGCAGAACCCGGCGTACCTCACCTCGCTCGTCCAGGCGTCCACCGCCGACCAGACCCGACAATTGTTGGAGCAGGCCGCCTCGCCCACCCGCATCGCCGTCACCCCGGGGCGCGTCGTGCCGGGCTGGAACGTCGGGAACCCGCTGCGGTCCGGCTGGAACGGCACCCGCGGGACCAGCGAGCGCATCTCCTTCACCAACCGCTACGGCGCGCTGCTCCACGGCACCGTCTACCGCCCCAAGCCCGGCGCCCGTGATCCCTACACCGGCCAGGTCCTCAAGGGTCCGTTCCCCGGTGCCGTGATCACCGAGGGCTCGGTGCAGGGCAGCGAGGGGATGTACCGCTGGCTCGCCCAGGACCTCGCCGAGCGCGGCTACGTCGTACTCACCTATGACGTGCAGGGCCAGGGCGGCGGCGAGACCCTCCCGCACGAGCCGGCACCGGTCCCCGGCGGCACCACCAACGCGCTGCCGTTCTGCAACCCGTTCGCCACGCCCCAGGACGGCGAGGCCTACGGCTGCCCGGGCGCCCCGGCCCAGCAGCTGTCCAACTTCGTCGTCGGCACCGAGGACGCACTGTCGTTCTTCACCTCCACCCCCTCCAAGCACTACGCCAACCCCCGTTCCGAGGGCGCTGTGGTGAGTGCCTACAACCCCTTCTGGCAGTCCTTCGACCGTTCGGTGGACACGCGTACGGCGACGCCGGGGCGGACCTCGAAGATCGCGATCATCGGCCACTCGATGGGCGCGGCCGCGGTCTCCAAGGTGCAGGGCACCGACAAGCGCGTGGCCGCGGTGGTGGCCCTCGACAAGCTCACCGGGCCGAGCGCCTCCGGGCCCCTGGACGGGAGTGGCAACAGGCCCGTCGTACCCGCGCTGGGGATGCAGTCGGAGTACGGCTTCACCGTCTCGCCGTACCTCGCCAGCGGCGGGTCGTCGCTGACCCCGTCGGCCTCGCCGTCCGGGCCCGACCCGAAGCGCGAGCGGGCGACCGGGTACGACGCGTGGCGCAAGGCGGGCGTGGACAGCATGGTCGTCGTACCCCGCGCCTCGACGCACCTCGACTACACCGACATCCCGCTCGTGCTGCCTGCGAGCCGCTACGGACAGGACCTGTCCAGCCACTACGTGCAGGCCTGGCTGGACCGCTACCTCAAGCACCAGAGCAACGACTCGGCGCTCACCGGCAGCACCTTCCGCTACCTCGAGCCCGCCGGCAACAACGTGTGGAAGCCGGTGACGCTGCAGCGCGGATCGCTGCTGAGCTTCTACTACTGCTCGGCGTACGGGTTCCGCTCCGGCTCGAAGGTGCTGTCCAACGGAGACCTCGCCGGGGTCGGCGGCTGCGCCCGGTGAGTCAGACGCCGGTTGAGCTTGTCGAAACCAACTTCTGGCCCTGAGGCCCTTCACGAGGGAGAATCGGGCATGGCCAGCATCTCGTCGGTCTCACCGTCGCCTTCCGGAGCCGAGTTCTTCCTCGACCCCCGGGGCGACGCGCGCTCGCTGCGCGTCCGGTGGCACCACGCCGACGGCCTGGTCGTGCTCTCCCTGTGGCGCGGCAACGAGTGCACCGGCAGCTTCCGCCTGCCGGTGGAGGACGTGCCCACCCTGATCGACGCCCTCCGCGCCGGCCTCGACGCGGCGTACGAGGACACCCTCGGCCGCTGAATCGCCTCACTACGACTCGCTAGGGAAATCTACGAGATTCCCTAGACACCCCGATACCCTCCGATCGTGGACCCGATCAGGAACCCCTACGCACCGGGGGCCGGGCAGCGGCCGCCTGAGCTGGCCGGTCGTGACCGTGAGCTGAAGCAGTTCGAGGTCACCCTCGAACGGGTGGCCGCCGGGCGGCCGGATCGCAGCATGGTGCTCTCCGGCCTGCGCGGCGTCGGGAAGACGGTGCTGCTCAACGCCCTGCGGAGCCTCGCGGTGAACCGCGCGTGGGGCACCGGCAAGATCGAGGCGCGTCCTGACCAGTCGCTGCGGCTGCCGCTGGCCCAGGCGGTGCACGCCGCCATCCGCGAGGTCTCCCACCGGCACCGCAACCCCGACCGCGTCGACGAGGTCACCGGGGTGCTCAAGGCCTTCGCCCTGCGCACGGAGCTCGCCGACCGCAAGGCGAGCGCCCGGCAGCACCGCTGGCAGCCACCGCTCGACGTGGTCGCCACCACTGGCCGCGCCGACTCCGGTGACCTCGAGCTCGACCTGATCGAGCTGTTCACCGACGTCGCCTCCCTGGGCGGCGACCTCGGGGTCGGCATCGCGCTGTTCATCGACGAGATGCAGGACATCAGCCCGCTCGAGCTCGGCGCCCTGTGCGGCGCCATCCACGAGATCAGCCAGCAGGGCGCTCCCCTGATCGTGGTCGGTGCCGGGCTGCCGCACCTCCCGGTCGCCCTCGCCTCGTCCAAGTCGTACGCCGAGCGCCTGTTCCGCTACGTCTCGGTCGACCGGCTCCCCCGCGACATGGCCGAACGCGCCTGGATCGTGCCGGCCGCGACGGAGGACGCGACCTACGAGCCCCAGGCGCTCGACGAGCTCTACCGGCTGACCGACGGCTACCCCTACTTCGTGCAGGCCTACGGCAAGGTCACCTGGGACGTCGCCGTGGAGACCCCGATCAGCTGGGCCGACGTCATGCAGGCCGCACCCGAGGCCGAGGCCGAGCTCGCGGTCGGCTTCTTCGGTGCGCGCTACGACCGGGCGACCCCGGCCGAGCGCGACTACATGACGGCGATGGCCGACCTCGGCGAGGGCAACCGGGACCTGGCGGTCAGCACGGCCGAGATCGCCAGGTTGCTCGACCGCAAGCCGCAGTCGCTCTCGCCGGCCCGCGACGGCCTGATCAAGAAGGGCCTGGTGTTCTCCGGCGAGCGCGGCACGGTCGCCTTCACCGTCCCCCACTTCGGCAAGTTCCTGCGCAACCAGCGCTGAGCAGGATCAGGCGCCGTCGGCGAGGATCTCGCGTGCGAGCGCCTCGGGGAGGCGCGCATAGGTCCGGGTGTGCGCCGCGCGTGCCTGCCGCGCGAGATAGCTGACGACGAGCGGCGGCGCCGTGGCGGCGACCTTCTCGGTGAGCACCGTCGAACCGTCGGCGGTCGCGACCGCCTGGACCGTGGCGCGCATACGACAGCCGGGTAGCGCGGTCAACCGCGACTCCGACGAGCTCGGCGAGGTCCGGGTCATCCGGATGCGGAACCGCAGGTGGTAGCGCAGCGGGCCGACCTTCGGTCGCTCCACGACCTGCCAGTCCCACCAGGGTCCGCGGTGGGAGCTGCCCGTACCGACGATCGTGGCGGACACGAGGAAGGGATGCAGACCCCGATGGTGCTCGAGGTCCATCAGGAAGTCGATGACGTCGGGCGGATGGCCCGGCACCGTCGTACTCACCTCGAAGGAGCGCTTGGCCACGGAGCCATGATCCGCCCTGCTCACCCGACCGCGCCAACACCGACACTCCGCGGATAGACCAGTGGGCCTCCACCGCTGGTCCCTGCGCCAGAATGGCGGAATGGTCCAGAGTCGGCCGCAGGTGGTCGCCCACCGGGGCGCCAGTGCCACCAACGCCGAGCACACGCTGGGGGCGTACGTCGCGGCACTCGACGAGGGGGCCGAGGCGCTCGAGTGTGATGTCCGACTCACAGCAGACGGGCATCTCGTCTGCGTGCACGACCGTGACCTGCGGCGTACGGCGCACCGGGACGGCATCGTCTCCTCGATGGAGCTCGCCGACCTCGAGGACCTCGACTTCGCCGCCTGGAAGAACCCGTGGGCCGACCTGGACGACGAGGCACCGGACAGCGATCCCGAGCTGGCGAGGGTGCTGACGATGCGGCGACTGCTCGAGACCGCGGCCGACTACCCCCGCCGGGTCGAGCTGGCCATCGAGACCAAGCACCCGACCAGGTACGCCGGCCTCGTGGAGCGTCGGCTGGTGCAGCTGCTCGACGAGTTCGGCTGGGCCGGCAGGGAGTCCCCGGCCCGGATCATGTCGTTCTCCTGGGTAGCGCTCCGGCGGATCCGGCGGCTCGCCCCCGACCTGGAGCTGGTGCTCCTGCTGAGGTCCCCGACGCAGTGGTACCGCTCGCGCCCGTTCGTCGACTCCGACTGGCTCGCCGGCCCCGGCATCGACTTCGTCCGCGAACACCCCGACCTCATCGAGCGGATCGTCAGGTCCGGGACGCGCGTGCACTGCTGGGTGGTCAACGACCTGGCGGACATCGACCTGTGCATGAGGCTCGGCGTGGAGGCGATCATCACCGATGCTCCCGGGACTGCTGTGACGTACGTGAGAACTTTCGACCGGTGAGTTTATGGAACTCGGTCGTGGGCAAAATCCCTCTGCGGCCGACCCGATCCCGGCCCCCGAATCCCTGATCGAAGAAGCTGGAGGTAGACCATGGCTGACACCAGTGGCGCCACCCTGGAGCGCGACCCCATGGCGCTGGACCTCCCCTTCAGCGCCGAGAGTGCCGCCGTGGCTCGCCAGCAGCTCATCGAGTGGATGCACAGCATGGACGCCCGCGACGACCACCGCGACGACGCCCGGCTGGTGGTGAGCGAGCTCGTCGGCAACGCCATCCGCCACGCTCGCCCGCTGGCCGACGGCACCATGCAGGTCACCTGGGTCGCCGGACCGACCGGGCTCGACATCGCCGTGACCGACGGTGGCGCCCGGACGGCGCCCGAGAAGGTCGACGCGAGTGTGTCCGACCTCGCCGGACGCGGCCTCGCGATCGTCGAGACCCTCGCCGCACGCTGGTGGGTCGAGTCGACCCGCTCGCGCACCACGGTGCACGCACTCCTCGCCCTGGCCTGAGCCCTGCAGGCGGTCCGCCTACCCTTCCCTCATGGGAAAGAAGTCTCGCCAACGCAACCAGAGCGCCGCCGCACCGGCGCAGACCCCGGGTGGTGAACCCGCCGTCGGCCCTCGTCAGCCCTGTCCGTGTGGCTCCGGTCGCCGCTACAAGGCCTGCCACGGCAGCGAAGGCGGTGCGCCGTCCGTCTTCGTGTCCCGACCCTTCGAGGGCCTGAGCGGTGAGGCCGACATCGTGGCCCTGCGCGAGTTCGTTCCCGCCGCCACCGCGCCCCTCGGCGTGCGCGACACGGACCGCACCGTCCAGCTGTGCTCACTGCTTCCCGCCGCAGCACCCGCGCTGGTTCGCCAGGACGGCACCGTGTGGCTGGGGCTCCAGGTCCAGCACGCGTACGGCGACCCGAGCCGTGATCTCGCGGCGGTGCTCCTCCAGGCGCTGGAGACCGAGCCGGGCACCATGGTCGGACTGACGGAGGCGCCCGGGGAGGGGCCGCGGCTGCAGGAGCTCGTCGACAGCGAGCCCCTGGCGGTCACTGTCCACGAGGGGTTCGACTACTGGATCGCTGACATGGAGGACGCTGACGGCTCGATGGCCGCGGCCCTCGAGCAGGCCAACGACTCCGCCGTCCCGACCCGACGCGTCGCCGGCGTCGAGGCGGCGTACTGGACCTCGGTCGGCAACCGTGAGTACCTCCGCTGGGTGCTGCCCCACGACGAGGAGCTGGTCCTCGACGCGTTCGCGCGCCTGCACGTGGCGCACACCGAGCGGCTGGTCGCGGACGACCGCCTGATCGGGATGTTCCGCGCCCACGGCCTCGCCGTACCCGTCTGGGATCTGCCCCTCGGGACCGGCGCGGAGGCACTCGAGGAACCGGCCGCGCGACTGTCCGCGGTCCTCGCCGAGGCGATGGCCTCGACCACCCCGTTGACCTCCGAGGAACGATCAGCGCGCGCCGGTCTGGCGAGCCGCCAGCTCACCATCCGCTGACACCCGAACAACCGGCTGGTCCAGAGTTGTCCGTCCCTTGAGCATGCATTACCTTTGTAGAGCCCGACCGATGTTGTCCCCCCCGTCAACACCGGTCGGGCATCTTCGTGCCCGCGTCCTCGACGTCGCGGAACTCCGGAACCGGCCCCTCGTGGGCCGGTTCCGCTGTTTCCGAGGTGGCACAGCAAGACCGGTCCCACGCCGGCTCCCCGTCGACGTAGCGGCCGGCCTCAGTAGGGCGTCGAGGCCACGAGCTGCAGGGCGCGGGAGAGCACGAAGGGGTCGGCCTGGCGGTGGAGCCATGGGCGGCCGAACCACAGGTACCCGTCGACGTAGCCGCGGGCGAGCGTGTTCGTCGAGGCCCACATCCGCCACGCAGGATTGGCGACATCCGAGGTGGGCGGGATTCCCAGGGTCACGCAGGTCGTCGCGACCGGCTCCTGCTTGGACTTGCACACGAAGGCGTCGTCGGGGTCCGGGCCGGTGTAGGAGCCGAACGTGAACGGGTGGCCGCTCGAGGACGTGTTCACCACGAAGTGCTTCCCCGGCATCCCCCGAGCCGACAGCAAGGAGATGATCTCGGCGCCGCGGGCGACCTCGAGGTTCGTCGAGGAGTAGTGCGTGCTGTTGAGCGCGAACCCCCGGGCGTACCTGACTCCCGCGTCGACCAGCAGCTGCGCCGCCTTGGCCGCCCCACCCTGGCTGCCCGGTGCGGGCCAGTCAGCGGCGCCGGCGTCGATGTAGACGCTCGTGTTCGGCAGCGCGCTGAAGACGCGTGAGGAGTAGGCGATCAGGCTGGAGGGGAGCTTGGAGCCACCCGGCGCGCAGAGCGCGAACGGTCCGTCGGGCTGCAGGATGATCGCCGTGTGCGCGGTGCCGATGGCCGAGGCGAACCGGTCGATCCACTGTCGGTACGACGACTGCTCGGCCGTGGTGGGAAGCCGGGTGCAGGCCTCGTGCTCCCACGGGACCATCCGGAAGACCGCCAGCTGGACCAGCGCGTTCGGGTTGCCCGCCTGGGAGTTCGCCACGTAGTCCTTGACCTTGGCGGCGATCTGGTTGTTCGGGATCCAGGCGCCGAACCACTTGGCCTTCGGCCGGAGTGCGATCTTGGCCAGGGCGGCCTTCTGCGCGCCGGTCGCGTTCACGTAGGGCTTCCATGCCGCGTCACCGGCTCCTTGGTAGACGCCCCACGGTCGCCCGGCGAGCGGGTTGGTCGGGTTCGACGCGGGTGCCGCCGGCATCGACGCGGCGGCGCGCGGCTTGGCCTTGGGCTTCGCCTTCGCCTTCTTGTGCTTGTGCTTGGCCTTCACGTGGTGCCGGTGCTTCTTGCGCTTCTTGTGCTTCCGCTTCGGGTGCTTCCGCGCGGCCGAGACCTCGCTCGGCGAAGAACTCGCCGCCGTCGAGCCGAAGGTGGCGCTGCGGGCAGACACGAGCGCGGTGTCCGGGACCGATCCGGACGCTCCCGGACCGACCGAGGCGGTGCTGCCGCCACCGGAGAGGCTGAGCGAGAGGGCGGCGGTCAGGAGCAGGGCCACCTGGCGGGCCGCGCGCAGGCGCGTGCCGCGGCCGGTGAGGCGAGAGGAGAGCACCTGCGGGACACCTTCCTGAAATCGGTCTATATCGGACTCTCACGATAGGGGAACCGACGGAGTGTCCGGGCCGATTTGCGGATTCCCGGGCTCAGGCCTCGTCGCGGGCGATCGGGCACGACATGCACCTGGGACCGCCACGGCCGGAGCCCAGCTCCGAGCCGGAGATCGCGATCACCTCGATGCCCGCCTCCTCCAGCCGGCTGTTGGTCTCCACGTTGCGCTCGTAGGCCACGGCGACCCGTGGTGCGACCGCGAGCGTGTTGTTGCCGTCGTCCCACTGCTCGCGCTCGGCGGTCACCGGGTCCAGGCCGGTGTCGATCTGGTGCAGCGTGTCGATCTCCATCGCCTTGGCTGCGGCCACCAGGAAGGGCTCGGCACCAGCGACGAGCAGGGTGCCGTCGTCGGCCGCGGTGACCGCGTGGGCCGTCAGGTGGTCGGCGACGTTCGGGTACATCACGATCTTGTCGACGTCGACCATCGTGCACACGGTGTCGAGGTGCATCGTGGCGCGCTCCTGGGCGATGGGTACGGCGAGCACGGTGTGCGCTGCCCCGTCCGCGAACACCTGCCGGGCCAGGCGCTCCACCCCGGCGGGCGTCGTACGCTCCCCGACACCGACGGCGAGGACACCCGGCGCCAGCAGGAGTACGTCGCCACCCTCGACGTGCTCGCGACGCCACCCGTGGATCTTGGGTGACGAGGCGAAGCGGGGGTGGTCGGTGTAGATCAGCTCGGTCAGCTGGCTCTCCCGAGCACGCGCGGGCATCGCCAACGAGGTGATCGCCACCTTGTCGCGGATCCACACGCTCGAGTCGCGGGTGAACAGCAGGTTCGGCAGCGGGTCGATCAGGAAGTCGTCACTCGGCAGCAGGCTGGTGACCAGGCCGAAGCCGCCGCGCACCTCGTCGTTGCGCAGGCCGGCGGTCAGCACGTCCTTGAGCGCCTCGGGTGAGAGATCGGCCAGGGCCTGCTGCAGGTAGGCGCGCAGGGTGTCGCCCAGGCTCAGCGAGCCGGTGACGGCCTCGATCGCGTGGCTCCGGGCGGCCTCGTCGGCCAGGGTCTCCACGAGCAGGTCGGTCAGGTAGAGCACCTCGACACCGCGGCTGCGCAGGGCTTCGGCGAACGCGTCGTGCTCCTCCTGGGCCCGGCTCACCCAGGGGATGCCGTCGAAGAGCAGCTTGTCGTTGTTGCGAGGCGTCAGCCGTTGGAGCTCCGGGCCGGGCCGGTGCAGCAGCACGGTGCGCAACCGGCCGACTTCGCTGGAGACTCCAGGAGCCGGGACAGACGTGGCTGGTTCGCTCATGCCCGAAGCCTAGAGCGGGTGAGTCGGCCGACGCAGGTCAGAGGAGCAGTTCCACACCTGTCAGGGCTGCCAGCAGCAGGCAGACACCGGCGCCGACGTAGTGGACCGTGGAGAGCTTGATGTAGCGCAGCAGCACCCGCCCGGCGAGGACCGCCAGGCCCGAGACGACCAGGAGCGCGGCCCAAGCGCCGACGAACACGCTGCCGGGGTGGCCGTACTTCGCGATCATGCTGATCGTCAGCAGCTGGGACAGGTCGCCCCACTCGGCAGCGAAGAGCACCAGGAACGACGCGACGACCGCCTTGAGGCCCGTGCGGGAGTCGGCCGACTTGGCGGTGAACTCCTCCTCCTGCTCCTTCTCCGCGGCGTCGGCGCCGGGCGCGGAACGGAACAGCACGACCGCCCCGGCCAGGAAGACCAGCAGCGCCACCGACTTGATCAGGGCGTCGGGCAGGTACGTCGCCAGGTGTCCGGCCAGGACGGCGATCAGGGTCTGCACGAAGAAGGCCAGGCCGACGCCGATCCAGACGGCCAGCGGCTTGTAGCGCGTGGACAGCACGAGGGCGGCGATGAAGGTCTTGTCGGGCAGCTCGACCACGAAGATCGCCCCGAACGCGATCGCGATGACTGTCCAGTCCACTAGCAGCTGCCCATCAGGCGAGCCCGTGCGCGGCGGCGGCCGCCTCGGCCATCACCGTCTTCACCGGCCGGCCGAGCGCCCGCGCGGCGGCGGCGACGTCCTCGAACTCGGGTTGCACGTTGAGCACCTCTCCGTCGAGTCGGGCCACCTTGACCGCGATCCGTTGTCCGTCCACCTCGACCGCGGTCATCTCGCGGTCGAGCTCGTGCTTGCCGACCAGCTGCTCGCGCAGGCCGATGGTGGAAGTCTGCCGGTGGACCTCCCGGCGTACGACGTCGGCGTACCCCTCGGCCACCAGAACACTCAGCGTGTGCGCCGGCCGACCCTTCTTCATCAGGATCGGGGTCAGCCAGGCATCGCTCGCGCCGGCCGTCAGCAGCGCGGCGATCACGCCCGGCCACAGCCGCGGGTCCAGGTCGTCGATGTTGGTCTCCAGCAGCACGGCCGTGCCCGGCGTTTCGCCGGCCGAGCTCCGCGCAGCAGTCTCACCCACGAGCAGCCGCAGCACGTTGCCGTGCCCCTCGGGGTCCCGGGCGCCCGCCCCGACCCCGATGTGGGACACCACCATCGCCGGCTGTGGTCCCCAGTCGTCGGCCAGGGTTGTGAGCAGCGCCGCTCCGGTGGGGGTGCAGAGCTCGAGGTCCACCGGACCCCCGGAGCTCGGCACCCCGCGGAGGAGCTCGACCACCGCCGGCGGCGGAACCGGCAGGCGGCCGTGCTCGGTGCCCACCGTGCCACCGCCCACTGACACAGCCGAGACGACCAGGCGCTCGAGGCCGAGACGGACCATGCCGGCACAGGCGCCGACGACGTCGGCGATGGTGTCCAGGGCGCCGACCTCGTGGAAGTGCACGTCCTCGGCCGGCATCCCGTGCACCCGGCCCTCCGCCTCGGCGAGCCGGGCGAAGACGTCGTGGGCCAGGGAGCGCACGTCCTCGTGCAGCCCGGCGCCGGCCAGCAGCCGCTCGATGTCGCGCCACGTACGCCGCTGCTCGGTGTCCTCGACCTCGACGTGGCAGCGGGTGGCCGCGAAGCCGCCGCGGCGTACCTGTTCCTCGACCAGGCGCACCTGTCCCGGTGCCACCTTCTCGACCGCGTCGGCCAGTACGCCGAGGGGCACCCCGGCATCGGCGAGCGCGCCGAGCAGCATGTCCCCGCTCGCGCCCGACGAGGCGTCGATCCAGGCGACGCGACGTGCGTGGGTCTCAGGCACCGTCGGCTCCCTCGGCGTGGTGTGCGCGCCGGGCGACGCGTGCGGCAAAGACACCGGCGCCGTAGCCGTTGTCGATGTTCACGACAGTGACGCCCGGCGCGCAGGAGTTCAGCATCGCCAGCAACGCGGCGAGGCCGCCGAAGGAGGCGCCGTACCCGACGCTGGTCGGCACCGCGACCAGGGGTACGCCGCTCAGGCCGCCGACCACGCTGGGCAGGGCGCCCTCCATGCCGGCCACGACGACGAGGCAGTCGGCGTCGACGAAGCGGTCGCGCGCCTCGAGCAGGCGATGCAGCCCGGCGACGCCGACGTCCTCGATGCGCTCGGCGGTGGCGCCGTACACCGCCACCGTCAGGGCCGCCTCGGCCGCGACCGACGCGTCGGAGGTGCCGGCACTGATCACGGCCACCAGCCCACGAGCTGTCGGGAAGGGCCCGAGCGTCGCGGCGCGGGCGATCTCGTCGATCACCGCGCCCGGGAGCTCCGTGCGCACCGCGTCGATCGCCTCGTCGGAGAGCCTGGTGGCGAGCACCGCGCGCTCGGGGTGCCGCTCGTGCAGGGTCCGGAGGATCCCGATCACCTGGTCGGGCGTCTTGCCCGCCCCGTAGACGACCTCCGGGTCGCCGGTGCGCGCGGCACGGTCGACGTCGACCCGGGCGTACCCGAGGTCAGCGGTCCGCTGCTCACGGGAGGACTCGGTCACGACCTCAAACTATCCGGTGGCCCGCACCTGCCTTCCAGGGCAGGCCCACCGGCGTCACTCCGGGTTGTTGCCGTCCTTGTCGCCGAGGCGGTACGGCGTGGTGACGCCCTCGTACATGAGGTGCGTGATCATCCCCTGGGCCGCGTGCTTGAGGTTGTGGCAGTGGTCCATCCAGATGCCGGGGTTGTCGGCCACGAAGGCGATGTCGAAGCTCTCGCCGTTCTCGACGTCCAGCGAGTCGAACCACCACGGGCTCCCCGACGCCTTCCTGCCGTCCCGCGAGAGCACGATCGCGTGGTGCCCGTGCAGGTGCATCGGGTGCACCTTCCCGCTGTGGTTGGAGATGCGCATCCGGACGAGGTCACCCTGGCGGACGGTCATCATCGGCATGTCCGGGTAGAGGTGGCCGTTGACGCTCCACCACATCCCTGGCTTGCCGTCGACGAAGCCCGGCCGGCGACCGATCGAGTAGTCGAACTTCCGGTCGAAGTGGCCGGTGTCGATGCCGGTCGGTGCCGGCGTGCCGTAGTCGAGCAGGTCGAGGTTCTTCGCCGGCTGCTTCACGGCCGCGGCCTTGCTGCCCTCGGGACCGATCACCAGCGCGGCGCCGCCGAGCACCTGCACGCGAGCGGCCGTGCCGTCGGTGGGCACCTTCACCTCGAGGTCGATCCGGCCGCCGGCCGGGATGGCGACACCGCGGTCCAGGATCGCGGTCGGCTGGTGCACGTCGAACCCGTCGACCGCACGCACCTCGTACGGCGCACCCGTCCACGCGACCTGTGGTCCGTTGTCGGTGTTCACCACGCGCACGCGCACCCGCTCACCCGGCTTCGCGATCACCGCCTGGTCGCCGCTGCGTCCGTTCAGGGTCGGCTCGCCGTCGTAGAGGTGGGACATGGCGTAGACGCTGCGCACCCCGGCCTCGGGAGTCTGCGGGTGGATCACCAGACCGCCGAAGAGGCCCCCGGCCACCTCCACGTTGGACATCTGGTGGGAGTGGTACCAGAAGCTCCCTGCGTGCGGCGCGATCCAGCGGTAGGTGTGGTCCTCCCCCGGGTCGACGACGTTCTGGGTGACCCCGGCGACACCGTCCTCGGCATTGGGCACGTCAACGCCGTGCCAGTGCAGTGAGACCCCCGCCTTGACCGACGTGTTGTGCAGCCGCACCTCGACGAGCTGACCCACGGTCGCCTCGATGAGCGGCCCGGGCGTCGTCCCGTTGAGCGTGTAGCCGTCGATGGTCTTCCCCGACGCGAGCTTCACCCGCTGCTGGCGTGCGGTGAGGTCGACCGTGACGTCGGGCTTCCGGGTCGTCTCGGTGTCGAGGTCCTTGACGCTGACGTCGTCGGCAGCCCCGGACCCGTGGTCCATGGCTGCCATGTCGTGACCGGCGTGTGCCGGACGTGGCCCGCCGCCGTAGTCGGCGTACCCCATCTCCATCACGGAGTACGACGAGGGCAGCCGACTGTGCCACCACATCCAGGCCAGCGGGCCGACGATCGCCAGCGTGAGCAGGACACCGACGAGCGTCTGGATCCGGCCCCGGGTGATCACCGGGTCGGCTGGTGCGTCATCACGCGGGGGCGGCCTCGTACGTCGATGGCCCGGTGGCCTCGGCCTTCCCGGCCACCTTCGCGGTGTGCCAGCCCAGCCAGGCGATCACGATGGCGTTCGCCCCGTGCAGGAAGCCCAGTCCCGGCACCCCGAAGGAGACGATGGCGATGACCCACTGGAACAGGACCGCCAGGAAGACGAACGACGCCCACTTCACGCCGCCGGGGATCTTGGCGAAGAACGAGACGATCAGCAGGATGATCGCCAACAGGGCGACCACGATGGCCCCGAAGCTGTGGATCGTGATGCCCACGGCCCCGGTGACGCCCTCGAGTCGGTCCTCGGAGAGTGCCGGCGTCAGGGTGTGGCCGCCCCCCTCGTCGAGCCAGTGGAAGAGCCCGAAGACCCACAGCGCGATCGCTGCGGCCTGGACGACGACGAGTCCGGCGATGGTGTGACCAAGGATCCGATAGGTGGCGCGCATGACGAAAATGTTTGCGTGAGAGACGAGCCGACGCAATCACCTCGCGGGGGGAACCGAATCCGGACTAGTCCTGCCGACTGCGGATCGTAAACCGGTCCTAGCGGGTCCGAAAGTCGTCCGCGGGATAGACACCGAGGATCTTCACGTCGGTGGTGAAGAAGGCCAGCTCCTCGAGCGCGTTCCTCAAAGGTGTGTCGTCGGGGTGGCCGTCGACCTCGGCCAGGAACTGGGTGGCGGTGAAGTGCCCGCCGACCATGTAGCTCTCCAGCTTGGTCATGTTGACGCCGTTGGTCGCGAACCCCCCGAGCGCCTTGTAGAGGGCGGCCGGCAGGTTGCGCACGTTGAAGATGAAGCTCGTGACGACCGGCCCGTTGCCGGCGGGAGCCCGGACCAGCTCCTTGGAGAGCACGACGAAGCGGGTGGTGTTGTGCTCCTCGTCCTCGACGTCACGGAGCAGCACCTCCAGCCCGTAGGTCTCGGCCGCCAACGGCGGCGAGATCGCGGCCTGGGTGAGGTCACCGGACTCCGCCACCTCACGGGCAGCGCCGGCGGTGTCACCGGACATCACCGGGCGCAGGCCGCGCTCGCGGATGACCTTGCGGCACTGGCCGAGGGCATGCACGTGGCTGTGCACGGTCTTGATGGTGTCCAGCGAGGCACCGGGCAGAGCCATCAGCGCGAACTGGATCCGGAGGAAGTGCTCGCCGATGATCCGCAGGTCGGAGTCGGGCAGGAAGTGGTGGATGTCGGCCACCCGGCCGGCGATCGAGTTGTCGATCGGGATCATCGCCAGCTCGGCGTCGCCGCCCTCGACGACGGCGAACACGTCCTCGAAGGAGGCGCACGGCACGGTCTCCCAGTCGGGGTAGTGCAGCTTGCACGCCATGTGGGAGTTCGCGCCAGGCTCACCCTGGTAGGCGATGCGCCGGCGGGTCTCGGGTCCAGTGGTCGTCACGGGCCGAGTTTCCCACGTCGTACGCCGCGACCCCGCGAGTCTCCACCAGGCGTTCGATCCGGCTATCTACCCTCGGCAACGTGGACACCGCTCTCGCCGTACTCGCCCTGCTGCTCTCACTGGCTGCCCTGGGGGTGGCCGTCGCGGGCCGGCGTGCATCCGGAAAGGGCCGTGGACGGGCCGACGCTGCCGGTCTTCCGCAGGACCCGCGGGCGCTGCGCCAGGAGGTGGCCGCCCTCAAGGCCGAGAGCGCGCAGTCGATGAGGCACGTCGCCGTGGTCAGGTACGACGCGTTCACCGACACCGGCGGCCAGCTCTCCTGGTCGATGGCGCTGCTCGACGACAGTGGCAGCGGGGTCGTGGTCAGCGCGATCCAGGGCCGCAACGACTCCCGCAGCTATGCCAAGAACGTCGTCGCCTGGAGCAGCGACACCCAGCTCTCCCCCGAGGAGGAGGACGCGATCTCCAACGCGCGCCCCTCCCGCTAGCGGCCGACAAGGTGGTCGAGCAGCGAACGAAGTGAGCGATCAGTCGAGACCACGCTCCGCACCCCCCTAGGATCCGGGGGTGAACATGATGACGCCCCTGGCGGTCCGTATCGGTGCGATCCCGTGGATGCCCAAGCTGCTCCCCCAGATCACCGCCACCGACAAGTTCATCCAGCGCGTCAGCAAGGGCCGGGTGACGATCCTCGACATCGCCGGCCTGCCGAACCTGATGCTGACCGTCAAGGGCCGCAAGTCCGGAGTTCCGCGGACGACCCCGCTCCTGTGCGTCCCCTACGAGGCCGGCAACCTGATCGCCGGGTCCAACTTCGGCGGCGAGAAGAAGCCGGTGTGGGTCGTCAACGTCCGCGCGGCGGCCGAGAAGGGCGAGCGCGTCGGCGTACGCGTCGGTGGCGCCACCCAGCAGGCGGCTGTCCGTGAGATCACCGGCCCCGAGCGCGACCGCCTCTGGGAGCACATGGTCAAGACCTGGCCGAACTACGCGAGGTACGCCGAGCGCACCGACCGGACCATCCCGGTGTTCTACCTCGACCCGACCTGAGGTCGGTGACGGTTTTTCTGGTTAACCAGAAAAACTCGCAGACCCCCACGTTGCAACGTGGGGGAAGTGGCAGTTTCACTGGTTAACCAGAAAAACCGTCACCGCGGCACCCGCACCAGCACCCGGCCGTGCACACACGTGGCGCGCAGCTCCTTGCCGGGGGCGATCAGGTCACCGTCGAGCTGGCGGGGGGCGTCCAGGTTGGCGCGTACGACGACCTCGCGCCCGGTCATCCGGGTGATGGTCTCGTCGGTGCGCTTGTTCTTGGTCAGCACGCGGGCCGCGAGGGGCAGCCAGGACAGGAAGCGTCTCGGGTAGAGCAGCACGACGTCGAGCTGGCCGTCGTCGATCACGGCGTCGGGGATCAGCGGCATCCCGCCCTGGAGGAAGCCGACGTTGCCGATCACCAGGGTGCGGGCGCGGTGCCGGGTGAACTCGCCGCCGTCGACGGAGACCTCGACCCGGATGGCGGGGAACATCAGTGACTTCAGCGCCGACCAGACATAGGCGATCCAGCCCAGCTTGGCCTTGATGTCCTCGTTGACGCCCTCCATGATCGCGGCGTCGAAGCCCATCCCGGCCATCACCAGGAAGGTCGCGTCCTCCATCTTGTCGCCGCTGACCTCGACCATGTCGATCGCGCGGTCCTGGCCGTTGAGGCCGACGTCGACCGCCGAGCGCAGGTAGAGCGGGATGTCGAGGTTGCGTGCCAACAGGTTGCCGGTGCCGGCGGGCACGATCCCGACCGGGATGCCGGTCCCGGCGAGCTCCTCGCACACCGCCCGGATGGTCCCGTCGCCGCCGATCGCGAGGACGAGGTCGCAGCCGCTGACCGCTGCCTCGTGCGCCATCCCGTAGCCGGTGTCCTCGACGCTGGTCTCCCACCACACCACCGACGCGAAGCCGGAGTCGGTGGCCAGTGCCTCGACCAGCGTGCGGAACTGGCCGACGTCGTCGACCTTGATCGGGTTGAGGATCACGGCGAGCTTCTTGCGCTGCTGGGGCACGGCGTCGGCGAGCGGCGCGTTGGCCAGTGCGATCGACCGCGGGGTCGGGTCGTAGAGCGCGAGCCACAACAGCACCAGGCCCGCGCCGAGCAGGTAGCCCGCGACCACGTCGGAGACGTTGTGCACGCCGAGGAAGATCCGGTCGGCCCCGACGAGCAGGGCGACGAACAACGAGAGGCCCAGCGCCATGCGTCGTACGCCGCGACGGCGGACCAGCATCCGGGTGAGGACGATCGCGATCCCCGCCGCGCCGGCGATCCCGGCGGCGTGCCCGGAGGGGAACGAGTAGGAGTGCAGCACCTGGAGCGGGTCGTCCCAGACCGGGCGCTCCCGCCCGACCACCTGCTTGAGGAGGGCGGTGACGACGCCGATGCTGGACATCACCCCGATCGTCCAGATCGCCGCGCGGCGGTGCTTCTTCGCCTCCAGCGCGATGGCCGTGACCGCTGTCGCGATGGCCATCGGCAACGTCACGGTGAGCAGACCGACCCAGTGCCAGAACACGTAGACGCCGTGGTGCTCCCGGGTGAAGGACTCCGGCCACGAGCCCAGGTCCGCGTCGAGATCCAGCAGCGGCGCCCACGTCGACTTCACCAGCACGGCGATCAGTGCGAACAGCACGAAGCACAGCGCGCTCCAACCCAGCCGGGGGCTGCGGAGCTCGGCCTCAGTCACATTCCAGTCCTGTGCGAGAGCGGGGAAGCGAGTTGCTCGGACGCGGGAAAGTATGCCGTCGTACGTGCCTGCCGTGTGGGATCATGTGCACGATCGGACCTGGCCATGCGGTCCATTCAAGACCATGGCCACTCAGCGAGGGGGACCACATGCGCCGAATGATTCCTGGGTGGTCGACCGCATCATTCGCTGCAGCCCTCGCGACGATCCTGCTGACCGTCGGCTGCGGTGACGTCTCGGTCACGGCCAAGGACGACCAGAAGGAGCCGGGCAAGACCGCCTCCGCCGCTCCCAAGGCCGACACCAGCGCCGGTGAGGGCAACTGGCTGCTCGGGATGACCACGGCCGGTGGTTCCGACGCCGAGTCCAGCACGACCGTCTACCTCACCTACAACCCCTCGACCGGCACGGCCAGCAAGCACGCCCTTCCCGCCGTCCAGGCCGCCAGCGCCACCCCGGAGCAGGCAGCGCTGCTGGTCAGCGCCGACCGTGCCTGGGCGATCCCCGACACCGGGATCAGCCGCGCCGACGAGAAGAGCGGGAAGCTCAAGGTCTACTCACTCACCGACGGCGCGGCGACGGTGATCGACATCCGCCAGCGGGCCGGCAAGGACGACGTCGACCCGATCGGCTGGGCCTTCGACCCGGCGCGCGGGGACACCCTGCGAGTGGTCGACACCAGGAACAGGGTGTGGGCGGTCAACGTGGCCGGCGGCAAGGCGATCCAGGAGAGCAAGCTGCCGGCAGGTCCCTGGGTCTTCACCAACGGCTTCACCGCCAACACCGGCAAGCCCTGGGTGGAGAGCATCGACAGCGACGCCACCCTCCCGCCGGGCAACGGCCCGTCCGACATGACCCCGGTGACCCGCTCCGGCGGCACCGTCCTGCCCAGCGGCTCGCCAGGTTTCGCCAAGCTCCCGGCCAGTCCCTGCCGGCTCGGCGCCGGGTTCACCGACAGCGAGGGCGTCACCTGGGCCTTCTGCGCCGACGACGCCAGCCTGTCGACCTACTACCTGGCCAAGGACGCCGAGGAGTGGACCGCCTACGGCAAGCCGAGCCCCGACGTCGCACCGGTGGCATCCGGGTTCCCGCTCGTCCTGCCCCCAGCGCCTTGAGACACCGCTGAGTAGTTCGCGCCGGACCCGGACAGTTAGTCTCGGGCCGTGATCGACCCACGACTTCTTCGCGACGACCCCGACCTGATCCGAGCCGCCCAGGCCAAGCGTGGGCTGTCCGCCTCGGTGGTCGACGACGCCCTCGAGGCGGATGCCGCCCGACGTGCCGCGATCGCCGACTTCGAGCACCTGCGCGCGGAGCAGAAGCAGCTCGGCAAGCTGATCGCCAAGGCACAGGGCGAGGAGAAGGTCGACCTGCTGGCGCGCACCAAGACGCTCGCCGCCGACGTGAAGGTGGCCGAGGCGACCCAGGCGGAGGCGGAGCAGGACTGGCGCGACGCCGTCTACGCGATCCCCAACCCTGCTGCGGACGAGTCGCCGGCCGGCGGCGAGGAGGACTACGTCGTCCTCTCCGAGCACGGCACTCCTCGTGACTTCGAGGCCGAGGGCTTCACCCCGCGCGACCACGTCGAGCTGGGCCGCCTCCTCGGCGCCATCGACGTCGAGCGGGGCGCCAAGGTCTCGGGCGCCCGCTTCTACTACCTGACCGGCCCCGGCGCCGACCTCGAGCTCGCGCTGGTGACGATGGCGATGGACCAGGCCCGCTCGGCCGGGTTCACCACGATGATCCCGCCGACGCTGGTCAAGCCCCGCGCGATGGAGGGCACCGGCTTCCTCGGCCAGGCGGCCGACGACGTCTACCGGATCGAGGGCCAGGACACCTACCTGGTCGGCACCTCGGAGGTGCCGCTGGCGGCGTACCACTCCGACGAGATCCTCGACGCCGACTCACTGCCCCGTCGCTACGTCGCGTTCAGCCCCTGCTTCCGCAAGGAGGCCGGCTCCTACGGCAAGGACACCCGCGGCATCTTCCGGGTGCACTGGTTCGACAAGGTGGAGATGTTCTCCTACACGACCCTGGAGGAGGCGGCCGCGGAGCACGAGCGCCTGCTGGGCTGGGAGCAGGAGTGGCTGGAGAAGCTCGAGCTCGCCTACCGGGTCATCGACGTCGCGGCCGGCGACCTCGGCCTCTCCGCGAAGCGCAAGTTCGACTGCGAGGCGTGGGTGCCCACGCAGGGCCGCTACCGCGAGCTCACCTCGACCTCGAACTGCACGGACTTCCAGACCCGTCGCCTCGACATCCGCGGTCGCTTCCCCTCGCAGGGCGCCGGGCAGCCGGAGGTGAAGCCGATCGCGACGCTCAACGGCACCCTGGTCGCCATCCCCCGCACGATCGTCGCGCTGCTCGAGACCCACCAGCAGGCAGACGGCTCGGTGCGGATCCCGGAGGCGCTGCGGCCCTACATGCAGGGCCGCGAGGTCCTCGAGCCGATTTCGGGGCCGTCTGTTGGCTGAGGAGGGTGGTTTCGAGACGCTCGCTGGCGCTCGCTCCTCAACCAACGAACCCGCGTGGCGGCCCCGGTTGGTCGCGCTCGACATCGACGGGACGCTGCTGAAGTGGGTCGAGGGTGAGGGCCAGACCTACGAGAAGATCTCGCCCCCGGTGTACGCCGCGGTGCACGCTGCCGTGGACGCCGGCGCCCACATCGTGCTCGCCAGCGGGCGCTCGCCGCACGGCATGGACAAGATCGCCGACCTGCTCGACCTGCCGCGTGAGGGTGCCGACCGGCTGTGGGTGGTCGCCTCCAACGGCGCCGTCCTGTTCCGCTACCCGCCCCTCGAGGTCGTGCACGAGGAGACCTTCGACGCCCGGGAGGCCGTCCGCCAGGTGCTCGAGCAGCATCCCGAGGCACTGGTCGCGGTCGAGGAACGCGGTGTCGGCTACCGCGTCAGCCGGCCCTTCCCCGACGGGGAGCTCTCCGGGGAGATGATCCAGACCGACGTCGACGAGATCGTCGCCGGACCGGTCAGCCGGGTGATCATCCGCGACCCGACGGCCTCGGCTGACGACTTCGTCGCGATGGCGGCGAGGCTCGGCCTCCAGGGCACCGACTACGTCGTGGGCTGGACGGCCTGGCTCGACCTCGCCCCCGTTGGTGTCTCCAAGGCCTCCGGGCTGGAGTACGTCGCCCGCGAGCTGGGCCTGACCAGCGAGGACGTGCTCGCCATCGGCGACGGGCGCAACGACGTCGAGATGCTGCAGTGGGCGCGACGCGGGGTGGCCATGGGGCAGGCCGTCCAGGAGGTGCACGACGCCGCCGACTTCACCACCGACACCGTCTACGACGACGGGGCCGCCGTGGAGCTGCGCCGCTGGTTCGGAGACGGAGCCCCGTGACCGACCTCCCCGAGGTGGTCACCACCAAGCGGCTGCGGCTGCCGCTGGTCACCCCCGAGGACGCCGCCGGCATGCTCGCGGGGCGGCGGCGGGTGTCCTGGCACCGGGACTACCCCCGCAAGGACGACCAGGACGCCGCGGCCATGGTGAAGGCCGACGACCCCGACGCCTCGTGGGGGCAACGGCACATCGTCCGCACCTTCGACGGTCTCGTGGTCGGCTCGATCGGGTTCTTCGGATCCCCCGCACCCGGTCCCGACGAGGTGGCCGAGACCGAGGTCGGCTTCGGGCTGGTCAAGGAGGCCCGGGGACACGGGGCGGTGAGCGAGGCCCTCTCCGCGCTGCTCGCGGAGACCGACCGGGCCGGCGTACGCATCCGGGCGAGCGTGCGGCCCGAGAACCAGGCCAGCCTGCGGGTCCTGGCCGCCTGCGGGTTCACCCAATTGCGCGGCGCGACCGAGGACGGCGAGCTGATCATGGTTCGGCCACTTTAGGGAACCCAGGCTGCCGGGACGTACAGTCAAGGTCATGCCCCCATTTCAGGCCGTCAGGCCGGAGCACGTCTTGCTTGCGCTCGAAGAGTTCGACCGCATCGGGGCCGATGAGTTTCTCTCCCGCTACGGCTTCGACGCCGCCGGTGAGCACGAGCTGCTCCACAACTCCTCGTCGTACGACTCCCTGGCCGTTCTCGGTGTCGCCCACCTGCGTGCGACCGGTGAGCTCGCTCCGCCCGAGGACCTCCTGGGTGGCGCTGCCGGCGCTGCCGAGGTGCTCCGCGGGCTCGGCTTCTCGGTGGATGGTGGCGAACCCGAGGGCGACGCCCCGATCGACGCCGCCGAGTTCGGCGAGGAGGCCGCCCGGGTCGCCTGGGCCGGAGCCGCGCGCGAGGTGCTCCTCGAGACGGCGGCGAAGTACCACAGCGTCGTCACCTCCAAGGAGCTCGCCGCTGCCGTGATGGAGCGCAGCAACATCCACACGAAGCGGCCGAGCCACTACTGGATCGGCGACGTGCTCGGACGCGTCGCGGCCGAGTGCAACGACCGCGGCGAGCCGCTGCTCTCCTCGCTGTGCGTGAACGCCGACGGCAGCGTCGGGGCCAGCTATGCGCCGACCGTCGTGGCTGCCCGTGGCTCGCTGGACGGCGATGCCGACGACCACGCCGCTCGCGAGCGGCTCGAGTGCTACCGCGCCTTCGGCGCCGACCTGCCCTCGGGCGGTGGCAGCTGGGCGCTCACCCCCCGGCTGAGTGCCTCACGCAGCCGCGAGCGTCGCGCAGCGGCCGCCGAGAAGATGCCGCCGCTGTGCCCCAAGTGCCACACCGCGGTGCCCTCGACCGGCATCTGCGACTACTGCGACTGACCTAGAGGTACATCCCGCCCTGCGAACGGGACTCGGGGGTGTCCTCGTCCGGTCCGCCCGGCTGGCCCTGCTCGCCGTGCATCCCGGGAATGGCGCCGGGAGGTAGCGCCCGGCGCATCTGCTCCAGCTGGGAGCGCGCGGCCATCTGCTGGGCGTAGATCGCGGTCTGGATGCCGTGGAAGAGGCCCTCGAGCCACCCGACCAGGGTCGCCTGCGCGATGCGCAGCTCCGACTCGCTGGGGGTCGCGCTGTCGAAAGGCTCGATCAGGCGGTCGAGCTCGTCGTCGAGCTCGGGAGCGAGGCCGTCCTTGAGCTCCTTGATCGAGGTGTGCAGCACCGACGCCAGACGCGTGCGCCCGGCCTCGTCGAGGGGCGCCGCCTTCACCTCCTCGAGGAGCTGCTGGACCATCCGGCCGATCCGCATCACCTTGGCGGGCTGCTCGACCAGCTCGCCGACGTTGCGCTCGCCGCCGTCCTCGTCGTCGTGGTCGGCCTGCACGGTCACGGGCTGGCCGTCGGGTCCGATCACCGTCATCTGGTCCGCGGGTGGCTGGTCTTCAGGGGTCGACATGGAGTCGAGCGTACCCAGCCGGTCGCGCGCCTCGACCTCAGACCGTGAGCAGGATCTTGCCGCTGTGCGATCCGGACTCCATCAGCGCGTGGGCCCGCCCGGCCTCCTCGAGCGGGACCTCCTCGTGCACGAAGGACTGCACCTTGCCCTCGCCGATCAGCGGCCAGACGTGCTCGACGACCGAGGCGCAGATGGCCGCCTTCTCCTCGACCGGCCGCGAGCGCAAGGAGAGCGCCATCACGGATCCGCGCTTGCCGAGCAGTGCGCCCAGGTCGATCTCGGCCTTGCTGCCGCCCTGCATGCCGATGACGACCAGTCGGCCCAGCGTGGAGAGGGCAGCGACGTTGCGGGAGAGATACTTCGCGCCCATGTTGTCGAGGATGACGTCGGCGCCACCCTCCGCCTTGACCACCTCGACGAAGTCCTCGTCGTGGTAGTTGATCGCTCGGTCGGCTCCGAGGCTCTCGCACAGCTCGAGCTTCTCCTTCGATCCCGCGGTGGTGAGCACCTTCGCGCCGAGCGCCTTGGCGACCTGGATGGCGAAGTTGCCGATCCCGCCGGCACCGCCGTGGACGAGCAGGGTCTCGCCAGGCTGCAGCGCGGCGGCCATGAACACGGTGGACCAGACGGTGCAGGCGACCTCCGGGATGGCGCCGGCTGCCTTGAGGTCGACGCCCGGCGGCAGCGGCATCACCTGTCCGGCGGCCACGGCCACCTTCTCGGCGTACCCCCCGGACGCGAGGAGCGCGCACACCTCGTCACCGACGCTCCAGCCGCCGACACCGGCACCCACGGCACTGATCCGCCCGGAGCACTCCAGGCCGAGCACGTCCGAGGCGCCCTTCGGCGGCGGGTAGAAGCCCTGCCGCTGCAGCGTGTCCGCCCGGTTGACGGCGCTCGCGACGATGTCGATCACGACCTCGCCGGGACCCGCCTCGGGGTCGGGCAGGTCGACGACGGTCAGGGCCTCGGGTCCACCCGGCTCGGGTGCGGTGACGGCTCGCATGGAGCCCACCCTAGGCAGTCAGGGGGTCAGACCTCGACCTCGGCGTCGAGGTCCACCGGGACCTCGACCTCCTCGAGCTCGGTGTCGAGCTCGTCGGGTGACTTGTCCCAGCGCAGGGCCAGGGCCGCGGCCAGCCCGGCCAGCCGCTCGACCTGCTGGGGGTTGCCGTCGAACCCGGCGGCCGCGTAGCCCAGCAGGAACGTGGAGATGGGAGCCGAGCGCCGCTCGACGTTGTGGGCCGCGTCGCGCGCCAGGTCCAGGATCAGCGCCTCGTCGACCTCTACCTCGACGTCGAGTACGTCGCAGAGCTCGTCGATCCAGTCGTGGAGGTTCACGGCCACAGTCTTCGACGGACTGGGCGGGTGTGCAACACGTATCCGAAATGTTCCTGTGAACTCGTTGCGTCAGCCGCCCATCAGCTCGCGCAGCGCGACCAGGTCGTCCCAGGTGTCGATGTCCTGGGCCTCGCCCGCCACCGCAGGGACCTCCGCCAGCCGGAGGTCCGCCACCAGCCGGCGCATCGGCAGGCCGTGCTGCTCCTCCAGCGGGGGCGCAGCGGCCAGCAGGGCCTGGGTGCGGTAGATCCCGCACAGGTACTGCCGCCTCCCGGCATCGTCGACCAGGAGCGCCCCGTCCTCGGCCGAGGACAGCATCAGCCGTCGCACCGTCGCCGCCGAGACCATCGGCATGTCCACAGCGAGTACGACGACCAGGCGCGGCGGGCGCGGGAAGCCGGACAGGCCGGCCAGCAGACCAGCGGCCGGGCCTCCTCCGGGCGGGTCCTCGCGCACGAAGCCCACGGGACGGCTGGTCGGGACCTGGTCCCCGACCACGACGAGGTCCGGGATCTCCCGGAGCGCGTTGAGGACATGCTCGAGCAGGGTCACCCCCGCCACCTCGATCGAGGCCTTGTCGGCTCCCTGGATGCGGACGCCGCTGCCACCGCTCAGCACGACGCCACCCAGCTCGGCGTCACTCCCACCCGTCACGGTTCGCAGTCTGGCACCTCGGCTGGCAGTCTGGAGGGCATGGCTGATCAGCTCCGCGTCCGGTTGGTGCAGCGAGCCTCGGGGCTCGACCCGGCCGAGAACCGTGCCGCCCTCGACGAGGTCGCCGACCTCCCGGGCGAGACGGACCTCGTCGTCCTGCCCGAGGCCTTCGCCCGCGACTTCGGCGAACCCGGCTCCGACCTGGCTCCCTTCGCCGAGCCGCTCGAGGGTCCGTTCACCGAGCACCTCCAGGCGTCGAGCCGTGCGACGGGGGCCGCCTGGCTGGCCGGCATGTTCGAGGTCGCAGCCGATCCGGCGCGGCCGCTGAACACGCTGGCGCTGGCCGAGGGCGACCGGCTCACGGCGTACCGCAAGATCCACCTCTACGACTCCTTCGGCTTCCGCGAGTCCGACACGATCAGCCCCGGAGAGCTGGAGCCCTCCCGCGTCGACCTGGACGGCTTCCCCCTCGGGCTGATGACCTGCTACGACCTGCGCTTTCCCGAGCTCGCCCGCACGCTGGTCGAGCAGGGGGCCGAGGCGCTGGTGGTCCCGGCCGCCTGGGTCGCCGGCGAGCGCAAGGTCGAGCACTGGCGCACCCTGCTTCGCGCCCGCGCCATCGAGAACACCGTCTGGGTGATCGGCGTCGGACAACCGGGACCGCGGTACTCCGGCCACTCCCTGGTGGTGGCCCCCGACGGTGACGTGCTGATCGAGGCGGGTGAGGACGCCGAGGTCCTGGACACCGTGATCGACCGCTCCGCGGTGGCCGACGTACGCCGAACCAACCCTTCTCTGGACAATCGCCGCATGTGACCAGTTGGTATCCTCCCGGCGTGCCGGGGGTCGAACCAGATCAGCAGCGCGGCTCGGGGCACCGCAAGGTGCTCCGCCGCGGCCCTGGGGTGATGGAGGACGAGCCGGCGCGAGCACGGCACCACCCCTCCGATCGCGGCCCTGCGGGCGACGAGCAGGCCCCAGCCCCCCGAACCAGCCCCAGGTCGGCGACGCTGCTGCGCTCGCTGTGGGTGCTCGCCTTCATCGGGCTCACTGCCGGCCTGGTCGTGCTGCAGGCGCTGGAGGGGCCGACCCTCGCGCGGCAGTCACTGGCTGCCGCCTTCGGTGTCGTCGTCGCCTTCGGCCTCGCCGTCCGCAGCGGCGCCCACGTGGTGCTGGGCAGCGTCCTCGCGCTCGTGGTCGGTGTCGCTGCAGTGCTCACCCAGTGGGAGCAGCTGCTCGCCGGTGCAGCGGTCGGCACGGCCGTGGTCGCCGCCTGCCTGGCCGTCCTCGGCACGCGGCCCGCGGAGACCTTCCGGGCGGTGGTGGTCGAGGTGGTGCTCGCCCTGCTCGTCGCCGCAGCAGGCGGAGTCGCCGCCACCGGCTTCGTCGTGGGCATGGACGCCGAGAGGTTCTCCTACACGGTGCTCTCCCTCTCGGTCGTGGCGATCGCCGCGCTGGTCTACCGACTCGCCGGCGGGCTCCTCGGCCTGGGCCGGCGGGGCCTTGTCCTCGCGGCGGGTGCGCTGGTGCTCCTCGTCGTGGTGCTCGTCTACACGGCGGCCCTCACGAAGTACGGATCACCCGACCTGATCCGTCAGGTGGCCTCGGTCCGGGACTGGACCCAGGACCACCTGGGCGGCGTACCCCACCCCGTCGAGGTGCTCGTCGGCATCCCGGCGCTGGCCTGGGGCGTCTCCCTGCGCTCGCGACGGCGCCAGGGCTGGTGGGCGTGCGCGTTCGGTACGGCGGCCACGGCCCACCTGGCCAGCGACCTCCTCCACGCCGGCGACACGGTGCAGAGCCTCGGCCCTGTCGGCGCTCTACGGCCTCGTGCTGGGGCTGCTCCTGGGGGCGATCCTGATCCGGCTCGAACGGGTGCTCACCGGCCGGGGCGATCGACGGCGTGGGTTGCGTGGCGGGTCACGTCGGGTGCATCGCATCGAGCCCTCCCGGCTGCGTCCGCTGCACTGACGGGCGACCCGGTCCAGCACCCGCCAGCAGGTGTCAGCTCCTCGGGTCAGCCTCGGTGAGGACGCGTGCGCGCGATCTGGGCGTCGAGAGCGGCCACGAAGGCCTCCTCGCTCCACTCCTCGGCGACGGCCTGGCGGAGCAGGTCGGCCTGCGTCTGGGGTGCCGTGCCGTCGATCGGCTGGTCCCGGTCGAGGTTGGTCGGGAAGGCGTAGCCCTCGGCGGACGCGGCGATCACGTTGCCCAGGTAGCTCTCGGTCGCTCCAGCTTCCTTCTTCTCCAGGAGCACCGGGAACAGAGCCCGGCAGATGGCGACCCGGTCGACGGTCTCCATCGCCCGCCCGAAGGCTGACGACACCTGCAGCAGGTTGGCCATCCGGCGTACGTCGGTCGACACGTTCGTGCCGGCGCCGTGGAACAGCGCGGGGTTGAAGAAGGCGGCGTCGCCCTTCTCCAGCGGCAGCTGGGTGTAGCTCTGCTCGAAGTACGCCGTGAACTCGGGCAGGTGGAACGCGAGGTAGCCGGGCTCGTACTGGTGTGAGTACGGCAGGTAGAGGGTGGGACCGGTCTCGATCGGCATGTCGCAGTGCGCGACGGCACCCTGCAGGGTCAGCGCCGGAGACAGCCGGTGCACCTGCGCCGGGAAGCGAGCAGCACCGGCGGCGTCCATGAAGCCGAGGTGGTAGTCACGGTGCGCGGTCTGTGCCTGCCCACCGGGGTTGACCACGTTGACCTGGGAGGTGACCTGGTAGCCCGGACCCAGCCAGGACTCGCTGATCAGCGCGATGACGTCGTTGGCGTAGTAGTCGGCGAACACGTCGGGCTCGATGACGGCCAGCTTGTCCAGCGCACCCCAGACCCGGTCGTTCGCGCCCGGCTTGGCGAAGTGGTCGCCACCGCTGAGGCCGGCGGACTTCTCCACGCTGATCTGCGTCAGGAACGCCTCGGTGGCGCGGTCGATGACGGAGAGGTCCTCGAACGCCTGCTTGAACACGACGATGCCGGGGCCCTCGGTGAGCGCCCTCATCAGCTCACCCTGCGCGGCGGTGCGACCGGAGGTCGACCCGATCGCGGCGCGCAGCTTCTCGCCATAGACCAGCACGTTGCGCTCGACGGCGTCGGCGTGCGGATAGTCCGAGAGCTGCGTCTTCTGCTCGACGAGGGCGGTGAAGTCCTCGATCGAGCAGTCGGCCTGGGAGAGCCATCCGGTGGCTCGGGTCATGGTGGTCATGACTGGACCTCGTCCATCCGCACCGGACGGTGCTCGTGCAGGGAAAGGGTGGCTGCCTCGGCGATCCACGCCACGGCGAGCGCGTCGTCGACGGTGCTCGGTGAGGGTCGTTGTCCGGCAACGACCTCGGTGAACGCGGTGAGCTCGGCTCGGAACGCCTCGGCGAGGCGGTCCATGAAGAACGTCCAGGGCTTGCCCGACGGCCAGGGGGTGTCGTGCTCCAGGTTGCGCAGCGGAGTGCTGTCGCTCCATCCGGCGGCGACGCTGTCATCGGTGCCGTGCAGCTCGAGGCGTACGTCGTGGCCGCGCGCGTTGTAGCGGGTGTTGGTCACGACCCCCGTGGCACCGTCGTCGAAGGTGAGCAGCGTCTGCGCCGTGGCCACGTCGCCGAACTCGGCGAAGAAGGGGTCCCCGTGGGCGCTGCCGGTGGCGTAGACCTCGACGACCTCCCGGCCGGTGATCCAGCGGGCGGTGTCGAAGTCGTGGACCGAGCAGTCGCGGAAGATCCCGCCCGAGCCGGCGATGTACTCGCGGGGCGGTGGTGCCGGGTCCAGGGTGGTCGACCGGACGGTGTGCACCCAGCCGAGCTCGCCGCTGACGACGGCGTCGTGGGCGGCGCGGTAGGCGGGGTCGAACCGGCGGGGGTAGCCCACCTGCACCGGGACGCCGCTGGCGTTGACGAAGCCGGCGATGGCGACCGCGTCGGCGACCACTCCGCTGAGCGGTTTCTCGCAGAACACCGGGATGCCCGCCTCGACGCCGGCCCTGATCAGCGCGGTGTGCGCGTCGGTGGCCGCGGCGATCACGATCCCGTCGACACCACTGGCGATCAGCGCTGCCGGGGACTCCGCTGGCTCCGCGCCGAACCGCTCGGCAACCGACGCGGTGAGAGCTGGCAACGCGTCGGTGACGACGAGCGAGTCGACCTCGTCGAGGTGGGACAGGGTCTCGGCGTGGAACGCACCGATCCGGCCGAGTCCGATCAGACCTAGGCGCATGACGATTTCCTTCGGGTGAGTTGGAGCAGGACGAGCGGCTGTTCAGTCACCGAGACCTCCGATGACGTTCTGGTCCCAGTCGATGACCGACCCGGTGACGACGCCGCTGCGCTCGGAGATGAGGAAGGCGACGAAGTCGGCGATCTCGTCGACCTGGCCGAGCTTGCCCATCGGCAGTGCCTTGGCGGCCCGCTCCTGCCAGTCCGCGTCGACGCCGGGTGACTGGCGCTGGGTCACGTCCTCCCCGTCCGTGGCGGTCCAGCCGATGTTCAGCCCGTTGATCCTGATCCGGTCCCACCGATGGGCGTGCGCCGCGTTGCGGGTCAGCCCGGCCAGGCCGGCCTTGGCTGCGACGTACGGCGCGAGGAACGCCTGACCTCCGTGCGAGTCGAGGGAGATGATGTTCACGATCGTCCCCGGAGCGCCGCGCTGCACCATGTCGGCGACCGCGGCCTGCATCAGGAAGAACGGCGCCCTGAGGTTGGTCGCGACGTGCCGGTCGAACAGCTCCACGGTGGTGTCCAGCAGGGTGCCGCGCTCGGTCAGCCCCGCGGAGTTGACCAGCGAGTCGATCCGGCCGTGTCTCTCCACCGTCGTCCGGACCGCGGCGACGGCCTGGGTCACGTCGGTGAGGTCAGCCCGCACGAAGCTGGCCTCGGCGCCCGCAGCGACCAGCCCGGCGGCCACCTGCTCGCCGCGTTCTGCGTCTCGCCCGGTGAGGACCAGAGTGGCTCCCTCCCGTGCCGCGGCATGCGCGATCCCGGCACCGAGACCCTGGGTGCCGCCGGTGACCAGGACGACCTTCCCGGCGAGCAGATCCTTCATCGCGGCCCTCCCGCGGAGTCAGTGGCAGCGGACCTGCGGGGGTGGCCGAAGGTCGCGCCGGCGACCTCGGGAACCGGGTGCCACTGGCCGTCGAGCGCTGACGCGGAGGCCGCCGCGATGACCTCGGCGTCGGCCAGTGCCTCCTCGATCGTGGAGTTCGCCTGCTCACCCCCGGTCACGGCGACGAGGAACTTCTTCGCCTCGATGACCTTGAGGTCGTCGTAGCCCATGGCGTTGCCGGGGCCGGGCTGGAAGTGGGCGTAGTCGCCCTGGGACGCGTTGCCCAGCACGGTCGTGTAGCCCTGGTTCGGGCCGCTCCGCCCGAGCGAGAGCTGGAGCTCGTTCATCCGCTCGAAGTTCCACGACGCCGACCCCTCGGTGCCATAGATCTCGAAGCCGAGGCCACACTGCGGGCCGACGATCACCCTGGACGCCTCGAGGGTGCCCACCGCTGCGGCGCCCGGCGAGTCCGCAGCGAACCGGACCAGTGCGCCGACGTAGTCGTCGTTCTCGACGTCGCCGAGCTCACCGTCCTCGATCACGGCGAAATGGGTGCCGGACCCCATCGGCAGGATCGGGCGCTGCTGGTGCACCGTCGAGAGGAGTGCGGTGACATCCGAGATCGGCCCGACGACGTACTGGACGAGGTCCACCACGTGGCTGAGCAGGTCGCCGAGGGCGCCGCTGCCGGCCAGGTCCTTCTTGAATCGCCAGGAGAGGGCGCCGTTGGGCTCGGAGGCATAGCCGTTGAAGAACACCGCACGCACGTTGGTGATCCGGCCGAGCTCACCGTTGGCGATGACGTCCCGGATCCGCGCGACCGCCGGCACGTGGCGGTAGTTGTAGCCGATGGAGGTGATCACTCCGGCAGCCTGGGCCGCAGCGGCGACCGCGGCGGTGTCGACGGCATCACGGCCGACCGGCTTCTCGATCCAGAACGGCTTGCCCGCCTCGGCGGCGGCAACGCCGATCTCGCGGTGCAGCAGGTTCGGGGCACAGATCGACACGACGTCGACGTCCGGGTCCGCGAGGACGGCGCGGTAGTCGGTGCTGCTCTTCTCGTAGCCGAGGACGTCCCGGGCGTAGTCGGCCCGGTCCGGTGCGTTGTCGGCGGCATGCACCAACCGGGTCCGGAGCTTGAGCTCCGGGTAGACCGCCGGGATGGCCTGGTAGGCGCGGCTGTGCAGCTTGCCCATCCAGCCCACGCTGATCAGGCCGACACCCAGCTCGGTGTAGCCGTCAGGGGTGAGGTGTCCGGTCATGGCGGCGGTTTCCTTCGGTGAGAGTCGTGACGTCCAGCCTGCGACCCAGGAACAGCGAGGTCAACCTTCCGGCAACCCTCAAAAACACCTCATTGAGGGACCTCATGAGGCCGGTCCAGGTGTCGCGCGAGGTGCTTTCCCGTTGACCGCCACCTCATGAACCCATCAGACTCGTCGCGTGACACACCCCTATCCGATCCGGGAGATCGCCCGGCAGGCAGGCCTCAGCGAGGCCACCGTCGACCGCGTGCTCAACAACCGGCCAGGGGTGCGTGCCAGCACGGCGAGCAACGTCCGCCAGGCGATCACCGACCTCGACCGGCAGCGCAGCCAGCTGCGGCTCACCGGACGCACCTTCCTCATCGACGTGGTGATGCAGACGCCCGACCGGTTCTCCTCCGCGATCAAGGCCGCGCTGGAGGCCGAGCTGCCGTCCCTGCAGCCGGCCGTGGTCCGGTCCCGCTTCGACTTCCGGGAGAAGGGTCGCCCCGCTGACCTGGTGAAGGTGCTCGACGACATCCGGCACCGCGGCTCCATGGGGGTCGTGCTCAAGGCTCCGGACGTGCCCGAGATCGTCGACGCCGTCGCGCGACTGGACCGGGCCGGGATCCCCGTGGTCACCCTGGTCACCGACATCCCGTTGAGCCGGCGGGTGGCCTACGTCGGGATCGACAACCGCGCTGCCGGTTCGACCGCTGCCTACCTGATCCACCGGCTGCTCGGCGACCAGCCCGGTGACGGGCCCGGTGACAGGCCCGGTGACGTGCTGATCGCGCTGAGCCGCAGCGTCTTCCGGGGCGAGGAGGAACGCGAGATCGGGTTCCGGGCCACGATGCGGACCCTGACCGCCGGCCGGACCCTGGTCGAGCAGACCGACACCGACGGGCTCGACGCCACGGTGAGGGAGTCGACCCGGCGGACGCTGGAGCGCCACCCCGGCATCAGCTCGGTCTACTCGATCGGCGGCGGCAACCAGGCCATCCTGGAGGCCTTCGACGCCGCTGACCGGCACTGCCAGGTCTTCGTGGGGCACGACCTCGACCGGGACAACGTGCAGCTGCTCCGGGACGGGCGGCTGACCGCGGTCCTGGACCATGACCTCCGGTATGACATGCGACTCGCCTGTCGCACGATCATGCAGGCCCAGGGCGCGATCGAGGGTCCCATCGAGTCGGTCCGCTCGCCGATCCACATCGTCACGCCGTACAACATCCCGGCGCTGCCGACAGCCTGAGCCGGCACGTCAGCCCCGGTTTGTCAGCCCGGCACATCAGCCCGGCACATCAGCCCGCACATCAGCAGAGGGGGCGGGATTCGAACCCGCGGCTGACATCTCTGCCAGCGACCGCTTTCAAGGCGGTTCCGATCGGCCGCTCCGGCACCCCTCCAGGTCCTGGTCGAACCGCCGCCGAGTCTAGAACAGGCGCGCGCCGAACCAAGGCCGGGATGCCCGGGCGTCGAGGTGCCGGGAGCTACTCCGAGCCGCCCAGCTCGAGCGAGACCGAGTCGTAGACCAGGTCGTGCACCCGCTGGAGATGGTGCTCGAGGTCACCCAGCAGCCGCCGCGTCTCGTGGATGATCGCGTCGACGTCCTTCGTGTCGAGCACGCCAGCTGCGAGCGCCACGACGCGCGCCTGCAGCTGGAACCGGTCACGGTTGGACAGCCGGGCCCGCGCGGCGAGCCAGGCCTCGGGTGGTCGTCCCTGTTTCAGGGAGAGCGCGTCCTTGATCTCGGACAGACTCCGCCGGACGTTCCACCGCCACTCGGGCGCCGTGCTGTCGCTGGCAAGAATCTGCCGGAGCTGCCTGACTGCGGTTTCGAGAGGAGCCATCTCGAACCACCTTCCACGCCTGCCGTGCACAGATGGGATGATGAGTGTGACCCAGTTCACACCGATCCGACAAGGGCCAGTTTTGTCGGATCCCGGCGTTCGGGTGTAATCGCTCGGTGAGCACCCCCGTGTCGGACCCAGTCGTGTTCGCGCTGGCTCCAGCCCTGCGCGCGCGCCTGCTCGGCACCGGCCTGGTCGCGATCGGCACAGTGGTCGTGCTCGGTGTGCTGCTGACCTGGCTGGCCGGCCTGTCGTCCGCCTTCGTGTCCGGACTCGTGGTCCTGGCGATCGTCGGCGTGGCGGTGCTCGGCCTTCTCGTGGGCATGCGCCGATGGGTGGTGCGCCTGGACGCAGACGGCTACCGGGTCCGGGGACTCCGGTCCGCACAGGCACGGTCGGCCCGCTGGAGCGATGTGCTCGACGTGCAGGCCTCTACCGAGACGGGCAGGCGCTGCGTCGTGCTCCGCCTCCGCGACGGGCGTACGACGGCCCTGCCGGTCGACCTGCTCGAGGGTGACCCGGCGACGCTGACCCAGGCGCTCTCGGACCACCTCGACCGGGGCCACGGCTACCGCCGCCTGAGCTGATCGGGTCGGTCGGTGGATGGCCGGAGGGCATCCCGATTTTCCGGTGCGCCAGTCGATGGGTAACCTGTGCCCTGCTTGTTCGGGAGGTGTCGCCTAGCCCGGTTTATGGCGCCCGCCTGCTAAGCGGGTTGAGGGTTGTGCCCTCTCGCGGGTTCAAATCCCGCCACCTCCGCAGGCTGACCGCCCCGGACCCCCTCGGGTCCGGGGCGGCTGTACGCATGTCCCGACAACCTGCGTGAACATGCAATGCACACTCATGTGGGTTGCTGACCTGTTAACGCGGCAGTCGCACGGGCACGATGTATTTGCCCCGACTT
The DNA here is from genome assembly GCA_963782305.1 of uncultured Actinomycetota bacterium. Lineage (GTDB taxonomy): Bacteria > Actinomycetota > Actinomycetes > Propionibacteriales > Nocardioidaceae > Marmoricola. Next base: position 273,752 of record CAWAJJ010000008.1, on the reverse strand, counting down.
GAGAAGGATTTCTCCATGAATCTTCGCCGCTTCGCCACGCCCCTTTCAGCCCTTCTGCTGACCCTTGGACTCATCACCGTCGGGGTCGCCCCGGCGGACGCCGCCGGGCCTGCCAAGACCCGCACCAGCACCCACACGAACGACACAGGCTGGGGCTTCAAGTAGGCCCTTGGGTGGCACGACCTTGAGTCGGTCAGCTCTCGGGGGCTGACTCGGGGTCTCTGCTCCCCATCGCATAACCCAGCTGGAACCGCGTCTCCACGCCGTACTCGTCCTTGAGGGCGGCGACGTAGGAGGCGTACGTGCGGGTGCTGACCCCCACGCGCTTGGCGCTGGCCGGGTCGCTGTGGCCCTCGGTCAGCATCCGGACGGTCAGCTGGCGGACCTCGGAAGCGATGTCGCTCTCCGAGGACCCGCCTCGCTCGTCGTACTCGCGTGCCCGCTCCCAGGAGCGGTCGAAGACGTCGGCGAGATAGGACACCAGGTTGGGCTCGTGGATGGCCACAGCGACGTCCGGCGACCCGCCGGGCACCACGGCGAGCCTCCGGTCGATCACGATCAGCCGGTTGAAGAACTCGTCGAGCGTGCGCACCTTGGCGCCCCGGTCGATGATCCGCTCCACGTGGTCGCGGGTGGCGCGGCTGCGGCGCGCCGTGTGCTGGTAGAGCGTGTGCATCGTGACGCCTCGCTCGAGAGCGCGCAGGTCACGGTCGACCGCCTGCTCGAGGATCACCGCCCGGCGCGCGCCGGCGGGCTGGGCGGTGAGCAGCTCCTGTTCCGCGTCGTCCACCGCGTGCTCCAGGAACTGGTTGATGCTGGCCAGCCCCCGGATCTCGGTCAGCGGGCTGCCGCCGACCGGCGTACGCCGGAACGTCATGGCCAGGTTGCCGAAGGTGTCCGCCCACGCGGCCGACTCGTCGAGGAGCTCGACCACCCGGCGGCCCATCGGCGCCACCACTCCCGACTGGACGGCGGCCGGGTCCACGGCGACCCAGCCGTCCACCCGGTCGTCCTCGCGCAGCAGCCCGAGGTCGATGAGGAGGTCGAGCGCCGGCCGGTCCGGATGACCGTCGGCGTGCCGCGGGTCGTCACGCTCGAGCACGCCCGCACGGATGATGTCGCGGAACAGGTCCCCCGCCGGACCGGCGAGGAGCGCACGCCGTTCAGGCCCCTCGTCGATGTCCATGCTGAGCATCATGACGACAAAGAGCAGGACCCGCACCCTGTGGGTGCGGGTCCTGAGCTCATGTGCGAGGAAAACCTCGGTCTGTCAGGCCCTCAGGCGCCGAGGCGGGCCTTGAGGCCGTCGAGCTCGGTCCAGAGCACGGCCGGGAGCTCGTCGCCGAACTTCTCGAACCACTCGGTGATCTGCGGGATCTCGGCCTTCCACTCCTCGACGTCGACCGCCAGGGCCTTGGCCATGTCCTCCTCGGTCACGTCGAGTCCCTCGACGTCCATGGAGCCGGGCGCGGGCACGTGGCCGATGGGGGTCTCGACCGCAGCGGCCTGGCCCTCCATCCGGTCGATGACCCACTTCAGGACGCGGCTGTTCTCGCCGAAGCCGGGCCACAGGAAGCCGCCCTCGTCGTTGCGGCGGAACCAGTTGACGTAGAAGATGCGCGGCATCTTCGCCTCGTCGTTCTCCTTGCCCATCTTGATCCAGTGGCTGAAGTAGTCACCGGCGTTGTAGCCGATGAACGGGAGCATCGCCATCGGGTCGCGGCGCACGACGCCGACCTGGCCGGTGGCGGCCGCAGTGGTCTCGCTCGAGAGGGTCGCGCCCATGAACGTGCCGTGGACCCAGTCGCGGGCCTCGGTCACGAGCGGGATCGTGGTCTTGCGGCGACCACCGAAGAGGATCGCGTCGATCGGGACGCCGCGCGGGTCGTCGTACTCCTTGGCGAGCATGTCGCACTGCTTGATCGGGGTGCAGTAGCGGCTGTTCGGGTGGGAGCTGAGCTCTTCGCTGTCCGGGGTCCAGGGCTCGCCCTTCCACGACGTGGCCTGGGCCGGCGGGTTCTCCAGGCCCTCCCACCAGACGTCGCCGTCCTCGGTGAGCGCCACGTTGGTGAAGACGGAGTTGCCCTTGTTGATGGTCTTCATCGCGTTGGGGTTGGTGTGCTCGTTGGTGCCCGGCGCGACGCCGAAGAAGCCGTACTCCGGGTTGACCGCCCACAGCCGGCCGTCGTCACCGATGCGCATCCAGGCGATGTCGTCACCGATGGCCTCGACCTTCCAGCCCGGGATGGTCGGCTGGAGCATGGCCAGGTTGGTCTTGCCGCAGGCGCTCGGGAAGGCGGCGGCGATGTACTTGGTGACGTTCTCCGGGTTGGTCAGCTTGAGGATGAGCATGTGCTCGGCCATCCAGCCCTCGTCACGCGCCTTCGCGCTGGCGATCCGGAGCGCGTAGCACTTCTTGCCGAGGAGGGCGTTGCCGCCGTACCCGGAGCCGAAGGACCAGATCTTGCGCTCCTCGGGGAACTGGACGATGTACTTGGTGTCGTTGCACGGCCAGGCGACGTCGGCCTGGCCCTCCTCGAGCGGCATCCCGACGGAGTGCAGCGCGGGCACGAAGTCGGCGTCGAGCTCCTCCATCTTGCGGAGCACGTTGGTGCCCATGCGGGCCATCACGCGCATGCTCGCCGTGACGTACGCCGAGTCGGTGATCTCCACGCCGAACATCGGGTGCTCGGCCTCGAGGTGCCCCATCACGAAGGGGATGACGTACATCGTGCGGCCCTTCATGCAGCCGGCGTACAGCCCGCGCATGAGGTCCTTCATCTCCTCGGGGTCCATCCAGTTGTTGGTGGGCCCGCAGTCCTTCTCGTCGACGGAGCAGATGTAGGTGCGGTCCTCGACGCGTGCCACGTCGGTGGGGTCGGAGGCCGCGTAGAAGGAGTTCGGCTTCTTGGCCGGGTCCAGCCGGGTGAAGGTGCCGGTGGAGACCAGCGCGTCGGTGAGCTCGACCCACTCCTCGTCGGAGCCGGTGCACCAGTAGATGCGGTCCGGGGTGGTCAGCGCAGCGGCCTCGGTGACGAAGGCCAGGATGCCCTCGTGCGACGTCGGGGCGTCCTCGGTGATGGTCTGGTTCGACGTCTCGGCGGTCATGCCTGTTTCCCTCTCGAGCATTTCGCGACCAGACCGCGAGGGGCCTGACCGGCCGTCGAGCTCATCGACGGTGTGTGTCCTTGAGTTCTGACCGGGTGCGGCGCCGTTGCATCACCCGAATGTGGTGCCTCAAGTTACGCCCTGGTAGCGCGTGGGAGTAACCGAGGTTGTCGGGCAATCTAGTGGCCGAGACGCATTGGGCCTATTGGATCGTTCCAGCCGTCTCGCGCACCGTTCAGCGTGTGGGCAGGCTCACATCGCGGAGGGTGGATCGGGGGTTCGGGGGCTCCTCGACATGCGAATGTCGCTCGCGCGGCCGGAGTGGCGCTCACCCGTCCCTCCAGCGACATTCGCATGTCGAAGGCCGGCCCCCCGCTGCCGATTTCAACCCCGTCCGCGAGTCGGCTAGCATTGCGCAGTCCTCAGGACAGGCGCCTGTAGCTCAACGGATAGAGCATCTGACTACGGATCAGAAGGTTGGGAGTTCGAATCTCTCCAGGCGCGCCAGACATCGAGCCGCAGGTCAGTCACTGACCTGCGGCTCCGTGCATCCAGGCCCTGCGGTCCCGATGACCGATCGACAGAAGTCATCGCCTTGCCTCGCCACTGGGCGCACAATGGACGGCATGTGGAGTCGGCTGAGGCACTGGTGGTCGTCGTACCGCGTCGCCCGCTGGCAGTCGGCCCAGGTCCGTCACCAGACGGGGGACGCACGCGAGCAGGAACACCTCGAGCGTCAACGCCTCGGCATCCGTGACAGCCCAGGCGGCAGGATCTAGCGCACCTCTACCCACGCCGCCGGGCGTGCACCTCCAGGGGCGATCTGCTCAGCCCAGGTAGCGCTCGAGGAACGCGTTGCCGAACTTCCCGCTCGGGTCGACCCCGTCCCTGAGCTCGACGAAGTCGCCGAGGCGGGGGTACGCCGCGCGCAGGTCGGCCGCCGTCAGGGTGAAGCACTTGCCCCAGTGGGGTCGCGGGCCGAACGGCTGGAGCGCCGCCTCGAGGTGCGGGAGCACGTCGTACACCGCCGGGACGTCCAGCAGCCAGGTGAAGTGGAAGCCGACGGCGTCCTCGCCGTACGCACCGCTGAGCCAGAGCTGGTCGGCCGAGATCGTACGGATCTCGCCGACCTGCAGGACGGGGGCGAGCCGGGGACCGACTCCGCGCACCGCCTCGATCGCTGCCGCTGCGTGCCGGCGCGGGACGAAGTACTCGCTCTGCAGCTCGGCTCCCCTGCTCGGGGTGAACTCCTGGCGGAAGTGCGGCAGCCGCTCGTTCCAGGGACCTGCCTCGCCGAGCTGGGCGGTGAGTGACTCCTCGGGGGCGCCGAGCAGCATGTGCGAGGTCGCCGCCGCCGGCAGGACCCCGTCGACGACGAGCGCCTGCACCGGTCCGGGCAGCTCCCCCGGCGTCCCGGTGGCAGCGGGAAGCGCGTCCGTCCTCGACTTGAACCAGGCCTGCGTGACCGTCGGGCCCACCCAGTCGGTGAAGACGCTGACGCTGTACGCGCTGCACATGATGGTCTCGAAGTTCTCGCACAGGTCGTCCCAGGCAAGTGTGAGCAGCACGTCCTGGCGCACCTCGAAGGTCGGCTCCACGTCCAGGGTCAGGTGGGTCACCACACCCAGAGCGCCCAGGGAGACCACGTGACCGTCGAAGCCGGGCTCGCCCCGTCGGATGCGGCGCAGCTCCCCGTCGGCACCGACGAGCTCGACCGCCGAGACCGCGCTCGAGAGGGAACCGAGGCCGTCGCCGGATCCGTGCGTGCCCGTCGCCACCGCCCCGGCCACGGTGATGTGCGGGAGCGAGGCCATGCTGGCCAGGGCCCAGCCGGCGCGGTGGAGCTCCAGCGCCAGCTGCCCGTAGGTCGCTCCCCCGGACACCCGGACGGACCGCGCCGTGGTGTCGACCTCGATCTCGACGGGCAGGTCGGTCAGCGCGACCAGCGAACCGGTGGTGTCGGCGAGATCGGTGAACGAGTGCCGCGACCCGAGCGCCCGGATCCGGTCGGCCTCGGCCACCGCAGCGCACAGCTCCTCGAGGCTGCGCGGCTGCAGCAGGCGCTCCGCGCCGTACACGTGGTTCTGCGACCAGTTGGTCTGTCTCGTCTTCACCGGCATCCCTCACCCTCGATGATGATCCTGCCAGCCCTGATCGCTAGGCGGAACGTCGGCGCAGGTAGCGCGCGAGATAGGGGATCAGCAGCAGGATGAAGACCAGCCGGAACAGCTGGACCGCCATCACGTAGGTGACGTCGGAGCCGCTGTCGGCGGCGGTGGCGAGCACGGCGAACAGCCCACCGGGGGTCGTCGCGAGGTACGCCGTCAACCCGTCGACGGGCGTCAGCCAGGCCAGCAGTGCGCCCATGCCCGCGGTCAGGGCCACCATCGTCACGATGATCGCGAGCACCAGCGGCAGCATCCGGGTGATCGAGGCCAGGCTGGCCCGGGTGAACCGGAGGCCGACCTGGGCCCCGATCAGCGCATAGCCGACCCACTGCAGCGCGGTCGGGACCGAGGGGTGCCCGAACCACCCGCTCGCCCCGAGGGCGACCGCCACGGCAAGGGGAGCCAGCAGGGTCGCCGTGCTGAACGGGAGGACGTGGGCCAGGGCGAGACCCAGGCCGAGGGCCACCACCACGAAGGCGAGCTCCTGGCCGACCGAGGCACCGCCACCCTGCTCGAACCGGCCGAGGCCGTGGTCCGGGTGGAAGACCACAGCGGTCACGACCGGCATCATGATGAGCACGACGAGCACCCGGAGGTACTGCACCACCGTGACCACCCGGTCGTCGGCGCCGAGGTCGCGGGCCACGGCCACCACTCCGGACGCACCCCCGGCGATGAGCGCGAAGGCACCGGTGACGGCCGAGACGTCCTCCCGCAGGGCGAGGACGCGTCCCGCCACCAGGCTGAGCACGACCGTGCCGATGGTGACCGCCACGATCGGGAGCAAGGTGCTGCCCATCGCGACGAGAGAGGAGAGGCTGACCAGCGCGCCGATGGTGACGCCGATGATCGCCTGCCCGAACCGGAACGCGGCCGGAGGGACCCGGAGTGGCGTCGGTGAGGTCAGCGCGTGCGTCATCCCACCGAGGAGCGACCCGAACAGCACGGCCGAGGGGATGCGCAGCAGGACGAAGACCAGGCTGAACAGCACCGTCGACCCGGCCACGAGCACGGCCGCCGCAAGCGGGGTTCGTGGGGTCGCCGACATCGCCGCCGAGCCTAGACGGGTGGTTTACCCGGCGATGCCGTCGAGCTCGGCCAGCTCCTCCTCGGGCAGGACCAGGGCAGCGCCGGCGACGTTCTCGCGCAGGTGGGCCACCGACGAGGTCCCCGGGATGAGCAGGATGTTCGGCGACCGCTGCAGCAACCAGGCGAGCGCGACCGCCATCGGGGTGGCGTCGAGACGCTCGGCCACCGAGGTCAGCGTGTCGGACTGCAGCGGGCTGAAGCCGCCGAGTGGGAAGTACGGCACGTAGGCGATGCCCTGGTCGGCCAGCGAGTCGACCAGCTCGTCGTCGTCGCGGTGGGCGAGGTTGTAGAAGTTCTGGACGCACACGATCGGTGCGATCGACTGCGCCTCGGCGATCTGCTCGGCGTTGACCGTGCTGAGGCCGAGGTGCTTGATCAGCCCCTCCTGCTGCAGCTCCACCAGCGCGGTGAACGGCTCGGCCAGCGAGCCTTCCTCCGGGGTGTCGAGACCACCGAGCCGGAGGTTCACGACGTCGATCGCGTCCAGCCCGAGACGGTCAAGGTTGTCGTGCACCGCCTGCCGCAGCTGCTCGGGAGAGCGTGCCGGGGGCCAGCCGCCCTCGGAGTCGCGCAACGCTCCGACCTTGGTGACGAGGTGCAGCGATTCCGGATAGGGGTGCAGCGCCTCCTTGATGATCTCGTTCGTGACGTAGGGGCCGTAGTAGTCGCTGGTGTCGATGTGGGTGATGCCGAGCTCGACCACCTCGCGGAGCACGGCAAGAGCCTCGTCGCGGTCCGCGGGCGGCCCGAACACGTGCGGGCCGGCGAGCTGCATGGCGCCGTACCCCACCCGGGTGAGGGTCAGGTCGTCGGCGAGGGTGAACGTTCCGCCGGGAAGTGTCGAAGAAGTCATGTCTCCACCCTCTCTCGCCGCCCCCAGCGACCGGCGCGGGGCCCGGGCATCGGCACTAGTGCGTTTCCTCCGAGTGCTCCACCAGCCGACGCAGCGTCCGGTCGAGCACCTCCAGCTCCGCGTCGGTCAGCTCGGCGAGCGCGGCCGGTGGGGCGGACTGGATCTTCCTCGCCTTGCGGGCGACGGCACGTCCCTCGGCCGTGATCCGGACCACCTTGGAGCGCCGGTCGGCGGGGTTGACCTCGCGCCGGACCAGGCCGCGCTTCTCGAGGTCGTCGAGGATCACGGTGGTGTACGGCGCATCCGTCATCAGTGCGGCACTCAGCTCACGCTGGGACAACGGGCCCGGACTCAGCCGGCTGAGTGCCTTCGCGCGCAGGTAGCTCATCCCGATCGCGTCGGACACCTCGCCGCGGCGGTCGTGCAGCTCCAGCACCAGGCTGCGCATCGACTGCCAGGCGCTGGTGGCCCGGTCCGGCTCGGTGCTCATCGACTTCCTCCCAGTGCTGGGGCCGGTCGCGGGTCGTCGACGTCGAGCAGGTCGGCCACCCTGCTCGTCGTACTCGCCGCCCAGCGCCCGGTCGTGGCCAGGGCGAGCACGAAGACCGCGGCCGAACAGCCGACCACGACCCACCAGCCGACGTGGCTGGCCTGCGCGAACTCGGTGCGGATGCCGGCGCCCGCGCCGCTGCTCACGATCGCACCCACCACGGCAACGCCGAGGGACGCACCGATCTGACGGCTCGTCGATGCCACCGCCGCTGCCACGCCGGCCTGGCTGCGCGGCATGCCGGACACCGCCGCGTTGGTGATCGGGGCGTTCAGCATGCCGAAACCGATGCCGAACACCAGGTAGCAGGCGAGCAGCTCGCCGTACGGCACGTCGTTCGTCAGCTGGGTCAGCGGCAGTGCGCCCAAGAACATCGCGGAGCCGGCGATCAGCAGCGGGATCCGGGGACCGTGGTTCGCCACGATCCGCCCGGAGATCGGCGGGAACACGGCGGTCATCGCCGCCATCGGCAACAGGAAGAGTCCCGCATCCATCGCGCTCAGCCCGCGAACGTCCTGCAGGTAGAGGGTGTTCAGGAACAGGAAGGCGCTGAAGCCGGCGAAGGCGCAGACCGCCGTGAGGGTCGCCCCCGAGAACGGCGCACTCCGGAAGAACGCGAGCTCGATCAGTGGGTCCTCACGACGCGACTCGTAGCGCAGCAGCGCCACGAGAGCGCCCACGCACACCACGGCCAGCGCCCAGATCACCCACGTGTCACCGACTCGGGGTGCCTCGATGATGGCGTAGGTCAGCGACACGAGCACGACGATGACCAGGATCTGTCCGACCGGGTCGATGCGCCTCGCGCGCTCGGCCTTGGACTCCGGGATGAAGAGGGCGGCGAGGACGAACGCCGCGATGCCGATGGGGACGTTCACCCAGAAGATCGAGCGCCAGCCGATGGAGTCGACCAGGACACCGCCGAGCACCGGGCCGACACCGAGGCTGATGCCGACCACCCCCGCGAAGACGCCGATCGCCCTGGCCCGCTCACGCGGCTCGGTGAACGTGTTGGTGACGATCGACATCGCGACCGGGTTGAGCATCGAGCCGCCGACGGCCTGCACCATCCGGAAGGCGATCAGCCAGCCGAGGCCGGGCGCCACGCTGCAGAGCAGCGACCCGAGGGTGAAGGTGGCCAGCCCGACCTGGAACGTACGCCGACGACCGAGCCGGTCGGCGGTGGAGCCGGACAGGATCAGCAGGCTGGCCAGCACCACGGTGTAGGCGTCGATGGTCCACTGCAGCCCGGACACCGAGGCGTCCAGGTCGTGGCGGATCGACGGAAGCGCGACGTTGACGATGGTGATGTCCATCCCCACGATCAACAGGCTCATGCAGCAGATCCCGAGGACCAGGAAGCGCCGGTTGCGACTGAGCTCCGGCATCAGGAGCTGCGATTAGTTGTGGTCATACAATGATTGTACTCCCACAAACATATTGGGCAACCCCCGTCACTCCGAGAAGGCCACCCGGAAGGCCTCGACGGCCGCGTCGCTGTCGCTCTGCGCCCAGGCCTCGAGGCCGATCGTGCCCTCGTAGCGCTCGGCAGCCAACGCCCGGGCGATCGCCGGGTAGTTGATCTCTCCCGTGCCGGGCTCGCACCGCCCGGGGACGTCGGCGACCTGGATCTCCCCGACCCATGGCAAGGACGTCCGGACGAGCTCGATCAGGTTCCCCTCGCCGATCTGGGCGTGGTAGAGGTCGAGGTTCATCAGCAGGTGCGGGCTCGCGACGGCCTGCACCAGTGCGAGCGTGTCCGCGGCCCGGGCGAACGGCGTCCCGGGATGGTCCACCGCGAGGTTGAGGTTCTCGAGGGTGAACACGACGTCGTGGCGCTTCCCCAGCTCCGCCACGCGACGCAGGGTCGCCTCGGCCGCCAGCCACATGTCGCCGGTGACCACCTGGATCGGCTTGACCGGAAGACCCCGACCGTCGAGCCCGGTGCCGTGGAGGTTCAGGTTGGGCGAGCCCAGCAGGCGTGATGCCTCGATCGACTGCTCTGCCGTCCGGATCAGCGTGTCCGCGCCGGCGGGGTCGATCAGGTCGCCCTCGATGTAGCCGGTCATCGAGGTGAACCGAGCCCCCGTGGCCGCCAGGGCGGGGAGGTCCTTCGCGGTCCAGTCCCAGATCTCGACCGCGAAGCCCTGTTCGTGCAGGCGTGCCACGCGCTCCTCGAACGGGAGGTCCAGGTGCACCATCTCCGCGCTGACCGCGAGGGTCGGGCTCATGGCGCCACCTTCACCGGGGTGTTGGCCTGGACCGACTCGATGCAGGCGAGCGCGATGCCCAGGGCTCGCCGGGCGTCCTCGCCGGTCACCGACGGTGCGCGACCCTCGCGTACGGCGGACGTGAACTCCACGAACTCCGCCGTGTAGGCGCCCAGGAAGAGGTCGACGTCCCCGCGGGGCGTCCGCTCGTGGCGGCCGTTGCCATCGAAGTGCGTCATGGCAGCGCTCGACGCACCTCCAACGGTGACCATGCCGCCCGAGCCGAAGACCTCCGCGCGGACGTCGTACCCATAGGTCGCGGAGAAGCTGGCCTCGGCCACCGCACGGGCGCCGTTGTCGAAGGTGATGACGACCACCGCGGTGTCGAGCAGGCCGGACTCCTTGTACTCCGGTGCCACGAGGGCGTCGGCCGTCGCGTAGACCTCCACGGGAGAGGCGCCGGGGTTCAGCCACAGCAGGGTGTCGAAGTCGTGGATGAGGGTCTGGGTGAAGACCGTCCAGGGAGGTACGCCGCCGGGGTTGGCCAGACCGGGGTCGCGGGTCAGCGACCGCAGCAGCTGCGGCGTGCCCACGCCCCCGGACTCGATGACCTCGCGGGCGGCCACGAAGTCCGCGGCGAAGCGCCGGTTGAACCCGACCTGCAGGGGCACCCCAGCGGCCTTGGCCGCGGCGACGGCTCGCTCCGCGTCCGGGAGTGTCATCGACATCGGCTTCTCGCAGAACACCGCCTTGCCGGCTGCAGCGGCGGCGACCACCAGCTCGCAGTGCGCGTCGGACGACGCGGTGATCACCACCCCCTCGATGTCGTCGGCGGCGAAGATCGCGGCGGGATCGGTCTCGGCGCGAGCGCCCAGCGGGGCGGCGAGCGCCTCGGCCACGCCGGGTCGCGGATCTGCCACGGCGACGAGGACGGCGCCGGGAACACGGCGGGCGATGATCTCGGCGTGGGAGGAGCCGATCCTGCCGGCGCCGATGAGGCCGAGCTGGACGGTGCGCTGGTCATGAGGGTGCCTTTCGCGGGCGGCGACGGGTGAATCATGGTGCAGGGCGGAGCGGACGCGAAGGTCACCTGGACGGTGCTTCCGCGCTCGGCGCTGAGCCGCGCCGCATCGAGCACGGCGAGGGTGCGGATGGCCTCGCGGGCCGGGACCGGCTGCGGCCCCTCGCCGCGCACCGCCCGCGAACGCGGTGTAGAAGTCGTGGTAGCGCCCCTGCGCCGAGGGCACCTCGGTCTCGCCCTCGGCCGTGGCCAGCACCCCCCGCTGGGTGCTCGTAGCCCCAGCCGTCCGGGTCGTCGGTCGGCCGGCGGCCCGCGAAGATCGCCTGGGCCTGCACGTCGATGCCGCTGTGCCGATAGCTGCCGGCGCTGCCGTAGGCGCGCAGCTCGCGCACCGCGAGCTGGTTGAGCTTGCTGGACTCGACGTGCGAGCGCACACCCGTGGTGTGCTCGAGCTCGACGAAGAACCCCGCGTCGGTGCGGCCCTTCGGCAGGTCGACGCCGTCGAGGTGGGCGGTGACCGCTGCGCACCGGGCCGAGCAGCCAGAGCATCTGGTCGACTACGTGGCTGCCGAGGTCGCGCAGCATCCCGCCCTCGGGGCCGGCCTCGACCGTGCCGGGTCGTCGAGGTCGAAGCGCGAGTGCACCCGCCACACCTCCCCGAGCCGCCCGCGTCTCCACGACGCCGGCGAGCGTGCGGACGTCGGCGTCCCAGCGGCGGTTGTGGAAGACGCTGAGCAGCACCCCGGCCTCCTCCGCCGCCGCGGCCAGCTCGGCCCGGCCGTGGCGCTGGGCGCGAACGGCTTGTCGGCCATGACGTGCACGCCGGCCGCCACCGCCTCCAGCACCAGCTCGCGCCGGGTCGCCGCCGGCGTGGTGACGGTGACGGCGTCGACCCCGGCCGCCAGCAGCCCCGCCGAGCGAGTCGTAACGTGGCAGCCCCGCCAGTCCTCGGCGACCTGCGCCCGCCGCGCGGGGTCGCGGGTGACGACGCCGACGACCTCGACCCCCTCAGCGGCGGCGACGAACGGCGTGTGGAAGTGCCGTCCGCCGGCGCCGTAGCCGACCACGCCCAGACGCCGGACCGGCGCTCAGCCAGCCAGCGCAGCTGGTCCGGCTTGGCCTCGTCGTAGGACGCCCGGCCGCGACAGCGACGCGGGAACGCCGGTCTCCCACCAGGCGCCGGCCTCGGTCCAGGTGGACGGGTGGGTGCGGCAGACGACCACGGCCGGGCGGCTGCGTGCTCGCGGGCGGCCTCGCGGGCCCGCGCGTAGGCCGCCCGCAGCTCCTCGACGCCGGCCGCGGCGGGCACGTCCTCGACCGCGGCAGCCCAGCGAGCGGGCGTGGGCGGCGAAGTCGACGTGCACGCTGCCGTCGGCGCCGGGGCCGCGCGAGTCGGCGAGCAGGTTGTTGAAGCCCGTCGGCGCCCTGGTTGGTCTGCAGCCGGTGGATCACCGCGAAGCCCGCAGTTGTCGCACAGCACCGCGACGAACGGGCGCCCGGCGAACGCCGCCGAGTAGAGCTCGGAGTTGAGCATCAGGTAGGAGCCGTCGCCGAAGAGCCCGGTGACCAGGCCGTCGGGGTGGGTCTGCGCGCGCGCCATCGCGGCACCCCACGGCGCGACCACCTCGTAGCCCATGCAGGAGAAGCCGTACTCCAGGTCCATCGTCGCGCCCGAGGTCGGATGACGCCGTCCTGCTTGACGATCGCCGGTGCGCCAGCCGCCGTGCAGCTCGCCGGGCATCCCGCCGGAGGCGGTGAGCACGTAGTCCTCCGGGCCGCTGGCGTCGTTGACGACGCCGACGACCTGGGCGTAGGTCAGCGCGCCGTCCGGGGCGACGCCCGCCCGCAGCTCGTCGACGTGGGCGTCCCACGCGGCCGCTCGCTGGAGGCGCCGTCGGCCCAGTCGGGGTCGGCCGTCCAGCCCGCGAGCTCCGCGGCCAGCTCGACCAGCGTCTCCCGGGCGTCGCCGACCACGGCCTGCGCCGAGTGCTTGACGGCGTCGAAGCGGGCGGCGTTGACCGTGACGAGCCGTGACGTCGGAGGCGAAGCCGGTCCACGAGGACGGTGGTGAAGTCCTGCAGCCGGGTGCCGACGGCGAGCACGACGTCGGCCTCGGCGGCCAGGTTGTTCGCCGAGGTGGCGCCGATGATGCCGAGCGCGCCCGCCGTAGAGCCGGTGGTCGTGCGGGACCAGGGTGCGCCCGGCGACGGTCTCCACGACCGGCACGCCGTGCGTCTCGGCGAAGGCGAGCGCCTCCGCGGCCGCCCCGGAGTAGCGGACGCCGCCGCCGAGCGACCAGCAGCGGCCGCTCGGCGCCGCGGAGGATCGCGCACGGCCTCGGCCAGGTCGTCGGCGGTCGGGACGCTGCCGCGGGACCCGGTGCACCCGCGGCTGCGAACATCGCCACCGGGAAGTCGAACTCCTCGACCTGGACGTCCTGCGGCAGCGCCAGCACGACCGGCCCGCAGTCGGCGGGGTCGGTCAGCACCCGCGACGACCTGGGGCAGCGTCGAGATCAGCTGCTCGGGCCGGGTGATCCGGTCGAAGTAGCGCGACACCGCCCGGAAGGCGTCGTTCACCGAGGTCGTCGGGTCACCGAAGTGCTCGACCTGCTGGAGCACCGGGTCGGGGCGCGCGACCGGTGAAGGTGTCGCCGGGCAGGAGCAGCACGGGCAGCCGGTTGGCGTGCGCGAGCCCGGCGGCGGTGACCATGTTCAGCGCGCCCGGGCCGACCGAGCTGGTCGCCACCATCACCTGGCGGCGGTCGGTGGCGCGGGCGTAGGCGACGGCGGCCAGCGCCATCCCCTGCTCGTTCTGCGCCGCGCCAGGTCGGCAGCTCGTCGCGGGCCTCGTGCAGCGCCGTCCCGAGCCCGAGCACGTTGCCGTGCCCGAAGATCGCGAACACCCCGGGGAACAGCGGGCACCTCGGTGCCGTCGAGCAGCTCGGAGCGCTGGGCGACCAGCCAGCGCACCAGCGCCTGGGCGGTGGTCAGACGGACCGTGCCGGTCATCGTGGTCCTCCGGTCGCTCTGCAGGTCGTCGTCGTACGACGGCACCAGGCCGTCCGCCCGTCCCGTCGGCCGTGGTCACCGGGCAGCGCGGGTCGGTCGGCTGCCGTCCCAGCTGTCGCGGATCCAGGCGTGGGCCGGGTCGTCGCAGAAGGCCATCGACCGCTCGTCGGCCGGGCCGGCCATCACGTTGAGGTAGTACATCGGGTAGCCCGGGCGCCGCCATGCACGGACCGTGGTAGCCGTGCGGGACGAGCACGACGTCGTGGTCGCGCACCTCGAGCGTCTCGTCGATCGGCGCCAGGCCGGCGTCCTCGTGCTCGGGACCGGTGTAGGTGCGGTGGTAGCCGAACCCCTCGCGCGACGGCGTGACCTGGTCGTCCCCGGCGATCCGGTAGTAGTAGATCTCCTCGTTGACCACCGGGCAGGGCTCGCGAGGCGTCGTGCTTGTGCGGCGGGTAGCTCGACCAGTTGCCGGGCGGGGTGATCAGCTCGCAGCCACCAGCTTCTCGGCGTGGTCCCAGACCCCGGGCACGCCGAAGTTGTTGACCTGGCGGCTCGCGTTGCCGGCGCCCCGGATCTCGACGGGCACGCCGGCCGCGGCACCGTACCGGGCCGCCAGCCGGGTGCTGCACCGCGCCGACGGGCAGGGCCACCTCGGCGACCTGCGCGCTGACCAGGTCCACGACGCTGTCCCGCCCGATGTAGGCGAAGTCGGTGACCCGCTGAACACGCTGGCCCGCCCGGTCGAGGTCGAACTTCGCCTCGGTCGAGCCGGCTGTCGGCGTGCGGACACCTCGACCACGAGCGACCCGCGCAGCGGGCAGCACGAACATCTCGCTCGGCGCCGGTCGCCAGCCGGACGCAGCTCGTCCGGGCGCGAGGCGCACCACCCGCAGGCCGGTCCAGTCCCAGCCGGCGTCCTCGGGGGTGAGCGACACCAGCTCCCCGGCGGTCGCCGGGCGATGCCGGCGAAGGGTCGGTGGATGCTCACGTCAGCCCGCCTGCTTCGCTGCGTCGAGCACCTCGGCGGCCGCGTGCACCGCCGACCCGACGTCGCCGTCCGGCGGGTAGAGCAGCGTGCGGCCGACGACGAGCCCGCGGACCGCCGGGTGCGACAGGGTCCGGCCCCAGGACGCGAGGTCGGCGGCCGGGTCCGGGCCGGGCACTCCGCCGAGCACGACGCAGGGCAGCGTCGTCGAGCCGAACACCGTCTCGAGCTCGTCACACGCGGGCATCTTCAGCCAGGTGTAGGCACTCGTGGTGCCGAGCGCCGAGGCGATCGTGACGGCGCGGGCCAGGGCCGGGGCGTCCTTGCGCAGGAACAGCTTCCCGTCGGCGTCGCGCGCGTAGGGCAGCGGCTCGACCATCGCCACCAGCCCGCGCTCGGCGAGCTCGGTGACGGCCTGGGCGCACGCCTGGATGGTGGGGGCGGTGCCGGCGTCGGAGTCGTCGATGCGCAGCAGCATCTTGCCGCCCTCGAGGCCGCAGGCCGCGATGCTCGCCGCGTCGTAGCCGGTGAACCGGTCGTCCATCGTCCAGACGGCGCCGTCCAGGCCGCCGCGGTTCATCGAGCCGATGACGACCTTGTCCTCGAGCGCGCCGAGCAGCAGCAGCTCCTCGATGATGTCCGGCGAGCCCAGCACGCCGTCGACGTCGGGGTGGTGCAGCGCCTCGACCAGCCGGGCCAGCAGCGAGCGCCGGTCGGCCATCGCCATCGGGTCGCCGCCGCGGCGAGCGCGCCCCGCGCCGGGTGGTCGGCCGCGACCAGGAACACCGTCCCCCGGTCGGAGAGCACCCGGCGGGCGGCGCCGCGCGGCGTACGCCTCGGCGACCGCGTGCGGGCTCGGAGACGCGTCGCTCGAGGCAGGTCGCGCCACTCGGCGTCGCGGATCGTCGGGCCTCGACCGTTCGCTCGTCGGTGCTGGTCTGCGGCGACAGCTCATGCGGGTCCTCCTTGACGGGCGACGAGGTCGTCGAGCTCGTCCATGGTGGGCATGGCGTCGGCGCAGGCCAGCCGGGAGGCGACGATCGCGCCGGCGGCGTTGGCGTACTCGGCGCATCGTCACGGCGTCCCAGCCGGAGAGCAGGCCGTGCACCAGCGGCGCCACCGAAGGCGTCACCGGCGCCGAGGCCGCAGACGACCTCGACCAGGTGCGGCGCCACGCGTCGCATGCCCTCGGGGGTGGCGACGAGGACGCCCTCGGCGCCCATCTTGACCAGGGCCAGCTCCAGCCCGCGGTCGAGCAGCCGCGTCGGCGGCCTCGTCCGGGTCGCTGGTGCCCACGGCCACCTCGACCTCGGCGCGGTTGCCGACGGCGACGTTGACGTGGTCGAGCATCGCGTCGTACTCCGCGCGGGCCTGCTCGACCGAGTCCCAGAACATCGGCCGCCAGTCGAGGTCGAGCACGGTGAAGCGACCGACTCTCGGCGTCGGGCCGCCCGCGGTGCTTGAGCATCGCCAGCTGGGTGGTGCGCGACGGCTCGACGCTGGCGCCGGTGCCGGTGACCCAGAAGACGGGACGTCGCGGACCAGCGTCCACGGGACGTCGTCGTCGCCGAGGGTCAGGTCGGGGGCGATCGGCGCGCCGGTAGAAGTGCAGGGCCGGGTCCTCGGGCGGGTCGAGCTCGCAGAAGACGACCGGGGTGTTCAGCCCCGGCGCCGTGCCGACGTACGGCGGGTCGACGCCGAAGCCGCCCAGCGCCTCGCGCACGAAGTCGCCGAACGGGTCCGGCGCCGACCTTGGTCAGCACCGCCGTCGCCGGCCCGAGCCGGGCGGCGCCGACGGCGACGTTGGTGGCGGTGCCGCCGAGGTACTTCGCGAACGTCGTCACGTCCTTGAGCGGACCCGTCCTGCTGGGGGTAGATGTCGACGCCGACGCGACCCACCGTCAGCAGCTCGAGGCTCCGTGAGCCGACGGCGCTCACCACGCCTCACGTAGGAGTCGATGGTCTCGCGCATGAACCGGCTGGACTCCGCGGCGCGCTCCTCCCAGGCGAACACGCACGCGGTCATGATGTTGCCCTCGCGCTCACCGAAGCCGAGCTTGTTCGAGGGTCTCGAAGAACACGTCCCACTTGACCTCGCCCTGGCCGATGTCGAGGTGCTGGTGCACCCGGATCGGCGTTGCCGGGCGGGTTGGTGATGTAGCGCAGGCCCGAGGACCCGGTGTGGTCGAAGGAGTCGGCGACGTGCAGCTGGGTCATCAGGTCCCCGGCGTACTCCATGATCTCGACCATGTTGCCGCCCATGTGGAACGTGTGCGGCGCGCAGTAGAGGAACGAGACCAGCGGGGAGTTGATCCCGCGGATCATGTCCACGGCGACGAGCCCGTCCTCGACGAAGTCGTCGGGGTGCGGCTCGAGCCGCAGCTCCACGCCCTCGCGCTCGAAGACCGGCAGCAGCTCCTCCATCGACTTCCAGAACTGGCCCTCGGACAGGCTGGCCTGCCTCGGGCCGGCCGTTGAACTCGGAGTTCATCACGTGGCAGTCGAGGTCGACGGTGATCTGGATGGCGCGCTTCCAGTAGCGCACCGCGGCCTGGCGCTCGTCCTCGTCGGGGCCCGACCACCGGTAGAGCGGCAGGTTCGCGGCGACCTGCACCCCGGCGCCGTCGAGCGCCTTCTTGAACGCCTTGACCCCGGCGTCGTCCACCCGCGGGTGCAGGAAGAACGGCGTGAAGTCCTCGCGCGGCGAGAGCTCGATGTACTCGTAGCCGAGGTCGGCCACGACGCCGGGGAGCTCGAGCAGCGGCGTGCTGCGCAGCATGTACGGGTCGAGCGCGATCTTCATGGTCATCTCCTGCGTGGTGTCGGGTGCGGTCGGTCGCTGGGGCTACTTCGACGTCGGGAAGTGGAAGCTGGCGTCGCTGGCGTGCTCGCTGCGCGGCCAGCGGGCGGTGACGACCTTGGCGCGGGTGTAGAAGCTGACGCCCTCGGGGCCGTGGACGTGCTTGTCCCCGAAGAGCGAGTCCTTCCAGCCGCCGAAGGAGTAGTAGGCCATCGGCACGGGCACCGGGACGTTGATCCCGATCATCCCGACGTGGACGCCGCGCTGGAAGCGTCGAGCCGCCTCGCCGCTGTTGGTGAAGATGGCGGTGCCGTTGCCGTAGGGGTTGGCGTTGATCAGGGCGATCGCCTCGTCCACGGTGTCGGTGCGTACGACGGAGAGCACCGGGCCGAAGATCTCCTGGGTGTAGACGTCCATCTCGGTGGTGACCTCGTCGATCACCGTGGGCCCGACGAAGAAGCCGTTCTCGAAGCCGTCCACGCTGAGGCCGCGCCCGTCGACCGAGATCCGGGCGCCCTGCTCCTCGCCGGTGCCGATCAGGCCGACGATGCGCTGCTGCGCCTCGCGGGTGACGACCGGGCCCATCTCGCTGTCGCTGTCGCGGCCGCTGCCGACCTTGACCGCGCGGGCGCGCTCGTTGACGGCCTCGACGATCCGGTCGCCGGCGTCGCCCACGGCCACCGCGGCGGAGATCGCCATGCAGCGCTCGCCGGCGGACCCGAAGGCAGCCGCGGCCAGGTGGTCGGCCGCGAAGTCGATGTCGGCGTCCGGAAGGATGATCGCGTGGTTCTTGGCCCCGCCGAGGGCCTGGACGCGCTTGCCGTTCGCCGTACCCCGCTCGTGGATGTACTTCGCGATCGGGGTCGAGCCCACGAAGGAGACGGCGGCGACGTCGGGGGAGTCCAGGATCGTGTCGACGGCGAGCTTGTCGCCGTGCACGACGTTGAAGACGCCGTCGGGCAGACCGGCCTCCTGCCACATCTCGGCGATCAGCATCGACGCGGAGGGGTCCCGCTCGCTGGGCTTGAGCACGAAGGTGTTCCCGCACGCGATCGCGACCGGGAACATCCACATCGGCACCATCGCCGGGAAGTTGAACGGCGTGATGCCGGCGACCACGCCGAGCGGCTCGCGGAAGGAGTAGGTGTCGACGTCGGTCGAGACCTGGTCGGAGTAGTCACCCTTGAGCAGGCTGGGGATGCCGCACGCGAACTCCACGACCTCGAGCCCGCGCTGCACCTCGCCGAGCGCGTCGGAGAGCACCTTGCCGTGCTCGTCGGTGATCAGCCGCGGCGATCTCGCCGGCGCGCGCGTTGACGATCTCGCGGAAGGCGAACAGCACCTTCGTGCGCTTGCTGATCGAGGTCTGCGACCAGTCCGCGAACGCGTCGCGCGCCGCCGCGATGGCGGCCTCGACGTCGCTCGCGTCGGCCAGCAGGACCTCGGCCTGCTGCTCCCCGGTGGCGGGGTTGTAGACCGGAGCCGTCCGGTCCGAGACGCCGGTGGTGGCCTTGCCTGCGATCCAGTGCTCGATGGTCCTCAACGGAACTCTCCTCTGTTTGTCTTTACATTCTGACTTTAACAGTCAGGTCCCGATTCAGGCGAGTCCCGGCCTGGTCGGCCGCCACGAGGAGGTTGTCCGCGGCGTACTTCAGGCCCTCGACCTGCCCGAACGTGGCGTCCTCGTGCTCGATGTTGACTGCCATGTCCGGGTCCACCTTGTAGATGGCGGTGAGGAAGCGGGCCCAGAAGTCGACGTCGTGGCCGCGGCCCACGGCCACGAAGGACCAGCCGGGAACCTCGGGCCACTTCGTGACGGTGTAGTGACCGCCGAGGCCCACGGGGTTCTGCTCGGCGGGGATCCACTCGAACCGGTCGTCGAGCACGCCGTTCACGGCCGCGGTCTCGTGGATCAGCGTGTCCTTGGCGGCGGCGAAGAACACCAGGGGGCCGAGGTCCTCGATCGCCTTGATCGGGTCGATGTGCTGCCAGAACAGGTGGCTCGGGTCCATCTCGGCGCCGACGTGGGTGGTGCCGCCCTCGGGCGTGGTCAGCTCGACGAGCCGCTTCATGGTCGCCGGGTTGAAGACCAGGTTGTGCGGGTGCATCTCGATCGCCACGTTGACGTCGTGCTCGGCCGCGAGCTCCTGGATCTCCTTCCAGAACGGCACGGCGACCTCGTCCCACTGGTAGTCCAGGGTCTCCTTGTAGACGCTGTCCCAGGGGATGACGGTCCACGAGGGCGCGCTTGCCGTCGGGGTCGGTGCCGGGCAGGCCGGACATGGTGATCACGGTCTTGATGCCGAGCAGGCTGGCGAGCTTGATCGACCGGCGGATGTCGTTGCTGTGCTTCTCCCGCACCACGGGGTCCGGGTGCAGCGGGTTGCCGTTGCAGTTCAGGGCAGTCAGCGTGATGCCGTACTTCGCGAACGTGGCGAGGTACTCCTCGCGCGCCGACTCGCTCTCGAGGATCGTCCTCCACCGGCAGGTGGGGCGTCGCGAGGAACCCTCCGGAGTTGATCTCCGCGCTGGTCAGGCCGAGGTCGCGCAGGATCTCCAGCGCCTCCTCGAGGGGCACGTCATGCAGGCACGGCGGTGTAGGCGCCGAGCTTCATGGGCGTGGTCCTTCGGTCGGTGTCGTGGGGGGTGGGCGTGGTCAGGCGAGGGAGACGGCCTGGCCGCCGTTGAGTGCGGACTGGGTGACGGCGGCGAGGATCTCCATGTTGTGGAGTCCGTGCTGCAGCGTCGGTACGGCGGGCAGCCGGTCGAGCCCGGCCACCTGGTCGAGGAAGGCACGGGCCTGCCAGGCGAAGAAGTCGTTCTGCCCGTGGCCGACCGACGGGAAGTCCATCGGCAGGCCGCGCTCGAGGTAGGGGTGCTCCGGGCCCGAGCAGCACCTGCCGCGGCCCGTTCACGATGCCGGCCGGTCCGTGGTCGGCGAAGGTGAACTCGCCCGGCCGGTTCAGGTCGTAGGCCGCCATGCCCCTTCTCGGCGAAGACCTCGAAGCCGAGGCCGTTCGGCAGCCCGTGCGCGACCCGCGAGATCGAGAACGTGCCCACCGAGCCGTTGGCGAAGGTGGCGGTGAAGGTGGCGATGTCCTCGTTGTCGACCGCCTCCTTCTCCTCGCCGACCTCGCCACCGCCGTGGCCGACGGTCACCCCGGTGGGGACGGGCCGCTCGGTCGTGAACGTCTGGAAGACAGCCCCGCTGACGCTGGTCATCGGGCCGCAGATGTACTCGCCGAGGTCGATCATGTGGCTGCCGATGTCGGCCAGCGCCCCGCTGCCCGGGCCACCGCGGTAGCGCCAGCTGATCGGGCCGTTCGGGTTCTGCCCGTAGTCGCACCAGTAGTGGCCGTTGAAGTGGCGCACCTCGCCGATCGCGCCCTCCTGGACCTGCTGCCGGATCGCGTTGATCCCCGGAGCCCGGCGGAAGGTGAACCCGATGCCCGCGTGGGTGGTGGCTGCCTCGGCGGCCGCGACCATCGCCTTGGCGTCCTCGACGGAGGGTGCGAGCGGCTTCTCGCAGAGCACGTGCTTGCCGGCCGCGAGCATCGCCTCGACCACCTCGCGGTGCATCGAGTTGGCGACCGCGACGCTGACGACGTCGATGTCGGGGGCGTCGACGATGGCCTGCCACGAGGTCTCCGAGCGCTCGTAGCCGAACCGCTTGGCGGCGTCGACCGCGAACGGCTCGTAGGCGTCGGCGATCGCGACCAGCCGGGTGTCCGGGCGGTCGTTGATGTCGAACAGGCCTGCGGCGGTGCGGTAGCCGGCCGCGTGCGCGCGACCGACCATGCCGACGCCGACGACGGCGACGCCGAGTGAGTCCTGGGTCATGCTCGGTTCCTTCGCGTGAGGGTGCTGTGGGTCGAGGGTCAGGAGTAGAGGGACGGCTTGTCGCCGAGCTCGATCTCGACGCGGTCACCGCTGTAGAGCGACTTCACGCCGGCATCGCAGACGACCTGGGCGGCGTACCCGTCCCAGGCAGCTCGGGCCGGTCAGGCCGGTGCCGGCGAGACCTCGTTGATCCACTCCTGGAACTCGACGTCGTAGGCCGCGATGAAACGCTCGCGCCAGTCCTCGGGGACGCGCACGCCGACGCTGTTGCTCGTGCGCAGGATGACCTGGCCGGTCTCGGCCAGGGCGGCCGTGCCCGTCTCCCCGATGACCTCGCCACGGATGTCGTAGCCGTAGCGGATGTTGACCGAGGTCTCGACGTTGACCAGCACCCCCGACTCGGTCTCCAGGATCATCAGCAGCGGGTCCTGCAGGTCGCCGCCGAGGCTGTTCGGCTTGGCGGCGAGGACCCGGATCCCGGCGAGCTCCTCACCGAGCAGCCACCGCGTGACGTCGAAGTCGTGCACCGCGGTGTCCACGATCGCCATGTCCTTCGTGTAGTGCTCGGGGACCGACGGGTTGCGGTGGCCGGAGTAGTAGATGAGCGGAGCGCCCACGGCACCGGAGTCGATCGCCTGCTTCAGCGCGCGGTACGGCGCGTCGTACCGCCGCATGAAGCCGACCTGCACCAGGCGCCTCCCGGCCGCCGACCTCGGCGTCCATGATGCGCCGGCACGCGTCGGTGGTGGTGGCCAGCGGCTTCTCGCAGAACACGGGCTTGCCGGCCTCGACCGAGGCGACGACGTACTGCTCGTGGGTGGGGCCCCAGGAGCACACGATGACCGCGTCCACGTTGTCGTCGGCGATGAGGTCCTCGCCGGTGGCGTGCACCGTCGCACCGGGAAGTCCGGCGGCGACCTCCTTGGCGGACACCTCGTCGGCGTCGTTCACGGCGACCACCTCGGCCCCCGAGACGACCTCGGTGAGCCGGCGGATGTGGTCGCGGCCGATCATGCCGGTCCCGATGACTCCGACCTTGAGCGTCATGACAGATCTCCCTCGTGTTGTGGTCATCAGTAGGGCCAGCGGCGCACGGGACCGAGCCCGCAGCCGACGTAGTAGCCGGCGGTGCGCGCGCCGATGGGCAGGGGGATGTGCGGCTCGACCGGGTAGAGGTCCTGCTCGATCACGGTGTAGATCTCGCGGTCGAGCTTGCCGAGCTCGTCGAGCAGCGGGGGCATGTCGGGCTCGCCGTACGGCGGCTCGCACATGATCCCGAGCTTGACCGACTCCGAGAGCGGCATCTTCTCCGCCGAGCGCCCGGGCGCGGACGACGGGATCGACCGACTTGAGGTGGACGTAGGTGATCCGCTCGGGGAACTTCTTGATGATCTCGATGTTGTCGCCCTCGCAGTAGGAGACGTGCCCGGTGTCGAGGCAGAGGTTCACCAGCTCCGGGTCGGTGTCGGAGAGGAAGCGCTCGATCCGGTCCTGGGTGTCGACGTGGGTGTCGGCGTGCGGGTGGAAGACCAGCTTCACGCCGTACTCGCCGTAGATCACCTTGGCCAGCTCGTCGGTGCCGGTCACCAGGTTCTTCCACTGCTCGGGGTCGAGGTCACCGCGACTCGGTGGCTGCACCGGTGTGCTGGTCGGTGTACTGCTCGGGCAGGTGCACGAGGTACTCCGCGCCGACCGCGGCCAGCAGCCTGGCCTCCTGGCTGAACTCGGCGATCGCCTTGTCCAGCGCGTCCTGGCCCTTGTGCAGCCCGGCGAAGACCGTGCCGCCGCAGACGGTGAGGTTGCGCTTGGCCAGCTCCTCCTTCAGCTGGGCGGGGTCCTGCGGCATGAAGCCCTGGGGGCCGAGCTCGGTGTAGACGTAGCCGACGGCGGCGATCTCGTCGAGGTAGACGTCCCACGTCACCTGGTGCGGGTCGCTCGGGAACCAGACGCCCCACGAGTCGGGGGCGGTGCCGAGGCGGAGCTTGGAGAGGTCTGACATGAGGGTCTCCGGAGTCGGTGTGGTGGCCTCGAGATGAGGGCAGACGCCGTGATCGGCCTGCGAGCGTCGCCGCTCCATACAAACCGAGCGCGCTCGATACTGTCAAGACTTTGTTCTAACATTCTGTCTGCTGCACAAATCTAGACCATCAAAGGGTCTAACCTCAGAATGTTAGAACAAACCCTTGACAAGCCAACTCTGGGCTCGGCGAGGCTGTGTGATGGCCGACACAGCGTCGGTACGAAGCTCTTGTCGATAGGCCGCGAGTCGACCCAGCACCGCGATCCGCTCAGCCGCGCCGCTCCCGCAGCCGGCCGCCAAGGAAAGGAACACCGACCATGAATCACATCCGAGCCCGAAGAGGCGGCCTGCTCGTCCTGGTCGCCGTGCTCGCCCTCGTCCTGTCCGCCTGTCTCTCCGGTGGCCGCACGGACATGGTGAGCGACAGCGGCGGCAGCGGCGGCGGGGCCGGGGACAACTCCGGCTACACCGTCGCGATGATCACCCACGAGACTCCCGGGGACACCTTCTGGGACAAGATCAAGGCCGGCGCGCCAGCAGGCGGCCAAGAACTACGGCATCACCCTGAAGTACTCCAACGACCCGGTCCCCGCCAACCAGGCGACGCTGATCCAGAACGCGATCGACTCGAAGGTCGACGGCATCGCGACCACGCTGGCGACGCCGGACGCCCTGGCCGGAGCGGTCAAGGACGCCGACGACGCCGAAGATCCCCGTGGTGGCCTTCAACTCCGGGATCGCGCGACTACAAGAAGGTCGGCGCCTCGATGTACTTCGGCTCCGACGAGAACCTCGCCGGTGAGTCCGCCGGGCAGCGGATCGCCGACGCGGGCGGCAAGAACCCGCTCTGCGTGATCCAGGCGGCCGGCTCGGTGGCCCTCGAGGCGCGGTGCGCCGGCGTGAAGAGCAAGGCCCCGAACACCAAGAACATCCAGGTGAACGGCGCCGACGACTCGGCGGTGGTCTCCTCGCTCCAGGCCAAGCTCTCCCAGGACAAGACGATCGACTACATCGTCACCCTCGGCGCCCCGATCGCCCTGGACGCCCTGAAGGCGATGGACGCCGCAGGCAGCAAGGCGAAGCTGATCACCTTCGACCTGAACATCGACGCGGCCAAGGCCATCAAGGACGGCAAGATCGAGTTCTCGATCGACCAGCAGCCCTACGTCCAGGGCTACCATGGCCGTCACGGCGCTCTACCTGAACAAGAAGAACGGCAACGACATCGGCGGTGGTGGCCCGGTCCTGACCGGCCCTTCCTTCGTGGACAAGACGAACATCGACACCATCCTTCCGTTCGCCCAGAAGAACACCCGCTAGCGACCCGCGGCCTCCCCTCCCGCACAGGAACCACGGAGGTTCTCATGAGTCAGACGTCTGAAAACAGAAACCCTCAGAAACGCCCAGCGAGGAGTCCAACCGGGTACAGGTCGGCCTGCTCAGCCGGGCCCTGGGCCGACCGGAGATCGGTGCCCTGGTCGCCGCCATCGTGATCGGCATCTTCTTCCTGGTCGTGGCGCCGACCTTCCGGTCGGCCGACTCCCTGGCGACCGTGCTCTACCAGAGCGCCACCATCGGGATCGTCGCCGTCGCGGTCGGCATGCTGATGATCGGCGGGGAGTTCGACCTCTCCGCCGGCGTCATGGTCACCACGGCATCGCTGGTCGCCGCGATGTTCTCCTACCAGAACAACCTCAACCTGTGGGTCGGAGCCATCCTCTCGCTGCTCGTCGCGCTGGCCATCGGGTTCGTCAACGGGTACCTGGTGATGAAAACAGGCATCGCGAGCTTCCTGATCACCCTCGGCACCTTCTTCGTGCTGCAGGGTGCCAACCTCGGCGTGACCAAGCTGGTGACCGACTCGGTCTCCACCCCCAACATCAACCAGATGAACGGCTACACGTCGCTCGAGAAGGTCTTCGCGTCGTCGTTCCACATCGGTTCGGTCCGGATCAGCATCATCGTGGTGTGGTGGGTGGTGTTCGTGGCCATCGCCTCCTGGGTGCTGCTGCGCACCAAGGTCGGCAACTGGATCTACGCCGTGGGCGGCAACCAGGCCAGCGCCCGTGCCGTCGGCGTGCCGGTCGTCCGGGTGAAGATCGGCCTGTTCATGACCGTGAGCTTCCTGGCGTGGTTCATGGGCATGCACACGCTCTACAACTTCAACACCGTCCAGGCCGGCAACGGCGTGGGCAACGAGTTCCTCTACATCATCGCCGCGGTCGTGGGTGGCACGTTGCTGACCGGCGGCTACGGAAACGCGATCGGTGCGGCCATCGGTTCGTTCATCTTCGGCATGACCAGCCTGTGCATCGTGTACGCCGGCTGGGACCCGAACTGGTTCCGGGCGTTCCTCGGCGTGATGCTCCTGCTCGCCGTGCTGGTCAACCTGTACGTCAAGAAGCTCTCGACCACGAGGAAGGTGGGTTAGTCATGACCGACACCATCACCGAGCACGCCGACGAGACCCTCCGGCAGGGCGAGACCCTCGTCCAGCTCGAGGACGTGGGCAAGCGCTACGGCGCGATCCGCGCACTGAAGGGCATCAACCTCACCGTGCGGGCTGGGGAGGTGACCTGCGTGCTGGGCGACAACGGCGCCGGGAAGTCCACGCTGATCAAGATCATCTCGGGGTTGCACCCGCACAACGAGGGCCACCTCAAGGTCGACGGCAAGGAGGTGCAGTTCGGCTCCCCGCGTGCAGCGCTGGACCACGGCATCGCGACGGTCTACCAGGACCTCGCCGTCGTCGGACTGATGGAGGTGTGGCGCAACTTCTTCCTGGGCTCGGAGCTCACGAGCAGCCGACTCCCGTTCTCGGGCCTGAAGGTCAAGGAGATGAAGCGCATCGCCGACCAGGAGCTGCGCAAGATGGGCATCGTCGTCAAGAACATCGACCAGCCCATCGGTGAGCTCTCCGGTGGCCAGCGCCAGTGTGTCGCTATCGCGCGCGCCGTCTACTTCGGCGCCCGGGTGCTGATCCTCGACGAGCCAACGGCTGCACTCGGCGTCAAGCAGTCCGGTGTCGTGCTGAAGTACACCGCTGCCGCGCGCGACGCCGGGCTCGGGGTCGTGTTCATCACCCACAACCCGCACCACGCCTACCTGGTCGGTGACCACTTCGTCATCCTCAAGCTCGGCCAGGCGGTCCTCGACAAGAAGCGCAGCGAGGTGTCCCTCGACGAGCTCACCCGTCAGATGGCCGGCGGCGACGAGCTCACCGAGCTCTCCCACGAGCTGAAGCGATGACCGTCGCGGTCGCTCACCAGGTCTCGGCGACCGCGCGGCTGGCGCTGACCCACGCCGTTCAGGAGGCGAAGTACCGGGCGACCGACCTCGCCGTCCTGCACGTCGTGGACACCACGCTCGACGCGGACAGCGAGGAGGCCTACCGGCTCGGGGTCTCCGACGAGATCGAGAGCGCGGTGGGGCCGGACAGCGAGGTCACCTGGAAGCTGCACCTCCGCAATGTCAGCGGCGACGTGGGTGACGCGATCGTGAAGCTCACCAGCCAGCTGAAGCCCGACCTCCTGGTGCTCGGCGCACGCCGCCGCTCACCGGTCGGCAAGGCGCTGCTCGGCAGCGTCGCGCAGACGATCATCCTGGAGGCGAGCGTCCCGGTGCTGGTGGTGAAGCCCTAGTGGTCGTCGTTGCCGGCGGGTGAGCTGACCCTCGCCGTCTGGCTCTGGCTGGCCCTCGCCGCGATGCTGGTGGGGCTGGCCAAGACGGCGATCAACGGGGTCGGCACCATCGCCGTGGTGATCTTCGCCGCGGCCCTGCCGGCCCGGGAGTCGACGGGCGCGATCCTGCCGCTGTTGCTGGTGGGAGACGTGATCGCGGTGTCCTGGTATCGCCGCAACGCCGACTGGGCCACCCTGTGGCGACTGCTGCCGGGCGTGCTGCCCGGCCTGGTCCTGGGGGCGTGGTTCGTCTCCGTCGTGGACGATGCGCTGATGCGGCGGATGATCTCGGTCATCCTGCTGATCATGTGTACGGCGCAGCTCTGGCAGCTCCTGCGCAGCACCCGGCGCTCGACGAGCGTTCCCGACTCGCAACCGCACCGGCTGGCGTCGGTCAGCGCGGGCACCGCTGCCGGCTTCGCGACGATGACGGCCAACGCGGCCGGCCCGATCATGACCGTCTACCTGATCCAGGCCGGCCTGCCGATGCTGCGGATGATCGGCACCGGCGCGTGGTTCTTCCTGGCCGTGAACGCGGCCAAGGTGCCGTTCAGCGCCGGGCTGGGGCTGATCACGCCCACGAGCCTGGTGCGTGACGCGTTGCTGGTGCCGGCCCTGCTCGTCGGCGCAGCCCTGGGGATCCTGCTGGTGAGACGACTCCGGCAGCGCCAGTTCGAGGTGGCAGCGCTGTGCTTCTCGGCAGCCACCGCGGTGCTGCTCCTCGTCTGAGGAGCGCTGTGTCCATCGGACGGGACGACGATTGCGGTTCTGCCTACTTTGACAGTTAGTTCTGACATACTGACACCCATGTCTGAGCCAACCCCCGGCCTCGACGCCCTACCCCGCTTCGTCGTCGACCGCAACAGCCCCGTGCCGCTCTACTTCCAGGTCGCGCAGCACCTCGAGAACGCGATCCACTCCGGGGCCGTCCCCACCGGGACCCTGTTCCAGAACGAGGTGGACCTCGCCGCCTCCCTCGGGCTGTCGCGCCCGACGATGCGCAGGGCGATGCAGCATCTGGTGGACAAGGGCCTCGTCGTCCGACGACGCGGCATCGGCACGCGCGTCGTACAGCCCAAGCTGCGTCGTTCGCTCGAGCTGACCAGCCTGTACGACGACCTGACCCGGGCCGGCAGGAAGCCCACCACCGAGGTGCTGTCGTTCGAGCCCGTGCAGGCCGACGACGAGATCGCCGAGCGACTCGAGGTTGCCGAGGGCACCGTCGTGCACGAGCTCGTGCGCATCCGGCGGGCCGACGGCGAACCCATCGCCAGGCTGATCAACTACCTGCCCGAGCGCGTGGTCACCTTCGACGAGATCGACCTCGCGGAGCAGGGGCTCTACGAGCTGATCCGCCGCCAGGGCGTCGTGCTCCACTCGGCGACCCAGACCCTGGGAGCCCGGACGGCAACGGCCGCCGAGGCCAGGCTGATGGGTGAGCCGCGCGGTGCCGCGCTGGTGACAGCGACGCGAGTCACCTACGACGACCACGGTCAGGCGGTCGAGTTCGGCAACCACATCTACGCCTCGAGCCGCTACACCTTCGAGATCAACCTGCTGACCACCTGAGTCAGGCCGAGGCAGGATCAGGAGGCAGGCTCAGGAAGCCATCGGGTGCTTGGAGATGACGTCCAGCTTGCGGGCCACGTTGCGCCCCAGGATGGCGCGGATCATCTCGGCGTCGGCGCTCGGGTCGTTGTCCAGTGCCGCGAGGAGGTCATCGACCTCGGCACGCTGCGTGTAGGAGGCCAGGTCGCGCTCGAGGGCGCGGTAGTCGGCCCGGGCCTGACGACGCTGGCGCAGCTCGTCGCGGACAGCGGAGAGGGCCGGGAAGCGGCGGGTGGTGGTGGTCGTGTTGGTGTTCGTGGAGATGTTCTTCATGGTGAACAGTCTCCGCCGATCCAATCCATACGTCCAATAACTGTTGGCTGGGTCATCCATGCGCTAACGTCATGATTATGGATACCGAGGTGCTGCGCTGGTTCCAGCAGGTGGTCGACGGGATGACCGTCACCGAGGTCGCCGAGATCGACAGGGTCAGCCAGCCCGGAGTCTCCCGGGCGCTGGCCCGTCTCGAGGAGCAGGTGGGCACCCCGCTGCTCTACCGGACGGGACGGCTGCTGCGCCCGACCCAGGCGGGCAACGAGTTCAAGCACCATGCCGACGCTGCCCTGCACGCCCTCGACGACGGTCTGGCCGCGGTCAACGAGCTGGTCGACCCCGAGACGGGGATCGTGGCGGTCGCGTTCCAGCCGTCCTTCGGCACCTGGCTGGTCCCCGACCTGATCAGCAGGTTCCGGCAACGGCACCCGCGGGTGCAGTTCAGGCTGCAGCACTCCGACGACGCCCTGGGCTCGAGCCTGGTCGCGGGCGGGCGCATCGACCTGGAGATCACCGCGCGGCGGCCCCGCAACCCGGAGGTGCGCTGGGAGCCACTGTTCGCGCAGCCGCTGCTGCTGGCCGTTCCGGGCGACCATGCCCTGGCCGGGCGCACCGAGGTCGCGCTCGCCGACGCGGCGGCGGATGCCTTCGTGATGCTGCGGCCGACGTGGGCGCTGCGCAAGCTCACCGACGACCTGTGCGCGCGGGCCGGGTTCAGGCCCCGGGTCGCCTTCGAGGCGGACGACCTGTCCGTCGTCCGCGGCTTCGTCAGCTCGGGGCTGGGGGTGGCCGTGGTGCCGGCCATCGAGGGGCGGACCAGCACGAAGAGCTCGCGCGGCGAGGTGCTGATCGGGCTCACCGACAGCGGTGCCAACCGCGAGGTCGGCCTCGCCTGGTCCGAGCGCCGCCGGCTGCTGCCCTCTGGTGAGCTGTTCCGCGACCACGTCGTCGCCACCTTCGGGCACGATGGGCTGAGCAGCAGCTGAGTCGACGGCCTCCGCTCCCTCGAGGGTGGCAGTCCGCGCGATGTTGGTGCGCATCACCGGCAAGTGGTGGATGCTGCATCGTCGAGAGGTTGAGAAGTGATGGGTCTGCCCAGCAAGGTGCTCAAGATCAATGACGCGGCGTGGCTGCTCGCCGAGAGCCGTCGTACGCCGATGCACGTCGGCATGCTCGCCACGTTCAACCTGCCCGAGGACGCCGATGACGACTATCTCGGGAACCTGATCGCCGACTGGCGCAGCGTCCGCACCTTCGCGCCGCCGTTCAACTACCTCCTCCAGGGACCGGGGCTTCCCCGGTGGAAGGAGATCCCCGACGAGAAGATCGACATCGACTACCACCTGCGTCACTCGGCGGTGCCGTCGCCGGGTGGCGAGCGAGCGCTCGGCGTCCTGGTCTCCCGACTGCACACGCAGCGTCTCGACCGGCGCTACCCGCTGTGGGAGTGCCACGTGATCGAGGGCGTCGAGGAGGGCAAGTGGTCGATCTACGTGAAGGTGCACCACTCGCAGATCGACGGCGTCGGCGGGATCCGGCTGGCCCGGCGGATGTTCTCGGCCGACCCCGAGGCGCGCGGCATGCTGCCGCCCTGGGCGATCGGGATGAGCGGGCCTGACCAGTCCGGCATCGAGAAGCCACCCAAGGACGTCCCGAAGAAGGGTGTCGCGAAGGTCGAGCGCGGACCGGACCCACTCGCGTCGGCGAAGAGCGCTGCGTCGGTGGCCACGGCACTGACCAGGACGTACGCCGAGAGCATCACCGGGCTCGGCGGCGGCGGCCACGCGGTGCCCGTTCCGCGCGCCGAAGTCGGTGCTGAACACCCGGATCCACGCACCGCGCCGGTTCGCCACCCAGATCTACGACCTCGACCGGCTCAAGGCCGTGGCCACGGCCGCGGAGGGCAGCCTCAACGACGTGTTCCTGGCGATCTGCGGCGGGGCTCTGCGGCGCTACCTCACCGACCTGGACGCGCTGCCGGAGCACACCCTGACGGCCAACGTGCCGGTCTCGGTCAGGCCGGAGGGTGCCGCCAGCGTCGGCAACGCGATCACGTTCCTCTACACCGAGATCGGCACCGACATCGCCGACCCCGTGGAGCGCGTGCGTGCCATCCGGTCCTCGACCCAGCTGGCCAAGGCCCGGCTCCCGCACGCGGGTGGCGTGCTGATGGACACCTACACCTCCGTGCTGATGGGGCCGTTCCTCGCGCCGGCCGTGCTCGGGGTCGGCGGCTACGGGCCTCCGGACGCCAACCTGGTGCTCTCGAACGTCCCGGGCCTGAAGGAGCCGCGCTACTTCAACGGGTCGCGGCTCGAGGCCTACTACCCGTTGAGCCTGCTCTTCCACGGCCAGGGCCTGAACATCACCGGCGTCAGCAACGCCGGGTCGTTCTGCATCGGCTACACCGGTTGCCGCGACACCCTGCCGCACCTCCAGCGGGTCGCTGTCTACAGCGGCGAGGCCCTCGAGGAGCTCGAGGCGGCTCTCGGCCTCACCTGGGAGCCCGGCACGGACGAGTGACGGATCAGCCGCCAGGCCCGGGTGCCGTCGCGCGCACCGACATAGGCTGTTCGCCATGAGCAACCCGATGATCGTGGTGGTCGGTGCCGGACCGGGCGTGAGCGGCTCCGTCGCTCGCAGGTTCGCCCGTGAGGGGTACGACGTGGCGCTGGTCGGCCTCGACGAGCAGCAGCTCGAGGAGCTCGGTGGTGGCCTGCGATCGGCTGGGACGACCACCGACTGGAGGGTCGTCGACGTCACCGACGTGGCCGCCCTGACCTCGGTGGTGCAGTCACTCGGCGAGAGCAGCGGGCGGATCGACGTACTCCACTTCAACCCGAGCGCCTTCCGCCAGAAGGACCCGCTGCAGCTCACGGTCCCCGAGCTTCTCGAGGACGTGGCGCTCGGCGTCGGCGCGCTGCTCACGGCGGTGCAGGCCGCGCGTCCCTTCATGGGCTCCGGCGGCAGGATCACGGTGACCGGCAGCATGGCCGCCGACAAGCCGTGGAACGAAGCGGCCTCGCTCGGGGTGCAGAAGGCGGGCGTGCGCAACCTGGTGCACAGCATCGACACGACGCTGCGGCCGGACGGCATCCGTGCGGTCTCCGTCACGGTTCGGGGGACGCTCTCCCGGGAAGGCTCCTTCACCCCTGACCGCGTCGCCGACGCGATCCACGCCGCCGCCACCCAGCCGGAGGAGACCTGGCGCAGCGAGGTCCCCTACGACGGCTGAAGCACGGACCGTTCCCAGCTCGGAAGGAAGCGCATGTCAGATCTCGTACCCACTGCCGATCTCTACGACGAGCACGAGGAGGCGCTCGCCTCCTGCGACACCCAGTTCCGCCAGTTCGGCGGCCGGGCCCGGTTCCAGGGCGAGATCGTGACGGTGCGCTGCCACGAGGACAACGCGCTGCTCAAGGAGGTCCTCCAGGGTCCGGGAGCCGGCAAGGTGCTGGTGGTGGACGGTGACGGCTCGCTCCACCGGGCGCTGATGGGCGACATGATCGCCGCCTCAGCGGTCGCCAACGGCTGGGAGGGCGTCATCATCCACGGCGTCGTCCGGGACTCCGCGCTGCTCGCCGGGATGGACCTCGGCGTGAAGGCTCTCGGCACCAACCCGCGCAAGAGTTCGAAGAATCGCACCGGCGAGCACAACGTGCCGGTGACCTTCGGCGGTGCGCTGTTCACGCCCGGAGCCGTGGTGGTCAGCGACGAGGACGGGGTCGTCGTACTCCCCTAGAGGTTCTTCCACTGCGGGGCGCGGCCCTCGGCGAACGCGGTCATCCCCTCGAGCGCGTCCTGGCTGAACAGCAGGTCGTCGAGCGCGTCGCTCGGCTGCTTCACCGCCTCGACCGTGTCCGCCACCCCGCGGGTCTCCTCCATCACGACCAGCGCCGTCCGGACCGAGGTGGGCGAGCCCTCCAGGATCGTGGCGGCCAGCTCGCGGGCGGCCTCGAGCGCCTTCCCGGCGCCGGCCACGCGGTTGACCAGCCCCAGGCCGCGCGCCTCGTCCGCACCCATCGCGCGGCCGGTGAGGATCAGCTCGTTGGCGACCTTGGCCGGGATCGCGCGGGGCAGGCGCACCAGCCCACCGGCTCCGGCGAGCATGCCGATCCTGACCTCGCCCAGGGCGAACTCCGCGTTCTCGTCGGCCACGACCAGGTGGCAGGCCAGCGCCAGCTCGAAGCCCCCGTCGGTGGCCGGTCCGTTCACGGCCGCGATCACCGGCTTGGGCAGGTGCCCCCGGCTGGTGAGGCCACCGAAGCCGTTCTTCGGCAGGTAGACCGGGTTGCCGCTGAGTCCGTAGAGCAGGTCACTGCCCGAGCAGAACGCCTCGCCCGCACCGGTGATGATCGCGACCCACAGGTCGGCGTCGGCGAGGTAGGCGTCGAGGACCTGGTCCAGCTCCTCGTGAGCCGGTGGGTGCAGCGCGTTGCGGGAGTCCGGGCGGTTCAGGGTGATCTCGAGCAGGTGAGCGTCCCGGCGTACGAGCAGGTGCTCGTAGTCGTCCTGGAACCCTGGCGCCCGGGGCGGGAACAGCTCGTCCATCCGCTGCTCGCTGACGGTCACGCGGTTGCCGAATCCGAAGGAGCGGACGAACACGCGCGTGCCGGCCGGCTGGTCCTCGTGCTCGAGCAGGTCGAGCATCGGGTCGTCACCCTTCTCGACGCTGGCGAGGAAGCGGCGGCCGTCTGCGTCCAGGCGCCCGACGACGATGCCGCTCCCCCGCTGGCCGGACTTCTGGTACTGGAGCGCCCAGGTCTCGAGGGTGGCCCAGCCATCGGCCTCGAGCGCGTTGGCCACCTGTGGCTCGGCATCGACCTCTCGCTGGAGGGCCACGCTGCGGTCGTTGCGTCGCGGCACCGGGCTGGCGCCGTACACCCCGACGGAGCACTTCGTGAGGATGCCGCCGTTGGCCAGCACGAGTGCCAGCGACCCCGGCTCCGCCCGCGCCCGGGCCACCGCCTCGGCGATGGCATGCATCGAGTAGTTGTTGCCGGCACCGCCGAAGAAGGGCAGGCCGCCGGTGAGGGTCAGCCCGCGCGGGTCGTCGGGAGCCAGCCCGAGCTGGTCGCACAGGTGCGCGACCGCCACGGGGAAGCAGCTGTAGAGGTCGAACGCTGCGATGTCGTCCAGCTCGGCCTCGGCGAGCTCGAGTGCGTGCGACACCGCGCGGGCCGCCGTCGGCGCATGTTCGAGCTCCGGGCGTGCGAACACGTCGGGTTCGCGCAGGTCGCACTGCCCGTGCAGGAAGACCAGCTTCTCCTCGTCGATGCCGAGCTCGCGCGCGCGTCCCAGGCTGGTGAGTACGACGGCAGCGGCCTGGTTGACCATCTCCCGGGCGACGAGGAACCGCGGGTAGGCGTCGGTGATCCGGCGGTTGCGCTCGTCGACGGTCACCAGCTCCGCGGCCGATCGCACGTCCGGCGCGAACGAGTGCGGGTTGCGCGCGGCCACCTCGGTGAAGGGTGCGAAGAGAGCACCCATGGCGGCGGCGTACTCCTCGCGCGTCTGGCCGGTGCGCGCTCGTCGGGCGTTCTCCAGCAGGGAGTACTGCGTGGGAGCGTCGGCCAGCCCGTGCAGCAGCATGTGCCGGGTGATCAGGCCCCGCAGGCCCAGCCCGCGGTCCTCGACCTCACCCGCGGGATCCTCGTTCCAGTCCGGCTTCTCCTCCTGGCCGGCCAGGTGGCGTGCGGTCGAGATGGCCTCCGCACCGACCAGCAGCACGGCGTCGGTCCGGCCCTCGGCGATCTCGCGGGCGAACTCGTTGACGAGGTGCTGCGGCGACTGGCCGCCGGCGACCTCGAGGACCACCCGGTCGAGGCGAGATGCCCAGGCGCTGGCAGACCGACAGCGGGAAGGACGTCGACTTGCCCAGGGGTGCGGGCGCGCCGGGCGTGGACGTCTCGAACTGACGGGTCGCGGCGACGGTGCGGATCGCGTCGGCGGCGATCCCGGCGTTCTCGAGGGCGGCCCGCACCGCGACGGCGGCGAGGTCGACCGGCGACAGTCCGCGGTAGTCCTCGTCCTCGATGCGCTCGGAGGCCTGACCGACCCCGACCAGGACCGGCGTGCTCGGGTCGAGCTCGTCCAGGGTGTGCGGCATGTCTGCACCTGTCTGCTGCTGTCTGGGTTCTGTCTCGCGGGTCGGCCGGTCCGATCCCGGAGGAATAGCGATACGGTGATCGTCCGTAACTGGGTCGAGGATAGCCGCAGGAGGAGCCGTGCCGGAACTCGAGGTGAGGCCCGCGGTCGGTCGACCTCGCGACCCGGACGTCGACGCGCGCGTGCACGCCGCGGCCTGCCACCTCTACGGCCGCGCCGGATGGGCGGGCTTCAGCATCGAGGCGGTCGCTCGCGGCGCCGGCGTCGGGAAGGCCGCGATCTACCGGAGGTGGGACAGCAAGTCGACGCTGCTGACCGACGCACTGACGGCCCAGCTACCCGCGCCCGAGGACGTCGACACCGGCTCCCTGCGCGGTGACCTGGTCGAGCTCGGCGGCGCGCAGCTCGAGCTCTACGCCGGGGAGTTCGGCGAGGCGGCTCTGCGTCTCGGCGCGGAGGGGCGGGTCACCGAGGAGCTGATCCCGCAGTACGCCGCGATGCGGGAGGCGCAGGTGCTGGCCGCGCGCGCCGTCGTACGACGGGCCATCCGTCGTGGCGAGCTCCCGGCTCGGACGTCGGTGACCCTGCTGCTCGACACCCTCTTCGGCGGGCTG
The DNA here is from genome assembly GCA_963782305.1 of uncultured Actinomycetota bacterium. Classification (GTDB taxonomy): domain Bacteria; phylum Actinomycetota; class Actinomycetes; order Propionibacteriales; family Nocardioidaceae; genus Marmoricola. The sequence continues at coordinate 237,811 of CAWAJJ010000008.1, read as the reverse complement.
CTGATGCACGTCCTCGCCTCACCTGGGCCGTTGTCCGCGCGGGACCGGCGGCGCTACCTGGGGCAGCTGGTCGACTTCGTGCTGTCCGCTGCCTGAATCCCGCCAGGTCAGTGCAGGCCGGACCAGGGGTCCTCGCGGCGCCACACGGTGGGCAGGTGCAGGGCGACTCCCTGCTCCCGGGCGAGCCCGCCGAGGATCCGCATCGTGACGTCGAGGTCGTCGCCGGCGTACGGCAGCGCCCGCAGCGGCTGGTCCAGTGACCGGAAGAAGTCGTCCCAGTGGGTCAGCACGACCCGCCGCGCCCCGACCGCCTCGACGGTCTGCGCCCAGTAGGAACGCAGGTAGTCCTCCTCCTGCACCCCGAGCTGCCCGACCCCGAGGTAGGCGACCTCGGCGGTTCGGTCGGCGAGGGCGCCGTCGACGTAGCCGGCGCTGCCCTGGACCAATGCGGTGCGTCCGCTCGCGTGCTCGACCAGCACCGACCAGGCCTCGCCACACGTGTAGGCAGCCGCCTTCACCGGGGGTACGACGGGCTCGGTGATCGTCCCCGGGAACCGGTCCGGCGGGCAGTGGTGCGACTCGACCAGGGTCAGTGTGAACGCGCCGCAGGTCAGTGGCTCTCCTGGAGTGACCACCCGGATCTGCCCGTCGGGGAGGCCGTGCCCGCGTCCGACGTACGCCGCCGACTCGCCCCCGACCAGCAGGGCGCCGGTGCTCTCGGCGACGACCGCAGAATCCATCACGTGGTCGAAGTGGGTGTGCACCGGGACCACCGCCTCCAGCGGTCGCCGGTCGAGGCCGACGCGGGCGAGGGCGGCGCTGATCCTGACCGGGTCGGGGCTCAACCTGCCCGCCGCGACCTTGAGCAACGACGGTCGCGAGAAGAAGCCATCGGTCAGCACGGCCGAGTCGCCGTCGTCGAACAGCAGGCTGGAGACGCCGAGGAACGTCACACCCAGACCCCCGCTCGAGGGCGGGACGTCGAACCGCCCGGCGTAGTCGGCGAGGTCCGGTCGTCCGAGCTTGAGGCGCATGCCGGGGACGGTAGCGCGCATCATCAGTGCTGCGGCTCGCCGTACGATCGCCAGCGTGCTCGCCGTCGTCTACGACCACCCAGGTGACCTCCCCGAGGTCAAGGAGGTCGACCCACCTGACTGCCCCGTCGGCGGCGTGGTCGTCCGGGTGGAGGCCACCGGGGTGTGCCGCTCGGACTGGCACGCGTGGCGTGGGCACGACCCGGTGCCGCTGCCGATGGTGCCCGGTCACGAGTTCGCCGGAACCATCGAACAGGTCGGGGCCGAGGTCACCAGCTGGCGGGTCGGCGACCGGGTGACCGCGCCGTTCGTCCTGGGCTGTGGGACCTGTGACTACTGCGCCGCCGGGGACCAGCAGGTCTGCCCCGACCAGGCCCAGCCGGGCTTCACCTATCCGGGTTCGTGGGCCGAGCTGGTGGCGGTGCCGGCCGCGGAGACCAACCTCGTGCGACTCGCCGGACGAGGTGGACTTCGTCTCGGGGGCGGCCCTGGGCTGCCGCTTCGCGACCTCGTTCCGGGCGCTCGTCACGCACGGCCAGGTCTCGGCAGCGGACGTCGTCGCAGTCCACGGCTGCGGCGGGGCAGGCCTGTCCGCCGTCATGATCGCGAAGGCGCTGGGTGCGCGGGTGATCGCGGTCGACGTCGGCGAGCGAGCCCGGAGCCTGGCCCTCAACCTCGGCGCCGATGAGACGGTCGACCCGGCGGAGTTTCCCGACGTAGCGGCCCGCATCCACGAGCTGACCGAGGGTGGTGCCCACGTCTCACTCGACGCGGTCGGCATCCCGGAGGTCGCGTCCGCGTCCGTGGCCTGCCTTCGCCGTCGCGGCCGGCACGTGCAGGTGGGCCTGCTGCTGGGGGCCGCCGCGACTGCCGGCCTGCCGATGGACCTCGTGGTCTCGAGAGAGCTGGAGATCCTCGGCTCCCACGGCATGCCCGCCGGCGACTACCCGGAGATGCTCCAGATGATCGCGCGTGGCGACCTGGACCCGCGCCGCCTGGTGGGCTCGGTGATCGACCTCGCCGCGGCACCCGCTGCCCTGATGGCGATGGACGACCCCGCGGTCGGTGCCGGCATCACCGTGATCCGCGCCTGAACGTCCGGCTGTGAGAGGAGCAGTGGTGGTGGTTTCCCGAGTTAACTAGGGGAACCGCCACTTCCCACGCGAAGTTTCTCGTCCGAAGCGACATGTTCCCGTGTTAACTCGGGAAACCGCGTCTGGGCCTCAGCCGGTGTTGCGCATCCCGGCGGCGATGCCGTTGATGGTCAGCAGGAGGGCGCGCTCGAGGTCGGGGTCGTCCTCGCCGTTGCGGCGGCGGGCGAGCAGCTGGACCTGGAGCAGGTGGAGCGGCTCGAGGTAGTTCTCGCGCACCTCGAGCGTCGTACGCAGGACCGGCTCGCGATCGAGCAGCGCCTCGTCACCGGTGACCGCGAGCACCTGCTTCACGGTGAGGTCGAACTCCTCGCGGACGAGGTCGAGGATGCCGTGGGTGTGCTCGGGAGCCAGGGCGTGCACGTAGCGCTCGGCGATGTCGAGGTCGGCCTTGGCCAGCGTCATGGCGACGTTGTCGAGGAAGGTGTGGAAGAACGGCCACTGCCGGTACATCTCCTGCAGGTCCTCGACGCTCTCCTCGACCGCGGCGAGGCCGGAGCCGACGCCGAACCAACCCGGGACGATCTGCCGTGACTGCGTCCACCCGAACACCCAGGGGATCGCGCGCAGCCCGTCGAGCCCGCCGTCCTGCTGCGGTCGGCGCGACGGGCGCGACCCGATGTGCAGCGAACCGAGCAGGTCGACCGGGGTGCAGGCCAGGAAGTACTCCGGGAGCTCCGGCTTCTCGACCAGGTCGGTGTAGCGACGGTGGGCGTTCTGCGAGACCTCGTCCATCAGGGAGTCCCAGCGGCTCGCCTGCTCCGGCGTACGACGGTCGGTGCGGTGCAGCAGGCTGGCCTCCAGCGTGCCGGCCACCAGGAGCTCGAGGTTCTCGCGAGCGAGCACGGGCAGGGCGTACTTGTCGCTGATCACCTCACCCTGCTCGGTCAGCTTCACCTCGCCGTCGACCGTGCCGAAGGGCAGCGCCATGATCGCGTCGTACGTCGGGCCGCCGCCGCGACCGACCGAACCGCCCCGGCCGTGGAAGAACCGCAGCCGCACCTTGTGCTTGCGAGCCACGTCGCGGGCGGTGCGCTGGGCGCGCTGGATCTGCCACTGCGAGGTGGCGATGCCGCCGGACTTGTTGGAGTCGGAGTAGCCGAGCATGACCTCCTGCACGTCGCCGCGGGCCGCCACGACCGCGCGGTACGACGGGTCGCCGAGCAGCCCGTCGAGGATCGGCTCGACCCGCTCGAGCTCGTCGATCGTCTCCAGCAGCGGCACGAACCCGATCCGCGCGGTGCCGGCGGCCAGGTCGACGAGCCCGGCCTCGCGGGCCAGCACCACCGCGGCGAGCACGTCGTCGACGTCCTCGGTCATCGAGATGATGTAGCTCTCGATGGCCCGCTGCCCCAGCGCGTCGAGCGACTCGCGGATGACGGAGAAGACCTCCGCGGTCTTGACGCCGTCCTCGTCGATCGGCGGCGGCTGCTGCGACAGCGGCCGGTGCACGGCGAGCTCCTCGCTGAGCAGCTTCGTCCGCGCCGACCGGTCGAGCTCGGCGTAGGGAACCTCGAGCGAGCCGAGCCGGTCGATGAGCTGGCCGATGGCGTGGTGGTGCTTGTCGGCGTGCTCGCGGACGTCGAGCGTGGCCAGGGTCAGGCCGGAAGCGGCGACGGTGCGCACGAGGCGGCGCAGGTCGCCACCGGCGATGAGCGCACCCTGGTGCTCCTCGACCGACGCGTGCAGCAGCAGCAGGTCCTCCATCAGCTCGGTGTCGTCGCGGTAGTCGCGGCCGGGGCGGTGGGCGCCGTCGCCGCTGATCCGCGCGTCGGTGAGCTGGAGGCGGATGTCGATGCAGGTGAGGAACAGCCGGTAGGGCTCCTCGATGTTGAGCCGCCGGTAGCGCGGCTCGACCTCGGGCAGGTCGTCGAGCATCTCCTTGGTGCGGGTGCGCAGCTCCTCGGAGACCGTCGAGAGCCGCTCGCTCACCGAGAGCGTGCGGCGCAGCTCGTTGATCTTGCGGCGGATCACCGTGATGCCGTGACCGGCCTGCAGCTGGAGGACCTCGCGCGTCATCGCCGGCGTGACGTTGGGGTTGCCGTCCCGGTCCCCGCCCATCCAGGTGCCGAACCGCAGCGGGCTGGTGGTCAGCGGCAGGGCGACGTCCCACGGAGCGAGGTGCTCCTCGAGCTCCTCGAGGACGTCGAGCACGGCGGCGGAGGTCAGGCCCTCCAGGTAGTAGATGCCGTTGCGCGCCTCGTCGATGACCTCGGGGCGCTCGACCCGCAGCTCGTCGGTCTGCCAGAGCAGGTCGACCGCCGCCTCGAGTCGAGTACGACGACGGGGGGTGTCCTTCTCCTGGAGAAGAGCAGCCACCGAGCGGAGCTTGTCGAGCGTCGTACGCCGCTGGACCTCGGTGGGGTGGGCCGTGAACACCGACCGGACCGCTACGTGGGCCACTGCCTCGGCGACGTCGTCGGCCTCGATCCCGCGGTCACGCACCCGGCCCAGCGCGCCGGCGAGCGGGCCACCGTCGGAGGCACGCGCCTCGAGCAGCGCGCGGCCGCGGTGCTCCTGCTCGGTGACGTTCGCGAGGTGGAAGTACGCCGTGAACGCGCGCGCCAGCGTGGTGGCCGTGGCGACGTCGAGCTCGGGCAGGGAGAGCGTGTCGTCCTTGGCGGCCTTGCGCACGCTCTCGACCAGGTCGAGCAGGTCCTGGCCGTGGGTGCGGGTCAAGGTGTCGCCCAGCATCGACGTCACGATCCGGATGTCCCGGCGCAGCGGTGCTTCGGCGGAATGGGGCAGGTGCTCGGACATATGTGAGCCTCAGCGGAAGTCGGACGGACAGTGGCGGCGACGTCGGTGGCACCTGGCCCAGAACCCTATCGCGCGCCGCCCCTCCCCCCGAATTGCTTGTAACGCGGAGTTAGTGCCACTGAGGGCCCTCCCGGGAGAGCACTCAGCGACAAGAACACCGCGTTACAAGCGGAGGGGGCGGGCGGGGGCGGGCGAGGCGGGCGGGGCGGGTCAGGCGGCGACAGTCTCCGCAGCCCGGACCGGCTCCAGGGCCGAGGCGACCACGTCGAGCACGTCGCCGACGAGGTGCACCTCGACGTCGGCGAGGACGTCAGCGGGTACGTCGTCCAGGTCCGGCTCGTTGCGCGCCGGCAGGAACACCTCGGTCAGGCCGTTGCGCTGCGCGGCGAGCAGCTTCTGCTTGGCGCCGCCGATCGGCAGCACCCGCCCGTTCAGGGTGACCTCGCCGGTCATCCCGACCTCACCGCGCACCGGGCGACCGGTCAGCAGGGAGGTCAGCGCGGTCACCATCGTCACGCCGGCCGACGGCCCGTCCTTGGGTACGGCGCCCGCCGGGACGTGCACGTGGATCGTGCGGTCCAGCGTCTTCGGGTCGATCCCCAGCTGCCCGGCGTGCGAGCGCACGAAGGAGAGCGCGATCTGCACGGACTCCTTCATCACGTCGCCCAGCTGGCCGGTCAGCTTGAGCTCGGCCGGACCGTCGCTGGCGCTGGCCTCGATGAAGAGCACGTCGCCGCCGAGGCCGGTCACGGCCAGGCCGGTCGCGACACCGGGGACCGAGGTGCGCTCGTGCGACTCCGGCTCGAAGCGCGGCCGTCCGAGGAACTCCTTGAGGTCGGGCTCGTCGATCTCGAGCTTCACCTCGGGAGCAGTGGCCAGTCGCGTCGCCGCCTTGCGCAGCAGCTTGGCGAGGAACCGCTCCATCTGGCGTACGCCGGCCTCACGGGTGTAGTTGGCGGCCAGCTCACGCAGCGCGGCGTCGCTGACGGTCACCTCGTCCTCGGTCACGGCGGCCCGCTCCAGCTGGCGCGGCAGCAGGAAGTCGCGGGCGATGGCGACCTTGTCGTCCTCGGTGTAGCCGTCCAGCGTCACCAGCTCCATCCGGTCCAGCAGCGCGGACGGGATCTGCTCGACGACGTTGGCGGTCGCGATGAACAGCACGTCGGACAGGTCGAGGTCGAGCTCGAGGTAGTGGTCCCGGAAGGTGTGGTTCTGCGCCGGGTCGAGCACCTCGAGCAGGGCGGCGGCAGGGTCGCCGCGGTAGTCGGCGCCGACCTTGTCGACCTCGTCGAGCAGCACGACCGGGTTCATCGAGCCGGCCTCCTTGACCGCCCGGACGATGCGACCGGGGAGGGCCCCGACGTACGTCCTGCGGTGGCCCCTGATCTCGGCCTCGTCGCGAACACCACCGAGGGCGACCCGGACGAACTTGCGGCCCAGGGCCCGCGCGACGCTCTCACCGAGCGAGGTCTTGCCGACTCCGGGAGGACCGGCGAGCAGGATCACGGCGCCGGAGCCACGGCCGCCGACGACCTGGAGGCCGCGGTCGGCGCGACGGGCGCGGACGGCGAGGTACTCCACGATCCGCTCCTTGACCTCGTCGAGGCCGTGGTGGTCCTCGTCGAGGACCTTCTGGGCGGCGACCAGGTCGGTCAGGTCGTCGGTGGTGACGCCCCAGGGCAGCTCGAGCACCGTGTCCAGCCAGGTACGGATCCACGCGGTCTCGGGGCTCTGGTCGCTGGAGCGCTCGAGCTTGTCGACCTCACGCACCAGCGCCTCGCGCACGGTGTCCGGCACGTCGGCCTTCTCCACCCGCGCTCGGTAGTCCTCGGAGCCCTCCGGCTCACCCTCGCCGAGCTCCTTGCGGATGGCGGCGAGCTGCTGGCGGAGCAGGAACTCGCGCTGGCTCTTCTCCATGCCCTCGCGCACGTCCTCACCGATCTTGTCGGTGACCTCGACCTCGGCGAGGTAGTCGGACGTCCAGCCGATCAGCGTGGACAGCCGCTCCTCGACGTCGGGCGTCTCGAGCAGCTGCTGCTTGCGCTCGGTGGAGAGGTACGGCGCGTAGCCGGCCGCGTCGGCCAGGGCTCCGGGGTCGTTCATCTGGTTCACCGAGTCGATGACCTGCCAGGCGTCGCGCCGCTGGAGCACCGCGACCACGAGCCGCTTGTACTCCTCGGCCAGGGTGTGCGCCCGCGGCGTGTCTCCCGAGAAGTCCGAGTCGTCCACGGCCTCGACCTCGACCCAGAGGGCCGCCCCGGGGCCGGTCACCCCGCTGCCGATCCGGCCGCGCCTCTCGGCCTTGAGGACCGCTGCGGGTGCGCCGCCGCTGAAGCGACCGACGCGCTCGACGCTCGCGATCACGCCGTACGACGCGTAGCGCCCCTCCAGCCGGGGGGCGACGAGCAGGCGGCCGTCCTCGCTGCTCCCGGCCGCGTCGATGGCGGCCTGCGACGACTCGTCGAGCTGGATGGGCACGACCATGCCGGGGAGCACGACGAGGTCGGCGACGAAGAGAACCGGGAGACGAGTGGCGACAGACATGTCGAGACCTTTCGAGAGTTGAGCGATGTTGACTCAACTCTCACCCGGGTCCCCGTGTTCCACCTGGAGTCGGTGTTCTCCGACGGCGAACAGCTGGAGCGTCTAGCAGGCGGGCGTCGCCCCGTCGCAGGCCCGGGCGGAGACGTCGACCGGTCCGGCCGCGACCACCTTCATCAGAAGCGACCGGAACACGCCGGCGTCCTCGTCGGAGAGGCCGCCGAGCACGGCGCGCTCGACGTGCTCGATCCGGGTGGAGGCCTTGTCGAAGGCCTTCTCGCCCTTCGTGGTGAGCACCACCTGTCGGGCCCGACGATCGGCCGGGTCGGGGCGACGCGTCACCAGGTCGGCCTTCTCCAGGTCGTCGACCAGATAGGTCATCACGGTGCGGTCCAGGCCGAGGCTCTCGGCCATCCGCGCCTGGTTCGCGCACGCACTGGTGGCCGCGATCGACATCACCTGGAACCCGCGCGGGCCTCCGGGGAGGTCGTTCACCGCGTCGCGTGCGTTGTCGAGGTAGGTCCGGAGCAGGGAGCCCAGGGCCTGGCCGAAGTCGACGGCCGTCGCCTCGTCCTGCACCTGTGTCGGCACCTCGGTCACCTCGGTCATGCCCCCGAGTGTAGCCCGACCCTCATGCGTGGCGATCATCACATTTCAAGATGATCTAGATTTCATATGATCTGTATGCAAGACTATCGCCATCGCCGACCACCGTCGGCCCCACGACAAGGAGCACCGTGATGAGCAGCATCTTCCGGCTGGACGCCAGCATCCGTCAGGACGGTTCGGTCACCCGCGCCGTGGCCGACACCCTCGAGTCGACGATCGTCGAGGAGCTCGGCTCCGCCGACGTCGTACGCCGTGACGTCGGTGCCGCTCCGCTCGACGGCGCGATCTGGGGCACGGCGGCGTTCGCCGGCTACACCCCGGAGGAGGCACGCACCGAGGAGCAGCGGGCAGCCCTGGCCGTCAGCGCGAGCCTGGCCGACGAGCTCGTCGCCGCGGACGCCCTCATCTTCGCGGTGCCGATGTACAACTTCGGCGTCTCGCAGCACTTCAAGACCTGGTACGACATCATCGGCACCGACCCGCGCTTCTCTCCCGGCACCACCACGCTGGCCGGCAGGCCCGCCTTCCTGGTCACCGCCCGCGGTGGTGGCTACGCACCCGGCACTCCCCGCGAGGGCTGGGACCACGCGACCGGCTGGATGCGCCGCGTGCTCGAGGACGTGTGGGGACTGGACCTCGAGGTGATCGAGACCGAGCTGACCCTCGCCGAGGTCACCCCCCAGATGGCCGAGCTCCGCGAGCTCGCCCGCGAGCAGCTGGCCGAGTCGCACGAGGCCGCGCGGCACAGCGGCCGCTCGGTGACGATCAAGCTGCGCCCGGCCGCCTAGTCAGGCTGCACAGTCGGGCCGAACCCGGAACCCCGGTCCCTGCGCCCAGGCGCTGGGGGCCGGGGTTTCTGCCTGGCTGCAGTCGAGTGCAAGAGGTGTGCAAGCGATGTTGGGGAGGGTGAGGCATCAGCCCACCACCACCGTCAGGACACGATCATGATCACCTTCGACACCACCATCCTCACCGCCTGGATCATCGGCTTCGTCGCCATCGCGGCGGTCGGCTCCGTCCTGGCCGTCACCGTGCTGGTCCGGCTGGCGCGGCCCGCGCGTCCTGCAGGAATCACTCCGGTGGCACCGGTGCCCGCAAGAACCGGCGTGCGCGAGCTCGCGCACGCCGGCTAGGACCAGCAACAGCCGGGTTCAGCCCACCAGCTCGGGGTAGATCTCCTGGATCGGGGCGCCCATCCGGCCCCGCGTGGCCACGCTCAGGTCGTCGGCGAGGATCTCGTGGTGCCCGGCCTCGATCCCGTCGAGGGCCGCGGCGACGACGTCGGCAGGATCGTTCTTCGGAGCGTCGATCCCCTCGGTCATCGGGGTCGCGGTGTAGCCGAGGTAGAGCCCGCTCACGAGCGTCCCCTGGGGTGCGAGCTCGAGCCGCAGCGAGTTGGTGGCCGACCACAGCGCTGCCTTCGAGGCGCTGTACGCCGCTCCGTAGGCCAGCCAGCTGAGCACCGACGCCACGTTGAGCAGTACGCCGCCCCCGTTGGCCTTCAGGATCGGCGCGTAGACCTGCGCCACCTCGAGGGCACCGAAGAAGTTCGTGTCGAACACCGCCCGCACGTCCGCCGAGGGCGCGGTGGCGAGCGTCCCCGGCACGATGATGCCGGCGTTGTTGACGAGCACGGTGGTGTCCGCGGACTCCGCCGCCGCCCGCCTGATCGAGGCCGGGTCGTTCACGTCCAGCACGAGCGGCACCACGCGGGGGTCCTCCCAGTCGCGTGGCCGGCGCGCCGCTGCATAGACCTTGGTGGCGCCGCGCGCCAGGCTCTGGAGCACGAACTCCTCACCGAGCCCGCCGTTGGCGCCCGTCACGAGCACCACTGAGCCGTCGATCTGCGTGTTCATCTGAACTCCTGTTGTTGGGCTGTTCGAGGTTCGTCGCGGACCGATCGGTCCGCTATGATCTCAAGTACCCCCACCCGCCGTTCATTCCCCTCTGGAGAAACTCCGTGCCGCGCACCGCCGATCCCGCCACTCGCGACCGCATCGTCGCGACTGCGGGCAGGCTGTTCTACGAGCGCGGTGTCCGGGGCGTGGGGATGGCCGAGATCGTCAGCGAGGCCGGGTGTGGCAAGAACGCGCTCTACCGCTGGTTCCCGAGCAAGTCGGACCTCGCGGCGGCGTACCTCCGCGGGTTCGCCGAGCTGCGCGACGCCGCCACCCGCCAGGCGATCGACGGGCTCGAGGAACGGCCGGCCGAGGCTCTGGTCGCCCTGACCCGCGAGCTCGCAGAGCGCAGCACGCGCGCGGAGTTCCGCGGCTGCCCGTTCCGCAACTACCTGCGCGAGTTCACCTCCCGCGACGACGAGCCAGGCCGAGTGGCGCTGCGCTGGGTGGAGGCGGCCCGGGCGCGGGTGGCCGGGCTGGTCGAGCAGCTCGACGTCGACGACCCCGACGAGCTCACCGAACGCGTCTGGCTGGTGATGGAGGGGCTCTACTCCCCCGTGCCCGCGCCGGACCCCCAGCAGGCAGCCGAGGTGGCGGTGCGTCTGGTGGAGGAGCTCGTGGCTCGCTAGCCGCGCAGTCCTGCCCTGATCTCCTCGAGTGCCCGGTCGAGGTCGACCGACGGGTTCCAGCCCCAGGCCCGGGCACGGCCGGCCAGGAACTCCCCGGTCCAGCCGGGTTCGTCGTCCCAGACCGGCTCGACGCCGAGCGCGCCCGTGACCGTCCCGACGTAGTCGCGCTGGGTGGCCGGACCACCACTGACGTTGATCGGAGTGCACGCACCCTCGACCGGCCCGCGGTCGGGATCCGTCGCCAGCGGCACGCGGCCGAGGGCGACCTCGGCAGCGAGGGACACGAGGTCGTCGACGTGGACCCACGCGAACGTCCGCTCGGGTACGGCGTGCCGGGCGCCCTCGTCGTCGCGGATCTCCTCCGGACGCAACGTGTTCCAGACCGAGGTCTCCCCGGCGCCGAGGATCGCCGGAGGACGCACCAGGACCCGGGTGATCCCGTCGACCTCGGCGAGGGCGGCATCGGTGTCCCGCTTGGTGACCGAGTAGTCGTCCGCATCGTCGGGCACCAGCGCTGAGCTCTCGTCGACGTCGCCCACGCCGGGTGATCGGTCGTAGACCGACGCGGTCGAGATGTGCACCAGCCAGGCCACACCGGCGTCGCGGGCAGCCCTGGCCAGCACCGGCGTCCCCTCGACGGCGATCCGCTGCTGCGTCTCGCGGTCAGAGCCCATCGGGTGCACCGTGGTGACCACCGCGCTCGCGCCTGCGACGACGGCTGCGGCCAGCTCCGGGTCGAAGAACTCCCCGACCACCTCCTCGACACCCGGCAGCGCCGGAGCCGAGCCCGCCCGGCGTACGACGGCACGCACAGTGGCACCTCGCTCGACGAGCGCGGCGCTGATGCGAGAGCCGACCAGGCCGTTCGCTCCGGTGACCACGACGACAGGGGCAGGAGTCTCAGTCATTCGGCCACCTTGGCACGCGACCACAAGCCGCCGCCCGGGCAGAATGCCTCGCATGACCACCACGGCCTTCGTCAACGGCAGCGTCTTCGACGGCCACCGCCACCTCGGCACGACCGGCGCGGTCGTGGTCGACGCCGGGCGGATCGTCGGAGTCGGCGAGGTGGAGGTCCCGTCGGGCGCCGAGGTCGTGGACCTCGCCGGCGGGCTGCTCGCCCCGGGGTTCGTGGATGCGCACGTGCACGCCGTGCAGGGCGGCCTCGAGCGCACGCGCTGCGACCTGTCGGAGGACGCCACGCTCGCGGAGTACCTCGCCACCATCAAGGCGTACGCCGACGCCCACCCCGAGCTGCCGTGGATCCTCGGCGGCGGCTGGGCGATGGCCGCCTTCCCCGGAGGTACGCCGAGGGCTGCCGACCTCGATGCCGTCGTTCCCGACCGGCCGGTCTTCCTGCCCAACCGCGACCACCACGGCGCGTGGGTGAACACCCGCGCGATGGAGCTGGCCGGCATCGGCCGCGAGACGCCCGACCCGCCGCACGGACGCTTCGAGCGCGACCCGGACGGGCAGCCGACCGGGACGCTCCACGAGGGCGCGATGTCGGTGGTGGTGAGGCACGCACCCGAGACCACGCCGGAGGACTACTACCGCGGGCTGCTCACCGGCCAGGCCTACCTGCACTCGCTGGGCGTCACCGGCTGGCAGGACGCCATCGTCGGCGCCTATGCGGGCATGGACGACCCCGGTCCGACGTACCTCCTCGCGGCGCAGCGCGGCGAGCTGACCGCCCACGTGGTCGGCGCGCTGTGGTGGGACCGCGACCGGGGTGAGGAGCAGATCGCGTCGCTGGTGGCTCGGCGCGCGGAGTACACCGAGGGCCGGTTCCGAGCGACCAGCGTCAAGGTGATGCAGGACGGTGTCGCCGAGAACGGCACGGCCGCGCTGACCGCGCCGTACCTCGATCGCTGCGGGCACGCGACCGCCAACTCCGGCCACTCCTTCGTCGATCCGGGTGCCCTGAGGGGCTACGTCGCGCGCCTCGACGCCGAGGGGTTCCAGGTGCACGTGCACGGGATCGGCGACCGGGGAGTGCGCGAGGCGCTGGACGCCTTCGAGGGCACCAGTCCCGAGCGACGGCACCACATCGCGCACCTCCAGCTGGTGCACCCCGACGACGTACGCCGCTTCGGCGAGCTCGGGGTCGCCGCGAACATGCAGGCGCTCTGGGCCTGCCTCGACGAGCAGATGACCGACCTGACGCTGCCGTTCCTCGGCGAGGAGCGCGGCACCTGGCAGTACCCGTTCGGCGGCCTGCACCGTTCCGGTGCTCGGCTGGTCGCGGGCAGCGACTGGCCGGTGAGCACCCCGAACCCGCTCGAGGCGATCCACGTCGCGGTCAACCGCTGGGCCTTCGGCGAGGAGGGGCCGGCGGGCAGCGAGCCGTTCCTGCCCGAGCAGGCGCTGGACCTGGAGACGGCCTTCGCGGCGTACACGAGCGGTAGTGCCTGGGTGAACCACCGCGACGAGGCCGGGACGATCGCGGTGGGTCAGGTGGCCGACCTCGTCGTACTCGATCGCGACCCGTTCGTCGGTGACCCGGGCGAGATCGGCGCCACCAGGGTGGTCTCGACCTGGGTGGACGGCGTCGCCGTGCACGTCGAAGCGACCTGACCGCAAGACACCGACTGATTTTCGGACCCGGAGGTCCATACCGGTGTTCGAATGGTCTTTTCGTGGACCGCCGACGGTGGAAGTCTGTGACCCGCTGGAGCAGCCCGCGTTCGCGATGTATCAGTCAAGGATCTGACCGCTCCTCTCACACGGAGCCTCGGGGCGTTCTCGAGCGGAAGGGCCAGGCATGTCGCGGATTTCGAACTTCAAGGGGCTCGGTGGGAGTGGTGGCCCGATGATGCACGGGTCGGAGACCTTCTTCATCGAGGGCGAGGGGCTGCTGGTCACCCAGGTCGGTGGCCGCACCGGCGACGAGCCCGACCCGATGGACCAGTCCGAGAACCCCAAGGCCCCGGCCAAGCGCGAGCTGTCCCGCGACGTGGCTCCTCCGTTCCGGTTCTCCCGAGTGGGCCCGAAGGGCAACCCGCTCAACGTCACGATCACCAGGAAGCTCGCCCGGGCGATGGTCGTCGGGGGTGGCGGCGCCGGCAGCGTCCCCGCCGGCTACACCTACCTCGGCCAGTTCGTGGACCACGACCTGACCATGGACCGCACCGCGGTGATGCTCGGCACCGAGGTGTCTCCGGCCGACCTGCTCCAGGGCCGCTCGCCGCTGCTCGACCTCGACTCGCTCTACGGAGCCGGCCCGGCCGACACCGAGTCCGCGAGGTTCTACGAGGCCGACGGCGTGCACCTCAAGGTCGGTACGACGATCCCCGCCGAGAACGTGAGGGCGAGCCCCAAGCACGACCTGCCGCGTGTGGGCACCGGGAGCGTGGCCTCGGCCCAGCAGGCGCTGATCCCGGACCCCCGCAACGACGAGAACCTGATCGTCGCCCAGACCCATACGGCCATGATCAACTTCCACAACCGGGTGGCCGACAAGCTCCCGGCATCCGTCCCGCCGGCACAACGGTTCCTGCGCGCCCGCAAGAGGGTGACGCTGCACTACCAGTGGATGCTGCGCCACGACTACCTGCCGCGGATCTGTGCGCCCGCCGTACTCAACGACGTCTGGAAGAAGGGCCGCAAGCTCGTCGAGCCCGGCGCCAAGCCGACCGACGTACCGACCATGCCGATCGAGTTCTCGGTCGCGGCCTTCCGGCTCGGGCACAGCATGATCCGCAGCGAGTACAACTGGAACTCGCACTTCGCCGGCACCGCCGGGACGCTGGACTGGATGTTCTTCTTCTCCGCGCTCGGGGGCAACCTCGGCGGCGAGAAGCGGCTGATCAGCAGCTGGATCGCGGACTGGCGACGGATGTACGACTTCCCGGCCGGCGGCCGGCCCGGCCTCACGGCGCCCGACAGCGGGGTCAACAAGGCGATGCGCATCGACACCCGGCTGACCAACCCGCTCGCCTCGCTGCCGCCGAGCACCTTCGGCGGCAACGAGAGCGTGCCGCCGATGCCGCGCAACCTCGCGTTCCGCAACCTGGCCCGCGCCAACATGCTCAGCCTCGCGAGCGGCCAGCAGATGGTGACCCGACTCAAGAGCGTCGGCGTCAACGTCGCACCGCTGACCCGCGCCCAGATCCTCAACGGCAGCGGCGGCGCGAAGCTGGACCACCTCACCGCCGCGGAGAAGAACGCCGTGGTCGCGCGTACGCCGCTGTGGTTCTACATCCTCCGCGAGGCCGAGCTGAACGGCGGCCGGCTCAAGGGGGTCGGGGCACGCATCGTCGCCGAGACCTTCCACCGGGCCATGGAGGGCAGCACCTTCTCGATCGTGCGGGAGCCGGGGTTCAAACCGATCCTCGGCCCCCGTCCGGGGACCTTCGAGATGACCGACCTGCTGTTCTTCACCTTCCAGAACAAGGCCGGGCTGGCCCCGGCCGGCTGAGCGGGGCTGACTGACCGGGGGGCATGGGACACGGGGGGTCACATGCGGGGGGGTCAGACGGGGGGATCGAGTTCGGGGGATCGAGTCGGGGGGATCAGACGGGGGGATCGAGTTCGGGGGGAAATCGGGGGACGCGAAGGGCCCCGGGCTACGGCCCGGGGCCCTTCGTTGGCTCTCGGGCCTGGGTGCAGGTTTCCCCGGTGAGCCGGGGATCCCTGACGTTTTGGGGCGTTGCAACACCCGACAACGTCAGGGATCGGCCGACAACTCTGTCCGGTTTGCGCGGCCGGCCCTGCTCCGGCGTACGACGGGCCGCTCAGCCGGGCCTCAGGAGGACGCCGCGCGCAGCTTCTCGAGCAGGGGGCGGGCGGCCTCGGCGAGGAACTGCTCCTGGGTGTCGCCGCCGATCTGCACCAGGGCGACGTCGGTGTGGCCCGCCTCCCAGAACGGCCTGACGCTCTCGACGATCGCGTCCAGGTCGGGTCCGCAGGGGATCGACTCGGCGACGTCCTCGGGACGGACGTACTGCGTCGCGCCGGCGAAGCCCGCCGTCGTCGGCAGGTCGGCGTTCACGCTCCAGCCGCCGGCGAACCAGCGGAACTGGTCGTGCGCCCGCTCCACGGCCGTCTTCTCGTCGGGATCCCAGCAGATCGGGATCTGCCCGACGGCACGTGCCTTGGTGCCGATCTGCGGCGCCCCGTCCGTGGCGTTCCAGTCCTTGATCAGATCAGCGTCGGGCTCGGTCGCGATCAGGTGGTCCGCCAGCGGCGCGAGCTCGGCGATCGCGCGGTCACCGCCGACGGCAACGGCGATCTCGACCGGTTGCTCGGGGAGGTCCCAGACGCGTGCGGAGTCGACCTGGAAGTACTCGCCCCGGAAGTCGACCAGCTCACCGGTGTGCAGCTCGCGGATGATCGCGATCGCCTCGGCGAGCATCTTCTGCCGGTCCTGCACCGCCGGCCAGCCCTGTCCGACGACGTGCTCGTTGAGGTTCTCGCCGATGCCCAGGCCCAGGGTGAACCGCCCCTCCGCCAGCAGCTGCACGGTCGCGGCCTTCTGCGCCACGATCGCCGGGTGGTAGCGGATCGTCGGGCAGGTCACGTAGGTCATCAGCCCGACCCGCTCGGTGGCGTGGGCGACCGCGCCGAGCACCGACCAGGCGTACGGCGCATGCCCCTGCGCCGAGAGCCACGGGAAGTAGTGGTCGCTCATCACCTCGAAGTCGAAGCCGGCGCCCTCGGCGCGGACGGCGTGGTCGACCAGCTCGCGAGGCCCGGTCTGCTCGGTCATCAGGGTGTAGCCGAAGTTCGTCATTTCTCTCCTGCCAGGTAGTCGTCCCAGTCCAGGTCCATCAGGTCCTCGGGCGCGTCCACGACCAGGGCGGCGCCGGCCTCGGTCAGCTCGGCCTCGCTGTAGCCACCGGAGCGCAGCCCGATGCACTTGAGCCCGGCGCGCTCGGCCGACTGCACGTCGTACGGCGTGTCCCCGACCATCACCGCGCGGCTCGTGCCGAGCGCCTCGAGGGTGACCTCGATGAGGTCCGGCTCCGGCTTGGACCCGTCGACGTCCTCGGAGGTCTTCAGCACCGCCACGTCGTCGCGGATGTCGAGGTCGTCGAGCGCCTCGTCGGCGAACTGCGGGTCACCGGAGGACGCCAGCGCGACCTGGTAGCCGTCGCGCGCCAGCTTCCAGACCAGCTTCGGCGGCGCCGGGGAGCGGGGCGACCTCGGCCTTGATCTCGAGGTACTCGTCCTTCCACGCGTCGCGCAGCGTGTCGCCGAGCCGCTCCTCGACCTCGTCCCCGGCCACCTCGGCGACCAGCTTGTCGCCCCCCATCCCGACGGTGCGGTGGATCCGCCACAGCGGGATCGGCAGGTCGTTGCGGTCGAACGCGCGCTGCCAGGCGATGGCATGGTGGTAGGTCGAGTCGACGAGGGTTCCGTCGATGTCGAACAGGATGCAGCGTTCCGGAGTGCGTCACCCCGCACCGGTGCCCTGTCGGTGGCGGTCCAAACGGGGATGGCGGGTCCACGCCGGAGCCGGTTTCGCCGCGGGCCGGCAGCCGGCGCCTCAGCGCAGGGTGACGACCGACTTGCCGAGGGTCTTGCGGTCCTCCATGTCCTGCAGCGCCTGGCCGAACTCCTCGATCGGGTAGGTCTTGCCGATCGGCGGGTCGATCACGCCGGACTCCATCATCGGCAGCAGCTCGTCCCACTGCTGGCGCATGTAGCCGGGGCGGACCATCGCGTAGGCGCCCCAGCCGACGCCGCGGACGTCGACGTTGTTGAGCAGCAGCCGGTTGACCTTGACCGCGGGGATGGCGCCGGCGGTGAAGCCGACGACGAGCAGCCGGCCCTGGGTGCCGAGCGAGCGCAGCGAGTCGGTGATCAGGTCGCCGCCGACGACGTCCATCACGATGTCGACGCCCTCACCGCCGGTCAGCTCCTTGACCGCGTCCCGGAAGCCGTCGACGAGGACGACCTCGTCGGCGCCGGCCCGGCGGGCGATCTCGGCCTTCTCGTCGGTGGAGACGACGGCGATGGTGCGGGCGCCGTACCCCTTGGCGACCTGGATGGTCGCGGTGCCGACCCCGCCGGCCGCGCCGTGCACGAGCACCGTCTCGCCCTTCTTCAGCGAGCCGCGCTCGGCGAGCGCGAAGTGGGCGGTCAGGTAGTTCATCGGGAGCGCGGCGCCCTGCTCGAAGCTGAGCGTGTCCGGCAGCGGGAAGACGCTGTCCGCGCCCATGCCCACGACGTCGGAGGCGCCGCCGTTGCCGAGGACCGCCGCGACCCGCTGCCCCGCGGAGAGGCCGGAGCCCTCCGGCGCGGAGCGTACGACGCCCGCGAAGTCGACCCCGAGGGTGAACGGGAGCTCCGGCTTGAGCTGGTACTCGCCCTTGCTCAGCAGCAGGTCGGGGAACGAGATGCCGACGGCGTGGACGTCGATCAGCACCTGCGGGCCGAAGGGGCCCTCCGCGGTCGGCTCGTCGACCTCCTCGACGCTGATCGCTGACGGGCCATCGGTTCGGGTCACCTGGACTGCGCGCATGGAGCCGAGGCTAGCGGGCGGCCCCGTGGCGCACAGCCCGGGTCAGGGAGTGGCCGGGCGGCCGAAGCAGGGTGACGGTCAGCGCTTGGCGAGCTTGGCGAGCTCGAAGTGCATCGGGTCGGTGTAGTGCCAGTCGCCGCCCCAGGCGAAGCCCCACCTCTTGAAGATGGCCACCACCTTGCGGTCCATCTTGCCGGCGCCGCCGCGACCGTTGTCGGCGGCGTTCAGGTCGATCGCGGTGCCGAAGGTGTGGAAGCTGAGGCCCTTGGACGGGTCGTGGGCGATGAAGCGCGGCACGTAGCACCCGTCGTAGTGGTAGATCGACTTGCTCAGCCCCAGCGCCACCACCTCGTTGAGCGCGCCGCGCAGCTGCGGCAGCATCACCCGGTTGCCGGTGACCCGCCCGATGATCGGCATGGTCTCGGTGCGTGATCTTGGCGGCGACCCACTCCGGGTCGGGGGTGACCGTGCCGTCGGAGTTCGCGTGGTAGGAGAACGACCCGACCGCCTTGGCGACCGAGCCACCGGTCAGGACGGCGGTGCGGAAGGCCTTGAGGTCGGGGTTCTGGGCGAGGATCTCGATCTGGGTGTCGTTGCCGGCGTACTTCTTGAGCTGCTTGAGGATGCTCGCCGGCGAGGCCTCGCCGAGGGAGACGATCATCGCGTTGTCCTTGCGGATCCCGTCGAGCTTGTCGGCCCACTTGTAGTTCACGATGGCGTCGATCCGGGACTGGCCGATGCTGTTGAGCACCTTGGCGTAGGCCCCGATGTGCACGGTCTTGGCGGACGCCTCGTTGCCGAGCCGCATGTTGCCGCCGTCCTGCTCGAGCTTCTTGCCGATGCACGGGGTCGACAGCGATCTCACCGCCCGCGACCCGGTCCCAGACCGCCTGGGTCTGCGCCGTGCCGGGTGAGGCGAACCGGCGGAAGGTGTCGGGGTGCACGGCGGCGTAGGTGACCTGACGGTCCTCGACGAAGAAGGAACCCATCGTGAACTGCTCGACGGTCTCGACGCCCTTGATCGCCTTGATCTTCGCGATCGTGTCCTTGTCGAGGGTCGACTTGCCGTAGACCAGGATGTCGGAGGACAGCAACGTGTCCTTCAGCTTGCCCGGTGGGTCGATCGCGACGTCGTTCGCCACGGGCTGGGCCGACTGACCCGTGGGCTGCTTGGTGGTGCCGCCGGTGTCGACCTTGTCCGCGGACTTGGCGGGGTCGTCATTGCCCGACTGGAGCGGTCCGCAGGCGCACGCGAGCAGGAGTACGCCGCACGCGGAGGCGCGACCCCACTTCGACAACACGACCATGACCCCTGCTCCCGCCGACCCTCTTCGTCGGGCCCCCCGGGGATCCTAACCGCCGAGGACGAATCAGGCGTTCTCCTTCCGGAACACCGCAGTGCCCCACCAGAGGGCGAGACCGAACAGCGCCACGGCCCAGGTCGTGCCCCAGAACATCTGGCTGGTGGCGAAGTCGCCGGTGAAGGTGGCGCGGACCGCGTCGACGATCCAGCGGAACGGCATGAAGTCGCTGACCCGCTGCAGCCACTCGGGTCCGATCGTCATCGGCAGCAGGATGCCGGAGAGCAGCAGCACCGGCATCATCACCATGTTGATGACCGGCGCCATCACGTCCTCGCTCTTGGTGGTCAGCGCGAGCGCGTTGGAGGCCGCCGCACAGGCTCCGCCGACGAGCAGGGTGAGCAGCACGCCCACGATGACCCCGTCGATCGGAGCGCGCATGCCCATCGCCCACCCGAGGGCGACCAGGATCAGCGCCTGCACGAACAGCTGCGCCACGTCGCGGCTGAGCCGACCGACCAGCAGGGCGGTGCGGCTGGCGGGGGTGACCCGCTCGGCCTCGACCACACCCTCGCGCCACTCCCCGATCAGGCCGAAGCCGGCGAAGAAGGCGCCGAACATGCCCAGCTGCACCAGCAGGCCGGGGACCAGGAACGTGTAGGGGTTGTCGACCCCGAAGTCGTCCACGAGCGGCTTGAGCAGCGGCCCGAACAGGACGAGGTAGAGCACCGGCTGCATCACCCCGATGAACACCCAGGCCGGGTTGCGGAGGTTCATCCGGACCTGACGGCGGAAGACGATGAAGCTCTCTCGGGCGAAGGTCACTGGTCTGCCCCTTCCAGGACGGGCTCGTCGGTCTGGCCGGCCTCGGCGTCACGCAGGGAGCGGCCGGTGAGGGTGAGGAAGACGTCGTCCAGCGTGGGTCGGATCACCTCGATGGACTCGAGGTCGATGCCCGAGCGGTCGAGGTCCCTGAGCAGCCCGGGGACTGCCCGCCCCGCGCGGGAGACCCGGCCGCGGACGTGGCGGCCATCGACCTCGACACTCTCGGCGATGGCCTCGAGTGCCGTCGCAGCATCGCTCAGCCGGGTCGGGTCGGCCACCTCGAGGTCGACCTGGTCGCCGGAGATCGCTGCCTTGAGGTTCTCGGCGGTGTCGCTGGCGATGATCCTGCCCTGGTCGATGATCATGATCCGGTCGCTGAGGGCGTCGGCCTCGTCGAGGTAGTGCGTGGTCAGGAACACCGTCGCGCCGCGCTGGCTGCGCAGGTTGGCGATGTGCTCCCACAGGTTGGCCCGCGCCTGAGGGTCGAGCCCGGTGGTGGGCTCGTCGAGGAAGATCAGCGTCGGGTCGTGGACCAGCCCCATCACGATGTCGAGGCGCCGCTTCTGGCCGCCCGACATCTGCTTGGGCGTGCGCTGCCACAGGCCCGGCAGGTCGAGCTGCTCGAAGAGCTGCTGCCCACGCTGGGTCGCCTGGGCGTGGCTCAGGCCGTAGAGCATCCCGTGGTCGATGACCTCGTCCCCGGCCCGCGCGTAGGAGGAGACCCCGCCCGCCTGCGAGACGTAGCCGATGCTCCTGCGGACCTCCTTGGACTGCGTCGCGACGTCGAAGCCGGCCACTCTCGCCGTGCCTGCCGTCGGGCGCAGCAGCGTGGTGAGCATCCGCAGGGTGGTCGTCTTTCCCGCCCCGTTGGGCCCGAGGAATCCGACGACCTCGCCCTCGGCCACGTCGAGGTCGACCCCGTCGACGGCTCGGACCTCGACCTTCTGGCGCCCCTGCTTGGTGGTGAACGTCTGCACGAGCCCGCGCGCCTGGATCATTCCTGTCCTTCCTTCCGGAACCGCCCTGACGTCTGTTGTTCAAGGTTGATCAACTCAGCATTCAACCTTGAACACAGGATGTCAACCGGTCGAGCGCACCTCGACCAAGCGAGTAGACCAGCACCCGCCGACAAACTCATCGGGTTTTGTCGAGGGTCAGCGGCCGAGCAGCCCCAGGTAGCGGTCCCGGTCGTCCTTCATCGCGAACCCGGGGTCGTCAGGCGCCGGAGTCCATCCCATCGGCTCGTCCAGGAACGCGAGCTCGCCGTCGGCGATCTTGTCGATCAGGCCGACCAGCCACTCGCGCTCGACCGTCGCGACGCGCTCCCAGTACTCCACCAGCTCCAGCACGTGAGGCGGCGTGTTCTCGATCGACGGTGCGTTCTGGGTGCTCTGCTCGACGGCAGCCTCCAGGTTCGCCAGCCGCCGCCTGAGCTGGGTGAGCGCATCCTCCCGGGAGAGGTGCGGGAGCATCGAGAAGGCGGTCTGGAACGCCAGCGGCGCCGTCGGGCGCACCTCCGTGAGCGCCTCCTCCAGCAGCCGGCGGAACTCCGCTCGTCCCTCGTCGCTCATCTCGTAGACCGCGACCTCGCGGCTGCCGTCACGCAGGTCGTGCCGGACGAGCTCCCCGCGCTGGGCGAGCGTGGCCAGGCCGTTGTAGATGGAACCGGGCCGGATGTTGGCCCACGACTCGACGCCCCACGACACCAGCTCGCGCCGGATCTGGTAGCCGTTGACCGGCTCGAAGATCGCCACGGCCCCCAGCAGGAGCAGGCGCGTCTCGGTCGTGGCCATGCGCGCAGTCTAGGCAGCGCCGTAGACCCTGATCAGCCCGCGAGAACCCGTTCGGCGATCCACGCGATCGTCTCGGCGGTCTGTGCCGGCTCTGCGGTGGGCTGCATGACGTGGCTGAGCACGAGGCGCACGACCATGTCGATCAGCACCTCCAGGCGCTGCTCGTCGAGGCGTACGGCGTAGGTCGAGACGTGCTCGCGGATCATCTGGCCGGCCACGCCGAGCAACGGCTCGGAGTTGGTGGTCAGCAGCGGGAGCAGCTCGCTGTCCGCGCCCTGGCTGCTGCTGAGGATCGCGTGCAGCAGCGGGTCGGTGCGGGCCAGCTCGAGGACCTGGTACGCCGCGGCCTCGATCGCGCGGACCAGGTCGGAGGGGTTGTCCCGGAACGCGGAGTCGACGAGCTCGAGGAACATCTCCAGCTCGTGCAGCACCATCGCCTCGGCGAGCTGGGGCTTGCCGCCGAGCTCGTTGTAGACCGTCTGCCGGCTCACGCCCACCAGGTCGGCGAGCTTGGCCATCGTCAGCTCGCCCCAACCGTGCTCTGCGGTGAACCGGGCAGCGGCGGCCAACAGACGGTCACGATGGGTGACCGGTGGCGAGGCGACCGAGCTCATGGGGCCAAGCCTAGGTGTCAGGTCGAGAAGGGCCGCCATCGCGGCTACCCGACCAGGGTCAGCGCGAGCACGGGACAGGCCTCCACGGCGGCGTGCACCTTCGACCGGTCCGACTCCGACGGCGTCTCGTCGAGCACCGTCATGGTGTCGTCGTCGTCGAGCTCGAAGAACTCGTGGGCCATCGCCTCACACATCCCGAGGCCCTCGCACTTGTCGCGGTCCACCTCGATCCTCATGAGGTCAGCCCCGATTCCAGCCCGAGTTCCAGCTCCGAGTCCACGGCGACGAAGTCGACCTTCTCGCGGACGCCGCAGTCCGGGCAGCACCAGCTGTCGGGGATGTCGGCCCAGGCCGTCCCGGCGGCGAAGCCCTCGTGCTCGTCACCGCGGGCGACGTCGTAGGTGTAGCCGCATCCCGGGCACCTGGCCGCGAGCACCTCGTCGGCCGCGGAAGCTGCGGCGGCAGCCTCGTCGTCGAGCCGCTGCTGCTCCGCGCGAGCGGCCTCGTCGATGCCGTACTTCTTCAGGATCCGGTCGCGCTTGCGCGGCGAGATGTTGGCCAGCGACAGGTCGCCGCCGAAGTGGGCCACGACGCGCGGGTCCATCACGCGGCGCCAGACGGCCGGGACGATGGCGAGCACGATCATCCCGGCGTAGCCGGTCGGCAGCACGGGCGACTCCTCGAAGTCGCGCAGCGCCTGGTAGCGGCGGGTGGGGTTGGCGTGATGGTCGCTGTGCCGCTGCAGGTGGTAGAGCAGCACGTTCGTGGCGATGTTGTTGGAGTTCCAGCTGTGGCTGGGGTCGACCCGCTCGTAGCGCTGGCGCTCACCCACGCCGACCTTCTGGCGCAGCATCCCGTAGTGCTCCATGAAGTTGACCACCTCGAGCAGGGAGAACCCGACGACGGCCTGGACGACGAGGAGCGGCAGGATCCCGATGCCGAGGACCGCGATCATGACGCCCCACAGCACGGCCGACATCAGCCAGGCGTTGAGCACGTCGTTGCCGATCCGGAACGGGTGCTTGCCCTTGCGGGCGTAGCGCTTCTTCTCCAGGCGCCAGGCGCTCTTCAGCGAGCCACCGACCGTGCGGGGCCAGAACTGGTAGAAGTTCTCGCCGAACCGGCTGCTGGCGGGGTCCTCGGGCGTCGCCACACGGACGTGGTGGCCGCGGTTGTGCTCGATGTAGAAGTGGCCGTAGAAGCTCTGGGCCAGCGCGATCTTGGAGAGCCAGCGCTCGTTGCTCTCCTTCTTGTGGCCGAGCTCGTGGGCGGTGTTGATCCCGATCCCGCCGATGCAGCCGATCGAGATCGCGATGCCGAGCTTCTCGAACGAGGAGAGCTCCTCGACGCCGAGCCACTCGGGCTTGGCGATCCAGACGAACGCGGCGATGAAGCCGACGTACTGGATCGGCAGGTAGAGGTAGGTGATCCAGCGGTAGTACTTGTCGTTCTCCAGCCGCTCGATCACGTCGTCGGGCGGGTTGGAGCGGTCGAGGCCGGCGAACAGGTCGATGGCGGGTACGACGCCCAGGATCACGATCGGCCCGAGCCAGAGCCACACGCCCCAACCGGTGAGCTGGTTCATCACGAACGCGATCGCCGCCAGGGAGGGCACCACCAGGCCGATCAGCCACAGGTAGCGCTTCTTGTCGGTCCACCGCTCGCTGGATCCCTGCGGGACCGTCGAGTTGGCGATCGTGTCGGACGCCATGGGTGCCTCCTCAAGCTGCTTTACATTTGATGACTGAATGTCAACCTCTGACACGACCGTAGGGGTTCGTGCGTCATTTGACAAGAGGCAGCCGAATGTAAAGTCAGGCCCGGGAGATC
The DNA here is from genome assembly GCA_963782305.1 of uncultured Actinomycetota bacterium. Classification (GTDB taxonomy): domain Bacteria; phylum Actinomycetota; class Actinomycetes; order Propionibacteriales; family Nocardioidaceae; genus Marmoricola. Next base: position 213,358 of record CAWAJJ010000008.1, on the reverse strand, counting down.
GTCGGGGTGAAGCAGAGGGTGCCGCGGACCTCGGTCGAGTCGCGGATGTCCGCGCGGATGCGGTGGGGCCCGGTCTCCACGACCAGGCGGAGCCCGTCGGCCAGCTCCAGCACGACTCGCCGCGCCCGGGCGTCGAGGACCCTCCCGCGGACGACGTACGACGACCCCTGCACCTGCTCGAACCCGCTGAGTGGAAGCCCCGGGAGCACGTCCCCGTCAGCCACCAGGTGCATCGTCCCGGAGACCCGGTCTCCCGGCTTCACGCGCGCTGTCCATCCCTCCGGGCAGGAGACGGTGAGCGTGTTGTCGCGGGAGGACAGGCTGACCACGCCGTCACCGACGCCGACCACCTCGTGCCAGGACCAGCGACGCCACCGACGCCACAGCAGCACCCCGATCAGGGCGAGCACGAGGTCGGAGGTCACGGCGACCACCAGGAACAGGTTGCTGCTCACCTCACCGGCAGGCCGGTTCGCCGACGGCTTGTCGGGCACGACGCGCACCAGCAGCACCCGCGTCTCCCGAGCCTGCTCGTAGGTGGTGTCGTCGACGCGAGCCGAGTACTGGCCGCGCTCGGGGTCGATGCTCTCCGGCAGTCGGTAGTCCACGAAGCGCCGGCCGTTGATGGTCTTCGCCTTGACCAGCGCGGCCTCGACGTCCTTCCCGGAGTTCGTGATCCGTCGCTCGGTGAGCGTCTCGTGCACGAACGGGAGGTTCACCAGGAACAGTGCCACCAGGATCATCGCGACACGTCTCACGCACGCAGGCTAGCCGTGTCCGCGTGGGCTGCACCGCGAGTACGGAAATAGCCGAACCGCTTGCCGGACCGGGCACTCACCCCAATACTTGCGGCGATCGGTCCCGGGCTGATCACCGCGTCCGTCGGACTGCGGGGAGCACTGGCCCCTGACCAGAGGGATGTTGTGATGTCAGCACGACGTTCCGCGCCCCGCCGCCTCCTGCGCGCGTGCCTCTGCGTCCTGGTCACCGTCCTGGTGATCGGCTCCCCCGTTGTCGGCGCACGGGTCGACGCGCTGACTCCCGCAGCGGCGAAGGGCGCCAAGGCCGACTGGACGATGATGGTCTACGCGGTCGGGGACACCTCCAACGTGCCCGAGTCGATGGTGCAGAACCTCAACCTGCTCACCGCGATCCCTGATGCCGACAACGTCAACATCGTCGCGTTGGTGGATCTCCCGGAGCGCAGCGACAGATCGGCCCCGCGGAGCCAGATCCGCGGGATCGGTGAGTTCACCACCGCGAAGCTGATGGTGCTGCACGGCGGCAAGTGGAACGAGATCCGCGATCTCGGCGAGAAGTCGCTGGGACGGCCCGACGTGCTCGCCCAGTTCATCCAGGAAGCGGCCGACCGCTACCCCGCCACCAAGTACGGCCTGACCCTGTTCGACCACGGCGGCGGCTACCAGGGCGGCTACATCGACACCGGCCCGCCCACCGAGGGCCTGTCGATCCCCGAGATGCGCGCCGGGATCTCCGCCGGGATGCAGGCTGCGGGGATCCCCCGCTTCGACCTGCTCTACCACGCAGCGTGCCTGATGTCGTCGTACGAGACGGTCAGCGCGCTGGCACCGCTGGCGAAGACCATGGCCGGCTCGGAGGAGATCATGATCTCCACGCCGATCCCGCCCGGTGGCTACGCGCTGCTGGCGAGCAATCCGTCGGGGGCTCAGGTCGGCGCCGCTCTCAACGACGACTACGGCCGCTTCCTCGAGCAGCTCGACAAGCAGGCGACGAGCGAGAACACCCGCGCCCTTGCGGCCATGTCGGTCATCGACGGCGACCGCGTGCGAGCACTCGACCTCGCGATGGAGGCCTTCGCTCGCGCGGCCCAGGCCCATGCGGCAGAGGTGGCTCCGGCGGTCACGCGGGCGAGGGCCAAGGCCCTGGAGTTCGTGATCGCCCTCGATCCCGACCAGGACTCGTGGGACCTCGTCGACCTGGGCGACTTCCTGCGCAACCTCGGCCCGCTGCCGAAGGACGTGTCGATCGCGCGTGACTCGGTGTACGCCGCGCTGCGATCCAGCGTCAGCCACCAGGTGACCGGGCAGGCGACCAAGCAGGCGAGCGGCCTGAACGTCTACCTGCCGACCTCACCGGACAGCGTCGGCACCTACCTGAGCGACGGCACCGCACCGCGTGGCTGGGGTGCCTTCCTGTCGACCTTCCTGGGCTCGGTCAGCGCAGCTCGTGACGGCAAGCCGGACGCGCAGTTCTCCGCTCGGAAGCCCTCCCTCGAGCTGCTCCGCGACGGCGCCCGGCTGACCGGGCAGCTTCGTGCGGGGGACGGCGCCCGAGCGGTCACGTCCCGCACCCAGGTGCTGGCGGACATGGCCGGCTTCCAGGATGCGCTCGCGGTCATCGCCCCGGGCTACCTGGGTGCCGGCGGCGCCGACCGGGTCCAGGGCGTGTGGAGCTACGAGGTCCTGGTGCTCACCGACGGGCAGACCAGCGTCCCGCTGTCGGCGTCGTTCCGGGCGCAGACCGGCGGGCTCGTGGGGTCGGCGTACGCGTCGTACACCTCACCCCAGGGCGCGAAGGCCGACGTCACCTTCCGACTGCTGCTCGACAGCGCCGGCCGGATCCGGGCGGTCTCACCGACGGTCACGTCTGCGGACGGGAGCGCGGCCGGCACCCGGCTCGAGCCCGGCGGCATCCTGCACCCCATCGTCGGGGTCCAGACGCCGTCGGGGTTCGACACCCGGGTGGCCAAGGGCGCCGTCCAGGTCGGGCCGCGACTCCAGATCGCCTTCAACAGGCTTCCCTCCGGGACCCCCTTCTCGATGGGGCTGGTGGTCGGCGACGTGGGCGACCAGCACGACGTCACCTTCGCGAACGGCCGGGTCCCGTGAACCGCACTCATCCAGGAGGCCTCAGATGACCACCACCCCCGACCACGAGACCGGTTCCGGGCCCGAGCCGGGCGCACCCTCCGTGCTGAGCCTTCCCGGAGCGCGCTTCGACCCGGTGACCGGTGCGGAGCTGGCCGCGCGTGAGGGCGGGGGCAGGCGGTCGAGCTATGCGCTCCAGCAGGGCGAGCCCGTCATGTCCTTCAACCTGGTCTCCTCGCTGCTGCCGATGGCGAGCGGCTCGGCCCCCCAGACCTACCGGTGGGCGCTCGCCCTGGGCCTGCTGGTTCCGGTGGTCGCGGGCGCCCTGGGCTACCTCGCCTTCGCCTTCGTCGCGGCGGCGCTGCTGGTCCCCGTCATCTACACGATCTACCTCTACGACGTGAACCAGTGGGACGACCAGCCGATCGGAGTCACCCTCGGCGCGCTCGGCCTGGCCGCCGCGCTCGGTGTGGGGTTCACCTGGGTGTGGCACGGCCTGCTGGACAACGGCGGCGCCACCGTCGGTGCGGGTGCCGGCCTGGACAGCGTCAGCTGGTCCGGGCTCCTCGTGCTCTGCCTCCTCGTGCCGGTCGTCTCGGAGATCCTCAAGCAGGTCGGCCCGGTGCTGCTCGCGAGGAGACCTGCCTTCGACGACCTCATCGACGCGCTCACCTTCGGGATCGCCGCCGGTTCGGCGTACGCCGCTGCCGAGACCATCGTCGTCAACCGGGCGCTGTTCAGCACGCTGGGCCACCTCGACCAGGTCGACAGCGGCTTCTGGCTCTCGCTCGTCCTCTCCGCGGCGATCGTCAAGCCGATCGTGTACGGCGCCGCCACCGGCATCGCACTTGCGGCGTTCTCCGGCGTGGGCCGCGGCTACTCCGGCTTCAAGGCGTCCTACCTGCGCGGTCTCGCCGAGGCCGTGGCGGCCAACGTGGTCTTCCAGCTGGCGATGTTCCTGGCCGGCCGGGTCGGTGGCCCGCGCGGTGCGGTCCTGGGCCTGGTGCTGGGAACCGCCGTCGCCCTGGTGCTGGTGCTGCGCCTTCGCCACCTGCTCCACGTCGCGATCCTCGAGGCAGCCCTGGAGAGCGCTTCCGGCGGGGAGCTCAAGGACGCTGCGCACGGTACGGCGTGGTGCCCCTCGTGCGACCTGCCGCTGCTCGAGGGCGCCAACTTCTGCGTGGCGTGCGGTACGGCGGTCCGGGCGGCCAGCAAGATCTCGCGGCGTCGCAACGCCCGACCGGATGACCAGCCCGATGCCCAGCCCGATGCCGTCACGCCGGCGACCGCCCGCGCAGGAGTCGCCCCGCGACGAGAAACGCACCGCGCTCGTGGTCGGCGCTGCCCTCGTGGTCATCGTGGCCGGCGGCCTCCTGGGTCAGGTCGCGGCCGCGGCGTCCTCCGACGTGGAGGTCGCGGTCGCCGGCACCGAGGACATCCAGATCACCCCCGACCTCGGTGGTCCGTCGACCGCTCCGGCGCCCTCACCGGCGCCTGCTCCGGGACCGACAGTCGATCCTCCGTCCAGCACCCCGCCCGCCGCCTTCATCGGCGGGGCGACCGTCGTTCCCGCAGTCCGTCATCAGGCCGACGACCCCGTCGTACCCTTCTCCGACTCCGGCGAGGGTGGTGTCCGGATCCAGCTGGCCCCGGGCTGGGACCTGTTGTCCTCCGACGACAACGGGCTCGTGGCGTACAAGGGCAACGCCGTGTTCACCGTCGACATCACCTCACCACCGGCCGACACCGGTGCACTGATGCAGCAGCACCTGCAGGGCCTGCTGGACCGTGGGATGCAGAACCTCGAGGTGACCGACCCGGCGCAGGTGCCGCTGCCGAGCTCGGCCTTTGTCGCCGCGCAACGCATCAGCCTGCGCGGACTGGTGGCCAGCCAGCAGGGCGGCACGATCGCCCTGGAGGGGTTCGCCTTCCACCTGGTGCGCCAGGACGGCCTCGGGATCACGGTCGGCGGTCTCTTCGACGAGGGCGAGCTCGCTCGCACGCCGGCGCTGACCAAGGACTACGGCACGATGCTCAACACGGTGTTCCAGACCGGCTAGCGGTGAGACGGTTCGATCCCGAACCCTCCACAGCGGTGCCGGACGCGGCTAGGTTGACGTCATGGCAGATCCCATCGGCATCGACTTCGGCGGCAGCGGCATCAAGGCCGCCCCCGTCGACCTGTCCACGGGTGAGTTCTCGGCTGACCGCGAGCGCATCGACACCCCCGAGAAGTCGACCCCGGAGGCCGTCGCGGAGGTGATGGCCGAGCTGTTGAAGAAGTTCGACGACAGCAACTCCGCCGTCGGCGTGACCGTGCCGGGCGTCGTACGCAAGGGCGGGGTGATCGGGTCCGCCGCGAACATCGACAAGGGCTGGATCGGCACCGACGCCGACGACCTGCTCAGTGACGTGCTCGGGCGTGAGGTCCACGTGATCAACGACGCCGATGCGGCGGGACTGGCCGAGGTCCGCTACGGCGTGGCCAAGGGACGCAACGGGCTGACCATCGTCACCACGCTCGGCACCGGCATCGGCTCCGCACTGTTGTACGACGGCGTGCTGGTGCCCAACTCCGAGCTCGGCCACCTCGAGGTCGACGGGCACGACGCCGAGTCGAAGGCCGCCAACTCGGCGCGCAAGGACGAGGACCTCTCCTGGGAGAAGTGGGCCAAGCGGCTCACCACCTACTACCAGACCCTGGAGAAGCTGTTCTCCCCCGACCTGATCGTCGTCGGCGGCGGGGTGAGCAAGCACGCCCGGGAGTTCATCCCGCTCATCGAGATCGACACCGAGATCATCTCGGCCACACTGCGCAACACCGCCGGCATCGTGGGCGCTGCCGCGCTCGCAGCCGACAAGAAGGGCTGAGCGTCTCCTAGTCGCCCGTCACGCCGGCCCAGAGGTTGATGCCGGAGTCGACGGCATCCTGGTCGATGGCCGCGAGGTCCTCCTCGGTGAGCGGCGGACCCTCGAGCGCGTCGAGGTTGGTGTCGAGCTGCTCCACCGAGGACGCGCCGATCACCGCGGAGGTGACGCGCGGGTCGCGGATCGCCCACTGCAACGCGAGCTGCGCCAGCTTCTGGCCGCGACCGGCGGCGATCGCGTTGAGGGCCCGCACGTGGCCGAGAGTCGCGTCGTCCAGGTGGTCGCTGCCGATCGTGCTGTCGCTGCGCGCGGCGCGGGAGTCCTCGGGGACACCGTCGAGGTAGCGGTCGGTGAGCAGCCCCTGCGCCAGCGAGGAGAACACGATGCACCCCATGCCCTGCTCCTCGACCTCGTCGAGGAGGCCCTTCTCGATCCACCGGTTCAACATCGAGTACGACGGCTGGTGGATCAGCAGCGGGGTGCCGAGCTCGCGGGCGATCGTGGCAGCCTCCCTGGTCTTGGCCGGGGAGTACGACGAGATGCCGACGTACAGCGCCCGTCCCGACCGAACGGCCGTGTCCAGCGCCGTCATCGTCTCCTCGACCGGCGTGTCCTCGTCGAAGCGGTGGCTGTAGAAGATGTCGACGTAGTCCAGGCCCATCCGCGCCAGCGACTGGTCGAGCGAGGACAGGACGTACTTCCGCGAGCCGCCGCCCTGGCCGTACGGTCCCGGCCACATGTCGTAGCCCGCCTTCGTCGAGATGACCAGCTCGTCGCGCAGCCCGGCGAAGTCGTCACGGAGATAGACGCCGAAGTTCTCCTCGGCCCGGCCGTAGGGCGGCCCGTAGTTGTTGGCCAGGTCGAAGTGGGTCACCCCCCGGTCGAAGGCCCGGCGCAGGATCGCGCGCTGGGTCTCCTCGGGACGGTCGTTGCCGAAGTTCTGCCACAGGCCCAGCGAGAGGGCGGGCAGCTTGAGCCCGCTCTTCCCGCAGAAGCGGTAGTCCATCGCGTCGTAGCGGTCGTCGGCCGGCTGGTAGGCACTCATCCGGCCATTGTGCAGGGCACAACTAGGGTGGCAACCATGCCGGCAACTCGCGTGCTCCCGACCGAGGAGGCAACCGCCCTGATCGAGCTGGTGCGCGAGATCAGCCAGCGAGAGCTGCTCCCGCTGGTCGCCGAGGCCGAGGCCACCGAGACGTTCCCGCGCGAGGCCTTCCGGACCCTGGGACGGGCCGGGCTTCTCGGCCTCCCCTATCCCGAGGAGTACGGCGGCGGCGCGCAGCCCTACGAGGTCTACCTCCAGGTGGTCGAGGAGATCGCGACCGTCTGGGCCAGCGTCGGTGTCGGCGTCTCGGTGCACGCGCTGTCCTGCTTCGGCCTGGCCACGGCCGGCACCGAGGAGCAGCGTCGGAAGTGGCTGCCCGACCTGCTCGCCGGTGAGCTGCTCGGCGCCTACTGCCTCTCCGAGGCGCACGCCGGCTCCGACCCGTCCGCGATGAAGACGCGTGCCCGTCGCGACGGCGACGAGTACGTCATCAACGGCGCCAAGGCGTGGACCACGCACGGCGGCCACGCCGACTTCTACAAGGTGATGGCGCGGACCTCCGACCTTCGACGGCTCAGGACAGGCGAGGGGCGGCATCTCCTGCTTCCTCGTCCCGGCCGACACCGCAGGCCTCAGCGCCGACCCGCCCGAGCGCAAGATGGGGCTCACCGGGTCGGCCACGGCGACGATGCGGTTCGACGACGTACGCATCCCGGCGGAACGACTCCTCGGCAACGAGGGCGACGGCCTCAAGATCGCCCTCGCGGGCCTGGACTCCGGTCGCCTGGGCATCGCCGCCGTCGCGGTCGGACTGGGCCAGGCGGCCCTCGACCACGCCGTCGCCTACGCCGGCGAGCGCGAGCAGTTCGGCCAGAAGATCATCGACTTCCAGGGGCTGGCGTTCCTGCTCGCCGACATGGAGGCAGCCGTGCAGAGTGCGCGCGCGATGATGCTGCACGCCGCCCGGCTCAAGGACCGCGGCCTGCCGTTCTCGCGAGAGGCCTCGATCGCCAAGCTCACCGCCACCGACGCCGCGATGAAGGTGACCACGGACGCCGTACAGGTGCTCGGCGGCTACGGCTACACCCGCGACTTCCCGGTCGAGCGCTTCATGCGCGAGGCCAAGGTGACCCAGATCTTCGAGGGCACCAACCAGATCCAGCGGCTGGTGATCAGCCGCTCGCTCAGCAAGGACCGCTCCGGGCCCCTGCACACCGACCCGACCTGACTCCCGAGGAGACACATGTCGAACGCCCACTCACCCGCCGGCTTCACCGCCAAGGACCTCCCTGACCTGAGCGGCACCCGCGCGCTCGTCACCGGCGCCAACTCCGGCATCGGGTTCCATGCGGCGCGGGCGCTCGCCGACCACGGCGCCGAGGTGGTGCTGGCCTGCCGCAACACCGACTCCGGTCGTGAGGCAGCAGTCAAGATGCCCGGGATCACCACGGTGGAGGAGCTCGACCTCGCCTCGCAGAAGTCGGTGCAGCTGTTCGTGGACCGGTTCGAGGGTCCGCTCGACCTGCTCGTGAACAACGCGGGGGTGATGACGCCGCCGAAGTACCGCGAGACCGAGGACGGCCACGAGCTCCAGTTCGGCACGAACCACCTGGGCCACTTCGCGCTGACCGGCCTGCTGCTGCCGTCCCTGCTCGCCGCGCCCGACCCGCGGGTGGTGTCGGTCGCCTCGATCGCGCACCACCGCGGCGACGAGTCCGTGCTCGAGGGCAACCCCGAGTCGTCGTACGAGCCCCAGCAGACCTACGGCAACAGCAAGCTCGCCAACCTGCTGTTCACCCACGAGCTGCACCGCAGGATCAACGAGGCCGGCGTACGCCTCACCGCGACAGCGGCTCACCCCGGCGTCTCGGCCACGAACCTCGTCGGCTCCCCCGACGGCATGGGCTCCAACGTGGTGGTCCGCAAGCTCGCGCCGTACCTGCTGCCGGTGATCCTCCAGTCCTCGACGGCCGGAGCCAACCCGACGCTGTTCGCCGCGACGTACGCCGAGCCGGACACCTACGTCGGTCCGACGTGGCTGATGGAGAGCCGGGGGCGGCTCGGCCAGGCGAAGCAGAGCAAGCACGCGCGCAACGCGGACCTGGCGCGCAGGCTCTGGGAGATCTCCGAGGACAAGACCGGCGTGCGCTACGACTTCACCGCCTGAGGCGCGAAGGTCTCCTGCTCGGGACCTTCGACCCTGCCGCTGACACGCCGCGCGTCGGAGACTGAGGCCATGGGCGCACCAGACGAGCTGTCATATGCCAAGTGCCGTGAGCTCCTCGGCGGTGGCGTCTTCGGACGCGTGGCCGTGTCCACGGCCTCGGGCCCGCGCATCCTTCCCGTGAACTACAGCGTGGTCAACGAGTCCGTCGTGTTCCGCACGTCCGCCACAGGCCTCGTGGCCACGCATGCCTGGGGATCGTCGCTGGCCTTCGAGGTGGACCACGTCGACTACGCGGACCACACCGGCTGGAGCGTGGTGGCCATCGGGCCCGGGCTGCGCGTGGAGGATCCCGACGAGCTCACCCGCATCCAACGCACCTGGGACCCCCGGCCCTGGGCCGGGGGCGACCGGCCGCTCTACGTGAAGCTGGCCTGGGTGGAGCTGTCCGGGCGTCGGCTCGGCCACGGCTGGACCCACGACAACGAGATGCCGGTGCGGAGGTCCGTGCGGTGAGGTCACACCGGACCCGACCTAGGATTGAATCGTGACTCCCCCCGACCAGACTCCCGAGGTGCCGGTACGCCGGCCGCGGCACCTGCTCGACCCGGCCGACCTCGCGCAGAGCCACCGCCGGTCGCAGGGCACCAACGAGTCGCTCGGCAACGTGCAGCGCTGGGTGATGTCGGTCCTGGCGGTCACCACGATCATGCACCTGTCCGCAGGACTGGTGGTCGCGGCAGTCTTCATCGACGACACGCGCCAGGGCGCCCGCATCGGGCTGAACGTGATCGCCCTCGCCATCGGCGTGCTGGGCGTGGTCTCCGCGCGGGTGATCCACCACAAGCAGCCGCTCAGTCCGTGGCTGCTGTTCGGGCTCGTCCCGGGCGTGGTCGGGCTCTGGATCGTGCTGACCTGAGGCAGGCCGGGCGCCCCTGACAGGACCGGATCGCTCGGACCGGCTCAGGGAACGGCCGCGGTGGAGGAGCGTACGACGAGCTCGGTGGCCAGCTCGACGTGGTTGGAGTCGACCTTCTCGCCGGCAGCCAGACGCAGGACCGTGCGCAGCGCGACCGCACCCATCTCCTGCAGCGGCTGGCGCACCGTGGTCAGCGGGGGTGAGGCGATCCGGGCGATCTCGGTGTCGTCGAAGCCGACGACGCTGAGCTGGTCGGGCACGGAGATGCCGACCGAATGGGCTGCCTCGATGGCTCCGCGGGCGAGCTCGTCACTCGCCGCGAAGATCGCTGTCGGCCGTGGCGAGAGCGACAGCAGTCGGGGCGCCCCCTCGAGACCGTTCTGGTAGAGGAAGTCGTGGGTGCTGTGGACGTACTCCTCCGGCAGGCTGACCCCGGCCGTGTCCAGGGCGGAGCGGAAGCCTGCCAGACGCGCCTGGCTGCACTCGGCTGTCGCCCGACCGCCCAGGTAGGCGATCCGCCGGTGTCCGAGATCGATGAGATGCCGGGCCGCGGCCTGCCCGCCCCGGAAGTTGGTCGACCCCACGCTGACGAGGTCCTGCGAGGGGATGTTCATCGGGTCGATCACGACGAGCGGCAGCCGCATCCGGGCGAGCGCCGAGATCTCGTCCTGCCCGAGCTCGTCGGTCACCGCGATGACGGCGCTGCGGCCGTTCACGGCGAGGTTGCGGGCCCAGGAGTCGGCTTCGGCCTTCCCGGACGGGTGCCGGTCGACCGGTCGCACACCGATGGTCACGGCGACGCCGTGCTCAGCGGCGGCGATCGCGACGCCCTGGATGATCTCCGAGGAGTAGGCACCGATGTTGCCGCGCAGGGTCAGCTCGATGGTCGGGTGTCGCTCGATGGTCTTCAGCCGGGCGCCGTAGTCGTGGGCGCGGAGCATCTCCTGCACCCGGGCGCGGGTCGCCGGCGCCACGTCGCGGCGGCCGTTGAGCACCTTCGAGACCGTGGCGACCGAGACACCTGCGGACGCAGCGACCGTGGCCAGCGTCGTGCGCGGTTCCGTCATCGACATCTCGGTGCTCCTCCCCGACGGTTGCCTACAGTCCAGCGAGGTGCTCGATCCGCACGGGCGTGTCCAGCCGACGGTCGTGCCCGACGATGCGGGTCTCACCGGTGAGCTGGACGGGGACCCGAGCCCGGTCGTCCGCAGCGGAGGTGCCGACGAGGAACTGCACCTCGCCTGCCTCGACGATCCGGTCCAGGCTCGCGTCAGTGTAGGCGGTGCGGTCGGCGTGGAGGTCGAAGGCGAGCTCGGCCGAGCACCCCGGCTCGAGGTGGACCCGGGCGAAGCCGACCAGCTGCCGCACCGGCCGCGCGACCCGGGCCACCGGGTCGTGCAGGTAGACCTGCACGACCTCGTCGCCCGCGCGCTCACCCGTGTTCGTCACCGTGACGCTGACCTCGACCGCCTCGTCGGTTCCCATCTCCTCGACGCTCGCGCGCACGTCGTCGAGCGCGAAGGAGGTGTACGACGCGCCGTACCCGAACGGGTAGAGCGGGGCCGAGTCGACCGAGGTGATGCCGGCGCTCTCGATTCCGCCCAGCGGGGGCTGGAGGTAGGTGCTGGGCTGACCGCCGGCACGACGCGGGACCTGCACCGGCAGCCTGCCCCCGGGGCACAGGCGGCCGGAGAGCACACCGGCGATCGCGGACCCACCCTCCTCGCCCGGGAAGAACGACTGCACCAGACCTGCGACCCGACCGTGGAAGTCGCCGAGTGCGTAGGGGCGACCGGAGACGACGACCAGGACCACCGGCGTACCCGTGGCCAGCAGCTCCTCGACGAGGTCGGCCTGCACCCCCGGCAGCCGCAGGTCCTCGGCGTCACATCCCTCCCCGGACGACCCGTGGCCGAACAGGCCCGCGAGGTCACCGACCAGGGCTACGCAGAGGTCTGCGTCCTGGGCGGCCGCCACGGCCGCCGGGAACCCGCTGCGGTCCTCGCCCATCACGCCGCAGCCGGCCTCGTGGACGACCTCCACCTCGCCCAGCTCGGCACGCAGGGCGTCCAGGGCCGTAGGGACCTCGATGCCCAGACCCGCCCCGGGATGGCGAGGCAGCACGTGGTTGGGGAAGGCGTAGCAACCCATGAACGTCATGGGGTCGTCGGCGCACGGCCCGACGACGGCCACCTTGCGGGGCAGCGGGCGCCCGTCGCTCCTGATCGGGAGTGCCGTGCCTGCATCGAGCAGGACGACCGAGCGCTCGGCGACCTCGCGCGCCAGCTCCCGGTTGGCCGCTGAGTCGAGGTCCACCTCGGCTGCGTGTGCGACCGAGGCCTCGGGGTTCCAGCCGGCATCGAGCAGCCCGAGCTGGGCCTTGGCGAGGAGGGCACGGCGAGCGGCCCGGTCGACGAACGCCTCGTCGAGGGCGCCGGAGCGGACGAGCTCGACCAGCCCGGCGCCGTACCCCAGGGTGTCGGGCAGCTCGACGTCGATGCCCGCCTCGAGGGCGAGCGCACCGGCCTCGGCGTGGCCCGCGGCGACCCGGTGCATCGAGGCCAGGAACGGGACCGCCCAGTAGTCGGAGACCACCGTGCCCTCGAAACCCCACTCCTCGCGGAGGACCTCGGTCAGCAGCCAGGGGTTCGCCCCCGCGGGGACTCCGTCGACGTCGGAGTAGGAGTTCATCACCGACCCGGCCCCACCGAGAGCGATCGCCGTCTCGAACGACGGGAGGATGACGTCGCGCAGCTCCCGGGGTCCCATCGACACCGGGCCGTGGTTGCGCGCGGCGCGTGAGGCCGAGTAGCCCGCGAAGTGCTTCAGGGTCGCGACCACACCGGCCGACTGCAGGCCCTGCACGTAGGCGGTCCCCAGGGTGGCCACGAGGAAGGGGTCCTCGCCGATCGTCTCCTCGACCCGTCCCCAGCGATAGTCACGGACCACGTCGAGCACGGGCGAGAGTCCCTGGTGCACCCCCAGCGCGGCCATGTCGTGACCGATCCTGGCGGCCATCCGGCGGACGAGGTCGGGGTCCCAGGTCGCGCCCCAGGCGATGGCGGCGGGGTAGACCGTGGCGCCGTACGCCGTGAAGCCGGTCAGGCACTCCTCGTGCACGAGGGCGGGGATCCCGAAGCGGGAGCGGTCGATGACCACGCGCTGCTGACGGACCAGCTCGTCCGCGCCCTCGACGACCGTGACCGGCGTGCTGCCGTAGACCCGGGTGAGGTGCCCGAGGCCGTGCCGGCTCGCCTCTTCCAGTGAGACCGTCCCGGACGCCGTGAACACCTCCTGCATCGGGGCCACCTGCAGGTCGCTGCCCTCGACGTCGGGGTCGCCTCCCAGGTCGTTGCCGACCCAGCGGCTGCCCAGCTGGCCGACCTTCTCCTCCAGCGTCAGCGCGGCGAGAAGCAGGTCCACCCGTTCGGAGAGGGCACGGGTCTCGTCCTGCCAGGCCCGGTCGGTCTCGATCTCGGGCTGCTGGGTCATGGGTCCTCCTGGATGCCGGGCTCCGACCAAGAGGTGCCGAAATGTCGAAAGAAGTTTCGAGTTCTTCGAAAGTCACCGGGCGGGGCACAGGCAGGGTACTGCCAGATGTGGCCGGTTGGGAACGTCCTCGCCTGAATCCAGGTCACGCTCAAATCACAGTGAGAAAACGTTTGCATGTGACGCTTGACACACCCCCGGCACGGGCCTAGCCTCCCTTCAACTGGAGGTGGCACGGACCGAAACTTCTTTCGGCCCGTGGCTCTCGTCGAGTGGTCGCCGCGCCTGTGTGGCGATGAGTCGCACACTGACGAGCCGTGGTGGTCGCGGCCGTCGACGTGGAGGTCAAAGATGGAACCGATGAACACGTCCCGCCGCAACTTCTTGCGACTCGTCGGGCTCGGCGTCCCGGTGAGCGTGGCCGTCGTGGCCTGTGGGGGCTCCCCGAGCCAGACCGGTGCCGGAGGCGGGTCCGGCGGCGGCAAGGGTGTCGCGTCGTACTGGACCCTGTCGGGCAAGCCGCAGGAGGAGATCCGCAAGGGTGTCGTCACGCGCTTCAACAAGGCCTACCCGAAGTCCAAGGTCGACGTCACGCTCTTCGCCAACGACGCCTACAAGCAGAAGGTGAAGACGGCGATCGGTGCGGGGAAGAGCCCGACGATGATCTGGGGCTGGGGTGGCGGTGGCCTGAAGAGCTACGTCGAGGCCGACCAGGTGGTCGACCTGACCAGCTGGATCGCGGAGAACCCCGACCTCAAGTCCGTGCGTTTCCCCTCCTCGTTCGAGGCGGCCACGGTCGACGGCAAGCTGTACGCCCTGCCGATCGAGACGGTCGCACCGATCGTCCTCTACTGGAACAAGACGATCTTCGACCAGGTCGGAGCCGAGCCCCCGGAGTCGTGGGGCGACATCATGGAGCTCCTGCCCAAGTTCAACGCCAAGGGGATCGCCCCGTTCGCCCTGGCCGGGCAGTCGCTGTGGACCAACATGATGTGGCTGGAGTTCCTCTACGACCGCATCGGTGGCCCCGAGGTCTTCGGGAACGTCTTCGAGGGCCAGAAGAACGCCTGGAGCCACCCGGCTTCGCTCAAGGCGCTCGGTGAGGTACAGAAGCTGGTCAAGGCCGACGGCTTCCAGAAGGGGTTCCAGTCCACGGTCGCCGACCAGAACGCCGACCAGGCGCTGCTGTTCACCGGCAAGTCCGCGATGATGCTCCACGGTGCCTGGACCTACGCGTCGATGAAGACCGATGGCGGTGACTTCGTCACCGGTGGCAACCTGGGCTACATGAACTTCCCGGCGGTCGACGGCGGCAAGGGAAACCCCAAGGACACCGTGGGCAACCCCGGCCAGTACGTCTCCATCTCCTCCCAGGCCAGCAAGGAGGCCCAGGACGCTGCCAAGAAGATGCTGACCACGACCATGCTCGACAAGACCGAGGTCAAGCAGTGGATCGACAGCGGCAACGTCCCGGTGGTGACCAGCGCGAGTGACCTGATCTCGGAGGTCTCCGACTCCAACGACAAGGCGTGGCTGCAGTTCGTCTACGACACCTCGAGCAACGCCTCGGTGTTCGCGCAGTCGTGGGACCAGGCGCTGCCGCCCTCCCAGGCAACTCCGCTGCTGGACAACATCGGGAAGCTCTTCCAGCTGAGCATCAGCCCCCAGCAGTTCGCGGACAACATGAACAAGACCATCGGCACGTGACGACCCAGACTGCCCCCTCCGCGCCCCGTCGCTCGCGTTCGCGGGGCGCCGGAGTGGGGCAGCACGGGCCGGTGGCCTGGATGATCCTGCCGGCCCTGATCGTCTTCCTCGTCTTCGCGGTCTTCCCGCTCCTGGGCGTCCTGGCACTGAGCTTCACCAAGTGGGACGGCCTCGGGGCCATCCACCCGACCGGCTTCGACAACTGGATCTCGGTGCTCCGGGATCCTGACCTGCTGCACTCACTGTGGGTGACCTTCGAGGTGGCCTTCTACTCGTGGCTGGTGCAGACCCCGATCAGCATCCTGCTCGGCGTCTTCATGGCGGGCCGGCACCGTTACCGGGCCGTCCTCGCCGTGTTCTTCTTCGTCCCGCTGCTGCTGAGCGCGGCCGCGATCGCGGTCACCTACAAGGCGCTCCTCGACCCCAACTTCGGTCTCGGGCCCGGGCTGCACTCCGACCTGCTGACGCAGAACTGGCTGGGCGATCCGGTGCTGGCCATGGGCGTGATCATCTTCATCGTGTCCTGGCAGTTCATCCCGTTCCACTCGCTGATCTACCAGGGCGCGGTACGCCAGATCCCCCTGTCCCTCTACGAGGCGGCGTCCCTCGACGGCGCAGGCCGCGTGCGCACGTTCTTCAGCATCACCCTGCCGCAGCTCAAGCACACGATCATCACGTCGTCGACGCTGATGGTCGTCGGGTCACTGACCTTCTTCGACCTGATCTACGTGCTGACCGGAGGCGGCCCGGGGGACGCCACGCGGGTCCTCGCCCTGGACATGTACCGCCGCGGCTTCGGGGCCAACCAGATGGGCCCGGCCAGCGTGATCGCGGTGATCCTCGTCCTGGTGGGGCTGGTGATCGCGCTCGGGCTGCGCAGGCTCGGCGGCAACGCCGACGAGAGCCAGCTGGAGGGGATCTGAGATGACAACGCTCCTCGGTGCCACGGTCGAGGACACGCCCCACGCCGGTCACCGGACCACCTCTCCTCAGCCATCGGGCCGCTCGTGGTCGGGACGCAACTGGCTGGCCGGCGCCGCCGGTTGGTTCTGGCTCGCTCGTGGTCCTGATCCCGCTCTACTGGATCGTGATCACCAGCTTCAAGGCGTCGAGCGACTACTACCAGCAGAACGCCTTCGTGCCGCCGATTCACCCGACGCTGGCCAACTACCGCCTGGTGCTGGAGAACGACTTCGCTGCGCTACTTCCTCAACAGCGTGGTGGTGGCGCTCGGCACCACGATCCCGACGGTCCTGCTGGCCCTGATGGCGGCGTACGCGATCGTGCGCGGAGCGCACAGCGGTCTGCTGAGGCGGATCCACGGCCTGTTCCTGATGGGGCTGGCCATCCCGCTGCAGGCGGCGATCATCCCCGTCTACCTGATGATCATCAAGCTCGGCCTCTACGACAGCCTCGCCGCGATCGCGATCCCGTCGATCGGCCTTCGCCATCCCGCTGGCGGTGCTGGTGCTGACCAACTTCCTGCGCGACGTCCCCCGCGACCTGTTCGAGTCGATGCGGCTCGACGGCGCCAGCGAGTGGACCATGCTCTGGCGGCTCGCCTTCCCGCTGACCATGCCGGCGATGGTCACGGTGGCCGTCTACACCGGCGTCACGGTGTGGAACGGCTTCCTGCTGCCGCTGGTCCTGACCCAGAGCCCCGAGCAGCGGACGATGCCGCTGGCGGTGTGGAGCTTCCAGGGCCAGTTCCAGGTGAACGTCCCGGCCGTGCTGGCCTCCGTCGTGCTGAGCACCGTCCCGATCGTGGTGCTCTACACGATCGGCCGCCGCCACCTGGTCAGCGGGCTGAGCGAGGGCTTCAGCAAGTAGCGCGCTCAGCCCAGCTGCGCCGTCGTACCCCGCGCGATCAGCTCGGTCGGCGACGATCGTCTCCACGGGCTCGGGCGCGGTGTCCGACCGAAGGGCGTCGAGCAGCATCCGGGCGCCGAGGCGGCCGAGCTCGGGGGCGGGCTGGGCCATGGTGCTGAGGTCGAAGTACTCCGAGAGCTCGTGGTTGTCGATGCCGATCACCGAGATGTCCTCGGGAACCTTCAGTCCGGCCTCACGGATGGCGTGGGAGGCACCGATCGCCATCTCGTCGGACCCGGCGAAGATCGCGGTGGGCCGGGTGGCCGCCGAGAGCAGGCTGACGGCAGGCGGTGAGGCCGCCGATGGGCGGAGAAGTCGCCGGTGACCTCCCAGCCGCGCTCGATCTCCAGCCCGGCTTCCGCCATCGCGGCTCGGTAGCCACGCCGCCGGTCGCCGGGCATCGAGAAGTCGAGGCCCTCGTGCTCCGGGTCGGGCACGCCGCCGAGATGCGCGATGCGGGTGTGGCCGAGCCCCACCAGGTGGCGTACGGCGGTCGCCGCCGTCTCCACGTCGTCGATGCGCACGCTCGACCAGCCGGGAACCGCGCCACCGACGATGACGGTGGGTGAACCGGTCCGCTCGAGTGCAGCGACCTCCTCGGGCGTCGGCCGCAGCGCCAGCACCATCACCGCGTCCACCCGCTTGCTGAGCAGGTGCGTCGAGAACAGCCGACTGGCGCGCCTCCGGCTCGCCGGTGACCGTGTAGAGCAGGAGGTCGTAGCCCTCCTCGCGCAGCAGCTCCTCCGCCCCGTGCACCACCGATCCGAAGAACCAGCGCGTCACGTTCGGCACGACGACGCCGATGGCCCGGGTCTGGCCGCCGGCCAGCGACGCGGCGTGCGGCGAGGCGACGTACCCCATCCGGGTCGCGACCTCGAGCACCCGCTCACGAGTCCCGGAGGAGACCCGCGGCAGGCCACGCAGCGCGCGGGACACCGTCGCGGTCGAGACACCGGCCTCGCGGGCGACGTCCTTGATCCCGGTCATGGGCAGATCCTTCCGGGCGGGGGTGCCGGCGCACCATATCGCGCTGCGACAGGCTCAGACCCGGCGTCGGCGGACCAGGTCTGCGAACCAGTGGTAGGACCGCTTCGCCGTACGCCGCAGGGTGGTGCGGTCGACGTGGACCAGCCCGAACGACTTGGTGTAGCCGTGGGACCACTCGAAGTTGTCCATCAGCGTCCACACCAGCCAGCCGCGTACGTCGGCGCCGGCATCGCGGGCCGCTTCGATGGCGGCGAGGTGTGCCTCGAGGTACTCGATCCGGTCGGCGTCGTCGACGGTCCCGTCGGGCAGCACCGTCGTGTCGGCGTACGCCGCTCCGTTCTCGGTGACGAGCAGCGGCAGGCCGGTGCGGCGGTGGGTGTCGACGAGCAGGTGCTCGAGGCTGTCGGCGTGGACCTCCCAGCCCATGTCGGTGCGTGGGTGGCGAGGCGCGAACCGGAAGTCCGCGACGCCCGGGATAGGCGGCGACGTCGCCGGCCCCCTCGGTCCCGGAGTCGTCCGTGGCCGCGGCCACCCGCGCGGGCGTGTAGAAGTTGACGCCCGAGCCAGTCGGCCGATCCGCGGACGAGGTCGAGGTCTCCGGGGCGGACCAGGTCGGGGTCCTCGAGAACGGGAGCGACGCGCAGGGTCCCCGCGTCGTACGCCCCGTCGACGAGCGGACCCAACCAGACCCGGTTCTGGATGGCGTCGACGCCGTCCGCGACCTCGGCGTCCGCCGCGGACTCGGGTAGCACCGGGGTCAGGTTGAGCACGATGCCGACGCCGTCGGCCCCGGCCTCGCGCATGCGTGCCGACGCGAGGCCGTGGCCGAGCAGGAGGTGATGGGCGGCGCGGTGTGCCTCGCCCGCCGACCTGCTTCCCGGGGGCGTGCCGTCCCGCGCCGTAGCCGAGGTACGCCGAGCACCACGGCTCGTTCATGGTGGCCCACAGCCGCACCCGGTCACCGAGCCGGTCGTGGACGGCCATCGCATAGTCGGCGAACCGCTCCGGTGTCTCGCGCTCGAGCCAGCCGCCCCGGTCCTCGAGCGGCTGCGGGAGGTCCCAGTGATAGAGCGTCGCCATGGGCGTCACGTCGCGCTCGAGCAGCCCGTCGACCAGGCGCTCGTAGTAGTCCAGGCCGAGCTTGTTCACCTCGCCGGCGCCGTCGGGGACGATCCGGGGCCAGGCCAGGGAGAAGCGGTACCACCGCACCCCGAGGCCGGTGACGAGCTCGAGGTCCGGTCCCGGGTCGGGGTACGACGCACACGCGACCGACCCGTCGGACCCGTCGTCGATCGCGCCTTCGACCTGCGTGAACGTGTCCCAGATCGACGGGCCCCTGCCGTCCGCCTGGGCCGCCCCCTCGATCTGGTAGGAGGCGGTCGCGACGCCGAACTCGAGCCGGGAGCCGTCTGGTAGCGGGTTGCTCATCCGTGCACCGACTCCTTGGCTTCTCGTGACCGGAAACCGGGTAAATGTAAGCGCTTACACGCATCCGCGTCAAGAACCGCCGACCTCCCGCGAACGCCGTTCCGCTCGGTCAGCTGTTCTCGTCGATGTAGGCGTCCGCGTCCTTGTCGCTGTCGTCCACACCCTTGCCGGCCGGGTGGGCGGCGTAGAACTGCATCCACCGCATCGCGAGATCGTGGCGCTGCTGGAGTGTCGCGCTCTTGATGAAGTCGGGGAGCGCCTCACGCTCCTCCTCGTCGAGGTGCTCGCCGTTCTCCGTGCGGGCCTCGCCGACGGCCTCGAACCACTCGTCGGTGCCGACCTCGAGGTCGCGAGCCTTGCGTACGGCGTCACGGATCGAGTTGTGGTCGTTGATGGCGTCGTCGGTCTCGTCCTCCGGGTCACCGGAGTCGCCGACCTTGAGCAGGACCGGGTAGAAGACCTCCTCCTCGGCCTGCGCGTGCGTGTCGAGCCGGGTCGCCAACGGCTCCCAGATCGCCGTCAGCTCGTCCTTCGTCTTCGCGTCGTCGAGCAGGAAGAAGTGCCTGCGCAGCCAGTCGTGGTCCTCGTAGATGAGCTCGATGATGTCGGCCATGAGAACGGCGTACCCGCCTGCGGCGCCGGCTAACGCCACCGCACCGCCCGGATCCCTAGGATGACCCGGGTGACGATCCGAGGACGCATCAACCAAGCCCTCATCAAGGCGACCGGCTACCGCGTCGTACGGGCCCAGAGACACGTACAGCCACCGGCTCCTGCCCCCGCGCCCGTGGCGAAACCGCAGCAGGAGTCGGAGAAGCCACCCCAGCCGCGGACGATGAAGACGCAGCTGGAGCCGGTGCCCAGCGACTACGACCAGGAGACCAGGGAGATCTGGGACGCCGTCCGGTTCCGGACGATGACCCGCCACGAGCGCATCGAGTCGCTGATCACGGCTGTTCGGTACGTCGAGCAGCACCAGATCCCCGGCGCCATCGTGGAGTGCGGGGTCTGGCGAGGCGGATCGATGCTCGCCTGCGCGCACACCCTCCTCCGCCGGGGCGCGACCGATCGCGACCTCTACCTGTTCGACACGTTCACCGGGATGAGCGAACCGACCGACAAGGACGTCCGCATCGACCAGGGCAAGAGCGCCGCCGAGCTGATGGCCGTGAAGAGGGGTCCGGGCCCGCTGTCGTGGAACCGCCCGCATCGGTGGGTCGCGACCCTCGAGGACGTCAAGGAGGGCTTCGCAGAGCTCGACTATCCGCAGGAGCGGGTGCACTACGTCCCCGGCAAGGTCGAGGACACCATCCCGGGGCAGGCTCCCGACACCATCTCCATCCTGCGGCTCGACACGGACTGGTACGAGTCCACCAAGCACGAGCTCGACCACCTCTACGAGCGACTCTCCCCCGGCGGGGTGCTGATCATCGACGACTACGGCACCTGGCAGGGGTCGAAGGAAGCCACGGACGAGTTCCTCGACGAGACGGGGGCACCCCTGCTGATGATCCGGGTCGCCCGGGCGAGGTTCGCCGTGAAGCCGGGCCTCACGACCGGCGGCTGACGAGGACGAGGCAGGGGAATGACGTGGGGGAGACGACTCGAGGCCGGGTGGCCCTGATGGGTCACCCGGCCTCGACGCCTCCCGGGAGACCCGGGTCTGCTGGTGCGCGAGGGGGGAGTTGAACCCCCACGCCCTTTCGGGCACACGGACCTGAACCGTGCGCGTCTGCCTATTCCGCCACTCGCGCCAGAAGCAGCGCTCAGGCTATCCCACGTCGTCTCAGCCGCCCAAACCGGCACCAAGCCCACTCGGGCAGCCCGATACCATCGCCAGAACGTCGGACCGGAACCAATTGTCAGCACCAGTTGAGGGGAGGCACCGTGAGTGGGCTGCAGCGCTTCGAGAACAAGCTGGAACAGATGATCTCCGGGGTCTTCGCGCGCACCTTCCGCAGCGCCGTACAGCCGGTCGAGATCGCCGCCGCGCTCAACCGTGAGGTCGACAACTCGGCGCAGATCCTGAGCCGTGACCGGCGGCTGGTGCCCAACACGTTCGCCGTCGAGCTGTCCGAGGCCGACCACGAGCGCCTCCAGGGGCTCGGCCCGCAGCTGCCCCGCGAGCTCACCGAGATGCTCCGCGAGCACGCGGCTCAGCAGTCCTACGTCTTCACCGGCCCGGTCACGATCGGCCTGGAGATCAGCCCCGAGCTGACCACGGGGCGTTTCCGGGTGAAGAGCAAGACCGCCTCGAGCTCGAGCATGGCGGGCGGGGACCCCACCGACACCCAGGTACGCCGCGCCACGGCCACTCTGGAGATCAACGGCGAGAACCTGCCACTGGCACCGCCCGGAATCGTGATCGGCCGCGGCAACGACGCCGACCTGCGCATCGACGACCCCGGCGTCTCGCGCCGGCACATCGAGATCCGGGTCGAGGAGCCGCAGGACCTCGGCGCGGCGCCGCGCATCACCGTCCACGACCTCGGCTCGACGAACGGAGTACTGGTCAACGGCAAGCGCGTCGAGAAGGCCACCCTCGCTGATGGTGCAACGATGAAGATCGGTAACACGACCATGTCCCTGCACCTCAAACAAGGGTGAGTGAGACTTGTCCGAGCTGACCCTGGTCCTGATCCGGTTCGCGTACCTGGCGATCCTGTGGATCTTCGTCCTCTCCTGCATCTCCGTGATCCGGTCCGACATGTTCGGTGCCCGCGTGGCCCGCGAGGCGTCCGGTCGCGGCCAGTCGCGCCAGGAGCGCCGGGCGAAGAGCAAGGCGAAGCCGGCCAAGCCGCGCAAGGGTGTGCCCACCCAGGTGGTCATCCTCGAGGGTGGCAACAAGGGTGAGACCGTCTCCCTGGACGAGGCCCCGCTGCTGATCGGCCGCGGCAACGACGCGGCCATCCGGCTCGACGACGACTACGTGTCGACCAGGCACGCCCGCATCGCCAGCTCCGGTGACCAGTGGTTCGTGGAGGACCTCGGTTCCACCAACGGCACCTACGTCGGCACCAGCCGGATCTCGCAGCCGACCACCATCCAGCTCGGCACCCAGGTCCGGATCGGCAAGACGATCCTGGAGCTGCGCAAGTGAGCCCCAGGCGGAGCCGCACATGAGACTGCGCTACACCGCGCTCTCGGACGTGGGTCGCGTACGCCGCGACAACCAGGACTCCGGGTACGCCGGGCCACATCTGCTCGTGATCGCGGACGGCGTCGGCGGCTCGGCTCGCGGGGACGTCGCGAGCAGCACCACTGTCGAGGTGCTCCGACACCTCGACGAACCGCCGGGCAACGACATCCTCAGTGCCCTGGCCGGAGCCATCCACCGCAGCCACGACCGCATCGCTTCGCTGGTGAGGGAGAGCCCCGAGATCGAGGGGACCAGCACCACCGTCACCGCGGCGCTCTTCGACGGCACCCAGCTCGGGGTGGGCCACGTCGGCGACAGCCGCGGCTACCTGCTGCGCGACGACACCCTGTCCCAGCTCACCACCGACCACACCTTCGTGCAGAGCCTGATCGACGAGGGGCGGATCACCGAGGACGAGGCCCGGGTCCACCCCCACCGCAACCTGATCCTGCGTGCGGTGGACGGCGTGCACGAGCCGGAACCGGACGTGTTCACGCT
Source organism: uncultured Actinomycetota bacterium (assembly GCA_963782305.1). GTDB lineage: Bacteria > Actinomycetota > Actinomycetes > Propionibacteriales > Nocardioidaceae > Marmoricola. The sequence goes on along the minus strand of CAWAJJ010000008.1, from coordinate 190,396 downwards.
CGAGCTGGCGCTCGGCGACCGCATCCTGCTCTGCTCCGACGGCTGCTCCGGGGTGCTCTCCGACGATGAGCTCGCCCGGCTGCTCGGTGACGGAAGCATCGACCAGGCCGCGGTGACGCTGATCAACGCCTCCCTCGACGCCGGCAGCACCGACAACGTCACGGTGGTGGTCGCGGACGTCGTCGACGACGACGCGGTCGACGACGACGAGACCTCCGCCTCGGCTGTCACCGGGCCGATGGTCGTCGGTGCCGCGGCCGAGGCGCCGCGTCGGCGCGGGATCGGCTCCGGCCGCTCCGCGAGGGCGGCCGACACCGGCGAGCTCGAGGCCGTCACTGACTCGGACTCGGGCTCCTCCTCGGGCTCGGATCGGGACCCCGAGGAGATGCGCTACGCCCCGCGCGCCCCGCGCCGGTTCATCTGGGTACGCCGCGGCGCGGTCCTCGCCGTGGTGGCGGTGCTCGTGGCGATCGTCGCCGTCGCCGGCTACAAGTGGACCCAGAACCAGTACTTCGTGGCCAACGACGGTGAGCAGGTCGCGATCTACCGCGGGGTCGAGGCTGACCTGCCCGGGATCCGGATGCACCGCGTGAAGGAGAGCAGCGACCTGACCCTCGACGACCTGCCGACGTACAACGCCCGGCAGGTGCGCGACGGCATCAGTGCCAACAGCCTCGAGGACGCGCGTGGCATCGTCTCCCGGCTCGAGCGGCTGGCCCTGTGCCCCGAGCCTCCGACACCGAGCCCGTCCGCCTCCCCGAGCGCGAGCGCGAGTCCCAGCCCCAAGGCCAGGAAGAAGAAGCGGCCCGCGACCGCGACCCAGAGCGCCTCCCCGCAGCCATCAGCGACCCCGTCCGCGACCACTCCCGCCGTGTGCACCGAGGCGCCATGAGCAGCGCCCGCTCGGCTGAGCTGAGTCCCCAGGGTCTGATGAGCTTCGTGCACCGGCGGCGCCGCGGCGCCGAGCTGGTGCTGCTGATCATGAGCCTGGTGGTCGGCATCGGGGCGTACGCCGCGGTCGGGCTCGGTGTCGACGGCACCCTCCCGGTCGACCTGTTCACCTACGGCGCCTGGCTCGCTGCGCTGATCATCGGCTGCCACGTCGTGGTCCGGATGTTCGCGGCGTACGCCGACCCGATCCTGCTGCCCATCGTCTCGGCGCTCAACGGCATCGGGCTGGCGATGATCCACCGGATCGACCTGGCCCGCCAGGCACGCAACCCCGACGCGCAGTCCTTCGCCGACAGCCAGCTGATCTGGATGACGCTGGGTGTGCTCATGTTCGTGACCGTGCTGATCGTGCTGCGCGACCACCGGCGGTTGCAGGCGTTCACCTACACCGCCGGCCTGGCCGCGATCGTCCTGCTGCTGCTGCCCCTGGTCCCCGGTCTCGGCCGCACGATCAACGGCTCCCGCATCTGGATCGGGGTGGGACCGCTGAGCTTCCAGCCGGGTGAGGTCGCCAAGCTGTTGCTGGTGGTCGCGTTCGCCGGCTACTTCGTGCTGCACCGCGACGCGCTGGCGCTGGCCGGCCGCCGGGTCCTGTTCGTCGACCTCCCCCGTGGGCGCGACCTCGGGCCGATCCTGGCGATGTGGCTGGTCTCGCTGGGCATCCTGGTCTTCCAGCGCGACCTCGGCTCCTCGCTGCTGTTCTTCGGCCTGTTCCTGGTGATGCTCTACGTCGCCACCGAACGCCCCGGCTGGCTGGTCGTCGGCGGCATCATGTTCGCCGCAGGCGCCTACCTGGGCTATCTCGCGCTGCACCACGTCCAGTCGCGCGTGGAGGCGTGGTTGGACCCCTTCCACACGGCGAGCGCCTACCAGCTGGTCCAGGGCCTCTACGGGATGGGCTGGGGCGGGCTCGTGGGTCGCGGACTCGGACAGGGCCAGCCACAGATCACGCCGCTGTCGTGGTCCGACTTCATCCTGCCCTCGCTGGGCGAGGAGCTCGGCCTCACCGGCGTGATGGCGATCATCCTGCTCTACGGGATCCTCGTCGAGCGCGGGCTGCGTACCGCCCTGATCTGCCGGGACAACTTCGGCAAGCTGCTGGCCACCGGTCTCGCCGTGGTGATCGCGCTGCAGGTCTTCGTCGTCATCGGCGGCGTCACCCGCCTGATCCCGCTGACCGGCCTCACCACCCCCTTCCTCTCCCAGGGCGGGTCCAGCCTGGTCGCCAACTGGGCCATCATCGCGCTGCTGCTGCGCATCTCGGACCAGGCCCGTCGCCCCCCGCCGGAGCTGATCGAGCCCGATGAGGACTACGACGCCGACGCCACCCAGGTGGTGAGGGTCCGACCGTGAACAAGCCGATCCGCAACCTCGCCGTCGCCTGCATGTGCCTGTTCGTGGCGCTGCTCGTCAACGTCACCTTCGTGCAGTACTGGCAGGCCGACGACCTCACCTCGCTGAGCCAGCACCCCGACAACAAGCGTGTCCGCGACGCCGAGTTCGCCCGCGAGCGCGGCGCGATCCTGGTGCGTGGCAAGGCCGTCGCGGAGAGCAACAAGTCCGACGACGCCTACAAGTTCCAGCGGGTCTACCCATTGGGCAGCGAGTACGCCCACCTGACCGGCTTCTTCTCGCGCGACTGGGGCCTGGGCGGCGTCGAGTCGACCCAGAACTCCATCCTCTCCGGCAGCGACTCCAGCCTGTTCGTCAACCGGGTGATCGACCTCGTCGACAACGAGGCGCCCAAGGGCGGCAGCGTCACCCTGACTGTGGACCCGGACGCACAGAAGGCGGCGTACGACGGGCTCCGCAAGCTCGGTGACAACATCCGCGGCGCCGTGGTGGCGATCGAGCCGAGCACCGGCAAGATCCTGGCGATGGTCTCCAGCCCGAGCTACAACCCCAACCGGCTGGCCAGCCACGACTTCGTCGAGGTCGGCCAGACCAAGCAGCGTCTCGAGAAGAACCCGCTGGGTCCCTTGAACAACCGGGCCATCGAGGAGGTGCTGCCTCCTGGGTCGACCTTCAAGCTGGTCACCGCCGCGGCCGCGCTGGACTCGGGCGAGTACACCCCCGACACCCAGGTGCCGGGCGGCTCCCGCCTCGACCTCCCGCTGACCACCACCGACCTGGTCAACGAGAGCCGCGGGTCCTGTGGTGGCGACACGATCAGCTTCACCCGCGCACTCGAGGTCTCCTGCAACGTCTCGTTCGGGGCCGTGGGGCTCAAGATCGGCGACGACGCGATCCGGGAGACGGCCGACAAGTTCGGCTTCGGCCAGCGCTACTTCCGCGACCTCGACGACTCGCTCACCCGGCAGGCGGTGAGCCAGTTCCCGGAGAACCCCGACAAGCCGCAGACGGCGCTCTCGGCGATCGGCCAGTTCGACGTCAGGGCCACGCCGCTGCAGATGGCGATGGTCGGCGCCGGGATCGCCAACGACGGCGTGACGATGAAGCCCTACCTCGTCGACGAGACCAAGTCGCCCAAGCTGGAGAACATCGGCAAGACCGAGCCGGAGCCGATGCCCAACCAGCCCTCGATGAGCTCCTCGGCCTCGCGCGACCTGCGCCAGATGATGGTCTCGGTCGTCGAGAACGGCACCGGCACGACGGCCCAGATCCCCGGGGTCGAGGTCGCCGGCAAGACCGGCACCGCCCAGAGCGCGCCCGACCGGCCGCCGTACGCCTGGTTCGTGTCGTTCGCCCCCGCGGACACGCCGGCCGTCGCGGTCGCCGTACTCATCCAGGACGCGGGGGTCGCGCGTGACCAGATCTCCGGCAGCGGCCTGGCCGCGCCGATCGCGAAGGCAGTCATGGAGGCGGTGATCGGCAAGTGACCACGCCTCCTGACGGCGGACCCCCCACCCAGGCGATGGATGCCGGCGACCCGGGCGAGCGCTACGAGCGCGGAGAGCGCATCGCCACCGGCGGCATGGGTGAGGTCTGGCGCGCCCGCGACACCGTGCTCGGTCGCGAGGTGGCGGTCAAGATCCTCAAGCGGGAGTACGCCGACGACCCCACCTTCCGTGCCCGGTTCGAGGCCGAGGCCCGGCACGCCGCAGGGCTGCACCACCCGGGGATCGCCTCGGTCTTCGACTACGGGATGTTGCCCGATGGCGACGCGCCCTACCTGGTGATGGAGCTCGTCGACGGCAAGCCGCTCTCCGACCTGCTGGCCAACGGGCAGCCGCTCGACCCCGAGGTGGCTCGAGGCCTCGCGCTCCAGGTCGCCGAGGCGCTGGCCGTGGCCCACGGGGCCGGGGTCGTGCACCGTGACGTGAAGCCGGCCAACCTCCTGGTCACCCCGGACGGCCGGATCAAGATCACCGACTTCGGCATCGCCCGGGCGACCGGTTCGGTGGCGTTCACCCAGACCGGTCAGATCGTCGGCACCCCGCAGTACCTCTCCCCCGAGCAGGCCCGTGGAGACTCGGCCACCGCCGCGAGCGACGTCTACGCGCTCGGCGTGGTGCTCTTCGAGTGCCTCGCCGGCCACCGGCCCTTCGTCGCCGACACCCCGATCGCCACGGCCCTGGCCCAGATCCAGCAGGACGTTCCTCCGCTGCCCGACACGGTCCCGGCCGGCCTCGCCTCCGTCGTCACCCGTGCCCTGGCCAAGGACCCCAAGCAGCGGTACGCCGACGGGGCCGAGATCGCCACCGCACTGCGAGAGGCAGCTGACGGCGGCACGCCGACCCAGGTCGTGGCTGCCCCGGTGCCGGCTCCCGAGGAGACCAGGGTCCTCGCCCCCACCCCCGTGCCCGTGCGCAGCCCCGGTCACCGCCCAGACGGACCCCGAGAGGGAGCAGAGCTCGCGCTGGCCGCTGTACGCCGCCGGCGCGCTCGTCCTGGTGCTGCTCGTCGCCCTGCTGATCGCACATCCGTGGACCAACGACTCCGCGGCGACCGACGACGGCGACAACGCCTCCACCCCCGCCGACCCGAAGAGCGACACCGTGCGCGTACGCCGGGCCGACTACATCGGCGAACCGATCGACAGCGCCGTCTCCGAGCTCCGGGGCAAGGGCTTCGACACCAAGGTCGAGACGAAGAGCAACCCCGGCGATCAGGACTCCGGGACGGTCGCCGACCTGAGCCCCACCGGTGCTGTGGAGAAGGGCGCCACGATCACGCTCCAGGTCTGGGGGGATCCTCCCGAGGAGAAGCCGGACGAGCCGCAGCAGTCGGACCCGCCGGAACCGGACCCGGACACGGACCAGCCGCAGCCGGATCCGTCCACGGTCGTTCCCAGCGAGGCGGTCCCCAGCAAGGCGGGCAAACCGGGCAAGACTGAGGAGAAGCCGGGCAACGGCAACCCGAGCCCCGGCGGTCGCAACGGCCAGTCGGCGAAGAAGGGGGACTGAGACCTCGATGACTGAACCGCACCGGATCGGTGGCCGCTACGAGGTCGCAGAGCTGCTGGGACGCGGCGGCATGGCCGAGGTCCGCAAGGGCGTCGACGTCCGGCTGGGGCGCACCGTCGCGATCAAGCGCCTGCGCACCGACCTCGCCAGCGACGCCACCTTCCAGGCGCGGTTCCGGCGCGAGGCCCAGTCCGCGGCCTCGCTGAACCACCCCGCGATCGTCTCCGTCTACGACACCGGCGAGGAGATGTCGACCGACGGCAGCAACGTGGCCCAGCCCTACATCGTGATGGAGTACGTCGCCGGCCGCACCCTGCGCGACATCATCCGCGAGGGGCGCAAGATCCTGCCCGAGCGCGCCCTCGAGATCACCTCGGGCGTGCTCGCCGCGCTGGACTACAGCCACCGGGCCGGCATCATCCACCGCGACATCAAGCCCGGCAACGTGATGCTCACCCCGTCGGGCGACGTGAAGGTGATGGACTTCGGCATCGCCCGCGCGGTCTCCGACGCCTCCAGCACGATGACCCAGACCGCGGCGGTCGTGGGCACCGCGCAGTACCTCTCCCCCGAGCAGGCCCGTGGCGAGACCGTCGACTCCCGCTCCGACGTCTACTCGACGGGTTGCCTGCTCTACGAGCTGCTCACCGGCCGGCCGCCCTTCGTGGGCGACAGCCCGGTCTCGGTGGCCTACCAGCACGTGCGCGAGCAGGCCCAGCCCCCGTCGGCGCACGACGAGGAGCTGACCCCCGAGGTCGACTCCATCGTGATGAAGTCGCTGGCCAAGAACGTCGGCGACCGCTACGCCAGCGCCGCCGCCATGAAGGCCGACATCGACCGCTACCTGGCCGGGAAGCCCGTGCAGGCGCCGGCGGTCGCCGCCGTGCCCCCGACCGGCTTCCTCCCGCCGACCCAGGCGGGCGTCGCGGTCCCGGACGAGGAGGACGACGAGCCCGAGCGCAAGCGCCGTGGTCCGCTCATCCTGCTGCTCCTCCTGCTCCTGGCCTTGATCGTCGCGGCCCTGGTCTTCGGGCCCAAGCTCTTCGAGGCCGCGCCCGAGCAACAGTCGGTGCCGACGATCACCGGGCTGACGCGCGACCAGGCAGAGAAGACGATCCGCGACAGCGACCTCCAGGTCGGCAGGGTGTCCACCGCAGCGAGCAAGGAGGTCGCGAAGGGCCGGGTCATCTCGCAGGACCCGCAGGCCGGCGACCAGGTCGACCCCGACGACCAGGTCAGCTTCGTCGTCTCCGACGGCAAGCCCCAGGTGAAGCTGCCCGACGTCGTGGGCCAGAGCAAGGACGACGCCGCCGACCAGCTGCGCAGCCTGGGCCTACGGGTGGTGCTGACCCAGCGAGACACCGACGACCCTCGCGACGAGATCGTCGAGATGCAGCCGCCGGCCGGAAGCATGGTCGCCGACGGCTCGAAGGTCACCCTGTTCTGGTCCGACGGACCCGAGAACGTCCCCGACGTCGTCGGCAAGACCGAGGGCGAGGCGACCGAGCTGATCCAGGACGCCGGGTTCAAGGTCAGCCGGGTGACCGACTCCACGACCAAGTCCAAGAAGGGCACGGTGCTGCAGCAGAGCCCGAACGCCGGCCAGAGCCTCGACAAGGGCAGCACGGTGACGATCGTGGTCTCCACCTATGTGGCTCCTGCGCCGCCGCCCCCATCGGCGTCGACGTCCTCGCTGCCCTCGGCGCTGCCCAGTCCTTAGTGGCCCAGTCCTTAGTGGCCAGTCCTTGATGACCAGTCCTTGAGGGCTTCGGCTCAGTTCCGGTCGACGTCGTCCGGCACGGTGGCCTCGGCGTAGCGCAGGTCGCTGCTGCCGTCGTACGCCGGCATGGTGACCTCGTCGTCCGTGCTCACCTGGTAGCCGAGGTTGTGCGCATCGACATAGGTCTTGTAGCCCGCGATGTAGTCCGAGGAGTCGAGGCTGGTCTGCAGCGAGTCGAGGTCGCCGATGGCGGTGATCTCGTACGGCGGGGCGTAGGGCACACCGTGCAGGACCACGGTGTTGCCGACGCACTTGATCCCGGTCGTACTGATCACCCGCTGCTTCTGCAGGGTCATCGCCTCGGCGCCGCCGCTCCACAGCGCGTTCACCACCGCCTGGATGTCCTGCTGGTGCACCACGAGCTGGTCCGCGGTGACCTCACCCTTGTCGACGGCCCGGTCGATCTCCTCCTTGGGTGCGTCGCTGAGCACCACGGTGATCGCCGGCCCGCGTACCTTCTCGAAGCCGGCCGGCCCCCGGAGCGCGTCCACCTGGCGCTGTGCGTCGGTGACCTGGGCGTCCTCGACGGACTTGCCGAGGGTGTCCACCTCGCGGTTCAGGACGGCGACCCGCTGCTGGAGGGCGTCGGTACGCTGCCGCTGCTGGCGTACGACGGTGTCGAGGTCCGTCACGCTCGAGGCGCGCAGGTCGAGCCCGCCGGAGGCCAGGGCACTCGTCACGAAGAGGACACCGGCGACCACGAAGACCACGACGGCCACGAGCCGCCAGCGGTGCAGCTCGCGGTGACGGTGGGTGCTCACTCGGGGCGCCTGCTCTCGAATCGACGTGGCTTGACTACGCTAGTGTCCCGGCCGCGACCACTTGTACCAACTTTCGGACGCGAGAGACTCGCCGATGACCTCGCCCCGACGCCCAAGGAGATCGACCGTGTCCAAGCCATCCGCGAAGAAGCCCACTGTCATCGCCAGTGGCTACCAGACCTCGATCACGCGTACGGCGATCGCCGCCCTGCTGATCGTCCTGGGGATCGTCTGGATCGCGGTCTACATCAACCTCGCCAAGGACGCTGCCGAGTGGACCAAGGTGTCCGGGCTGAAGAAGCCGGACAACCCGCTGCCCTGGATGGCCGACTGGGGCCGCTGGAACTTCGTGATCGGCTTCGGGCTGATCTTCGTCGGCCTCTCGGTCGCCGCCCACAAGCTGACCCCGCTCGGCCGTGGCCGGGGTGTGGTCGTCGGGATGCTGGGCTGCTTCCTGATCGGGCTGATCTGGATCGTGGTGTTCTACTTCGCCGGCCAGGACGGGCCGATCCCGGTGATGAAGGACCTCGACCAGTACAACCTGCTGGTCGGCATCGGCTTCATGGCGGTCGGGTTCACCTTCGCCACCAAGTGGGAGTAGCCACCCGACTTACACGGGTGTAGTTCTCCACAGGGTTATGCACAGCTGTGGACAACTTCCACCGGTGTGATTCCGCTCAGCTGAGCGCGACCGCTCGCGCCGCGATCAGGGCCAGCGAGATGACCAGGACCAGCCCGGTGGCCGTCCACTGCACCAACGACCGGTGCCGACGCGGTGCGTAGGCCATGGCGGTGCCGATCAGCGCTCCGGCGACGAGGCCGCCGATGTGACCCTGCCAGGAGATGCCACTCACGGTGAAGGTGAACACCAGGTTGAGCCCGATCCACACCAGCACCGACTGCACCTGCCCGCGCACCTTCAGCGCGATGACCGCCAGCGCTCCCATCAGTCCGAAGATCGCTCCCGAGGCGCCGAGGGTCTGCCCGTAGGGCTCGGAGAGCACCATCACCGCAGCGGATCCGGCGATCCCGGAGACCAGGTAGAGGGCCAGGAAGCGTGCCCGGCCCAGCACCTGCTCGAGCATCGGCCCCAGGAAGTAGAGCGCGAGCATGTTGAAGCCGATGTGCAGCGCCTGCTCGTGGGTGAAGATCGAGGTGACGATCTGCCACCAGGCGCCGTCGGAGACACCCGTGACGAGCACGACGCTGCCGTCCGAGAGCTGGCGGTTGGCCGAGGCCGGCAGCAGGGTCAGCTTGTCCAGGAGGTCGCTGGTGCGCCCTCCGGTGGCCTGGATGAGCAGCCACACCGCCACGTTGATCCCGATCAGCACGAAGGTGGTGATCCGGGGGTCGGCGACCCGCTGGCCGCCGTACGGCGTGCGGGACTGCCGGGTGCCCTTGTTGCCTTCCTTCACGCAGCTCGGGCACTGGAACCCGACCGATGCGGAGTTCATGCAGTCAGGACAGATCGGCCGCTCGCAGCGCTGGCACCTGATCCAGGTCTCCCGATCGGGGTGGCGGTAGCAGGTGGGTGGAGCGCTCGGGACGCTGGCCGTCCCGCCCGGTCCACCCACCGGGGGTGTGGTCACCCGCGATCGATCTCCACCGTCTCGATGATCACCGGCTCGACGGGGACGTCCCCGCGAGCGGTCGGGGTGGTCGCGATGGCGTCGACGACGTCGCGGCCGGCCTGGTCGGCCACCTCACCGAAGATGGTGTGGCGACGGTTCAGGTGCGGGGTCGGGCCGACGGTGATGAAGAACTGCGAGCCGTTGGTGCCGGGACCCGCGTTGGCCATCGCCAGCAGGTAGGGGCGATCGAACTGCAGCTCGGGGTGGAACTCGTCCTTGAACTTGTAGCCGGGGCCGCCGGTGCCGGTGCCGAGGGGGCAACCGCCCTGGATCATGAAGCCGTCGATCACCCGGTGGAAGCCGAGGCCGTCGTAGAACGGCTCGCCGGAGCGGCCGGCGTCGTCCTTGTAGTCCTTGGTGCCCTCGGCGAGGCCGGTGAAGTTCTCCACCGTCGCCGGTGCGTGGTCGGGGAAGAGGTTGATCACGATGTCGCCACGGTTCGTCTTGAGCGTGGCCTTGAGGTCGGACATGTCAGCCTTTCGGGTTTTCGTGTCAGTGAGCACGTCCCCCGATCCTCCCACGCAGCCCCAGCACCACCCCGAGGGAGGCCTGCGCCGGGCGCTACCCACCGACCGTCTGCTGACACGGGTTTATTTACGACGCCGAGGCGGGCATGATCGGACCTCAGTCGAAGAAGAACTCCGCAGAGAGGGAGTCTCGCAACCCATGTTTGCCAAGAGTCGCAAGGAGAAGTTCGTCGAGCAGGCACAAGACCTCGCTCACGACCTGTCCGAGGCCATTGCCCCCCACGTCGAGAGGGCCCGGGACGAGCTTGCTCCCCGCCTCGCCGACGCCCGTGACCAGGCCGCCGCCCTACGTCAAGGACGCACGGGACCAGGCAGCGCCCTACGTCAAGGACGTGAAGAGCAAGCTCTCCGACGCCCGCGACCAGGCCGCGCCCTACGTCAAGGACGCACGGAAGCAGGCAGCGCCCTACGTCAAGGACGTGAAGAGCAAGCTCTCCGACGCCCGCGACCAGGCCGCGCCGCTGATCGCGGACGCGCGCGACCAGGCTGCGCCGTACGTCGAGGACGCCAAGGGCCGCCTGTCCAAGGGAGTCGCGGCAGCCGTTGCGGCCGGTACGCCGGTCGTCGTGGAGGCACAGCGTCGCGGTGACCTCGCTGCCGCTGCCCTCAAGGGTGAGCCGGTCAAGCGCAAGGGCGGCAAGAAGAAGTACTTCGTCTTCGCCGGCCTGCTCGGGCTCGGCGCCCTGGCCTTCCAGAAGCTCCGCGGCGGCGACGAGTCGGCCAACTGGCAGACGTCCTACTCGCCCACCCCGGCACCCGCCACTCCGCCGGCCCCGGCTGCTCCGCCGGCCCCCACGGCCGGCAGCCACGCCGCCGACGTGCCGACCGACTCCGAGTCGGCCGAGCCCGTGGGCGCCACCCCGGGCGAGTCCCTCTCCGATGCAGTCGAGGCACCGCACGCGGTGACCACCCCGGACGCACCGGCCGAGGACGTCGACGTGAGCTCGGTCGAGGAACCCAAGAAGCCCTGACCTGACATCGTCAACGGCCCGTCGCACCTCGGTGCGGCGGGCCGTTCGTCCTTCACCAGGTCGTTTCGGGGTCATTTTCTGGGCAGGTCGACCGGCCGGTGCTGGTCGACCCAGACATCGACCTGGCTCCACCACTCGAAGAGCCAGTCGATGCGCTCCTCCCGGCCCTCGGGGATCTCCTCGCGGGGAATCCGCCACCAGCCCATCAGCAGCCGCTTGTCCATCGGCAGCGAGTGCCACACGTCCGCGATGCTGACCACGTGGTCGAGGCCGGTATGGGCGACGAGCAGCACGTCGGCCTCGGGAGCGGCGTCAAGGGCCGCGATCACCCCACCGGGGCGGGGTGCGAGCACGTTGATCATCTCCTCGGCCCGCTCGGCCATCCGGTGCAGGCCGAGCCTGTTCAACCGGGCGATCGACCGCTCCCGCCGCTCCGGGGTGAAGTTGCCGCCCTCGGGGAAGATCACGAAGGCATCGTTCCCGTCGAGGTTGCGCGCGAGCTCGCCCACCTCGTCCTCCACGTTGCGTCCCCCTGCCGACCGGGGTGAGATGAACCTGCTCGGCACCCGGGTGAGCAGCACCCCGAGCATCGGGTCCCAGGCCAGCGCCTCCTTGAGCACCACCCGGGGCTCGCGGCCGTACCAGTGCATCAGCGCATACATCAGCGTGAACGAGTCGCCCGGCCCGGCGTGGCGGCAGAACACCAGCAGCGGCTCGCCGGGGTAGGCGTCGGGCGAGGGGCCGACGGTCTCGATCTCGAGCCGCAGCACCCGCTTGGCCTCACGGAAGAACACCACGAGATACGCCTGCGCGATGTCGTAGTGGATCCGCTCGAAGAACGGCGACCGGATCCGCCAGCCGAAGCCGGAGGCGATCCAGAGCCCGAACAGCTCGACCAGGGCGATGCTCTCGAAGGTCAGGTGCACCACGGCGAGCCAGAGAAGGCGCACCGGCCGCAGCCAGCCGGGGACGAACGGCGACAGGATCCCGGCGCCGAGCAGCCACAGCGGCAGTGTCGTCCAGAGCAACACGGTCACCACGATGAACAGCGGCGCGACGACCACCCGCTGGAGCACCAGCACGACGACGCGGGGCATCACAGGTGCTCGTCGAGGTAGGCCAGGCTGGCGACGTACGCCGCCTCGATCCGCGCCGCGACCCGCGAGGCGTCCCGGTAGGACAGCGGTGAGTCGTCCTTGGCCGAACCCGCCGCCGGCAGCACGTGCGCCACCACCCCCTCGGGCAGCTCGGACATCTCCTTGACGAAGCGGTGCCGGCGGGCGATCTCGAAGGACACCCGGGCGACCTCCCAGGGCTTGCGCGGCGCCGTCAGCGGCCGGTCGACGCGACCCACCTGCAGCACGAAGATGCGCTCAGCACCGAGCTGCACGGCCCGGCCGACCGGGATGGAGTTCACGATGCCGCCGTCGAGGTAGTGCTCACCGTCCACGAGCGCCGGCGGCAGCAGCCCGGGCACCGCGGCGCTGGCCATCACGGCCGCGACCACCGGGCCCTCGGTGAACCAGTGCTCGGCCGCGCGCTCGATGCTGGCGGCGCAGCACTGGAACTCGACCTCGAGCTCGGCGAAGGTCTGGTCTCCGAACTCCTGCTCGAGGCGGTCCCGGAGCGGCTTCGAGGAGTGCAGGTGCGTGCCGGTACGCACGGCCCGGGAGACCTGGCGCCAGGTGCCGTCGCTGTAGACCTCGTTGCTCTCCCCCACCGAGCCCCACAGGTCGAGCAGCCGGTCGACCACCGCGGGCGTCGGGTCGCTCGCGACGACCAGGCCGTTGAGCGCGCCGACCGACGTACCGAGGACGAGGTCGGGGCGCACCTCCCGCTCGAACAGGGCGCGGAGCATGCCGACCTCGACCGCACCGAGCAGGCCACCACCACCGAGGACGAACGCGGTGGAACCCGTCCGGCGCGCGGCCACGGTCAGCCGTTCGCGCCGGTGGTCGACTCCTCAGGCGTGACGGCCCACTCGCGGCGTACGCGTGCGGTCGCCCGGTGCTCGGCCCAGAAGCTCAGGATCGGGACGGTGCCGCACAGGAACGTGACGATCGTGAAGCCGATCGGCCAGAGCGCGCGCCGGGAGAGCAGGAAGGCCATCACGATGAAGATCATGTAGAGGTAGCCGTGGGCGACCCCGAGCACGGTCGTGATCCACTCGCCGACGGAGTGGGCCTGGCTGCCCTCGGTCCAGATGGCCGGGGTCGAGCCGAAGATCCCCCACATCGACGTACCGTCGAAGTTCGCCAGCGGTACGCCGACCAGGATCAGCACGATCAGCAGCACCCCGACGATGTTGGCCATCACGCGGTAGCGGAGGAGTGCGCCTCGGATGTTGTCGGGAAGCTCGACCTGGTTCACGCGCTCGACGCTACCTGCTCGGTCTCCGGCTCCTCGGCTCGGGACTGCTCGATGACGTCGCGGCACCAGCGCACCCAGATGTAGATCGCGAACCCGCCGAAGACCCACCACTGGAAGGCGTAGAGCAGGTTGCGCAGGGAGGTCGACGCGGAGATCTTGGGGACCGAGTCGGGGGGTACGGCGACCAGGCCCTCGGTCGGCTGCCGGTCGACCACGTAGCCGCTGTAGAGGTCGGCGTCGACATGCTCCACGATGCTGGCGATCCGCATCTCGGGGATCACGTCGTCGTGCGGGTCGGGGTCGTTCGCGCCGGCGCCCTCGGAGGCCTGCAGCCACCCCTCGACCTCGACGGGTCCGCTCGCGCTCGGCGCCTCGGCCGTCGGCGACCAGCCGCGTACGACGGGCATGGCGCTGTCGCCGACCTGGACGGGCGTCACCACCCAGTAGCCGCGCTTGCCGTGCACCTCCCGGTCCTGGACGTAGAGGGTGCTGTCCGCGAGCCACTCGCCGCTGAACCTGACCGGCTGGCCGAGGTACTGCCCGGGAAACGGGCTGTCCCCGCTCATCGCCTTCGCCAGCGGGATCGGCTCGGCCCGCGACAGGTCCCGCGCCTCGTCCGCCCGCGCCGCCTCCCACACGTGCAGCTGCCAGATCCCCAGGAACACCGCCAACGCCACCGCCCCCACCATCAGCAGGTGGGCCCCCCAGAAGCGGGGGGCGAGCAGGGTGGGCACGCCGCCAAGGGTACGGACCGGGGGGTGCAGGTTTCACCGGCTGGCCGGTGAATCCGGTCGTTGATGGGCGTTGCAACACCCCACAACGTCAGGGACCGGCCGACAACCCCATCCGCTTTGTCGCCCGCTCTCTCCCAGCTAGGCCGAGCGCCGCATCCAGACGTGCAGGATCCCGTCCTCGTCGTACGGCGCACTCGTCGCCTCGAAGCCCAGGCTGCCGTAGAACCCGGCCAGGTGAGCCTGCGCGCCGAGCTCGATCGGCTGGCCCGGCCAGTGCTCCTCGCAGCAGGCCAGCGCGCGCTCCATCAGCCGGCGCCCGAGCTGCTGACCGCGGGCCGCGTCGGTGACGATCACCCGGCCGATCCGCGGGGTCAGGAAGCTGTCGTCGGGAGCCAGGATCCGGGCGTACGCCGCGATCGCGTCGTCGAGCCGCCCGACCAGGTGACGGGTGCCTTCGCGAAGGTCGAGGCCGTCGATGTCCTGGTAGGCGCAGTCCTGCTCGACGACGAACACAGCTGACCGCAGGGCGAGGACGTCGTACAGCAGCGGGGCGTCGAGGTCTGCGGCGGCGAGGTCAGACCAGGCTGGGGACCCAGCCGGTGACCGGCCTCCGGAATGGTCGGGCGGCTTGTGGGCGCTCATCGCGCCAGTATCGCGACGGGGCTGGAGTCTCCGGCAGGGTGGCCCCTCCCGGCGGGTGGTGGCTGATCGCGTCCCGGGTGGCCCGGAGGGTCACGTGCAGCAGCCCGCAGCGCCTGGGTGGGCTGCTCTCGGCTTGGTGCGAACCGCTGACCGGGGTGAGGATGGCCTCCCCAACCCGTGGAGGCTTGCTCGTGCGCGCGGTCATGCTGACGGCCTTCGGCGGTCCCGAGGTCTTGGAACTACGCGAGGTCGCGACGCCGGCTCCAGGTCCTGGAGAGGTCGTCATCGACGTCGCGGCGGTGTCGATCAACAACACGGACGTGTGGACGAGGTCGGGGGCCTACGGCGTCGACGAGCCTGCGGGTTGGCTCGGTCCGATCGAGTTCCCCCGCATCCTGGGTGCTGACGTGTGTGGCCACGTGGCCCGGGTCGGAGAGGGCGTGGCTGGAGATCTCGTCGGACGCCGAGTGCTCCTGGACCCGGTGCTGCGTTACGGCCAGGGTCCCGAGCCCCTGGTGGAGGCCGTCCTGGGCAGCGAAGCCGACGGCGGCTACGCCCAGCAGGTGCTCGTGCGGGCGGAACGGGTGCACGACGTGACCGGCTCACCGCTGACCGACGAGCAGCTGGCATGCCTGCCGATCTCGTACGGCACGGCCACAGGGATGCTGGAACGTGCAGGGGTGCGGGCCGACGAGACCGTGCTGGTCAGTGGTGCCTCCGGTGGCGTCGGGTTGGCGCTGGTCGGGCTCGCGGCCCGGCGCGGGGCCAGGGTGATTGCGCTCAGTTCGGCCGACAAGGCCGGCGCGGTCCTCCAGGCCGGGGCCGATGTCGTCGTCGACCGGAACCAGGGTGACATCGGTGACCAGTTGGCCGGGCTGGTGCCCACCGGGTTGGACGCGGTCGCCGACGTGGTGGGTGGTGGGCTCGTCGCCACGGTGATGCCGCACCTGCGCACTGGCGGACGCTGGGTGATCGCCGGCGCAGTCGCAGGACCCGTGATCGAGTTGGACCTCCGCGAGCTGTACCTGCGCTCGATCTCGCTGCTCGGTTCCACCATGCACACCCCCGATCAGTTCCGGGTCCTCGTCGCCGCAGCGAACGCAGGCGAGATCGCGCCGGTCGTGGCACGCACCTTCGCGCTGGACGCGGTTCGGACCGCGCACGAGGAGTTCGAACGTCGCGAGCACGTGGGCAAGTTCGTCCTGCTGCCGTGAGGCCGCCAGGGGATGGAACGAGACGAGACCGCAGGCTGACCTGCGGCCTCAGGCTGTGGAGCCTAGGGGACTCGAACCCCTAACCCCCTGCTTGCAAAGCAGGTGCGCTACCAATTGCGCCAAGGCCCCGGGTAGGAGCTATGCCTTGTCGACGTTGTCGGTGGCCTGCTGCCAGAGCGCCTGCTCCTGCTTGCCCTCGTCCAACTTCTTCTTGGCGATGACGGCGCCTGCCGCGGCTACTGCTACGAGCAGGAACTTCTTCATGGCCGTCTCCTCGTGGTGGGTGATCGTGGGCCTAAGAGGACTTGAACCTCTGACCTCTTCCTTATCAGGGAAGCGCTCTAACCGTCTGAGCTATAGGCCCGGGAGTGGCGCACCCGACACGCGGCGGGTGGACCGAGAGGGAAGGCTACCCCATGCCGAGGAGCCCCCACAAAACGTGTCAGTTGTCCTCGGCGAGCGTGACTTCGATGCCGCCGAGCAGGGCCGCGGACAGGTTGTAGAGGAACGCCCCGAGCGTCGCGATCGCGGTGATCAGGATGACGTCGAGCACCGCCACGATCATCGTGAAACCGAGGACGCGGGAGGTGCCGGCGTACTCCTGGATGTCGAACGGCTTGCTGTTGTCGCCGCCCACGGCCTGCTGCACGATCGAGTTGATCGACTCCCAGACCCCTGCGGCGCCGAGCACCGACCAGATGATCGCCACGGCGACCACGAGCACGATGCCGAGGGCGATCGAGAGCAGGAACGAGGTCTTCATCACCGACCACGCGTCGACCTGGACCAGGCGCAGCTGCGCCCGGCGGGTACGACGGGGGCCGGCCTTCGGCTTGGCCGGCGCCGGTGCGGGACGCGTCTTGCGGGCCGGCCGCTCCGCCTTGGTCCGAGCCTTGACCTGCGCCTTCTCCTGGGCCTTCTCCCGGCTCCTCGCAGCCTGGGCCTTCTGGGCCTGCTCCTTCTCCCAGGCGGCCTGCTTCTCGGCCTCGGCGCGACGGTTGGCTTCCTTCTCCTCCTCCGCCAGCTCGGGCGGCGGAGGGGGCAGGATCGGCACCGCCCAGAGCCGCGCTGCGGTGCGATCGACCCGTCGCCTGGACCGTCAGCCATCAGCTCTCTTCTCCCGGCTCGCCGTCGGTGTCGCTGTTCGCGTCGATGTCCGTCTCAGGGACGCTGTCGGGGTCGATTGTTGCACTGTCCTCGACCTCGTCCACGCTCATCCGGAGTCGACGCCTCGACGCTGGTCCGACGCGACCGCGGCCTCGGCCTCGCCCGCCTCGAGGACCGCCTCGTCGACGGCCTCCTCCACGGCGGCGTCCTTCTCCACGCTGCGGGCCACGACGGCGACGGTGTCCCCGCCCTTGGGCGTCACGAACTTCACGCCCATCGTCGAGCGCCCGGTGGCGCGGAACTGGTCGTTGATCGGGCTGCGCACGACCTGCCCACCCGAGGTGATCGAGAGGATCTCGTCGCCCTCGACCACGATGAAGGCTCCGACCAGACCGCCACGGTCCTCGTTGGCCAGCGACATCGCCTTGATGCCCAGGCCGCCGCGCGACTGCGTGCGGTAGTCGGAGATCCGGCTGCGCTTGGCGAAGCCGCCGTCGGTCATCGTGAAGACGTACTGCTCCACGACCTCGGGTGACTCCGCGGCCTCGCCCTCGACGGCCTCCTCGGCCGCCACCTGCTCGGCGCGGATCACCGACATCGACAGCACGGAGTCGCCGTCGCGGAACTTCATCCCCTGTACGCCGCTGGTGGCGCGGCCCATCGGGCGGAGCTGGTTGTCGTCGGCGGTGAACCGGATCGCCTGGCCCTTGCGGGAGACGAGCAGGATGTCGTCGTCGGCGTTGACCAGCTCGGCGCCGATCAGCTCGTCGTCGTCCTCACGGAAGTTGATCGCGATCACGCCCGCCTGGCGCGGGCTGTCGTAGTCACCGAGCCGGGTCTTCTTGACCAGGCCGGCGCGGGTGGCGAGCACGAGGTAGGGCGCCTGCTGGTAGTCCCGGATCGCGAGCACCTGCGCGATGTCCTCGTCGGGCTGGAAGGACAGCAGCCCCGCCACGTGGCCGCCCTTGGCGTCGCGGGAGGCCTCCGGCAGGTTGTAGGCCTTGGTCCGGTAGACGCGGCCGGCCGTGGTGAAGAACAGCAGCCAGTGGTGGTTGGTGGTCGCCATGAAGTGCTCGACGACGTCGTCGCCACGCAACGCGGCGCCGCGTACTCCCTTGCCGCCGCGCTTCTGGGTGCGGTACTGGGTGGCCAGCGTGCGCTTGGCGTAGCCGCCGCGGGTGATCGTGACGACGAGCTCCTCGTCGGGGATCAGGTCCTCCATCGACAGGTCGCCGTCGGCCGCGATGATCTGCGTACGACGGTCGTTGCCGTACTTCTCCACGATCGCGGCCAGCTCCTCGGAGATGATCTGCCGCTGCCGCTCCTCGCGCGCGAGGATGTCCTGCAGGTCGGCGATCTCGAGCTCGATCGCGGCCAGCTGGTCGATGATCTTCTGCCGCTCGAGGGCCGCGAGCCGGCGCAGCTGCATGTCCAGGATGGCGGTGGCCTGGTCCTCGTCGATGTCGAGCAGCTCGATCAGGCCCTGGCGGGCGTCGTCGACCTCAGGAGAGCGACGGATCAGCGCGATCACCTCGTCGAGCATGTCGAGGGCCTTGACCAGTCCACGCCAGATGTGGGCGCGACGCTCGGCCTCGTTGAGGCGGAAGCGGGTGCGACGCTGGATGACCTCGACCTGGTGGAGGACCCAGTTCTTGATGAACTGGTCGACCGTCAGGGTGCGGGGTACGCCGTCGACGAGCGCGAGCATGTTGGCGCTGAAGTTGGTCTGCAGCTCGGTGTGCTTGAGCAGGTTGTTCAGCACCACGCGGGCGACCGCGTCGCGCCGCAGCACGATGACCAGCCGCTGGCCGGTGCGGCCCGAGGAGTCGTCGCGGACGTCCGCGATCCCCTGGACCTTGCCGCCGCGGACCAGGTCGGCGATCTTCTCGGCCAGGTTGTCCGGGTTGACCATGTAGGGCAGCTCGGTGATGTTCAGGCAGGTGCGGCCCTTGCTGTCCTCGTCGATCTCGATCACCGCACGCTGGGTGATCGAGCCGCGACCGGTGCGGTAGGCCGTCTCGATGCCCTCGCGGCCGACGATCAGCGCGCCGTTGGGGAAGTCGGGGCCCTTGATCCGCTCGACGAGCGCGTCCTGCAGCTCCTCGCGGGTGGCGTCGGGGTGCTCGAGCGCCCAGAGTGCGCCCTCGGCCACCTCCCGCAGGTTGTGCGGCGGGATGTTGGTGGCCATGCCGACCGCGATCCCGGCCGAGCCGTTGACCAGCAGGTTGGGGTAGCGCGCCGGGAGCACCGTCGGCTCCTCGGACCGGCCGTCGTAGTTCGGCTGGAAGTCGACGGTGTCCTGCTCGATGTCGCGGACCATCTCGAGCGCGAGCGGGGCCATCCGGCACTCGGTGTACCGCATCGCGGCCGCGGCGTCGTTGCCCGGCGAGCCGAAGTTGCCCTGGCCCTGCACGAGCGGCGCACGCATCACCCACGGCTGCGCGAGCCGGACCAAGGTGTCGTAGATCGCGGTGTCGCCGTGCGGGTGGTACTGACCCATCACGTCGCCGACGACTCGCGAGCACTTGGAGAAGCCGCGGTCGGGACGGTAGCCGCCGTCGTACATCGCGTAGAGCACCCGGCGGTGCACCGGCTTGAGCCCGTCGCGCACGTCGGGCAGCGCACGTCCGACGATGACCGCCATCGCGTAGTCGATGTAGGCGCGCTGCATGGAGGTCTGCAGCTCGATCGGCTCGATCCGGCCGCCGGGGCCGGGTCCGATGGGGCTGTCGATGGGGGTCTCAGTCACGGTTCGTCTTTCTGTTGGATCTCAGGACGCCTGGGCCGGGAGGGGCTCAGATGTCCAGGAAGCGAACGTCTTTGGCATTGCGCTGGATGAAGCCGCGGCGCTGTACGACGTCCTCGCCCATCAGCACCGAGAAGACCTCGTCGGCCTGCGCGGCGTCGTCCAGGGTGACCTGCAGCATCAGCCGCTGCTCGGGGTTCATCGTGGTCTCCCAGAGCTCGTCGGCGTTCATCTCACCGAGACCCTTGTAGCGCTGGACCGGGTTCTCCTTGGGCAGCTTCTTGCCCTGCTCGAGGCCGTCCCGCATCAAGGCGTCCCGCTCGGAGTCGGAGTAGACGAACTCGTGCTCGGCCGGCTTGTTCCAGCGCAGGCGGTAGAGCGGCGGCTGGGCCATGTAGACGAACCCACCCTCGATCAGCGGCCGCATGAACCGGAACAGCAGCGTCAGCAGCAGGGTGTTGATGTGGTGGCCGTCGACGTCGGCGTCGGCCATCAGCACGACCTTGTGGTAGCGCAGCTTGTCGACGTCGAACTCCTCGTGCACGCCGGTGCCGAGCGCGGAGATGATCGACTGCACCTCGGTGTTGGCGAGCACCTTGTCGAGCCTGGCCTTCTCGACGTTGAGGATCTTGCCGCGGATGGGCAGGATCGCCTGCACCCGCGAGTCGCGGCCCTGGCGGGCGGAGCCACCGGCCGAGTCGCCCTCGACGATGAAGACCTCGCACTCCTCGGGGTTGGTCGACTGGCAGTCCGACAGCTTGCCGGGCAGGCCGCCGCCGCCGAAGAGGTCCTTGCGGGAGCGGGCCAGGTCGCGCGCCTTGCGGGCCGCCACTCGTGCCTGGGCCGCCGCCTGCGCCTTGCGGACGATGTCCTTGCCCTCGGCGGGGTTCTTCTGGAACCAGTCGCCGAGCTGGTCGTTGACGATGCGCTGCACGAAGCCCTTGGCCTCGGTGTTGCCCAGCTTGGTCTTGGTCTGTCCCTCGAACTGCGGGTCCGCGAGCTTGATCGAGATGATCGCGGTCAGGCCCTCGCGGATGTCGTCGCCCTTGACCCGGTCCTCGGCCTTCTTGACCAGGCCCCACTCCTCGCCCCAGGTGTTGACCAGGGTGGTCAGGGACGCGCGGAAACCCTCTTCGTGGGTGCCGCCCTCGTGGGTGTTGATCGTGTTGGCGAAGGTGTGCACCGACTCGTTGTAGGTGGTGTTCCACTGCATCGCCAGCTCGAGGCTCATGTGGCTCTCGTGGCTCTCGGGCGTCTCCGCCTCGAAGTTGATGATCGTGGGGTTCGCGATCGTCTTGCGCCGGTTGAGGTGCTCGACGTAGTCGACGAGGCCGCGGTCGAACTTGAACCGCCGCTCCATCACGCCGCCGGGGGCGCTGCGGGCTGCCTGGGCGCCCTCGCCGCCGTCCTCGACGTCGTCGGAGACGGTGTCGTCCTCGATCGCCTCGGCGATCTCGGCAGCAGCAGGACGCTCGTCGCGTACGACGATCTCGAGGCCCTTGTTGAGGAAGGCCATCTCGCGGAAGCGGTTGGTGATCGTCTCGAAGGAGTAGGTGGTGGTCTCGAAGATGTCGTCGTTGGCCCAGAACCGGGTGGTGGTGCCCGTCTCCTCGGTCGGCTCGCCCTTCTCCAGGGGTCCGGTGGGGACACCCATCTCGAAGGCCTGGAACCAGTTGAAGCCGTCGCGCTTGATGTCGACCTCGACCCGCTTGGACAGCGCGTTGACCACCGAGATGCCGACGCCGTGCAGGCCACCGGAGACCTTGTAGCCGGAGCCGCCGAACTTGCCGCCGGCGTGCAGGACGGTGAGTACGACGGTGACGGCGGGCAGCTCCTGCCCCTCCGGGATGTCGACGGGGATGCCGCGGCCGTTGTCGGAGACCTGGACGGCGCCGTCGGGGAGGATCGTCACCTCGACCCGGTCGCAGAAGCCGGCCAGTGCCTCGTCGACGGAGTTGTCGACGACCTCCCACACCAGGTGGTGCAGGCCGCGCTCGCCGGTGGAGCCGATGTACATGCCCGGGCGCTTGCGGACGGCCTCGAGGCCCTCGAGCACCTGGATCGCGCTGGCGTCGTACTGGCCCGCCTCGACCGTCTGGCCCTGCAGGATGCTGGCCGAGACGACGTCGGGGGTGGCGGGGTGCTCGGCGGCCACTTCGGCCTTGGTGGGGACCTCGGAAGGGGTCGTGGTGATGGGCTCGTCCGCCACTAAGGCTTCCTCTTCATCTGGGCGCCCCCGCTGGAACCAGGGGCGAGAACTGAGTGGGTGCGGCACGTTCCGTGCAACACAATGGCCGCCTCACACAGGGTCGGCGACCTTGGCTCAGTCTACCCGTCAAGGCCGCACAATCACGTCCCCTGCCCAGAGATTGTGGACATCCGGCCCGAAAAATGCCCCTCAGAGGGCCGGAACCGGCCCGGACAGGCAGTTTCAGGGGGTCGGCCTAGTCCCTGTACGGGTGCGGGGCCGTTCAGGGCCCATCCTCGAAGACCGGCTCCGCCTGCTGGGTCCTCCGGCGAGCTCATCCGTAGGTGTCGCGCGGCCCGCGGCCCTTGACCCGCAGGCGGCCGCGCTTCCAGGAAGGCCCGCGGGGTCCCTCCACGTCGATCTCCTGCACGGTCTCCTCGCCGAGCACCTCGTTGAGGCGCCGGATGACATCTGGGGCGAGGAGCTTCATCTGGGTCGCCCAGGCCGTCGAGTCGGTGCGTACGACGAGCCGGCCGTCGGCGTACGACTCCGGGGTGACGTGCTGGCCGACCTCGCGGCCCACGATCGCCTCCCAGCGGGAGAAGACGCCGTGCACGCGGAGCTCGGTCTCCCAGCCCTGCTCGCTGACGAAGCGGCCGAGGGTCGAGTCCATCGTCTGCGGGTCGCGGTCGTCGGGATGCGCCCCGCTCGAGCGACCTTCGCGGGCCGTACGCCAGCGTCGCGCCGCGTCCGTGCGGGCCGGTGCGCTGCGCGAGGACTGCTTCGGGGTCTTCCCGGCGAGGCCGCGGGCGATCGAGCGAGCCAGGTCCAGGCCGGAGTCGTCGTGCTCCTCCGGCCCCTCTGCGGGTGCGGCCTCCTGCTCGTCGTTCTCGTCACTGCTCAACGGGGGTCACCTCCCCGTCGGCCACGTCGAAGCGCCGGCCGCGCAGCCCCTCGGGGATGTCCGCGGGCACGGCGGCGGTGACCAGCACCTGCTCGGCACCGGAGACCAGGTCGGCGAGCTGGGCACGGCGACCGGTGTCCAGCTCGGCGAAGACGTCGTCGAGGATCAGCACCGGGTCGTCACCGGTCGAGCGGAGCAGCTCGTAGGAGGCCAGCCGCATCGCCAGCGCGAACGACCACGACTCCCCGTGGCTGGCGTAGCCCTTGACCGGGAACTCCCCGAGCGAGCAGAGCAGGTCGTCGCGGTGCGGACCGACCAGGGAGACGCCGCGCTCGAGCTCGTCGCGGCGGCGGACGGGCGATCTGGGCGAGCATGGCCTGCTCGAGGCGCTCGATCGGACCTCACCGCCGCGGTTGAGAGGCTCGGGCCGCTCGCGCGAGCTGCGGCGTGAGCGGTCGAAGCTGGGCTTGTAGGACAGCACCGCGTCGTCGCGGCTGGCGCCGCGGGCCACGGCCTCGTAGGCCTTGCCGAGCAGCGGGTTGAGGTCCTCGACCAGACGGGCCCGCTCGAACATGATCTCCGCGCCGAGCCGGGCCAGGTTGGCGTCCCAGACCTCCAGGGTGGACAGCGCCGATCCCTCGATCGCCGAGCTGCGGACCCGCGCACCCGGGCGGTCTTGAGCAAGGTGTTGCGCTGCTTGAGCACCCGGTCGTAGTCGGCGCGGGTGCCGGCGTACCTCGCGCCCTGGTGCAGCACCAGCAGGTCGTCGGCGAACGTGCGCCGCTCCGTGGGGTCGCCCTTGACCAGGGCGAGGTCGTCGGGGGCGAAGACGACCGTGCGCACCAGCCCGAGCAGCTCGCGCGCCCGCGGCAGCTGCGCCCGGTTGACCCGCGCACGGTTGGACTTGCCCGGGTTGATCTCGACCTCGAGCACCGCACGCCGCTCGTCGCGGACGACCGCTGCGCGAACCACTGCCTGCGAGGCGCCGCGGCGTACGAGCGGCAGGTCCGCGGCCACCCGGTGGGAGCTCAGCCGGGACAGGTAGTCGATCGCCTCGACGATGTTGGTCTTGCCCTGACCGTTGCGGCCCACGAACGACGTGACTCCAGGCTCCAGGTCGACCTCGAGGACCGGGTAGGAGCGGAAGTCGTGCAGCGACAGGTGGGCGACGTACAAGCGGCTCGCAGGCTCCCCTCGGCTACTTGTCGGCGGGTGAGTCGACGTCGGTGGTGGTCGGCGGGGTGCCGGGAGGGTTGACGCCGGTGGTGGCGTGGCCGCCGAAGCCCTTGCGCATCGCGGCGACCGCCTTCATCGCCGGGCTGTCGTCCTGCCGCGAGGTGAACCGGGCGAACAGGGACGCGGCGATGACGTGCATGGGTACGGCGTTGTCGATCGCCGCCTCCACGGTCCAGCGGCCCTCGCCGGAGTCCTCGGCGTAGCCGCGGATCTCGTGCAGGTCGGAGTCCTCCTTGAGGGCGGCGACCAGCAGGTCGAGCAGCCACGAGCGGATGACGGTGCCCTCGCGCCAGGAGTCGAAGACCTCGGTCACGTTGTCGACCAGGTCGACCTTCTCGAGCAGCTCCCAGCCCTCGGCGTACGCCTGCATCATGGCGTACTCGATGCCGTTGTGAACCATCTTGGCGAAGTGCCCGGCGCCCGCGCCCTGGCCCGCGTGCACCATGCCGGAGTCGCCCTCGGGCTTGAGCGCCTCGAAGACCGGCAGCACCTTGGCGACCTGCTCGTCGGAGCCGCCGTACATCAGCGCGTAGCCGTTCTCCAGGCCCCAGACGCCTCCGGAGACGCCGCAGTCGACGAAGCCGACGCCCTTCTCCTCCAGCATCGCGGAGTTGGCCTGGTCGTCGGTCCAGCGCGAGTTGCCGCCGTCGACGACGAGGTCACCCTCGGAGAGCAGGTCGCCGAGCTCGGTGATCGTGGCCTTGGTCGGGTCCCCGGCCGGCACCATCACCCAGACCACCTTGGGGCTGGGCAGCTTCTCCACCATCTCCGCCAGGCTGTCTGCGTCGCTGAGGTCGGGGTTGCGGTCGAAGCCGACCACCGTGTGCCCCGCGTTGCGCAGGCGGGTGCGCATGTTGCCACCCATCTTCCCGAGGCCGACGAGTCCGATGTCCATGCTGTGTGTCCTTCCGGAGGGGGGCCGAAGACGTAATGTCATCGTGCTGGTGACGGGACAGCGCTGTCCATCGATCAGGTGCGGAAACGGTCAGGAGAGCAGGCGGCGCGGCATCAACAGGTAGCGGAAAGCCGAGTCGGCCTCCCCGTCGAGGGAGTCCACACCTGAGAGTACGACCGGCTTCGAGGCCTGGGTGAAGGCCAGCTCCACGAACGGTGACTCGATGGCGGTCAGCCCGTCGAGGAGGTACTGCGGGTTGAACCCCGTGGTGATGTCGTCGCCGGTGACGTTGGCCTCCAGCGACTCGCTCGCCATCGCCTCCTCGCCGGAGCCCGCGTCCAGGGTCAGCACGCCGTCGGAGAAGGCGAGCTGCACGGCGGTGTTGCGCTCGGCCACCAGGGAGACCCGCTTGACCGAGTCGACCAGGCCGGCCTTGTCGACGCGGGCCACGGTGAGGTGCTCGCTCGGGAACAGCGAGCGCACCTTGGGGAAGTCTCCGTCGAGCAGTCGCGTCGTCGTACGACGGATGCCGCCGCCGGCGTTGCCCTCGAAGCCGATGATGCCCTCGCCCGCGCCGCCTGCGGACCCGGTCGAGAGCGCGATCGAGATCTCGCTGCCGCCCACGAGCGCCTTGGCCGTGTCGGCCAGCACCTTGGCCGGGACCAGGGCGGCCGAGTCGATGTCGGGGGCCGACGGTGACCAGGTCAGCTCGCGCTGGGAGAGCCGGAAGCGGTCGGTGGCGAGCATCGCGATCGAGTCGCCGTCCAGCTCGAGGCGGACACCGGTCAGCACCGGCAGCATGTCGTCACGGCCGGCAGCGGTGACCGCCTGGGCGACGGCGTGGGAGAAGACCGAGCTGCTCACCGTGCCGCGGGCCTCGGGCATCTGCGGCAGGGTCGGGTAGTCCTCGACCGGCATCGTCTGCAGGCTGAACCGGGCCGAGCCACAGACGAGCGTGACCTTGGCGCCCTCGATGCTCATCTCGACCGGCTTGTTGGGCAGGCTGCGGCAGATGTCGGCGAGCAGGCGGCCGGAGACCAGTGCCCGGCCCTCGTCGCTGACGTCGGCGTTCAGGGTGGCGCGGGCCGAGGTCTCGTAGTCGAAGGTCGACAGCTGCAGGCCGTCAGCACCCTCGAAGGTGCCGGCCTCGATCAGCAGGCCGGCCAGCACGGGAGCGCTCGGGCGGATCGGGAGCGCGCGGGCCGTCCAGGCGACGGCATCGGCGAGGACGTCACGTTCGACGCGGAACTTCACGGATGGTTCCTCTCCATCTGGTGCATCTGCTGCGTGGGTGAGCATCCTGCCACGCTGGGCGCCGTCCACAGGTCGCCGTGCCCTCGGTTATTGCGCGACGAGGAATCAATTGGAAATTCAGTCGTAGTAGTAGGGGCGGTGGATTCTGTGGACAACCCCTGTCCGTGCAGGTCAGCGAGCAGAAGTTGTGCCGAGCCGCCTGTGGACGCCGCGGGGGTGAACCACAGGTTCCTGTGGTTCCGGAGGCGGCCTGTGGCCGGCGCGCACCGGCTGTCCACACGAAATCCCCCGGGAGTCCACCGGAATTGGCGGCGCGAACCACATCTTCCGCCGTTGTAGTTCAACTCTGCTTGGCCTGCTGCTTGATCCGGGTGGTGAGCTCGGTGATCTGGTGGAAGGCGTTGCGCCGCTCGGCGAGGTCCTTGCGGATGCGCCGGTCGGCGTTCATCACCGTGGTGTGGTCGCGACCGCCGAACTGCTGGCCGATCTTGGGCAGCGAGAGCTCGGTGAGCTCGCGGCACAGGTACATCGCGATCTGCCGGGCGGTGACCAGGGCACGCGTGCGGCTCGGGCCGCAGAGGTCCTCGATGCTGAAGCCGAAGTACGACGCGGTCTGGGCGATGATCAGGCCGGCGGTGACCTCGGGCTCGCCACCCTCGGGGATCAGGTCCTTGAGCACGATCTCCGCGAGGGTCATGTCGACCTCTTGCTGGTTGATGCTGGCGAAGGCCGTGACCCGGATCAGCGCACCCTCGAGCTCGCGGATGTTGGTCTGGATGCGCGAGGCGATGAACTCCAGCACGTCGGCCGGTGCGGAGAGGCGGTCGGCCGCGGCCTTCTTGCGCAGGATCGCGATCCGGGTCTCCAGGTCGGGCGGCTGTACGTCGGTCAGCAGGCCCCACTCGAAGCGGTTGCGCAGCCGGTCCTCGAGCTGGGTGAGCCGCTTGGGCGGCCGGTCGGAGCTGATCACGATCTGCTTGTTGGCGTTGTGCAGCGTGTTGAAGGTGTGGAAGAACTCCTCCTGCGTCTGCTGCTTGCCCTCGAGGAACTGGATGTCGTCGACCAGCAGCACGTCGACGTCGCGGTAGCGGCGCTGCAGGGCGGCGGTGTTGGCGTCCTTGATCGCGTTGATCACGTCGTTGGTGAACGCCTCGGAGGAGACGTAGCGGATCTTGGCGCCGGTCCACAGGTTGCGCACGTAGTGGCCGATCGCGTGCAGCAGGTGGGTCTTGCCGAGCCCGGAGTCGCCGTAGACCAGCAGCGGGTTGTACGCCTTGCCGGGTGCCTCGGCGACCGCGACCGCCGCGGCGTGGGCGAACCGGTTGGACGACCCGATCACGAAGGTCTCGAAGGAGTAGCGCGGGTTCAGCGGGCTGTCCGGGATGCCCGTCGTCAGCGACGCGCTCGACGTACGTGTCGACAAATCGCTTTGCCGATGTGTCGGTGCACGTGCACCGGTCGCTCGTCA
Source organism: uncultured Actinomycetota bacterium (assembly GCA_963782305.1). Lineage (GTDB taxonomy): Bacteria > Actinomycetota > Actinomycetes > Propionibacteriales > Nocardioidaceae > Marmoricola. Next base: position 162,650 of record CAWAJJ010000008.1, on the reverse strand, counting down.
TGGTGGGCACTCACCGGGGTGGGGGGCGAGGCCGCCATCGAGGCACCGGGGCTGCTGGGGGTCGACATCGCGCCACCGCGAGCTGCACCCGGGCCAGACATCGGGTTGTCCAGGCCGGCGCCGGTGTCGGCCCCGGTGTCGCCCCCGGAGTCGCCGCTGGGTCCAGGCCGGTGCCGAGGGGTGCCTGGGGGCCGGGTTCGGCGGGCTCCAGGGCGGGTCCACGCTCACCGCGAGCCGGATGGGCTTGCCCAGGCGCTCGCTGAGGGTGTCCTCGATCCGGGTGCGCAGGCGTCCCTCGAGCTGGTTGCGGGTGAACTCGTTGGGAACGGCCACCACGGCCGTGCTCTCCGCGAGCATCAGCGGCTTGCTGGAGGTCAGCCACACCCGCTGGTTGGGCGGAAGGCTGTCCACGATGCCCGGCCAGAGCACCTCGAGCTCACTTGCCGGATTGGAGCCACTGTTGTTCCCACTGGTGTTGCCCTGTGCTGAGTTCCGTCCACGCCCCGTCGCGCTCCCCTTCGATGGCTGTGCCGCGGTGCGAGTCTGCGAGATCCCTGACTGGGATCCCTGACTCCACACCTTTGTCCACAGGTTGTGCAATATCGAAGGATGTCCTGGTTTGGGAAATCCTTCGACAGCTAGTGCCGACCGTTTGCTCCCGTTTGGTCCCGCAATGTCCACGAAGATACGACGCTCGTCGTCGAGTTCAGCGCCGTGAAATCGACCTGCTGGTCGCCGTGCCAGGCCGACCGGTCGTGCGTTGGGGCTACCCGGAGGCGCCGACGCTAACAACCCCGAGGCCTGTGGATCAACCGTTGTCCACAGGTATCCCCCGAGATATCCCCAGGCAGCGGCGTGTCGGTGGAAAACTTCCTCCGGGCAGGCTGTGAGGCTGTCGCGGTTCTGCTCGGGAACGCCGGCACGACGGCTGAATTGACCCTGTCACAGCGCAACGCGTACCGTTGGCAGGTCTGAACCGGCGTCGACCGGTGCCGCATGTCCATGACAGTCCGATCTCGCATGGGTGAGCGGTGCCAGTTGACTCGCAACTGGCGCTTACGCGCACGACCCGGTGACCGGACTGATCAGTCAAACCCCCTGAGTGGAGTGAGTACGTTGAGCAAGCGCACGTTCCAGCCGAACAACCGTCGTCGGCACAAGACCCACGGCTTCCGCCTCCGGATGCGCACGCGCGCCGGTCGCGCCGTACTCTCCGCCCGTCGTCGCAAGGGTCGCGACCGCCTCGCTGCCTGAGGCGTGAGCAGCCAGGCGTGCTTTCCCCCAGCAACCGCCTGACCTCACCTGTTCATTTCCGGGAGGTCGTGCGCCGCGGCCGGCGCTGCGGAGGCCCACTCATGGTGGTCCACCTGCTTGCGCCGTCTGCCGAGCGCGCCCAGACCCGTCGACCGTGCCGCGCTCGTCGGCGGGCCGAGGGTGGGCTTCGTGGTCTCCAAGGCCGTCAGGTCCCGCCGTCACGCGCAACCTGGTGAAGCGGCGGCTGCGGCACCTGGCCCGGGACCGGACTCCGGTCCTTTCGCCGCATGACATGCTCGTGGTCCGCGCCCTCCCGGCGGCAGCGGACGCGTCCTACGACGAGCTCGAACGTGAGCTGGACCGGTGTCTGGCCAAGGTGGGCGTGACCGCAGAACCTGCGGTGAAAATGGAGGTTGTCGGGTGAAGTTCCTGCTGATCGCCCTCCTGCGCGGATATCGGTTCGTCATCAGCCCGCTCTACGGGCAGGTGTGCCGCTATCACCCGACCTGCTCGGCGTACGCGCTCGAGGCGATCACGGTGCACGGCAGCATCAAGGGAACCTGGCTCGCCGTACGACGGGTCGGGCGGTGCCACCCCTGGGCACTGGGTGGCTATGACCCTGTTCCTCCCCATTCGAAGATGACTCGAGGAGTCTGAGTGTCCTTCTTCACCGACATCGGCGGCTTCATCATGAAGCCGCTGTACTTCCTGATCAGCGCCGTGATGCTGGCCTTCCACCGGGTCTTCGGCAGCATCTTCGGCGACGCCTCGGGTGCGGCCTGGGCCCTGTCGATCATCGGCCTGACCATCGTCATCCGGGCCCTGCTGATCCCGCTGTTCGTCAAGCAGATCAAGTCCAGCCGCAACATGCAGCTGCTGCAGCCGAAGGTCAAGGAGCTGCAGGCCAAGTACGGCCACGACCGGGAGCGTCTCGCCCAGGAGACGATGAACCTCTACCGGGAGACGAAGACCAACCCGCTCTCCTCGTGCCTGCCGCTGATCGTGCAGATGCCGATCTTCATCGGGCTGTTCCGGCTGATCGACCAGGCGGCGAAGAACGGCGAGGGCCGCGGCCTGCTGACCGACGAGCAGGCCCGCGAGCTGCGGGACGCGACCATCTTCGGCTCGGTGAAGATCTCCCAGTCGTTCACCAACTCCGACGGCAACCTGACCGTGCAGATCTTCGCGGCGATCCTGGTGCTGGCGATGACGGCGACCACCTTCTTGACCCAGCGCCAGCTGATGAGCAAGAACATGCCGGCCGACGCGCTCAGCGGCCCCTATGCCCAGCAGCAGAAGCTCCTCCTCTATGTGCTCCCGGTCGTCTTCGCCGTCGGCGGCATCGCGTTCCCGATCGGCGTACTCCTCTACTGGACGACCTCGAACCTGTGGACGATGGGCCAGCAGTTCTACGTGATCCGGAACAACCCGGCGCCGAACACCGAGGCGTTCCGGGCCAAGGAGCTGCGCGACGCGGAGAAGCGCAAGCGCAAGGGGGAGCCTGAGATCGAGGCTGCCGGATCGACGATCACCGAGGACGCGCCTGCGCCCAAGCCGGCCCAGCGCCAGCAGCCGAAGAAGCTGACCCGGGAGCAGCGCCGGAAGCTGCAGGGCGGCGCAGGCGGCACCGACGCGGCGAGCTCCGACGGTGGCGGCCAGGCGGAGGCACCTGAGGACACGGTGGAGGACACCCTCCAGGACGAGACGCCGAAGACCCCTCGGCCAGCTGCCCAAGGGAACGGCCAGAAGAGTGGCCAGAAGAACGCCCAGAAGAACGTCCAGAAGACTCCGCAGAAGAACCCGCAGAAGAACCCGCGGAAGAAACCCAAGAACCGATGACCCGCACGACGACCCCGAGCGATCAGGGAGAAGACAGTGAGTGAACCCGTGAACGAGACCATCGAGGCCGAGACCCAGGCCGACCCAGGCACCGACGCGACCACCGAGGCTCCGGAGGCGGCTCCCGAGGAGTCCGCGTCTGCGTCGCTCACCGAGGAGACCGCAGAGGCGACCACCGAGACTGACACCGCGTCCGACGGCGACGACTCTGCGGACAGCGACGACTCCGACGCCACGGACGAGGACGGGGCGCCGCGTCCCGGCCGCCGGGAGCGCCTGGAGCAGGAAGGCGACATCGCCGCTGACTACCTCGAGGAGCTGTTGGAGATCACCGACCTCGACGGCGACCTCGACATGGACGTGGAGGGCGACCGCGCCACCGTCTCGATCGTCGGCGCCAACCTGCCGCAGCTGGTCGGCGAGCAGGGCGAGGTCCTCGAGGCCCTGCAGGAGCTCACCCGTCTCGCCGTCTACCGCGAGACCGGTGAGCGCTCGCGGCTGATGCTGGACGTGAGCGGACACCGCGCCGAGCGTCGTACGGCGCTCGAGGCGCAGGCGAGCGAGATCGTCGCCCAGGTGAAGGAGTCCGGTGAGCGCGCCTCGCTGGAGCCGATGTCGCCGTTCGAGCGCAAGGTCGTGCACGACGTCGTGGCCGCGGCTGGGCTGCAGTCGGAGTCCGAGGGCGCCGAGCCGCGCCGCTACGTCGTGGTGCTCCCCGCCTCATGACGCCCCACCCGGTGCCGTGAACGACGACGTTTCACGTGAAACAACACCCCCTGCGCCGCTCAGTGCGCAGGGGGTGTTTTCACGTGCCCTGCCGCTGGCGGAGCAGTTCGCCGACCTGTTGACGCGCGAGGCGACCGTGCGCGGGCTGATCGGTCCGCGCGAGGTGCCCCGGCTCTGGGAGCGACACCTGCTGAACTGCGCGGTGATCACCGACCTGATGCCGGAGGACAGCACTGTGTGCGACATCGGGAGCGGCGCCGGGCTGCCGGGAATCGTGCTCGCGATCCGCCGACCGGACCTGCACGTGACTTTGGTGGAGCCTTTGCTGCGTCGCACCACGTTTCTGGACCTCGTTGTGTCCACAATGGGGTTGTCCAACGTGCGCGTCCATCGGGGACGGGCAGAGGAGCTCCACCAGGAGCCGAACTGGGCCGGAGGGTTTGATGTGGTGACATCGCGAGCGGTGGCTCCGATGGATCGACTCGCTCGCTGGTCGCTGCCCCTGGTGCGCAGCGGTGGGCTCTTCCTCGCGATGAAGGGCTCCTCGGTCCCCGAGGAGCTCCGGTCGGCGGCCCCGGTCATCCGGAAGCTCGGCGGGGTCGACCCCCGGGTGGAGACCGTCGGCGCCGAGTGGGTGACACCGCCGGTCACGGTGGTCCGGATTCAGAAAACGGTGGATAAGCGATGAAAAATCAGTTCCAGGACGCTCGGTGAGCACCGCGATCGAGGGCCGGCCAGGTTGGTTGGCCAGGACCCGCGGGAAGTTATCCACCGATCGGAGGTGGGCACGTGAGCGTGCCAATCCACAGGCAGGGGGGGTTTATCCACAGGTTCCCCCTGTTTCACGTGAAACACAGCATCAGGACGGCACGGTGAATCAGGTGGAGTCAGCAGCAGTTGGGGCAATTCGGCACACAGGGGTCCGAACGGCCGGAGAACTGGCCGAGGAGCGGGCCAGGTTCGACGGTTCGACCCCGATGGCACGTGCCGTGGAGCAGCAGCTCCTGGTGCGCCAGGCCCGGCGTGCCGGCTCGCCGCTGCCGCGCCCCGAGCACACCCGGGTGATGGTGGTCGCCAACCAGAAGGGTGGGGTCGGCAAGACCACGAGCGCGGTGAACATGGCCGTCGCGCTCGCGCAGCACAGCCTGCGGGTGCTGGTGATCGACCTGGATCCCCAGGGCAATGCCTCGACCGCCCTCGCGGTGGACCATCACCGCGGCACCCTGTCCTCCTACGACGTGCTGGTCGACGGCACCCCGCTCGCGGACGTCGTCCAGCCCCATCCAGACATCGCGAACCTCTTCGTCGCGCCGGCGACCATCGACCTGGCCGGCGCGGAGATCGAGCTGGTCAGCGTGGTGGCCCGGGAGAGCCGGCTGCGCAAGGCGATCGCCGCGCACCCGTTCGTCGACGGCGGCGGCGAGGAGCGGTTCGACTACGTCCTCATCGACTGCCCGCCCTCCTTGGGCCTGCTCACGCTGAACGCACTGGTCGCGGGCGCGGAGATGTTGATCCCGATCCAGGCGGAGTACTACGCCCTGGAGGGCCTCGGCCAGCTGTTGGAGACCGTCGAGATGGTGCGCACCCACCTCAACCAAGACCTGGTGGTGAGCACGATCCTGATCACGATGTACGACTCGCGGACCAACCTGGCCGCCGGTGTCGCCGCCGAGGTGCGCGAGCACTTCCGCGATCAGGTGCTCAAGACGGCGATCCCGCGGTCGGTCCGGGTCTCCGAGGCGCCGAGCTATGCGCAGAGCGTGATGACCTACGATCCCGGTTCGCCCGGCGCCCTCAGCTATCTCGAGGCTGCCCGGGAGATGGCGTTGCGAGGGGTCCGTGCCCCAGCGGAGGTCCAGGACGAGCCCGTGGTGCCGACTGATTCCGGCACCCCCACCACCGACGTCGGAGGAGCACGATGAGCAACAAGCAGCCCGCCCCCAGGCGTGGACTCGGCCGAGGACTCGGCTCGCTGATCCCCACCGGCCCACCCGAGCAGGCCCGTTCCCGAGCCGACGAGATGGACGCGGCGTCGAACGGCTCCTACGTCGGGGCCCACGCAGCGGACAGCGCGCCGGCGACCGGTTCGATCTCCAGGTCTGCTCCTGTGCCGACCGACGGTGCCGCTCTGGAGAACGGCGCTGGCACCGCCACCCTGGTCGAGGAGCGCCCTGCCGAGGTGGCGGGGGCCTACTTCGCCGAGCTCCCGGCATCGTCGATCACGCCCAACGCCCGCCAGCCGCGTCAGGACTTCGACGAGGGCGCCATGGCCGAGCTGGTGCACTCCATCAAGGAGGTCGGCCTGCTCCAGCCGGTCGTCGTACGCCGGACCGGTGAGTCGTCGTACGAGCTGATCATGGGTGAGCGACGCTGGCGGGCCTCCCAGGAGGCTGGTCTGGAGAGCATTCCCGCGATCGTCCGCCAGACCGGCGACGACGACATGCTGCGAGATGCGCTCCTGGAGAACCTGCACCGCTCGGAGCTGAACCCGCTCGAGGAGGCGGCGGCCTATCGGCAGCTGCTCGACGACTTCGGGTGCACCCACGACGAGCTGGCCGGGCGGATCGGGCGCAGCCGACCACAGATCAGCAACACGTTGCGTCTGCTGAACCTGTCTCCTGCCGTCCAGCGTCGCGTAGCGGCCGGGGTTCTCAGCGCAGGACACGCCCGCGCCCTGCTGGGACTCACCGACGCCGCCGCCCAGGACCGGCTCGCGGGGCGGGTGGTCTCCGAAGGCATCTCCGTGCGCGGGCTCGAGGAGCTCGTGGCCGTGGGTGAGGTGGGCCACGACGACGACGGACCCCGGATCCGGTCGGCGCGCCCGACCGCTCCCGGCCTCTCCGAGCTCGGTGACCGGCTCAGCGACCGCCTCGACACGCGGGTCAAGCTCACCCTGGGTCGCAGCAAGGGCCGCATCTCGATCGAGTTCGCCTCGCTGACCGACCTGGAGAGGATCGTCTCGGTGATCGACCCCCGCAACCGCGAGGACCGGCCGATCTGACGACTGGGCGCTTCATCGATTTGTCGACATAGCAATTTAACGTTCTCGACAGGTCGCCAAGTCGACAAAGCGAGGCGGGGACGTCATACGTTGTGGCGCCTATTGCCACCGGTTCGGATGACGTTGCGGCGCCCTTCAGGTGTCTTTGTCGACAAACCGATTGAGCGATCAGCCGACGGCTGGGTCGCCGTCCTGGTCGGCCGATCCGGACTCCGCCTTCTGCGCCTTGCGCAGCGCTCGGGCCGCCTTCTCCTCAGCATCCAGCTCGATGGCGCGGTCAGGGGTGGGCGCCGACCCGCCGCGCGAAGCCGGGAGCCACCACGAACCCGCAGGCTGCTCCTCGGCTGGATAGGCGTCGACCGCCTCGCCGACGAGCGCCGAGAGCCGGCGATGCAGCTCGGCCGTCTCGGCAGTCGGGTCCTCACCGGTGGGGTACATCGGCTCACCGACCCGGATCCCGATCGTCTTGCCACGGGAGAAGTCGCGCGGGTGGTCCTTGGTCATCAGCCGCTGGGTGCCCCAGAGAGCGACCGGGATCAGGGGTACGCCGGCCTGGGCCGCGATCCTGGCCGCCCCGGACTTGAGCTCCTTGACCTCGAAGGACCGGGAGATGGTGGCCTCGGGGAAGATCCCGACGACCTCTCCGGCCTCGAGGTAGCGCAGCGCCTCGTCCATCGAGGCGGCCCCGTCACCGCGGTCGACGGAGATGTGGTGCATGGAGCGCATCACCGGCCCGCCGATCGAGTGGTCGAACACCTCGCGCTTGGCCATGAACCGGACCAGGCGCTTGGAGGGCTGGGCTGCGAGCCCGCCCAGGACGAAGTCGATGTAGGAGACGTGGTTGAACGCCAGCAGTGCGCCACCCTTGGTCGGCACGTGCTCGGTGCCGCCCATCTGGAAGCGCAGTCCGAGCACCCGGAAGAGCACCTTCGCGGTGCTGATGATCGGCGGGTAGCTGATGTCGCGCATGCTCGTCCTCGTGGATCTGTCTCGGGTGGTCCGGTCGATCGTGCCATGTGCGCCTTGGCGACGCGCCGCCCATCCGCCGGTCGGCCAGCACGGATAACCGGTCGACCTGCTCTGCGAGACTGTGCGCATGCGTCCCATCGTCCAGAGCCGCAAGCTGCAGCACGTCCGGTACGACGTACGAGGACCGATCCTGGTCGAGGCCCAGCGCCTCGAGGCCGAGGGTCACAAGATCCTCAAGCTGAACATCGGCAACCCGGCGCCGTTCGGCTTCGAGGCCCCCGAGGCGATCGTGGCCGACATCGTGCACAACCTGCCCGAGGCGCAGGGCTACTCCGACTCGCGCGGCATCTACTCCGCACGGACCGCGGTCGCGCAGTACTACCAGTCCCACGGGCTCACCGACACGGCCGTCGACGACGTGTTCATCGGCAACGGGGTCTCCGAGCTGATCTCGATGGTGCTCCAGGCCTACCTCGACGACGGCAACGAGATCCTGGTGCCGGCGCCCGACTACCCGCTGTGGACCGGAGCGGTCCACCTCTCCGGGGGTACGCCGGTGCACTACCGCTGCGACGAGGAGAACGGCTGGGACCCCGACCTGGCCGATGTCGAGGCGAAGATCACCGAGAACACCAAGGGCCTGGTGATCATCAACCCGAACAACCCGACCGGTGCGGTCTACAGCGAGGGCACCGTCAAGGGCCTCGTCGACATCGCCCGGCGGCACGAGCTGGTCGTTTTCAGCGACGAGATCTACGAGAAGATCCTGTTCGACAACGCGGTGCACCACCACACGGCGTCGTACGTCCGGGACGACGTGCTCTGCCTGACGTTCAGCGGACTCTCCAAGGCCTACCGGGTGTGCGGCTACCGCGCGGGATGGGTGATGGTCTCGGGGCCGAAGCACCTCGCCGAGGACTTCCTCGAGGGCCTGACCCTGCTGGCGAACATGCGGATGTGCCCCAACGTCCCCGCGCAGCACGCCATCCAGACCGCGCTGGGCGGCTACCAGTCGATCAACGAGTACATCCATCCCGGCGGCCGGTTCTACGAGCAGAGCAAGACCGCCGCGAAGCTGCTCAACGACATCCCGGGGGTGAGCTGCGTCGAGCCGCGGGGAGCGCTGTACTGCTTCCCCCGCCTGGACCCGGCCGTCTACCCGATCAAGGACGACGAGCAGTTCGTGATCGACCTGCTCCGGGCCAAGAAGATCCTGGTCACCCACGGCACCGGCTTCAACTGGTTCGAGCCCGACCACTTCCGCCTCGTCACCCTCCCCGACCTCGACGTCCTCACCGAGGCGATCGGGCGGATCGCGGACTTCCTGTCGACCCAGCGAGCGTAGGCTGACAAACCGGGCGGGGTTCTGGGCCAACCCATGACGTTTTGGGGCGTTGCATCGCCCAGTAACGTCAGGGATCCCCGGGTAGCCGGGGAAACCTGCGGCCTACGATGAGCCCCATGGGACGCAAGATCGAGCGGCTGACCCTGGACCACCTCGAGCACCTGCCCGGGCGGTGTGCGGAGTGTGTGTTCTGGGAGCTCGATCCCGTACGCCGGGAAGCGGTCCGTGGGCACGAGGCCGAGGAGAAGGCGGCATGGGTCTCGATGGTGCTGCGCGAGTGGGGGTCGTGCGGGCGGGTGGCGCTGGTCGACGGAGAAGTGGTCGGGCACATGATCTGGGCGCCGCCGGTGCACGTCCCGGCCGCGGACGGGTTCGCCACCGGCCCGATCAGCAGTGACGCGGTCATCCTCACCACGGCGTACGTCGATCCGCGGCACCGGGGCGGGGGACTGGGCCGGATGCTGATGCAGGGGATGGCCAAGGACCTCGTCGTACGCGGCGGCGTCAAGGCGATCGAGGCGTTCGGCGACACCCGCGGGCGCAGCGGCAACTGCGTCGTACCGGCCGACTTCCTGCTCGCGGTCGGCTTCTCCACCCACCGCGCGCACACGGTCAACCCGCGGATGCGGATGGACCTGCGTACGACGCTGTCCCTGCGCGAGGAGCTCGAGAAGACCCTCGAGCGGCTGCTGGCGCCGGTCAAGCGACCGGCGCACGCCAAGCTGGGCCAGCCGACGCGCTCCTCGAGAACCGCCGACTCGACGCCCGGCCCCTGAGCCAGACCCCGAAGGACCGGGCTCAGGCGCCGCGGAAGCTCTCGCGCAGCTCGCTGACCCGGAGCACTCCGGTGTGCGCGTCGACGTCGGGACTGAGGTAGAACCGCTGCACGGCCACCACGACCGCCTCCGCGAGCACGTCGCGGAACGCAGGGTCGTGCAACCGCTGGGCATCGCCCGCGTTGGTGAGGTAGCCGGAGTCGAGCCGGATCGCCGGCATCCGGGTGTGCCGCAGGATGTCCCACGTCTTGGGGTGCCACCGCAGGTCGACCAGGTCGCTGCGCGCCACGATCTCGCGCTGCACCAGGCCGGCGAAGCGCTCGCCGACCGAGGACCAGGTGGCGCGGTCGGCGTCGCCGAAGAAGTACGTCGAGATGCCGCACGCGTCGGGGTTGGTGGACGCGTCCAGCGCCAGGGAGAGGAACAGGTCGGCGCCGGTCCGGTTGGCGAACGCGGCCCGATCGGCCTCCTCACCGGGCGCGGCCCAGCGGGGGGTGGTCAGGAAGGCCTGTACGCCGGTGGCGACCAGCCGACCCTCGACCCGCTGGGCGAGGTCGTGCAGGATCGCGTCGGAGGCCTCGGCATGCGCATCGGGCAGGTTGTGCCCGCGGCCGACGTCGATCACGACGATCTTGCCGCCGAGGTTGGGGCCGGCCTCGCGGATCCGCTCCTGGGCGCGCAGCGCGTTCGGAGCGCCGCCCTTCACCATCGGGCTCAGCCGCGTCAGCGCCTTGAGGGTCGCGGGGCCGCAGGTGCCGTCGGGCGGGATGCCGAAGTTGCGCTGGAACTCGCGTACGCCGGCCTCGGTCTCGGGACCGAAGTAGCCATCGACCCGTCCCACCCGGAAGCCGAGGTCGAGCAGCCGGCCCTGCAGCGTGTAGACGTCGTCCCCGGCGGTGAGGTTGCCGGGGAGATGGGTCAGGATGCGGTCGCCGAGCCGCCAGCGCGCCTCACCGAGGCGGCGGAACGTGAGCGGACCGACGACACCGTCGACGGTCAGCCCGCGCTGCTGCTGGAAGGTGCGTACGGCGAGCTCGATGCGGCTGTCGAAGACGGCGGCACCATCGAGCCCGCCTGCGTCGTACGACGGATCAGCCGGGTCGCCCAGAAGACCGATCCGCTCGAGCAGACCGGTGATCTGGGCGACAGCGGGGCCCGAATCCCCGAGTCGGAAGACTGCGTTCACGCAGCGACTGTAGCCCGCTCGATCAGCACAGGGGCTCAGGCGATGTAGTCGGCCAGCTCCTTGAGCAGGGCAGCCTTGGGGCGGGCGCCGACGATCTGCTTGACGACCTCGCCGTCCTTGTAGAGGTTGAGCGTCGGGATGCCGTTGACCCGGTAGGTGGACGGGGTCACGGGGTTCTCGTCGACGTTCATCTTGACGAAGGTGACCTTCTCGCCGTGCTCGGCGGCGAGCTCGTCGAGGATGGGTCCGACCTGGCGGCACGGGCCACACCACTCGGCCCAGAAGTCGACCAGCACTGGCTTGTCGGACTTCAGGACCTCGGCCTCGAAGTTGTCATCGGTGACGGCCTGCAGGTCAGACATCTGTGCTCCTCGTTGTGTTGAAGTCGTGTGTGTTGCTGTGGTGGAACGTCTCCGGTCTGACATTTCTTCCCGGTGACAGCCTGGGTCAGGCGCCTGCCCCGACGGTCGCCGCGCCTGCGGACGTGGTGAGCGAGAAGTCGAGGTCGGAGAGGTAGCGCTCGGCGTCGAGAGCCGCGGCACAACCGGTGCCCGCGGCGGTGATCGCCTGGCGGTAGTGGTGGTCCACCAGGTCGCCACAGGCGAACACGCCGGTGATGTTGGTCCGGGTGGACGGCGCGTCCACGAGCACGTAGCCCTCCTCGTCGAGGCGCACCTGGCCGTGCAGCAGCTCGGAGCGCGGGTCGTGCCCGATCGCCACGAACAGGCCGGTCGCGTCCAGCGAGCGGGTCTCTCCGGTCTCGGTGTCGCGCAGGGTCAGGCCGGTGAGCTTGTCGTCACCGTGGATCTCGGCGACCTCGGAGTTCCAGGCGAAGTCGATCTTCGGGTCGGCGAAGGCACGCTCCTGCATGATCTTCGACGCGCGCAGCTCCCCGCGGCGGTGGATCAGGGTGACCTTGGAGCCGAACCGGGACAAGAAGGTGGCCTCCTCGATGGCGGAGTCGCCGCCGCCCACGACCGCGATGTGCTGCTCACGGAAGAAGAAGCCGTCGCAGGTCGCACACCAGCTGACGCCGTGGCCGGAGAGCCGGTCCTCGTCGGGGATGCCGAGCTTGCGGTAGCCCGAGCCGGTCGCCAGGATCACGGACCGTGCGGAGAAGGTGCCGTCCGCGGTCGTGACGTTCTTGGTCTCGCCGGTCAGGTCGACGGCGGTCACGTCGTCGGAGACGATCTCGGCGCCGAAGCGCTCGGCCTGGGCGCGCATCTCGTCCATCAGGGCCGGGCCCTGGATGCCGTCGCGGAAGCCGGGGAAGTTCTCCACCTCGGTGGTGTTCATCAGCGCACCGCCAGCGGTGACCGAGCCCTCGAAGACCAGCGGGGCGAGGCCGGCGCGTGCGGCGTACACCGCAGCCGTGTAGCCCGCCGGTCCGGATCCCACGATGATCACTTCGCGGATCTCGGGGGCGGATGAGCTGGTCTGTTCGGTCACTGCAACTCCTGCACTAGGTCGTTTCTGATGCCCCGTTGGGTGGCTCTGAGTGAACCGATCCTAGGCACCGCGCATTCCGCGGCCGGTAGCCGCGCGGTGCGTGGGTCAGGTGAGGGAGACGAGACTGGTGAGGTTGTCGCGCGGCAGGTCGGGTACGGCGGTCGCCGTCACGTTGACCGTGACCAGGTCGGCCCGGCCGGACTGCACGGTCAGGAACGCGGTGTCCGAGGCGTCGCGGCCGGTCGAGATCCGGACCAGCGTCTCGCGCGGGGCCAGCGTCGTGGCGTCGACCGCCCGCCACTGGCCGTCGATGGCCGCCTCGACCACCGCGTGGAAGTCCATCGGGGACAGGCCCGGGGCGTAGACGGCCACCAGCCGGGCCGGGACGTTGCGCGCGCGCAGCATCGCGATCACCAGGTGGGCGAAGTCGCGACACACGCCCTGGCGCAGCAGCAACGTCTGGGTCGCCCCGTCGGTGGGACGGCTGGACCCGCTGACGTAGTAGAGCTGCGTGCCCACCCAGGAGCTGACCGCGTCGAGCAGCTCCTTGCCCTCGAGCGAGGAGAACTCCGCCCACGCCGTCGGGCCGAGCTCGTCGGACTCCGCGTAGCGGCTGGGTCGGCGGTAGACGATGTCGTCGACGGGGTCCACCAGGGCAGGCGCGGCCAGGCCGGACACGTCGGCGCCGTAGGAGAGGGCGAGCCGTCCCGGAGGTGCCGTGCAGACGTGCAGTCGCCCGCCGTCGGCGACGCCCAGCTCGCGCACCTCGATCGGCCGGCCGTCCACCGTGATCGTGAGTGACTCCGAGGACAGCTCGGGGCCGCGTGCGACCGCCACCGACCACACCAGCTCGGCCGTCTCGCGGACGTCCAGCTCGACCTGGCAGGAGACGGACCGGGTGCGGTGGGAGGTGCTCATGGTCCAAGTGTTCCGCAGGCACTCGACGGCCCGGACCTACGGGGTCAGGGTGGTCTCCGCCAGCCTCTGCTCGCCGGCGCAGTCCCAGGCCTCGACGAGCCGCTGGCCGCCCTGTTCGGGGTGCACGACGAGGACCGCGAGGCGGCCGTCGTACCTCACCGGGCTGGTCGTGGCACCGTCGGTGATCCTGGGACCCCGGCAGGCCTGGCTCCGCAGCGCCTTGGACGAGTCCGTCGTGTCGCCGTTCCGGGGCGTCGGGCTCTTCCCTTCGGCGCCGGAGTCGGGGGCCGAGGGCACCGGAGTACCGGCCGCCGGCGCCCGCCTGCTCAGCAGGCTCTCCACGTCGGACCCGAACGAGGCCGAGCGGAGGCGTGGCAGCTCGCCGGCGGTCACGATGCCGTCCCGCGTGAGGCCGCTGGACGGGGTGTCCGGAGAGAGGGTGCTCGCGCCACCCGCTGTCTCCGAGGACGCGGAGTCACCGCTGCCGGCCATGGTGTCGGCCTGGTTGCCGAAGAGGCCCAGGTTCGATGCGGCCACGCCGCCGGCGCCGAGGACCACGACGGCCGCTGCGGCCACGGTGAGGCGGGGGAGCCACGTGCGACGCAGGGGTACGACGTTGTCCGGGAGCTCCTCGTCGACCGCGTCGCCCGAACCACCAGGGCCTCGCTCGGCCACCAGCCGGGCGAGGGTGTCGTCGAGCCGCGCCGCGATCTCCGGGGGCATCGGGTCCCCGTCGGGACCGGAACCGAGCTCGGCGAGCAGGGCACGGATGTGCGCGTCCGGCAGTGTTTCGTCGTCCGGTTCGTCGCCTTGCGACTGGTCATTCATGTCCGCTCACCTCCTCGCGCGGGTTGTCGTGCAGATCGGGGCCGCTCTCTGGGCCCCTCTCTGGGCCGCCCGTGGGCTTGCTCTCCGGTGGGTCTCCTGAGTGCGACGCATCGAGCGCGACCGAGGTTCCATCTGCGCTCGCCCCAGAGCCCGGCGTACTCGGGGTCCGGGTGTCCAGGTCCGCCAGCAGTACGGCGAGCCGGGCACGACCCCGGGCACACCGGCTCTTGATGGTCCCCACGGCTGTCTCGAGGATCCGGGCCGCCTCCTGGACGGGGTAGCCCTCCATGTCCACCAGGACCAGCGCCGCCTTCTGGTCGGGCGGCAGCTCGTCGAGCGCGGCGAGCACCCGGCGGCGCCGATCGCCCGCGAGGGCCTGGGCCTCCGGCTCGAGTCCGGGGTCGGCGCCCGCGAGGACGGACCCGCGGGCCGCGTGCTCCTCGAGATCGTCCGGAAGGGGGTCGGCCGCACGGACCTTGGCACGACGCAGTCGGTCGAGGCAGGCGTTGACGACGATGCGGTGCAGCCAGGTGGTCACGGCCGCGTCGCCGCGGAACGACTCCGCCCGCCGGAAGGCCGAGACCATGGCGTCCTGGAGAGCGTCGGCCGCGTCCTCCGGGTTGCCGGTCGTGCGCAGGGCCACCGCCCACAGACGGTCCCGGTGCCGGCCGAACAGCTCACCGAAGGCCTCGGGGTCTCCCGCGACGTGTGCCTCGACCAGGGACGCGTCGTCGCGCTCCCGATCGGGGTCCGGGGTCACGACCTGACCGAGATGTCGGCGATCTCGCCGCGGAAGCCGCCGGACACCGAGGGCAGCTTGGTCAGCCAGACGAGCAGGTAGCGCGTCTTCGGCGCCGGGTCGAGCGCCACGGTGGCCCGCTCGGGCGCGCTCGCCCTGGTTCCGACCTTGTCGAGCTGGTCGAGGCTGTCCGGGCTCTGGGTGACGCCGGCCGGGGCGGCGTACACCTCGAAGGAGGTGGGCGAACCCTTGAACTGCACGGTGATCGACTGCACCCCGTGGTCCGCGCCGAGGTCGACCATCAGGCCGACGCCCGACTTCAGCCCGCCCAGCGCCGGGTTGCCGCGGTAGGTGGAGGTCTGCCAGGTGGTGGCCGGGTCGCCGTCGATCGCGTTCTTCGCGGTGTCCGGGTTCTCCTCGGGTGGGTCGCCCATCGGGTCGAAGTCGGTGACCCCGGCCAGCTTGAGGGCCGCGCCCTGGGCCTGCGGGGTGGTGGTGCTCGGGGTCTCGTCGGACCCGGACGGCGTGGTGCCGTCCTGCCGGCCGCGGCTGAAGGCGATGGCCATCGCGACCACCAGCACGAGGAGTACGCCGATCACGATCGCCATCCGCAGCCAGCCGCGCCCCTCCTTGCCGGTGTGGACCTCGTTCTCCTCCGGATCCGCGTCGAAGGGCCAGAACCCCGGCTGCCCTCCGGGAGGGGTGTCGTGGGTGCCGGACCTGGCCGGGGTCTCGACGCCGGGGTTGGTGCCCGTGCGGCTGCCTGTGTCGGTCTGGGACCAGGGCGACTGAGTCGCCTGCGCTGCACGGGAGGCGGCCGGGACCCGGCGTTCCGTGGTGGCGAACAGGGGCCGGTCGGGGAGGTCGGGGAACGGCGGCAGTGGGGAGTCGCGGTCGGACCGGGCGCGTGCGGGCGGGCCGTCCTCGTCGACGGGCGGGCGGAAGGTCTGGGTCGCCTCCGGGTCGGCGGCCACGGCGGAGCGCGGGGCGGTGTCCGGGCCTGCACTCGTCGGCTCGTCGGTCTCGGGTGCCTCCGCATCGGGCTCCGGCTCGGGAGGAGCAGACAGCGCCTCGGACACCGCGGTCTCGGTGCCCGGGTCGGTGTCGCCGTCCAGCTCAGGCTGCGGGGCCGACAGGTCAGGCGTCGAGGTGGGCAGCGCGTCCCGGTGCAGCGACACGGTCGGCTCGGCGTGCATCCCGGCGGCGTCCAGCGGAGCCGAGAGCGAGGGGTCGCCGACGTAGTCGGCCAGCGCGGCCGCGATCTCGTGAGCGGTCTCGATCGGCATCGCGTGCCGCGAGCCCTCCGTGTGCAGGACCCGCTCACAGATCGCGTCGAGGGTGCGCGGGACCCCTGCTCGCACCTGCCGTGGGCGCAGCGGTCGGCGGGACTCACGCGGCGCCTTGGGTACGCCGGATCGCGCGACCCCTGGCCACCGCCCGGTCAGCGCCGCGTAGAGGATGCCGGCGAGGTTGATGACGTCGGCCTCGCGCTCGTCGAGCTCGCCGTACAGCGGGTCGGGAGGACGGGGCGACTCGAGGCTCGCGTCGACGACGTACCCGATCAGCTTCACGGCTCCGGCATGGGTCACCAGCACGGCCTCGGGGTTCAACCGGCCGTGGGCCACGCCCTGCGCGTGACCGGCGGCGATCGCCTCGGCCACCTCACGGGTGAGCCAGGCGGCGCGGGACGGCGGGAGGGTGCCCTGCTGGAGCATCAGGTCGAGCGAGATGCCCTCGCCCCACTCGTTGACGACCCAGCTGATGCCGTCCTCGTCGTCGCAGTCGAGCACGCGGAGCAGGTGCGCGTCGACGACCGTGGCCGAGACCCGGGCGGCCTCGAGCAGGCCGGCGGCGCGCGGGTCGTCGCTGGGGACGGCGTGGATGGCCACGCTGCGGGCCAGGATCGTGTCGGTGGCACGCCAGAAGCGGGCTCCCTCGCTCTCGGCGAGCAGGTCATCGAGGCGGTAGCGGCCCGCGAGGACGGTGCCGGGCCCGATCGATCCGGGTCTCACGTCACTGACCTCCCCACGGGCCTCGTCGTCGCGTCCGCGCAGCGCCTCCAGGTCGCTCGCGCGCTGCCTTCCGGTGCCCATCGTAGGGCGGGCCTGAATCGGTGGGACGCACGGTTTGGCCTCACTTCCGGCCCGGGAGCCGTCGGGTGACCAGCGCCAGCACGTCGGTCACCTCGGAGATCCGCAGCAGGCGTGCCAGCCCGAGATAGATCGCCAGGAAGGACACGCCCACCACCGCCAGATCGAGGATCGCGTGCAGCTTTCCGTCGCCGGGCAGCAGCTCGCCGAGCCCTTCGCGCAGCCCCCAGGCGGCGGCGCCGCTGATCCCCACCGCGATCAGCAGCCGGACCAGGAAGCGCACGAGCCGGCGACCGGAGAGGCCACCGACGGTCCGCGAGAGCAGCGCGTAGGAGGTGAGCGCGCCGACCGCGTAGGCGCAGGCGTAGGAGATCACCAGCCGGGGCGCGGTCTCGGAGGCCGGTGCCCCGCGGGTGAGCAGGATCGCCGTGACGATGTTGGTGACCGAGACGCCGCACTGGATGAAGAACACGCGGCGGGTCTGCTCGAGTGCGTAGAACCCGCGCAGCATCAGGTAGTGCGCGGTGAACAGCACCAGGCCGATCCCGAACAGGGCCAGCGACGGGGCGAAGTTGCCGAAGTCGGCCGCGGCGCTGCCGTAGCCCCAGAGCACGTTGGCGATGTCGAGGGACATCACCGAGAAGAGCACGGCCACCGGGATCACCAGCGCGTACGCCGACCGCAGCGTGGAGGAGACCGCCGCACCGACCTGGGAGAGCCGGCCTTCCGCGGCGTACGACGAGAGCATCGGCAGCATCGCCGTGGCCAGTGACACCGTGATGATGGAGTGCGGGACCTGGGTGAGCAGGAACGAGTTGGAGTAGACGGTGTAGCCGGTGCCCTCGGTGGAGCCGGGTGCCGAGCCGGGGTGCGGGTCGACGGTGCCGCCGGACGCGAGGCGTACGACGATCGTGTAGGCGATCTGGTTGACCACCACGAACAGCACCGTCCACACACCGAGGCGCAGCGTGTGTCCCAGGCCGGTGCCGCGGAAGTCGAAGCGCGGCCGGTAGGAGAAGCCCGCCGACCTCAGGTAGGGCAGCAGCACCAGGAACTGGACCACGATCCCCAGGGTCGAGCCGATCCCCAGCAGCGCCTCGGCGCCCTGGGTGAAGCCTCCCTGCTTCTCCGCCCCCGTGGCAGGACCGAGGGTGATCAGGTAGGTGATCAGCACCGCGATCGAGACGACGTTGTTGGCGATCGGGGCCCACATCATCGGGCCGAACCTGCGGCGTGAGTTGAGGATCTGCCCGACCAGCACGAACATCCCGTAGAAGAAGACCTGCGGCAGGCAGTAGCGCGCGAAGTCGATCACCGACTGGAGCTGCGCCGAGTTCGCCGGGTCGAAGAACTGCGGGTCCAGGAACAGCCGCATCAGCCAGGGCGCGGCGACCACCAGGAGGATCGTGACCAGGCCGAGGAACAGCATGGCGAGCGTGATGATCCGGTTGGTGTAGGCCTCACCGCCGTCGGCGTCGTTCTTCATCGACCGCACCAGCTGCGGCACGAGCACGGCGTTCACCACGCCACCCGCCAGCAGGATGTAGAGCATGTTCGGCACGGTGTTGGCGATGTTGAACACGTCGGCGTGCAGGCCCGCGCCGATGGCCGCGATCAGCAGGCTGCCGCGCACGAACCCGCTCAGCCGGGACACGATCGTGCCGGCCGCCATCACCGCGCTCGAGGACAGCAGCGACTGCGACGTGGTGTCGGGAGAGCTCGGTGTCTCGCTCACTCGGCCCCGTCCTCGCGCCAGCGGTGGTTGCGGATGCGCAGCAGGATCCGGCGGATGATCATCACCGCGAGCAGGGTCCCGCCGGCGATCATGATGTACCAGATCAGGCGACCGACCTGGCTGGTGCGCATGTTGAACGTCAGCGGTGTCCCCGCCTCCTCACCCTTCGTCGTGACCGGGGAGAGAGTCACCTCGTGCACCCCCACGCCGCTGCTCACCTGGAGCCGTCGGGTGGCGCGCTGGCGAGGCTGCAGGGTCACCGGCTCGGGCGTCTCCACCTTCACCTGCGGGCTGTCGGCACGGGCCTTCAGCCCGACCGTGATGGGCTGCTCGAGGCCGTTCACGAGGGTGACGGTCACCGTCCCCGAGCCGCCCGAGAGCGTGACGAAGTCGGTGCCGGTCACCTGGACCCCGGCCATCGCCTCGGTGGCCGTGGAGTCCAGGTCGAGGACCTGCCGGGCGGCCAGCTCCAGGGTCGGGCGGGCGCTGTACGCCGAGGCCTGCAGCGCCGCCCCGGCCAGGCGATCGGTCGCCTCGTTGGGGTTGGTCAGCAGGTGCTGGAGGACGGTGCTCGTCCGGACCAGGGTCCGGGTCGCCTCGACGTTGCTCTCGCGGATCTCCCGGACGCGCTGGGCCCGGCCGTAGGGCAGCTCACCCTGGAACGTCGAGGTCGCGCCACGAGGTGCCGGGGCGAGGCGTACCCAGGCGTTCTGCAGGCCGCCGAAGAAGTCGGCCTCGCGCCAGTGCGCTCCCGGATCCCAGCCGTAGGGGAGGGTCACCACGATCGGACGCACCGGCGCGGCACCCTTCGTCGCCTCGAGCGCGGCCTCGGAGAGGATGCGCTGACGCAGGGCCAGGGGGTCGAGCGGGGTCGTCGGGGCCGGCCCCCCGGAGCTGGCCCTGAAGTCGCTGAGCAGGAGCTCCTGCCCGGACGGGAGGCGGGACAGGGGCGGGTCCTGGAGCCGGCCGCGGTCGCCGAGGATCATCAGGTCGTCCTGCGGGACCTCGGCAAGGAGTGCGGGGTCGAAGTACCCGTTGGGGGGCGCGACCACCGGCGTGACCGGGAGGCCGCGCGCCTTCATGCTGCTCGCGGCCAGCGCGTCGGCACGCTTGATCAGGCTGGGTCGTCGGCGTGCCAGGGAGACGACGTCGGGGTCGGCGTACCCCACGGTGAACAGGGTGTGGTTGCGCGCGGTGGCCAGGAACATGTCGAGGACGCCGCTCGCGCGTGAGCGTTCCTCCTCGCTGGGGGCGTTGGCCCCGACCGAGGGCGTGGGGCTCGGCGAGGCGCTCTGGCTGGGCTCCCCATCGTCTTGGCCATCCTTCTGCTCCTTCTCCTCGTCCTCCGCCGACCCGAGCGAGAAGGGCGGGTTGCCGAGGCTGAAGTCCCGGAGGGCGTCGAGCAGCGCCGGGTCGACGGTCCAGGAGACCGGGGCCGCGCCGGCGGAGGCTCCGAACTCGACGAGGCGGGTCAGGCGGCCCTCGGGCTTGGTCAGGCTCACCCAGCGGGCCGGGCCGTTCAGGCTGCCGTCGGCGGCGCGTCGCGCGCGCTCGCGCATGGGGAGTACGACGGACACGGGGACGTTGCGTCGCTGGGCCACCTCGCGGGGTACGAGCGGGATGAACGTGCGGACGCGGCCATCGGCCACGAGGTCCCGGCCGACGGAGTTGGCGCCGAGGGCGTGCACCCCGATCCAGTAGACGCCGGGGTCTCCCGAGATCCCCAGCGAGCCGACCGGCACCCGGATCTCGTAGGGCGCCTGCTGCCCGGAGTCCAGGTCGCCCACCGACACGTAGGTGCCGGTGTCGGTCACGCGGTCGCCCACGGCCACGCTGGGTGCGGTCGCCGCGGCCTCGGCGAGCCCGTCGCGAGTCGTGATGGGGTCCTGGGACGTGAACGGCGAGACGTTCACGTCGGTCCAGTCCTCGTCGGAGTCGTTCGTGACGATCCCGCGCAGCGTGATCACGCCCTTGCGGGGGATCACGGCCGGTGTCAACGAGGTGAGGGTGACCGACAGGGGCGTGGTCTCGGTGTCGTCGGCGGTCCGCACGGCCTGGTGCACTCGGCTGGGTGCGGGGGCGCCCACGGCTGCGCCGGAGAGCAACGGAACGGTGAGGAGGGCCGCGGCGACGACAACGGTGCCCAGGGCACGGGTCGTCCAACGGGCGCGGCACACAGCGGCGATCGTATCCGCGGGGAGGGTGCTCACCCGGTACGCCGTTCGGGCGTGGGTCACCAGTGTCCTGAGTCAGGACCTCTGACCCAGGACACTAGAGTGGTGCCTCGTGTCCGAGGAGCCCCTGCTGATCAGCGACGTCCAGGCGCGTGTGGTCGCGGAGCTGGCCCGGATCGCGCCCGTGACCGACGAGCTGGGCGCGCGTTTCGCTGCCGCGGGCGAGGAGATCGCCCTGGTCGGCGGGCCTGTTCGCGACGCGATGCTCGGGCGTCTCCAGAACGACCTCGACTTCACCACCTCGGCGACCCCCGAGGTCACCGAGCGACTGCTCAAGGGCTGGGCCGACGCCACCTGGGACATCGGCCGCGCCTTCGGCACCATCGGCTCCCGGCGCGGTGACTGGCAGGTGGAGATCACGACGTACCGCTCCGAGGCGTACGACGCGGCGAGCCGCAAGCCGACCGTTGAGTACGGCGACTCGCTCGTCGGCGACCTGGCCCGCCGCGACTTCACCGTGAACTCGATGGCACTGACGCTGCCCGCCCACCAGCTCGAGGACCCCTTCGGCGGCATCCTCGACCTCGCGAACAAGGTGCTGCGGACGCCGGGTCTCCCGGAGGACTCCTTCTCCGACGACCCGCTCCGGATGATGCGGGCCGCGCGGTTCGCCGCACAGCTCGGCTTCACGGTCGCCCCCGAGGTGGTCGCGGCGATGACCGACATGGCGGAGCGGATCACGATCGTCTCGGCCGAGCGGGTGCGCGACGAGCTGGTCAAGATCATCCTCTCGCCCGACCCGGTGAGCGGGCTGCGGCTGCTGGTGGACACCGGTCTGGCCGCCCACGTGCTGCCGGAGCTGCCGGCCCTCGCGCTCGAGCGCGACGAGCACCACCGGCACAAGGACGTCTACGAGCACACCCTGATCGTGCTCGAGCAGTCGATCGACCTCGAGGACCGGCTCGCAGACCTGACCGGCGGCGGCCCGGACTTCATCTCCCGGTTCGCCGCGCTGATGCACGACGTCGGCAAGCCGAAGACCCGCAGGTTCGCGGAGAACAACGTCGTCACCTTCCACCACCACGACGTCGTCGGCGCGAAGCTCACCCGCAAGCGGATGCAGGCGCTGCGGTTCTCCAAGGACCAGATCGACGCCGTCTCCCAGCTCGTCGAGCAGCACCTCCGCTTCCACGGCTACGGGTCCGGGGAGTGGACCGACTCCGCCGTACGCCGCTATGTGCGCGACGCCGGCGACCAGCTGGAGCGACTGCACGTCCTCACCCGGGCCGACTGCACCACCCGCAACAAGCGGAAGGCCGAGTCGCTGCGTCGTACCTATGACGACCTCGAGGCCCGCATCACCAAGCTCTCCGAGGCCGAGGAGCTCGCCTCGATCCGCCCCGACCTGGACGGCAACCAGATCATGGAGGTGCTCGGCGTCGGCCCCGGCCGCGAGGTCGGCGAGGCCTACCGCCACCTCCTCGAGCTCCGCCTGGACGGCGGCCCGATGAGCGAGGACGAGGCGAAGGCCGCCCTGCTCGAGTGGGCGGCGTCGCGCTCGTAGGGACCCCGCCGTGCCGCTTGTAACGCGGGGTTCATGTCACTGAGGCCCTTCCCGGGAGGGCACTCAGTAGCGTGAACCCCGCGTTACAAGCGGATTCGGCGAGGAGGGGACCAGTCACATGTCACGACTCCACGAGCTCTTCCCCGGGCTCGACCTCGGGCACGTCGCGCTGGGCAGCAGTCCGACGTCCGTACGACGGCTCGACGCCGACCTGGTCGAGGGCGCCGAGGTGTGGGTCAAGGCCGAGAACGAGTTCGGCGACGGCGCCTGGGGCGGCAACAAGGTCCGCAAGCTGGAGTGGATCATCCCCGAGGCCAACAGACGCGGGGCCAAGACGCTCTTCACGGTGGGCGGCATCGGCACCCACTGGGGGCTGGCCGCGGCGCTCTACGGACGCGAGCACGGGCTGCGCACCATGCTCGGTCTCGTCGACCAGCCCGTCGACGACCACGTGCGCGAGCAGCTGGCCCGGCTCGGCCGCTCGGGTGCCGAGCTCCACCGCTATCGCAGCCCGCGCCGGCTCAAGCTCGCCGCTCCGGGCCTGATCGCCCGCTCCGCGCTGCGCGACCGGCGACTGCCGTGGTACCTCCCCGCCGGTGGCTCCAACGCCTTCGGCGCCCTGGCGTACGTCGAGACCGCCCTCGAGATCGCCGCTCAAGTGAAGGCGGGCCAGCTCCCCGAGCCGGCGACCGTCGTCACCGCAGTCGGCTCAGGGGGTACGGCGGCCGGCCTCGCGCTCGGCCTGCGCGTCGCCGGCCTCGACACCCGGGTCTTCGGTGTCGTGGTGAACGACTCCTTCCCGCTCGACGCCCAGGTGATCGCCCGGCTCGCCAACCAGACGGCCGACCTGCTCCGCTCGCGCGGGGCCACCCTCGACGTGGCCCCGGTGCTCCCTGCCGACGTGACGATGCGTGACGACTGGCTCGGCACGACGTACGGCGACCCGACGCCCGCCTCCATGACCGCAGTCACCGACGCCGCGGCCCACGGGCTCACCCTCGAGCCCGTCTACACGGGCAAGGCGATCGCGGCGATGCGCGACCTCGCCGGCACGGATCAGCTGGCGGAGCCGGTCCTCTGGCTGAACACCCACGGTCCGCGCTGAGCTCAGCTGATCGTCTGCTCGCCCCAGCGTCGGAGCTCCCAGCCGTCGGCGTCGAGGTCCAGCTCGACCGAGGCGCAGTTCGTCAGCTCGTGGTCGCGCGCCCAGGTCGGGGAGACCTCCCGCGCCAGGGTGGGTACGACGATGCCGAGCGCAGTCTGGTGCCCCACCACGAGCACCGTCTCCCCACGGTGGAGATCGGCGATCTCCTCGAGCTGCGCCCGGTGCCGTTCCACCACCTCGAGTCCCGACTCGCCGCCTTCGAAGCGGGCGTCCAGCGACCCGGCGTACCAGTGGTCGGTGACCGCGTCGATCAGGCTGACGTCGAAGGGGCCTCCGAGCAGCGAGCCGATCGACACCTCGCGCAGCGACTTGCACGCCGTCACGGAGACGCCGAGCCGGGCGGCCACGATCTCCGCTGTCTGCACGGCTCGGGAGATGTCGCTGGAGAAGACCGCGGCGACGCGGCGCCCCTCGACCGAGTCGGCGAGCTCGCCCGCCTGGGCGCGCCCCTCCCGGGTCAGCGAGCCGCCCTCGTCGGAGAACCAGTCCTCGCTGTATGCGGCCTTCCCGTGGCGGGCGACGATGAACGTCGCGGGACAGTACAGGTCGGACACGCGGAGGCCCCCTCCCGCTGTAACGCGGTGTCGTGGACGGCTGCGGGTCAGGCGGCGGGCGAGACCGGCTCGTTGTTCAGCTTGCGGAAGGTGAACGCCGCGCCGATCAGGACCAGCGGAGCCGCGACCAGGAGACCGACGAGGCACAGGACGGCGCCGACGATGAACGCGACGATGGCCAGCAGGTAGAACACGATGGTGTCGCCGAGGTGGTCGGTCGTGAACTTCACGCTCGCCTTGATCGCATCCATCGGCTCCAGGCCCTTGTCGACGACGAAGAACATCGTCCAGTTGAGCAGGAAGCCGACGATGATCCCGGGGATGTAGCACAGGACCGTCCCGATGGCCGTGGCGACCGCCACGATCAGCGCGGCGGTGATCACCTTCGGGTTGGTCGCCCACTTGCCGATCTCGCCGATGGACACCGGCTGGCCGTCGGCCACGTGGAGGGCGTTCTTGATCAGTCCGGCGCCGAGGGCCTGGACGATCAGGCTGATCACCAGGCTGGTCACGCCGTACCCGACGAGCTGGGCGAGGAACCCGGGTCCGCACTGCGTCTCCACGGCCTGACCGAAGACCGTCGTGGTGCAGTCGTGGGTGCTGAGCAGGGTGGCGTAGAGGAGGAAGTAGACGATCGCCTCGAGCACCACGACGACGAGGAACACGACCAGGACCGGCACGAGCATGTCGGCGGGCTTGCCCTTGAACTTGGCCCAGGCGTAGGAGAACGCGTCGGGCGCGCTGTAGGCGCCCTGACCACCCGGCCCCGCGGGAGGCGGAGGCGGCGGTGCGGCGGCGCCGTACCCACCCGGCCCGGCACCCGGCGGCGGTTGGTTCGGAGGCGGTGGCTGGTTCGGAGGCGGCGG
The DNA here is from genome assembly GCA_963782305.1 of uncultured Actinomycetota bacterium. Taxonomy (GTDB): domain Bacteria; phylum Actinomycetota; class Actinomycetes; order Propionibacteriales; family Nocardioidaceae; genus Marmoricola. The sequence goes on along the minus strand of CAWAJJ010000008.1, from coordinate 137,472 downwards.
CGCCTGGCCCGCTCCCGAGCCGTAGGGGTTCTCCGAGGGAGGGGGTGGTGGTGTGCCTTCGCTCATGGCCGAACCTTAGAAACCCCTGAGACGCTTGTCGATAGGCCGTTCGGGCCCATCTGGTGCGCGCAGACGCGCGAAGACGCGGGCTCCCAGCTGGGGAACCCGCGTCTCAGCGGTGTGAAGAAGGTGCGGTCAGCGCTCGACGTCTCCAGCTATGAACGCCTCGACCGAGGCGCGGCCCTGGTCGTCGGGGCGCTGCACCGGCGGCGACTTCATCAGGTACGACGAGGCGGAGATCAGCGCGCCGCCGATGCCACGGTCCTTGGCGATCTTCGCGGCGCGGATGGCGTCGATGATGATGCCGGCCGAGTTGGGGGAGTCCCAGACCTCGAGCTTGTACTCCAGGTTCAGCGGGACGTCGCCGAACGCGCGGCCCTCGAGGCGGACGTAGGCCCACTTGCGGTCATCGAGCCACTGCACGTAGTCCGAGGGACCGATGTGCACGTTGCGCGCGCCGAGGTCGTGGCCGATGTTGGAGGTGACGGCCTGGGTCTTGGAGACCTTCTTGGACTCCAGGCGGTCGCGCTCGAGCATGTTCTTGAAGTCCATGTTGCCGCCGACGTTGAGCTGGTAGGTGCGGTCCAGCACCACGCCGCGGTCCTCGAACAGCTTCGCCATCACGCGGTGGGTGATGGTGGCACCGACCTGCGACTTGATGTCGTCGCCGATGATCGGGACGCCGGCGTCCTCGAACTTCTTGGCCCAGACCGGGTCGGAGGCGATGAACACGGGCAGGGCGTTGACGAAGGCGACCTTCGCGTCGATCGCGCACTGGGCGTAGAACTTGTCGGCGTTCTCCGAGCCCACCGGCAGGTAGGAGACGAGTACGTCGGCCTTGGTGTCCTTGAGGACCTGCACGATGTCGACGGCGTCCGCGTCGGACTCCTCGATCGTCTCGCGGTAGTACTTGCCGAGCCCGTCGAGGGTGTTGCCGCGCTGGACCGTCACCCCGGTCGGGGGTACGTCGGCGAACTTGATCGTGTTGTTCTCGGAGTTGTTGATCGCGTCGGAGAGGTCGAAGCCGACCTTCTTGGCGTCGACGTCGAACGCGGCGACGAACTCCACGTCCTTGACGTGGTAGTCACCGAACATCACGTGCATCAGGCCGGGCACGGAGCCGGCCGGGTCGGCGTCCTTGTAGTACTCGACGCCCTGGATGAGGGAGCTGGCGCAGTTGCCGACCCCCACGATGGCTACTCGTACCGATCCCATGTGGTTCTCCTGTTCGCTCACGACTTGTGCTCTGGCTGTGGTGTTGCTGGTCGGGGTGCTGCCGTCCGCTTCGACGGCTTCCCCGGTGGTCCGGCCGTGGAGCCGGTAGATGGCCCTGCGGTCGGTCCCGAGGAATGTCTGGGTGTGGTGGGGCCCGGGCGGGGGTCGGGCCCGCGCTCGGCGGCGATCAGGTCGGTCAGCCAGCGCACCTCGCGCTCGACGGACTCGATCGCGTGTCGCTGGAGCTCGCTGACGTAGCGGTCCTCCCCGGCAGGGCCACGGCTCGTCCGGACCCGGTCCAGGCGCTCCTGAAGCCGGGAGCGGCGTCCCTCGAGGATGCGCAGGCGTACGTCGGAGTCGGTGCGCGAGAAGAACGCGAACCTCATGTTGAAGTCCTCGTCCTCCCAGGCACTGGGACCGACGTCGGTGATCTTGGCGCCGAAGTACTCGGTCCCGGCGGGCGTGATCTGGTAGACGATCCGCTGGCGGCGGGAGACGCCGAGGGGGGCGGTGGCCACCTCGGTGACGAGGCCTGCCCGCAGCATCCGCTTCAGCGCCGGGTAGAGCGAGCCGTAGGACAGCAGTCGCGTCCAGCCGAGCAGCAGGTTCAGGCGCTTGCGCAGCTCGTAGCCGTGCAGCGGGGAGTCGTGCAGCAGACCGAGGACGGCCAGCTCGAGGGTGGCGGCCTTGCTGACCATGGGCTGCCTCCTCGTCCGCTCGATGTGGGTCCGCATAGCGGCACGTTCTATCGAGGCAACCTATCGCATCGATATATCGTGGGCCAATCACCGCGCGGGCGTGGCGCGCGGCACGGGATCGGCTCCGTGGTCATGGGCCGAACCCGTACCCTTCGTCAGCAGACCGACTTCGCAGCAACCCGAAAGAGTGTGTAGTGAGCGGCAACGGCAGCAGTTCCACGCCCAAGAAGGCAGCCTCCGGTTCCGGTGCTGCCCAGAAGGCGACCGGCAAGGGCGCCGGAAAAGGAGCCGGAAAGGGAGCCGGGAAGGGCACACCGCGGACGACCGGCGCCAAGATCAGGCGGGTGCTGAAGTGGGTGCTGATCGTCGGCCTGGTCTGCACGCTGATCCTGACCGGCATCGGCTACTTCGCCTACCGCAACACCGAGATCCCTGATGCCAACAAGGCCTTCGAGGCCCAGTCGACGTTCGTCTACTACTCCGGAGGCAAGGCCAAGATCGGCCGTTTCGCCGACCAGAACCGTGAGTCCATCCCGCTGGCCGACATCCCGCAGTCGATGCAGGACGCCGTGATCGCTGCCGAGGACCGCACGTTCTACACCAACAGCGGGATCGACCCGAAGGGCATCGTCCGGGCGGCGTTCTCCAACGCCAAGGGCAACGCCACCCAGGGCGCCTCGACGATCACCCAGCAGTACGTGAAGATCCTCTACCTCAGCCAGGAACGCACGCTCAGCCGCAAGGTCAAGGAGGCGTTCCTCTCCCTGAAGGTGCAGCAGGAGAAGTCCAAGTCGGCCATCCTCGAGGGCTACCTGAACACGATCTACTTCGGTCGCGGCGCCTATGGGGTCCAGGCGGCCGCCAACGCCTACTTCAACAAGCCGGCCAAGAAGCTGACCGTGCCCGAGTCGGCGATGCTGGCGGCGATCCTGAACTCGCCCAACTACCTCAGCCCGGACAAGGGCGCGGCCGGTCGCGACGCCCTGATCGGGCGCTACGACTACGTGCTGAACGAGATGGCCAAGGCCGGCACCGGCGGGTCGAACGTGGAGCAGTACCTCGGGAAGCTGCCGAAGCTCGGCAGGCCCGCGACCAACAACATGTACGGCGGCCAGCGGGGCTTCATGCTCACGATGGTCAAGGCCGAGCTGCGCCGGATCGGCTTCGACGACGCCGAGATCGACGCGGGCGGTCTCCGGGTGGAGACCACGTTCACGCGGCAGGCGATGAAGGCAGCCGAGGAAGGCGTGATGGCGGAGCGCCCCGAGGGGCTCAAGCGGCTGCACGTCGCGACCGCGTCGGTCGACGTCCAGTCGGGTGCACTGCTCGGCTTCTACGCCGGGCAGAACTACCTCGACAGCCAGCTCAACTGGGCCGTGCTCGGCGGCTCGCCCGGGTCGGCGTTCAAGCCGTTCGCGCTCGCTGCGGGGCTCAAGGCCGGGTTCAGCCTCAAGGACACCTTCGACGGCAACTCGCCCTACACCTTCGAGAACGGCAGCGAGGTGAAGAACGAGGGCGACGGCACCGGCATCGACTACGGCTCGGCGATCAGCCTGACCAAGGCGACCGAGGACTCGGTGAACACGGCGTACTCCGACCTCACCGAGTCCTTGCCCAACGGGCCCAAGGACATCTTGAAGATGGCCATCGCCATGGGCGTCCCGCGCAAGACCCCGGGCCTGGAGGCCAACAACGCGATCGCCCTCGGGTCGGCCACGATCAGTCCCGTGGTGATGGCCAACGCCTACTCGACGATCGCCAACGGTGGCGTCCATCACGACTGGTTCACCGTCAAGAAGGTGACCCGTGCCTCCGACGACAAGGTGCTGTGGCGTGCTCCGCGCAAGAAGAACCGGGTGCTCTCGGGCGACATCGCCAGCGACGTCAGCTACGCGCTCCAGCAGGTGGTCTGCTGCGGGACCGGCGTGAACGCCCAGGCGCTGGGTCGTCCCGCTGCCGGCAAGACCGGCACCGCGACCAACGCGGACGGCGACGTGTCCTCGTCGTGGTTCGTCGGTTTCACCCCCCAGGTGGCGACCGCGGTGATGTACCTCCGCGGCAAGGGCAACGAGGCGCTCAACGGCTTCCTGCCGAGCTACTTCGGAGCCGACTTCCCGACGTACACCTGGCGAGCCGTGATGGACGCGACCCTGGAGGGCACCGACTCCGAGGACTTCCCGGAGCCCGCCAACGTGGACGGCGAGGCGCCCGACAGCGGCCACGCGCCGTACACGCCGCCGCCACCACCGCCGAAGCCGACGAAGAAGAAGCCGGGCAAGCCGAAGCAGACCAAGACTCCCCAGGCTCCACCGACCACGGCGCAGCCCCCGGCACCGCAGCCCTCCCAGAACCAGAACCCGCCGCCGGTGGTGTGTGACCCGACCGACCCCAACTGCAATCCGTGACGGTTGTCGCGCCGACGCAGGAAGATCCGTTCGCGCGGCGGATGAGCGAGGTGGTCGGCGGTCCCGTCGGGCGTCATGGCCGGCCGCACCGCTGGTGGTTGCCGGTACGGGTGCTGCTGGCGATGTTCGCGGTCGCCTTCGCCCTGATGCTGGTCCAGCACCAGCCCTGCCTGAAGACCAACTGGGCCAGTGACGACGCCCGCTACGGCAAGATGTGCTACTCCGACGTGCCCTACCTCTACACCGGCCGGGGGTATGCCGAGGGCCTGTGGCCGTACGCCGACTCGGCCGGCCGGGCGCAGGTCACGGAGTACCCCGTCGTCATCTCCTACCTGGCGTGGACGGCCGCCAAGATCACCCAGCTCCACCCGAGCGGACCACCGATGGTGGAGCGGCACTACGGCGATCCCGCCCAGCTCTGGGGGAGACCCGGGATGGCAACCGAGGTGAACACCTACTTCCTGGTGACCGCGTTGCTGATGTGCCTGTTCGGGCTGGTCGCGACCTGGTTCATCGCCGGCACCCACCGTGGTCGCCCGTGGGACGCACTGTTCTTCGTGCTCTCACCGGCGCTGCTGATGGCGGGGCTGATCAACTGGGACCTGATGGCCGTCGCGTTCGTGGCCGGGGCCCTGTGGGCGTGGTCGAAGGGCCGGCCGGTGCTCACCGGCGTGATGATCGGGCTGGGGGTGGCGACCAAGCTCTATCCGCTCTTCCTGCTCGGGGCGATCCTGGTCGTCGCCTGGCGCCGTCGACAGCTGGGCCTGTTCGGGTTGGCCACGGTTGCCGCGGTCGTGACCTGGATCGTGGTGAACGTCCCCGCCTGGCTGACGGGTTATGAGCGGTGGAAGGTGTTCTGGAGCTTCAACGCCGACCGCGCCGCGGACCTCGGCTCGCTGTGGTTGGTCCTCCAGAACGCGGGCCACACCGTCTCCCCGCACACGATCAACCTCTGGTCCTGGGTGCTCTTCGCTGCCGTCTGTGTCGCCGTCGGTGTCCTCGGGCTCCGGGTGCCGACCACGCCCCGCGTGGCCCAGCTGGCGTTCCTGGTGGTGGCCGGCTTCCTGCTGGTGAACAAGGTCTACTCGCCGCAGTACGTGCTCTGGCTGCTGCCGCTCGCGGTGCTGGCCCGGCCGAGGTGGCGCGACCTGCTCATCTGGCAGGCCGGTGAGCTGGTCTACCTCGTGGGGATCTGGGCCTACCTCAACGGTGCGCTCGAGCCGGCGGTGAGCGGCTCGGCGGCGTACGACCTGGCGATCTGGGTGCGGGTGGCCGCGGAGCTCTACCTGATCGTGATGGTCGTGCGCGACATCGTCTGGCCCGAGCACGACCCCGTGCGCGAGGAACGCGACGAGGTGGACGTGCGCGAGCCGGTGGTCGTCAGCTGATCTCGACCCGGTCGAAGTCGGTGGCGGTGAACCGCACCCGGCACTCGACCTCCTCGCCGACGTCGGGCACCGGTGTGCCGTTGGGGATGAACAGCATCGAGGCCTGCATGTGCGGAGGCTCGGCGAACAGGCGCTGCTTGCCCTCGACGGTGTACGGCGACCGCACCAGCCCGGCCGCGTCGAGGCCCCCGCGCGCGATCGAGGCCGCCCGGGCCCGGATGGTGGCATCGCCGGTCGGCGCTTCGAGGCCGATGCCGTGCGAGGTGCCCCCGGAGACGACCAGGATCGTGCCCGCGCGAGGGGCGGACCGGCCGCGGTAGCCGTAGGTGTCGCCGCGCTGGACGCGGTGCGCGTCGAGGACGGTGGCCCGGACCGAGAGGGCGCTGCGGTCGCCGAGCCAGAGGGAGGTGCCGATCCGGGGCCGGAAGACGAACTCGGGGTACTTGCGCGCGAGCAGCTCGAGCTCCACCTCGGTCACGTGCGAGATCCAGATGGTGTGACCGCCCTGGTGACCTGACGTGTCCCCTCCTTGGGCGACTCCGGCCGCGACGACGTCGTTCATCAGGCGCTCCACCTCGCTGAGGTGTGAGGTCCCCTGAGATCGTGGGGCGAGGGGCAGGTGCATCGCAACACCCTCGAGCCGGACGCCGCCGTGCTTGAGCACCGAGCGAGCAGCCTGGCGCAGCTCGGGGGCGCTGAAGCCGTGCCGGCGCATCGAGGTCAGCCGCTCGAGGACGACGCGCGGTCGCTCACCACTGGTGGTGCCGTGCTCGGCGAGGGCGGTGAGGTCCTCGAGCCGGCCGACGGTGTGGATCACCCGCGGGTTCGCAGGTGTGGGGTTGAAGGGCCGCCAGGGGGTGAGCACGAGGAGCGACCCGTCGTACCTCTCCTCGACCTCGGGGATCTCCTCGTAGGTCCCGACGGCCAGGGTGTCCACGCCCAGCCAGGCGGACTTGCGGGCCAGCCGGCCCAGGCCGAAGCCGTAGCCGTTGCCCTTGACCACCGGGACCAGGCCGGGGTGTCCCTCGAGGACGTCCTTGAGGTGGGACCGCCAGCGGTCACCGTCCACGCGCAGGATCAGGGGCATCTCGCTCAGCCTCTCCGCGACATGTAGACGTCGAAGGCCCTGTAGATCGCCCGGTTGAGGGGGAGGTCCCACTCCCCGGCGTACTCCACGGCCTCGCCGCCGGTGCCGACCTTGAACTGGATCAGCCCGACGTGGTCGTCGTCGGCGTCGAGGGTGGCGGTGATCCCGCGCAGGTCGTAGACGTGTGCACCGGCAGCGAGCGAGTCGCGGATCATCTGCCACTGGATCGCGTTGGACCCGCGGACCTCGCGCTTCTCGGTGGAGGAGGCGCCGTAGGAGTACCACGCGTGCGTGCCGACCCGGATCCAGATCGTGCTGGCGACCAGGTCGCCCTCGTGGCGGGCCAGGTAGAGCCGGATCCGGTCGGGTTCCTCCGCGCCGAGCGCCGTGAACATCGTCTCGAAGTAGCTCAGCGGCCGCGGGGTGAAGTGGTCGCGGCCGGCGGTCAGCACGTAGAGCTCGTGGAAGGCCTTCAGGTCGGTGGGCTCGCCACGCTCGACCTCGACGCCCAGCTTGGTGGCCTTCTTGATGTTGCGGCGCCACTGCTGGTTCATCCCCGCCAGCACGTCGTCCTCGCTGCGTGGGTTCTTGTCCTCGTCGACGAGGGGGATCTGGAAGTTGTACTGCGGCTGGCCGGCGGCGAAGCCGTCCTCGACCGACTGCTGTCTCCAGCCCAGCTCCCGCAGCTGGGAGACCACCCGGGCGCCCACCTGGCTCCGCTCGGTCGGCGGCAGCGCGGTCAGGCTCGAGACGGAGCTGTCGGCGATGCCCTCCTTGATCGCGGCGGCGGTCCAGCGGCGCGTCATCACCGGCGGGCCGATCCGGATGCCGAACGCCCTCTGGGCGCGCAGGTGGGCGGCCATCGGCTCGAGCCAGGCGCCGAGGTCGTCGCTGTCCCACTCGACGAGGGGGCCCTCAGGCAGGTAGGCGAGGTAGCGCCTGACCTTGGGCAGCTGGCGGTAGAGCACCAGCGCGGCGCCCACGATGTTCTCGTTGCCGGTGCTGCTGCGGGAGAACCAGCCGATCGACTCGGCCTTCCACTCCGGCTTCACCGCGGCCCAGGCCGGCGTCTGCAGGAAGCTGGCCGAACCAGCCGGGGTTCCGGCCGACGGCCGGGACATGGAGCGGATGAGAGCGAGATGTTCCTCGGCGGTGATCGTGCGCACGGTCAGGGCTCCAGAAGTCACCCGGCGAGCCTAACGGGGTCGATCAGGGGCGGTGCGGTGGATCGTGGCGACCAGGCCCTGGATGGTCGCGAAGTCCTCCGACCCCGGGTCGATGATCGTGAAGTGGTCCCCCGGGACCGGTACGGCCTCGGCCCGGCCACCGGCCTGGCGGGCCAGCGTCGCGTAGCCGGTGCTCTGCACCGGCGAGACGACGTCGTCGTCCTCGGCGTAGACGGCCCAGACCGGGCAGGAAGGAGGCAGCAGCCGGGCGGGGTCGGCCACCGGGTAGCGGTCCGGCACCTGGTCAGGGGTGCCGCCCACGAAGGCGGTCACCGGGCTGCTGGACCGCGGGTCGGTCGCGGCGAGGGTCAGCTGGAGGACCCCGGAGAGCGAGATCGCGCCGCTGAGCGGCACCTTCGGGGCACCCCCCGGTGTCTCGTCCGTCCGGGAGGCGGCCCACGCGGCGAGGTGTCCACCCGCGGAGTGACCGAGCAGGACGACCTGGTCGGTGATCCCGGCCGGCAGACCGGTGCCGGCCAGCCGGTCCACGGCGGCGGCGACGTCGCTGAGGGTGGCCGGGAACCCGCCGCCGGCTCCGACGCGGCGGTACTCGATGTTCCAGGTGGCGTAGCCGAGCTCGGTGAACCGGTCGGCGAGCGGATCCATCAGGTCCAGGCCGTACTGCGGCAACCAGTAGCCGCCGTGCACCAGCACGACCGTGGCCAGTGGTTTCCTTCTCGGCATCCGCAGGTCGGCGAACTGGACCCCGTTCTCGTCGCCGTAGCGGAAGCGCTCCGCCCCGCTCGGCTTCGCGGGCGGCTTGGTGGCGCTCTCCGGTTGGGCTCCACAACCGAGCAGGACACCCGAGACCCCGATCGAGGTGAGCAGGCCCCGCCGAGTCAGGGGCCGAGTCAGGGGCCGACTCAGGGGCCGGCCGACGGTCAGACCCCGTGTTCGCGCAGCCACGCGAAGTCCGCCTGGTGCTCGGGTGCGCCACCAGGGGTCTCGCAGATGACCGGTGCACCGGCGTCGCGGACCACACCGGCGAAGTCGTGCTCGTCGAGCTGGCCGTTGCCGAAGTTGGCGTGCCGGTCGGCGCCGGAGTCGAAGGCGTCCCGGCTGTCGTTGGCGTGGATCAGGTCGATCCGGCCGGTGATCGAGCGGACCTTCTCCACCGCGGTGGGCAGCTCGATGCCGCCGGCCCAGGCGTGACAGGTGTCGAGGCAGAACCCGACCTTGTCGGCGTTGTCGGCTGCCGAGATCGCGTCCCACACCCCGGCGATGCGGTCGAGCTGGCGGGCCATCGCGTTCTCTCCACCCGCCGTGTTCTCGATGAGCAGCGGGATCTTGATGTCGGTGGCCTCGATGGCCTTGCGCCAGTTGTCGAACCCCTTGGCCGGGTCGTCGGTCTTGTTCACGTGCCCGCCGTGGACGATCAGGCCCTTGGCGCCGATCTCGGCTGCCGCGTCCATGTGCTGCTGGAGCAGCTTGCGGCTGGGGATCCGGATGCGGTTGTTGGTCGTCGCGACGTTGACGATGTAGGGCGCGTGCACGTAGAGGTCGATCCCGGCGTCCTCGGCGTCCTTCTTCAGGCCGGCGGCGCCTCCGGCGTACCGGATCTCGGGGCCCTTGTAGCCCTGCGGGTCGCCGAGGAAGAACTGCACCAGCGAGGTGTCGCGGGCCCTGGCCTCGGCGACCGGGTCGGTCTGCTCGACGTGTGCTCCGATGGCGATCTGGCTGCTGGAACTCATGGGGACCACCCTAGGTCGCGGTGCCGACACAGACCACGTGAGGATCAGGGTGGTGGTGTTCTTGAACATGTTCAAGTAACCTCTTGAACATGTTCAAAACGGCTTCGCGATGACCACCGACACCCGGCAGCTGATCCTGGACACCGCGATCAGGATGTTCGAGGAGCGGGGGTACGCCGGCACGACCATGCGCGCGATCGCCACCGAGGCAGGGGTCTCGCCGAGCAACGCCTACTACTGGTTCGCGAGCAAGGACCAGCTGGTCCAGGAGTTCTACCGCCGGATCCAGGTCGCCCACGCGGAGCAGAGTGCGGACGCCCTCGCTCACGGCGGGTCCGCTGAGCGAACGGTTGCTGGCCGTCGAGCGAGCCGGGACCGAGGTGATGGCGCCCTACCACGGCTTCGGGGCCGCCTTCGTCGGCACCGCGATCGTCCCCGGCGCCACGGTCAGCCCGTTCAGCGAGGAGTCGGCGGGGGCCCGGGAGCTCTCGATGGCGATCTACCGCGACGTCGTGGAGGGTGCCTCGCCGGCCGTCCCGCCGAAGCTCGCGTCCGTGCTGCCGGACCTGCTCTGGCTGGCGCACCTGAGCGTCACCCTCTTCTGGGTGATCGACACCAGCCCCGGCCAGGAGCGCACCCACCAGCTGATCGAGCGCTCGGTGGCGATGCTCGCCGGCGCCGTCAGGCTGTCCCGCCTCCCCGGTGCGGCCGGCCTGATCGGCCAGGTGGGGTCCGTGCTCGACGTGGTGGTGCCGGAGCGGAGGGGATCGTGAGGAAGACGGCGCGGGGTCGGCGTACCTGCTGGCGGTGGCTGCGCATCGGCGACCTGCGGGTTCGTCAGCGGCTCGACCGGCTTGATCCTGACGGCGGGAGCCCTGGCGCTGCCCACCAGCATGCGCCACCGTCGTCGGCTTCTACCTGGTCTACGGCCTGCTGGCGCTGGTGCCGGGAGCCAATCCCTCGAACAGTAGCCGGGGACCTCGCCCGCCGTGGTTCGTGGCCTGTGACAGACGTCATCGGGGTTCTCGCCACTCGCGTCGGCGGCCCTGCTGAACGTGGTGCTCGTTCGGATGCTCATCAACCGCGGCGGTCCCGCGAGCAGCCGCGGCGTCGCCCTGTCTTCGCCCGACCTTCCTCCGTCCGATGGCGCGTCGTCGCCTGCGGGGTGCGCGTCGCGTGAAGCGCTCGCCGACGCCCGGTCCGGGCGGCTATCTCTCGCCGTACTGGTCAGCGTCGCGTGCTGACCGCCTCGCGCTGGCCGTGACGGCCGGGGAGCTCTCCCTCGCATCGCCCGGGCGAGTGGGGCCCGGTCGTGCTGGCGCTCGGCTTCTACACCAGCCTCGCCGCGGTGCCGGTCGGGTTGGCCGGAGTGATGTTCGTGCACTTCTGGTGCCGTCGGATCGAGCGGCAGTCGGTGCACGTGCTGGCGGCCGGCCTCGCCGGCGTACTCCCTGTGCTGGGCGTCGGGACCATCCTCGGCGGGCTCGAGGGTGCTGCGGACGGGGCCTCGTTCGCAGCGCTGCTGGGGTTCGCCGCGGCACTGGGCCGGGCCGCTGTCATTCCGCTGCGTCCGTGGAGGGTCCTGCCGACCGACCAGCGGCCGGCGCAGCCTGTGGACGACGATTTCCGTCAGGAGCCGGTGGCACGTTAACCTTGCGCGTCGCTCACCCCCGATGGGAGAGCGACACCGCACAGCCCTCCTGCCACGGAAACGCCGTGGCCGCCCGAGTCCGAAGGAGGTGGAGAACGCTATGCGCGCCTATGAACTCATGGTCATCCTCGATCCCAACCTTGAGGAACGCACCGTCCAGCCGTCGCTCGACACATACCTCAACGTCGTTCGCAACGACGGAGGCAGCGTCGACAACGTCGACATCTGGGGACGCCGTCGTCTCGCCTACGAGATCGACAAGAACGCCGAAGGCATCTACGCCGTCATCCAGCTGCAGGCAGAGCCCGCGACCGTCAAGGAGCTCGACCGTCAGCTCACGCTGAACGAGTCCGTGCTCCGCACCAAGGTTCTCCGTCCCGACGCTCACTGAGCGCCACCAACCGAATCCTTGACGTTCATCTAGGGAGATCCACATGGCAGGCGAGACAGTCATCACCGTCGTCGGCAACCTGACGGGAGACCCGGAGCTCCGGTTCACCCCGTCCGGTGCCGCGGTCGCCAACTTCACGATCGCGTCGACGCCGCGCAGCTTCGACAAGAACTCCAACGAGTGGAAGGACGGCGACACGCTGTTCCTCAACTGCTCGATCTGGCGCCAGGCCGCCGAGAACGTGGCTGAGTCGCTCCAGAAGGGGATGCGCGTCGTGGCTCAGGGGCGGCTCAAGCAGCGCTCCTACGAGACGCGCGAGGGTGAGAAGCGCACCGTCGTCGAGCTCGATGTGGAAGAGGTCGGGCCCAGCCTGAAGTACGCCACCGCCAAGGTCGCGCGCGTGCAGCGCAGCGGCGGAGGCGGCGGCTACAGCGGTGGCGGCAACACCGGTGGCGGCGACGACCCGTGGGCCTCCAGCCCCGCCCAGGGCCAGCCGGCCCAGGGATCGCCGCAGCCGGCCAACCAAGGTGGCGGCTCGTGGGGCGGCCAGCAGGGCGGCCAGCCCGCTGGCGGCCAGCCGCAGAACGACCCGTGGGCGACCGGAAGCTCGGACGAGCCCCCGTTCTGACCTGCGTCACCCACAACTGAACAACTCATCAATCCATCCCCTAACCATTCCGGCGCCAGCCGGGCTCACGAAGGAGCACCACAATGGCCAAGGCAGTCATTCGCAAGCCCAAGAAGAAGGTTTGCCAGTTCTGCAAGGAGAAGGCGACCGGTGTCGACTACAAGGACACCAACCTGCTCCGCAAGTTCATCTCCGACCGCGGCAAGATCCGTGCGCGTCGGGTGACCGGCAACTGCGTCCAGCACCAGCGCGACGTGGCCACGGCCGTCAAGAACGCCCGTGAGGTCGCCCTCCTCCCGTACACGTCCACGGCTCGCTGAGAGGAGACGAACTCATGAAGCTCATCCTGACCCAGGAAGTGACCGGGCTCGGCTCCGCCGGCGACATCGTCGAGGTGAAGGACGGCTACGGCCGCAACTTCCTCATCCCGCGCGGCTTCGGCATGCGCTGGACGCGCGGTGGCGAGAAGACCATCGACTCGATCAAGAAGGCCCGCGAGGCTCGTTCGGTGCGTGACTCCGACCACGCCGCGCAGGTCAAGGCCACGCTGGAGGGCTCGACGTACTCCGTCAAGGTCCTCGCCGGCGAGGGCGGCCGCCTCTTCGGCGCCGTGACCGCAGCGGAGATCGCGACCGCGATCACCGAGGCCGGTGGCGAGGTCGACAAGCGCACCATCGTGGTGGGCAACCCGATCAAGTCGCTCGGCGCCCACACCGTCACCGTCCGGGTGGACGAGGACGTCGAGGCGACCGTCAACCTCAACGTGGTCTCTGCCTGACCGCTCGCAGATTCTCGAAGGCCGTCCCCCTCAGCTCGAGGGTGGGCGGCCTTCGCGCTTCTCCGGCTGCTTCTTCGGGTGGATCTCCAGCGGGCCGGGGCCGCCGAGCCACTCGCGCCGGTGCACCCGGAAGAGGAAGTAGATGAAGGCCACGTTGACCAGGACCGAGAACGCCAGTGTGGTCGACTCCAGCGTGGTGACCTCGCCGCCGAGCGCGATCACGGGGAGTACGCCGACCACGGCGAACCCCCAGACCAGCAGGCCGAACCGCTTGGCCACGTAGCCGTCCTGCGGGGACTGGAGCGGACCCAGCATCCCGATCTCGCGGCTGAGCACGAGGCAGAACGCGATCTGCGGGAGCGAGGCGAACCACTCGCCGGACGGGTCGAGCTGGTGGTTCAGCTGCGGGAGCCACATCGGCACGCTGACCACCGCGGCGACCCCGGCCAGCCAGCGGCTCGTGTCGAACGCGTCGTCGGTCCGGGCCAGCGCGAACACCCCGGAGAGCACCAGCAGCCAGCCGAGCGGGTCCGGCAACGCGTCGTACTGCTTCCAGCCGGGTGAGGGATGAGCGGGGAAGTAGGCGCTGCCGACCACGATCACCATGCCCATGGCGATCCTCTGGAGCGGCGACATGGCGCAAGCGTAGGCTCCAGCCCCATGGCGAAGGCGGCGGCTGTCCCTCTTGCTCCCGGGGTCTGGCGGATCCCTCTGCTCGGCGACTTCGTCAACGGGTTCATGCTCCGGGACGCCGACGGCCAGGTCACCCTGATCGACATGGGCCTGGCCTCGTCGGGTCCCAAGGTGATCGCGGCGCTGCGCTCGATCGGCTCCGACCCGAGCGAGGTCACCCGCCTGATGCTGACCCACTGCCACCCCGACCACGCTGGCGGTGCGGCGCACGTGTCGCGCGAGACCGGCCGGCCGGTCGACGTGCACGCCGATGACGCGGAGTACGTCCGCACCGGCACCCAGCCGACCAACGATTCCGACCTCGGCCATCGGTCGGCTGTTCAGCAAGCTGCCCGACCCGAAGACCGAGAAGGTCACGGTGGGCGAGGAGCTCACCGACGGGCAGGTGGTGCCGTTCGCCGGGGGCATCCGGGTGGTGCACACGCCGGGACACTCGCCCGGCCACGCGTCGTACCTCCTCGAGGAGTCGGGGGTGCTGATCACCGGCGACGCGATCTTCAACGTCCTGGGCCGCCGCTGGCCGATGAAGATTCTCTGCACGAACTTCGCGATGACCAAGAAGACCGCCCAGCGGCTCGGTGAGCTCGAGTACTCGACCGCGGCGTTCACGCACGGGCCGGAGATCACCGACAATCCCCGGGGTGCCATCCGGAAGTTCCTCGCCACGCACTGAGTCGTGAGTCCCACGACGCGCCCTAGCGCGTCGCAGGACTCACGACCCGCACGGCTAGGCGCCCAGCCGCATCCAGCGGTCACCCCGGGCGCGCAGCAGCAGGGTGACGGCTCGGCCACCCATGAAGAAGACCGAGAAGGCGACCCACAGCCAGGTCAGGCCGGAACCTCCGACCAGCCACGCCGCGGGGGCGAACACGGCGAGGGTGACCACCTGTGCGCCCGCGAGGTAGACGCCGTCGCCGGCCCCGATCAGCACCCCGTCGAGCACGAACACGATCCCGGCCAGCGGCTGGGCGACCGCGGCGACCAGCAGGACCGGCACGAGCAGGTCGAGCACGACCGGGTCGCTGGTGAACGCGTGCCCCAGGACCGGGGCGAGTACGGCGAGCAGCAGTCCCGGTGACCACTCCGCTGAGCCAGCCCCACCGCTCCATCCGGTTGGTCACGGCCCGGGTGCCCTCGACGTCGGCGGCGCCGAGGTAGCGCCCCGTGATGGCCTGCGCGGCGATGGCCACGGCGTCGAGGGTGAACGCCAGGAAGGTCCAGATCGTCAGGGCGAGCTGCATCGTGGCCAGGTCGGCGTCACCGAGCCGGGCTGCGGCGTACGTCATCACCAGCAGCGAGGCGCGCAGCATCAGCGTGCGGATGATCAGGGGTACGCCGGCCCGGCCGGCCTGCCTGATCCCCGGCAGATCGGGACGCAGCGAGGCCGACTCACGACGGGCGGCCCGGACCACCACCCAGACCAGCGCGAGGGCGGAGCCGAGCTGGGCGAGAAGGGTGCCGATCGCGGAACCGGCGATGCCGAGGCCCACGGCGTACACCAGCACCACGTTGAGCCCGATGTTGGCCAGGTTGCCGACCACGGCCACGACCAGGGGCGTGCGCGTGTCCTGCAGCCCGCGGAGTACGCCGGTCGCGGCGAGCATCAGCAGCAGCGGAACCAAGCCGAGCAGGGCGATCCGCAGGTAGGTCTCAGCGAGCTCCGCGACTGCCTCGCCCGGGCCGAACAGCCCGACGAGGGTGCTGGTCAGCGGCCAGGTGAGGACGGTCAGGAACGCACCGATCAGGGTCGCCAGCCAGAGCCCGTCGACGCCCTGGGCGAGAGCCCCGCTGGAGTTGCCGGCCCCGACCTGTCGGGCGACGGAGGCCGTGGTGCCGTAGGCGAGGAAGATGCACAGGCTGGCCACGGTGCCCAGGACGGCCGAGGCGATCCCGAGGGCGGCCAGCTGCGGGGTGCCGAGGTGGCCGACGATCGCTGCGTCGGAGAGCAGGAAGAGCGGTTCGGCGACCAGGGCGAGGAAGGCCGGCACGGCGAGCCGGAGGATTTCCCGGTCCTGGGCCCGGTGGCGACGTTTTCGCTCGTCCCGGGCCGCCTGCTGGTCCCGTCGCCTGTCCTCCCGAGCCGTTACCACGAGGTGAGGCTAGGCGTTCGGAAAACCTGTGTAAAACCCGGGTTTTCTGTGGGTATCCCAAACTGCGGGGGGCTTTGTCGACAAACAAACTCGGCGATCCGAGGTGGCCTACTGGTGAACACCAGACCACCAGAAATCTTCCGTCCACAGCCTGTGGAGACGCATATCCGCAGGTCAGAGGCGGTATTTCGCCGACAACTATTTCCCTGTCCACAGACGAGCCAACAGGCTGTCCCGACCGCTCGCGGCGTGTTCCACACGATCAACAGGGTTATCCACAGGGCCCTGTGGATAACCGTCTTGGTGCCCCGGCCGATCGGGCCTAATGTGCGACGTCCGGGTCACCGAACTCACCTGTGCGGCCGACCCGGACACACCACTCGGGCAACAGGTTCCCGGGCGCCGAGAAGCTGTCGGTGCCCGCCCCTAGCCTCAGTGGCAACGGGTGCGAGGGAGAGGGTCACGCGGTGAGCATGACGGAGTCGAGCGGGGGATCCACGCCGGGTCCTGCCGGGGTCGCGATGAGCGAGTCCTGGGCCGGTGACGCCTTCTCGGGCGGCTACCCCAGCAGCTTCGGTGACGACCCGGCGGGCAACCAGGAGCACTGGTCGGGCCGGATGCCGCCGCAGGACTCCGACGCCGAGCAGAGCGTGCTCGGCTCGATGCTGATCTCCAAGGACGCGATCGCCGACGTCAACGAGCAGATCGGCGGCGGCGACTTCTACCGTCCGGCCCACGAGATCATCTACGACGCGATCGTGGACCTCTACGGCCGCGGCGAGCCGGCCGACCCGGTCACCGTGTCCGCCGAGCTCCAGCGACGCGGCGAGCTGGTGAAGGTGGGCGGGGCGCCCTACCTCCACACGCTCTCGGCGAGCGTGCCGATCGCCGCCAACGCCGGCTACTACGCCACGATCGTGCGCGAGAAGGCGATCCTGCGCCGGCTCGTCGACGCCGGCACCAAGATCGCGCAGATGGGGTACGCCGGGGAGGGCGAGGTCGACCAGACCGTCGACGCGGCGCAGCAGGAGATCTACGCGATCGGTGAGAAGCGGCAGCAGGAGGACTACGCGCCGCTGTCCTCGATCATGGAGGCCACCCTCGACGAGATCGAGGCGATCTCGAGCAACGACGGCACCACCGGCGGCGTGCCCACCGGGTTCGCGGACCTCGACGAGCTGGTCAACGGCTTCTCCGGCGGCCAGATGATCATCGTCGCCGCGCGTCCTGCGGTCGGAAAGTCGACGCTTGCCCTCGACTTCTGCCGGTCGGCCTCGATCCACAACAACCTGACCAGCGTGATCTTCAGCCTGGAGATGTCCAAGAGCGAGATCACCATGCGCCTGCTGTCGGCGGAGGCGAAGATCCCGCTGAACAACATCCGCAAGGGCCCGATGACCGACGACGACTGGAACAAGCTCGGCCCCAAGATGGGCCAGGTCTCCGGTGCGCCGATGTTCATCGACGACAGCCCCAACATGACGATGATGGAGATCCGGGCCAAGGCCCGCCGGCTCAAGCAGCGCCACGACCTGAAGCTGATCGTGATCGACTACCTCCAGCTGATGTCCAGCGGCAAGAAGGTCGAGTCCCGCCAGGTCGAGGTCTCGGAGTTCTCGCGGCAGATCAAGCTCCTCGCCAAGGAGCTCGACGTCCCGATCGTCGCCCTGTCCCAGCTCAACCGTGGTCCCGAGCAGCGCTCGGACAAGCGCCCGATGATGAGTGACCTGCGTGAGTCCGGCTCGATCGAGCAGGACGCCGACATCGTGATGCTGCTCCACCGCGAGGACGTCTACGAGAAGGAGTCCCCCCGCGCCGGCGAGGCCGACATCATCGTCGCCAAGCACCGCAACGGCCCCACCCGTGATGTCGTGGTCAGCTTCCAGGGTCACTACTCGCGCTTCGTGGACATGGCCCACTAGCGCTGGCGCCTCTCGCTCATGGCGTGATGACGAGCCGCTCCGTGGCGGACGACGTCCAGGCCTGCTCGACGTCGGCCAGCGGAACCGCCCTGGCGTCGACCGCGAAGCTTCCGTTCGTGATCGCGGCCACCAGGTCGGGCAGCTCGGCGAGGATGTCCCGGGTGGCGACCGAGCCCTGGCCGCTGCCGACGATCTCCAGCTTCGTCGCCCGGAGCGCGGCTGAAGGGATGGGTGACTCGAGGCCGGCGACCGAGCCGATCTGGATCCAGCTGAGGCGCTGGGAGTCGTCAGCGCGGTGGGGGACGATCGCGCGGAGTGCGTCGGCTGTCGGCTGGCCCCAGAGGTAGTCGATGACGACGTCGACCTCGCGACCGGCCTCTGCCAGGCTCTTCGCGACGGTGGCAGGGTCACCGGTGAGGGAGACGATGTCGTCCGCGCCGAGAGACTCCAGCGCGGCGAGGCGCTCGGGGTCGCGGCCGACCGCGGTCACGTGCCCGGCGCCGAAGTGCTTGGCCACCTGGACCGCCAGCTGGCCGGCGTTGCCCGTGGCGCCGAGCACGAGCACGCTCTGGCCGGCGATGAAGTCGATCCGTCGCCGCAGCGCGATCCAGGAGGACATCGCCGGGTTCATGGCCGCCGCGATCTGGAGCGGGTCGGAGTCGTCGGGCAGCACGAGACTGCGGCGTACGTCGATCACCGTTCGCTCGGCCATCGCCCCCATCGGGGTGTCCGGGAGGATGAAGTAGCGGAGCTTCCCGTCCTCGCCGCGGCCGACGCCGTCGATGCCGGGCACGAGGGGAAGCTCCTCGGTGCTGGTGTAGTGGCTGCCGCTGGCCTGGGACCGGACCCGGGGATGGAGGCCGACGGCGAGTACCTCGACCAGGGTCTGGTCGGGACCAGTCGGGACGGGCGTCGGGAACTCCGCAAACCGAGGCGGCTGGTCGAAGGCGGTGACAACGGCTGCGTGCATGGAATGCTCCTGACTAGTTCGTGTTACCAACTAAAATAGGTGGTAACACCATCCAGTTCAAGTAGCCTGAACCCGTGACCGACTCCGAAGACCCCCTGACGGACGCGCTCGTCCAGGTGTCCTTCAACGTGATGGCCCTGCTGACCCGGATCGGGTCCGCCAACGACCTGTCCCTGACCCAGTTGCGGGTGCTGGCGATCCTGCGCGACCGCGAGCCGAAGATGGCCGCCCTGGCCGACTACCTCGGGCTCGACCGGTCGACGATCAGTGGCCTCATCGACCGAGCCGTGAAGCGCGGGCTGGTGGAGCGTGTCTCCGATCCGGAGGACAAGCGCTCCACTCGGGTCAGGCTGACCGAGGCGGGTCACGCGCTCGGCGCTCGCCTGACGCCCGAGGCAAGCGGGGCCGTCGGCGCCCTGCTCTCGGGGCTGACCGAGGCAGAGCGCCGTACGCTCCGCGACCTGCTCGAACGCACGTTGTCGGTCCCGGAGGCCGACTGAGCGATTCGCATCAGGACGTCGCGAGCTCCTCGTTGGTGGCGACGTCGTCGGAGACCTTCGTCAGCGTGTTGATGCTGACGTGCGGCCAGCTGATCCGGCCCGGCAGGCCGTCGCGGCGGGGGAAGAAGTCGAGCATCACGATCTGGAGGTACTGCATCGTGTGCACGGTGATGCCGTCCACCGGTGCGTGCTGCTGGATCCAGAAGGTCGACTTCATCGAGGCCGCGTCGGCCTGCTTGACGACGAACGGGATGTTCTTGATGCCGCCGGTCGGGTGGCTGGTGTCGAAGTCCAGCACCGTGGTGGCCACGATGTCGGCACCGGTGTTGGCCAGGTCCAGCAGCAGCTGGGGCGCGGTCGGGTCGAAGCCCGGGAAGCCGCCGCCGACGGTGCCCTTGAACGGGTTGTCGTGGAAGTGCTTGTACGGCGCGAGGTAGCGGTTGTTCTCGAGGTCGTGGTCGACGCCGATCGGCAGACCGTCGACGGCAGGGATCGGGGCCAGCCCTTCGACCACGGAGCTCTTGCCGAGTGCGAGGACCGCGTCACCGTGGGGGATCGTGCCCAGCCGGGCGATGTCGAAGCCCTCCGGGATCGGCTCGCCCATGTTGAGGAACAGCCCCGGCTCGTGGTGGATCGCGTCGTTGGCGACGCCCGTCTCGGCGCTCGCCGGCTCGTCGACGACCGCCACCTGGTGCACGACCTGCTCGTAGTCCAGGGTCAGCACGCGCTGGTCGATCTGGGTCTCGTGGTCGTCGGACAGGCCACGGTTGGGCACCCGCTTGTCGACCAGGCTGAAGTTGAGCTCCTCGTTGAACTGGTTCAGCAGCAGCCGGTAGTCCAGGAAGCCCTCCTGGGCGAAGGGCAGGGCGATCATGTTCCAGCCCCGTCCCTGGCTCACCCACCGGCCGGGGAGCAGCCCCAGCGGGCCGAGCTCCTCGTCGTAGGGCTGGGCGACCTCGATCACCCGGTTCATTCCGTCGATCTGGTGTGTCTGCGTGTCGGTCGTCATGACCACTCCTCAGAAGCTGTGCGTGCCCCACCCCGGACTGGATGAGGTCTTGTGAGAGGAGGAGGGCCTGGCGGTGTCGCAAATACCTGAGGACAGGGCAGTACGCCGATCCGCGCCCGGCCCGACAGGATGGGGTAATGCGCATCGCCGTCATCTCGGACACCCACTCACCACGCTTCTGGAAGAGGTGCCCGCCGGCGGTCGCGGCTGCCCTGGACGGGGTCGACCTGATCCTGCACGCCGGGGACGTCTGCCTGGTCGAGACGCTGGAGGAGCTGTCGGCGTACGCCCCGGTCCTGGCGGTGCGCGGCAACAACGACGGGCCAGTGACATCGCCGCGTGGGGTGCACCGGAGGTCCTCGAGGTCGAGCTGGACGGGAGTGCGGCTGGCGATGCTCCACGACAGCGGCCCGTCGACCGGGCGAGGCCGCCGGCTCCGCCGACGGTTCCCGGACGCGGACCTCGTCGTCTTCGGCCACTCCCACATCCCGTGGAACGAGGTCACGGAGGGCCAGGTCGCCTTCAACCCCGGATCGCCCACCGACAAGCGCCGACAGCCCCAGGGCACGCTGGGCGAGCTCATCCTCGAAGACGGCGTCCTCGTCAGCGCCCGGATCTTCCCGGTCTGACTCGGTCGGGCGACCCGCGTGCCGTCGTACGACAAAAGGGGTGGGGTTGTCGGCCGGTCCCTGACGTTGTCGGGTGTTGCAACGGCCGACAAGTGCAGGTTTCACCGGCCGGCCGGGGAAACCTGCAGCCCCCTCAGCCCCCTACCGAAGCCGGCTCTGCGCCCGGGCGACCTTGACGGCAGTCTTCAGGGAGGGGAGGTCGAAGGCGCCGTAGTGGCGCTGGCCGTTGATGAAGAACGTCGGCGTGCCGGAGACGCCGCTGAGGTCGGCCGACTCGACGTCCTGGGCGACCCGGGTCGGGTGCTCGTCGTGCTTCAGCTCGTCGTGGAACCGGTCGACGTCCAGGCCCAGCTCGCCGGCGTACCTCATCAGGTCGGCGGGCCGCAGGTCGTCCTGGTGGTCGAGCAGCAGGTCGTGCATCTCCCAGAACGCGCCCTGCGCGCCGGCGGCCTCGGCCGCCTCGGCGGCGAGCTGCGCCTGGGGGTGTACGTCGGTCAGCGGCAGGTGCCGCCAGACGTAGCGGACGTCGCCGTCGCTGAGCAGGTCGCGTACGACGGGCTCGGCCAGCCCGCAGTACGGGCACTCGAAGTCGCCGAACTCGATCACCGTGATCGGCGCGTCGAGCGGTCCGCGGACGTGGTCGCGCTCGAGGTCGACCTCCGGGACGAGGTCCTGGATCAGGCTGGTGTCGCCGAGCAGCGCCCGCGCCCGTCGGTCGGGGGGCAGCAGGCCGACGAGCCGTAGACCACCGCCAGGTCAGCACCGAGGCGACCACCACGGCGGACAGCGCGCCGAGCTTGGCCTCGGTCGAGCTGGTCGCCGTCGAAGGCGCGGGTCGCGATCAGCAGCGCCACGGTGAAGCCGATGCCGGAGATGGTGCCGCTGCCGAGCACCGCCGCCCAGCCCACGGGAGGGCGCACCCGGCCGCGGCTGAGCACGGTCACCGCCCACGAGGTGAGCACGACGGCGACCGGCTTGCCGACGACGTACCCGACGAGCACGCCGAGGGTGACCGGCGTCGTGTAGGCGTGGCCGAGGAAGCCGGCGTCCAGCTCGATGCCGGCGTTGGACAGCGCGAACAGCGGGACGATCACATAGCTCGTCCACGGGTGGTAGAAGGTCTGCAGCCGCGCGTTCGGCGACAGCGTCGAGGTCAGGCTGGCCGTGGCCGACCGCGCGAGCTCGGGTGTCGGCTGCTCGCGGAACTCGCGGACCAGTCCGGTCGCGTCCTCGAGCTCACCGCGGCTGGGGGTGTACGCCGGGGCGGCGAGCCCGATCGCCAGGCCGGCGACGAGCGGGTCCACGCCGCTGGACATCAGCGCCGCCCAGATGGCGACGCCGAGGACGACGAACAGCGAGCGCTGCTGCATCCGCAGCCGGACGGCGACCAGCAGCGCCGCGAACAGGGCGATCGCCACCAGCAGCGGCAGCAGCACGATGTCGTCGCTGTAGACGAGCGCGATCACCACCAGCGCGGCCAGGTCGTCGACGACGAACACCGTGACCAGGAAGATCCGCACCCGGTCGGGCACCCGCCTGCCCAGCAGCGCCAGCACCCCGAGCGCCAGCGCCGTGTCGGTGGACATCGCGATGCCCCACCCGTGCGCGCTGGCGCGCCCGGCGTTGAACGCCAGGTAGATCAGCACCGGGACGACCATGGCCGACCAGGCCGACGGCGAGCGGCAGCAGGAACCGGCGGCGCTCGCGCAGGTCGCCGAGGTCGAACTCGCGCCGGCTCTCCAGCCCGACGACCAGGAAGAAGAACGTCATCAGCCCGCTGTTGACCCACTCCCGCAGGTCGTAGCCGACGCTCAGGTCGCCCAGCCGGAGCGAGAGCTCGGTGTGCCAGAACGACTCGTAGGACGAGACGTCGACGTTCGCCCACACCAGCGCGGCGACCACGGCGGCCACCAGCACGCCGGCGCTGCCGGACTCGGTCTGCAGGAACGACCGCAGCGGTGCCGAGCGTCCGCGGTCGCCACAGGGTGTGACTCCGCCACAGCCGCGCGGAGGCCTCCGTCGTCACTCATCGCGGACCACGTGACGAGCGTACTGACGCGATGTCACGGGGGTGTGTCGATGCGGCCTCACCCACGGACCCGTAGGTTTCGCCCATGACGCGCACAGCACTCGTCCTCGGTGGCGGCGGCATCACCGGCATCGCCTGGGAGCTCGGGATCCTCAAGGGCCTGGCCGACGCGGGGGTCGACCTCAGCGGCGCGGACCTGGTGATCGGTACGTCGGCCGGCTCGGTCGTCGGCGCCCAGATCACCACCGGCCAGACGCTCGACGACCTCTACGCCACCCAGCTCGAGCCGGCCGACCAGGAGATCGGCGCCAAGCTGTCGCGGTTCACGATGCTCCGGCTGGTGCCGCCGATGCTGTTTCCCGGCAGCGCAGCAGCGCAAGCTCGCCCGGATCGGCAAGGCCTCGATGCGGGCGCACCCGCCGGGCGGCGAGAAGCGGATCGAGGTGATCCGCTCGCGGATCGGCGTCGTCGACTGGTCGGAGCGCGACCTGAAGGTGACCGCGGTCGAGGCGGAGACCGGCGAGTTCGTCGCCTTCGACCGGGACAGCGGGGTCGACCTCGTGCACGCGGTCGCGGCGAGCTGCGCCGTACCCCTCGTGTGGCCGGCCGTGACCATCGACGGCAAGCACTACGTCGACGGCGGGATGCGATCGACGGCCAACGTCGACCTGGCCGAGGGGTACGACGTGGTCGTGGTGATCGCGCCGCTGCCGCAGGCGTTCAGCAAGGCGACCTCGATCCGGGCCCAGCTGGCGGCCACCGGCGCGACGCACACGGCCGTGGTCACTCCCGACGAGAAGGCGCTGGTCGACATCGGCAAGAACGTGCTCGACCCGGCCAAGCGCGCCGACGCCGCACGGACCGGGCTGCGGCAGGCCGCCGACGTGGTCGACAAGGTCCGCAAGGCCTGGGTCGTCTCCGCCTGAGGGACGTCATACGACCTCGCACCTATGGAAACCACTTCGGATGACGTCAGCCGGGTGAGCGGGAGTCCTTCTCGCGGCCGGCGCTGAGCCCGACGACGGCCAGCGCTCCCACGGCCATCACGACGACCAGCACCCAGTAGACGAGCAGCGGCCACTCGTAGTGCTCGACCAGCTCGTAGGTCTCCTTCAGCGCGATCAGCAGGGCGCCGAGGCCGACGAGCGCCCAGCCGCGCGCGATGTTGATGTAGCGCGTGATCAGCTCGAGGTCCTCCGCCGGCAGCGAGGCCAGGAACGCCTTGCGGGCATCGTCACGACGCCCGGCGCCGACCAGGAGGCGGAGCGGCGGCAGCAGCCACCACCAGTTCGAGACCGGCTCCGGCTTCGGGGCAGCGTGCAGCACCTGCTGGAAGCGGGCGCTGGCCTCGCGCTCGGCGCGCAGCTCCACGCTCGCCTGGTGGATCGGGCCGGTGAACAGCAGCCAGGCGCCGCCGAAGCCGAACCAGTAGATCAACGTGTGCACGAGACGAAGCGTGTCATGCGCCTCAGCTGCGCGCCGTGAGCCAGTCGACGACCTGGGCGGTGATCTCGTCACGGTTGGTCTCGTTGAAGATCTCGTGCCGCGCCTCGGGATGTACGACGGTGGTGACGTCGGCGACCCCCGCGTCCCGGTAGCGCTGGCCCAGCAGCTGGACGAGCTGTCCGTCGCCCGAGAGCGGGTCGGCCTGCCCGGAGACGATCAGGATCGGCAGGTCCGTGCGGATGCCGGCCAGTGCCTCCGGGTCGGCGAGCCGGGCGGCCTGGGCGAACATCTGTGGGATCGCGTCGTCCGGTACGTCGAACCCGCACAACGGGTCCGCCACGTAGGCATCGACCTCCGCCTCGTCGCGGGAGAGCCACTCGTAGCCCGTGCGGTGCTCGAACCCGGCGTTGAACGCCTCGAGCCCGACCGGTCCCTCCGCCTCGGCGAGACTGCCGGCCAGGATGTCGAGGGCTGTGGAGCCGGAGAGCACCACGCCGGCGTACTGCTGGGAGTGGTCGAGGACCACGGACTGGGCGGCGAACGAGCCCATCGAGTGCGCGACCAGGAACAGCGGCAGGTCCGGGTCGGCCTCGACGAGGCTGGCGCCGTACGCCGCGGTGTCGTCGATCAACCCGCCGAACCCCACCTCGCCGAAGTCGCCCAGGCCCGCCTCGGAGGACACCGACCGGCCGTGCCCGCGGTGGTCGTTGGCGCTGACCTGGAAGCCGGCCACCGTGAGGGCCTGCGCCAGGCGGTCGTAGCGGGCGCCGTGCTCCGCGAGGCCGTGCGCGATCTGCACCACGCCACGCGGCTGCGGGACCGACGTGGACCACGCGTAGGTGGCGAGCTCGGTCGAGTCGGACGGGGACGTGAACGTGGACTCGGTGAACGTCATTTCGCGATCGTGGCACATGGTGCGCTGCTGGGCGAGGGCCGCCTGCTGCGGCCGTCGCGGTGCCAACAGGATCATGCCCGGGACCTCCGATCCGACGGCTTTCGCCGTCTACTCGGAGGAGGAGTCCTGGTCCTGCCGCCTGATACGTGCTGTGCGGAAGTCGTTTCACCGGTGCTGTGGCAGCCTTCTGGTGTGGCGATCCGCATCGGCAGCACGGTCGTGAACTGTGCCGACCTCGAGACGATGACCGACTTCTGGAGCGAGGCCCTCGGACTGGTCCCGGCCCACCGTGATCCCGGCGACAGCTTCCGGTTGCTGCGCGGGGAGCGGGTCAACCTCTCCCTGCAGGTGGCGACGACCCCGGTCAGCGCGAGGGACCAGATGCACCTCGATCTCTACAGCGACGACATGGACGGTGAGGTCGATCGGCTGGTCGGTCTCGGCGCCGTCCGGGTGCGCGAGGAGCGGGACCCCGAGGACACCTACGTGGTGCTGCGCGATCCTGAGGGGAACGAGTTCTGTGTCTGCGCGAGGGACTCGCTCTGACGGGTGGTCATTCCCCGGTCGACAGGGGTACGACGGCCACCGGCGTGGTCGCGTGCTCGACCACCGCGGTCGACACCGCGCCGAAGAGCAGCTGGGTGAGCCTCCCGGCCTGGTGGGCGCCGACGACGATCAGGTCCATCCGCTCGCCGATGCGCACGAGGGCCTCCTGGGGCAGGCCGCGCGCGATCGTGCAGTGCACGCTGACCTCGGGGTACTTCTCGGCCATCCCCGCGATCGACTCGGCGAGCAGCAGCCGTTCGGACTCGAGGTCGACGGCGGCCGCGGGAACGACGTACCCACCGACGCTTTCCGCACCGACACCACCGAAGCACTGCAGCACGGTCAGGGGAAGGCTGCGCACGGCGGCCTGGTGGTAGGCGAACTCGAGGACGACCCGGGAGTCCTCGGTGCCGTCGGCGCCGACGACGATCCCGTTGCGGACGAGTCCACGGTTGCCGGGACGGTGTACGACGACTGGGCACTCGGCGTGCCGCACCACGGCCACGCCGACCGAGCCGAGGAGCAGGCTGCGCACCTTGCCGCGGCCCCGCGATCCGACCACCACCAGGGATGCGTCGCGGGACAGTCCGAGGAGCACCTCACGGGGGTCCTCCAGCCGGAAGACCTCGTGGACCTCGACATCAGGAGCCCGTCGCTCGACCTCGGCGCGAGCAGCTGCGAGCACCTCGTGGCCGGCATCGCTGATGGCCTGCCTGGCGCCTTCGGGGTAGACGATGGCCGCGTCCGTGAAGGCGGGCGTGACGGCGCTGATCGCGTGCACGAGGGTGAGTGCGCGGCGCTCGGCCACGGCCTGGTCGACCGCCCACGCGAGCGCCTGGTCCGACGACCGCGAGCCGTCCACTCCGACGACGATGGTTCCTGCCCTGCTGCTCATGACGCCTCCGGTTCTCGGTGAGGCGGCTCGCCTGCTGCCTCGCTTCCAGCGTGCGCCTGCGCGCGAGTACGAGGTCAGGGCGCAACGGTCCTCCGTCTCGGGACCAAAGGCCCTGATCTGTGCGCCTGGAGCGAGGGAGACTCGGATGACAGGAACAATCTCCGGAGGTGTGCGCATGGCCGAGACACGAGAGCTGAGCGCTGGTGAGTGCGAGTCACTGCTGCGCTCCGGGGTGGCGGGCCGGGTCGCGCTCTCGACGCCGACCGGGCCGCACATCATCCCGGTGAACTACTCCGTGGTGGACGACGCGATCGTCGTACGGACCTCGCCGTACAGCCTGCTCGGGACCTACGGCCGCGACACGACCTTCGCCTTCGAGATCGACGGCTTCGACCGGGTACGTGAGCGCGGGTGGAGCGTGCAGGCCCGCGGTCGCATCGAGGCGGTCACCGATCGTCTCGAGCTCGAGCGGATCCGTGATGTCGCAGAGCCGCAGCCCTGGGCGGGAGGTGCCCGCTCGCTCTACCTGCGCCTGCGCTGGACCGAGCTGAGCGGACGCAAGCTCGGCGAGCACTGGGATCCCGCAGCACGACCTGCCGGTGAGCAACACGGTCTGAGCGGCCGCACGATCGGTGGCGCACACTGTCGGCATGCCGAACCCGGAAAGCCGCGCGCTCGGTGGCGCTGCGAAGGCGTTGCTCGAGGCCGTCACCGCGATCTCCTCCGACCTCGACCTGCGCAGCGTGCTCGACTCGGCTCGTCGAGGCGGCCACCCAGCTCACGGGTGCGAAGTACGCCGCCCTCGGGGTGATCGGCCCCGACGGGTCGCTCGTCGAGTTCGTGACCACGGGGCTGACCGAGGAGGAACGCCGGCTGATCGGTGACCTCCCCCGCGGTCGGGGCATCCTGGGCCTGCTGATCCACGAGCCCCAGGCGATCCGGATGCCCGAGCTCGCGGCGCATCCCGCCTCGGTCGGGTTTCCGCCGCACCATCCGCCGATGGACACCTTCCTCGGCGTACCCGTGCGGATCCGCGGCACCGTCTTCGGCAACCTCTACCTGACCGAGAAGGCCGGCGGCGAGCAGTTCACCGAGCAGGACGAGCAGCTCGTCGAGGCGCTCGCACGCGCGGCCGGCTTCGTGATCGAGAACGCCCGCGCCTACGGCCTCAGCGAGCTGCGCCGCCGCTGGCTCGAGGCGTCGGCCGAGCTGACCGAGACCCTGCAGCCACCGATCGAGCTCGAGCAGGCTCGCGATGCGATCACCCGGATGGCGCGGTCGGTCTCGGGTGTTCGTGCAACCGCCCTGCTCGGCGAGGACGAACTCGACGAGCGACGCGTTCGTCTTGTCGGTCGCGTGCGACCCCGCGGACGAGGGGCTGGTCCATGCCGCGCTCACCGGGCTCGCGCGCGCGTACGACACCACTGGGCCCGACGTCGTCGAGCTGGCCGCCGGGCGACCTGGGTGCGCTGGTGATCCCGCTGCGCGCCCACCTGGCCCGTGCAGGCGCGCTGGTGGCGCTCTTCGACCCGGTTCCCGCCCCGGAGGTCGAGGAGCGCGAGCTGCTCGCGTCGTTCGCCGACCAGGCCGGTCTGGCACTCGACCGCGCTCAGGCGATCGTGGAGCGGGGCGAGCTCGCCGTGATCTCCGACCGAGAGCGGATCGCGCGCGACCTGCACGACGTGGTGATCCAGCGGCTGTTCGCCACCGGCCTCCAGCTGCAGGGCGTTGCCTCGCTGGCCAGCGACCCGGCGATCGAGGCCCGGCTGGAGCGCGCGGTCGACGACCTCGACCTGACGATCAAGTCGATCCGCGGCACGATCTTCGAGCTCCAGCACCGCCAGAGCGACTCGCTGCGGGCCGAGATCCGCAGCCTGGTGCGCGAGTACGTCCCTGTGCTGGGTTTCGCCCCCACGGTGCTCACCAGCGGTCCCGTCGACAGCGCCGTTCCCTCGCAGGTGCGCGAGCAGCTGCTTCCGGTGCTCCGGGAAGCGGTGTCCAACGTCGCCCGGCATGCGCTGGCCGACCACGCCCAGGTCGAGGTCCACGTCAGCGACCAGGACCTGCGGCTGACCGTCGTCGACGACGGCATCGGGCTGGCGGAGGAGCGCACGGAGAGCGGCCTGCGCAACGTCCGCCGCCGGGCCGCCGAGCTCGGCGGCACCGTCGAGGTCACCCGCAACGACTCCGCGCGGAACCACGCTGGTCTGGCAGGTGCCGCTGGCCACCACGTCCTCGTCCGGACGCACCGGAGGGCCGGGCACCCACCAGGGGTGACCGGCCCTCGAGCCCGCTACGCGGCTCAGCGCAGGACGGGGTTCTTCGCGACCACCGGGATCTTGGCCCAGGTGCGACCGAGGCCCCAGGTGTCGCCGGCCGCGAGCAGTGCCAGCGCGACGACGGTGAGGCCGCCGAGGATGTGCTCGTCGATCACCGGGTTGTTCTCCGGCGGCATCGCCACGGTCCACATCATCAGGTAGAGCACGCCACCGGCGAGACCGGCGAAGCGCATCGCGATCCCGAAGGTGAGCGCGATCCCGATGGTGAGCAGGGCGAGCATGAACAGCACGTTGACCCAGGTCTGCCCGGCGATCGAGTGGTAGAACCCCTCGAACGGACCCTTGGCGCCGAACTTCAAGAAGCCCTCGGTCGGGTTGCCGCTGTGGATCCAGGCGGCGTCCCCGAAGCGGTCGACGGTGCCGTCCTCGGCGCGGCCGGTCGAGAAGCCGAGCGCGAGCAGCTTGTCGAGGAACGCCCACAGGAACGTGAACCCGAAGGCGATCCGGACCAACGCGAGGACGCGGCCGGTGACGGCGTTGACGTGGTTCCTGGAACCGTCGGCGGAGGCGGAGTGGGTGGACAGGTCGCCCTGGCCCCCAACCGGAGTTGAGCTCGTGTGCTGGGTGACAGACATGACAGCGACCTTTCGACGTAGGGACTTCTTCTTCTGACTTCAGCCTTGCCGTCCGGCGAGGCGAGGGTCAGGGGAGATGTCCCCGACCGCGAAGGTCGAAGGTCCTCAAAGGTCCCGAGCCGGGCACCGGCTCACTGCGCTGTCCGGCTCGGCGGTGCGGACCAGTGGTGCCGGTCAGTGGTGCGGGGGCGGCGCGAGCAGCTTGGAGGCGAGCACGGCGGCCTGGGTGCGCCGCTCGAGGCCCAGCTTCGACAAGATGTTGGAGACGTAGTTCTTCACGGTCTTCTCGGCGAGGAACATCTGCTCGCCGATCTGCCGGTTGGTCAGCCCCTCGGCGATCAGCCCGAGCAGCTTGAGCTCCTGCTCGGTGAGGTCGGCCAGCTCGGGCGCGGTGGCCGGGCCGTTGCGCACGCGGTCGAGCACCCGCGCCGTCAGCGCCGGGTCGATCAGGGACTGCCCGGCGGCCACGGTCCGGATCGCGCTGACCAGGTCGCTGCTGCGGATCTCCTTGAGCACGTAGCCCGAGGCACCGGCCATGATCGCGGCGAAGAGCGCCTCGTCGTCGTCGTACGACGTCAGGATGAGCGCCTTGATCGAGGGGTCCACGGCCCGGATCGCCCGGCAGACCTCGATGCCGGACCCGTCGGGCAGCCGCGCGTCGAGGACCGCCACGTGGGGCCGCAGCGCCGGGATGCGCGCGGTCGCCTCGGTCGCGGTGGCCGACTCGCCGACGACCTCGATGTCCGTCGGTGCGCTCGAGCAGGAACCGCAGGCCCTCGCGCACCACGTCGTGGTCGTCGAGCAGGTACACGCGGATCGGGTCAGCCATGCGGTCTTTCTACACGGTCGCCGTCGGCGCGACCCGAGGTCAGGCGCGGATCTGCTTGCGGTCGCTTGCCGCCGGTGATGCTCTCGGCCACGCCGATCAGCAGCACGGAGGCGACCACGGCCAGGATGAAGCCGAGGATGTTCAGCTCCCAGATGCTGCCGGTGCCGAAGAAGCTGGCGATCAGGCCGCCGATGACCGAGCCCACCAGGCCGAGGCCGAGGGTGGCCAGGATGCCGAGGTTCTGCTTGCCCGGCTTGATCAGGCGCGCGAGCGCACCGATGACGAGCCCGGCGACGATGAATCCGATCATGAGATGTCCTCCCGTAGACGTACTCCAACGCTAGCGGTGGGGTGGTTGGAAACCGGCCATTGGGCGCGCCCCGGAGACTGGGCGGATGGAGACCCGGGTGGTGGGCCGTGTGGCGGGGGTGGTCGCGGCCCTGGTGGCTGTGGTCGTCCTGGTCTTCTCGCTGCTGGTGGTCATCGGGAAGGGGTCGTGGCTGCCGGGGGTCGCCGACTGCACGGTGGAGCAGGGTGACCGGTCGGTCGACCTGAGCACGCAGGAAGCCCAGAACGCCGCGACGGTCGCCGCCGCGGGCGGTCCGGCTCAAGGTGGCGGAGCGGACGGCGGAGCGCGGAGTCGCCAAGGTCCTCGACGCCCCCGACGAGGACGTGCGCCTGGTGACGGCTGCCCTGACCGGGCGGGCGCCGCACGCGCTCACCTGCCTGCACGGCGGCGCTGACGACACCGAGTCGAACCGGCTCAACCGGGCCGGGCTGACGCACCGCGCGGCCGTGGTCCGCAACGACGTCGAGGTCGCGTTCGGACCGCAGAAGGAAGGCGGGTTCGCGCCGGGCGGCGTGCGGAGCGGGCACATGGTGGGCTCCGCGCACTACGAGGGACGTGCGGTCGACCTGTTCTACCGACCGGTGAACGCCCGGCACCAGAGGCTGGGTTGGGCGACGGCGCAGTACCTCGTCGCGCAGGCAGACCGCCTCGAGATCGACACGGTGATCTTCGACGGCCGGATCTGGACCGCTCGCCGTGCTGCCCAGGGCTGGCGCACCTACGCACCCGACACGTCGGGCAGGTCGGCCAAGGTCGCCGCGATCCTCGAGCACCGCGACCACGTCCACGTGGACATCTCGGACTGAGAGCTAGGTCAGGGTCTGTCCGGAGAGCCGCTCGAGCCGGGCTTCGAGGCTGGCGCGACGGTGCGCGTTTCCCCGCAGCTCGACGTACGCCGATCCGTGCGCCGCGAGCAGGGCGTCGTCGAGGCGTCGTACGGCGCCGGGCGGGTAGCGGTAGTCCATCCGGGCCGCGATCAGCTCCTCGTCACCGCTGCGCAGCCCCTCGCCGAGCTCGTCGAGCGAGGTGATGCCGAGCTCGAGCAGGAGGCCGGAGATCCAGGCGTAGTGGTCGGTGCGGGACCAGCCCGACTCGGCGTACTGCCCCGCGAGGAACGCCGCGAGCTCGCGCGGGTCGATGCGCGGGTCGTCGTCGGCCACGGTCTCCGGTGAGCTCGAGGCGGAGGCGCGCAGGGTGTCGCGGATCGTGGAGAACTCGCGGTCGGCGAGCTCGAGCAGCCCGGCCGCGAGGGTGAAGCGACGGTCGAAGTCGCGGGCGTGCTCGTCGGGCATCGTGCCCTTGTAGCGGATGTCGTGCTCGAACTCGGCCCAGGCGTGCTGGAGCACGGTCCGGATCTGGATCTGGGCGGTGTGCCCGCGCATCAGCTCGTAGGACGGGTGTCCCTCGCGCGCCGCGTCGAGCCCGATCAGGAGGTGTCGGCTGGCGTAGCCGAAGCGACCCTCCTGGGCGGTCTCCCGGCCCATGTCCCGGTCGTCCTTGACCACGACCTGGTCCCCGAGCAGCTCCGCCACCGCGGAGACGTCGCTGTGCACGTAGGTGATCACCCGGATGCCGATCGTGTCGGTGATCTCGCGCAGCGGGTCGGTGTAGAGGGGCCGGCCGTCCCGGGTGCGGCGCGCCTTCTCGGCGAACGACGCGACCGTCTTGGTGCGGCCGGTGACGCTGAGGTAGTTGATGCCCGCGTCGTCGAGGATCGAGGTCACCAGCGCGAGGAACTGCTCGCCGGCACTGACCAGCGCCGGGTGCCGCTTGGTGAACTCCCGGACCGGGTCCTGCGATCGCGACCGTGCGCCTTGGGCGGCCGCGGGCTCGGCTCGAGGTCGGCCGGGAGGGTGGGCGTGACGATGTAGCCGGTCTCGAAGTCGCCGTACGTCGTGATGTCCGCCGGTCTCCTCGCCGCGAACAGCGCCACGTAGGCGCAGACGACCGCGTCCACCTGGTCCTCGACGACGCGGAGCTCGCTCTTGCGGGTGGCGGTCTCGACCCTCTGGCGCAGCTCGGGCCAACCCGCCTCGGGGGCGGTCAGGTCGAGCGGTGGCTGGGCGTCGGCGAGGCCTTCGAGCAGTCCCATCAGGACGAGCAGGTCGACGCGGAGGCTCTCCAGGTCGCGGCCGGGCTTGTTCTTGTACTTCAGCGTGCGCCCCAGCCGGAACAGCGCGACCGTCGCCGGGTGCGGGTAGACCTCGATCGCGCGACGCCTGCGTCCCGAGCGGGGGTTCATGTCCAGGCCGAGCGCCTGGCACAGCACGGCGCCCCGGGGGAGGTCGCGGAACTCGGGCTTGCCGGTGTTGGCCGGGTGCGCGCCGGCGTCGAACCGCGCGAAGTCCTTGTTCAGCGCCGCCTCGGCCGGGCGGTTGCCGGTCGGGTTGGTCACGATGAGCGGGGCGTCGATGGCCACGAGGCACTCACCCTCGGCGTACGGCGTCAGCGCGGCCATGATCTCCTCGTCGGTGAGCACAGCGGAGACGTGTACCAACCGGCCGTCGTCGTCGACCACGGCGAGCCCGGTGGGTCGCTTGATTCCCCAGGCAAGGTCGACGCCGATGTGGAACACGGGGCCCAGCCTGCCGTATGGGGGTGGGTGGTGGGCTGCCGGTTTCCCCGGCTACCCGGGGATCCCTGACGTTTTGGCCCGTTGCAACACCCGACAACGTCAGGGACAGGCCGACAACCCCGCCCGCTTTGTCGTACGCCGGCAACCCCGCCATGATCGTCGAACAGGAATACCCGCACCCCGCACACCGTTTGGTTGGTTGCTGCCAGCAACCAAAGACAGCCGCGCGCGCCGACCCAGAAGGTGCCGCACCCGACGAACGAGGAGACCCCATGGAAACCCTGTACACCGCCGAGACGCTCGCGACCGGCGCCGGCCGCGACGGTCATGTCCGCTCCAGCGACGGCAGGGTCGAGCACGACCTGGCCATCCCCAAGGAGATGGGCGGCAGCGGTGAGGGCACCAACCCCGAGCAGCTCTTCGCCGCGGGCTATGCAGCCTGCTTCCACTCCGCGCTCCAGTCGGTCGCGCGCAGCGAGAAGGTCAAGCTCGGCGACTCGTCCGTGGGCGCCCTCGTCGGCATCGGCCCGAACGACGCCGGCGGCTTCCAGCTCGAGGTCACCCTCGAGGTCGTCATCCCGGACCTGCCGCACGACCAGGCGCAGGAGCTCGTCGAGAAGGCGCACCAGGTCTGCCCCTACTCGAACGCCACCCGGGGCAACATCGAGGTCACGCTCAACGTCACCGACGACTGAGCGCTAGCCCATCCCGTGCTGCGCCAGCGGGTGCAGCAGCTCGCGCTCCTCGTAGGACAGGTGTGAGAGCAGCGCGTCGGTGAGCAGGTCGACGGTGCCCGAGAACTCCTCGAGCGCCTCGGTCGTGCCGCCCGGTTCGGCCGCGACCAGCGCGACCAGCGCCCGGTCCACCTGCTCGAGCACGTCGTGGATCACGACGTGCTCCTCGGCCAGCCGGTCGACCACCGGGCTCGCGGCAGGGTCGGACTGCCGCAGGTAGCGGAACATGCTGTGGTCCTCGAGGCTGTGGTGACCGGTGACGATCCGGCAGTACGACTCGCAGTACGCACCCAGCGTCCAGTTGTTCTGCCGCATCGTCATCGTGTTGATCACCGACCGTGCCTGGCCCACCTGCATCAGCCCGCGGCGTACCTGCTCGATCACGTCACGCAGCTGCGCGAGCTCGCTGCGCAGGGCGTCGTGGATGTCGACGAGGTGCTGGGGGTAGGCCTGCTGCGCCGCGGTGTACGACGCGTCGGCGGGTGCTGGGTAGGTCGGTCGGGTCGACTCGTCCCACGGGAGCTGGGTGCCGACCGGGGTCGGTGCTGGTGTGGGGGTGACGTGGAGGTTCGTGCTCGCGGGGTGGTCTCGACTATCCGCTCGCTTCGCTCGCTGCTCGACCAGCGGTGGTTGCGTTTGCTCTTCGGTGGCTCCGCCCGCCCGCAGCTCCCGCTCGGCCGCGACCTGGTCGCGGACGGCGGGGACGACCTCGAGGGCGAAGCGGCGTACGTCGTCGGGGCGGTCGGTCCCGAGGATGAAGGTGCTGATCCCCTCGTCGATGGCCAGCCCGGCGAGCTGCTCGGCCCAGTCGAGGACCGTCCCCTGCAAGAAGCCGTCGCCGCGGCCGAACGCGCCGAAGACGTTGTACATCCGCCGGATCGCCTGCGGGCCGCGTCCGTTGGCCTCCGCGGCGTCGTCGATGCGGGCGTTGAGCCCGGCCAGGGCGGGCGGGTCGGCGTACCCCATCGAGGGGATCCACGCGTCGGCGAGATCGGCCGTGACCCGGAGCATCCGCGGCTTGTAGGAGCCGATCCAGATCGGGATGTCGTGCGCCGGCGCCGGGCCGGCGTGCAGGCCGTTGACCTGGTAGTGCTCGCCGACCGAACGGACGGTGCCCTCGCCCCACACCGCCCGG
This sequence comes from uncultured Actinomycetota bacterium, assembly GCA_963782305.1. Lineage (GTDB taxonomy): Bacteria > Actinomycetota > Actinomycetes > Propionibacteriales > Nocardioidaceae > Marmoricola. The sequence continues at coordinate 102,094 of CAWAJJ010000008.1, read as the reverse complement.
ATGATGCCGATCGCCTCGACGAGTGCGTCGACCGCCTCACCCGGCGTACGACGCGGACCGCCGGCTGCGGCGATGGCGTCCCAGAACGCCCCGGCACCGAGGCCGAGCTCGACGCGTCCGCCGCTGAGCAGGTCGAGTGTCGCGGCCGTACGGGCGAGCACGACCGGCGGGCGCAGCGGCAGGTTGGCCACGTTCGGGGCGACCCGGATCGCGGTCGTGCGGGCGGCGATCACCGAGAGCAGCGTCCAGGTGTCGAGGTGCTTCGCCTGGTAGGGGTGGTCCTGCACCGAGACGAGATCGAGGCCGCTGACCTCGGCGAGCTGGGCCAGCTCGAGGGTCCGCTCGGCGTCCGCGGCCGCGGGGCTGGGGAAGATCCCGAACTGGAGGTCGTGTCCGTAGTCGGGCATGGGGGCGAGCCTAGATGAGCTGCAGGTTTCCCCGGTCGGCCGGGGAAACCTGCACTTGTCGGCCGTTGCAACACCCCACAACGTCAGGCACCGCCCGACAACCCCACCCGCTTTGTCCCGCTCGTACGGCGACAGCCCCGTCCCCCTGTCACGGGAAGCCGCCAGTCGGACCGGCGGGCTACCGTCGACAGCTGGTGACGAGGGCACAGCGCCCTTGGCGAGTTAGGTTAACCTAACTTTGAGTACCCGATACCGAGGAGAGACCCCGCAGTGCATGGAGAAGTGGTGGAGACGCGTTCGCTGACTCCCAATCTCGTCAGGGTCGTCCTCGGCGGAGGCGACCTCGACGGTTTCACGATGGTCGACGCCGTGGACGCCTACGTGAACCTCGCCTTCCCCCCGCCCGGTGCGCCGTACGACGGGGCCTTCGACACCGCGCAGGTCCGGGAGGAGCACGACAAGCAGTGGTGGCCGGCCCGCCGGCGCTACACGGTCCGCTCGTGGGACCCCGCCTCGAAGCTGCTCACGATCGACTTCGTGGTGCACGGTGACGTCGGCGTGGCCGGCGCCTGGGCCGTGCGTGCGCAGCCCGGTGACGTGCTCGTCTTCGACGGACCCTCCGGCGGATTCCTGCCGGACCTCGAGGCCGACTGGCTGCTGATGGTCGGGGACGAGTCCGCGGTGCCGGCGATCGCCGCCGCCCTCGAGGTCGTCCCGGCCGACACGCTGACCGTCGTCCGGGTCCTCTGCGACGGGCCGGGCCACGAGCTCGACCTCGAGTGCTCCGGCAACCTGGCCCTGGAGTGGGTCCACCGCGTCGGCGACGGCCGTGACGACCAGCGCCTGGCCGAGTCGGTCCGGGACATCCCCTTCCCCCGGGGTCGGGTGCACGCCTTCATCCACGGCGAGGCCACCGAGATCCGCGAGATCCGCCGCCACCTCCTCGTCGACCGGGGCCTGGCCAGGAGCGACATGTCCTGCTCGCCGTACTGGCGCCGCGACATGACCGACGAGGCCTGGCGCGAGGTCAAGCGCGACTTCGTCAACGCGATGGACGAGGACCTGGTGGAGCAGCCGAGCAGCTAGCCGCCGAGTTCCTGGAGCAACCGCCAGGCGTCGACCAGCAGGTCCCGGACCTCGCCGCTCAGGTCCTCGGTGTTGCCCAGCACCACGAGGTTGACGTCGTCCTCGGGCCATCTCTGGACCATGACGTCGACGCCCGGGTCACCGCCGCCATGGCCGTAGCGGCCGTCCGGGTAGTGCAGGACGCCGTACCCCATGGCGAAGCCGTCGCCCGCGTCTGCGTGGCGTGCGAGCACCTCCTTCTGGAGGGGCCCGAGCAGGGTGCCGTCGGCGTACGCGTGCAGGAACCGATCGAGGTCGCGGGCCGAGCTGAACGAGCCTCCGTCCGCCCCGCCGACCACCGGGACGCTGTAGACGTTCGAGCGCCACGGGGCGTCCGGCCCGGTGCGAGGGAGATAGCCGACCGCGAGGTCGGGGACCGCCTCGTCGAGCCGGAAGAAGCCGCTGCCCGACATCCCGGCCCGCGCGAAGACGCGCTCCTCGACGACCTCGGCGAACGCCCTCCCGGTCAGCTCCTCGACGATGAGGCCGAGGACGATGAAGCCGGCGTTGGAGTACTGGTACCTCTCCCCGGGCGGACGGTACGGCGCCAGGTCGCCGAACAGCGGCAGGAAGTCGCGCGGCCGCTCGATGGAGTACGACGGCCGCTCTGCCCACAGCGCGCCGTAGTCCTCCTGGTGGCCGGGGGAGTCCTCGTCCTCCTCGAAGTAGTCCGCGATCGCGACGGCCGCGAAAGGCTCGGCAGGCACGGCTCAGGCCGAACGAGCGACGGCGGAGAACTGGCCCTGCCCGACCCACCGCGGAAGCGCACGGCGTACGTCGGCGGGCCCGTCCACGACGAGTGAGCCCTCGCCGATGGCCCGCTCCCAGGACAGGTCGCCGCGCCAGATCTCGGTGAGAGTTCGCAGCGTGGTGTGCACGGTCGCGGTCTTCTCGAAGCCGGGGTCGAAGTCACAGGTGTCCACCTCACCCGCGGCGACGACCATCCACCAGGCGGCGACGCGCGCTGGGACATCGGTGAACTGCAGCCCGACGACCGTGCGTGCCCGGGGCCACTCGTCGACCGGCACGTTGCGCTTGATGTCCCACATCAGCAGGTGTGGGTCGAGGTCCTGGTCGCCGAGCTCGCCGATCCAGCGCGTGCCCCAGGTGCCGAGCGCCAGCACCACGCCCATCAGGTCGCGGCCGCTCTCGGTGAGGGCGTACGACGCGTGCCCAGCCGTCAGCTCCCGGCGTACGACGCCCGCGCGCTCCAGCGATCGCAACCGCTTGGAGAGCAGTGCCGGCGACATCCGCGGGTTGCCCCGGCGAAGCTCGTTGAACCGGGTGCTGCCGGCGAGCAGCTCGCGTACGACGAGCAGGGTCCACCGCTCGTCGAGGACCTCCATCGCCTTCGCGACGGGACAGAACTGGCCATACGTGGACATCGGGGCTCCCTCTCCTCCGGGACTCCCAGTACACGCCCGATCGGCGTGCTCGGCCAGTACAGATTCAGTACCGCCCGCAGTACAGATCCGTGACTGGATGGTCGTATCTCAGCGACGGAGTCTTGGCTCATCGAACCCTGACCGACGAAGCGGAACCCGAGGGAGCAGACGATGAGCAGCACCACGCACACCGAACCGACCACCACCGAACAGGCCACCACCGAACAGGCCACCACAGAACAGGCCGACCGGGAGCTGAAGGCCAAGCACCGCGCCATGTGGGCGCTGGGGGACTACCCCTCCGTCGCCGACGAGGTGATCCCGGCGACCGGCCCCGTCCTCGTCGAGGCGATGCGCCTCGGCCCGGGCCAGCGCGTGCTCGACGTGGGCGCGGGCAACGGCAACGCCTCGATCCCCGCCGCACGGACGGGAGCCAGCGTCGTGGCCAGTGACCTGACCCCGGCCCTTCTCGATGTAGGTCGCGCAGCGGCCGAGGAGGATCTCGCGATCACCTGGGAGGAGGCGGACGCCGAGGCGCTCCCTTACGAGGACGGCAGCTTCGACGCGGTCATCTCCTGCGTGGGCGTGATGTTCGCGCCGCACCACCAGGCAGCCGCCGACGAGCTCACCCGGGTCTGCCGGACCGGCGGTCGCATCGGCCTGCTGAGCTGGACCCCGGAAGGGTTCATCGGGCAGATGTTCGCCGCCATGAAGCCCTACGCGCCGCCGCCCCCGGCAGGCGCCCAGCCGCCGCCGCTCTGGGGTTCGGAGGACCATGTGCGCGACCTGCTCGGCGACCGGGTGAGCGACCTCGTGCTGACGCGCCAGCCGCTGAGGGTCGACAACTTCCCGAACCCGGCTGACTTCCGGGAGTTCTTCAAGGCCCGCTACGGACCGACGATCGCGGTCTACCGCTTCAACGCGGACGACCCCGAGAAGTGCGCCGCGCTGGACCGTGACCTGGACGCGCTCGTCGAGCGGTTCACGAGCGACGACGGGTCGATGGAGTGGGAGTACCTGCTCGTCACGGCGACCCGGCGCTGAGCGCCCGCGCGATCCGGGCGACGAGATCGTGCGGCACGGGCTGGTTCACGGGGAACTTGAGAGTCCCCTTGCCGGCGACGTACGGCGCGAGCTCGCGCTCGAGCTCCTCGTCGCCCGGGGTGGGGTAGAGGCTGATGTGCTTCTTCCAGCCGGCGTAGTGCACGACGCGACGGCCGTCGACCACCAGGGTCGGGATGTTGTAGCTGATCGTGTCCTCGGCCTCCGGCAGCGCGGAGTGCAGCGTCGACCGCACCTCGGTGAGCACGGAGCGGACCTCGGGTGAGAGCGAGTCGAGGTAGGCCTCGACGCTGCTGAACTGCTCGGCCATGCGACACCTCCGGAGGTTCGGTCAGCAGTACGGACCTGCCTGGCGCGTGGAACTCATCGGGGAGGACGTCGGGACGGGCCTCAGGGGGCGGGCACCAGCGTGTTCAGTGAGGTGAGCCAGTCCGTGAGAGTCGGCACGAACGAGTCACCGACCGCCGTGTCGATGCCGGCATAGCGCAGGCCGATCAGCGACAGCGCTGCCAGCGAGAGAACCAGCCCCACGGAGGCGAGCAGCCCGCCGGCGACGTAGGCGCCACTCGACCGCGCCAGCCCGATGATCGAGCTCACCAGGGCGACCGCGGCCAGGCCGCCGGACAGCACCATCAGCAGGGAGAAGGGCGCCGCCAGCACGGAGGCGAGGCCCAGGAGGAAGGCGACCTCGGCAGCGACCGAGGTGTGCACCGGGCGGGCCGGCGAGCTGTCGAACAGCGCACCGAGCCCGTCTTCGACCAGCCCGTCTTTAATCAGCACGGGTGCTGCTGCCGGGTCCTGTCCCGGCCCCTGTCCCAGGTCGTGCCTGAGATCCTGCGTCGTCATGGCGGAATCGTAGATCCGCGGAGGCCTGTTCGACCCTCGCCGCGCGGGTCGGTGCGACGGCGGGACCTAGGCTCGGCGCCATGGGGATTCTCGACTCGGTCAGGGCCAGCGCGGCCGAGTCGGCCGCGCCCCGGCCAGGCGACGAGGTGGTGCCGGAGGCCGACGTCGTGATGGACACCGCGTTCGGCCTCGAGGCGACGCCCGAGGTGGTGTGGCCATGGATCGTCCAGCTCGGCAAGCGCCGTGCCGGTTGGTACCTCCCACGTCGCGTCGAGCGACTTGTCCCTCCGTCACGACGTGCCGCGCGCCGCGTGCTTCCCCGGTGGCAGGGGCTCGCCGTCGGCGACGTGATCCCCGACTACGGCGGGGCGGACGCCACCTTCGAGGTCGTCGAGATCCGTCCGCCGCAGCACCTCGTCTACCGCTCGACGCGAGGACACACCGACCTGTCCTGGGCCATCACGCTCATCCCGCACGGGCCGGGCACGCGGGTGCACCTGCGCCTCCGGCTCGGGCCCGTACGCCGGGTCCGGCTGGCCGAGCTCGGTGGCGGGTTCTTCGACGCGCTCACCATCGCGGGGATGGCCGCGGGCCTCAGGGAACGGCTCCGCGACCGGTAGCTCCCGCGGCAGCCGTCAGCGCATCGAACCGGCGAACCAGCTGTTCGTCCAGGGAGTGTCGATGCGGACGCGCTTGCCGGATCCCGGTGCGTGCACCATCTGCACCTTCCCGTGACTCCACTTCAAGAACATGGCGGTGTGGTAGACGTGGCCGCCGTCGGTGAAGTACAGGAGGTCACCACGCTTCAGCTTGCTCCGCGCGATGTGATGGGCGCGCCCAGCCTGAGCCGCAGCCGTCCGGGGGATCTTGATGCCTGCCTTGCCGAAGCTGTACTGCATCAGGCCGGAGCAGTCGAAGGACGACGGCCCGGTGCCGCCCCAGCGGTAGGGGTCGCCGACCTGCTTCAGCGCGACGTCGGCCGCACGCTCGATGCGGCTCTCCTTGCCGGTTTCCTGCGACGTCGCGGGCTTGGTCGCGGGCTTCTTGTGGTGCTTCTTCTTGTGATGGTGCTTCTTCTTGTGATGGTGACGCTTCTTGTGCTTCTTCTTGGCGGGCTTGTGCTTCTGAGCCGCGGTCCGTTGGTCACTGTGCCCGGCCTGGCTCGTCGATCCGGCCGGGGAGCTCGGCGCCGCGGTGGCCGCCGGCCCGACCAGAGCGAGTCCGATCAGCAGGAGAAACGCGGTGAGCGGCAGCAGCAGGCGGCGTACGACGGATCGCTGGGGCAAGGCGTTGTGGGGCACGGGATTCCTTCCCACGCCTGCGAGGTCAGCTGTCGGGTTGGAGCTGGAAGTGCTCCGTCACAGGTGTGACTTCACCCCGAGCGCCACCCCGGTGAAGAGGTGGCGCGTGGAACCGTTGGGTCCCCCGCTCCTGCCCATGTCGTGTTCGAGTGGACATCCAGGGCTGGGCAGGACTCGGCGTCCCTGGCTGCTGTTCGACTTCGGAAGACTAGGCGCCAGGTCTGCGACGTGTCCGGCGTACTCCGAATTGCTGCTCGTGGATCAGAGGTCGACGGTGTCGCTGCTGCCCACGTCGGGCTGCTCGCCGGTGACCTTGGACTTCGCGAAGGCGAGAGCGGAGGCGATCCGGCCACCGGGGCTGTCCCAGTACTCCGCCGAGTCGGCCTCGACGAACAGCAGCTTGACCTTCTCCGAGTCCTTGCCCTCGGGGAACCACGCCTCCACGACCGTGTTCCACAGCTCGTCGACCTTGGCCGGGTCACTCTTGATGCTGGCGTGTCCGGTGACCGAGAGCCAGGTGGAGCCGTCGGCGAAGGCGAGGTTGACCCGCTTCTCGGCGGTGACGTTGGCCGCCTGTTCGCTGGTGCCGTCGACGAAGAACCAGACGTCACCAGCGTCCGTGACCTCCTGCGGCGTCATCGGGTGGGAGTGCAGCCGCCCCTGGTCGGCGACGCCGATCGAGGTCAGCATGCAGAACCGGCCGCCGCGCATGATCTCGACGACCTTGTCCTGGGCGAGTTCTTCGTGGTCCGACATTCGTGGCTCCGTTCGGGGATTTCCGGGTGGGTATGTCCGGCGTGTACCCCGATCCGGCCCAGCCACGCGAGCCGAGAGCGGTTCAGTGATCGAGGCGCTCGTCGAGGTGGACGACGACGCTGTCACCGGCCTCCTTGCCGATCTCCTTGCGGATCGAGGCCTTCACGGGCAGCTTGTGGGTGCCGTCACCGAGCGCCATGAACGAGCTGGTGAACGACTCTCCGTCGACCCTGCCGCGGACCTTGACCAGCCCGCCGGTGCCGAAGAAACCGGCCGAGTCGGGCATCACCACATAGGTCCACCCGCCCTTGGCGGGACTCTTCTGCAGCTCCGCGCTGAACTCGTGATCCAGCGGTCCGGGTGGGTTCTGTTGCTCGGCCATCGTCTGCTCCTTCTCCCTGGCGACACCATGGCAGACCCGGAACCTCGCCGGAACTCATCGCTGCCGGCCTCCTGAACCACCCGCTGGTCGAGCAGCGAGGCGACCAGCTGAGGTTTTGGGTCCCTCCGTCGCCTCGCCGGGGTCGAGGCGCTGGCTTTGCTCGGGCAAAACCGCCCGGAAGGGGCGCTTTGTCCACTAGGTTCCGGGGATGACTCTGACCCGTCGAAATGTCCTGCGTGGCGCCGTCGCCATCACCGCTGCCGGTGCGGCAGCACCCCTTACCTCAACAACCGCTGACGCGGCCTCGACCAGCACCCTCTACGACGCCATCATCGTGGGGGCCGGTCTCTCCGGGCTCGCGGCGGCCAGGCAGCTGACTGCCGCCGGCAAGAACGTCCTCGTCGTCGAGGCGCGAAACCGCCCGGGTGGGCGGGTCCAGAACATCAACAGCCTCAGCGGCAACCTGCACTTCGACGGTGGTGCCGAGTTCGTCGGCCCGACCCAGAACCACATCCAGGCGCTCGCGGACGAGTACGGCGTGGGCACGTTCCCGACGTACAACGAGGGCACCAGCCTCTACTGGAACAACGGCGTCATCCAGCAGTACCCCGCCGCCATCGGCATCCCGATCAACCAGTCCATCGGGGAGACCGCCCTCGGCATCGCCAAGCTGTCCGCCATCTGCCTGACCATCAAGCCGGGTGAGCCGTGGAAGCACCCGCTGGCGACGTACTGGGACTCGATCACCTTCAAGCAGTGGATCAACCAGACCGTGCTGACCGCCGACGCCCGGCTGCAGTTCTCGCTGATCTGCAGCTCCACGCTCTCGGTCGGCCCGGAGGAGATCTCGGCCCTGTTCATGTTCAGCTACATCGCCGCGGCCGGCGACTCCAGCAACCCGGGCACGATGTTCCGGCTGCTGAACACCGACGGGGGCGCGCAGGAGCGCTTCTTCGACGGCGGCGCCGCGCGCATCCCGATCGCGATGGCCAACGCGCTGAGCTCACGGATCCTCTACTCCGCGCCGGTCAGCTCCATCGACACCCGCACCGGGAAGGCCGTCGTCACCACCAGCCAGGGCACCTTCAAGGGCAAGCGGGTCATCGTCGCGATGAGCCCGGCGATCGCCGGTCGGATCAGCTACCCCGGTGGTCTCACGATCGCTCGCAGCCGCCTGCACACCGGCATGAAGATGGGCTACGAGGGCAAGTTCCAGGCGGCGTACGACACCCCGTTCTGGCGCAGCCGCGGACTCAGTGGCCAGGTCATCGGCAACGGCGACCCGATCGACGTGACCTTCGAGACCTACAGCCAGGGCAAGTACTGGCTGATGGGGTTCATCTCCGGTGAGCACATGCGGCGTCTCGACAACGCCCCCGAGTCGCAGCTGCTCACCGAGTGCATGGACAGCTTCGTCGACTACTTCGGCACCGACGCGCGCACCAAGGCCGTCGACCGGGGCTACAAGCGCTGGGACAACGACCAGTACTCGTGGGGTGGCCCCACCGGTCTCCCGGCTCTCGGCGTCCTCACCCGTGCGGGTACGGCGCTGCGCCAGCAGACCGGCCTGATCCACTGGGCCGGCACGGAGTCCGCGATCTACTGGCAGGGCTACATGGATGGAGCCGTGACCGCGGGCTACCGAACCGCCGACGAGGTCACGGCCGCGCTCGGCTGAGCGTCAACCGCCCGCCCACACCAGCACGAGCGCCGCGCCGGCGAGCGTGACGACCCGCCAGGCGAACAGCGCGAGGAAGTGTCGCGTCTCGGGCACCGGCTCGCTGATCACCGTCACGAAGGTGCCGGTCTCCGTCTCGGTCGTCGGGTTGGGCGCGGGCATCGACAGCGACCTCGACCGGGGCGGCCGTTCGGTGCCGATCACCGAGTCGAGGTGCTGCGTGCCGAGGATCGCCCGCTGGCGCGGGAGGGCCACGCCGGCGTCGGCCGCCACCCAGCGCGGCCGGGACCCGGCACGCGGTCCGGTGTCCACCCAGGCCTGGTGCACGATGACGGCGCCCCGCGTGGAGAAGAGGGCGTCGAGCTTGGCATCGCAGCGGTAGACGGCGTCCGCCCGAGGGAGACGACCGCCTGCCAGCTTGGGCTCCTTGGCCCACACCCCGAGCAGCGGACGCGTCCCGCGGGGGCTCGGGTCCCGCAGCAGCACCACGTAGGCACGTCGGGGCTCGGTGAGCGCCTCCTCGAAGTCGCGCAGGGCGAGTCGGGCACCCAGCAGACGGCGGGTCGCCCAGGCGAGCGCGGCCACGCCGAGGAAGTCGACGCCGAGGATCACCTGCCCGGAGACGTGCGCGGCCACGAGCCCCACCGTCACCGCGAAGATCGCGGCAGCCCAGGCCAGTCCCCGGTCACGCTCCTCGTTGACGGCAGCGCGCAGGAACCTGCCGACCTTGGGTGCTGGCCTGGCGCGGGCGGGACGCTCGGCGAGCGCGGCGGTCTCCTGTGAGTCCTCCGCAGTTGGGGCCGCGGACGCGGCTGAGGCCGCAGCCGGGGTCGCGTCCGAGGTCAGATGGCCCTCCGGGTCCCCGGTCAGCACCCGGTTGGCGGCCTCCGACGAGTCCTCCTCGGCCAGCCAGGTCTCGCCCTTCTCGCCCAGCTCGCGCTTCACGCGGCGGAAACGGAGCGCTGCCGCGTGGGGTAGGAACACCCCGGCCCCGAGGGCACAGAAGGCGACGCCGGTGAGGCGGAGGCCGCCGGCGAACGTGGCGAGCAGAAGGCCGATGACGACGAACTGGAGCACCTGGCCGCGCAGCGGGACGGGTTCCCCCATCAGCCAGGGGCGGATGCCTTCGGCGTACGCCGCGGCCTGCAGGCAGACCAGCACCACGAAGACGAACAGGAGCTCCAGCGCACGACCGACGGAGTCGGCCGAGGCGACCAGTGCGGCGGAGCCGACCAGCGCCACGAAGCCGCACGCCAGTGACCCGACGAAGCTGTCCACGGGTCCCGCGCTGTCGTGGCCGGGGACCGCTGCGCCGTCGCTCACGATCCGCATGGTCCCACGCGCGGTGGCGCTGGTCCGGGCGCCCGGCCGTCCGAGGATGCTTCGGTCGTCTGCGTCGTGGGTAGGTGACTCGCATGCCTACGTCTGGGGAGGGGCGGGTCGCGGCTGGCCGCTCGCGCGAGCCTGCCGCCGGACCAGTCTCCTGGCGCGCGCGGGCGATCTCTCGGGGACCCGACCCGGTGCTGGTGGTCGAGCTGCTCCAGAACGCCAGGGCCGCCCTGGCCGGTGTGGTGGCCTGGGTGGTCGCCGTCGACCTCCTCGGTCTGGAACAGCCCTTCCTGGCGCCGTGGTCGGCCGTGCTGGTCGTCCACGCGACCGTCTACCGGACGGTCTCGCGCGGCGGCCAGCAGGTGGTGGCGACCTTCGTCGGCGTCGTCCTCGCGTGGGGGTGCGGCGCGGTGTTCGGGGTCTCCCCGCTCGGCATGGCGGTGATGCTCGTCGCCGCCTTCGCTCTGGGGCGCAACCGGTGGCTGCGTGACGAGGCCACCACCATCGCGACGACCGGCATCGTGGTGCTGGCCACCCACACGGCGGGACAGTCCAACCTGCTGACCAGCCGGCTGCTCGACACCACCGTCGGCGTGGTCGTGGGGATGCTGGTCAACCTGCTGGTCTGGCCGCCCCTGCGCGACCGGGCCGCCTGGGCACGCGCCGGCGAGCTCCCCGGCGAGCTGGCGGGGGTGCTCGGCGAGATGGCCGCCGGGGTGGGCTCCGACCTGGAGCCGGATGACACGGAACCCTGGGTCACCCGGCTGCGGGAGATCGACGAACGCGTCGACGAGGCCTGGCGGCTGGTCGGGCAGGCCCGTGAGAGCAGCCGGTTCAACCCCCGCCGGAGTCGTCCGGCAGGGCTGGACGACCTGACGCGGACGCTGCACCGGCTCGAGCAGGCGGTGGCGGACACCATGAGCATGGTGCGCACTCTCGCAGTCAGCGCGGAGAACTCGACCGTGTGGGACGAGCACTTCCGCTCGACCTGGAAGCGACTGCTCGCAGACACGGCCACAGCTGTTGTGGACCAGGACGCAGAACGGCTCCAGGAGATCCGTGCCGAGCTCGGGCAGGTCGCGAGGGAGCTGTCCGACGACTCCCTGGCCGGCTCCGCCTGGCACGAGTACGGCGGCCTGTTGGTCAACCTGCGCAACGTGGTCAGCGCACTCACCGAGGTGACCCGCAGGAGCGAGGGATCGGCGATCTCACCGAGGCGCAGCAAGCGGCAGGGCCTTCGTTTGCGGTCCGACCGCCCGGGTACTGCGAAGAGCGATGAGCGAGCCACTCCCTGAGCACCAGCGACCCGACGGTGTCACCGACGAGACCGTCGCCGCCCTGGGCACGTTGTCCGAGGCGCTCGAGACGGTCGAGGCGGCACGCGGCCACCTCTACGCCTTCCACCGTCTCTGCGGCACTGCCGACCTGACTCTCGGCAAGGCGGTCGAGGAGCTTCGAGAGGCCGGGCACGCCGACCTCGCCGACCTGATCGAGCTCCACCTCGTCGGCCGCAACATCGTCGAGGGACGCTGGAGCTTCCAGCTCGTCGAGGAGTACGACGACACCTACTACTCGATCTTCCAGGGCTTCGAGCGACAGGCTCGCGAGGAGCTCGTGCAGGGTCGGCGACACTTGTTCGAGGCCGAGATGAAGGAAGACCGGCGTACGCACGGTACGCGTCACCACGAAGCCACAACGCACGACCAAGCCACGAAGGACTACTCATGAAACTTCAGCGCAGTGTCGAGACCAACGCCTCCCCGGAGGCCGTCTTCGCCTATCTCAGCGACTTCACCAACACCAACGAGTGGGACCCGGGCACGGTCAAGACCGTGCTCGTCTCCGGCGACGGCGGGGTGGGCACGACGTACGCCAACACCTCGAAGTTCATGGGCCGGGAGACCGAGCTGACCTACGAGGTCGTCGAGCACCGACCTGACACCCTGTTCGCGCTGCGTGGGGAGAACAAGTCGGTGATCGCGAACGACTCCATGGAGATCAAGCCCAACGGGTTCGCCTCGACGGTGACCTACACCGCGGACTTCCAGTTCAAGGGGATCGGCAAGTTCGTCGCCCCGCTGCTGGCTCCGGCACTGAAGAAGCTCGGCGACGAGGCCGAGCAGGGGCTGCGCGAGGCGCTCGGCAAGCTCTGATCCGTCCGGACTTCGGCCCGTGGCTACGGTTCAAGGCATGAGCAGCTTCCCCTTGTCCCTGGGCCGCGGCGTGGACACCGCCATGGACCGCACGGTGGCGCCGGGCTTCACCAAGATCGGTCTCGCCGTACGCCGCAGGCTGCCGGGCTGGCCGGCCGACCCGGCACCCGACGCCCTCGCCGGCCAGGTGGCAGCGGTGACGGGCGCGACCTCGGGGCTTGGCCTGGCCACCGCCGAGGGCTTCGCCCGGCTGGGTGCGCACGTGCGCCTCGTCGTACGCGACGTCGAGAAGGGTGCCCGCGTCGTCGCCGAGCTGCAGGCCAAGGTCCCCGGGGCGAAGCTCACCGTCGACCGCTGCGACGTCTCCGACCTGGACGACGTACGCCGCTTCGCCGCCGAGCTCGACCTCGACCGGCTCGACGTCCTGGTGCACAACGCGGGTGCCATGCCTCCCGAGCGCACCGAGTCGGCACAGGGCCACGAGATGACGATGGCGCTGCACGTCCTCGGACCGCTGCTGATGACGGAGCTGCTGGTGCCCACGCTCACCGGTCACGATGCCCGGGTGGTCTTCGTGACGTCCGGCGGGATGTACGGGCAGCGGCTGCGTGCCGACGACCCGGAGTACGTGCAGGGCGACTACGCGCCGGCCACGGCGTACGCCCGCAGCAAGCGCGCACAGGTGGAGCTGCTGCCGGTGATGGGGCGTCGTTGGGCCACGGACGGCATCGGCGTTCATGCCACGCATCCGGGCTGGGCCGACACCCCGGGTGTCGTCGAGTCGCTGCCCACGTTCCACAAGCTCACCGGGCCGCTGCTCCGCGATGCCGCTGGTGGCGCCGAGACGACCGTGTGGCTCGCAGCGACCCGGCCACAGCCCCCGTCGGGACAGCTGTGGCACGACCGGAGGGCTCGACCGACGCACCTGCTTCGTCGTACGCACACGGGCGAGGCCGAGCGGACCGAGATGTGGGACTGGGCGCGCGACCAGGCGGGACTCTCTCCTCTAAGTTGAGCGCGTGGAGACCAGCCGGGACGAGACGGATGCGGAGCGCTACGACCGCAACTGGGGCGAGCTGATCCAGGAGCTGCGGGTCGCGCAGACCGGGGTCCAGGTGCTCGCGGGGTTCCTGCTGACGCTGCCGTTCACCTCCCGCTTCTGGGACATCAGCGACGGTCACCGCATGATCTACCTGGTGGCCTTCAGCCTGGCCGTGCTCACCGTCGGGCTGATGACGGCGCCCGTGGCGCTGCACCGGTTCCTGTTCGGCCGTCACGAGAAGGACGTGCTGGTGCGCACCGGTGACGTGTTCGCCAAGCTCGGCATGACCGCCATGGGCCTGACCCTGGTGACCGTCGTCATCCTGATCTTCGGGGTCGTGGTCAACGACGTCGCCGGGATCATCGCCGGGGTGCTGGTCTTCGTGTTCTACACGCTGGCCTGGGTGGTGCTGCCGTTGAGTCTGCTCAGACGGGGTACGAGGGACTCGTGAACCCCCCATCACCGTCCCACCAGGCTGCCCAGAAGGCGATGGAACAGGAGCTCGCGCTGGCCCGCACGGGCGGGGCGGCCGAGATGCGCGCCCACTTCCGCAGGCTGATCGACGAGCACCGTCGCGTCGTACGCCTCGGTGAGCAGCAGATCGAGGTGGTCGAGGTCTCCACCCTCCTCGGGCTGCTCAGGGAGCTGGAGTAGCCGCTCGCCGAGCGGCTGGATCAGGGCTTTCGGAGGACCGGCGGCGCGTCGACGTCCTCGGCCGATCCACCACGTCGGGTGATCTCGGCCCGCGCCCGGTCGATGCCGCCGTGCTCGAGCGCGGCGAGCCGGGACTCGCCCTCCCACACGAGCCGACCCCACCGGCGGACGCTGACCTTCAGGGTGGCGCCGAGGTGCTCGATCGCACCCGGCACGTTGCGGTGCTCGGCCGGCAGCGGGACCGGGAGCACGTGGGCCGCGTCGAGCGCGCCGTACCCCTCGACGTCCACGCGCCACTGGGCGCTGCGGCCGTGCAGGACCCAGTGCTCGTCGGAGACCTCGGCGTGCACCGGTGAGACGACGGGGTCACCGAGCCGCAGGAGCCGCCCGCCCGGGAGGAGTACGACGAGGGCGGTGACCCTCGTCCTCAGGGGCCCCGCAGAGACGTCCCCTCCGGCGAAGGCGACGCACACCGAGGGGTCCTCGAAGCCCTGGGCCTGCCCCCACCACCAGGAGTCGGGGAACCCGCCCTTGCCCCAGTTCTTCTCGCCGTAGACCGACCAGCCGTCGAGCTCCCACTCCGCGTCACCGACGACGGCCCGGCCGTGCGCGGAGCCGCCGAGGAGCCACGGGTGCCAGTACTGGTTCAGCGCGGGCACCGACTGGAACACGCTCGAGCCGCCGACGCTCCGGCGGGGCCACGGCACCGGGTCGGAGACGGTGACGTCGAGGAGCGCGTCCTCGCCGAGGTCGACCTTCAGCATCTCGGCGGTGCCCGTGAACGCGTTGCCCGCGAAGGCGCCGAGGTCGGTGTGGGAGACGTGGCCGACGGGGTGCACGGTGGTCCGCAGGAAGCCGGTGGGGTGCGAGGCCAGGCCGAGGGTCGCCCAGTGGCTTCCGTCGGGACCGCGGTTGACCCCGTTGAGGGCGATCAGCACCCGTCCCGTGTCCGGGTCGGTGAAGCGCCAGAAGTACCCCTCCATGGCGACGCCGTGGCCGGGGCGCGGGTCCCCGAACGGCAAGTCGGCACCCGATGCCCGGTAGGCCGACAGTCCACGTCGTACTGTCGCCATGCCGGGCAGCTTCGCGGGGAGACCCATGGCTCGATGATGTCAGCGTCCTCGGGAGGGATTGCATGCAGCACACCGACTGGCTCCTCACCACGTCCGAACGCGGCAACGCCGACACGGTCCTCGACGACCGGCACCCCGGGGAGGTGGCGTGGTCGGAGGGCAACCTGGTGCGCCCACTGATCCACGGCGCGACGTACTTCGCCGAGCTGTGCGAACGGCTGGAGGCCACGGAGCCCGGCGACCTGGTGCTGTTCACCGACTGGCAGGGCGACGCCGACGAGCGGCTCACCGGTGAGCCCGGCAGCGAGGTCGTCGAGGTGCTCGGGTCGGCGGACGAGCGCGGTGTCGACGTACGCGGACTGATCTGGCGCTCACACATGGAGATGCTGAACTTCAACGCGTCCGAGAACCGGCTGCTCGGTCGGCAGCTCCAGTCCCGTGGAGCCGAGGCGCTGCTCGACATGCGGGTGCGCACCGGCGGCTCGCACCACCAGAAGATGGTGGTCATCCGCCACCGTGACCACCCCGAGCGCGACATCGCCTATGTCGGCGGCATCGACCTGTGCCACTCCCGGCGCGACGACGCCGAGCACCTGGGCGACCCGCAGGCGCTCGAGATGGCCCCGGAGTACGGCGACACCCCGCCGTGGCACGACGTGATGGCCGCGATCACCGGGCCGGCCGTGTACGACGTGGAGACGGTCTTCCGCGAGCGGTGGGAGGACCCGACCCGCCTGACCCGACACCCGGTGTACTGGACGCAGGACAAGCTGCTGCGGATGGACATGTCCCCGGACCCGCTGCCCGAGCAGGCTCCGCCGCCGCCCTCGCCCGAGGGTGCGACGCAGACCGTCCAGCTGCTGCGGACCTACCCCAACCTGCGGCGCGGGCGCGACTACCCGTTCGCCCGTGGCGGTGAGCGCAGCATCGCGCGGGGCTACAGCAAGGCGGTCTCGAGGGCGCGGCACCTGATCTACATCGAGGACCAGTACCTCTGGGGCCAGCAGGTGGGCGACGTGTTCACCGAGGCGCTGCGCGAGCACCCGTCGCTGCACGTGGTGGCGGTGGTGCCGCTGTTCACCGACCAGGCCGGGCTTCCTCGCGCGAACCCCACAGATGCTGGGACGTGCCCGCGCGATGAAGCAGATGGCCGACGCCGCGCCCGACCGGGTGGCGGTCTACGGGATCGAGAACCATCAGGGCACGCCGGTCTACGTGCACGCCAAGGTCTGCGTGATGGACGACATCTGGTCCACGATCGGCTCGGACAACTTCAACCGCCGCTCGTGGACGCACGACTCGGAGCTGTCGGCGGTGGTGGTCGACCCTTCTTCCGAGGACCACAGCCCGTATGCGCGCCGGCTGCGGCTGACGTTGGCCGCCGAGCACCTCGACCGCCTCGACCAGGTGGTGGACGACCCGACCGACGGGACGGGGGACGAGGTGGCCGGGGCGGAGTCGCTGCTGGCGGTGATGGGCGACTGTGTGGACGCGGCCGGCATGTTCTCGGCGTACGAGGAGACCGCGCGCCGCCTCGACGACTGGCACGCCGGCGGCCAGGTCGGCGACCGCCCACCCGGCCGCCTCCGCCGCCTCCAGCCCCCCGACCTCAGCACCTGGGAGCGAGCCGCCGCCCTGGTCCCCTACCGCGTCCTCCACGACCCCGACGGCCGCCCCAAGCCGCTGCGGGAGAAGGACGGCTTCTGAGGGGGCTGCTGGTTTCCCCGGTTACCCGGGGAACCCTGAACTTCTGGGGTGAAGTTTCGGCCGAGAAGCGTCAGGTTCCCCGGTTAACCGGGGAAACCGACACGCCACCGGCCGCTGCTCAGGCCCGGGCCGCGTGCCGGCGTACCCGCTCCCGGTTGCCGCAGTCCGCCGAGCTGCACCAGCGGCGCCGGTGGCCCCGGCTGGTGTCCACGAAGACCCACCCGCAGGCCGGGTCGGCGCAGCGGCCGACGGGACCCGGCGGGTCGGTGAGCTGGTCGAGCAGGTCCAGCGCGATCCGGCGGGCCGGCGTACGCGCGTCGAGCTCGGTGACCTGCCAGGCGGCCCGGTCCTGCGTCCGAGCACGAGCTCGCTGTGCCGCAGCGCGTCGTCGACGAACGGCTGCAGCGCCGCCAGGTCGGGGCGTACGACGTCGGCGAGGTGGTCGGTCACCGCCTGCCGGAGCGCGAGCAGCGGCGGGCGTACGTCGGCACCGGCCAGCGCGCGCTCCTCGCCGCTCGAGATGACCCCCGCCCGGCGGCACCACACCAGGCAGTCCGCGTTCCCGGTCAGGTGCTCCTCCAGCCGGGCCTCGTCGCCGCGCCAGCTGACGGTGTTCACCAGGTCGAGGCACGGCCGTCCGCCGATCAGCCGGACGGTGGCGGCGCGCGAGGAGGGGACGAGGACATGGCGTCACACACTAATGGCTTTACCTCGCATAAGACCATTAGGTAGGGTCAGCCGCCGGAGGTGATCCATGTCGCACGATCCAGGCAGTCCGGCGCGGACGGTCGCAGGTCCGCGCGTCCGCGGCGCTGCTGCTGCCGACCGCCGCGCTCGGCGTCACCTTCGGCGTCCTCGCCTCGACGCGCCGTGGGGGCGCTCCCCGCGATCGTGATGTCCGCGCTCGTCTGGTCGGGGACCGCGCAGTTCGGCGCGCTCAGCGTGCTCGCCGCGCGGCGGCGGCGTGCCGCTCGCGATGGGGACCGGGCCTGCTGGCCAACGTGCGCTTCCTGCCGATGGGCTTCGCCCTGGCGCCGTCCCTCTCCGGCGGCGTCCTGCGCCGCGCGCTGACCGGGATGCTCGTGGTCGACGCCTCCTTCGCGCTCGCGCACCGCGGCGAGGGCCGGTTCGACCCGCAGACCGTGATCTGGGCGGCGCCGCTGCAGTACGCCGGCTGGGTCGGCGGGACCGCCGCCGGGGTCGTTCGGCGCCACGGTGCTCTCGGACCCCGGCCAGCTCGGCCTCGACGTACTCTTCCCGGTCTTCTACCTGGGCCTGCTGCGTGCCGGAGCTGCGCGGCTCGGCCCGCGGCTACCTCGTCGCCGCGCTGTCGGCCGGCGGTCACGCTCGCGCTGATCCCGGTCGCGCCGCCCGGCGTCCCCGTGCTCGCCGCCGCAGCCACCGCGCTGCTCGGCTTGAGGAAGCCCGCATGACCTGGGTCCTGGTCGTCGTCCTGGCCGTGGGTACGGCGGTGCTCAAGCTGCTCGGCCCGGTCCTCGCCGGTGGCAAGCAGCCACCTCCGGCGATGGTCCGGGTGATCGACCTGCTCACCCCGGCGCTGCTGACCGCGCTCGTCGTCACCAGCACCCTGTCGTCGGGCCGCGACCTGGTCCTCGACGCCCGCGCCGCCGGCGTCGCCCTCGGCCTCGGCCTGCTGCTCCTCCGGGTGCCGCTCCTGGTGGCCCTGGTTGCCGCCGCCGTGGCCGTCGCCGGGATCCGGCTGCTGGCCTGACGGTTCCCCGGTCGACCGGTGAATCCGGTCGTTGTGCACCGAAACTTCACCCCACAACGCCAGGTTTCACCGGCCGACCGGGGAAACCTGCGCCGCCCTTGACCGCCCGGGCACGATGAACCCATGGCAGATGTCGAGACCAGGAACAACGAGTCCGAGAACCGCTACGAGGCGTACGTCGGCGGCGAGCTCGCCGGGTCGGCGTACTACGAGCTCGACGAGAAGCGGATCGTGTTCACGCACACCGAGGTGGACGACGCGTTCGAGGGCCACGGGGTCGGGTCGGCGCTGGCCAGGGCCGCACTGGACGACGTCCGCGCCCAGGGCACCCGCCGCGTCGTACCCCGCTGCCCGTTCATCAAGGAGTGGATCAGGCGCCACCCCGACTACGAGGACCTCGTGAACTGAGGCAGAACCAGGTCCCACGTCGCGGATCCGCCCTTGTCCGAAGCCGATCTGCGAGCAATGTTCGGGGGATGGCTGAGAACAGGATCACTGTCGAACGCACCATCAACGCACCCAGCGCCGAGATCTTCGAGGTGCTGAGCAACCCGGAGAACCACGTCGCCCTCGACGGCTCGGGCTTCATCCAGTCCGAGGAGAAGACCGACCGCATCCAGCAGGTCGGCGACGTGTTCACGATGAACATGGCCGGCGACCACATGGGTGGGGAGTACCAGACGGAGAACCACGTCGTCGGGTACGACGCGAACAAGCTGCTCGCCTGGAAGACGGCTCCCGCGGGGGTGGAGCCGCCCGGATGGCAGTGGGTCTGGGAGCTCGAGCCGGAGGGCTCGGACGCCACGCTCGTGCGGCACACCTACGACTGGGACGCCGTCACCGACCAGGGCCTGCTCGACAAGGTCGGCTTCCCGCTGGTCAAGGAGGAGCAGCTCGAGGACACCCTGGTGCGTCTCGACGAGACCGTCACCGGCGGCTGACGGACGACTGTTCCCCGCTACCGTGCGGGCCATGACCGAGACGACCCCACCCGCCGTACTCACCGAGCTCCGTGACCACGTCCTCGTGGTCACCCTCAACCGGCCCGAGGCGCGCAACGCCGTCAACGCCGCCCTCACCCAGGGTCTCGGCGACGCCCTCGAGCGCGCTGACGGCGACGCCGAGATCCGGGCCGTGGTGCTCACCGGCGCGGGGGACAAGAGCTTCTGCGCAGGTGCGGACCTGAAGGCGATCTCCCGCGGTGAGTCGCTGAACCCGCCCGGCACCGAGCAGTGGGGCTTCGCCGGCTTCGTGAACCATCCGATCAGCAAGCCGGTGATCGCCGCCGTCAACGCGACCGCGCTGGGCGGCGGCACCGAGCTGGTGCTCGCCAGTGACCTCGTGGTTGCCGGCGAGTCGGCGAAGTTCGGCCTCCCGGAGGTACGCCGGGGGCTGATGGCCGCCGCCGGAGGGCTGATCCGCCTGCCCGAGCAGCTGCCGCGCAAGGTGGCGATGCACCTGATCCTCACCGGCGAGCCGATGGACGCCGAGACCGCGCTGCGCTGGGGTCTGGTCAACGAGGTCGTCCCGGACCGCATGGTGCTCGACGCCGCCATCGACCTGGCCGAGGTGGTCGCCGCGAACGCGCCACTCTCCGTGCAGGCCAGCAAGCGGATCGCGCTGGGCCTCTACGCGAACAGCGACCTGGCGCACGAGCGCGAGGCCTGGCAGGCCAACAACGACGAGATGATCGCGCTGATGTCCAGCGAGGACGCGATCGAGGGCCCGACGGCGTTCGCGGAGAAGCGCGAGCCGTCTGGAAGGCGAGGTGACCATGACGAACGAGCACGTCGATGTCGTCGTCGTCGGGGCCGGGCTCTCCGGCGTCGGCGCGGCGTACCGCCTGCAGACCGAGTGCCCCGGCCGCACCTTCGCGGTGCTCGAGGCGCGCGAGGCGATGGGCGGCACCTGGGACCTGTTCCGCTACCCGGGCGTCCGGTCCGACTCCGACATGTTCACCCTCGGCTACGAGTTCAAGCCGTGGCGGTCCGAGAAGGCGATCGCGGACGGCGCCGACGATCCTGCGCTACATCCACGAGACCGCGGCGGAGTTCGGGATCGACGCAGCACATCCGCTACCGCACCAAGGTCGTCGGCGCCGACTGGTCGACCGCAGCACGCACGCTGGACGCTCAGCCTCGAGACGGCCGACCGGGCCGCGCACGATGACCTGCGGCTTCCTCTACTCCTGCGCCGGCTACTTCGACTACGACGAGGGCTACAGCCCCGAGTTCCCGGGCATCGAGCACCTTCGCGGGCGAGGTGGTGCACCCGCAGTTCTGGCCCGAGGACCTGGAGTACGCCGGGAAGCGGGTCGTGGTCATCGGCAGCGGCGCGACCGCCGTGACCGCTGGTGCCCGCGATGGCCCCGACGCGCCGCCCACGTGACGATGCTGCAGCGCAGCCCGACCTGGATCGGCTCGGTCCCCGAGCAGGACAAGGTGGCCGACCGGCTGCGCGAGCTGCTGCCGGCGACGGCTGGCCCACCGGGTGATCCGGACCAAGAACATCGTGTTCATGCTCGGCCGTCTACAACTTCTGCCAGCGCTTCCCCGACCGTGCGCGCAAGATCCTCACTCGGCCTCACCGAGAAGGCGCTGAAGGACCCGGCGATGGTCGCCGAGCACTTCACCCCGTCGTACGACCCCTGGGACCAGCGGCTCTGCGCCGTCCCCGACGGCGACCTGTTCCGGGCCATCAGGCGCGGCGAGGCCGACGTGGTCACCGACCACATCGACTCGTTCGTCCCGCGAGGGCATCCGGCTGCGGAGCGGGCGGGTGCTCGAGGCCGACATCGTGGTGACCGCGACCGGGCTCAAGCTGAAGCCGTTCGGCGGCATCGCTCCGTCGGTCGACGGCGAGACGGTCGACCTGCACGAGCAGTTCGTCTGGCAGGGCGCCATGCTCACCGGGCTGCCCAACTTCGCGGTCTGCATCGGCTACACCAACGCCTCGTGGACGCTGCGCGCCGACCTCACCCACCGGCTGGTGTGCCGGGTGCTCAACTACCTGGACCGGCACGACTACGCGGCCGCGGTGCCGTTTCCGCGCCAGCGGCTCGAGGTGCGCCCGCTGCTCGACCTCAGCTCGGGCTACGTCCAGCGCTCCATCGACGAGTTCCCGCGCCAGGGTCGATCGCGGGCCGTGGCGGGTGCGCCAGAACTACCTGCTCGACTCGCTGACCACGATGCGCCGCGGGCTGCGCGGGTCGATGGGGTTCACGCCGAGATCCGACGTGATCCCGGTCGAGGAGCCGGTCGTGGAGCGTCAGGACCCGCAGGCCAGGACGCCGTACCCGCCTGACGCGCGTCTGCCCCGGCCCCGATCTGGACACTCCCGCATAACCCGGCGCACGCCGCGCGTTGACTGCACATGCTCACCACGCGCTCACGAGTCGCCGCAGCCGTTCTCTCGCTCGGCCTCGTCCCCGCCCTGCTGTCCGTCACGGCCGCTCTCGGCCGCGGGGCCGGCGCGCCGCTGCTGCTCCGACGTACAGCGCGACGATCACGCGCACCAAGCACGGCATCCCGCACGTCGTGGCCAAGGACTTCGGCTCGCTCGGCTTCGGCTCCGGGTACGCCGCCGCCGGGACCTCGATCTGCACGCTCGCCGACACGGTGCTCACCGGGCGGGGCCAGCGCTCGCGCTACCTCGGCGCCGAGGGGAAGTACGACGACCAGGTCTCGATGACCGGCACCAACCTCCAGGTCGACACCCTCGTCACCGACCTGCACGACCGCAAGGTCGTCGAGAAGCTGCTCGCCTCCAAGGCCGGGCCCGGGCGCGCAGGCGCGCGCAGATGGTCGAGGGGTACGCCGCCGGCGTGAACGCCTGGCTGCGCAAGATCGGCGGCGCCTCGAAGATCACCGACCCGAGCTGCCGGGGCGCGGCGTACATCCAGCCGAACGCGACCGCCCTCGACATCTGGTACGGCGTCTACCTCGCCAACCTGATCGCCTCCACCGGCCACTTCCTGCCCGCAGATCACCGAGGCGACGCCGCCGAGCGCGAGCGACCCCGGCATCCCCGAGCTGCCGGTCAACGCGTCGTTCCAGGAGGCGCCCGAAGCAGCTGCCCGACAAGGACGAAGCTGATGGCCGCGCTCGGCAAGGACCCGAAGTCGCCGTTCGGCTCCAACGCCACCGCCATCGGCGGCGACGCGTCCACGACCGGCCGCGGCATGGCTGCTCGGCAACCCGCACTTCCCGTGGCGCGGTCGCTACCGGTTCACCCAGCAGCAGCTGACGATTCCCGGTTCGTACGACGTCGCCGGCGCCAGCCTGATCGGCTCGCCGGTCGTCAACATCGGCTGGAACAAGGACGTCGCCTGGAGCCACACCGTCTCGACGGCCTACCGGTTCACGCCGTACGAGTACCAGACGCTCCCTCTCCGGGAGCCCGACCTCCTACCTCACGACCGACGGCGTCAAGCAGCTCGACAAGCGCGAGGTGAAGGTCGTCGTGACGAAGCGCCGACGGATCGCTCTCGACGGTGACCAAGAACCTCTACCGCACCGACCAGGGCTACGTGCTCGACGACCCCGCCACGTTGATGAACTGGACCCCGACCAGCTTCTTCGCGATCCGCGACGCCAACGGCGAGCAGCTGCGCACCATCGACACCTTCCTCGACATGGGCAAGGCGACCAGCGCCAGCGACCTGCTCGCGCGCCAGGACAAGGGCGGCGGGATGCCGTGGGTGAACACCACCGCCGCCGACCGCAACGGCAACGCGCTGTACGCCGACCACTCGGTCGTGCCCAACGTCTCCAACGCGCTGGCCCAGAAGTGCATGACGCCCGATCGGCCGCGTGCTGTTCCAGGTCGCCGGCCTGCCCGGCCTCGACGGCACCCGCGCCACGGCGGACTGCGCCTGGGGCACCGACGCCGACGCCCAGCGGCCCGGGATCCTCGGTCCGAAGAACCTGCCCATCGGCCCTGCGCCGGGACTGGGTCGATGAACGCCAACGACTCGTACTGGCTGCCCAACCCCGCCCAGAAGCTCGAGGGCTTCGCCCGGATCATCGGCTGCGAGAAGTGCCAGCGCACGCTGCGCACCCGGATGGTCGACCGCTACGTGATCGACGCCCTGGCGAAGGGCAAGATCAGCCCGACCCAGCTGCGCGGCTTCGAGCACCAGAACCGGGTGATGGGCGCCGAGGTGATGAGCGAGGGCAACGACCTCAACGAGGTCTGCACGCTCGCCCAGGGCGGCGACGCCTGCGACGTGCTCCGCGCCTGGGACCGGACCTCCAACGTGGACAGCCGCGGCAACCAGATCTTCGAGGAGTTCGTGACCCGGCTCCCGACGGTGCCGCTGGTCGGGACCGAGTCCTACTGGGTCAAGCAGTGGGACGAGCGCGACCCGCTCGGCACGCCGCGCAACCTCAACGAGACCGACCCGCAGGTGATCCAGGCGATGAAGGACGCGATCGCCTACCTGCGCAGCAAGAACGTCCCGATGAACGCCACCTGGGGCTCGCTCCAGGTCGCGGGTGACACCGGCGCTCCGGCGATCCCGCTCGGCGGTGGTCTCGGCGACGAGGCCGGCAACGCGAACGCGCTGGCCTCGCGCAACCCGGTCACCAACAGCGGCAAGTACAAGCCGGTCACCTACGGCTCCTCGCACATCGAGGCGATCTCGTTCCTCGACGGCGGCGGTCTCGACGCCAAGACGATCCTGACCTACGGCCAGTCCGAGGACCCGACCTCGCCCTGGTCGAAGGACCAGACCGAGCTGTTCGGCAAGAAGCAGTGGGTCAGCTTCCCGTTCACCGCCGCCCAGATCGCAGCCAGTAGATCTCAAGGTCACGGTCACCGGTAGACGGCCGACCGGGCTAGTCCCTCGGCGTACCCGTGACCGGCACTTCCCGCCGTCAACGCCGACCGGGCAGTTCTAGGCGTGTCAGGTCGGCGATGAGCTGCTCGACCCGTCGCCGGATCTCGTCGCGGATCGGACGGACGGCATCGAGCCCCTGCCCCGCCGGGTCGTCGAGCACCCAGTCCTCGTAGCGCTTGCCCGGGAAGAAGGGGCACTCGTCACCGCACCCCATCGTGACCACGACGTCGGAGGCCTGGACAGCGTCGGGGGTCAGCACCTGGGCTGCGCGGCGGCGATGTCGATGCCCTCCTCGGCCATCGCGGCGACCGCGACCGGGTTGACCTGGTCGGTGGGCTGCGACCCGGCGGAGAGTACGTCGATCCGGTCACCCGCCAGGTGCCGGAGATAGCCGGCCGCCATCTGCGACCGACCGGCGTTGTGCACGCAGACGAACAGCACGGTGGGCATCTCAGACATGGACAACCTCCTGGTTGATGCGGGGAACAGCAACCGGACCAGGCCGAGGCCCACCACCCCGCCGACCAGCTGCGCCAGCACGAACATCGGCACCGAGGACGGCGCGATGCCGGCGAAGGTGTCGGAGAGCATCCGGGCCACGGTCACGGCCGGGTTGGCGAAGCTGGTCGAGCTGGTGAACCAGTACGCCGCAGCGATGTAGCCGCCGACCGCGAAGGCGACCGTCTCGCCACGCCCCGTGCGCAGGCTGCCGAACACGACCAGCACCAGCCCGACCGTCGCGACCACCTCGCCCAGCCAGAGCCCGCCGCCGGATCGCTCGTGGGTGGAGAACGTCACCGCGTCGAGGTCGAACATCAGGTTCGCGAGCACCGCGCCGATGACGCCGCCGAGACCTGTGCGCCGACGATGAGCGCCGTCGCCTCGCGAGTGCTGACCAGGCCCAAGGCTCGCTCGACGAGGGTCACCACGGGGTTGAACGACGCCGAGACCGGCTGGAGCGCCAGGATCAGGGCGACCAGCACGGCGCCGGTGACCAGGCTGTTCTCGCAGCAGCTGGAGGCCCGACGTCGTCGGGACAGAGTCGCGCGGCCGCGATGCCCGAGCCGACCACGGCCGTCACCAGGAACGCCGTACCGACCAGCTCGGCACCGGCGCGTCGGGCGAGGCCGGGTGGAAGCGGCGATCACGCCATCGACGCCGCCGAGCAGGTGCGCTCAGGTCGGCCAGCGCCTCGGCGCGCACGCGGTAGTAGACCCAGACGCCGCGCTTGCTGCGGTCGAGCAGACCGACCTCGTGCAGCACCTTGAGGTGGTGGCTGATCGTGGGCTGGGAGAGGTCGAAGGCGTCGTTGAGGTCGCACACGCACGCCTCCTGGTCGGCGTACGACGCCACCAGGGAGAGCAGCCGCAGCCGCACCGGGTCGGCCAGCGCCTTGAGCAGCGGCGCGATCCGCGCCGCCTCGTCCGCGCCGAGGGGCTGCTTGAGCAGCGGCGAGCAGCAGGCGACCGTCTCGGTCGGGGTGAGCAGCGGCAGAGACATCGACATGCGTCGATATTGACAGACATCTATGTCTGCTGGCAAGTTCGACCCTGCGAACGCCATCAACTTCGGAGGTCAGCCCATGTCCCGCGTCCAGCTCGCCCTCAACGTCGACGACCTCGAGGAGTCGATCGCCTTCTACTCACGGCTCTTCGGCACCGAGCCGGCCAAGGTCAAGCCCGGCTATGCCAACTTCGCCGTCGCCGAGCCGCCGCTGAAGCTGGTCCTGCATCGAGAACCCCGGCCGCGGTGGATCGCTGAACCACCTCGGCGTCGAGGTCGCCGACACCGACACGGTCGACGCCGAGCAGACCCGGTTGGCGCAGGTCGGTCTCGCCTCGGTGGACGAGCGCGACACCGTCTGCTGCTACGCCAAGCAGGACAAGTTCTGGGTCGAGGGCGCGCCCAACGGCGAGCGCTGGGAGGTCTACACGGTGCTGGCGGACAGCGAGGAGTTCGGCGACCACGCCGGCGAGAACGAGATGACCGAGCCGACGCGGGTCCGCCTGCTGCTGAGGTGGAACTGCGCCGGTCGGCGAGCTAGGAGGCGGACCGTCCGGTGGCGGCGATGACCTTGTAGCGGATGAAGGCCGGGAACGCGACGGCGGCGAGCACCGTCGCGATGATCACGAGCAGGCCGCCGCCGGCAGCCGTGGCCGCCGCGCCGATCGAGACCGCGACCGCGCCGTGCGCGACGTCCGCGATGCGCGGGCCGCCGACCACGACGACGGTGAAGACGCCCTGCAACCGGCCGCGGACCGCGTCGGACGCGGCGCTCTGCAGCATGCTCGTCCGGAACGCTGCCGAGGCCATGTCGGCGGCACCGCCGACCACCAGCATCAGTACGGCGACCACGAGCATCGGCAACCGCCACCTGTCCGCGAGGCCGACGGCGAGGCCGAAGCCGAGCATCGCCAGGCCCCAGACCATCACCGAGGCGAGTACGGCGATGCCCTGGCGCTCGACCCGGGAGACCCAGCCGGAGAACACCCCGCCGAGGACCGCGCCGATCGGGATGCCGGCGAACAGCAGCGCGAACGCCAGCCCGCCGCCCTCCGGCCCGCCGAAGTCGAGGTGCGCCATCTCCGGGAACAGCGCGCGGGGCATCCCGAAGACCATCGCGATGATGTCGACGAGGAACGACATCAGCAGCACCGGCTGGCCCTTGAGGTAGCCGAGCCCGTCCAGCACCGCCTTGAACCCGAGGCTGCCGGTGGTGCCCTCGATCGGCAGCGGCGGCAGCGTCAGCACCGCGCCGAGCGTGGGGATCAGCGTGAGGGTGTCGATCAGGTAGAGCCAGGGGAAGCCGAACACCGGGATCAGCGCACCGGCGATCAGCGGTCCGCCGATCGCGCCGGCCTGCATCACGGTCATGTTCAGCGAGTTCGCCGCGGGCAGCAGGTTCAGCGGCAGCAGCCGGGGGAGTACGGCGCTACGGGTCGGCTGGTTGACCGCGAAGAACGCCTGCTGCACCGAGAACAGCCCGAGCAGCAGCCACACGTTGCCGTTGCCGGCCCAGGCCTGCAGCCAGAACAGCGTGCTGGTGCCGATCATCCCGAACGTCGTGCAGATCAGCAGGGTCCGCCGGTCGATCACGTCGGCCAGCGCACCGCCCCAGAGGCCGAAGACGACCAGCGGTACCAGGCCGAAGACACCGGTCAGTCCGACGTACGCCGAGGAGCCGGTCTCCGCGTAGATCTGCGCCGGCACCGCCACCACGGTGAGCTGGGCGCCGACGACGGTGACGATGTTGGCGGTCCAGAGCCGCCGGAAGTGCCGGGTTGCGCAGCGGCCGGGTGTCGGCGAACCAGGAGGTCACCGGCTGGTCTTCACTGACGGTCTTCACTGGCAGTCTCACTGGGCGTCGACGTGCGCCCGCACGTGCTCGAGGGTGCCGCAGCCCTCGTCGAGCATCCGGTTGCGCTCACCGAGCCAGGCGGCGCCGAGGGTGGCCCGGTCGTCCTCGGTGACGTCCTCGCGGGCGGGGTTCAAGATGTCGCGCTCCTCCTCGTCGAGGTGGTGCAGCAGGGTCTCGCTGAGCTCGTGGATGCCGTCGCTGAACTTCTCGTCGTAGAGCTCGGTCGCCTCCAGCAGCGGGAGCAGCGCCTCGTAGATCTCGCGGTGCTCCTTCTCGCCGTGCTCCGCCTCCTCGTCCTCGATCGCGTCCTTGCGCTGCAGCTGCGGGTAGACGTTGCTCTCCTCCGCGTCGCCGTGCGCCATCAGCAGGGACGAGAGCTGACCCAGCAGCGTGGCCCGGTCGTTCTGGTCGTTGCGCAGCTCGCGCAGCAGGCGCTCGAAGAGGCGGTGGTCCTCCAGGATCAGCTCGACGACGTCGCCGGACTCGGGGCGGGGGATCTCGATGGAGGTCGCGGTGGGCATGCCGACAACTCTAGGCATGCGCTTGCTTCCGACAACTGACCGGTCGGTCACCTCGCCGGACGTCATACCTTCTCGTGGCAATGGCGACCAGTTCGTATGACGTCCCGCGGCTCTCGACCCCTGCCGCCCACCCGTCGTACGTTCGTCCCATGACCCCGGAGGAGATGCGTGGCCCACTGCCTCGCCAAGCCCGGCGCGTGGGCGGACAACCCCTGGGGCCACGAGCACCCCGTGATCAAGGTGCACGAGAAGATCTTCGCCTTCGTCGGGGGTGACGGGGTCGGGGTGAAGAGTGGAGCCACCAGGGAGGTCGCCGACGAGTGGCTGCAGCGCTACCCCGACGACGCGAGCGTGATGGCCTACATCGGCCGCTCGGGTTGGAACGACCTGCGGTTCAACGGCGCGATCGCGGACGACGAGGTGTGCGAGGCGGTGGACGAGTCCTACCGGCTGGTCGTCGCCAAGCTGCCGAGGAAACACCGTCCGGAGGGCTGGGACTCGTGAGCCGGACATCTGCTGAACGGCCGATCGGGCGTCGTGACAAGATGCACAAGCAGTCGGGCTCGAGAATCCGGGAACGACCCTCTGGCCCGATCCAAAGAGGATGTCCACGATGCCCACCCCGTTTCCCCCGGAGCTCCTGACCACGTTCCGCGCGCTCGCCGAGGTCGTCTACTCCGGCGAGTCCTACGACGCCGTCTACGACTCCGTCTGTCGCAGCGCCGTCGAGTTCGTCGACGGCTGTGACCACGCCTCCTTGATGCTGCGCCGCAACGGTCGGATCCAGACCGTGGGCGCCTCCGACGCTGTCGCCCGCGCGGTCGACGAGCTCGAGACCGCGCTCGGCGAAGGTCCCTGCCTGGACGCGATCGACGAGAACGAGCCCGACCAGCACTTCTGCGCCGACCTCACCACCGGGAGCCGGTGGCCCACGCTGGCGAACATGATCCTGGAGAACACCGACATCAAGGGGATGGCGGGGTTCCGGCTACGTCAGGACGGACAGAAGGTCGGGGCGCTCAACATCTTCTCCGACACCGCCGGCGCCCTCACCAGTCACTCGCTCGACCAGGCGATCATGCTGACTGCCTTCGCTTCGGTGACCCTGGCGGCCCTCGACCGCGGCGAGGAGGCCACCACGCTGCGGCGCGGGCTGCAGAGCAACCGCGAGATCGGCAAGGCCATCGGGCTGCTGATGGCGATGCACGACATCGATGACGACCAGGCCTTCCAGATGCTCTCCAAGGTGTCGCAGGAGATGAACATCAAGCTCGCCCAGGTCGCCTCGCAGGTGATCGAGCACCACCGCAAGCGCGGGGTCTGAGGGCTTCTCCTCAAAGTGACCCCGTGAATTCGCGGGGCTTCCGGGTACACAGAGGTTCGGCCGTCCAGCACAGGGCGCCGCGACTGTGCGGCGAACGCATCGGTGACCTCTCGGACACGCTCCGCGTTGCGCCTTGCGTCCGTCGCACGACCGGTTGACACCCAACCATCAAGGAGTTGCACTCGCATGGCTACTGAAGACAAGGCCGCTCACAAGGTCGAGGACGTCAAGGGCAAGGTCAAGGAGACCGTCGGCAAGGCGACCGACGACGACTCGATGGAGACCGAGGGCAAGGCCGACCAGAGCAAGTCCTCCCTCAAGCAGGCCGGCGAGAACGTCAAGGACGCCTTCAAGGGCTGAGTCCTCACCAGACCTGTGCCGCGCCGGCGTCCGCATCTCCGCCAATCGGTCGACCGGCGCGACACAGACCAGCAGCTGCAACAGGATTTGTCTGCCCCCGTCGGGCATGGTCGGATCGTGCGCATGCGTCTCACCGCACCGTGCAGATCACTCAAGACCGTGGCCGCCGGGGGCATCCTGCTGCTCGGGGTCGTTGCCTGCAGCCTTCCCGGAACCGGCCCGGATCCCGAGGACGCCGTCGATCGCCTGGCCACCGCTCTGACCGCAGGCAACGTGAAGGGTGTCGACTTCGTCGACGACTCGACCGCGGGCAAGCAGTACGCCGCCGTCACCGGGGGTCTCGGCGACGCGAAGGTCTCGGTGGGGAAGGTCTCCAGCGACGGCGACTCCGCCACCGGCACGCTCGACTGGCGCTGGAAGGTGGGCACGAAGACCTGGTCCTACGAGACCACCGTCAAGCTGCGCAAGGGCGAGACGGCCGACGGTGAGGGCTGGCTGGTGCGGTGGACCCCGGCGATCGTGGAACCCTCCCTGAAGGCAGGCGAGAGGCTCGACGAGACCACGACCAGCCCTGAGCGCGGCACCATCCTCGGAGCCGGCGACAAGCCGATCGTCGCGCCGCGGCCGGTGGTCCGGATCGGGATCGACAAGCTCAAGCTGACTCCCGCAGCGGTCCCGGGGTCGGCGACCTCGCTGGCGAAGCTGGTCGACGTCGATCCCGCCACGTTCGCCAAGCAGGCCGTCGCCGCCGGCCCCAAGGCCTTCGTTCAGGCCATCGTCTACCGGCGTGACGAGGCCCCGCAGGCCGTGCTCTCCGCGATCAGCGGGATCCCCGGAGCCGCTGTGGTCGCCGACGAGCTGCCCCTGGCCCCCACCAAGGACTTCGCCTCCGCGGTGCTCGGCTCCGTCGGACCGGCGACGGCAGAGCTGGTCAAGGACAGCGACGGACGCATCAGGGCCGGCGACGAGGTCGGCATCTCCGGCCTGCAGAAGAGGTACGACGAGCAGCTCTTCGGCACCCGCGGAGCCACCATCGCGGCGGTGGACGACCGGGACCAGCGACGCACCCTGTTCAAGACCGAGCCGACCCCCGGCAAGCCGCTGCGCACCACGATCGACCTCGCGCACGCAGCAGCTCGCCCAGCAGGTCCTGGCCGCCGTCGGGCCGGCGAGTGCCCTGGTGGCCATCCGGCCCTCGACCGGCGAGCTCGTCGCCGTGGCGAGCGGGCCGGGGTCGAAGGGCTACAACACCGCCACGGTGGGGCAGTACGCCCCCGGCTCGACGTTCAAGATCGTCAGCGCCCTCGCGCTGCTGCGCTCCGGTGTCACGCCGAGAACGCCGGTGGACTGCCCCGCCACCACGGTCGTGGACGGCAAGCGGTTCAAGAACTACAGCGACTACCCGGCCTCGGGACTGGGCCGGATCCCCCTCGAGGACGCGTTCGCGAACTCGTGCAACACCGCCTTCATCGGCGAGCGCGGCCAGCTGAAGGGGGACACCCTCGAACAGGCCGCCGCGTCGCTGGGACTGGGCGTCGACCACGACACCGGCTTCCCGTCGTTCTTCGGCAAGGTCACGGCACCCGAGAGCGAGACCCAGGCGGCCGCCGACATGATCGGGCAGGGCACCGTGCTCGCCTCTCCGATGACGATGGCCGCCGTCGTCGCGTCGGTGGTCGAGGGCTCGACCGTCGTACCCAGCCTGCTGCCGGACCAGCAGGTCGACCAGAAGCCGCCCGCGACGCCGCTGACCGGCGCGGAGGCGAAACAGCTCAGGCTGCTGATGCGGCGGGTGGTCGAGCGTGGCAGCGGCGCCCTGCTCCAAGGCCTTCCCGGCGGCCCGGTCATCGCCAAGACGGGCACGGCGGAGTTCGGCGACAAGCCGCCGCTGCCCACGCACGCGTGGATGGTCGCCGGTCGTGGCGACCTCGCCGTCGCGGTCTTCGTCGAGCGCGGTGAGTCCGGCTCGGGCACGGCCGGCCCGGTGCTGCGCGAGTTCCTGGCGAAGGCCCGCTGACCGCGCAAACGGGCCACGAACAGGGATTCGCCCCGTGGCCCGGATGCCGTAGGGTGACGATGACAGATTCACTGTCAACGTTCGTACGACGGGCACCAGGAGGCACTCGATGCTCGCCCGCAACCACTGGGTCCGCCGCAGCGAGCAGCTGGACCCGGTCCGCGACAGCCACCAGATCAGCCTGCACGTCTCCGCCTACGACTTCCCGTGGGACAACCTCCAGGCGCTCTCCTTCGCCCTGTTCCGCACCTACGCCGTGCCGTCGATCGGTCAGCTGCTCGACCGCACCGACGAGTTCACCGGCCGCGTGCAGAAGAGGTACGACGACACCGGGCTCCTGCTCGAGGAGGTGCAGCGGCACGGTCTGGGCAGCACCCGCGGCCGGTCCGCCGTACGCCGGATCAACCAGATGCACGCGATGTACGACATCAGCAACGACGACTTCCGCTACGTGCTGGCCACCTTCGTGGTGGTCCCCAAGCGCTGGATCGACGACTTCGGGTTCCGCAAGCTGAGCCCCAACGAGATCGACGCGATGACCAACTACTACCTCGAGCTCGGCCGGCACATGGCGATCAAGGACATGCCCACGGACTACGCCGGCTTCGAGAAGCTGCTCGACGACTACGAGCGCGAGCACTTCGCCTTCGATCCCGGTGGGCGCCGGGTGGCGGACTCCACGCTCGACCTGATGACCACGTTCCCGCCGAACAGCTATGCCCCCAAGTGGGTGGTGAAGCGGTTCGCCTTCTCGCTGATGGACGAGCCCCTGCTGCGTGCCTTCCGCTACCCGGTCCCGAGCCGGTTCGAGCGGGCGTTCTTCCTGGGCGCGATGAAGGTGCGGGCCAGGCTGCTGGGCCTCTTCCCGGCCCGGTCGAAGCCGAAGTGGGTCAGCCAGTACGGCTACTACCGCACCTACCCGGCCGGCTACGACATCGACCACCTCGGCACCTTCCCCGGCGGAGCGGGCTGTCCCTTCCACGCGGGCGCCACCGCGACCGACGAAGCGGTCTCCTGACGCGCTGAGGAAGCGCGGCTCGCGCCACTAGGCTTGCCGCATGCCCAGCCTGCAGCACACCGTGATGACCTGGGTCATCCCGTTCCTGCGTCGCAAC
Source organism: uncultured Actinomycetota bacterium (assembly GCA_963782305.1). GTDB lineage: Bacteria > Actinomycetota > Actinomycetes > Propionibacteriales > Nocardioidaceae > Marmoricola. Next base: position 68,928 of record CAWAJJ010000008.1, on the reverse strand, counting down.
ATGTCCCCCGACGACGTCCCCGCGATGCGCGCTGCGCTGACCGAGCAGAACCGGACGGCAGAGGAGGGCCCTCCCCGCGACGTACGCCGCACGCACGAGGAGTCGATCAGCAACGACCACGGGTTCCCGGTGTTCACGCTGTGGAAGGCCGGGACCCCACTGCCCCGGCGCTCGGTGCTCTACCTGCACGGCGGCGCCTACGTGCGACCCGCGGACCCGCGCCACTGGCACTTCGCCACCAGGCTGGCCGCCGCGCTCGGTGCCCGCACGGTGCTGCCGGCGTACCCGCTCGCCCCGGAGTTCACCGTCGAGGACTCCTTCGAGCAGATGCTCGCGGTGTACGACGAGGTCGCTGCCGACTCGCCCGACGGGGTGGTGCTCGTCGGCGACTCGGCCGGAGGCGGCTACGCCCTGGCCCTCGCCGAGGCGCTGCGCGACCGTGGCGGCGCCCAGCCCGACCGGCTGGTGCTGATCGCGCCCTGGGTCGACCTGACCGGCACCACGCCCGGGATCCTGGAGGCGTCGAAGCGCGACCCGTGGCTGTCGTTCCCGCACCTGTCCATCTACGCCTCGTTCTGGGCCGGCACCGACGACCCCGAGCGGCTCGCCGACCCGCGGGTCAGCCCGGGCCTCGGCGACCTCTCCGGCCTGCCGTCGACCCTGATGCTGTGCGGCACCCGGGACCTGCTCCAGCCCGGCTGCGACGCGCTGTTCGACCGTGCGGAGAAGGCCGACTGGCCGATGGAGTACGCCGTGGCGCCGGGCCTGATCCACGTCTACCCCCTGCTGTGGCCTGCTCCCGAGGCACGGGACGCGCTCGATCACATCGTGCGGTTCTGCACGCACGCCTAGCCAACGCACGCAAGCACATTGGTGTGTTCTGGCCCGCTTTCCTGCGGTGGTCCATACCAAGGATTGTCCGTTTCTGTACCGAATCCGTCGACGGGTGATACTCACCAGCAATGGACGCCACCGACGTCGCCGTGATCGGCGCGGGAGTCGCCGGGCTCACCTGCGCGCGCGCGTTGGAGGAGTCCGGCCTCGAGGTGCGCGTTCTCGAGCGCTCCGCCCGGGTCGGTGGCCGGGTCGGCACCGATCTCATCGACGGGTTCCGGTGTGACCGCGGTTTCCAGTGGCTGAACGCCGGCAACCCCGACGTACGCGCGTCCGTGGACGTCGCCGCGCTCAACCCCCAGCCGATCGAGCGCGGCATCGTGCTGGCGCACCCGGACGGCTACCGCATCCTGCAGGGCTCCCAGACCGCGCTGATCGCCGCGATCCGGGGCGGGCTCGGTCAGCCGCAGGACATCGCCCGCCTGATGCGCTGGACCGACCCGCTGCGCAAGAGCAAGGAGCGCCTGCTCAGCGGCGCCGACATGACGCTGCAGGATTCGCTGGACCGCAACGGCATCTCGGGTCGCATCCGCGAGGAGGTCCTGCGACCGTTCTTCCGGCTGGCCTTCGCCGACGAGGACCTGCGCACCTCCTACCAGTTCGCGATGCTGAGCATGCAGGAGATGGTCCAGGGCATGCCGGCGCTGCCCGCGCTGGGCATGCAGGCGCTGCCCAACCAGCTCTCCCTCGGCCTCGAGCAGCCCGTGCAGCACGGCGTCGACGTGCTCGGCGTGGTGCGGAGCGTGGGTGAGGGCGTGCGGATCTTCACCGACGGCGGTGAGGTCTCGGCGCGGGCGGTCGTGGTCGCGACGGACCCGGTGAACGCCTCCTCGCTGCTCGGCCTCGGGACGCCGATGATGCGCGGGATGGCCACCTGGTGGTTCTCGACCGACGTCCCGCCGACGACCATGAAGACACCGTTCGTGAACCCGGTCGGGCCCTCGGCCGGTCCCATCTCGCACGCGGTCGTGGCCTCCAACATCGCGCCGCGCTACGCACCTCAGGGACGGCACCTGGTCGCGGCCTGCTCGATCGCCGTGCCCGGGTCGGACGCCGGCACCGAGACCGAGAACGAGGTGCGCGCCCAGCTGGGCCAGATCTTCCGCACCGACGCCGGGTCGTGGGGCCTGGTCACCCGGCACGTGCGGTCGGCTGCGCTGCCGGTGGCGCGACCGCCGCTCATCCTCGGCCGTGAGGTCGACCTGGGCGACGGCCTGTTCGTGGCCGGTGACCACCGGGAGTCACCGGGCATCCCCGGCGCGATGCGCTCGGGCCGCCGGGCAGCAGCCGCGGTGCTCGAGGAGCTGGGCCAGCCCGCCAAGCCTCAGGGCTAGGCCTCCGCGACGAGCTCGAAGGCTCTCTCCGCGGCCGACCGGGCCAGCTCGCGGTCCTCGGGGATGAGGCCGATCCGGGTACGCCGGTCCAGGAGGTCCTCGACGGTCGTCGCTCCCTCGTGGGTGATCCCGAAGACCAGCTCGGCCAGTGTGGCGGGCAGCGTGGGTGCGATCGGGGCGAGCACCTCGGCCTCGGTCAGCCCCGACACGGCGACCGCGTTGTCGAGCACCAGCTGTGCCTCGGTCCCGAACCGACGGACCAGCCTGGCGGGGGCGGTCAGCCCTGCGAGCTCCTGGCGCGAGGCGGCGCCGAGCAGCGGCAGCGACCGGGTGTGGCACGGACCAGCCTGGAGGTGTGCCGTGGCCACGGCCTGGTCGACGGCGTCCTCGGCCATCTGGCGGTAGGTGGTCAGCTTGCCGCCGACGACCGTGACCACCCCGGTGGTCGAGACGAGGACGGCGTGCTTGCGGGACAGGTCGGCGGTCGTCGTGCCGGTGTCGAGCAGCGGTCGCAGCCCGGCGTACGCGCCGACCACCTGGTCGCGGCGTACCTCGCTGCTGCAGGACGCTGTTGATCACGCCCAGCAGGAAGTCGATGTCCTCCTCCGGGGGGATCGGGCACGTCGGGGATCTCGCCCTCGACCTCCTCGTCGGTGAGGCCGACGTAGAAGGTCTGGTCGGGCTGGGGCAACGCGAACACGAACCGGTTGCTCGCCCCTGGCACCGGCGCCATCACGGCACACCGAACCCCGGGCAGGGTGTCCTTGCGCAGCACGAGGTGGGTGCCACGGCTGGGCCGAAGCTGGATCTCCGGGACCAGCGTGCCGGCCCAGACTCCGGTGGCGTTGATGACGGTGCGGGCGCGGATCGTCCGGGTCCTGCCCGAGCGGACGTCGGTGAGGACCGCGCCCTCACCGGTCGGCTCGCTGACCCGCACGCGGGTGTGAACCTGGGCACCGTGGGCGGCGGCGGTGCGCGCGACGGCGAGGACGAGGCGTACGTCGTCCTCGAGCTGGCCGTCCCACGACAGGATCGCGCCGCGCAGCCCCTCCCGGCGTACGACGGGGGCCAGGGTGAGCGTCTCGGTGACGCCGATCCGGCGTGGTCGGGGGAGCGTCTCGCGGCGGGTGCGCGCGGCGAGCCGCAGCAGGTCGCCGGCGCGGATGCCGCTGCGGGCCAGGGCTGCCTGACCGCGGCCCACGTCGGGGGTCAGCGGCATCAGCATCGGCAGCGCATGGACGAGGTGTGGCGCCGTGGTCTGCATCAGGATGCCGCGCTCGACCGCGCTCTCGTGGGCCACGTCGAACTGACCCTTCGCGAGGTAGCGCAGCCCGCCGTGCACGAGCTTCGAGCTCCACCGGCTGGTGCCGAAGGCCACGTCCTCGGCGTCGACGGCGACGACGTTCAGCCCCCGGCTGGCGGCGTCGAGGGCGACTCCGGCGCCGGTGATGCCGAGGCCGATGACCAGGACGTCGGTGGTCTCGGGGAGTCCCGAGAGGCCCACGTGGATGCGCCCGGGCTCAGGTCGCGCCGCTGTCCGCGTCGGTTGAGCTTGTCGAAACCCGGTCATGGCTGCAGGAACCGTTCCACGAGGAGCGGCCAGCTCGGCGTCGAAGTCGGTGACGTCGGCGTCCCTCGACGGTGCGCGGCCCGTCGGTCATCGTGTGGGCCGAGAGCGCGAAGCCGTGGCAGGCGAGCAGCAGCGACCTGGCCATGAGGTCGGGGTCGCCCGCGCGGATGGAGCCCCCGCGCTGGCCCTCGGCCGATGAGGGCGGCGAGGGAGGTGGCGAGGTGGTCCTGGCTGCGTCCGCGGCGGTCGAGCAGGTAGGGGAGCAGCAGCTCGGGGTCGACGTCGATGATCCGGCGGAGCAGCGCGTTGGCACGCAGCCCCCGGACCGTGGCGACGACGCCCTCGGCGATCTGCTGCAGCGGCGTCGGTCGTGGCCGAGCCCTCCCGAGCGGCGACCGCGACGACGCTGCCCCACTCGCGGGTCATCAGGTCGGCGAGCAGCGTCTGGGTGTCCGGCCAGCGGCGGTAGAGCGTCATCCGGCTCACCCCGGCGCGGCGGGCGATGTCGGTCAGCGTCGTGCGGCTCCAGCCGACGGCGAGGATCGCCTCGCGGGCAGCGTCGAGGTAGCCGTCGTCGGGGGCTGTGGAGGTCACCGAGGGGTCTGCGGAGTCGAGGCCCTTGTGACGAATGGACGTCATGTGTCACACTGTAACACATGAGCCCATCACAGACGCCGGAGATGCACTGGTCACGCTGGGGCGACCCCGCCGAGGCCAGCCCCCTGTCCGAGAGCGCGTTCGGCCTCGTCGACGCCTTCATCGGCACGACCGACACCCCGGCCGTCGACTCCGACTCGGTGCGGCTCTCGGCGGTCCTCGGTGCCCAGCTGCTCGAGGAGCTGGCCGGGATCGTCGGCGCCGAGCACGTGCTCACCGACCACGAGACCCGGCTGCACCGCACGCGCGGCAAGTCCACGCCCGACCTGCTCCGGCTCCGGGGCGGGGACGGCACCGACTCACCGGACGCCGTCGTACGGCCCGGCACCCACGAGGAGGTGGCCGCGCTGATCGCGTGGGCGGTCGAGCGCTACGTCGCGCTGGTCCCGTTCGGCGGCGGCACCTCGGTCGTCGGCGGCCTGGTCGCACGGCGCGAGGGGTACGCCGGAGTCGTCTCCCTCGACCTGCTCCGCTTCGACCGGCTGCTCGCCGTCGACACCGACTCGATGACCGCGACCCTCGAGCCGGGACTGCGCGGCCCCCAGGCCGAGGCGCTGCTGGCCGAGCACGGGCTGACCCTCGGCCACTTCCCGCAGTCCTTCGAGTACGCCTCGATCGGCGGGTTCGCCGTCACCCGCTCCTCGGGCCAGTCCTCGGCCGGCTACGGCCGCTTCGACGCGCTCGTGGTCGGCCTCCGGGTCGCCACCCCGCAGGGCGAGCTCGTGCTCGGCAGCTCCCCGGCGAACGCCGCCGGCCCGGACCTGCGCGAGGTGATCATGGGTTCCGAGGGTGCGTTCGGCGTGGTCACGGCCGTCACCGTGCGCGTACGCCGGGTGCCGGCCGTCAAGGTCTACGAGACCTGGCGCTGGGACACCTTCGCCGACGGTGCGGCCGCGATGCGCACGCTGGCCCAGGCCGGCGTACTCCCCACGGTGCTGCGGCTCTCCGACGAGGCCGAGACCTCGATCAACCTGGCCAAGCCCGCCGAGGTCGGCGGCGAGTCCTCGGGCGGCTGCCTGATGGTCACCGGCTACGAGGGCACCCAGGAGGCGGTCGACGCGAAGCGCGCGGCCTGCACGGCGCTGCTCACCGGGCTCGGCGGCACCTCGCTCGGCGAGGACGAGGGCTGGTCGACCGGCCGGTTCCACGGGCCCTACCTGCGCGACTCGATGCTCGACGTCGGCGTGCTGGTGGAGACGCTCGAGACGGTGACCTTCTGGTCGCGGCTGCACACGGTGTACGACGAGGTGAAGGCCGCGCTCACCGCCTCGCTCGGCGAGGGCACGCTCGTGCTCTGCCACATCTCGCACGTCTACGAGACCGGCGCCTCGCTCTACTTCACGGTGGCCGCCAAGCAGGCCGCAGGACCCGATCGCGCAGTGGCTCGCGGCCAAGGCGGCCGCCTCCGACGCGATGATCGACAACGGCGCCTCGATCACCCACCACCACGCCGTCGGCCAGGACCACAAGCCCTGGCTGGCCCGCGAGATCGGCCCCGTCGGCGTACGCATGCTGCGAGCCCTCAAGGCCGACCTCGACCCCACCGGCATCCTCAACCCCGGCGTGCTCATCCCGTAAGCCGGACCACTCGCTGGTCGGGTTCGCTGCCGGCGCACGAGTCCGTGGACGTGGAGAAGCAGACCCGACCCCCGCTGCTCGACCAGCGGTGGTGCAGTCTGCCGAAGACGCAGACTGAACCCCCGTCGGTTGAGCTTGTCGAAACCTCGACCACCCCTAGCGCGTGTAGTAGCCCGCCTCCAGGTCCTCCAGCAGGGTGGAGTCGGTCGGGTCCCAGCCGAGGAGGTCGCGGGTGATCGCGTGGGAGGCCGGGCTGTCGAAGCCGAGGAAGCGGCCGAGCCAGTCGAAGTGCTCCACGGCCTTGTCCGGCGTCGACCGAGACCGTCGGCAGGTCCAGCTTCCGGCCGATCACCTCGGCGATGTCGCGCACGGGCACACCCTCCTCGGCGACCCCGTGCAGCACAGATCCTGCAGGCGCCTGCTCGAGGGCCAGTCGGAACAGCCGCGCCGCGTCGAGATCGGTGTACGGCGGGCCAGCGGTTGGCCCCGTCGCCGATGTAGCCGGACACGCCCTGCGCGCGGGCGATGCCGGCCAGGGTCGCGATGAAGCCGTGGTCGCCCTTCGCCGTGGACGCTCGGGGCCAGCCGCACGGACGAGGACCGCACGCCCTTCTCGGCCAGCCCGAGCGCGGTCCGCTCGCTCAGCGCGCGGGGTGAGACGTCGCCCTGGTGGTCGCGCTCCGTCGAGACGCGACCCTCCACGAGGCCGAGGGTGCCCGAGGCGATCACGAGCGGTCGGTCGGAGCCCTCCAGGGCGGCGCCGATGGTCTGGATGGCGCCGAGGTCGGCGCGGATCGAGGCCTCGAAGGCCGCGAAGTCGTGGATGAAGGCGAGGTGGATGACGCCGTCGGAGTCCTCGGCGCCGGCACGCAGGCTGTCGAGGTCGTCGAGGTCGCCGCGGCGTACCTCGGCACCCGCTGCCGTGATGGCCTCGGCCGAGGCGTCGGAGCGGGCCAGGCCGACGACCTGGTGGCCCGCGTCGATGAGCTCGGGTACGACGGCGGAGCCGATCCAGCCGGAGGCGCCGGTGACGAAAACACGCATGAGAGAACCTTCGATTCGGATTGATGTCAGTTGCTGTCATCAGCGTAGCACTGTCATGTCAGGGACTGACATCGACTAGGATCCACGCCATGGGTCGATGGGAGCCGGATGCGCGCGGTCGACTCGGCCTCGCGGCGATGGAGCTCTACGTCGAGCGTGGGTTCGAGCAGACGACCGTCGCGGAGATCGCCGAACGGGCCGGCCTGACCGAGCGCACCTTCTTCCGGCACTTCGCGGACAAGCGCGAGGTCCTCTTCGTGGGGGCGGGCAACCTGCAGCAGCTCTTCGTGGACAAGGTCGCCGCAGCGCCCGAGGGGACGGCCCCGCTCGACGCGGTCGCCGACGCCATCGCGGCGGCCACCGGTGTCCTCGGTGACAGCGCCGACTGGGCGCGGGAGCGCTACCAGGTGATCAGCGCCAACCCTGCCCTCCAGGAACGCGAGCTGAGCAAGATGGCCTCGCTCACGTCTGCCATCGCCGGGGCCTTGCGGGCGCGTGGCGTCACGGATCCGGCTGCGAGCCTGACCGCCGAGGCCGGGATCGCGGTCTTCCGGGTGGCTTTCGAACGCTGGGTCGACCCCGGCAACCAGCGGGACTTCGACTACCTCGTGCGGGACTCGCTCGACGAGCTCCGGGCCGTCACCGCCCCCTAGGAGACCGGAGTCCTGAACGCCCACACGACCAGGTGGGTGTCGGCCTCCGCCCTGACCAGACGCCCGCCCTCGTCGGTCAGCCGCGCTGCGTCGCCGGGCTCGAGCAGCCGCTCGCCCAGCATCACCTGTCCGGCCGCGACGAACACGTGCAGCCGGTTGCCCTCGGGCAGGGCGAGCCGCTCGCCGGTCCGGACGTCGGCGGCGTGCAGCGACGTGCCCCGCGCCGCGATGGGTACGACGCCGCCACCGTCACCGTCCGCGACCCAGGTCCAGCCCTCGCCGAGCGTCGCCGTCGTCGGACAGGTAGTCCGGCGCCAGGTCCGGCTCGTCGGGACGCACCCACGCCTGCAGGAAGCGCGTCTCCTCGGCGCCGTCCGCGACCTCGGAGTGCACGACACCGCTGCCGGCGGAGAGCCGCTGCACCTGCCCGGGCCCGATCACTCCCGAGCCGACCGTGGAGGTGTGCCGCAGCGCGCCGCTCAGCACCCAGGTGACGATCTCGAGGTCGGCGTGCGGGTGGTCGGCGTACCCCGTCCCCGGCGGCAGCAGCTCGTCGTTGTGCGCGACCAGGCTGCCGAACCCCACGTTCGTCGGGGTCGTAGTGCGCGCCGAAGGAGAACGAGTGCCACGTCGTACGCCCCTCGGCGCGGGTGCAGAACCGCTCCCGCGCCAGCCGGTACTCGATCACTCGCCCATGCTGTCACCCCGTCTCGGGACTATCCGGAATCCCGCCCGCCTTGTTTACTCACCTGTCATGGGAGAAAACTATCCGAAGCTGCCGGCGGGCTTCGTGTTCGGGACCAGCACCGCGTCGTACCAGATCGAGGGGGCGTGGGACGCGGACGGCAAGGGCGCGAGCATCTGGGACACGTTCACCGCCGAGCCCGGGAAGATCAAGGACGGCGAGCACCGGCAAGGTGGCGTGCGACCACTACCACCGCTACGTCGAGGACGTCGCCCTGATGAAGCGGCTCGGCACCGGCGGCTACCGGTTCTCGATCTCCTGGCCGCGCATCCAGCCCGACGGCCAGGGCAAGGCGAACAAGCACGGGCTCGACTTCTACGACCGGCTCGTCGACGAGCTGGCCGCCGCCGGGATCGAGCCGATGGCGACGCTCTACCACTGGGACCTGCCCCAGGCACTGCAGGACGCTGGGGGCTGGGAGGCGCGGGAGACGGCCGAGCGGTTCGCGGAGTACGCCGCCATCTGCGCCGACGCGCCTCGGCGACCGGGTCGGCAAGTGGGTGCCGGTCAACGAGCCCAACGTGGTCACCCTGCTCGGCCACGGGATCGGCGAGCACGCGCCCGGCAAGAAGCTCGGCTTCGACGCGCTGCCGGTCGCCCACCACCTCAACCTCGGCGCACGGGCTCGCCGTCCAGGCGCTGCGGGCCAACGGCGCCGCGTCGGTCGGTACGGCGAACAACCACGCCCCCGTCCGGCCGGCCTCCGACCAGCAAGGAGGACGTCGAGGCGGCCGACCTCTTCGACTCGCTCTGGAACCGGATCTACGCCGGACCCGATGCTGCTCGGCAGCTATCCCGAGGGCTTCGGCGAGCTGATGCCCGGGCCGGTCGCCGAGCGACCTCGTGACGATCCGGCAGCCGCTCGACTTCTACGGGCTCAACTACTACAACCCGATGAGCATCGCGGCCGCTGCCGAGGGCGCGGAGGTGCCCTTCGAGCAGCGCGAGGTCCCCGGCTACCCCACGACCGACTTCGGCTGGCCGATCGTCCCCGAGGGCCTGCGCGAGGTGCATCGGCCAGCTGCGTCGAGCGCTACCCGGACGTCCCGCCGATCTACATCACCGAGAACGGCTGCTCCTACGGCATGGGCCCCGACGAGCGACGGGCGTGGTCGACGACCAGCCGCGGATCGACTACCTCGACAGCCACCTGCGGCGCGGTGGCCGACGCGATCGCGCGACGGTGCCGACGTACGCGGCTACTACTGCTGGTCGCTGATGGACAACTTCGAGTGGGCCGAGGGCTACACCCAGCGCTTCGGGCTGGTGCACGTCGACTACGAGACCCTGGTGCGTACGCCGAAGCGCTCCTTCGACTGGTACGCCGAGCTGATCGCGGCCAACCGCGCGATGACCACTGCCATCGCGGCGGCCCTCGGACCGCGGCCTACGGCGCTGAGCCGACCCGGCGCCGGTCAGCAGGGTCTGGGTGCTGTGGCTCGCGCTGATCAGCATCGGGGTCTGGTCGGGCTTCTTCGGCCCGATCCAGGTGCTGCTCGCCCAGCAGGCCGAGGCGATCGAACCCCGCGCACAAGGAGGCCACGCTCTCGCTGGTCACCGGCGTCGGCGCGGCGGTCTCCACGGTGCTCAACCCGCTGTGGGGCGCGTTCAGCGACCGGACCGTGCTGCGCGTCGGCCGTCGGCTGCCGTGGGTGCTCGGCGGCCTCGTCGGCGGCGTGGTCGCGATGGTGGTGCTCTCGCGGCGCCGGCTCGGTGCTGGTGATGGTGCTCGGCTGGGCGCTGGCGCAGGCGTCGCTGAACGCGATGCTCGCGGCGATCACCGCGACCGTCCCCGACCAGGTGCCGAGCCGCAGCCGCGGAGCGGTCGGCGGCTGGCTCGCGATCGCGCAGACCCTCGGTGTGGTGGCCGGTTCCGGCATCGCCGCGGCGACGGGCAGCATCGCGGTGGGCTACCTCGCGACGGCCGGCGTGCTCGTCGTACTCGCCCTGCCGTACTGCTTCGACAGCCGCGACCTCGCCCTCGACCCGGCCGCCCGCGAGCCGTTCGAGCTCGGCCGGTTCGTGCGCTCGTTCTGGATCTCGCCGCGCGCAGCACCCCGACTTCGCGTGGGCCTGGATCACCCGGTTCCTGATGAACCTCGGCAACGCGCTGGTGATCCTCTACCTCCTCTACTACCTCAAGGACGCGGTCGGCCTCAGCGACGACGAGGCCGAGGACGGGGTCTTCGTGCTCACCGCGGCGTACGGCGTGTGCACGGTGCTCACCGCCGTGCTCGGCGGCATCTGGTCCGACCGGCTCGGCCGGCGCAAGGTGTTCGTGATCGTCTCCGGCCTGGTCGCCGCGGGCGCCCTGCTGCTGCTCGCGTTCGTGACGACGCTGGCCGGCGCCTTCGTCGGGCGCGATCCTGCTCGGCATCGGCTTCGGCATCTACACCGCCGTCGACTTCGCGATGATCACCGAGGTGCTGCCCTCGGCCGACGACCGCGCCAAGGACCTCGGCGTCATCAACATCGCCAACGCGCTGCCGCAGGTGCTCGCCCCGGTCGTGGCCGCCGGCGTCCTCGGCCTCGACCTCGGCTACTCCACCCTCTACGTCCTCGCCGCCGGCTTCAGCGTGCTCGGCTCGGTGCTGGTGGTGAACATCAAGTCGCTCGCCTGACAGAGCGCGTGTACGAGGGAATTGCGCGCGGTCCCCGGGGATCAGGCGGCCGACGTGCCGAACCGGAACGTCGCGACGCGCGTCGCTCGCTCGCGCGCCGGACCCCTGGAGCAGGACGGCCTCGCGGGCGTGCACCTCGAGCGGGGTCGGCACGTCGTCCGCCGCCGGTCGGCCAGGGGCAGGTGCGGGATCGACCGTGCAGCGAGGTGGGGTGGCCGACCACCTCGGGGAAGGCGCGCCGCAGGCTGTGCGTGATCCGGCGGAAGACGCCGACCGGCTGGGGCGGCAGGTACGCCGCGCCGCTGGGGAACCGGGCCGCCTCGCCGAGCACGAAGGCGAACGGCACCAGGTCGGCGAAGATCTCGCGCAGCTCGGCGACCACGCCCTCGTCGACCTGGCGGCCGTCGAGGAACGGGTCGAGCAGGGCGATGTGCGCGCCGGGCACGCGCGTGGGCGATCTCGGCGACCGGGACCACCAGCCGGGTCATTCCCCCGGCCGGGTCCGGGGTCGCTTCGTGGTCGGGCACGAGGTCACGCTAGACCGCCCCTACCCTTTGCGCATGGGCGCCGGACACGATCACGGGCACGACGGCCGAGCCGGGCGGAGGACCGCTCCCGGCTGCGGCTGGTGCTGCTGGTCACCGCCGAGCGTCGCCGTCGTCGAGCTCGTCGGCGCCGTCCTGTCCGGCTCGCTGGCCCTGCTCGCCGACGCCGGGCACATGTTCACCGACACCGCCGCGATCGTGCTGGCGCTCTCCGCGTCGTACGTCGCCACCCTGCCCGCCACGCCGCGCCGCACCTTCGGCTACCACCGCGCCGAGATCCTCGCCGCCCTGATCAACGCGGTCGTGCTGCTCGGGGTCTGCGGCTACCTCGCGTACGCCGGCGTACGACGCCTGCTCGACCCGGTCGAGCGTCGAGGCCGCGCAGATGCTGGCCTTCGCCGCCGTCGGGCCTGGTCGCCAACCTGGTCTCGATCGCGCTGCTCGCCGCCCGCCGCGACGAGTCGCTGAACATGCGCGGCGCCTTCCTCGAGGTGCTCGGCGACGCCTTCGGGTCGGCCGCCGCGATCGTCGCCGGGCTGGTCATCGCTGACCACCGGGTTCGACCGCGCCGACTCGATCGCCTCGCTGCTGATCGCGGTGCTGATCCTGCCGCGCGCCTGGTCGCTGCTGCGCGACTGCTGCCGGGGTGCTGCTCGAGTCGGCGCCGCCCGGCGTCGACGTCGAGGTGGTCCGCCAGCACCTCGTCGGCGCGAGCGGCGTCACCGACGTGCACGACCTGCACGCCTGGTCGATCACCAGCGGCATGCCCGCGCTGTCCGCGCACGTCACCGTCACCGACGAGGCGCTCGATCGCCGTGGCGTCGGCGAGATCCTCGACGAGCTCGGCGAGTGCGTCGCCAGCCACTTCGGGATCGACCACGCCACCTTCCAGGTCGAGCCGGAGAGCCACCGGGAGCACGAGCCGGGCGAGGCGCACCCCTGAGGCCGCGCTGTCCGAGGGGTGAACGGGTACACGCCGCGCCACGGTCAGATGCTGGTCACAAGCGCACGATCGTGCTTGGTTGAGCGCCGTACTCGCCCATTGATCAACCCTTCTTGGGGGTGCGTCCTCGTGTGGGATTTCCTGGTTGACCGCTCCGCCCAAGTGTGGACGCTCGCCTGGGGGCACGCGCTGCCTGGTCTTCGTCGCCGTGCTGATCGCCACCGTGATCGGCGTCGCCATCGCCGTCGGTGTGACCCGGGTTCCGCGCCTCGAGCCGGTCGCCAACGCGATCAGCTCGATCGGCCTGACCATCCCGTCCTTCGCGCTGGTCGGGCTGCTGCTGCCGGTCCTGGGCCTCGGCTTCTGGCCGGCGCTGGTCGCGTCGGCTTCTACGCGATCTTCCCGGTGCTGCGCAACGCGGTCGTGGGGCTCCAGGGGGTCAACCCCGACCTGCTCGAGTCCGCCAAGGGCATGGGCATGAGCGAGGCCAAGCGCTGTTCCAGGTCCGCCTCCCGCTGGCCTGGCCGGTGATCCTCGCCGGCTCCGGGTCTCCACCCAGATGTCGATGGGGGTGGCGGCCATCGCGGCGTACGTCCTCGGTCCGGGCTTCGGCAGCTGGATCTTCACCGGCCTCGCCCAGACCGGCGGCAAGAACGGCACCAACTACGCGCTCAGCGCGACCATCGGCGTCGTGATCATCGCCCTGATCTTCGACCTCCTCCTCCTGCTCCTCGGCAGGGTGACCATCTCGAAGGGAATCCGGGTCTCATGACTACCACCGGTACGCACCGCGCAGACGACTCGAGGCCAGCAGACGACGGGTCCGGCAGCAACGGCGCCGGCGAGATCAGCGGCGCCGAGATCCGCCTCGAGAACGTCACCAAGAGGTACGCCGGCCAGGAGGCCGCGGCCGTCGACGGGCTCAGCCTGGTCATCCCCGCCGGGGAGATCGTGATGTTCGTCGGGCCCTCGGGCTGCGGCAAGACCACCTCGCTGAAGATGATCAACCGGCTGATCGAGCCGACCTCCGGGTCGATCCACATCGGCGACAACGACATCGCGGGCAGAGCGCCGACGAGCTGCGCCGCCACATCGGCTACGTCATCCAGGGCGGCAGCCTGTTCCCGCACATGACCGTGGCCAAGAACATCGCGATCGTCCCGAAGATGCTCGGGTGGGAGCAGGACCGGATCGACAAGCGGGTCGACGAGCTGCTCGACCTGGTCAACCTCGACCCGGCGAAGTACCGCGACCGCTACCCCCGCGAGCTCTCCGGAGGCCAGCAGCAGCGCGTCGGAGTCGCCCGCGGCCTCGCCGCCGACCCGCCGGTGATCTTGATGGACGAGCCGTTCGGCGCCGTCGACCCGATCACCCGCCAGCGGCTGCAGGACGAGCTGCTCTCCATCCAGCGCGAGCTGCGCAAGACGATCGTCTGCGTCACCCACGACATCGACGAGGCGATCAAGCTCGGCGACCGGATCCTGATCCTCCAGGAGGGCGCCCAGGTCGCGCAGTACGACACCCCCGAGGCCATCCTGGCGAGCCCGGCCAACGACTTCGTGGCCGACTTCGTGGGTGCCGGCTCCTCGCTGAAGCAGCTCAGCCTCTCCCGGATCTCCGAGGTCGAGCTGCGCCAGCCCGACCACGGCGAAGATCGGCGAGCGCACCGCGGAGGTCAAGCAGCGCGCCGAGGCCAACGGAGACAGCGCGGTCATCGTCCTCGACGACCAGGAGCGTCCCACCGCGTGGCCGTGGCTGCGCCAGCTCAAGGGCGAGACCATCCACGCCGGCGAGGAGGACCTGATCAACCTCGACCACCGCGCCACCCTCAACGACGCGCTCGACACGATGCTCACCAACAGCCACGGCGGCGCCGTCGTCACCGGCGACCGTGACCGCTACCTCGGCGTCGTCGACTTCGCCGCCGTCACCGACTTCATGCGCACGCAGCAGGAGGCGCTCGAGCGTGCCGGCAGCGGCGACGTGCCGGCGGAGTCCAACCCCGAGGACGAGCACGTGGAAGAGATCACCGGCGACGACGGAGGGGTGTGACGATGGCTGACACCGAGCGCAGTCACCGACGACGAGGACGTCCAGGACGACCCGTCGGCCGATCGGGTGCGCTGGCGGACCGGATCAACGCCGAGGCAGCGATCGTGCTGTTCGCGATCCCGGTCATCGTCGTGCTCGGCTTCGCCTCCTACGCCATCTGGCACGCCACGGCGACCCTCGACTCGGTCGAGGAGAGCTCGCTGGCCTGGCCGACGATCAGCAAGCAGATCTGGGAGCACGTGCGGCTCACCTTCGTGTCCGCGTTCTTCGTGGTCGTCATCGCGGTGCCGCTGGGCATCCTGCTGACCCGCGGGCGGGCCAAGGCCGCCGCGCCGGTCGTCGTCGGCATCGCCAACGCCGGCCAGGCGGCCCCGTCGGTCGGCCTGATCGTGCTGTTCGCGATGTGGCTCGGCTTCGGCTTCCGGACCGCGGTGATCGCCCTGACGCTCTACGCGATCCTGCCGGTGCTGCGCAACACGATCGTCGGCCTGCAGGGCGTCGACCCGACCCTGGTCGAGGCAGGTCGCGGAGTCGGGCATGTCGGCGTTCAGCGTGCTGCTCCGGATCGAGCTGCCGCTGGCGCTGCCGGTGATCATGGCCGGCGTCCGCACCGCGCTGGTGCTGCTCGTCGGCACGGCGACCCTGGCCACGTTCATCAACGGCGGCGGCCTCGGCGCCACCCTGCAGGCCGGGATCTCGCTGCTGCGCTACCCGGTGATCGTGTGGGGCGCCGTGCTCGTGGCGCTGCTCGCGCTGCTGATCGAGTGGCTCGGGCGGGTGCTCGAGCTGGTGGCCCGACCGAAGGGGGTCTGAGATGTCCAGAGCACGACCACGGATGCTCCTCGCGCTCGGCCGCGTCGGTGCTGTCGGTTGTCCTCGCCGGCTGCAGCCTGCCCACGGCCGGTGGGTTCGTGCCGACCGGCAAGCTGGCCGGCCCGCTGAAGGACGTGAAGTCCCTGGACGGCGCCATCGATCACGGTCGGCTCGAAGAACTTCACCGAGAACGTCCTGCTCGGCAAGATGGCGATCATCCTGATGCAGTCCGCCGGTGCGCAACGTCACCGACCTGACCAACATCCCCGGCAGCGCGGCCGCACGACAGGCGATGCTCGACGACCAGATCCAGGCGATGTGGGAGTACACCGGCACCGGCTGGATCACCTACCTCGGCCACGAGAAGCCGATCCCCGACGAGCAGAAGCAGTACACCGCCGTACGCGACGAGGACCTGAAGAAGAACGACCTGGTCTGGCTGACGCCGGCGCCGATGAACAACACCTACGGCTTCGCGATCACCAAGAAGTCCGCGACGAAGTACAAGATCACCAAGCTCTCGGAGATCAAGAAGGTCCCGGTCGAGGAGCGCACGTTCTGCGTGGAGTCCGAGCTGATCAACCGTCCCGACGGGCTCAAGGGCATGCTCGAGAAGTACGACGTGCCGCTGGGCAGCGCGCAAGGGCGTGCCGCAGGACAACCTGAAGACCTTCCAGACCGGCGCCATCTACGACGCCACCGCCAAGGGCGCGTGCACCTTCGGCGAGGTGTTCACCACCGACGGCCGCATCCTGGCGCTGAACCTGAAGGTGCTCGAGGACGACCGCAACTTCTTCCCGAAGTACAACGTCTCGCTGGTGCTCACCGAGGAGACCGCCAAGAAGTACCCCCAGATCGCGGACCTGCTCGCGCCGGTGACGGAGAAGCTCACCAACGAGGTGCTGCTCAAGCTGAACGCGGAGATCGACGTCACCGGGCGCGAGCCGGCCGAGGTCGCCTACGAGTGGCTGAAGAAGGAAGGCTTCGTCACCGACAAGTAGGACGACGCGAGTGACTGAGTAGCAGTGCTCATGTCGTTGACGGCGCGCACCCGTCACGCTCAGTCCATGAACCCCACCGCTGACCACGTCGTCGACGCCCTGATCGCGGCACGCCTCGTCGACCCGGACCATCGACAGGACTCCATCGGTGTCGTCGGAGGTGTTCTCACCGCACCGTCCTCAGTGACGACGACCGATGTCCCCGGTCGGAGCCTGCCGCAGCTCGTCGAGGTGGTCGCCTACGTCGGCGGCGCCCTCGTGATCGCCGCGGGCGGGCTTTTCGTCGGGCAGGCCTGGGATGACCTGGGCTTCGCGTCCCGGGTGACGATGCTCGCGGTGGTGGCCCTCGTCCTCGCCGTGGCAGGTGTCGTCGCCTCGCGGGTGCCGTCCGGTGGGGCATCTCTGCGCGATGAGCTGAACGACTCGCGCCGCCGCCTGGCCGGGACACTCCTCACGGGTGCGGCGCTGGCCGCAGGGTTCGTCGTCGGCATGGTCGTGGACGAGCAGCTCGGCTCGGGCACCGGCGACGTCTACTGGCCGGCCGTCGCGGGGGCCGGTCTCGGCGTACTCGTCGGGGCCGTCGGCTATCGCATCGCCCCCACCGCTGTGGGGCTTCTCGCGATCATGGGCGGTGTCATCACCGCTGTGATGAACGGGCTCGGCGTCATCGACGGGGGCAACGAGGGTGACGTCATCGCGGTCGCGCTGCTCGCGATCGCAGCGGTGTGGCTCGGCCTGACCGAGGCCGGCTGGTTCCGCGAGATCACGGTGGCGCGGTCACTGGGCGTCTCGGTCGCCGTCGTCGCGGCCCAGGTGCCGGTGATGGAGGGCAGCCACACCTGGTTCGGCTACCTGCTGACCGTGCTGGTCGCGGTGGCTGGCATCGCGCTCTACCTCGGCAAGGTGGCCTGGCCCTACCTGGCCGCGGCCGTCATCTCCGTCACGCTGGTCGTGCCCGAGGCAGTCTCCGACTGGACCGACGACTCGTTCGGCGCCATCGGCGGCGTACTCGTCACCGGCGTCACGCTGCTGGTCGCCTCGTTCGCGGGGTACCGGCTGCGGGCGGAGGCGGCGGGCTGAGGCGGCGGGCTGACGGTTTTTCTGGTTAACCAGAAAAGCTGCCACTTCCCCCACGTTGCAACATGGGGAAAGTGACGGTTTCACTGGTTAACCAGAAAAACCTCAGGCCCCCGCAGCCACCCGCATCCCCTGCTCGATCGCCCGCTTGGCGTCGAGCTCGGCGGCCAGGTCGGCGCCACCGATCAGGTGAGCGGTCCTGCCGGCGGCGACGAGGTCGTCGTACAGCCCGCGGACCGACTCCTGCCCGGCGCAGATCACCACGTCGTCGACCTCGAGCAGCCGGGGGTCGCCGTCGACGGTGAGGTGCAGACCGGCCTCGTCGATCAGGTCGTACGACGCACCGCTGATCTGCTCGACGCCGGACTGCTTGAGCACCGCCCGGTGGGCCCAGCCCGACGTCTTGCCGAGGTCCTTGCCGATCATCGAGGTCTTGCGCTGCACGAGGTAGACCTCGCGCGCGGGGGTGCGCGGCTTGCGCTCGGTCAGGCCGCCGACGAACAGTGAGGGATCGCCGACGCCCCAGTGCGCCAGCCAGTCGTCGAGGTCCTCCCCATGAAGACTCGGGTGTGCGTCAGCCAGACCGAGACGTCGACGCCGATGCCGCCGGCGCCGATCACCGCGACCCGGTTCCCGGGAACGACCGACCCGTTGAGCACGTCGGCGTAGGAGACGGCGTGCTCGATCCCGGGGATCGCCGGCATCCGGGGCTCGACCCCGGTGGACACCACGACCTCGTCGAAGCCCTCGAGCAGCTCGACGGTCGCGGTGACCCCCAGCCGCACGGTCACGCCGAGCACCTCGAGGCGCCGCGCGTAGTAGCGCATCGTCTCGGCGAACTCCTCCTTGCCGGGGATCTGCATGGCCAGCCGGAACTGCCCACCGAGCTCGGCGTCCTTCTCGAAGAGGGTGACCGCGAAGCCGCGCTCGGCGTACGACGTGGCGGCGCTGAGCCCGGCGGGCCCGGCGCCGACGACGGCGACGGTCGGCACGGC
Organism: uncultured Actinomycetota bacterium; assembly: GCA_963782305.1. Lineage (GTDB taxonomy): Bacteria > Actinomycetota > Actinomycetes > Propionibacteriales > Nocardioidaceae > Marmoricola. Next base: position 50,406 of record CAWAJJ010000008.1, on the reverse strand, counting down.
GCGGTCGGCACGCGCGGTCGGCGCCACCAGCGGCAGCAGCACCAGCTCGGTCTCCCGGCAGGCGCGCGGGTTCACCAGGCAGCTCGCCCGCTTGTTGGCGAACGCGTGGTCGAGGCAGGCCTGGTTGCAGGCGATGCAGGTGTTGATCTCGTCGGCGCGACCGGCGGCGGCCTTGTTGACGAAGTCGGGGTCGGCCAGCAGCGGTCGCGCCATCGAGACCAGGTCGGCGGTGCCGTCGGCGATCAGCTCGTCGGCGAGCTCGGGGGTGTTGATCCGGTTGGACGCGCAGACCGGGATGCCGACCTCCTGCCGCAGCCGGCGGGTGGTCCAGGCCCAGGCTCCGCGCGGGACCTGCGTGATGATCGTCGGCACCCGCGCCTCGTGCCAGCCGATGCCGGTGTTCAGCACGGTCGCGCCGGCCTGCTCGATCAGCAGGGCGAGCTCCATCACCTCGTCCCAGGTCTGGCCGCCCTCGACCAGGTCGAGCAGCGAGATCCGGTAGATGATCGGGAAGCCGTCGCCGACCACCTCGCGGGTACGACGCACGACCTCGACCGGGAAGCGCATCCGGCGGGTCGGCGTACCTCCCCAGGCGTCCTCGCGGTCGTTGGTCCGCGCGGCCAGGAACTGGTTGATCAGGTAGCCCTCGGAGCCCATCACCTCGACCGCGTCGTACCCCGCCCGCTGCGCCAGCCCGGCGGTCTCGGCGAACGAGGTCACCGTGCGGTCGACCTGCTTGGTCGACATCGCGCTCGGGCTGAACGGCGTGATCGGCGACTTCTTGTCGCTCGCAGACTGCGAGAACGGCGTGTAGCCGTAGCGTCCGGCGTGCAGCACCTGCAGCGCGATCGCCCCGCCCTCGTCGTGCACGGCGGCGGTCACCTGCTTGTGCCGCTCGGCCTGCAGCCGCGTGGTCAGCTCGCTGGCGAACGGCTTGAGCCAGCCCCGCTTGCTCGGCGCGTAGCCGCCGGTGACGATCAGGCCGACCCCGCCGCGGGCGCGCTCGGCGAAGTACGCCGCGAGCTTCGGGATGTCCCAGGCGTAGTCCTCCAGGCCCGGTGTGCATCGACCCCATCACCGCGCGGTTGCGCAGGGTCAGGTCGCCGATCGTGATCGGGTCCAGCAGGTGCGGGTAGTCGTTCATGTGGGCCTTTCATCGGTGGTTGAGGAGGCCCGACGCCTCGACGTACTCGGTGAGCCACTCGATCCAGAACTGCTCCTGCTTGATGCCGCCGCGCAGCACCAGCCAGGTGTCGAGCCGCTGGCCGCGAAGGGCGGTCGGGTCGGGGAACTGCTCGCGCTCGAGCTGCTCGAAGTGGGCCTGGCGGGCGTGGTGCTCGCCGATCAGGTGGCGCAGCTGGTCGAGCAGCACCACGCGGTCGCCGTACGACGCCCCGCGCATCTTCACCGCGACCTCGGACCGCATCGCCATCTCCGGCGTCGGGGTGGCGATCCACTCGGAGAGCACCTTCTGGCCGGTGTCGGTCACGGTGTAGCGGCGCTCGGTGCTCCGCGAGTCGCCGGCCTCCGCGCTGAGCCAGCCGTCGGCCTCCATCCGGCGCAGCACCTTGTAGATCTGCTGGTGGGTGGCCCGCCAGAAGAACCCGATCGACCGGTCGAACCGACGGGTCAGCTCGATGCCGGTGCCGGGTCGCTCGCTGAGGGAGACCAGCAGCGCGTGCTCGAGTGCCATCCGGAGAGTCTGCGGGAGTCCACCCGTTGTGCAACTAGTTGCACAGGTGTTCCGGCTCACGTCGGAATACCCTCAGGGGGTATCAGGTTCGGGCAGCATGAGCTCCGTGACGACCTCGTGGTCCACCGCCGTCAGCGCGACCCTGCACTGCCTCACCGGCTGTGCGATCGGCGAGGTGCTCGGCATGGTGCTGTCGACCTGGTGGGGCTGGGGCAACCTGGCGAGCATCGTGCTCTCGGTGGTGCTGGCGTTCTTCTTCGGCTACCTGCTGACCTACTCCTCCGTACGCCGGCACGGCGTCTCCCCGCGAGAAGGTGTCCGGCTGGCCCTCGCCTCCGACACCGTCTCGATCACCTCGATGGAGATCATCGACAACCTGCTGATCGTGCTGATCCCCGGCGCGATGGCGGCCGGCCTCGCCTCCGGCCTGTTCTGGTGGAGCCTGGCCGTCTCGCTGGCCGTCGCCTTCGTCCTCACCGTCCCCGTCAACCGCTGGCTGATCTCCCGCGGCCGCGGCCACGCGGTCGTCCACGCGATGCACGAGGGGCACTGACCGGGCGGCTTGTAACGCGGGGTTCACGCCACTGAGGCCTCTCCCGGGAGGGGCCTCAGCAACCAGAACCCCGCGTTACAAGCGGAGCCCGGCCCGCACCCTGACAGATCTGCTGTCACAATCAACGCCATGACGTACGCACTCGGACAGGGCACCGGCCCGCTCAAGGGGATCAAGGTCGTGGAGATCGCCGGCATCGGTCCCAGCCCGCACGCCTGCATGATCCTGGCCGACCTCGGCGCCGACGTGATCCGGGTCGAGCGGCCGGGCGGCCAGATGCTCACCGGCGGACCGAACGACCTGCTCAACCGCGGCCGACCCAGCGTGGCGCTGAACCTGAAGGACCCCGAGGCGATCGCGACGGTGCTCGACCTGGTCGCGGAGGCCGACGTACTCATCGAGGGCATGCGTCCCGGCACCACCGAGCGGCTCGGCCTCGGTCCCGAGCGAGTGCCACGCGCGCAACCCGCGCCTCGTCTACGGCCGGATGACCGGTTGGGGCCAGAACGGGCCGCTGGCGAAGGCCGCCGGCCACGACATGAACTACATCGCGATCACCGGCGCCCTGTTCGGGATGGGCCAGGACAAGTCCAAGCCGCACTTCCCGGCCAACCTGGTCGGCGACTTCGGCGGCGGTTCGACGTACCTCGTCATCGGGGTGCTCGCCGCCCTCCTCGAGGCACGCATCAGCGGCGAGGGCCAGGTCGTCGACGCCGCGATCGTCGACGGCACCGCCCACCTGAACGCGATGTCGGCCGGGTTGCTGGCCGGCGGCAACCTGAAGGAGGAGCGCGGCGGCGAACCTGCTGGACGGCGGGATGCCGTTCTACGACCTCTACGAGACCTCCGACGGCAGGCACATGTCGGTGGGTCCGCTGGAGCCGCAGTTCTACGAGGTGTTCGTGAAGCTGCTCGGCATCGAGGACGCGCCCGACCGCTACGACTTCGAGCAGACCCCGCAGCTCCGCAGCCGGATCGCGGAGACCTTCGCGAGCCGCACCCAGGCCGAGTGGTCAGAGGTCTTCGAGGGCACCGATGCCTGCGTGGCGCCGATCCTCCCGCTCAGCGAGGCGATGGACCACCCGCACATGGCCGCGCGCGAGGTGTTCGTCGACCGCGAGGGCGTGCGCCAGCCGCAGCCCGCTCCGCGGTTCTCGCGTACGACGGCCAGCCTCTCCAGCCCGCCGCCTCTCAAGCCCGGCATCGACACGCGCGAGGCCCTCGCGGCCTGGGGCGTCATCGACGTCGACGGCCTGATCGAGCGAGGCGTGGCCGTCCAGGCGTGACGCATGCGGCCGTTGGGTAGCGTCTGCGGCATGGCAGAGAACCTCGACGGAACAGTGGCACTGGTGACCGGTGCCTCCAGCGGCATCGGTCAGGCGACGGCTGCTTCCCTCGCCGCGCGGGGTGCCGCAGTGGCGCTCGTCGCGCGCCGCACCGACCGCCTCGAGGAGCTCGCCTCCTCCATCCGTGAAGCCGGCGGCACGGCGCTGACGATCACGGCCGACGTGACCGACCAGGAGCAGGCCAGGCAGGCCGTCTCCACCACCGTCGAGGAGCTGGGCCGGCTCGACACGGTGATCAACAACGCCGGCGTGATGCTGCTCGGCCCGATCGTGGACGCGCCGCTCGAGGAGTGGGAGCGGATGGTCGACCTGAACGTCAAGGGCCTGCTGTACGTCGCGCACGCGTCCCTCTCCCACCTGCTCGCCGCCGCCGAGTCCGGCCCCCGCAACGTCGCCGACCTGGTGAACATCTCCTCGGTGGCCGGGCGCGTGGCCCGCAACGGCAGCGGCGTCTACAACGCGACCAAGCACGCGGTCGGGGCGTTCAGCGAGTCGCTGCGCCAGGAGGTCACCGGCCGGCACGTCCGCGTCTCCCTGGTCGAGCCCGGGGCCGTCGCCACCGAGCTCGCCTCGCACAACCGTCCCGTGGTGCTGGACGGCATCAAGGAACGGTTCGGCTCGATCGAGCGGATGGAGGCCGGTCGACATCGCCGAGACGATCGAGTTCATCGTCACCAGGCCGCGCCGGGTCGCGGTCAACGAGGTGCTGATCCGCCCCACCGAGCAAGAGGGCTGACCTGACAGGAGTGCCCGGTCGGCGGGTTGAGCCAGGAACCTCTGACCCGGCCGGGGCGTTGGAGATACGCATCCCCGACCGGCAGGAGCCCGCCCATCACCTCGTTCCAGCAGCAGCTCGACCGTCTCGTCACGCTCGGCTACCCCGGTCTCTCCGGCAGGAGCGAGGAGGCGCTCCGCGAGATCGCCGAGCCCCTGCGGGCGCAGGCCGACGCCATCACCGGCGAGGACTCCCCGGCACAGGTTCCGTTCGTCCTGGTGGTGACCCGCGACCTGGTCGCACCCGAGCAGACAGTTCCGCTGCTCCGGCTCTGGGGACCGCGCGGGCTGGGCGAGAAGCCCGGGAAGGTGGACCGCAACCACGGGGAGGGAGACCTCGCCGGCTATCACCCGATCGAGGGCTGTGAGCCGCCGGGCTCGGCGTACCTCCTGGTCGACGTCGAGCGCGGCGAGGAGTTCTGCAACGTGCGCCCCGAGGACGCCACCCGCACCATCCGCGACCGCGGACGCACCCCGCTCACCATCGACGAGGGCATCGCCCTGGTCACCCAGGTGCCGCAGGTGCTGGAGAAGAACAAGTGCTTCATGCTCGCCGGCTCCCGGAGGCACGACCGGCGCGTGCCTGCCCTGTGGATCAGCGAGCGCGCTCCCAAGCTCGGCTGGTGCTGGGACGGCAACCCGCACACCTGGCTGGGCACCGCCTCGGTCGGCAGTCGCCTCGGGTGATCTGGCCCACATCTCGCCCGGATTGACGATGACAGTATTACTGTCACAATGAAGACCCTCATCGCCGCGCCTCGGTGCCCGCGTGAGTCCGCCCGGTTGAACCACCGCCGAGTCGTCAGCGACTCGACCGAGAAGTTGGGATAACGCACACATGTCAACAGAAGCGTTCGTGTACGACGCGCTGCGCACGCCCCGTGGCAAGGGAAAGAAGAACGGCAGCCTCCACGAGGTGAAGCCGGTCGACCTCGTCGTCGGGCTGCTCGAGGCGGTCCAGGACCGCAACCCCTCGCTCGACCCCAACCGGGTCGACGACGTGGTGCTCGGCGTCGTCTCGCCCGTCGGTGACCAGGGTGGCGACATCGCCAAGACGGCTGCCCTCGCGGCCGGCTACCCCGACACCGTCGCCGGCGTACAGCTGAACCGCTTCTGCGCCTCCGGCCTCGAGGCCGTCAACCAGGCAGCGTCCCGCGTCCGCGGCGGCTTCGAGGACCTGATCCTCGCCGGCGGCGTGGAGTCGATGAGCCGCGTGGCCATGGGCAGCGACGGCGGCAGCTGGGCCTCCGACCCCGCCACCGCGTTCGCCACGACCTTCGTGCCGCAGGGCATCGGCGCCGACCTGATCGCCACGATCGAGGGCTTCTCCCGCGAGGACGTCGACACGTTCGCTGTCGAGTCCAACCACCGCGCCGCCAAGGCGTGGGCCGACGGCCGCTTCGCCGGCCAGATCGTCCCGGTCAAGGACGACAACGGCGTGACCGTGCTCGACCACGACGAGTTCATCAAGCCCGAGTCGACCGTCGAGGGCCTCTCCAAGCTGAAGCCCTCCTTCGCCGGTATCGGTGACCAGGCCGGCTTCGACTCCGTGGCGCTGGAGAAGTACCACTGGATCGAGAACATCAACCACGTCCACCACGCCGGCAACAGCTCGGGCATCGTGGACGGCGCCGCGCTGATGATGATCGGCAGCGAGCAGGTCGGCAAGGACCTCGGCCTCACCCCGCGGGCGCGGATCATCGCGACCGCAGTGTCCGGCGCCGACCCGACGATCATGCTGACCGGCCCGGCGCCGGCGAGCTACAAGGCGCTGAAGAAGGCCGGCCTCGAGGTCAAGGACATCGACCTGTTCGAGATCAACGAGGCCTTCGCGGCCGTGGCCATGCGCTTCATGAAGGACATGGGCATCGACCAGGAGATCACCAACGTCAACGGTGGCGCGATCGCGATGGGCCACCCGCTCGGTGCGACCGGCGCGATGATCCTCGGCACGCTGATCGACGAGCTCGAGCGTCGTGAGCTCAAGCGCGGCCTGGCCACGCTCTGCGTCGGCGGCGGCATGGGCATCGCCACCATCGTGGAGCTCGTCTGACCGAGGAACGAGCTCAGGCCGACTCGTTGGTGGTTGAGCAGCGTCGAGACGAGCTGCGAAGTCTCGAAGAGCGTGTCGAAACCCGGTGAGCCGAACAGCAGCCGCAACCCATGACGTGAAGGAAGAAACATGACCGAATCTGCTGTGAAGTACGCCAAGGGTGACGACAGCATCGTCGTACTCACCCTCGACGACCCGACCTCGAGCGCCAACACCATGAACGACCTCTACAAGGAGTCCATGGGCAACGCGATCGACCAGCTGTACGCCGAGAAGGACGACGTGATCGGCGTGGTGATCACCTCGGCGAAGAAGACCTTCTTCGCCGGCGGCAACCTCAAGGGCATGCTGGCCGCCACCCCGGAGGACGCCCAGGCGGTCTTCGAGATGTGCGAGGGCATCAAGTCCGACCTGCGTCGACTCGAGACGTTCGGCAAGCCGGTCGTGGCCGCGATCAACGGCGCGGCGCTCGGCGGCGGCCTCGAGATCACCCTGGCCTGCCACCACCGGATCGTCGTCGACGACCCCAAGGTCGACCTCGGCCTGCCGGAGGCGACCCTCGGCCTGCTGCCCGGCGGCGGTGGCGTCACCCGCACCGTGCGGATGTTCGGCATCCAGTCCGCGCTGATGGACATCCTGCTCCAGGGCACCCGCTTCAAGCCGGCGGCCGCCAAGGAGAAGGGCCTCGTCGACGAGCTCGTCGCGACCCGCGAGGAGCTGGTCCCGGCGGCGAAGGCGTGGATCGAGGCCAACAAGGACGACGCCACCGCGGCCAGCAACCCCTGGGACCGCGAGGGCTACCGGATCCCCGGCGGCTCCCCGTCGAGCCCCAAGCTCGCGGCGTTCCTGCCCGCTTTCCCGGCGATGCTGCGCAAGCAGACCAAGGGCGCGGTCTACCCGGCACCGCGCGCGATCATGGCGGCTGCCATCGAGGGTGCGCAGGTCGACTTCGAGACCGCCAGCCGGATCGAGTCGCGCTACCTGGCCGAGCTGGTCACCGGCTCGAACAGCAAGAACATGATCCAGGCGTTCTTCTTCGACCTGTCCGCCATCAACGGCGGCTCGCTGCGTCCCGAGGGCGTCCCGAAGTTCACGGCGACCAAGGTCGGCGTGCTCGGCGCCGGGATGATGGGCGCCGGCATCGCCTACTCGTGTGCTCGGGCCGGCATGGAGGTCGTCCTCAAGGACGTCGCGCAGGAGTCGGCCGACAAGGGCAAGGCCTACAGCGAGGGCATCCTGAGCAAGGCCGTCGAGCGCGGCAAGATGGACGAGGCCAAGAAGGCCGAGATCCTCGACCGGATCACCGCGACCACCGAGGCGAACGACTTCAAGGGCGTGGACCTCGTGATCGAGGCCGTCTTCGAGGACCCGTCGCTCAAGGCGCAGGTGTTCGCTGAGATCCAGGACATCGTGAACCCGGACGCACTGCTCTGCTCGAACACCTCGACGCTGCCGATCACCGAGCTCGCCGAGGGCGTCAGCCGTCCCGACGACTTCGTCGGCCTGCACTTCTTCTCGCCGGTCGACAAGATGCCGCTGGTCGAGATCATCCGCGGCGCCAAGACCACCGACGTGGCCGTGGCCCAGGCGCTCGACGTCGTCCAGCAGATCCGCAAGACCCCGATCGTGGTCAACGACAGCCGCGGTTTCTACACCAGCCGCGTCATCGGCACGATGGTCAACGAGGGTCTCGCGATGCTCGGCGAGGGCGTGCACCCGATGTCGGTGGAGCGGGCCGCGACCCAGGCCGGCTACCCGGTCGGGACGCTGCAGCTCTCCGACGAGCTGAACCTCGAGCTGATGGCCAAGATCCAGAAGGCCACGATCGAGGCGGCTGCCCGCGACGGCATCGACCTGCCCGAGCACCCCGCGACCGCGGTCGTCGCCACGATGATCGAGGAGGGTCGTCCGGGTCGGCTGCGCGGCAAGGGCTTCTACGACTACGACGAGAACGGTCGCCGCGGTGCGATCTGGCCCGGTCTGACCAAGCTGTTCCCGTCGAACGACGAGCCGGCCGACATCGAGGACCTCAAGGACCGCTACCTGTTCATCGAGGCGCTCGAGACCGCGAAGTGCTTCGAGGAGGGCGTCATCGAGTCCTCGGCCGCGGCCAACATCGGCTCGATCATGGGCATCGGCTACCCGGCCCTGACGGGCGGCACGGCCCAGTTCATGCACGGGTACGACGGCCCGACCGGCCACGGCCTGAAGGGTTTCGTGGCCCGGGCCGAGCAGCTCGCCGAGAAGTACGGCGACCGCTTCGCCCCCACCGAGGCTCTCAAGGAGATGGCGGCGAAGGGCCAGACCTTCCCCGCGTGACGAGACGTCCCGGCCCCCACGGGCCGGGGGTCTACGTTCTGCGACGCCTCGATGGGTTCCGGGGTGGTGGATGTTCCAGAAGCCGGGTATTTCGGGCATGATGGCGCGCGTGCCCACCGCCCGGCTTGACGAGCTCATCGAGGCTTCCCGTCAGCAGCACTGGGATCTTGTGCGCGACTACCTGTCGGCGTACGCAGGGAGCAACCCGGTGCGGAAGGTGGCCGTGGTGGGCAACGCCTTGCTGGCCCCCTGTGCTGAGCGGGCGGCGGAGATCGACAGTGCCGACCTGGTGATCCGGGTGAACGCGATGATGCTCGACGGACCCGAGGATCCTCCCTCCCTGGGCACCTCCTGCCATGCGGTGGTCCTGTCCCGGAGCACCACGATCACCCCCTGGGTCTTCCACGACTACCGGCGTCGGGCCTACCTCGTGCCGCAGGCCGGCTTCGTCCAGTACCAACCGGGGGATCGCATCGGGCTGCTCCTCGACGCACCGTTCTGGCCGGCGGACCTGGGCGCCATGCCCGTGTCCAACGCCGTGATCAAGGCCCGGGTCGTGCGAGCCCTGGACCCTGAGCACCGGCCCGGCTCGGTGATCCCGACCACCGGCCTGACCGCGCTCTACCTTGCGCACGAGATGTTCGCGAGCGCCGAGCTCGTGTGCGCGGGTTTCTCGTTCCTCGATGATCCGAACCAGAAGTCCTGGTCCCACCACTCAGGGGGACACACCAAGGTCAACTGGCAACACCGCCTCGATCTGGAGGCCCAGCTGCTGCGATCGTGGATCCATGACGGCAGCGTTCGCGCGTTGCCCTAGCCTGCAGCGTGAACGGGGTCGACTCGCACCCGTCACCCGCAAAAGGAGCACCCATGTCCACCTCACGTCCGTTCGCCAGGGTCAGGAGTCGCCTGGGCCGGCTACGCCACGGCTCGAGGCCTCCCTCCGATCGGGACCCCATGGCGCAGGTGAAGGTGCGGCTGGATCGCCAGCTCTCGCGACTCGAGTCGCACGGCCGACGTCTGGACAGCCAGCGTCAGCAGATCAGCGAGGTGCGGACGACGCTGAAGAAATCGGTCGGGGAGCTGCGCGACCGACTCACGCCCGTGGAGAAGCGCGATGTGATCCGGGAGGTGGAGCACGGCAGGCTCAGTGCGCAGATCGGTGCCGTCGAGCAGCGACTCGGCCGCATCGAGGAGCTGTTGTCGGAGTCCCGGTTGGTCGGCGCCGAGGCCGACGCCGGGGAGGCGATCGAGGTGCTCGAGGCGGTCCGCAGCGAGCACGAGCAGATCCGGGTGCGGATGCAGATCATCAGCTCCTACGAGGAGCGGTTGCGACGGGTCGAGGCTTCGGTGATCGCGATGTACGACGGTGACCACCGCCACCAGGTGTGAGTCAGACCGCGGTCAGTCCGTCAGCCAGGGCAGGGTCAGCGCACCCTGGGCGACCAGCGCCTCGAGGGTGCGGAACTCCTCGAGGTGGTCGATCGCGAAGGCCTCGCTCTCGGGGATCTCGACCATGCCGTGCGTGCCCGCGTCCATCCAGGACTCCTCCAAGGTCCGGATGAACTCCGTCCGCCAGACGTAGAAGTTCCCGTTGACCCGGAGGTAGCGGTCGAGCTGCTGCCGTCGCGTGACGCCCGTGCCTGCCTCGAAGTAGCGCTCCATCCTCGCGGGGTCCTCGGCCGCTCCGCGCACCCCCACCCACACCGGCTGGAAGTGCGGTTCGGACACCGAGACCACGCCGTCCCAGTCGGGTCGTGTGTCGAGCAGGGCGATCGCTGCCTCCACGTTCTCGGGGCGACGCGCCGGGCTGGTCGGGTCGAGCAGCACCAGGACGTCGTACGCCGTGCCCTCCTCCGCCTCCACGAAGGCCAGCGCGTGCCGCAGTACCGGTGCCATCGGGGTGTCGTCGGCGGCCAGCTCGGCTGGTCGTTCGAAGGGCACGTCGCCGCCGAGCTCCCGCGCCACCGCGGCGATCTCGGGTGAGTCGGTGCTGACGATGCACCGGGTGACCGAGGGAACCATCGCGGCAGCGCGCAGGCTGTGGCCCACGAGCGGAAGTCCCGCCAGCACCCGGAGGTTCTTGCCGGGCAGGCCCTTGGAGCCGCCGCGGGCCGGAACCACCACGAGGACGCGTGCTGGTTGCTGCCTCGGCTCGTTCATGCCGGCACCCTACGGCCCTATCCTGAGCCAGATGACTCCCCTCAGCTCGATCTTCGCGTCGGTCGACGAGACCGGGCAGGTCCCACCGCCCGCTCCCTATCTCGTCGCCGAGGCCGGCGTGAACCACGACGGCTCGGTCGCGGACGCGCACGCCCTGATCGACCTGGCGGCCGACGCCGGTGCCGAGGCGGTCAAGTTCCAGACCTTCGAGCCGGCAGCCCTCGTCTCGAACACCGCGGCGGCGGCGGCCTACCAGACCGCCCGGACCGGTGCGACCACGCAGGCGGAGATGCTGGCGCAGTACGTCCTCCCGGCCGAGGCCTGGCCCGAGCTGCGGGACCACGCGGTCGAGCGCGGGGTCGACTTCCTCTCGACGGCCTTCGACTTCGCCAGCCTCGACCTGGTCTGCGGCCTCGGCGTACACGCCCTCAAGCTCGGCTCGGGGGAGCTGACCAACCGCACCCTCATCGAGGAGGTCGGTCGGCGTGGGCTGCCCGTCCTGTGCTCGACCGGCATGGGGACGATGGCTGAGGTCGGCGATGCGCTGGGCTGGCTGGGATCGTCCGGCGAGGACTCCCCGCCGGTGGCCCTGCTGCACTGCGTGTCGAGCTATCCAGCCCCCCTCGACCAGGCGAACCTCCGCGCGATGGTGAGCATGAGAGAGCGGTTCGGCGTCCCGGCCGGCTGGTCCGACCACACCGTGGGGGCCGTGTCCGCGATCGCCGCCGTCGCGCTGGGCGCTGTCGTGCTGGAGAAGCACGTCACGCTGGACGTGACCCGTAGCGGCCCTGACCATGCGGCCAGCGCCGGCCCCGAGACGTTTGCCGCCTACGTCGAGGCGGTGCGCGGCGCCCATGCCGCGCTCGGCGACGGCAGCAAGCGGCCGATGCCCGCCGAGGTGGAGAACGTGCACGTCGTACGCCGCAGCTGGCACGCCGCGCGCGACCTCCGCGCCGGCGCCACGCTCCTCGAGTCAGACCTGCTCGCGCTGCGCCCGGAGGTAGGGGTGCCGGCAGCAGAGGACATCGTGGGCCGGACCCTGGCCGAGGACGTGCCGGCCGGGCACCCCGTGCGACCTGCGCAGGTCCGTGCGCCCGGCGGCGCCACCGAGGCCTCGGGGTGAGCGCGCTGGTCGCGGTCTTCGGCGCCACCCGGGCCGACCTGTCCCCGCTCGCTTCCGTGCTCGCCCGGCTCGCCGAGGCGCCCGACCTCGAGCCGGTGCTGCTGGCCTCGGGCACCACGGGCAACCGTGACTACGGCGACCCCCTGGCCGCGCTCGACCTGGACGGCATCCGCGTCGAGCACGTCGCCGACGCCGCCGGCGGCAGCGACGTGTCCTCGATGACCCGGGCGGGCGCACAGATCGCCGAGGCCATGGCCGAGGTGCTGCAACGGATCCGCCCCGACGCTCTCGTCGTGCTCGGTGACCGCTGGGAGCTGCTGTACGCCCTGCCTGCTGCCGTGCTCGGCGGCGTCCCGATCGTGCACCTGCACGGCGGCGAGGTCACCGAAGGGGCGATCGACGACCGCATCCGGCACGCCGTCAGCAAGCTCGCCGACCTGCACTGCGTCAGCACCGAGGCTGCCGCAGCCCGGCTGCGTCAGCTCGGCGAGCCCGCCGACCGGGTGACGGTCACCGGCGCACCCTCGCTGGACCGCTTCACCGACGTGGTCCCGGCATCCGACACTCGGCTGGCGGAGCTGCTCGGACGCGAGGTCGTCCGCCCGCTCGCGCTCGTCACCTACCATCCCGCCACGGCTGGCGGACCCGACCCCGGCGATGGCGCCCGGCTCGTCCTCGAGGCCGTGGCGCAGTCCGTCGGCTCGGCGATCGTGTCCCACCCCGGGCTGGATCGCGGCCGCGAGGAAGTGCTCGCCGAGATCCGCTCGGCCACCGCCCGGCACCCGCACCTGGTCGCGGTCGAGTCCCTCGGCCCGGACTACCTGCCGGTGCTCGCCGCCGCGGACGTGGTGGTCGGCAACAGCTCCAGCGGCATCCTCGAGGCGGCTTCCTTCGGGGTCGGAGTCGTGGACGTGGGCGACCGCCAGCGGGGTCGGGTCGCCGGTGCGAACGTGCTGCGCGTCGCAGAGGACCTGGCCGTTGTCCGGGACGCCATCACCGAGGCGCTCACACCGGAGTTCCGCGAGCAGGCTCGCAGGGTCGTGAACCTCTACGGCGACAGCCACAGCGCCCCCCGGATCGTGGAGGTCATTCGGCGCGCGGTGAACGAGGGCCGCAGTGGTGGTCTCGCGGTGAAGCCGTTCGTCGACTCCTGTCGCGACGGTGCGGACGCGAGGTGAGCGCTGAGACGGGAACGGCCCTGCCTACCTGGGTCCTGGGAGCCGGTGGCCAGGCGCGGGAGACCGCCGACCTGGTCGCGGTGTGCGGCCGGGACCGTGACGGCCGGCCGCTCGAGCTGCGCGGGCTGGTGGACCGCGACGACGAGCAGGACCTCGCCGGTGAAACCGGCGCGCTCGTGCTCGGGCTCGGCTTTCCGCAGACCCGTGCCAGGGTCCTGCTGAGGTTCGCCGAGGCGTTCGAGTTCCCGGTCGTGGTGCACCCCACCGCGGTGATCGGCGCCGGCAGCCAGCTGGGCGAGGGCGTGGTGATCAGCGCCGGGTGCGTCGTGACCACCGACGTGACCCTGGGGCCGGGCACGCTGCTCAACCCTCGGGCCGGCGTCGGCCACGACAGCGTCCTCGGGCGCTGCTGCGTGGTGAACCCCGGGGCGAACATCTCCGGTGCGGTCCGGCTCGGCGACGAGGTCCTGGTCGGAAGCGGCGCGACCGTGCTGCAGGGACTCCAGATCGGCGACGGTGCCGTGGTGGGGGCCGGCGCCGTGGTCACCGCAGACGTTCCCCCCGGTGTCACGGTCGTCGGCATCCCGGCGCGCCCCCTCGGTCAACGCGCCGGCTCCGGCGAGGCTGGTGCCATGAACCGGCCAGCACCGGAGCGACCATGACACGAGCCGAGCTCGACGCAGTGACCCTGCCCGGGCGGGCCAGTCTGCGCGACGTGCTCGAGTGCGTGGACCGGTCCGGGTTGCGAGTCGCGCTGCTGGTCGACGACGAGGGCCGGTTGGCCGGCCTGCTGACCGACGGCGACGTACGCCGAGCCATCCTGTCGGGCGACGACCTCGCCAGTCCCGCCCTGCCGCACGCCACCGCGACCCCGCAGACGGTGCCCGCCGGCCACGGCCGCGCGGGCGTGCTGGACATCATGCGGGCACTGCGCCTGTCGGTGCTGCCGGAGGTGGACGAGGACGGCCGGCCCGTCGGGCTGCACACGATCACCGACGTCGTCGGCGTGCCGGAGCTGCCGAACCCGGTCGTGATCATGGCCGGTGGGCGGGGCACCCGGCTCGGTTCGCTGACCGCCTCCACGCCCAAGCCGTTGATCGACGTGGCCGGTCGCAGCATCCTCGAGTGGATCGTGCTCAACCTCGTGGGCGGTGGGGCACGCGACATCTACGTGAGCGTCAACCATCTCGCCGAACAGATCGAGGACCACCTCGGCGACGGCTCCCGACTCGGCTGCTCGGTCCGCTACCTGCGTGAGAAGCCCGGCCTCTACCTGGGCACGGCCGGCTCGCTCAGCCTGCTGCGCGCCGAGCTCCCCGACCTCGACGTACCCGTGCTGGTGATGAACGGCGACCTGATGGTCGACTTCGACCCGGCGCAGCTGCTCGCGTTCCACGAACGCAGGGGGGCAGCCATCTCGGTGGCGACGCGGACCTACCAGCACGAGGTGCCCTACGGCGTGGTCGAGCACGGGCCGGACCGGGACGTGGTCGCGATCAGCGAGAAGCCCGTTGTCTCGAAGATCATCAACGCAGGTGTGTACGCCGTGTCGCCGCACGTGCTCGACCGGGTTCCCGCCGACACCGCGACCACCATGCCGGCGCTGATCCAGGAGTGCCTGGACCTGGGCGAGCCCGTCTCCTCATGGCGGCTCCGCGCCGGCTGGATCGACGTCGGCACCCCGGTCGACCTGGCGCGGGCCAGGGGAGTCTCGTGAGCGCCGCTGCCGGCTCGCTCGCCGGCCGGTCCGTCCTGGTGACCGGAGCCGACGGGTTCATCGGCAGCCATGTCGTCGAGGCCGCACTGGAGGCCGGCGCCACGGTGCGTGCCTTCTGCTTCTACAACTCCATGGGGTCTGCGGGGTGGCTGGACCAGTCGGAGATCTTCCGGACCGCCCGTGAGGAGGGCCGGGCCGAGCTGGCGCTGGGCGACATCCGCGACCCCGAGCTGGTGGACGCCTCCGTCCGCGGCGTCGAGGTGGTGCTGCACCTCGCGGCGCTGATCGCCATCCCCTACTCCTACGTGGCACCGCGTTCCTACGTCGAGACCAACGTGACCGGCACCCTCAACGTGCTGGAGGCCGTACGCCGGCACGGCACTCCCCGGATGGTGAACACGTCCACGTCCGAGGTCTACGGCACCCCCGAGACGGTGCCGATCACGGAGACGCACGCCCTGCGCGGGCAGTCGCCGTACAGCGCCACCAAGATCGCGGCCGACAAGCTGTGCGAGTCCTTCGCCCTCTCCTTCGAGACCCCCGTCGTGACGCTGCGCCCCTTCAACACCTACGGGCCGCGGCAGTCCGCACGTGCGGTGATCCCGACCGTGCTGGGACAGCTGCTCGCCGGAGCCACTGAGCTCCGGCTCGGGTCGGTCACCCCACAGCGCGACTTCACCTATGTCACCGACACCAGTGACGGCTTCGTGCGCGCCGCGACGGCTGACCTGGTGCCGGGGGAGACCGTCCAGCTCGGCACCGGGTCCACCTACTCCATCGCCGAGGTGGTCGAGCGGTGCATGGCCGTCACGGGACAGCAGGCCGCGATCGTCACCGAGCAGGAGCGCGTCCGACCCGATGCCTCCGAGGTCAAGGTGCTGCTCTCGGACCCGAGCCGGGCCCGCGACCGGCTCGGCTGGGAGCCGCGAACGGGCCTGGATGCCGGCCTGGCCGCCACCGCCGAGTGGCTCCGGCCGCGCCTCGACGCGACGGCCGTCCACCGGTACACCCGATGAGCCGAGTCCCGCTGGCGGTGCCCAACATCGGGCCCCGCGAACGAGCCCTGGTCGCGGAGGCGATGGAGTCAGGGTTCGTCTCCTCGGTGGGACCGTTCGTGGACCGGTTCGAACGCGAGTTCGCCGAGGCCGCTGGGAGTCGCCCACGCCGTCGCGTGCGCGAGCGGAACCGCCGCCATCCATCTCGGGCTCCAGGTGCTCGGCGTAGGGAAGGGCGACCTGGTCGCCGTCTCGGACTTCACCTTCATCGCCTCGGTCAACCCGGTGCGCTACCTGGGTGCCGAGCCGTGGTTCGTCGATTCCGACACGACCAGCTGGAACCTGGACCCGCAGCTGCTCAGCGACGGGCTCGACGCCCGGGCAGCGGCCGGGCTGCCGATGCCTGTCGCCGTGGAGGTGGTGCACGCGGTCGGGCAGCCGGCCGACCTGGTGGCCATCGCCGAGATCTGCGCCACGCACGGGATCGCCGTGCTCGAGGACGCCGCCGAGTCCCTCGGTGCACGCTGGTCCTCCGGCCCACTCGCGGGACGCGCCACCGGGACCGTCGGCCGGGTGGGCGCCTTCTCCTTCAACGGCAACAAGATCGCCACCACCGGGGGTGGCGGCATGCTCGTGACCGACGACGAGGAGCTGGCCACCCGGGCTCGTCATCTCTCGACGCAGGCGAAGGTGCCCGACATCGGCTACCTGCACGACGAGGTGGGCTACAACTACCGGCTCACCAACGTGGCGGCGGCGCTCGGCGTCGCCCAGCTCGAACGGCTCGACGAGTTCGTCGCCGCGAAGCGCCGCATCGCCGCGCGCTACGACGCCGCCTTCGGAGACGGACCGCTGACCCTGCCTCCCCGCCTCGAGGGTGCCGAAGCGACGTACTGGCTCTACTCCGTGCTCGCTCCCGAGGGTCAGCGCGACGCCCTGCTCGAGCACCTCCAGGCTCACGAGATCGACGCGAGGGCGCTGTGGCGTCCGCTGCACCTGCAGCCGCCGTACGCCGGGGTCGAGCGGCTGGGTGGGGACGTCGGCCTCGACCTGTTCGCCCGGGGCCTCTCGCTGCCGTGCTCGACCGACCTCACCGAAGCCGACCAGGAGCGGGTGATCGCCGCGACCCGGCAGTTCCTGGCTGGTTAGCGTGGTCCGTCGGCTCTCGTCCCGTTCCGCGGTGCGAATGAGACAAATCGGCGAGAATGTCTGTCGTGGAGATCATCGACGAGACGCCGGCCCGTGTCTGCATCCAGGGGCTGTGGGTCCGTTTCGGGGCCGTGGCCGCCGTCCGGGGCATCGACCTCACCGCTGAGGCGGGGCGAGCGACCGCGCTGCTCGGGCGCAACGGGGCCGGCAAGTCCACCACGATGCGCGTGCTCGCCGGGGTGATCCCGCCCACCGAGGGTGTCGTCAAGGTCGAGGGCATCGACGTCCGCGAGGACCCGCTGGCCGTGAAACGGCTCACCGGCTACTGCCCGGACGTGGGCGGCCTGGTGCCGCGGGCGACTCCCTGGGAACACCTCCAGCTCTCTGCCAGGCTTCGCCGCCTCCAGGGCTGGGAGGACCGGGCGCAGAACCTGCTCGAGCGCTTCGAGCTCGGTGACGCTGCCCACCGGGTCACCTCCGGCTTCAGCCACGGCATGGGCCGGCGACTCTCGGTCATCCTCGCGACCTTCCACGACCCCTCGGTGCTCCTGCTCGACGAGCCGTTCGACGGCGTCGACCCGCTCGGGGTCGAGGCGACCCTCGAGGTGATCGCCGACGCGCGCGCCCGCGGAGCCGCCGTACTCGTCTCCACCCACCTGCGTGACCTCGCCATGGAGGCCTGCGAGACCGCCCTGGTCCTTCGCGGCGGCTCGACCGTGGCGAAGCTGCAGGCTGACGAGCTCGTCGGTGAGGAGGGCGCAGGTGTCTACCGCGCTCTCCTGGACTGAGCTCCGCGCCAGCGGCCAGGACCTCGGCGCACTGCTGGCCTTCCGCCGCACGGGACTCTCGCGGAACAGCGGCCGGCGCCTCCGCGTAGCCGGCCTCGTGGTGCTCGTGATGACTGTGCTCGTCATGGTGATCCCGGCGTACTTCGGCGGCGACTTCCCGCGCGAGAAGGCCGGCCGGATGCTCGCGATCCTGCCGTCCCTGTGCCTGGGCTTCCTCGTCCTCGCCACGATCACCGCCGTCGCCTCCGCAGGCGGACGCGAGGTCATCCCCCGGGAGCAGGCTGTCTCCTTCCCGGTGTCGACCACCACCGACCACCTGGGCGCACTGCTGCTCGCTCCGCTGAACATCGCCTGGATCTTCCAGGCCTGGGCGCTGCTCGGCATCACCGCCTATGCCCTGGGTCCGCGAGTCTGGTGGGCCTACGAGATCCCGATCCTGCTCTGGATCCTCGCGGCCACCGGGATCGCCCAGGTGGTGGGCTGGCTCGCCGAGGGCGTACGACGCGGCCGGAACGGCATCGCGGCCTTCCGGGTCGTCGTGGTCCTGCTCGGCCTGGCCGCAACCGCGCTGATCGTGACCGACAACCTGACACCGCTGCTCGACCGCAGCCCCACGGGCGGCATCCTGCGTCTCGTCCTGGACGCGCAGGCCTCGCAGTGGCTGTCCTGGGGGACCGGTGTGCTGGCGCTCGCGGTGATGGGACCGGCGGCGGCGGTGCTCGGTGCCCTGCCCGCGCGCTGGGCGCTGCACCGCCCGATGCGCGAGGAGCTCCGCCTGGAGTCCGGTCGCTTCCCGGTCCGGCCGCTGCCCTCGTCGGACTTCATGATGATGCTGCGCATCGACCGCGCGGGCGTATGGCGGTCGGTACCGCTGCGTCGTGGCCTGATGGTCCTGGCCCTGATGCCGGGCGTCGTGGCGCTGGCGGGCAACCTCGAGTGGGAGATGCTGACCATCCTCCCCGGCCTGGTCGCCTCCGGTGCCGCCCTGCTGTTCGGGGTCAACGCCTGGTGCCTCGACGGCCGCGGCGCCCTGTGGCGCGACAGCCTCCCGGTATCTCCGAGGCTCACGTTCCTTGCCAAGGCGGTGGTCCTGCTGGAGGTGCTGCTGTGCTCCGCAGCGGTCACGCTCGTCCTGGCCGCCCTGCGGGCAGGACGCCCCAGTCCCGCTGAGCTGACCGCCCTGATCTGCTCCACGCTGGTCGTCGCCACGCAGGTGGTGGCGGCGAGCATGCGCTGGAGCATCGCCCGCCCCTTCTCCGTCGACCTCCGCAGCGCGCGCGCGACGCCCGCGCCCCCGGTGGTGATGGCCGGGTACAGCGCCAGGCTCGCGCTGGCCACGACGGTCACCGGGCTGATCTTCTCGGGCCTGGCCCAGGTCGACGACGTACGTTTCGCCATCGTGGTGGCCGTCTTCCTGCTGATCTGGTCCGGCTGGCGGCTGGAACGGGCTGCCCAGCGCTGGGACGACCCGGTCACCCGGTCGCGCGTCATCTCGGTCGTGTCCGGCGGCTGAGTCCGACAGCCCCGGCGCCTGCGACGAACAGGGGCTCGGACAAGGGCAGGTCCATCGGTAGGGTCGGCCGCATGGACTTCTCACCCTCTCCACGCGCGGCAGAGCTCATCTCGCTGGTCAGCGCCTTCGTCACCGACGAGATCGAGCCCGTGGTCGAGGAGTACCACCACCAGGTCAGTGCCGCCGCCGCCGCAGGGACGTGGGCGGAGTCGCCGATCCTGGGCGAGCTCCAGGCCAAGGCACGCGCCCAGGGACTGTGGAACCTGTTCCTGCCGGTCGAGCACACCGGCCACTACGCCGAGAAGTTCGGCACCCATGGTGGGGCCGGGCTCTCCAACTCCGACTACGCCCCGCTGGCCGAGCAGATGGGTCGCGCGACGTTCCTGGCGCCGTACGTCTTCAATTGCAACGCCCCGGACACCGGCAACATGGAGGTGCTGCTGAAGTACGGCACCGACGAGCAGAAGGCCGAGTGGCTCGAGCCGCTGCTGGACGGGAAGATCCGGTCGGCGTTCACGATGACCGAGCCGGGCGTCGCGTCCTCGGACGCCACGAACATGGAGGCGACCGCCGTCGTCGACGGTGACGAGGTCGTCATCAACGGCCGCAAGTGGTGGTCGACCGGCGTCGGTCACCCGGACTGCAAGATCCTCGTGTTCATGGGGCTCCGTTCTCCTTCTGGGGCGGACCCCGAGGCCGACCGCCACCACCGGCACACGATGGTGCTCGTCCCGATCGACACCCCTGGGGTCAAGGTCGAGCGGCTGCTGTCCACGATGAACCTCTACGACGAGCCCGTCGGCCACGGCGAGGTCAGCTTCGACGAGGTGCGCGTGCCGAAGGAGAACATCCTGCTCGGTGAAGGACGCGCGTTCGAGATCGCCCAGGGTCGTCTCGGTCCGGGACGCGTCCACCACTGCATGCGCCTGATCGGGCAGGCCGAGGTCGCCCTCGAGCTCGCGATCAAGCGTGGGCTCTCCCGCTCCGCGTTCGGCAAGCCGCTCGTCAACCTCGGCGGCAACCGGGAGCGGATCGCGGACGCGCGGATCGCCATCGACCAGGCTCGCCTGCTGGTGCTCAACGCAGCGTGGAAGCTGGACGTCGGCGGCCCGCTGAACGCGCTCAGCGAGGTCAGCCAGATCAAGGTGATCGTGCCCAACGTGGCCCAGCAGGTCATCGACATGGCGATCCAGCTGCACGGTGGCGGTGGCCTCTCGGCCGACGTCCCGTTGTCGGCGATGTGGACCAACGCCCGGGCGCTGCGGCTCGCCGACGGACCCGACGAGGTGCACCGCGGCGTCGTCGCGCGCCTCGAGATCAGCAAGCACCAGTCATGAGCCGCGTCCTGGTGACCGGCGGCGCCTCCGGCCTCGGCGCCGCGCTCGTGGCGGCGTTCCTCGAGCGCGGGGACGAGGTGCTGGTCGGGGACGTGAACGACCCAGAACCAACTCCGCTGGTTGAGGAGGTTGCGCAGCAACCGTCTCGAAACCAAGGCGGCGGCTCCGCGGACTTCATCAAGCTCGACGTGCGCTCCGACGAGGACTGGGCTGCGGCGCGGGACTGGGTCACCGAGCACTGGGGTGGGCTCGACGTGCTGGTGAACAACGCCGGGGTCGCCGGGGGCGGCCGGATCGACGTCGCGGGCATGGACGAGTGGCAGTGGATCACCGAGATCAACCTGTTCGGTGTCGTGCGCGGGACGCGGACGTTCGTGCCGATGTTCAAGCAGCAGCGGTCGGGTCATGTCGTCAACATCGCCTCGCTGGCCGGCCTGGTGCACCCGGCCGGGATGGGCTCCTACAACGCCGTGAAGGCCGGGGTGGTGGCGTTCAGCGAGACGACCGCCCACGAGCTCGCGGAGTACGACGTGCACTGCTCGGTGGTGTGCCCGTCGTACTTCCGCACGCGTCTGATCGAGAACATGCAGGGCACCGACACGGCCGTCGGCCAGGTCATCGGCGGTCTCGTCTCGCGGGCGCCGCTCGGCCCGGAGGAGATCGCAGCCGCGGTGCTCGAGGGGATGGACCGTGGCGAGGAGATCATCCTTCCCGACGAGGCGGCGCGGGCGGCGTACGCCCTGAAGCTGAACGACCGTGCGGCCTACGACCAGACGATGCGCAAGCAGGCGAAACGGATCAACGCGATGGGCCAGGAGGACCAGCAGTGACCGAGGAGATCGATGGAGCGTCCGGCGTACGCGAGGAGGACAGCTTCGACGTCGAGGCCGTCCGCGAGTGGCTGGCGGGCGAGGGCACCGAGCTGAACGGTGACGTCGAGGTGAAGCAGTTCGGCGGCGGCGCCTCCAACCTCACCTACTCGCTGCGCGACGGCACCCACGACCTGATCCTGCGGCGCCCGCCGAGCGGGCAGAAGGCCAAGGGAGCACACGACATGGGGCGCGAGTACCGCATCCAGGACGGTCTCGCCGACGTGTTCCCACTCGTGCCCGAGATGGTGGCGCTGTGCCAGGACGAGTCCGTCATCGGCAGCGAGTTCTACGTGATGCAGCGCGTGGACGGGATCATCCCGCGGCGCGACTTCCCGCCCGGGGTGGAGCTCGACGAGGAGCAGACGAGGGCGCTGTGCACCAACGCCCTCGACGTGCTGATCGACCTCCACCGCATCGACGTCGACGCGACGCCGCTTGCCGCGATGAACAAGGGCGACGGCTATGTGGAGCGCCAGATCTCCGGCTGGTCGAAGCGGTTCCGGAACGCGCACACCGAGGACATCGGCGACTACGAGACAGTGATGGCCTGGCTGGACGAGAACCAGCCGAAGGACGTCGCGAGCTGCCTGATCCACAACGACTTCCGCTTCGACAACCTGGTGCTCTCCGCGGAGGACCCGACCAAGCCGGTCGGAGTGCTCGACTGGGAGATGGCCACGGTCGGCGACCCGCTGATGGACCTCGGCGGGACGATGGCCTACTGGGTGCAGGACGACGACGACGAGTTCTTCCGGATGTTCCGGCGCCAGCCGACCAACCTGCCGGGCATGCTCACGCGCGACGAGGTGGTCGAGTACTACTGCGAGCGGACCGGTCACTCGCTGACGCCGGAGGAGTGGAAGTTCTACGAGGTCTACGGGCTGTTCCGGCTCGGCGTGATCGCCCAGCAGATCTACTACCGCTTCTTCCACGGGCAGACCACCAACGAGGCCTACGAGGTGTTCGGGCCGGCGGCGCGGCACCTCGAGGAGCGCTGCAACGCGATCATCGGGACCACGTCCTCGTGAGCGGGAGTCGCTAGTGGGGCAGCTGCTGCTGGTGCGGCACGGCCAGGCGTCCTGGGACTCCGACGACTACGACGTCCTCTCCGAGACCGGGTGGGAGCAGTCGCGGCTGCTCGGCAAGGCGCTCGCCGCGCGCGGGGTCACCCCCGACCTCGTGATGGTCGGCGGCATGCGCCGGCACCGGGAGACCGCGGAAGCGTGCCTGGGCGAGCTCGCCGGAGCTCCGTCGTCGGAGACCGACGCCGGCTGGGACGAGTTCGACCACGTCTCCATGCTCGGGAAGCTCCCCTCGTCCTTCGCCGGGGACAAGCCGACCAAGGCCGAGTTCCAGGAATGGTTCGAGGCGGCGACCGACCGCTGGACCGGCGGGGAGCACGACGACGAGTACGCCGAGTCGTTCGGCGCCTTCACCGACCGGGTCGGATCCTCGCTGCGTCGTACGGCCGAGAAGGCGGGGTCCGGCACGGCCCTCGTCTTCAGCAGCGGCGGCCCGATCGCCTGGATCACGGCGAGCCTGATCGCCGGCGACCGCGACGGTGGCCAGCAGCCTGTGGCGCAAGCTGAACCCGGTGTGCGTCAACTCCGGGGTCACCCGCCTGGTGACCGGCCGGCGCGGCATCACCATGGTGACCTTCAACGAGCACGCCCACCTCGACGGCGTACCGGACGTGCTCACGTACCGCTGAGGGGTGCAGGTTTCCCCGGCTACCCGGGGATCCATGACCTTTTCGGGTGTTGCAACACCCACCAACGTCAGGGACTGGCCGACAACCCCACCCGCTTTGTCCGCTGCGCCTCCGGCTCGTCCCCCTTCGGAGAAGCCGGCACCTTCCGGGGCCACCAGAAGCGGTCCCCGAGCAGCAGGGCCAGGGCCGGGACGAGGACGGTGCGTACGACGAGCGTGTCCAGCAGCACGCCCACGCAGATGATGATCCCCAGCTGCGCGAGCAGCACGAGGGGGAGTACGCCGAGCACGGCGAACACTGCCGCGAGGAGGATGCCGGCGCTGGTGATCACGCCACCGGTCGCCGCCAGGGCGCGCAACATCCCGTCGTGGGCACCGTGCTGAGCCGTCTCCTCCCAGCTCCGGGTGACCAGGAAGATGTTGTAGTCGACGCCCAGGGCCACCAGGAACAGGAAGGCCAGCAGCGGCACGCCCTCGCTGATGCCGCTGAAGCCGAACACGCCCGTGAACAGCAGCCAGCTGGCACCCAGTGAGGCCACGTAGGTGGCCAGCACGGTGCCCACCAGCAGGATCGGTGCGACGAGCGAGCGCAGCAGGAGGACGAGGGCGCCGAGCACGAGCAGCAGGATGACCGGGAAGATCACCCAGCGGTCCCGCGTCGCACTCGCTCCCTCGTCGAGGGCCTCGGCCGCGGTGCCGCCGACATGGCTGCTGCGGTCGACCTCGAGCAGGGCGCTGCGCATCCGCTCGACGGTGGCTCCCGCGGCGGCGCTGTCCGGACCGTCCTCGAGCACGACGTCGAGCTCGGTCCAGCCGTTCCCGCTCCCGGCGGAGCGCACCGAGTCGATGCCGTCGAGTCCCTTCAGGGTGGCGGTGGCCTGCTCGGGTGAGCGGGTCATCACCACGGCCGGGTCCGAGCTGCCCGCGGGGAAGGACTGCGCCAGGCGCTGTCCTGCCGAGATCGCCTCGGGCGTCTGCAGGAACTGCTCCGCAGTGGGCAGCCCGAGCTTGACCCCGAAGAGGCCGCCGGCGAGCACGCCGAGGAGCAGCAGGGTGCCGACCACGAACACCGTCGTACGACGGCTGACGGCGTCACCGACCCGGCGCCACAGGGAGTTGCCGTCGGCCAGTGACTCCGAGCCGAGGCGCGGCACCTTGGGCCAGAAGACCCAGCGCCCGAACAGCACCAGGGTGGCCGGCAGCGCCACCAGCGCGAAGGTCGCCGCGACCACGATGCCGACCGCGCAGGCGATGCCGAGAGCCCGGGTGCTCGGGATGACCGAGAGGGTGAGCGAGAGCACGCCGAGGACCACCGTGGTCGCGCTGGCGAGCACCGCGTGCGACGTACGCCGCAGCGCGACGAGCATCGCCTCGTGCCGGTCCTCGTGCGATCTCAGCTCGTCGCGATATCGGGAGATCAACAACAGGGCGTAGTCCGTCCCCGCCCCGAAGACGAGCACCGACAAGATGCCGGTGGTCGACTCGTCCCACGGGACCGAGAGCCCGGCCAGGACCTGGGTCGCCAGCACGGAGGCGGTCTGGTCGGCCACCCCCACGACCAGCAACGGGACCACCCACAGCACCGGGCTGCGGTAGGTGATCACCAGCAGGATCGCGACCACGGAAGCGGTCGCGGCCAGCAGCCGGAAGTCCGCGCCGTCGAAGACCGCCGACAGGTCGGCCTGCACCGCGGCCGGTCCGGTCACCCTCGCCTGCACACCGTCCGGGACGGCGTCGTCGAGCTGTCGGCGAAGGGCCTTGACCGCGTCGGCATTCTCGGTGGAGTCGGTCGTGTCGACCGAGACGATGCTGAGCGCCGCCGAGCCGTCCTTGCTCGGGATCACCGAGGCCTGCTTCGGCACGCTGACCCGGCCCACGGAGAGGTCGGTCACCACGGAGCCGAGCTCGGCGGGGCTGGAGGCGTCCAGGTCGCCGGTGAACAGGATCACCGCGATCGCCGAGTCCTTCTCGGGAAGCTGCTCGCGCAGCTGGGCCGCGCGCGTGCTGTCGTAGCCCGACGGCAGCGCGTCATCCACGCCGGCGCGGTGGGTCGCCTGTCCGAGCCCGGCGATGAGGAGTACGCCGAAGCCGAGCACCAGCACGCTCACCAGCCAGCTGGCGCGGCCCACGATCCATCGCTGCACAGTCATCATGGCGCTACAGTTCCCCTATGGCTCGGTTTATAACTAACTAAGTGAGCAATTTAGTGAGCGAATCTAGCAGTGATCCCGGTCAGCCGTCCACCGGGGAGGCTCTGTCCGCACGCCTGGGCGAGAGCTCGACGCTGAACCTGCTGCGGACCCTGACCCAGCTCGCCGAGCAGGTGGCACCGGCTGTCGCACGGCGGGCGGCGCTGACCCGCAACGAGCTGAGGGCGCTCGAGCACCTGATGGACCAGCCGATGGGGCCGGTCGAGCTCAGCCGGATCCTCGGCGTCAGCTCGGCCGCCGCCTCGGGGATCATCGACCGGCTCGAGGCCCGGGGTCACGCCCTGCGGGAGTCGCACGTGAGCGACGGCCGGCGTACGTCCGTCACGATCAGCGCCTCGGGGCGCGAGGAGGTCGTCGGGTTCCTGATGCCGATGTTCCGCGAGCTCGCGGTCATCGACGCCGAGCTCGGCGAGACCGATCGGGCGGCCGTCGACCGGTTCCTCGCCGGTGCCGTCCGGGCGTTGCGCACGCTGATCTGAGGGCTGCTGCTCGTGGGGGGTAGTCCCTGACGAACTGGCCGCCCACAGCGGGCAACCAGGGGCCACAACGTCAGGGACTATCCGGAATTGGCAGGATGTCCGCCATGGCGAACCCGAAGCGGCAGAACGTCCTGATCACCGGTGCGAGCAGCGGGCTGGGGGCGGAGATGGCGCGGCAGCTGGCCGCGAAGGGCCACGACCTGGCGCTGTGTGCGCGTCGTACAGAGAAGCTGGAGTCGCTCAAGGCCGACATCCTCGCGGCCGATCCGCACCGTCGCGTGGAGCTCCGCGCACTCGACGTGAACGACGCCGACCAGGTCTTCGAGGTCTTCCGGGCGTTCAAGCAGGACTTCGGCACGATCGACCGGGTGATCGTCAACGCCGGGATCGGCAAGGGCGCGCCGCTGGGCACCGGTCGCTTCGACGCCAACCGGGAGACCGCGATGACCAACTTCGTGGCGGCGCTCGCCCAGTCCGAGGCAGCGATGGAGATCTTCCGCGAGCAGAACGCCGGCCACTTCGTGATGATCAGCTCGATGTCCGCCATGCGCGGCATGCCCAAGGCGATGACGACGTACGCCGCGACCAAGGCCGGTGTCGCCCACATCGCTGAGGGGCTGCGCTACGAGCTCTACGGCAAGCCGATCAAGGTGACCGTGCTCTACCCGGGCTACATCGCCTCGGAGATGAACGACAAGGTCGACCCGAAGAAGGCGAAGGGCATGGTCAGCACCGAGGTCGGCGTGCGCGCGATGGTCGACGCGATCGAGAAGGAGAAGGACTCGGCCTGCGTCCCGCCACTGCCGTGGGCCCCGATGAGCAAGGTGATGAAGCACGCGCCGATCCCCGTGCTCAAGAGGTTCCTCTGACGCCGTCGCCGGTGGTCGCGGCTGTGGCGCATCGCCTGATGACGGCGTCGCGGGTGCTCAGGCGAGGAACGGCGTGAGCAGCCCTGGCACGGCGGTGTCGGCGAGCTCGACCGCCAGCGACTCGGGGATGTCGAGGGCGGCGTAGGCCTGACGGCCGGCCGCGGTGGTGGCCACGAGGGTGACCAGCCCGGCGCGGCGCTGGAACCACGACTGCTGCAGGTTCCAGCCGATGATCCCGGAGCGCTGCAGCACGTCACGCCTGCTGCCGAGACTTCCGGAGCGTACGACGACGTACCCCTCGCTCAGCGCGTGTCCCAGGCGCCGGTAGCGGTCCATGGCGAGCAGGGCTGCGAGCGGCAGGAGCAGCAGCGTGGGCAGGACGACCCACCAGTGGACCGGGGTGGTCAGGGTGAGTACGACGGCGACGACCGGGACCACCGTCGCCCCCAGCAGCGCGCGTGTGTAGCGCCGGCGTCGCGCGGCGGCACCGTGCTGCACCAGGGTGACCTCGAGCGGCTCGGTCACGTCGAGCACCGCCGCCCCGGTCGCGTCGATCACCTCGCGCGGAGCGGGCGGCACCAGCTGGGAGCTGCCGGACCCGCTGCCCGAGACCCCGGTGACGATGGCCGCCAGACGAGCAGCGCCGACGAGCCGCAGCCCGAGCGGTTCGACGACCTCGAGACCCCGCACGCGCTCGCGCTCGAGGCTGGTCTCGGTCGTGGTGAGCAGCCCCCGGCGTACGTGGAAGGTGCGTCCGCGGACATCGCGGGAGAGCGTGAACCCCCAGTTGGTGATCAGGTAGCCGAGCACCGAGAAGAGGGCGCCCAGGACCAGGAAGCCGACGAGGAACACGCTCACGACCAGTGGGATGAACGTGGCCAGCGGGCGGTCGGTGACCCAGCCGACGACGTCGATCTCGTTGAAGAACCGGTCGCCGATGCTCTCGCTGAACTGGCCGAGCACCGCCATCACCCCGGCCGCGATCACGTTGCCCGACGAGGTGAGCGGGGCGTACCTGACCCAGCGCCGGTCGAACTCGAGCAGGGCCACCTCTCCGCTGGGCCCGCCCGGGACGTCATCCGAACCGGTGCCTGTCGCGACCTCTTCGGATGACGTCCCTGGGTCGGCCCGGTGCAGCAGGGCGATCCGCATCTCGCGCGCCTGCTCGAGGGGGAGGCCGTCCAGCGCGAACTTGTCCTCGTCCTGCGAGCCGCTGGCGGTGCCGATCTCGACCTTGGCCAGGCCGAGGATGCGGTGGATCGGCGACGAGGTGACCTCGACGGCGCGCACCCGGTCGAGCCTGGCCGTGAGGATCTTCCGGCCGATCAGGCCGCGCTGCAGCTCGACCTGGTCAGGAGTGACCCGGAACTGTGTCGTCAGGAACCGGATGATGCCGAGTGCCACCGGGATGCCGACGCCGATGAGCTGCCAGTAGCCGTTGCCGCCGTTGCCGCCGAGCACGAAGACGCCCACCAGGAAGGGCAGGAACTTCATCAGCTCCAGCACCGGGTGCACGAGCAGCATCCGCGGGTCGAGCCGTCGCCACGGGAAGGGCTCCACACCGGGGGGCAAGCCGGGGGGCAAGCCTGGGGGCAGGCCGGGCGGGCCATGCTGCGGCTCCGCAGCCGTCTCCGGGGGTTGCTCGCTCACGTGGCGTCCCCGGCCTCGGCTTCGGTACGCCGGGTCAGGTCGTCGACGAGCCGGTCGGCCACGGGCTTGTCGATCATGCTGATCGCGATCGGTCCGGCCGCCGACGCCGTGGTCACGGTGACCGAGGCGAGCCCGAGCAGGCGACCGATCGCGCTCTGCTCGAAGTCGACGGTCTGCACCCGCGACATCGGTGCGATCCGGCGCTCCCGGGAGAGCCAGCCCGTCTGCGTGTAGACGGCCGTGTCGGTGCTCTCCCATCGGTGGATCTTGTAGCGCACCCTCGGCATCCCGACGATGTAGGCGATCGCCAGCACGGCGTACACCGGCCACACCCAGAGGTAGACCGGGAACCAGTCGAAGATCTTCGCTGCGATCAGCAGGGCGAGCAGGACGAGCGAGCGGATCGCCGCGCCGAACGCCCACAGCACCGGCGCCTTGGTCGAGACCTGGTGGGCGGGCTCGCGCAGCAGCGGGTTGGCACCCGTCTCGGTCCCGGCATCGTGCGGTGTCTCGGTCACGGTCCCACCCTGACACGCCGCATGTCAGGATCACCGACATGGATGCAGACGTCATCGTCGTCGGAGCCGGCCTCGCCGGACTGGTTGCCACCGCTGAGCTGGCCGACGCCGGCAAGTCGGTGCTGCTGCTGGACCAGGAGCCCGAGCAGAGCCTCGGCGGCCAGGCGTTCTGGTCCCTCGGCGGCCTGTTCCTGGTGGACACGCCCGAGCAGCGGCGGATGGGCATCAAGGACTCCTACGACCTGGCGCTCCAGGACTGGATGGGCAGCGCGCAGTTCGACCGGGAGAGCGACTACTGGCCGCGGAAGTGGGCGGAGGCGTACGTCGGGTTCGCCGCCGGCGAGAAGCGGCAGTGGCTGCACGACCAGGGTCTGCGGGTCTTCCCGGTCGTCGGCTGGGCCGAGCGCGGTGACGGCCGCGCCGGAGGGCACGGCAACTCGGTGCCGCGGTTCCACCTGACCTGGGGGACCGGGCCGGGAGTCGTCGCGCCGTTCGAGCGGCGGGTCCGCGAGGCCGCAGCGAAGGGGCTGGTCACCTTCGGGTTCCGCCACCGGGTCGACGGCCTGGTCAAGGAGGGCGGCGCCGTGACCGGCGTACGCGGGGTGACGCTCGCTCCCGACGGCATGGACCGCGGCGTCGCGTCCAACCGGGAGGAGGTCGGCGAGTTCGAGTACGCCGCGCAGGCCGTGATCGTCACCTCCGGCGGCATCGGCGGCGACCTGGACCTGGTCCGCAAGAACTGGCCCGTCGACCGGCTCGGCAACCCGCCGGAGAACATGGTCATCGGCGTCCCGGCGCACGTCGACGGCCGGATGATCCAGATCACCCAGGACTCGGGCGCCGAGGTGATCAACCCTGACCGGATGTGGCACTACACCGAGGGCATCCGCAACTGGGACCCGATCTGGCACAAGCACGGCATCCGCATCCTGCCCGGGCCCTCGTCGGTGTGGCTCTCCGCGACGGGCGAGCGGTTCCCGGCGCCGTACCTCCCCGGCTTCGACACCCTCGGCACCCTGGGCGCGATCATGCGCACCGGCTACGACTACTCGTGGTTCGTGCTGACGCAGAAGGTCATCGAGAAGGAGTTCGCGCTGTCCGGCTCGGAGCAGAACCCCGACCTCACCGGCAAGGACGTCAAGCTGCTGCTCTCGCGGGTCCGGGCCGGTGCGCCCGGTCCGGTGGAGGCTTTCAAGCAGCACGGCGAGGACTTCGTGGTCGCCGACTCGCTCACCGAGCTGGTGGCCGGGATGAACCGGGTCGCTGGCTCCTCGCTGATCACCGAGGAGTCGCTGCGCAAGACGCTGGTCGAGCGCGACCGGCAGCTCGACAACCCGTACTCCAAGGACACCCAGGTCACCTACATCCGCGGGCACCGCAACTACCGCGGCGACAAGCTGATCCGCACGGCCTCGCCGCACAAGTTCCTCGACCCGAAGAACGGGCCGCTCATCGCCGTACGCCTCAACCTGTTGTCCCGCAAGACCCTCGGCGGCCTGCACACCGACCTCGACGCCCGCGTCCTGCAGGCCTCCGGTGACCCGCTGCCGGGCGTCTACGCCGCGGGCGAGGTCGCCGGCTTCGGCGGCGGTGGGGTGCACGGCTACAACGCGCTCGAGGGCACCTTCCTCGGCGGCTGCATCTTCTCCGGCCGTACGGCGGGCCGGGCGGCTGCTGCTGCCATCGGCTGAGTCGCCCCACCCCCTCTCCAATGTCGGGAGGGGCGGCTAGGGTCGGCCGCATGAGTGGAAAAGTCGTGCACTTCGAGATCCCGTTCGACGACGCGGAGCGGGCCAGCAAGTTCTACTCCGAGGCGTTCGGGTGGGCGATCAACGAGATCCCCGGCCTGCACTACTCGATCGTGCAGACCGGCCCGACGGGCGAGGGGGGCTTCCCGACCGACGCCGGCTACATCGGCGGCGGCATGCTCAAGCGCGAGAGCCCGACCGATCGCCCGGTGATCACCATCGACGTCGACGACATCGACGAGGCGCTGAAGAAGATCGAGGACCTCGGCGGGATGACGGTGCTCGGGCGACAGGACGTCGGCGACATGGGCTGGGCGGCCTACTTCAAGGACGTCGAGGGCAACCTGATGGGCCTGTGGCAGGCCCGCCAGAGCTGACCTGACAGGTGCCGCTCCTCCTTCACCGCGCTCCTCGGGCGGACCACCTGGTCGCGGGCCTCGCCGAGCTGCTGCGAGACCCACTGCCCGACCCGTTCGAGCAGGAGCTCGTCCTGGTCCCCGCCAAGGGGATCGAGCGCTGGCTCAGCCAGCAGCTCTCCCACCGGCTCGGGCACGGCGAGGGTCGAGAGGACGGCGTGTGTGCTGGCGTCCGGTTCCGTTCACCGCGCGCACTGATCAGCCGGCTGATCGACGCCGGGGACCATGACCCGTGGGCCCCGGACGCGCTCGTCTGGCCCTTGCTCAACGTCGTGGACGCCAGCGCCGGCGAGCCCTGGTGCTCCGCGCTGAGCACCCACCTCGGGCACGGCGAGGTGGGCGAGGACGCCGATCTGCGTCGGGGCCGGCGATACTCGGTCGCGCGGCGACTGGCCGGCCTGTTCGCGTCGTACGCCGTGCAACGCCCGGCCCTGCTCGCCGACTGGGAGGCCGGCCAGTCGACCGACGGAGCCGGTCAGGAGCTGCCCGGGGACCTGGCCTGGCAACCCGAGCTGTGGCGCCGGATCGTCGCCGAGGTGGGTCAGCCGAGCCCGGTCGAGCGGCACCGTACGACGCTCGGCCGGCTGCGTGCCGAGCCCGGGTCCCTCGACCTGCCGCAGCGGTTCTCACTCTTCGGGCACACCCGGATCCCGGTCACCGAGGTCGAGCTGCTCGAGGCTCTCGGTGCCCACCGCGACGTGCACCTGTGGCTGCCCCACCCCTCCGACGCCCTCTGGCAGGCGCTCTCCGACCTGCGTGGCGCCGTACCCCGCACGGTCGACGAGTCGCACGAGCGGGTCGGGCATCCGCTCCTGTCGTCGCTGGGGCGTGACCTCAGGGAGCTCGAGCGGACGCTGGGGTCGGTGGCTACCTCGAACCGAGCGTCGAGTGGTTCCGAGACACTGGCTGGCGCTCGTTCCTCACCCACCGAAGCAGCACCCGAGACGCTGCTCAGCTGGCTCCAGGACGACCTCGGGGCCAACGCCATCGGCGACCCGGCCCGGCGCACCATCGCCGCCGACGACACCAGCGTCCAGGTGCACTCCTGCCACGGCCCGGCCCGCCAGGTGGAGGTGCTGCGCGAGGTGCTGCTCGGCCTGCTCGCCGACGACCCGACCCTCGAGCCGCGCGACATCTTGGTGATGTGCCCCGACATCGAGGTCTACGCCCCCTTGATCACCGCTGCCTTCGGGATGGGCGCGATCGTCGACGAGTCCGACCGCCACCACCCCGGCCACCAGTTGCGCGTGATGCTCGCCGACCGCTCGCTCACCCAGACCAACCCGCTGCTCGCCGTCGTCGCCCAGATGCTGACCATCGCCGGCGGCCGGGCCGAGGGCAGCCGCATCCTGGACCTGCTCGCAAGCGATCCCGTCCGCCGCCGGTTCAGCTTCACCGAGAACGACCTGGAGACCATCACGGGCTGGGTCGAGAACGCCGGCATCCGTTGGGCCTTCGACGAGCACCACCGCGAGGACTACGGTCTGGACGCCTACGTCCAGAACACCTGGCGCTTCGGCCTCGACCGGATCCTCGCGGGCGCCGCGGTCTCCGACGACGCCGAACGCTTCTTCGCCACGACCCTCCCGCTCGACGACGTCGCAAGCAGCAGCATCGACCTCGCCGGCCGGCTGGCCGAGTGCATCGACCGACTGCAGAAGGTCACCGACGAGCTGACCGGTGAGCACCCCGTCACCCACTGGCTGGACACCATTGCCTCCGGTGTCGAGGACCTGACGTCAGTGGCCCGTGGCGACGAGTGGCAGCGGGGCCAGCTCCGCCGTGAGCTCGCCGGGCTGGCGCAGGACCCGGCCGCGCAGGACCTGCTGCTCAGGCTCCCGGACGTCAGGGCATTGATGACCGAGCGTCTTGCCGGCCGGCCCACCCGGGCCAACTTCCGCACCGGCACCCTGACCGTCTGCACGATGACCCCGATGCGCTCGGTGCCCCACCAGGTGGTCTGCCTCCTCGGGGTCGACGACGGCGTCTTCCCACGTGCGGGTGCGGTGGACGGGGACGACGTACTGGCCCGCAGGCCGCTCACCGGCGAGCGGGACGTGCGCAGCGAGGACCGCCAGCTGATGCTGGACGCCATCGTCGCCGCGCGACGGACCCTGGTACTCACCTTCACGGGCGCCACCGAGACCACCGGTCTTCCGCGGCCGCCGGCCGTGCCCCTGCAGGAGCTGCTCGATGCCCTCGACGAGACCGCACAGGGCGGTGCGGAGCACGTACGCCGCGACCACCCGCTGCAGGCGTTCGACCCGCGCAACCTCGACGCCCACGAGCCGTTCTCCTTCGACGGGCAGTCCCTCGAAGGTGCCCGCGCCGCTGCCGGCGAGCGGCGACCGGCCCCACGGCTGACCGACGTCGTGCTGCCCCCGAGGGAGGGCGACGTCGAGCTCGAGGAGCTCGTCGCCTTCTTCAAGAACCCGGTCAAGGAGTTCCTCCGCAAGCGCCTCGACATCGCCTTCACCGACGACGGCGAGGACGCGATGGACGGCATGCCGGTGGAGCTCGACGGCCTCGAGGAGTGGAAGGTCGGCGACCGGCTGCTCCGCGACCTGCTCGCCGGCAGGCCACCCGAGGCCACGCTCGCCAAGGAGTGGCGCCGCGGCGTGCTCCCACCCGGTCGGCTCGGCTGGCGGCTCGCCAAGCGGGTGCTGGACCAGGCCCAGCCGGTGGCCGACCTGGCCGACACCCTGCGCGCGGGTCGACGCGGCGAGGCGCTCGACGTTGCCATCGACCTCGGTCGCGGCCGGCTGCTGACCGGCACGGTCACCGACGTCTACGGCGACCGCGTCGTCCGCACCAGCTATTCACGCGTCGGACCCAAGCACTGGATCGACGCGTGGATCCCGTTGCTCGCCCTGTGCGCCAGCCGGCCCACCCGCTCCTTCTCGGCAGGCTCGGTGGGCCGCGGCGCGAAGGGACGACGTGGCGATCCGGACGAGGCGACCGCGCGTGTGGTCTGGGGCACTGTGCCCCAGGCGCAGGCACTGCTGGCCGACCTGGTGGAGATGTACGACGCGGGCATGCGCGAGCCGTTGCCCCTCCCGCTCAAGGCGGGTCACGAGTGGGGACTCAAGCACCGCTCGCCCGAGGTGGCTCGCATCAAGGCCGCCGAGTTCAAGTGGAAGACCGGCAACTACGACGGCGAGGATGCCGACCCCGAGCAGGTGGCCGTCTGGGGGCCCGGGACGCCGCTGGAGACCCTGCTCGCCGTGAAGCCGCTCCCCGGCGAGGAGATCGAGGGTGAGTCCACACGCCTCGGCGCTCTGGCCCGCCGCCTGTGGCTGCCGATGATCGAGCGGGTGCACCGATGAGCGAGCGGCACATCGAGCCCTTCGACCTGCTCGCCGAGCTTCCGAGCGGCACAGCCGTGCTCGAGGCCAGCGCCGGCACCGGGAAGACCTACACGATCGCGGCACTCGTGGTTCGCTACGTCGCCGAGGGCAGGGCCCAGCTCGACGAGATGCTGGTCATCACCTTCGGGCGGATGGCCAGCCAGGAGCTGCGGGAGCGCGTCCGCCGCCAGCTCGTCGATGCCGCCCACGCCCTGGCCAACCCTGACTCCGTGGGCGACGACGCGTTCCTGACGTTCCTGACCGGTGTCGGAGCCGCCGAGCTGCGTCAGCGCCGCAAGCGGGTTTCGGACGCCCTCGCCTCCTTCGACGCGGCCACGATCGCCACCACCCACCAGTTCTGCCAGCTGGTGCTGCGTTCGCTCGGCATCGCCGGGGACACCGATGCGCGCGCGACGCTGGTGGAGAACCTCGACGAGCTCGTGGTCGAGGTGGTCGACGACCTCTACCTGCGCGAGTTCGGCCACCTCGCCGACCGGCCGCCGTTCGACCGCGACACCGCCCTCCGGCTGGCACGTGCGGCCGTCTACGACCCCCAGGCAGTCCTCGCACCGAAGGTCACCGGCGGCGGCCCGGAGGCGGCCCGCGTCGACTTCGCCGAGCTGGTCCGCGCGGAGATGGAGCGGCGCAAGCGCCGGCTCGGCATCCTCAGCTACGACGACCTGCTGAGCCGGCTCGCCCGGGCCCTCGAGCCCGAGGACTCGCCTGCGCGTGAGCGGATGCGGCGCCGGTGGCAGATCGTGCTCGTCGACGAGTTCCAGGACACCGACCCGGTGCAGTGGGCCGTCCTCGACCGGGCCTTCCGCGGCCACTCGACGCTGGTCCTGATCGGCGACCCCAAACAGGCCATCTACGCCTTCCGCGGCGGCGACATCTTCACCTACCTCGAGGCGCGCAAGCAGGCCGACACGATCCAGACGCTGACCACCAACTGGCGCAGCGATGCCCCGCTCGTCGAGGCGTTGCAGGTGCTCACGCGGGGTGCGGCTCTCGGTGACCCGGCGATCACCGTGCACGAGGTCGGTGCTGCCCACGACGGCACCCGGCTGGCCGGCGTGCACCGTCCCGAACCGCTGCGCCTACGCCTCGTCCAGGCGGCCGGCTTCTCCACCAACCAGTCCGGCACCGTGAAGATGGACGTGCTGCGGCCGTACCTCGCCGAGGACCTCGCCGACGACGTGGCCCGGTTGCTCCGCCCGGGTGCGACGTACGACGGGGAGCCGCTCGCGGCCGGTGACGTCGCGATCTTGATGTCGAGCCTCAAGCACGCCCCGCTCTACCAGGCTGCGCTGGCGAGGCGTGGGGTCCCGTCGGTGCTCAGCGGCGGGACCAGCGTGCTGGTCACGCAGGCCGGTGACGAGTGGCTGGCCCTCCTCGAGGCACTCGAGCAGCCGCAGCGCACCGGCCGCATCCGCGCGATCGCCCTCACCTCGTTCCTGGGCCGCTCGCCCGAGCAGCTCGACGCGGGCGGGGACGACCTCACCGACGAGCTGGCTGAGCAGGTACGCCGTTGGCTGGACCTGATGCGCGGCCGTGGGGTGGCCGCCGTGCACGAGTCGCTCATCTCCAACGGGCTTGCCGCGCGGGTGCTCGCGCGACCCCAGGGCGAACGCCTGCTCACCGACCTCAACCACCTGGGCCAGGTGCTGCACGAGGTGGCCCACCGCGAGAACCTCGGTCTGGTGGCGCTGCTCAGCTGGCTGCGCGCCGAGCGCCGGGTCGCCGCCAAGAGCAACGAGCGGACCCGTCGCCTCGACACCGACGCGAAGGCCGTCCAGCTGCTCACCATCCACGGCAGCAAGGGCCAGCAGTACCCCGTCGTCTACCTGCCCGAGCTGTTCAACTCCTGGCCTGGGAAGGCCACCGAGCACCTCTTCCACGACGTCGACGGTCGCCGCACGCTCGACATCGGCGGTGGCGGCGTACCACCGGAGGCGCT
The DNA here is from genome assembly GCA_963782305.1 of uncultured Actinomycetota bacterium. Classification (GTDB taxonomy): domain Bacteria; phylum Actinomycetota; class Actinomycetes; order Propionibacteriales; family Nocardioidaceae; genus Marmoricola. Next base: position 13,929 of record CAWAJJ010000008.1, on the reverse strand, counting down.
CGCGGAGAGTGCGGGCGAGGAGCTGAGGCTGACCTACGTGGCGCTCACCCGGGCCCAGTCGCAGGTCGTCACCTGGTTCGCGCCGAGCTGGGACGCCGGCAACGCCGGGCTGAGCAGGCTGCTCTTCGGCCGCAACGCCGACGAGGCCGCTGTGCCGGACACGGTGACCCGCGGTCCGTCCGACTTCGAGGCGCTCGCCCAGCTCCAGCAGTGGCACCAGCAGGGCGGGCTCTCGCTCGAGATCTCCCAGCGCGCCGACGACCAGACCAGCGTGGCGCTGCCTGCCGCCCGGGCCACTGGCGATCCGGTCCTTCGACCGCACCGTCGACACGGCCTGGCGCCGCACGTCCTACTCCGGGCTCATCCGCGCCGAGGAGCAGCTCGTCACCCATGGGGTGGACAGCGAGCCCGAGGTCGAAGGGACCGTCGACGAGGCGGGGGAGGGCGAGTCGACCGGGGGTAACGGTGGTTTCGAGACGCTCGCTGACGCTCGCTCCTCAACCACCGGGGCTGGCGCTCCTTCCTCGATCACCGAAGAGGGCGACGTTGACCTGCCCTCGCCGATGGAGGGTCTGCCGGCCGGGGCGACGTTCGGGTCCCTGGTGCACGCGGTGCTCGAGCACGCCGACCCGAAGGCCGCCGACCTCACCGCCGAGCTGCGCTCGAGGGTGGCCGAGCAGCAGCAGGAAGGGTGGTCGGTCGATGCCACTGCCGAGGCGATCGCGGAGGCGATGGTGCCGATGCACCTGACCTCCTTGGGACCCCTGGCCGATCACGAGCGGTTGGTCGACATCGGGCTCGACCAGAGGCTGTGCGAGCTGGACTTCGAGTTTCCGATGTCCGGGGGCGACGGTGCGGGCGCTGCGCAGGTGCCCCTGTCCGCGATGGCGGGGGTGCTTCGGCGACACCTGGCCGCGGACGACCCGATGCGGACCTACGCCGAGCGGCTGGAGAGCCCCTCGCTGGGTGAGCAGCTGCTGCGCGGTTACCTCAGCGGATCCATCGACGTGGTGCTGCGTGTGGGCGACGAGCCGCGCTACCTGGTCGTGGACTACAAGACCAACAGGCTCGGCACCCCGGGCGAGCCACTGACCGCCCTCGACTACACGCAGGACGCGATGACCGAGGCGATGCTGCACTCCCACTACCCGCTCCAGGCGATGCTCTACTCCGTCGTGCTCCATCGCTACCTGCGCTGGCGTCAGCCCGGCTACGACCCCGAGCGGCACCTCGGCGGCGTCCTCTACCTCTACCTGCGCGGCATGTGCGGCCCGGACACCCCGCTGGTCGACGGAAACCCCTGCGGCGTGTTCTCCTGGCGCCCGCCCGCCGCCATGGTCGTCGAGCTCTCCGACCTGCTGGACGGCCGAGTCACCGGACTCAGGGCCGCCGGGGCGGCGTCATGACCGAGACGCTGCTCGAACGCGACCGTCGTGACCGGCGCCTCGCCCTCGGGGCAACCGGGCTGCTGCGCACCTTCAACGAGGCTGACGTCATCCATGCCGCCGACGTCCACGTGGCCGTGCGGCTCGGCGTGATCCTCGGCGAGACCCGTGATCACGTGCTCCTCGCGGCCGCACTGGCGGTTCGCGCCGTACGCCACGGATCGATCTGTGTCGACCTCGACACCATCGCCCAGCTCGCGGTGGAGATCTCGGCGGTCGAGGACGGGGTGACGGCTCCCGCCGAGCCGCTGCCCTGGCCGGAGACCGCGGCGTGGATCGAGGAGGTGGCCGCCAGCGTGCTCGTCCGGGAGGAGGTCCTCCGGCTGGAGGGCACCAACCTCTACCTCGACCGCTACTGGCGCGAGGAGGGCCAGGTCTGCGACGACCTGGTGGCGAGGATCCGGCGTCCTCCGCCCGAGATCGACCTTGCCGCGCTCACGATCGGCGTCGATCGAGTCTTCCCGTACGACGAGGGCCGCGACTACGACGAGCAGCGCGCTGCGGTGCTCGCCAGCGCGGGGCGGTGGACCACGATCCTCACCGGCGGTCCGGGCACCGGCAAGACAACGGCGGTGGCCGGCCTGCTCACCCTGATCGCCGAGCAGCACGAGGCTGCGACGGGGCAGCCGCCCCGCATCGCGCTCTGCGCGCCGACCGGCAAGGCCTCGACCCGGCTGCAGGAGGCTGTCGGCGAGGCGGCTGCCAGGCTCACGGATCCGGCCGACGCGGCGCGGGTGACGGGTCTGACCGCCTCGACGCTGCACCGCCTGCTCGGCTGGCGCCCGGACAGCAGCGTCCGGTTCAAGCACCACCGGAGCAACCGACTCCCGCACGACGTGATCGTGGTCGACGAGACCTCGATGGTGTCCCTGACGATGATGGCCCGGTTGTTGGAGGCCGTGCGCCCGGATGCCCGGCTCGTGCTCGTGGGTGACCCCGACCAGCTGTCCTCGGTCGAGGCCGGAGCCGTGCTGGCCGACCTGGTCGCAGGCCTCGAGCAGGTCGACGACTCACCGGTGGTCGCACTGCGGACGACCCACCGCTACGGGGAGAACATCGGCGAGCTGGCTGCGGCGCTGCGAAGGGAGGACGGTGACGGCGTGATGGCGGTGCTCCGGGCCGGCAGCGACGACGTCGAGTTCATCGACCCCGAGGACGACGCCGCGATGACCTCGTTCCGGGCGAGCGTCGTCGACGTCGCCCACGAGATGCGCCTGGCTGCGGACGACAACGACGGCCGGGCCGCGCTGGTGGCCCTGGCTCGACACCGGCTGCTCTGCGCCCACCGCGAGGGCCCCTACGGCGTGAGCGGCTGGAACCGGACCGTGGAGCAGCTGGTCGGCGAGCGCCTCGGTGTGACGACGTACGACGAGTGGTACTCCGGCAGGCCGGTGCTGATCACCGCCAACGACAAGGGGCAACGGCTCAGCAACGGCGACATGGGGGTGGCGGTGCGACGGGGCGACGGTCGGCTCCGGGTGCTCCTTGCGGACCTCGAGGGCCGCGAGTTCGCGCCCACCCGGTTGCCCGACGTACAGACCGTGCACGCCATGACCGTGCACAAGTCCCAGGGTTCCCAGGCCGAGACGGTCAGCGTGATCATGCCGCCGGAGGACTCGCGACTGCTCACGCGAGAGCTGTTCTACACGGCGGTGACCCGCGCGCAGCGCGTCCTTCGCGTGGTCGGCACCGAGTCGTCCGTGCGCGCAGCGATGCAACGCAACGTCCAACGGGCGAGCGGGCTCGAACGCCGACTGGTCGAGGCGCTGGGGGCCACGAGAAGTTGACCCGGCCGCGCCGCGTCACTGGTGCGGCTGTCGCGCGGGTAGAGGTGTCACACTCGAAGAGTGCCCGTGGAGAACCCTGCGGCCCCAGCGGCCGATCGCCCCAATGTCCTGATCATCATGTTCGACCAGGTCGCCCCCAGCGCCCTGGGCTGCTACGGCAATCCGGTGGTCAAGACGCCCACCATCAATGCGCTCGCGCGTAGCGGTGTCGTCTTCGACGCGGCGTACTCCAACAGCCCGCTGTGCACCCCTGCCCGCTACTGCATGATGACCGGCCAGCTGCCGTCTGCCACGCGTGGCTACGACAATGCCGCCTACCTCGCCAGCACGATCCCGACCTTCGCGCACTATCTGCGGTCCGGTGGCTACCGCACCGTGCTCGACGGCAAGATGCACTTCGTCGGGCCCGACCAGCTGCACGGGTTCGAGGAGCGGCGCACCACCGACATCTACCCGGCCGACTTCGGCTGGACGCCCGACTGGCTGCAGCCCGACGAGCGGGTCGACTGGTGGTTCCACAACATGGACGCGGTCACCCAGGCCGGGGTCGCCGAGGTCACCAACCAGCTGCTCTTCGACGACGAGGTCGGTCACACGGGCGTGCGCGCGCTGCACGAGCTGGCCCGCGACGAGGACGACCGGCCGTGGATGCTGGTCGTCTCCTTCACCCACCCGCACGACCCCTACGTCACGCGCCGCCAGTACTGGGACGCCTACGAGGGCGTCGACATCCCGCTGCCCCGGCTCGGCGCTGGTGACGTGCCGCTCGACCCGCACACCGCGCGACTGCGCCACGTCAGCAACATGGACCAGGTCGAGATCACCGAGCGCGACGTACGCCGGGCCCGGCGCGCCTACTACGGAAACCTGACCTACCTCGACGAGTGGACTGCGCGGCTGACCTCGACACTGACCGGTCTCGGTGTGGCTGACGACACCGTGGTCGTGCTGCTGGCCGACCACGGGGACATGCTGGGCGAGCGCGGGCTCTGGTACAAGATGAACTTCTTCGAGGACTCGGCGCGCATCCCCCTGATCGTGCACAGCCCGAAGCGCTTCGCCCCGGCCCGGGTGGCTGCGCCGGTCTCCCTGGTCGACGTGCTCCCGACGCTGATGGACCTGGTCGGTGAGGGTGTGCCCGAGAGCGTCGACCCGCTGCCCGGTCGGTCCCTGATCGACCTGTGCCTCGACCCGTCGGGAGAGTCGGGCACGGGACAGACGCGCGAGGTGTTCGGGGAGTACATGGGCGAGGGCTCGATCTCACCCATCGTGATGATCCGGCGCGGTGACCTGAAGTTCGTGCACTCGCCGGTCGACCCCGACCAGCTCTACGACCTCGTTGCCGACCCCGACGAGCGGGTCAACCTGGCCGAGGACCCCGACTGGGCCCCCCGGATCAAGGACCTGCGCCGGGAGGTGGACTGGCGGTGGGACCTCGGGTCGGTGCACGCGGACGTGCTCGCCGACCAGGCGCGGCGCCGGCTGATCGGTCACTCGCTGCGCCAGGGCACGGTCACGCCGTGGGAGTACAACCCGCCGTACGACGGACGCCAGCTCTACATGCGCAACCATCTGGACCTGAACGAGGTCGAGCGCACCTCCCGCTTCCCGCGAGCGACCATCGTGCCCGACGGATTCCTCGACCCGGACGCGGCTCCGGCGACCGGGACGTGACCCGCCCGGTCGCGGTGGAGATCCGACAGGTCGATCCCGACCACCCGGACGCACGACGCTGCCTGGCGGCGTACATCGATGAGCTGAACGAGCGTTCTCCGGTCCCCTTCGACCCGGACACCGGCTCGACCGCGCATCCCGAGGAGGTCCGTCCGCCTCGCGGCGTCATGCTCGTGGCCTATCTCGGCGACGCCGCGGTGGGTTGCGCGGCGCTCAAGCACCACGCGGACGGGTCCCCCAGCGACATCAAGCGGATGTGGGTCGACCCAGCGGCCCGGGGCAGGGGCGTCGGGCGAGGTCTGCTGGTCGAGCTGGAGCGCCTGGCGGCGGAGCACGGGAACAGCGCCGTGCGTCTCGAGACGAGCGCGCTGCTGGTCGAGGCGATGGCGCTCTATCTCAGCGCCGGCTTCGTGGAGGTCGAGCCGTTCAACGACGAGCCGTTCGCGGACCACTGGTTCAGCAAGCCTCTCTGAACCCCAGGTTGCGAGCGGCCTGCGCGCTTGGAATAGTCGTGCACAGCCGACTGTTGAACAGGCAACTACTTCTGGAGGCAGATCATGGAGTTCGGCATCTTCACCGTGGGCGACATCACCACCGACCCCACCACCGGTCGGACCGTCACCGAGCACGAGCGGATCAAGAACACGGTCACCATCGCCAAGAAGGCGGAGGAGGTCGGTCTCGACGTCGTCGCGCTCGGCCAGCACCACAACCCGCCCTTCGTGGCCAGCGCGCCGACCACGACGATGGCCTACATCGGCGCCCAGACCGAGAAGATCAAGCTGTCCACCAGCACGACGCTGATCACCACCACCGACCCCGTGCGCATCGCCGAGGACTACGCGACGCTGCAGCACCTGCTCGACGGCCGGATGGACCTGATGCTCGGACGCGGCAACACCGGCCCGGTCTACCCGTGGTTCGGCAAGGACATCCGCGACGGCATCCCGCTGGCGATCGAGAACTACGCGCTGCTGCGCCGGCTCTGGCGCGAGGAGAACGTCGACTGGGAGGGCAAGTACCGCACCCCTCTCCAGGGCTTCACCTCCACGCCCCGGCCCCTCGACGACAAGCCGCCGTTCGTCTGGCACGGCTCGATCCGGAGCCCCGAGATCGCCGAGCAGGCGGCGTACTACGGCGACGGGTTCTTCTCCAACCACATCTTCTGGCCGGCCTCGCACACGGCACGGATGGTCGACTTCTACCGCCAGCGCTTCGAGCACTACGGCCACGGCAAGGCCGAGGACGCGATCGTCGGGCTCGGTGGTCAGGTGTACATGGCGAAGTCGCACGAGCAGGCCGTCCGCGAGTTCCGGCCCTACTTCGACAACGCGCCGGTCTACGGACACGGCCCTTCGTTGGAGGAGTTCACCAAGGAGACGCCGCTGACCGTCGGCACACCGGCCGAGGTCGTCGAGCGCACCCTCTCGTTCAAGGAGTACGCCGGCAACTACCAGCGCCAGCTCTTCCTGGTCGACCACGCCGGCCTTCCGCTGACCGCCGTCCTGAACCAGCTCGACCTGCTGGGTGAGGTCGTCGCCGAGCTGCGCAAGCACGACGTCGAGGTGGCGGCATGAAGCTCGTCGGAGGGTCACAGCGTGCCGACGTACGCCGCATCGCTGTCGTGACCGCCGGCCTGTCCGAGCCGTCCTCGACGCGGCTGCTCGCCGACCTGCTGGGGGAGGCCACCAGGACCGCCCTCGAGGAGGGCGGCCGGGACGTCGAGCTGGAGATCATCGAGCTGCGTCCGCTCGCCCACGCGATCACCGACGCGCTGCTGACCGGGTTCCCCACGGGTGACCTGGCCGCCGCGGTCGAGAAGGTCGCGGCTGCGGACGCCGTGATCGCGGTGACGCCGGTCTTCAGCGCCTCCTACTCGGGCCTGTTCAAGACCTTCTTCGACATCCTCGAGCCCGAGACCCTGGACGGCATGCCCGTGCTGGTCGGCGCGACCGCCGGCTCGGCACGACACTCGCTGGTCCTGGACCACGCCCTGCGCCCGCTGTTCGGCTACCTGCACGCGGTCGTCGTACCGACCGGGGTCTTCGCCGCCAGCGAGGACTGGGGCGCCAGCGACGCCTCGGGCGCGCTGCGCAAGCGCGTCGACCGCGCCGCCAGGGAGCTCGCGGACCTCGTGGTCGCCCGCCCGGCTCTGCACCGCCCGGACCCGTTCGGCGACGTACCTGACTTCGCGAGTCTGCTCGGGTCCTAGGGTGAGCGCCGTGAACCCAATCCTCCTCTCCCCGGTCCGTGCGCAGTGAGCCGACCCGAAGGCGACTCCGGCGACGTTGCGGCACCCAAGGGATCTCGCGAGGAGGACGAGCTCGAGGAGACCTACGACCGGCTGGTCGAGGAGGGGCACGAGCGTCTCGACCGCCCGCTGCTGCCGCTGCTGGCCACCGGGTTCCTCGGTGGGGTGGACGTCGGGGTCGGCGTGCTGATGTACCTCGTCGTCGACTCCAAGACCGGCAATCCGCTGCTCGCCTCCCTGGCCTTCACCATCGGCTTCGTCGCCTTGCTGCTGGCCAACAGCGAGCTGTTCACCGAGAACTTCCTGGTGCCGGTGATCTCGGTGGTGGCCAAGGTCGGCACGATCGCGCAGCTCCTCCGGCTCTGGGGCGTCACCTTGGTGGCGAACCTGGTCGGCGGCTTCGCGATGGCCGCCATGATCGTGATCGCCCTGCCCGACGTGCACGAGGCTGCCGTCAGCGCAGGTTCGCACTACGCCCACCTCGGCGTCTCCTGGCGGTCGTTCTTCCTCGCGGTGCTGGCGGGGGCGGTGATCACCCTGCTCACCCGGATGCAGCATGCGACCGAGGAGACGATGCCCAAGATCGTCGCGGCGGTGCTGATGTCGTTCATCCTGGTGGGCGCCCAGCTGTTCCACTCGATCCTCGACTCGATCCTGATGTTCGCCGGCCTGCTGACCGGCTCGGCCGACTACGGCTACCTCGACTGGCTCGGGGCGCTGGGCTGGTCGGCCTTCGGCAACCTCGTCGGCGGCCTGGTGCTGGTGACCTCGATCCGGCTGCTGCGCGTCCCGCACCGGGTGGCCGAGAGTCGGGAGCAGGGTCAGACCGGCTGACGCCGAGGGTGTGCGGTCACCGGCCGTTCTCGCTGAAGTGCTGCAGGTCCTTGAGTGAGCTCCAGGTGCCGCCCCAGGTCCAGCCGATCCCGTCAAAGGCCCGTACGACGGGGCCGTTCGGGGTGATCATCCCGGGGCGGACGAAGCCGCGGTCCTCGTACGACGACGCGAGCTCCGGCAGCACCACGTCGCCCTTGAGATAGGGGTTCTGGAACGGGTTGACGTCCACCGCCAGGCCATAGGCATGCTGCGAGTAGAACGTCGCGCCGACCGTCGGCCGGCAGTTGAACGCCCCGGTGTTGTTGCCGTCGCCGGTGGGCGGGGCGTCGAGCTCGTCGAGTCGGGTGATCCGCATCTCCTCGATCGGGAAGCGCGCGGCATAGAGACGCCGGAAGACCAGCACCAGGTCGTCGGCGGCCGACCGGTTCACGAGCAGCTCGCCGGTGTGCCGCCGGCCGTCGAAGCCCCAGAACGACAGCCGCACCCACGACAGGTCGGTCGCGGCGACCGGGCAGCCCTGCTTCCAGGTCGACCGCGCGATCACGTCGGCCGGTGCCGGGGTGGAGACCCGGGACGCGAATCCGGACCCGGGCAGCGCCGGCAGCTGGTCGGGCAGCGTGAACCGACGCTTCACCAGCTCCCGGGGAGTACGCCGAATCTCGCCGAGCCCGTTCGCCGCCAGCGGCAGCACCCGCTTTCCCAGCCAGGGCGGCGGAACCGTTCCGAGGGTCGGACGGGCACTGGGCGTGGGCAGGCTCGGACTGCTCGAGGGGGCGGTGGAGGGGCTGGTCGACGGGCTGGTCGACGGGCTGGGCGAGGCGGTCACGGTTGCGGTTGTCGAGGGCTGGGTGCCCGGAGACTCCGCGGCCGGCGTGCTTCCGCCGGCCGTCCCGCAGGCGGCCAGCGACACGAGCAGCACCACCACGCTCAGGCGCACGATCACCGCCGGCAGGTCCATGAGCAGACTCTAGGCGCGATCCTCCGGAGCGAGCAGCGCACCCGCGTGCGGTGGCAGCTGCAGCAGTCCGTCCGAGAGCTCGGGGAGGCTCGGCGTGCGGAACGCCAGCTCGAGCCCCTCTGCTACGGGCAGCTCGACTGAGTCCGACCCGAAGTTCACGACCATCAGCACGTCGGCGCGCTGCATGGTGAAGAGCCGGGAGTCCTCGTCGACCGTGCACGAGACCGAGCCGAACGACGGGTCGGTCAGGGCAGGCAGCGAGCGGCGCAGCTCGGTCAGCCGTTGGTACGCCGCCAGCACTCGCGCATGCGCACCCGATTCGCGCTCGGACCAGTCCAGCTTCGAGTGCTGGAAGGTGTCGGTGTCCTGCGGGTCGGGCACGACCTCGGGATCCCAGCCCATCGCCGCGAACTCCCTGATGCGCCCCTCGGCGGTGGCCTTGCCCAGCTCGGGCTCGGGGTGCGAGGTGAAGAACTGGAACGGCGTCGAGGCCGCCCACTCCTCGCCCTGGAAGAGCATCGGGGTGAACGGACCGGCCAGGGTGAGCATCGCGGCGCAGACGAGCTGGTCCTCGTCGAGGTGCGCGGTGAGCCGGTCGCCGACGGCGCGGTTGCCGATCTGGTCGTGGTTCTGGTTGGCCACCACCAGCCGCCAGGTCGGCATCCTGTCGGTGTCGATCGGCGCCCCGTGGTCGCGGCCGCGGAACGACGAGTAGGTGCCGTCGTGGAAGAACCCCCGCTCGCACACCTTCGCCAGCGCGGCCAGCGGCTCGAAGTCCGCGTAGTACCCGCTGGTCTCGCCGGTCAGCGCGACGTGCACCGCGTGGTGGAAGTCGTCGCTCCACTGCGCGTCGATGCCGAGCCCACCGGCCTCGCGCGGGGTGACCATCCGCGCGTCGTTCAGGTCGGACTCCGCGACCAGCGTGAGCGGGCGCCGCAGGTGCGCCGAAAGCCCACCCACCTCGATCGCCATCTCCTCGAGCAGGTGCGTGTCGGACTCGTCCGAGAGCGCGTGCACGGCGTCCAGCCGCAGGCCGTCGACGTGCAGGTCGGTGAACCACATCCGCACGCTGTCGAGGATGAAGCGTCGCACCTCGGCCGACTCCTCGCCGTCGAGGTTGATCGAGGATCCCCACGTGTTCGCGCCCTCGGTCTTCACGTAGGGCCCGAAGACCGGCAGGTAGTTGCCTGACGGTCCGAGGTGGTTGTGCACCACGTCCTGGATGACCCCGAGTCCCGCGGCGTGTGCGGCATCGACGAAACGCTGGTAGGCCTCGGGACCGCCGTACTCCTCGTCGACAGCCGACCAGAGCACCCCGTCGTACCCCCAGTTGTGGGTGCCGTTGAACGCGTTCACCGGCAGCAGCTCGACCAGGTCGACGCCGAGCGCGACGAGGTGGTCGAGTCGTGCGGCTGCGGCGTCGAGGGTGCCCTCCGGGGTGAACGTGCCGAGGTGCAGCTCGTAGATCACCGAACCGGCGAGCTGGCGTCCCGTCCAGGCATCGTCGGTCCAGGTGAACGAGTCGGGGTCGAAGGTGCGTGAGCGGGTGTGTACGCCGTGGGGCTGGCGCCGCGACCGCGGGTCGGGCAGCGGCTCGTCGGAGTCGTCGACGAGATACCCGTAGTCGACCTCGCCGTCGGGCACCGTCCCGGACGGAGTCCACCAGCCGTCGTCGCCCCGGGTCATCTCCACGACGTCGTCGCCGACACTGAGCCGCACGCGCTCGGGTCGTGGCGCCCAGACGTCGAAGCGTCCCCTCGTGGCCATCAGTCGCTCCTGACCAGCAGAGCGACGGGAAGGTCGGCCATCAGGTCGGCCAGCCGGACCTCGACGATGCCGTCCGACGTCGATGCGCTGCCGTCCACGGCGAAACCTCCGCCACTCACTACGTCGCGCCACCGGCCGGCGGGCAGGGCGAGCGTGGTGTCGCCCCACCCTCCCTTCGCCGCCAGTCCCACGGGCAGCCGCGTGACAACGGTGACGGCGCCACCGCGGTCGAAGGCGAGGACGTGGTCCGCGGCCGACCCGAGCGCCTCGAGCGGCTGGTAGCTCTCGAAGAGCTCCGGGCGCTCCCGGCGAAGCCGAAGCGCGGTCGTGGTCACCCAGAGCTTGGCCGCGCCCTCGTCCTCGGGCGAGGTCGGTCGTCGTACGGAACCCTGGCGCAGCTCGGCGAGCAGCGCGCGCCGTCGCTCGAAGTCGACCGGCCTGCGGTTGTCGGGGTCGACCAGGCTCTGCTCCCACAGCTCGCTGCCCTGGTAGACGTCGCAGACACCGGGTGCGGTGATCGCGACCAGCTTGGTGGCGAGGGCGTTGCTCCACCCGGGCGCGGCCAGCCGCTCGACCAGTCCGGTCACCAGGGCCTGGACCTGCACGTCGTCGAAGACGGCGTCGACGGCGTCGTGCACGGCGGATTCGTACGCCGCGTCGGGGTCGGTCCAGGTGGTGCGGTCACCGGCTTCGCGCATCGCCTTCTCGGCGTACGCGTGCAACCGGGATCGCAGGTCGGCCGGAGGTGTTCCGCCCACTGACGCTGGCCACGCGCCCAGGACCGCCTGCCAGAGCAGCGATCCGAACGCCTCGTCGGGCATCGGCACGCGAACGAGTAACGAGCCGAGGGTCTCCACCCAGAGGCTCGGCAGCTCGGCCAGCACGGCGATCCGGGCACGGACGTCCTCGCCGCGCTTGGTGTCGTGCGTGGACAGGGCGGTCATGGCGTGCGGCCACTCGCGCTGACGCGTCGCCATGGCCTCGTGGAACTGCTCGGTGGTGACCGAGAAGACGCCGGGGTCGGCGCCGACCTCGTTGAGCGAGGTGAGCCGCGAGTAGCGGTAGAACGCGTTGTCCTCGACGCCCTTGGCCATCACCATGCCGCTCGTCTGCTGGAACCGGCGCGCAGCCGGGGCGTCCGGGTCGGTCAGCACGGGCTCGAGCTCGTCGAAGACCGACGCGAGGTCGGGGCGGCTGGCGCGGGCCTCGGCGAACGCCGCGTCGAGGTGCGCGAGGCCGTCGGGCAGGTAGGAGCGGTAGACCGGGAAGCAGGCCAGCAGCTCGGCAACCGCGTCCTCAACCGACGTGGAAGGAGTCTCTGCCGACGCCGGCAGCTCCCGCACGATCCGGTTCGTCTCCGCGCGCAGCACCACGTCGGCGACCTGGCGCTTGCGCTGGTGGACGAGCTCCTCCCAGTCGAGCGGGGCCCCTCGCAGTGCGGTCTCCAGGGCGTCGAGCGGCTCCTGTCCCGCCGGGTCGGTGAGCACCCGGTCGAGGAGCGCGAGGACGTCGTACCCCGTGGTGCCGGCGGTGGCCCAGGACCCTGGCAGGCTTTCGAGCACGGTTCCTGAGGAGGTCGCGCTGCGACCGTCTCGAAGGGCGAGGATCTTCTCCACGAGCACGTAGGCGTTGCCGGTCAGCCGGGCGAGGTCGTCGAGGTAGCCGCGCGGGTCGCGCAGCCCGTCGGGGTGGTCCACCCGGAGCCCGTCGACCAGCCCTTCGCCGAACCAGCGACCGATCTCGGCGTGGGTGGCGGCGAAGATCTCCGGCTTCTCCACGCGTACGCCGGCCAGGGTGTTCACCGAGAAGAAGCGCCGGTAGTTCAGCTCGGAGTCGGCCCGCCGCCAGCCGACCAGCTCGTAGTGCTGCCGCGCGTGGACCGCGTTGGCGTCACCACTGTCGGTTGAGCCCCCTACGTCGGTTGAGCCCCCTACGTCGGTTGAGCCTGTCGAAACCTCGGGAGCGATCGGGTAGCGGTTGTCGTGGTACCTCAGCTCGCCGTCCACGACCGACAGGTTCTCGATGTGCCCGTCCGGACCGAGGTCGTCGTCTCCCACGACGGGGATCCGGAGCCTGCCGTCGCCGTACTCCCAGTCGATGTCGAAGGCCTCGGCGTGGGGCGACTCGCGACCGAGCCGCAGCACGTCCCACCACCAGGCGTTCTCGGCGGGCGTGGCCACGCCGACGTGGTTGGGCACGATGTCGACGAGTACGCCGAGGCCGAGTCGCCGGGCCTCGGCCGACAGCGCCGCCAGCCCCTCGGCACCGCCGCGGGACTCGTCGATGCGCGTGAAGTCGACCACGTCGTACCCGTGCGTGCTCCCCGGCTCGGCTGCCAGCAGCGGCGACAGGTAGACCCAGTCGACGCCGAGGTCGTGCAGGTAGGCCAGCTGTCGCGTGGCGTCGTACAGGTCGAAGTCCGACGTGATCTGGAGCCGGTAGGTGCTGACCGGCCGCCGCGGCCCGGTGGTCACTGGGATGCTCCGGTGCCTCCGCTGTAGCCGGCCAGGGACGCGGCGACCGAGTGGTCGGGCTCCTGCTCGGGCTCGCGGTGCTCGCGCAGCACCAGCGTGGAGTGGGGGCTCAGCTCGAGCGTGTCGCCGGCGGCGTAGCTGCGGCCGTTGTCGGCGACACCGCCGGTGTCGATGACCACGTCCCAGGCCTCGGAGTACTCCGCCTTCGGCAGCGTGAGCTGGATCGCCTCGCCGGCGTTGAAGAACAGCAGGAAGTGGTCGTCGAGGATCCGGTTGCCGCGGGCGTCGCGTCCGGCGATGCCGTGGCCGTTGAGGTACATGCCGAGGGTCTTGCCGCCCCCGTTGTCATGCGGCCCGTCCCAGTCACCGTTCTCCATCGGGCGTCCGTCGGGGTGCAGCCAGACGATGTCGTCGAGGCGTTCGCCGCTGCGCACCGCCGTACCGGTGAAGAACTGCTTGCGTCGGAAGGTCGGGTGCTCGTGGCGCAACCGCATCAGCGCCGCAGTGAACTCGGTCAGCGGGCGGTCGGCCTGGTCCCAGTGCATCCAGGCGATCTCGGAGTCCTGGGCGTAGGTGTTGTTGTTGCCGTTCTGCGTGCGGCCCAGCTCGTCGCCGTGCAGCACCATCGGGACGCCCTGGCTCAGCAGCAGCGTGGCCAGGAAATTGCGCTGCTCGCGGGCGCGGAACGCGCGGATCTCGGGGTCGTCGGTGGGGCCCTCCACGCCGTGGTTCCAGGAGC
>CAWAJJ010000007.1:0-49238 GCA_963782305.1 uncultured Actinomycetota bacterium | reverse complement strand
CACGTCCGCCTGCTGAATCTGATGGTGCCGTCGGGCAGGTAGCGGTGATCGAAGCCGCGATCGTGGATCCTCTGGTGGTGCCAGTGGCACAACGGCACCGCGTCTCGAAGGTCGGTTCTGCCGCCGAGGCTCCAGGGTTCTCGGTGGTGGAGCTCGCACCAGGCGAAGGGCCGGTCGCACCCATCTGCGGCGCAGGTGTCGTGTCTCAGCCCAGCGGCGATGCGTTGTGCTTGGGAGAAGAGTCGGGTCTCGCGGCCGAGGTCGAGTGCTACGGAGTTGGTGCCGAGGACGGCGGGGATGATCCCGGCGTTGCAAGCGAGGCGCCGTGCTTCGCCGGCGGAGATGGTCTGGCCGGTGTCGAGGTGGGCTGCCTTCAGTGCGTCCTGGAGGACGGTGTGGCTGATGGTGACCACCACAGTGGCCGCGGTCTTCTCGTGCAGGTGGTCGGTCGGCAGGTGCTCGAGCAGGTCGGCGAACGCGAGCCCGCGGCGGTGGTCCCAGTCGTACAGCCGGGCCTCGGGTTGCCCCACGCCAGCACCGCTGGTTGAGGAGGGAGCGCCCGCAGTACCGCTGGTTGAGGAGGGAGCGCCAGCAGTAGCGCTGGTTGAGGAGGGAGCGTCAGGGACCGTCTCGAAACCAGGGCGAGCAACGCGGGCGGCCCGCATCCGCCGAGGCGCCGTCATCGACTCGATGATCTTCCGCAGGAACCCAGCCGAAGGAGTCGGGACGGTGAACGCTCCGGTGGTGGTGCCGTCCCCGTTGTCGCGGAACCACAGCTTGGCCTTGGACCTGGCGACCTCTTCCTCGGACCGCAGCTGCTCGTCCTCGGCGGCGTCGACCACAGTCTCGTCGGGCTCGATCGCCTCGATGGCGCGGCGGGCCTCACGCCGAAGCCGTTCGGGGGAGTACTTCTGGGCCTTCTCGACCAGCTTCTCCTCGACCACGCGCCGCTGTTCGGCGCTGACGCCCTCGGGCAGGCGACGCTCGGCGTCGAGGATCACAGCGGCGTGGTCGGGGGAGACCAGCCCTTGGTCAAGCGCGGCGGCGGTGGTGTCGTGCTCCCCGGAGCCGAGGTCGCGCGCGAGGCCCACCTCGCGAGCGGCGGTCGTGCGGGAGGTGGTGGTGTTCTTCGCGACCCAGGCCTCGGTCCCGGTGAACCCGGCGTCCTCAGGAGCGCCGGCCTTGTCGGCGGCGGCGACTACCTTCAGCTTCGCCGCATCGAGGCGGCGGCTGATGCATTCGATGCGGCGCACCGCTGCGGCGTACTCCCCGGAGGCCAGCGGAGTGGCGGCGGCTCCGTGGATCTGGTCCAGGGCGTCCTCGATCGCACCCAGGCCGGCGAGCACCGGGTGACCGGCGTCGGGGTGGAGATCGAGGACTGCTGACATGGAACAATTTCTGCGAACACACGTTCGATTGCAAGAGCAAAACGCAATCTGTGGAGAACTTCCGGGGGGAGTCGCGGAGACGCGCGAAGACCCCGTCTGTGAGGCTGACCCCATGAGCGACCAGACCCACCTCCTGAGCGACACCGACCTCCCAGCACCCGTCGACGACCGCTGGTTCGAGGACTACGTGACGGGATCCGTCTACGAGTTCGGACACCTGAGCCCGACCGAGGACGAGATCGTCGCGTTCGCGCAGCAGTGGGACCCGCAGACGATCCACACCGACCCGGCCTGGGCGGCGACCGGTCCCTTCGGTGGCCTGATCGCGAGTGGGCTGCACACGATGGCGATCTGCATGCGGCTCTACGTCGAGCACTACATCTCCCGGGTGGCGAGCCTGGCCTCGCCCGGCCTCGAGCAGGTGCGCTTCGTGCGGCCGGTCCGGCCGGGCGACGTACTCCGCATCCGCGTCACGATCGACAACGCCCGGCTCTCGGCGTCCAAGCCGGACCGAGGCCTGGTGCACTCGAACGTCGAGGTGCTCAACCAGGAGGATGCCGTCGTACTCTCCTTCACCGCGATGAACTTCTTCGCCGTCCGCCCGACCGCCTGACCCCGCCGGACGTCATACGACCTCGTCGCCATAGCCACGAAAAGGTATGACGTCCCGGGGAGCCGCGATGGGACACTGACCCCATGAAGAAGCCGGACCCCAACCCGGTGATCGCGCGCAACCGCAAGGCGGCGCACGACTACCACCTCGAGGACACCTGGGAGGCCGGGATGGTCCTGCAGGGCAGCGAGGTGAAGGCGCTGCGTGCGGGGCGCGCGTCCCTGGTCGACGGGTTCTGCGACGTCGACAACGGCGAGATCTGGCTGCACAACGTGCACATCCCGCAGTACGAGCAGGCCACCTGGACGAACCACGCCTCCCGCCGCAAGCGCAAGCTGCTGCTCCACCGCTCGGAGATCGACAAGATCGAGCGGAAGGTCAACGAGAGCGGACTGACCGTGATCCCGTTGAAGCTGTACTTCAAGGACGGCCGCGCCAAGGTCGAGATCGCCCTGGCCCGCGGCAAGAAGACCTGGGACAAGCGCCATGCGCTCGCCGAGCGGGATGCCACCCGCGAGGTGGAGCAGGCGGTCGGCCGCCGGCTCAAGGGGATGAAGGACTAACCCAGCTCCCGATCCAGGTTGATCGCGGCGCTGATCAGGCTGAGATGCGTGAAGGCCTGGGGGAAGTTGCCGAGCTGCTCTCCGGCCAGGCCGATCTGCTCGGCGTACAGCCCGAGGTGGTTGGCGTAGGTGAACATCTTCTCCAGGGCGAGCCGCGCCTCCTCGAGCCGGCCGACGCGGGTGAGCGCCTCGACGTACCAGAACGAGCAGAGCGAGAAGGTCCCCTCGGTGCCCTCCACGCCGTCCCCGGAGGTGTCGACGTCGTAGCGGAAGACCAGGCTGTCGGAGACGAGCCGGTCCTCGATCGCCTTCAGCGTGGACAGGAACTTGGGGTCGTTGGGCGCGATGAACTTCACCATCGGCATCAGGAGTACGCCGGCATCGAGGGTGTCCGACCCCGCGTGTTGGACGAAGGCGCCCAGCTCTTCCGAAAAATGCGACTCCATGATCCGGCGATAGATCGCATCCCGACCCTCGGCCCATCGCGACAGCTCGCCAGGAAGCCCACGCTGGCGGGAGATCCGCATCATCCGCTCGATGGCCACCCAGCACATCAGCAACGAGGTCGTGTGGTGTCGCGGGTCGTCGCGGATCTCCCACATGCCGGCGTCAGGCCGGTCCCAGTTGTCCATCACCCACTCGATCGTGCGGGTGAGGTCGTCCCAGGCAGCGGAGCTGATGCCGTCGCCGTACTTGTTGAACAGGTAGACCGAATCGATCAGCTCGCCATAGATGTCGAGCTGCAGCTGGTCGACGGCGCCGTTGCCCGCCCGCACCGGCAGCGAGTCGCGGTAGCCACGGAGGTGGTCGAGCTCGACCTCCTTGGGCACGTTGCCGTCGATGTCGTAGAGCACGCGCAGCGGACCGAGCTCACCGTCCTCCGAGGGCTCCTGCGCCATCCGCTCCGAGAGCCAGCGCATGAACGCGTCGGCCTCCTCGGTGAAACCCAGCCGCAGCAGGCCGTAGAGGCTGAACGCAGCGTCGCGGATCCAGACGTAGCGGTAGTCCCAGTTGCGACTGCCGCCGATCGACTCCGGCAGGCTTGTCGTGGGGGAGGCGATGATCGCGCCGCTCGGCTCGTGCGTGAGCAGCTTCAGGGTCAGGGCGGAGCGGTTGACGGTCTCGCGCCAGCGTCCCTTGTACGTCGACTGGTTGATCCAGTTGCGCCAGTAGGCGGCTGTCTGCTGGAACAGCCGAGTGGTCTCGCCGTCGCCGCCGGACTTCAGCTCGGCGTCGTCGTCGAGCACCTCGAGCACGAACAGCGCCTCCTCTCCCTCCGCGAGCGAGATCTCGGCGACGATGGTGCCGTCGGTGGCGTCGACGTCGCAGGTGGCGGTCAGCCCGAGGCGCAGACCGTCGCCGCTGATGATGACCCCGTGGTCGACGCAGCTCGTGCTCGGGATGGATGCGGCCGTAGTCGAAGCGTGCGGCGAGCTCCATCCGCAGGTTGGTCTCGCCGCGTACGGCGGTCACCCGGCGGACGATGCGCTGCCGGTGGTCCGGGTCGTTGGTCTTGATGACCGGCATGAAGTCGTGCACCTCGGCGACGCCCTGCTGGGTCATGAACCGGGTGACCAGGATGTTGGAGTCTGGGAAGTAGAACTGACTGGTCCGCACGTTCTTGTCGAGGGGCTCGAGCCGCCAGAAGCCGCCCTCCTCGGGGTCGAGGATGCTGCCGAAGACGCTCGGGGAGTCGAAGCGGGGCGCGCAGAACCAGTCGATGGTGCCGTCGGTGCCGACGAGCGCGCAGCTGCGGAGGTCGCCGATGAGGCCGTGCTGCGCGATGGGCAGGAAGCCGTCGTCGGCCTCCGGCGGACGTCCCTCAGTCATGCAGGCGCCAGCCGCCGGGGGGCAATTCCAGCGCCGCGTCGGGACCCCACGATCCCGGCGCGTAGGACTGCGGCTTCGGCGGGTTGTCGAGGACGGGCTGGCAGACCTCCCAGAGGCGGTCGACCTCGTCGGAGCGGGTGAACAACGTCTGGTCGCCGCGCAGCACGTCGAGCAGCAGTCGCTCGTAGGCCTCGAGCGGCTGGTCGTCGGGAGCGGCGTCGCCGACGTCGAGCTTCATCGTCGCCTCGACCAGGTCGAGGTCGGGCCCGGGCTTCTTGGCGCGCAGGTCGACGTAGATCTTCGGGTCGTCGCTGAGGTCGAGGACGAGCTCGTTGCAGCCGGGAGTGTCGCCGTTGAACATGGTCGACGCCGAGTTCTTGAACCGCAGCGTGATGACGCGGTTCGACTCGGCCAGCTTCTTGCCGGTGCGCAGGAAGAACGGGACGTCACGCCAACGGTCGTTGTCGACGTACGCCTCGATGGCGACGAAGGTCTCGACCTCGGAGTCGTCGGCTACGTCGTCCTCGTCGCGGTAGCCGTCGTACTGCCCGAAGACGACCTTGTCGGGGTCGAGCGGCCGCAGGTCCTGGAAGACCGCGGACTTGGCATCGCGGACGGCCTTCTCGTCGAAGCTGCCGGGGTCCTCGAGCGCCACGAACCCGAGCAGCTGGCACAGGTGGGTGGAGATCATGTCGCGCAGGCAGCCGGTCGACTCGTAGAAGCTGCCGCGGCCCTCCATCCCGAGGTCCTCGGGTACGTCGATCTGCACCGACTCGATGCTGCGGCGGTCCCACGCCGGCTCGAAGAGACCGTTGGCGAACCGGAGCGCGAGGATGTTCTGCACCGCCTCCTTGCCGAGGAAGTGGTCGATCCGGAAGACCTGCTCCTCGTCGACGACGTCCTTCAGCGCAGCGTCCAGGCTGCGGGCGCTCTCCAGGTCGAGGCCGAACGGCTTCTCCAGCACCAGCCGCGCGCGCTCGGTGAGCTCCTCGCGGCCCAGCATCGCCACCATGTCCTCCATCGCGGAGGGCGGGACGGAGAGGTAGACGAGCCGCTTGGCGTCGTCGCCCAGCTCCTTCTCCGCCGCGCGCACCTTCTCGGCGAGGTCGGAGCCGTCGTCGGAGTCGGAGGTCTGGAACGAGACTCGTTCGAGGAGGTCGTCCAGCACGTCCTGGTCGAGGTCGTCGATCTCCTGGAGTGCTTCGCGCACCTGGTCGCGGAACTCGTCGTCGGAGCCGGGGGAATGGCGCCCGCTGCCGATGACGGCGTACTCCTCGGGCAGGCGTCCCGCGGCGGCGAGGTGGTAGAGCCCGGGGAAGAGCTTGCGCTTCGCCAGGTCACCGGTCGCCCCGAAGAGAACGAGGACGTGCGGTGCGAGCTGTTCGGCTGAGTCGGTCACGGGGTCGTCGTACCCGCCGGTAGCGCCTGCCACACTGCCGGGATGGACATCGTTCGCACTCCGGACCAGCGCTTCGACGGACTCGTCGGCTTCGACCACCAGCCGCGGTACGCCGAGGTCGCGGACGGCGACGGTGGCTCGCTCCGGATGGCGTACGTCGATGCCGGGCCTGCTGATGGACCCGTCGTACTCCTGCTGCACGGTGAGCCGACCTGGTCCTACCTCTACCGCGACGTGATCGACGTGCTCTCCGGCTCCGGCATCCGCTCGATCGCCGTGGACCTGGTCGGCTTCGGTCGCTCCGACAAGCCGGCTCTCGGGTCCGACCACACCTTCGCCCGGCACGTGGAGTGGGTGCGGTCGCTGGTCTTCGACGTTCTGGAGTTGCGCGACGTCACGCTCGTCGGCCAGGACTGGGGCGGCCTGATCGGCCTCCGGCTGGTCGCGGAGCACCCCGACCGGTTCGCCCGCGTGGTCGCGGCCAACACCGGCCTGCCGACCGGCGACTTCGACATGCCCGAGATCTGGTGGCAGTTCCGCAAGGCGGTGGAGAGCGCTCCGGAGCTCGACATCGGCCGGTTCGTCGAAGCCGGCTGCGTCCGCGGGCTCGCCGATGCCGACCGAGAGGCGTACGACGCCCCGTTCCCCGACGAGTCCTTCAAGGCAGGGCCGCGGGTGATGCCGACCCTGGTCCCGACCCGCCCGGACGATCCGGCCACTGAGGCCAACCGCGCCGCGTGGGAGGTGCTCGGCCAGTGGAAGAAGCCGTTCCTGGTCGCCTTCAGCGACGGCGACCCGATCACCGGCGCGATGGCGCCGATCCTCCGCCAGCTGATCCCGGGCACCAAAGGGCCTGCACCACCCGGTGATCGCCGGCGCCGGCCACTTCCTCCAGGAGGACGCCGGCCAGCAGCTGGGCCGCGTCGTCGCCGACTTCGTCACCACCCCCGCTCCCGATTTGGAGTAGCCGTCAGCCGTCCCGTAATGTGGCGTTCACCGACGCGGGGTGGAGCAGCTCGGTAGCTCGCTGGGCTCATAACCCAGAGGTCGCAGGTTCAAATCCTGCCCCCGCTACAAATCGGATGTTTCAGGACATCACGGACTCCCGAACTCACGGATGTGGGTTCGGGAGTTTGTTGTTTCTGGGTCCTGAGCCGAGAGTCCGCGTTTCCGCGGCCCATAGCTGCTGATGTGACGGTCGCACCATCCCAGACAGCAGGCGTGATCGGTCGTTTTTGTCCGATTCTTGCCGTTTAGGGGACAGCAGTCTGGTGCCCCTAATAGTGTCGCCGAATCAGTCTGGGGGGCTTATGGCAGGGGAGTCGGCGCGCGAGGTAGCGCGGAGGAATCGTGAGAAGGCGGAACGTCTGCTGCGGGTGGCGCAGACCTACGAACGCGGGGCGCAGGGCGAAGAGATGACAGCCTCCGCCCTTGCGAGGCTTGACGCAGATCAGTGGCGAGTGATTCACGACCTTCGGTGGCCCGGGCGGCGATACGCGAACATCGATCACCTCGTCATTGGCCCTGGGGGGATCTTCGTGATCGACTCCAAGCACTGGTCCGGCCGGGTAGAGCTGCGCGGGCAGGTGCTCCTGCAAGATGGACGCAGGCGTGAAAAGGCTGTTGCTGCCGCCGCGGACTCGGCCATCGCAGTGGCCGAGCTCCTGCCGGGCTTGAATCCAGATCTCGTGCAACCGGTCCTTTGCTTCGTGCGTGATGAGCCCGTTGCCGGCTGGGCACGTGACGTCATCGTGTGTTCGACATCCAATGTCGTGGCGATGCTTGAATCTCGCAAACCAGTGTTCGTTCAGCCGGAGGTGCAGCGGCAACTTCACCGCCTTCAAGGCGCCCTGTCCTCCGCGACAATGGCACCGCCACCCGTGGCAAGCGCCACCGTCCGTCCCGGTGTGCCCGGTCACCGTACGAGGGTCGCGACGACTGGGGGTCGGCGGCGACGCGTACCTTCGCAAACAAGGAGAAAGGGTGGTGGTGCCTCTCTTTTCGCAGGTTTGGCGTTGGTCGTCTTTGCCGTCTTGGCATCGCAATCTGGATTTCTCAGGGACTTGACGACCCGGCTCGTTGAGGCACAAGCCCTGCCTTCTGTTGCGGAGGGCGAACATCTCCAATTGAAGGGCGGGCCGTCGCGGCCGCCTCTTGAAATAGCAGAATCGCGCATCGTGCGGGCGGTGCCTTTGAAGGCGAGCGAAGGACCTTCGCCAGGACAGACCTTGTGGGCCGTACGCTTTACGGTCCGAAACGTCGGGCAGATGCCACTGCCTGGACCTTGGCCGATCACGGCGCGGGTCATCGACGGCGAGGGAATGTCGCACCTAGTCGAGCCAAGGGTTACCGGGGTGAGGCAAGGCCGATTGCTGCCGCTGACCCGCGCGGTCGTCGCGGGTGGGACCGCCTCAGGCTTTTTGATCTTTCAGCTCCCCGTCGCCAACAAGATCTCCGAGGTGCGGGTTACCTATGGTGCGGAGAGGGCCAGATGGAAGCTGGGTACGTCGTCGCGCTGACTCGGGGGATTTATGGGTCGCGACCGCGCATCGTCCGCCGATGTCGCGGCGAGGTCGAAGACCGCGTCATATTGGGAGACGGATTGCGCGGGCCCGTGTGATCAATGCACTTAGCTCACGAAGGCGGCGTATCGCTCTTCCAGTCTGTTCGGATCAGGGCGAGCCGCCCGTACATTCGGTAGGACTGCCAACTTGGTGTCGTGAACTCCCTGGATCCCGCCTTTGAGCATCCAACCGTCGACTTCCTCCAGAATGTCCTGGCGGACGTGGATGGTGAGGTCGGGGCGGATGCCCAAGATCTTGTTGTCGAACGCTGCATGATGGATCTTGCACAGGGACAGGCCGTTGGGCACTACCGGCTGACCGTTCGGCTTTCCGTCTTCGATGATGTGCGCGGCATCTAGCAGCTCGGAGTGCTGGATCCTGCAGATGGTGCACCGGCCCTCGTAGGCGAGAAGCACCTGGGTACGGAACACGCGTTGGTGAAGGCGCGCCTTGGTGATTCGCTCAACGTAGCGCCGGGCATCCTCGTCTCCAATTCGGCCGGGGGTCACGAAGCGCTGGCCTTCGTCGAGCGCTAATGCGAACTCGAGACCCCCTGGGTCGTCACCGACGACCCACACGGGATAGATGGGCTCGTAGAGACCCGAGGCCACCCCGACGAACCAGATCAAGGGCAATCGCTGTTCGAAGGCCCGGCGCAAGGCGACGTTTTCGGGGTGCTGAGGGTCGTCGCCTCGGTATTTGTATCGCTGGAGGCCGTCGTCGCCGATGGCGTCGGCGTACGGCGGCACCTGTCCAGGGGCCGTAAACGTCGTGCGAATCGCGAGGGCAGCATCCATCGATGCTGGCTTGCGAATTCCGCGTTGACGGTCCATCAAAGGCACTCGTCGGCCGTCGTACTCGAAGGTTGACAGCCAACTAAAGTCCACCCGCTGCTTTTGTCGCCTGTCCAGCCAAGTCATCGCAGCATTCCGGAACTCGCGTTCGAACGAGTTGTCGAGTTCCACCATGCTTACTTCTATCAGCTGCAGGAGGTCGGGAGACGCGCTGAACCCGAGAGATCTGGAAGTAGCCGCAGTTCCCGCCGGCCCCGGCTTGCGCCGATGGGCCAAGAATTGGGCTAGATTCCAGCTCAACCTCGCTGAGGTCGTGAAGCCCGGCATTCTCTGTCATGTTGCTCGCCAGCGCACCAGGCGCAGACGAGGTCCCCAAGACAAGTAGTCGGCTGTCGGTCTGGCGCAGTAAAGCGCACCCATGAAATCGCGAGAGCCCTGTCGCTGACGCTTATTCTCGATCGAGGTCCGTCCTTCAGGGGGATGGAACATTGCGCCGACGCCGCCCTGCGCACCGCCTCCGCTACTTGCTATCGACCTCGCGCCATTTCTCCCAGGCGGTCTGCTTGGAGACCCCAAGCGAGACGCCGACATCGGTCCACGAGGCCCCCGCACGTCGGGCAGCCGTGACGGCACCCAACTCGGCGAGGTCGAGCATCTGTCGAACCACTCCCACCTCACCGAGAGCGTCCAAGGCGTTTGCCGGCGTCGCTTGGTGGCCAGGCGTGTTTCCCCGCCCCGCATCGAACTCCGCCCACATGCGGTACCAGGCGGAGAGTCTGGTCCACGCACGTCGAGCATCCTGTTCACTAAAGCGCCCCATCGCGTCAGGGTACCCTGACGTTCTGTCTGGTCAAGCCAGAGCACCATAGGACGTTTCGACAGGCTCAACCGGCGGAGGATGCGGCTACGTCTCGGTGCGCAGGTGTTCCGTTCGTTCGCCCGCCACCTAGGCCTTAGTCGTAGAACTGCAGTTTGGTAACGGCCGCGCATCCCCCAGCGCGGGGGATTGACCACTGCGGCCTCCCGGTAGAGAGTCAGGTCACCCACGTCGTCGCTCGGAATGCCGTGGGGGGCGATCTATCGGGAGACTTGCCGTGACGAAGCGTGTGTTGGTTGCTGTTGGACTGTGTGCACTGACCGGGGGGCTGCTCGCCCCACTCCAGGGGGCGGCGCAGGCCGCGGACCCTGATCCGGTATCGGGGACGAGCAAGCCGTCGATCAAGAAGATCGAGAAGCTGGCGGCCAACCGCTACATCGTGGTCATGGACAACGACCCCCTGGTCGCACGCTTCGGCAAGAGCAAGCTGCGTACCAACCCCGCGGAGGACGCGGGCAAGAAGCTGGTGGCGGAGCAGGACGCCGCCCTGAAGGCTGTCGGCAAGAAGCCGGGGGACAAGACCCAGAGCTACACCGTGGCGCTCAACGGCTTCGCCACCGCGCTGAGCCCCCAGCAGGCGGCGAAGATGGGCAACCTGAAGAGCGTCAAGCGCGTCATCCCCGACGTCTTCCGGCACACCACGACCGACGCCAGCCCGACGTTCCTCGGCCTGACGGGTCGTGGCGGCGTGTGGGCCAAGGGCTACACCGGGGAGGGTGTCGTGGTCGGCGTCATCGACACCGGCATCTGGCCCGAGCACCCGAGCTTCCGCGACGACGGCACCTACCCGGTGTCCCACGCGCACATGGACCCCGCCGCAGGGAAGACCTGCAACTTCGGCAACAGGGCGGCGAACCGCGCCGACAAGCCGTTCAAGTGCAACAACAAGCTGGTCGGTGCCCGCGAGGTGCTCGACACCTACCGCGCTGCGATCGGCTTCGAGTCGAACGAGTACGACTCCGCGCGCGACGACGAGGGCCACGGCACCCACACCGCGTCCACCTCGGCCGGCAACGCGAACGTCCCGGCCAAGATCTTCGGTATCGACCGAGGCAAGGTCTCCGGCATCGCGCCGCGGGCGCAGATCATCGCCTACAAGGGCCTCGGCTCCCAGGGTGGTTTCAGCTCCGACCTCGCGGCTGCGATCGACCAGGCCGTGGCGGACGGCGTCGACGTCATCAACTACTCCGTGGGTGGAGGTGCGTCGCTCACCGGAGCCGAGGACCTCGCCTACCTGTTCGCAGCGGACGCCGGCGTGTTCGTCGCGACCTCCGCGGGCAACGACGGTCCCGGTGCCGCCACGCTCGGTGGACCGGCCTCGGACCCGTGGGTGACCGCAGTGGGTGCGAGCACCCAGCCCCGGTTCTTCCAGGGCACCGTCGAGCTCGGCAACGGCCGCAAGTACACCGGCGCCTCCATCACCCGGACGACCAAACGGCTGCCGCTCGTCGACGCGGCCGAGGCCGGAAGCGAGCTGTGCATCGCCGGGGAGCTGGTTCCAAGAGCAGTCAAGGGCGCCATCGTGCTGTGCAAGCGCGGCGAGAACGGCCGGCTCGAGAAGGGCCAGGCCGTGAAGGCAGCGGGCGGTGTCGGCATGGTGCTCTACAACGCCGACGACACCGACAACCTGTTCACCGACAACCACGTGGTCCCGACCGTCCACACGGACTACACACCCGGCGTGAAGATCAAGCGCTACATCCACGCCACCGGGCGACCGACTGCTCGCCTCGTCGGCAACCAGCGGAGCACCTGGAAGCCGGCGCCCTCGATGACGATCTTCTCCTCGCGCGGGCCCAACCCGGTGGCTGCGGATGTCATCAAGCCCGACGTCACGGCACCGGGTCTCCAGATCCTGGCCGGCAACACCCCGACCCCGACCGACGGGGTGCCGGGTGAGCTGTTCCAGGCGATCGCCGGCACGTCGATGTCGAGCCCGCACGTCGCGGGTGCCTACGCGCTGATCAAGCAGGCGCACCCCGACTGGAGCGCGGCGACGGCGAAGTCCGCGCTGATGACCTCCGCCTACCAGAAGGTCGTCGACAACGACCGGAAGTCGCCGGCAGGCCCGTTCGCCATGGGTGCGGGCCACATCGACCTGGCGGGCCAGCGTGACAGCGGTACGCCGTTCGACCCGGGCCTGGTCTACGACGCAGGGTTCGACGACTACCTGGGCTTCCTGTGCGACGCCGACACGACGGTGTTCACCGACGCCGACGCAAGCTGTGCCGCCCTCGACGCGGCGGGGATCCCGACCCAGGCGGAGAACCTGAACTACCCCTCGATCGGCGTCTCCTCGGTCCCCGGCACGAGCACGATCACGCGCACGGTGACCAACGTGTCGACCAAGGGCGGAGTCGAGAAGTACTCCGCGAAGGTCAAGGCGCCGCCCGGCTACTCGGTGAAGGTCAGCCCCGCCACCCTGTCGCTGAAGCCCGGCAAGAGCGCCACCTTCTCGGTGACCTTCACCAACAAGAACGCACCCATCGGTGCGTGGCGCTTCGGCTCACTCACCTGGCAGGGCAAGCGTCACGACGTCTACAGCCCGATCGCGGTCAAGGGCTCGCTGTTCGACGCTCCCGCGGAGGTCAAGGGCACGGGTGCCGCAGGGTCGGTCAACATCCCGATCAAGTTCGGCTACACCGGTGCCTACACCGCCAAGGCGCACGGGCTGGTGCCGGCGACCGTCACGAACGACACGGTGGCCCAGGACCCCGACCAGGAGTTCGACCCCGCCGACGGCACCGCCGACGTGATCTCGATCCCGGTCAGCAACGCCGCCCACCTCCGGGTCGCGCTGCCGCCGGACGCTGTCGCCAACCCCGATGTCGACCTCGACCTCTACCTGTTCGACCCGAGCGGGAAGCAGGTCGCGCTCAGCGGCAACGGGGGCACCGACGAGCAGATCGACATCGACAGCCCGGTCAACGGCACCTGGAAGCTCTACGTGCACGGTTGGCAGACCGGCGGCACCTCGGCGGCGTACCGGCTCTATCGCTGGCTCGTCCCGAACGCCGCCGGTGGCAGCCTGTCGATCACCTCAGCACCCACCTCCGCCACCTCGGGTGCGAGTGGGATCGTCACTGCCGCGTGGACCGGTGCCGGCGGCGTCTGGAGCCTGGGTGCGGTCTCGCACAACGGTGCCAGCGGCGTCATGGGGCTGACCCTGGTCGACGTGGACAACCGCTGAGGACCTGAGCGGTCGGCTCACCCGGGTGCTCAGCGGGACGTTGACACCATCCAGCGGGCGGTCGATGGTTCTTGGAGGAACCGGCTCAACCAGGAACGCAGGTGGACCCATGGCACTCCCCGACAGCGATGCCAGCGTCGGACACTCGTTCGGCCTCGAGGTCGACGGTGTCTTCACGTCGCGCCTCAGCGAGGTCTCCGGCCTCAAGATGGAGCGTGAGATCGTCGAGTTCAGGGAGGGTGGTGCCGACGGAGCGGGCAGCGTTCGCCTGGTCCCCGGTCGCTGGAAGACCCCAGAGCTGACGCTGACTCGCGGGCTCACCACGGACACCAACTTCGAGAAGTGGGTCAAGGACTCCCAGTCGGGGCAGGGGGACGCGGTCATCAAGAGCGGATCCGTATCCGTCCTGGACTTCGAAGGCGGCCTCGTGAAGAAGTACGTGTTCACGAAGGCCTGGCCGAAGAGCCTCGAGGTCGTGACCAGCGGCGATGCCGACGGCGCGCGGGTCGTCAGCGAGCGACTTGTGCTGGCTTGTGAGCGCATCGAGCCTGCCTGAGCGGTCGGCTACCCAGGGTGCTGGCAGAGGAAGGGAACCGCCCGGCGTCCACCCGTGTGGTAGTCGAAGCGCCGGCCACCGTGCTCCAGGACCGTGCGGGAGCCGTCCACCGGAACCTGCTTGTAGCGCATGCCAGGCGCGCGGCACCCGAGGCCGCCGTCGGGCCAGCTGACCAGCTCGGCGGAGCGTACGGCGATCTCGGAGGCGGGTACGCCGAGGCGCGCGGCCAGGTCTGCGCGTGCCTGCTCCACGACCGAGGCGAGCGCTGGGTCGACGCCGGGCAGGACTTCATCGGTCACCGGCGCTTGCCCTTCTTGCGTGCCTCCGGGACCACCCATGGTGTGGTCGTCACCGTGTGGCCGTCCGCGCGGAGCTTGCTGACTGCTGCGGAGAGACCGCGGGAGGCGTGCTTCTGGCCCGTCCGGTAGTCGGCGGTGCTGGTCGCGTTGATCAGGATGTGAGTGGTCTCGCCGTCGGGGGTTGCCTCGAGGTCGAGGGATGTCCTGTTGAGCGAGCCGGAGACGACGTCGAACCAGTTCGTGTAGCTGGCCTTGAAGCCGGTCGGGGTGACGTCCTTGATCCTGAACCTCTCCTTGGACAGCTCGCGTGCCAAGACTCCCACAACCACTGACGTTGGGGCGTCGACCTGCAGGGTCATCTCGGGGTAGAAGGTCTTGACGCCTCGCCAGGGTGGGATCTCGGGGTCCTGGGACATGCGGGTGATGGTGTCACGGCGGACTGTTGGTTTCGACAGGCTCAACCGGCGTGGGGTTGGGTCTGCTTTCGGCGGCACGGGGTGGACTCCACAGAGAAGTTCACCGGATTTCGAGACGCTCGCTGACGCTCGCTCCTCAACCAGCGAGCTCGGGTTGGGCCTCCCTGCGGTCGGTTGGCGCTCAGTCGCAGTAGTCGCAGATGCCGGACGCCGGGACCTGGGTGAAGCAGGTCGGGCAGAGCTTGATCGGCTTTTCTGCGGGCTTCTCGGCGGCCGGGGTGGCCTTGCGGGTTGTCGCCTTGCGTGGGGCGGCCGCCTTGCGGGGCGCAGTCGTGCGCGACGGGCGCCTTCTTGGCCAGGGTGAAGTGAGCCGTTCGGAGCGGGGTGCCGCCGTCGCGGGGGAGTCCTTCGGCGTGCCAGTGGCGGTAGCACTCGAGGCGCTCGTTCGCTGCGTGGTCGTCGGGGTCCAACGGGCGCTCTCCGCGGGCGCGCTCCACCGCGTCGGCGTACCCCTGGCCCACGCTTCCTTGGCTGCTGACGCAGAGCGAGGAGAGCAGGGGTTCGCCGCGGGACTGGCAGTCGTCGGTGACGCGGCCGAGGACGTCGCCGATCCACTGGTGCATCAGCTGGGTCGTGGTGATGCCGGTGGCTTCCTGGACCGCGTCGGCCAGCTGCTTGTAGGTCACCTTGCCGCGGTAGCGGCCTGCGGCTTCCAGGAGTACGGGGCGGGCTGCTTCGGCCCAGGCTGTGCGGGCGGCGGCGGAGCCGACCTCCGAGGCGTCACGGGGCTCGGTCGGGATGTTGGCCTCGATCTCGAAGCCGAGACCTTCGAGCACCTTCACCGCTCCTTCGATGCGCGTCGGAGAACTCATTGCTCTTGGCAGCGGTGCCAGTTGCATATCCGAAGGCGACGGCCAGGAGCGCGATGGCGTCGTACGACGAACCCTCATGGACGAGGAGATAGGCCCCGCCGGGCTTGAAGCCGTAGGCGTCGAGGAAGTCCTCGCTGCCGAGCTCGTCGTACTCGGTGATGGCGAGCAGGACGTCCGTCTGCTCGACGCGGTTGAAATCGACGGTCACCCCGCATGTCTACTCGACCGCCCTCGGCGGCGTCACCTGGATCCGGCCAGGCATGGCGGTTCTCCTGCCCCGAGACCGAAAACGCATTTGTCTGGTTGACAGGCAACCAAGCAAGTGGGACTGTTTCGCCATGGTGACCCACATCACTCCCTCGAGCTCCGGTTCTCCGGCGGTGCCTTCGTTCGGTGCCATGCCACGCCCGACGCAGATCAGCGCGCACATCGCAGCTGCGATCCAGGAACGGATCACCAGCGGCGCGATCCCGCTCGGAGCCCGGTTGCCGAGCGAGACGGATCTCTCCCGGGACTTCGCCGTCAGCCGTCCCTCGGTTCGCGAGGCCTTGGCCGCCCTGCAGTTCGTCGGGCTGGTGGAGTCTCGACGCGGATATGGCACCGTCGTGGTCTCGCGAGAGCCGACGGTGAACGAACCCGCCACCGGCACCGTTCGACCGCTCGTCACCCTGACGGACGCCATCGATCTTCTCGAGACGCGGCTGGTGCTCGAGCCTGCAGCCATGGCAACCGCTGCTCGTGACCCGCACCCGTCCGCGCTGGAGTCGGCTCGCGAGCTGATCGATGGCATGGCGGTTGCGATCGACGATGCCGAGCTGCACGCCAGCACCGACGTACGTGTGCACCACGCGTTGCTGGATGTCTGCCGCAACACGGTGCTTCGCGAATCCGCCCGGGACCTGCTCGGCATGGCGCTCGACCCGATGCTGCTCTCAGCACGCACGCACGCCTGGTCGACGCCGGACCTGCCGCACGTCTGGGCGGACGATCACTCGGCCGTGCACGCGGCCATCGAGGCGGGAGACCCGGTGGCAGCGCGCACCGCGAGTGAGCGGCACCTCGCCTCGGTCGCCACCGGACTCGGGTCAGCGGTCCAGGACGACGTCGACCTTGCTGACCGGCTCGCGGCGCTGCTGCGTCGCCACGGAATCACCCCCCGGCTGCAACTCGAGCCGCCGTTGTCCCCTTCCTCGGACGAGGACGAGTCGTGACCGTCGACGCGGCCCCGACTGATGCGAGTCCGGCCGGCCCACCACCAGCAGGCCGTGCGCCCAGAGCCTCAAGGCTTCGCTCCCTCCCGGTCGACGGTCAGTGGTTCGTGCGTCTCGGAGCGCTCCTCCTGCTCCTGGTTGTCTGGTACGCCGTCACCGCGCTCGAGCTGGTCAAGCCGTTGTATCTCCCCTCCCCGTCCGCGGTGTGGCATGCATTCGTCCGAGCCAACTCCGACCACACGATCGCCGAGGGCGTCGATCGGGTGGTGCGCGGTGAGCAGAACTACTACCTCTGGGAGCACCTGCTCGCCAGCCTGCAGCGGATCGCGGTAGGGGTGGGGGCCGCCATCGTGGTCGGCATCATTCTCGGGCTGGTGATGTCCTCCGTCCGCTGGGTGGGGGTCATCATCGAGCCCTACCTGAACTTCCTGCGCGCCCTGCCCCCGCTCGGCTACATCGGCCTGTTGATCGTGTGGTTCGGGATCGGGGACACCTCCAAGATCTGGCTCCTGTTCCTGGCCGCCTTCCCGCCCATCGCCATGGCGACGATCAGCGGCGTCCGAGGGGTTCGCGAGGACCAGATCAACGCCGTCCTCGTCGCTGGGCGCTTCGCGCACCCAGGCGATCAGGGCCGTCACCATCCCGGCCACGCTGCCCGAGGTCATCAACGGCATCCGGGTGGCGACGGGGTTCGCATGGACCTGCGTCGTTGCCGCGGAGCTCAACAACGGGATCCCCGGCATCGGCGGCCTGGCCTACGTCTCCGGCACGCAGCTCGACACCCCGCTGACGTTGGCCTGCATCATCGTGATCGGCATCGCGGCCGTCGCCCTCGACGCTGCGCTCAAACTCCTCGAACGAGTCCTCGTTCCTTGGCGCGGAAAAGTCTGACGCCTTCTCCCACCCATCGCACCCCCCACCAGGAGACCCCAGTGAACAAACGCCCCCTTCGCTCTGCCCAGGCAGCCCTGATCGCGGGACTGTTGATCGCTGCATCCGCTTGCGGCGTCGATTCCGGTCGCACCTCGAGCAGCAGCCCAGGAGGCAAGGCATCGTGTCCCTGGAAGGCGGACCCCAGCGTGAAGGCCAAGGCCACACTGGCGTGGCAGGCCAGCCCCACCGGGGACCTGATCGTCAAGGACAAGGGCTGGCTGGAGGCCTGCATGCCCAACGCGGACATCACGTGGTCCAAGTTCGCCTCTGGTGCCGACGTGATCCAGGCCTTCGGTTCCGGCAGCGCCGATCTCGGGCTGATCGGCTCGTCTCCTGCCGCCATCGCACTCTCCAAGCCCTTGAATCTGCCCATCAAGGTGGTCTGGATCCAGGAGGTGATCGGAACCGCGGAAGCACTGATCGCCCGGGACCCCTCGATCAAGTCCGTCCAGGACCTGCGTGGCAAGCGGGTGGCCGTTCCGTTCAGCTCGACTGCGCACTTCTCGCTCCTCCAAGCGCTGAAGGGAGCCGGCCTGACCGAGGGCAAGGACGTCAAGCTGATCAACCTCGCACCTGACGCGATGCTCCCTGCCTGGCAGGGCAAGCAGATCGACGCCGCCTGGATCTGGAACCCGGTCCAGAGCGAGATCGCCAAGACGGGCAAGCTGATCTACTCAAGCGCCGACACTGCCAAGGCTGGCAAGCCGACCTTCGACCTCTCGGCGGGGACCTCCGAGTTCGTGGACGGCAACGCCGCCTTCATGAAGCAGTGGGCGACGGCCCAGGACCACGCGATCGAGCTGATCGCCTCCGAGCCCAAGGACGCTGCCACGAGCATCGGCATCCAGATGGGCGCGCCGCCCAGCGACGTGGCGAACCAGTTCGGGGGCTACCAGTTCCTGCGAGCAAGTGACCAGTCCTCGGCGCAGTACCTCGGAGGAAAGCTCGGCAAGGACCTGATCGTGACGGCTGGCTTCCTGCTCGAACAGGGCTCCATCGAGGGCGTCAGCACGCCGACGACCTATGAGCAGGCGGTCGACGCTGCCCCCGCGAAGGCCGCGGGATGAGCGGATCCCCGGCTGACCACGCGATCGAGATCACCGGTCTCGAGCCACTACTTCACGGTTCGTGGAAGTCCGGGTCCAGGCCCTGGCGCCGATCGATCTGTCCATTGCCTCGGGGGAGTTCGTCTGCCTCGCCGGGCCGTCCGGGTGCGGGAAGACCACCCTGCTGCGGTTGATCGCCGGCTTCATGACCCCCTC
This sequence comes from uncultured Actinomycetota bacterium, assembly GCA_963782305.1. GTDB lineage: Bacteria > Actinomycetota > Actinomycetes > Propionibacteriales > Nocardioidaceae > Marmoricola. Next base: position 30,471 of record CAWAJJ010000007.1, on the reverse strand, counting down.
ACAGGGCTCGGTTCGCGCGACGGGTCGGGAGGTCGCCTCTCCCGGCCCGGAGCGGGGCGTGGTGTTCCAGCAGTCCAACCTGTTCCCCTGGCTCAGTGTCCGCGACAACGTCGAGCTCGGCCCCAAGCTCCGGGGAGTGGGCAAGAAGGCGCGCAGAACGACCGCGGACGACTACCTGCGGCTGGTGGGTTTGAGCGACTTCAGCGAGCATCGCCCCTATGAGCTTTCGGGCGGGATGCAACAGCGCTGCCAGATCGCCCGGGTGCTGGCGAACGACCCGGAGATCGTGCTGATGGACGAGCCGTTCGGTGCCCTGGACGCGATCACCAGAGAGCGACTGCAAAACGAGCTGCTCGAGATCTGGCGCGAGACGCGCAAGACCGTCGTGTTCATCACGCACAGCGTCGATGAAGCCGTCTTCCTCGGTTCACGCGTGATGGTGATGAGCCCACGTCCCGGCCGGGTGGTGCTGGACCGAAGTGCGGTCCTCTCCACCAGCGACCGCACCTTGTCCCCAGAAGAGCTCCGCGCGCTCCCGGAGTTCGTGGACCTGACGAACGAGGTGCGCGAGGCGATCCAGGAGTCGCACGCCCCTGTCGCCTGACAGAGCACGTTCCCTTGCAGTCCCACCTCACGAGGAGGCGCCGTCTCGATGACGAACCCCTACAGCTATCTCACTCATCTCGAATGTGCCCGATGCGGGCATCGGCACGACGCCACGCTGCCGGCCGGCCTGTGCGTGGAGTGCGACTCACCCCTGGTGGCGCGCTACGACCTTGAGGCGCTGCGCAGGGAGGTGTCGCGTGACGAGCTCGCCGAGCGCTCGTGGGAGCTGTGGCGCTACCACGAGCTGTTACCCGTCACCAGTCCCGAAGCCGAGCAGAAGCTGGGCGAGGTGGTGACGCCGATGCTGCGGATGCGGGCGTACGCCGAGGAGCTGGGTCTCGAGGAGCTGTGGATCAAGGACGAGAGCGCCACCCCGACCAGCACCTTCAAGGCACGTGGCGCCGCTGTGGGTGTCTCCCGGGCAGCAGAGCTGGGGATGCGCCGGATCGCGATGCCCACCAATGGAAACGCCGGCGCAGCATGGGCTGCCTACGCGGCGAGGGCGGGAGTGCAGGCCCTGATCGTGATGCCGGCGCGATGCTCCGGTGGTGACCCGCGCCGAGTGCCTCGCAGCCGGCGCCGAGCTGCACCTCGTGGATGGCGTGATCAGCGACGCCGGGGCGATCGTGGCCCGCGCGGTCGCCGACGGCGACTGGATCGACGTCGCGACCCTCAAGGAGCCCTACCGGATCGAGGGCAAGAAGACGATGGGCCTGGAGATCGTCGAGCAGCTTGGCTGGACTCTTCCTGACGTCGTCGTCTATCCGACCGGCGGAGGCGTGGGGCTGATCGGCATCCACAAGGCGATCACCGAGCTGCTCGAGCTCGGCTGGGTGCACGGAGAGATGCCACGCTTCGTCGCGGTGCAGTCCGAGGGATGCGCGCCTGTCGTGCGGGCCTTCGAGGAAGGCGCCACGTCATCCACGTTCTTCGCAGACTCCTCCACCGTCGCCTTCGGCATCAATGTGCCCAAGCCGTTGGGCGATTTCATGGTGCTCGAGATCCTGTACACCTCCAAGGGCACTGCGGTCGCGGTCACTGACGACGACCTGCTGGCCGAGCTGAGGATCTTCGGCGCCATGGAGGGCGTCTTCGTCTGTCCCGAGGGCGCGGCCGCGCTGGTCGCGGTGCGACAGCTGGCGGCCAGCGGCTGGATCGCCGCCGATGACCGTGTGGTCGTGCTGAACACCGGCGCGGGAATCAAGTACCCCGAGTGCGTGGACGTCGACTTGCCAGTGCTCCCAGTGGGCAGCGTCCTGCCGACGGGCCCGGAGGCGCGGTGACCTGGCCATCCCACCCGGAGTCACGCAGACGCCCCGAGCCGCTGGACGTGGACCTCGCCACCCCGGAACCGATCCCACGCGCCGGTATCGAGGCCGCGGTCGCCCTGATGGAGTCGGGTGCCCTCTTCCGCTACACCGAGAGCGCTCCCGAAGACTCACCGGTGGCTGCGTGGGAGTCGGAGTTCGCTTCCTATGTCGGGCAGAAGTACGCCGTGGCCGTCAACTCCTGTGGGGCCGCGCTCTATCTCGCGCTGCACTGCCAAGGGGTCGGCCCCGGGGACCACGTGCTGCTGAACTCCTGGACCTTGGCACCGGTCCCCGGCGCTGTGGCGCACGTCGGCGCCCGCCCCGTCTTCGTGGAGACGAGCGCCGACCTGACCATCGACCTGGACGATCTTCGTGTCCAAGCGAGTGCGCATCCGGGCAGCGTGCTGCTGCTCTCGCACATGCGCGGCCACATCCCCGACATGGCGCGGGTCGTCGCGATCTGTGACGAGTTCGGGCTGCGTCTGGTGGAGGATTGTGCGCACTCGCTGGGCGGGGGATGGGACGGGCAGGCAACGGGCACCTTCGGTCTCGTCGGCTGCTACAGCACACAGACCTACAAACACCTGAACTCCGGTGAGGGTGGCCTGCTGGTCACCGACGACGAGGAGATCGCGGCGCGGGCGATCCTCGCCTCGGGCAGCTACCGGCTGCACGCCCAGCACATCAGTCGCCCCCAGCTCTCCGCCTTCGCCGGCGTCCTGGGGAGCGAGCCCAACCACAGCATGCGGTTGAACGCGCTGGCCGCCGCGGTCCTGCGTCCGCAGCTGCCGCTGCTGCCGGACCGCGTGCACCGCTGGCGCCACCTGTACGAACGGTTGTCTGCCGGTCTCGTGAACCTCCCCTCGCTCCGGCTGACCCAACGCCCTGCGCAGGAGGAGTTCGTGGGCAGCTCGCTGCAGTTCTTCGTGCACCTCGAACCCGAGAGAATCGCCCGGTTCTGCGAGGTCGCTGATCAGCTCGGCGTGCACGTGAAGTGGTTCGGCGACCGGCCTACGGGCTTCACCAGCACCTACCGCTCCTGGACCTATGCCACCTCCCCCCAGCTTCCGCAGACGGACGCCCTGCTGGGCCGCCTCTGCGACCTACGAGTCCCACTCGTCCTGGACGAGACCGCTTGCGACCACGTGGTGGAAATCCTCACCCACGCGATGTCGGAAGCGAGCCGAGATCCATTGCCGACCCCCTTCCATCACGACGAAGAGAGCCAGACGTGACGATTCGCCACTTGAAGACAGCAGTTCCCGTGACACGTGCCCATGACGACGCCACCACCGCGCGCGTGAAGGAACTTCTGGCCCAGGTCGAGGAGGGTGGCGAAGATGCCGTGGCGCAGCTCTCCCAGGAGCTCGACGGCTGGTCGCCCGAGTCCTTCCTCGTGACGGCAGCTGAGATCGAGCGAGCATCCGAGCGGTTGCCGGCCGGGGTGCGCGCCGACATCGACTTCTCGCTGGGTCAGGTCACCAGGTTCGCCCTCGCGCAGCGCGCCACGATGCACGACCTCGAGTTCGAGCTCAGCCCCGGCCTTGTCGCGGGGCATCGGCACATCCCGGTTTCCGTCGCCGGCTGCTACGTCCCGGGCGGTCGCTACGCCCACGTGGCCTCGGCGGCCATGAGCATCGGCACGGCCAAGGCGGCTGGTGTTCCGTTCGTCGTGGCTTGCTCCCCACCCCGCGGGGGCGAGGGGATCCACGACGCGGCGCTCTACGCCATGGCCAACGCCGGAGCCGACGCCATCTTGTCCCTCGGGGGCGTGCAGGCCATCGGGGCGATGGCGTTCGGGCTGTTCACGGGGCGCCCTGCCGACGTCCTGGCCGGGCCAGGCAACCGCTTCGTGGCCGAGGCCAAGCGGCTGCTGTTCGGGCGCGTGGGAATCGACGTTTTCGCCGGGCCGACCGAAGCCCTGGTGATCGCCGACGACACGGCCGACCCGTGGGTTGTCGCCGTCGACCTGGCCAGTCAGGCCGAGCACGGACCCGACTCACCCACGGTGCTGGTGACGACCTCGGAGCGCGTCGCGCACGGCGTTCTCGAGCTCATCGAGCAAGCCATCGCACCGCTGCCGATGGCGGAGGCAGCGCGTACGGCGTGGGCCGACTGCGGCGAGGTCGTGCTGTGCGACAGCCGTGACGAGGCGGCTGCTCTCTCCGACCAGTACGCCTCCGAGCACGTCGAAGTGCACGCCGACGACCTCGAGTGGTGGAAGGCGACGCTGGTGAACTACGGGACCCTGTTCGTGGGCGAGGAGACCACCGTGGCCTATGGCGACAAGTCAGCCGGCCCCAACCACATCCTCCCCACCCGCGGAGCATCCCGTTACACGGGAGGCTTGTGGGTGGGCAAGTTCCTGAAGACCCTGACCTTCGAGCAGATGAGCCGCGAGGCGAGCCGCGACATCGGCCAGGTGGCTGCCCGGGTCTCCCGGGTGGAAGGCATGGAAGGTCACGCGCGCTCGACCGACGTACGCATGGAGAAGTACTTTCCCGGGCACGCACTCGACCTCACCGGCGCCTGAGCACCACCCTGGCCGGTCGTGCCTGCCTCGGCACCGTCTCCCCGCGTAGGCTTCCAGCCATGCCGCTCTCGCCACGGGTGCCCGACCTGGGGGCGATGGACATGCTGCTCAGCGTCGCCCGGCTGGGCAGCCTCGGGAAGGCCGCCGTCGAGCACGGTGTCTCCCAACCGGCCGTCAGCTCCCGCATCAGCAGGATGGAACGACTGCTGGGGCTCGCCCTGATCGAACGTACGGCGACCGGCTCGGCGCTCACTGCTGCCGGGAGCCTGGTGGCCGACTGGGCCCGCGAGGTGGTCGACGCAGCAGCCTCGCTGGAGCGCGGGGTGGATGCGTTGCGCACCCAGAGCCAGGACCGGCTCCGGATCGCGTCGAGCATGACGATCGCTGAATACCTGATGCCCTCGTGGTTGAGCACCGCCCACCACGAACAGCCGGCGCTCGGCATCGCCCTCGTGCTCGCCAACTCCACCGAGGTGGCGCACCGTGTGCGCGACGGCGAGGCGGACCTCGGCTTCGTCGAAGGGCCGGCTCGGCCGCGCGGTCTGCACGGATCGACCGTCGGCCGGGACCGGCTGATCGTCGTGGTGTCCCGCAGCCATCCCTGGGCGCGGCGGCGTACGCCCCTGACAGCGCGCGAGCTGGCCGAGACGCCCTTGATCCAACGAGAGCGCGGCTCGGGCACCCGCTCCACGCTCGGCAAGGCGTTGCTGGAGTCGCTCGGCGACGTCGAGACGGCACCCCCGATGCTGGAGCTCACGTCGACGACGGCGATCAAGTCAGCCGTCCAGAACGGTCTGGCCCCGGCGGTGATCAGCTCGATCGCGGTAGCCGACGAAGTCGACCACGGGCGCCTGGTCGCCGTGGCAGTCGACGACCTCGACCTGTCCCGCACCCTGCGTGCGGTCTGGCCTTCGGGGCAGGCCCTTCTCGGACCGGCACGGACGTTCGTGGCGCTGGCCCGACGGGCGCACGTCCGGGGTCAGCGCTCGTCGCCTGGCCTCACACCGGCGTGAGTGGGAGCGAGCGCCCGAGCAGCGGGCGTCGAGCCGGGCGCAGCGTCCGGGCCACCTCATGGATGGCGCGGGCCGAGGGAGCCTCTGGCTCGGCTGCTACCAGGGGCCGGCCCAGGTCGCCGGCGCGCCGGAGCGCGATGTCCAGCGGGATCTGTCCGAGGAGGGGGACCTCCAGCTTCTCGGCGAGCTCGGCGCCACCACCCTCGCCGAACAGCGAGGTGTGCTCACCGCAGGAACCACAGACCAGCCCGCTCATGTTCTCGACCACGCCCGAGATCGGGACGGACGCGTCGCGTGCCATCGCACCGACCCTGCTGGCCACGGTTCGCGCCGCCGCCTGGGGGGTCGTCACCACGAGCAGCGAGGCGTCGGGCAGCAGCTCGAGCACCGACAGGGTGACGTCACCCGTACCTGGTGGCAGGTCGAGCAGCAGCACGTCGAGCTCACCCCAGTGCACCTCCTGGACGAACTGGGTGAGCGCCTTGTGCAGCATCGGCCCGCGCCAGACGATCGGCTCCTCCTCCTCGACGAGGAAGCCCAGCGACATCAGGCGTACGCCGTGGGACTGCACCGGCAGCATCGTCTCGTACATCGCCACCGGAGGAGTCGTGACACCGAACAGCTGCGGCACCGAGTAGCCCCACACGTCGGCGTCGATGAGACCGACTGACTTGCCCTGGGCAGCCAGCGCCACCGCGAGGTTCGCGGCGATGGTCGACTTCCCGACGCCCCCCTTGCCACTGGCGACTGCGATGGTCGCCTTGGCGCTCGTCGCGCCGGCACTGCTGCGGGAGTCGAGGAAGCGGCGAGCCGTCTCCTGACGTTCCGTCTCGCTCATCACGTCGAGCTCGATGTGCGGCTCGACCTCCGGCGCGACCCGGCGTACGGCGGCCGTGACGTCATCGATCAGCCGATCGCGCAACGGGCACGAGGCCGACGTGAGCCGCACGGTGACCTCGACCCGCCCACCACGGCGCTGGACGACCGGACCCAGCATGCCCAGGTCCGCCAGCGGCTGGTCGAGCTCCGGGTCGAGCACTGCGCCGACGGCAGCAGCGATCGTCGCCATGTCGACGTCGGTCCGGGTGAGTCTCATGGGTTCTCCACGTTCTCCGGGGGGCCCTGCTCCGTCAACAGGCCCTCCAACGTCGCGACGGTGTGGCGGGAGCGCTCCTGCCACCACACGCTGGTGGCATCGTCGCCGGACCGACTGTGGATCTCGACCCAGGCCCGGGCGTGCCCGAGCAGCCACTCGAGGGTGGCGACCGCATCCTGCTGCATCATCGCCCGCAGCGCGAAGCGACGCTCACCGCGCCTGAAGCCGACGCCAGCGCGGCGCGCGCCCTCGTGCAGGTCGCGCTGGGTGAGCACCACGCCTGTCCGCACGGGTGTGACCATGGCGTCGAGGGCGTCGTCGAGAGAGCCCTGCGCCGAGAGCGGGTCGGCGGCCTCGCGCAGCGCGAGGGGGAGCAGGGCCGGCACCTCAGAGTCCGCCAGCTCCGCGCGCAGGGTGCGCTGCGTCAGCTGCGCCCACCGGCTCAGCGGCTGGACACCGAGCAGGTGCACCGCCGCGAGATAGCCAGGTCCCCACGACCAGATGTGCTCGTGGAGCAGGGCACTTCGGGAGCGGCGCAGGTGCTCCCGGTGCGTCTCGTCGGTGGCGGTGGTCTCGGCGATGCCCAGCTCGGCGTACAGCATCAGCAGCGCGCCGAGATGGTCGGCGTCCTCGGGCGGTCGCAGGCTCAGGGCACGCCAGAAACCGGCCACCCGGTCGAGGCCCTCGCCGCCGAGCTTGCCCTCGGGTCCGAGGTGGATGGCGGCATGAGGTGGGGCGCCGAGGACGAAGACCCGGGTGTGCTCCGCACCCGTCGGTGCGGGCAGTCCCAGAGACCGGCAGACCACCGCATTGCGTGGAGGCGGGGTGAGAGCCACTGCCCCGAGGGCTCGGAGCATCTCCCAGCGGGCTGTCTCGACGGGTGCGTGCGTGGGGGTGCTCGCGTCGGTCCTGGCCGAGCTCATGTCTTCACCACCCCCTCGAGCACGAACGTGTCCGCGCTCGGCTTGAGCGGACGCATCAGCCAGTGCGGCCGGCGCAGGCCGTCGGGCGACACCTGACCAGCGGGGCGGGTCTTCAGCAGCCACTCCTCGTAGACCTCGCGCGCCTTGCCGGTGTCGACACTGATGTCCCCCGCGCGGTCCTCGGGACCGGCCGGCACCACGCGCACCGCCTGGTGCCAGCAGTGCATCCCCGAGATCGGGTCGGGGTGCACCGGGAACGTCAGGTTCTGGTGTACGCCGGTGTCGCTCCACCAGATCCGCTGCGTGTCGGGGTCGCTCGACTCGTGGGGATGGACGTCGCGGAGACGCCGCATGGTCCAGTCCTTGCCCTCGCGTTGCAGGTCGACGGTCGCCATCATTCCGCCGACACCGCCCTGCTGGGCCTCGGGACGCCACCGACCCATGTGGTGCGAGCACGCGACGACGCCGGGCCGGATGCCCTCGGTGATCCACGCCTTCGCCACGAAGTGGCCGATGTCGGTCTCCACCCGGAGCAGGTCGCCGGTGTGCTCGACCTTCAGCCGAGCGGCGTCGGACGGGTGGATCCACACGGGGTTGGTGTGGGCGAGCTCGTCGAGCCATTTCGAGTTCGCCGAGCGGGTGTGGATCTGGGTCGGCAGCCGGAAGGTCGAGAGCAGCACCATCTGGTCCTCGGCGAGCTCGTCAGGGTGCACGTGGCTCTTCAGGTAGCCGGGGATTGCCTGCTCCGGCCATCCCCATCTCGCCAGCGTCGAGGACCAGAACTCCAGCTTGCCCGAGGGGGTGGGGAAGCCGCGACGGACGACACCGTCGATCTCCACCCCGGCGGGCCGCCGACCCTGCGCGTCGGGATCGGGCGCCGAGACGGGCGCCCGGTTGGGGTCGGCGGGCTTGGGCGAGGAGGTGTAGACCCGCCCGTGCGGCGTCACGACGTGCTCGAGAAGCTCCTCGGAGGGCACCTCGTTCTCGTAGAGCGCGCCCATCCCCTTGCTGATCTCGAAGGCGCCGTAGCGGCGCATGAACTGCAGTGGGGTCAGGCCCTCCTCGGCCGCCCGCTCCGGGAGACCGGGCACCGAGTTCTCGAACATCCAGCCGTAGTACTCGTCGACGCTGAGCTTCTCGCCGGGATGTGCCTTCGACTCGTGGTGCTTGCGGATCCCCAGGCTGCCGTCGGGGTCGATGCGCCAGGAGAGCTCGATCCAGAACTCGTTCTCCTCCCAGACCTCGCCGGGGTTCACCTGCCGGCTGTCCGTGACGGTCTCGCCGAGCCGTTCGCGCGCCGCGCGCAGGACCGGTTGCCGGAAGCCGAGCCACTGGCCGTCGTACTGCTCGTAGGAGTGGGTGTCGTGCCGCTCGGAACCGTGGCCCATGGGCAGCACCAGGTCCGCGAGGTACGCCGATTCGTTCCAGGTCGGGGTCAGCGCGACGAAGCAGCCGATCTTCTCCTCGTCGGTGAGCACCTCCATCCACGACAGGCCATCGGGGTTGGTCCACACGGGGTTGTAGACCCGGATGAAGTAGGTGTCCAGCTTTCCCCTGCCCTCGTTGAGGAAATGGGGCAGCAGGAAGGAGAGCTCGTTCTGCGCCAGCGGGTACTCCAGCGGCCAGGTGAGCTCCTGCCACACACCGGGGTGAGGCGGCATGTGGATCGTCTCGGGCACGAACTTGTTCCACGAGTTCGGGAACAGGCCGCCCTCTGTGGCGATCGAACCGAGCAGGGCCGAGAGGAGGACGAGCGTCCGGGTGATCTGCCAACCACCGAGGTTCGCCGCCACGGCGGAGCGCCACGTGTGTGAGGAGAACCGGGTCCCTGCCTGGGCAACGACCTCGGCCATCTCGGCCAGGGTCTGGGCCGCGATACCTGATTCCTGGGCGGCGTACTCGAAGGTGAACTCGGCATAGATCTCCGGCAGCACCGCCTCGAAGCTCTCGAAGGTCGCGGGCAGGTCCGGGCGACACTCCTCGAGGTACTCCTCCCAGTTCCACCACCGCCGCACGAAGTCGCGCTGGTAGCGGCCGGTGGTGATGATGTGCTGCGCCACCGCCAGGTTGATCGCCGCCTCGCTGCCGGGTCGGGGCGAGAGCCAGTAGTCGGCGTGGCTGGCCGTGTTGGAGAGCCGGGTGTCCAGCACGATCAGCTTGGCGCCGTTGGCCCGGGCCTCGGTGATGCGCTGCGCGTGCGGGTTGAAGTAGTGACCGGCCTCGAGGTGGGAGCTGATCAGGTAGATCACCTTGGCGTTGGCGTGGTCCGGGCTGGGTCGGTCGGCGCCCATCCAGAACTGGTAGCCGGTGCGCCCACCGGCCGAGCAGACGTTGGTGTGCGAGTTGTGGCCGTCGACTCCCCAGCTGGCCAGTACCTTCTCCGTGAAGCCGTCCTCACCGGGGCGACCGATGTGGACCATGATCTCGTTCTGGCGTTCCTCGATGATCGCCTTGCGGATCCGGGTGGCCAGGGTGTCCAGCGCCTCGTCCCAGGTGATCCGCTCCCACTCGCCCTCGCCGCGCTCACCCACCCGACGGAGCGGGTAGAGGATCCGGTCCGGATCGGTCACCTGGTTGATCGTGGCCGGTCCCTTGGCGCAGTTGCGTCCGCGGCTGCCCGGGTGCTCGGGGTTGCCCTCGAACTTGCGCACGTGCAGGTCCTCGCGGTCGACGTAGGCCAGTAGCCCGCAGGCGGACTCGCAGTTGAAGCAGGTGGTGGGCACCAGCATGTAGTGGTGCTCCTCGCGGCGAGGCCAGGCGCGTGAGTCCAGGTCGACCCAGTCGTCCCACCGCTCCTTCGGGGGGAACGCGGCCAGGTGCACGCCGCTCGGGCCCTGGTAGAAGGTCTCACCCCGGGCCTCGACCTCCTGGCGCGCGGCGGAGACCCGCTGCGCGACCTCCTCGAGCGCCGGAACCTGCGGGGAGTCCTTCTTGCGTCGACGACGTGACAACGAGACCTCCTCAGGCCAGGGGGACGGATTGGCCGGCCTGCACGTAGGCGTGCTCGTGCGCCAGCAGTCCGATGAGGGCGAACGGGACGGAGAAGGCGCCGATCCAGGGAGCCGCGACGGCGACGGCGACGCCCAGCAGCCCGACGCGGAAGTACGTCGCGAAGCGCCCCCGGGTCATCTCGCGTGCCGCCAGGTGGGCGTGAGCTGTGACGTGCGGGAGGCTGAGCTCGGTCCACACCATGAACAGGTGGGTCGCCGCCGAGACCCCGACCACGACCTCGATCGCGCGGACACCGGCCTCCGGAGACGTCGCCATCGCGAACGGCAGCAGCGAGGCTGCGCCCGCCAGCACTGCCTGCACGGCGAGGTGTGCGGGGAGCAGCGGGCTCTGCCAGAGGTCACGGGCGCGCGCCTGCGCGAAGAGGTAGGCGGTGTAGCAGGCCGTCGCCAGCCCGAGGACCGCGCCCAGCACGCCGAGCACCTGCTGGGTGGTGCGCAGGTCGAGGAGCGCCGCCAGGAGGTAGAGCGTGGCCAACCCGGCGAAGGCACCCAGGATGAACGACCCGCGCACCAGCCAGCTTCGCCACTGGTGTTTGGTGAAGATCATCCAGAAGCGGGACGGGTGCTTCAGGTCCCAGATCAGCAGGACTCCGGTGATGCCCAGGAACACCAGCGCGACGAGGGGTGCGACGTAGGCCGTGGTGGCGTCGGACCAGCCGAGCAGACCGGTCAACGCCAGCACGATGGCGACGAGGAACGAGCCCGAGCCGATGCTCTTCGTCCAGGTGTAGAGGCTGACCCGCCAACCCCACGGTGCGTGGTGAGGGACGTCGTACGACAGCAGTGCGGCCGCGGAGGAGCGTGCGCCGTCCGGGTGGCCGGACGGCACCAGCTGAGAGTCGGCGGCTCCCTGGGTGGCCCACGCGTAGAGACCACCCTCGGGACGCGCTGCGCCGAGCGGGTCGAGCGTCGCCTGGTGGGCGCCGAGGTAGAACACCCCCGGTCCGGTCTCCTTCTCCGGGCGTCGCACGGTGACCGGTCGGCGCTGGACCGCCTGGGCCACCTTGGAGTTGGGGTCGTTGCCGTCGCCGACCAGGATCGCCTGGGTCGGGCACACGGTGACGCAGGCGGGCTCGAGACCACCGTCGATCCGGTGTGCGCACATGTTGCACTTCTCCGCAGAGTGGTCCTCGGGGTTGATGAAGATCGCGTCGTAGGGGCAGGCGGCCATGCATGCCTTGCACCCGATGCAGATGCTCTTGTCGAAATCGACGATCCCGTCGTCACGCTTGAACATCGCACCCGTGGGGCAGGCCGTGGTGCAGGGTGCGTCGGTGCACTGGTTGCATCTCGTCACCTGGAACGCGCGCCGGGTGTTCGGGAACTGACCGACGTCCGCGGACTTCACGTAGGTGCGGTTGACGCCGAGCGGAACCTCGTTCTCGCTCTTGCACGCCGTGGTGCAGGCGTGACAGCCGATGCACTTCGTCTGGTCGAGCACCTTGAGCCAGCGAACCGGCCGCTCCTGGGTATCCGCCATTCCCGCATGGTGCCATCAGTGGCTGCAGACCGACACCCTAGAGATTCTTGGGTGTTTGGCTACAGACCAAAGTTTGTGTTGGGTGTGCCCACCGGTTGGGATCCTTAGGATGCCGGGAACGAGGAAGTGGTGAGCATGAGCGATGACAAGGGCGCCGGCCGGGAGCCGGACTATCGCTTCACCCTGGCCAACGAACGCACCTTTCTCGCCTGGATCCGCACGTGCCTGGCTCTGCTCGCCGCCGGCGTGGCCCTCGACCAGTTCGCACCCGACCTGGGGTCGCGGGCCTTCCGGGACGTCGCCGGGATCGTGCTGGCCCTGCTCGCCGCCGGCACCGCCCTCGGTGGGTTGTGGCGCTGGGTCTCGACCCAGAAGGCCATCGCCCGCGGTGAGAACCTGCGGCCCGGGTCCCTGCCTGGCATTCTCGCGATCGGACTCGCGCTCGTCACGATCGCCGTGATCGGGGTGCTGGCGCGCGACCTGAGCCGTTGATGTCCACACCAGCGGCGGACTGCGGGTTGCAGCGCGAGCGCACCTCGCTGGCCTGGACGCGCACGGCCCTCGCCCTGGTCGCCAACGGCCTGCTGGTCCTGGTGCGCCACGAGCAGTCGTTTCCATTGAGCGTCGGGCTGGGCCTCTCGGCCCTGTGGCTCGGGCTTGCCCTCGCGGTGCTCTGGCACGCGAACCGGCGAGGCCGGCGGGCTCATGCCGCCGACCACGAGATCGGCGCGGCGGTGCGGTTCGTGGTGCCCCTGACCCTGGCGGTCGCCGGGCTCTGCGCCGCCACCGCGGTTGCCATCTTCCTCACCTGAGGTCGTCTCGCAGGACGCAGCTCCCGGGGTCCTTGGTACCTAGAACTTCCAATGGTTTGGCCCTGTCCTGGATCCAACAAATGTGCTGAAGATGGGGCGGATGGCCAGAACAGCGGCCGCAGAACTTTCGACTCGGAGAAAGGAACGCACCCGTGATCCACACCTGGAAGAGCGTGGTCATCGGAGGGGTGCTGCCGATAGCGGCACTCATCGTGGTGATGCCGCTGCTGGCGAACACCTCGGTGTCCGTGGCCGGAATCCCGCTCCTGTTCGCCTACGTGTTCGCCCTGTTCCCGTTGACGTCCCTCTGCCTGTGGGTGGCGTGGCGGATCGACGAGCCGCGCTATCGCGAGGTCGTGACCAGGGTCGAGGCGACCGCTGACGACACCGGGGAGGCGACTCGCTGATGCTCCCCGTCGTCTTCTTCACCGTCATCGGCATCTCGGTGCTGATCGCGTTCGCCGCCCGCTCCGGCCTGAAGAACATGTCCATCGGTGACTACCTCGTCGGTGGCCGCTCGTTCCCGGCCTGGCTGCTCTACTTCCTGGCCGTCGGGGAGATCTACAGCATCGGCACGATGATCGGCCTCCCCAGCGGCCTGTACGCCGGCGGAGCGTCGTACGGCATCTGGTTCGTGGGCTACATCCTGATGGCCTACCCGCTGGGGTACTTCATCGCTCCGCTCGTGTGGCGCAGCGGGGTGCGGTACGACGCGATGACCGTCCCCGACGTGTTCGGCCGCCACTTCCGCAGCAAGTCACTGGAGATCGTGACGGCGCTGGCGATGCTGTGCGCACTCGTGCCGTGGGGCCAGTACCAGTTCATCGGTCTCGAGGTCGTGCTCGGCGCGCTGGGACTGCACATCTCCGCGCTGCAGTCGGTGCTGCTCGCGGCCGTGATCGCCTTCCTCTACCTGGTGGTCTCCGGGGTGCGCTCGCCGGCGTTCGTGTCCATCCTCAAGGACGCGTTCATGCTCCTGGGCATCGTGCTCGTCGGTGTCGTCGCCGTGTCCAAGGCCGGAGGCACGTCCGAGGTCTTCGAGTCCGGCAGGGTCCCGCACTCGATGACCACCCTGACCGGGTCGCCCCTCGTCTTCGCGATCACCACGATCGTCTTCCAGAGCATCACCTTCTATCTCGGCTTCTCTGCGACGTACCTGTTCACGGCGAAGTCGGAGCGGGCGATCAAGCAGTCCACGGTGTGGATGCCGATGTACATGCTGATGTACCCGTTCCTCTTCCTGGCCTCCTTCTACGCGATCACCCGCGTGCCCGACCTGAAGGACCCGAACACGGCCTTCATGCGACTGACCACCGACGTGCTGCCGTCCTGGCTGGTCGGTGTGGTCGCTGCCGGCGCCGGCCTTTCCGGGATCCTGGTGCTGGCCGTCACTGCCCTGTCCATCGGCGGGATCGTCACCCGCAACCTCGTCCCCCACGTGCGGCCCGAGCGTCAGAAGCGCATCTCCAACCTGGTGATCGCGGCGTTCCTGGTGTTGGCGGGAGCGCTCACCCTGACCGGGTCGACCATCATGCTGACGGTGCTCAACCTCACCTACTACCTGCTCGGCCAGCTCGTCCCCGGGTGGCTGGCGCTGCTGTTCTTCCGCCGCGTCCAGGGGTGGGCCGTGTCGGTCGGCATCATCGTGGGACTGGTGGCCTCCCTCGTGCTCTACAACACCGCCCCCACGCTGGGAGGGGTCAACGCCGGTCTGGTCGCCGTGCTGATCAACCTGGCTCTGACGTTCGGGCTGAGCCTCCTGCGACCGGCAGCGGGCACCGAGCCGATGTCACTGTGGACCCCGAGTGCCGCCAAGGAGACGGCCAGGGAAGGGAGCCTGCCGTGACGCTGACGATCTACCCCGCCCGGCTCGTGCGCACCATGGACCCTGCCCGGCCAACTGCCGAGGCGGTGGCCGTCGTGGGCGACCGGATCCGCGCCGTCGGCAGCCTCGAGGAGCTCGCCCGGTACGGCGAGAGCCGGATCGACGATCGCTACGCGGACAGCGTGCTCTTCCCGGGCTTCGTGGAGGCCCACGCGCACACCATGGGTGGCGCGCTGTGGCGGCACACCTACATCGGCTACCACTCCCGCCTCGATCCGGCCGGCCGACGCTGGGACGGCTGCCGCTCGCTCGACGAGGTGGTCGCACGGCTGAAGGAGGCCGCCTCCCGGATCGAGGACCCCACCACCCCGCTGCTCGCCTGGGGGCTGGACCCCATCTACTTCACCGGAGAGCGCCTCGACCGGCGCCACCTCGACGCGGTCTCGCCGACACGTCCGATCCTGGTGGTGCACCAGAGCTTCCATGTCACGACCGTGAACACCGCCATCCTGGAGGCCGATGACATCACGGCCGAGACCACCGTCGAGGGCGTGGTCAAGGACGGCTCGGGCGAGCCCACGGGGGAGCTGCTCGAGCCGGTGGCCATGGGCCTGGTCCGCTCCGTCCCGTCGTTGCTGTCCATGGGCTTCGACGCCGAGGCGGTCCGCGGCTTCGGTTCGGACGCGCGCAACCATGCCGTCACCACGCTGGTCGACCTCGGCAACACCGCCCTGATGGAGGACGACGCCGTGGCCGGCCTGCACGAGGTGGTCGACGACCCGGCCTTCCCAGCGCGCGTCTCGGTCTTCCACATGGGTGGTGGTCTGGCTGCCGGCGCCGAGCCGGCAGTCGCGGTGGAGCGGCTGCTCGAGCTGCGCAAGGGCAACACCGACAGCCTCCGCTTCGGCCACGTGAAGCTGGTCCTCGACGGGTCGATCCAGGGGTTCACTGCACGACTGCAGGCCCCGGGATATCTGCCCGATGACCGCAAGGGCATCTGGCTGATCCCGCCACCGGCCTTCGCCGAGCTCTTCCGCACCTTCCACCGGGCTGGGCTGACGGTGCACACGCACTGCAACGGCGACGAGTCGACCGAGCTGTTCCTGGACACCGTGGAGGAAGCGCTCCAGGACTTCCCGCGCTGGGACCACCGGCACACCGTGACCCACTCGCAGCTGACCACGCCCGCGCAGTACCGCAGGATGGCGACGCTGGGCATGTGCGCCAACATCTTCAGCAACCACCTGTGGTTCTGGGGAGACCAGCATCGCGACCTCACCCTGGGGCCCGACCGCGCCAGCCGGATGAACGCGGCGCGGAGCGCGCTGCGTGCCGGGGTGCCCATCTCGCTGCACTCCGACTCGCCGGTCACGCCGCTCGACCCGCTGGCCACGGCGTCGTACGCCGCCTCCCGGAGGACCTCGTCGGGCCAGGTGCTCGGTGAGCACGAGCGGATCAGCGTGCCCGAGGCGCTGCACGCGATGACCCTGGGCGCGGCCTACATGCTCAAGATGGACGACGAGATCGGCTCCCTCGAGGCCGGGAAGTACGCCGACCTCGCGGTCCTGGATCGCGATCCGTTCGAGGTCGAACCGGATGCCCTGCGCGAGGTCGAGGTGCGTGGCAGCGTGGTCGGTGGACGGCACTTCGACGTGGGGGCGGAGACCTGAGCCCGATCCCGATGACCGTGCTCGGCGGCTACCTGGGCGCCGGCAAGACCACGCTCGTCAACGAGCTGCTGGCTGGTGCCGTCGGACAGCGGGTCGCCGTCGTGGTCAACGACTTCGGAGCGGTGAACGTCGACGCCGACCTGGTGCGGTCCCGGTCCGAGGACACCCTGGAGCTGTCCAACGGCTGCGTCTGCTGCAACCTGGCCGACGGGATGGCCGTGGTGATGGAACGGCTGCGCGCGATGGAGCCGCCGCCCGACCGAGTGCTGGTGGAGGTCAGTGGTGTCGGGAACCCTGCCGTGGTGGCGGGTTGGGGCGACCACCCCGGCTTCCGCCGTGACGGCGTCCTGGTGTGCGCCGACGTCGAGACGATCCGCGACCACGTGTCCGACCGCTGGGTCGGAGACACGGTGATGGAGCAGCTGGTCGGCGCCGACCATGGTGCTGCTCACCAAGACCGACCTGGTCACGCCCGACCGCGTCGATGACGTACGCCGGTGGGTGGCTGGTGTCGTACCGGGGGCGACGATCCTCGAGGACCGGGCCGAGGTGACGGCCATGCTGGCGGCGGGGGCTGCTCCGACGGCCGCTCCCGTCCGGGCCGGCGCGCGGGTCGAGGGCGCTTCCGGGGGTCATGCAGAGGTCCATCAGTCCTGGACGCTGACCTGGCAGGGATCCGTGGAGACCGAAGAGCTGCGCCGGCTGCTGGAGGCGCTGCCGGTCGAGGTCGTCCGGGTCAAGGGCGCGGTGCGGACCGGCGGGGACGTCGAGGCCAGCACCCTGGTCCAGGTGGTGGGACGCCGCGTCGAGCTCGTCGACGCCGGCCCGTGGGACAGCCCCGCGAGCCCCTCACAGCTGGTGATCATCGCGGCCGGCGCGCCCGGAGGTGGCGAGCCGGAGTTCGTGACGGCACTCCGCCGCGCCCTGGGCTGACGGGTCGCGTCCCAGCCGCGGCGCGGGCCCGTGGCAGGAGAGCACGCGTGTGCGCATACTCGGGGCAGACCAAACACGCGGAGTCCTCCATGACCATCACCACGAGGGTCACCATCGCCCGAGACAGCGGCGTACCCCTCTACCGACAGCTCCGCCAGGCGCTCGAGCACGAGATCGCCACCGGTGCGCTTGATCCCGACCTGCCGCTGCCCTCCTCACGCGAGCTGGCGCGGGAGCTGGGCCTGTCGCGCAACACGGTCAACACGGCGTACGCCGAGCTCGAGGCCGAGGGGTTCGTGGACGCCGAGCCCCGGCGCGGGCTCTTCGTGAACAAGGAGATGTTCGAGGAGGCCACCCGCTCCCCGAACGCCGACGTCCCGAAGTCGGTGGACTGGTCCCGCCACCTCAACGTGCGACCGGATGCCGACATGCCCGAGATCGCCAAGGTCGGGAACTGGCACCTGCAGCCCTACCCCTTCGTGGGTGGCCAGATCGATCCGGCCGTCCTTCCCGCGTCTGGCGTGGTCGCGTGCGCTGCGCGAGGCCCTGGAGCCGCCGCACCTCCACTTCAGCCTGCGTGACGGGATCGACGAGGACGACCCCGAGCTTCTGGAGCGGCTGTGCCGAAACGTGCTGCCAGGCACGGGGGATCGAGGCCGACCCGTCCCAGGTGCTGGTGACCCTGGGCTCGCAGCAGGGGCTCGACCTCCTCGCCCACACTCTGGTGCGACCCGGCTCGGTGGTGGCGGTGGAGGATCCCGGACTACCCGGACACCCGGCACATCTTCACCCGGGCGGGCGCCACCCTGAGGTACCTCCCGGTCGACGGGTCGGGGGTGGTGCCACCGCCGGACCTGGCCGGTGTCTCGCTGCTGGCCCTGACGCCGAGCCACCACAGCCCTACCAACGTGACCCTGTCCGTCGCGCGGAGGCGGGTGCTGCTGGCGATGGCCGAGGCGCACGACAGCCTGATCGTGGAGGACGACTACGACAGCGAGTTCCGCTACCAGGGCAGCCCCTCACCGGCCCTGAAGGCGATGCCGGCCAACGAGCGGGTGATCTATCTCGGCACCTTCTCGAAGTTCCTCGCGCCCGGGCTGCGGCTCGGCTACCTGGTCGCGGCCCCCGAGCTGATCGCGGAGCTGCGCAACCAGCGGCGCTACCGGGTGCGACACGCGTCGGGTCACACCCAGCGGGCCATGGCGCTGATGATCGCCTCCGGCCAGTACCACCGCACGGTCCGCCGCCGGCGTACGCAGCTCTCGCGCAGCTGGAACACGCTGAGACGCGCGCTCGACACCCACCTCGACTGGGGTCAGGAAGCACCGCCACCAGGAGGGACCAGCATCTGGCTGAGCGCCCCCGAAGGTTTCGACTGCGTGCAGCTGGCCGAGACGGCCCTTCAGCGAGGGGTGGTCGTCGAGCGCGGGGACATCTACTTCGCCGACCCGGACGCCCACCGGCACCATCTCCGGCTGGGCTTCGCCGCGCTCCCGGAGGACCGGATCGACCCCGGGGTGGCCATCCTCGGCGAGCTGGCAGCCGCTCAGTCCCGCGCCTGAACGCAGGCCGCGAACCCGCCATCTGGCACCACTAAATTGGTCCCGATCTGGATCTTCAATGGTGCCTGACCTACCCCCACAGTGGTGCGAACACGGTTCGGCAACAGGCATGGGAGGCAGATCATGAACGCAGTCACGACCACAGGTGAGATCCGCACCCTGGCCCAGAAGCACCTCTTCCCCCACTTCACGCGCGCCGACGTGTGGAACGACGCCGACCTCCCCGTGATCGTGCGTGGCGAGGGCTGCCACCTCTACGACGACCGCGGCCACCGCTGGCTGGACGGACTGGCCGGCCTGTTCTGCGTCAACATGGGCCACGGCCGCGCAGACGTCGCGGCGGCCGCGGCCAAGCAGATGGACCAGCTCTCCTACTGGACGAACTGGTCGGCCGCTCACCCGCTCATCGGTGGAGGCGGCGACGTTGATCGCCGGGCTCGCCCCGGGCGACCTCGAGCGGGTCTTCTTCGTCAACTCCGGCTCGGAGGCGGTGGAGTCGGCGATCAAGTTCGCCCGGCAGTACTTCGTCAGCCAGGGCCAGCCGCAGCGCACGAAGATCATCTCGCGCGAGTGGTCCTACCACGGCACCACGCTGGGGGCGCTGGCCGTGACCGGGATCGAGAAGTTCAAGACCCCGTTCGGCCCGTTGATGCCGGGGGTCCGGCACTTCCCCAACACCGTGGGGGAGTCGGTGCCCGAGGGCGGCAGCGCGGCTGACCTGCCCAGCCTGCGCAGGCTCGTGGAGATCATCGAGGAGGAGGGACCCGAGACCGTGGCGGCGGTGTTCGCCGAGCCCGTCCAGAACTCCCGAGGCGCCCTGGTCCCGCCTGAGGGCTACTGGCCCGAGCTGCGCGCGATCTGCGACCGCTACGGCATCCTGCTCGTCGCCGACGAGGTCATCTGCGCCTACGGACGGCTCGGGCGACTGGTTCGGCAGCGCGAAGTACGGCGTGGTCCCGGACCTGCTGACCTTCGCCAAGGGCGCGACCTCGGGCTACGCGCCGTTGGGTGGCGTGCTCATCCGCGAGGAGCTGGCCGCGGCGCTGCTCGACTCCCCGCAGGCCGGGACGTTCACGCACGGCGCGACGTGGGGCGGTCACCCCGTCTCGACCGCGGTGGCGGTGGCCAACATCAGCGCCATGCGCGACGAACGGGTGCTCGACAACGTCCGGACACTGGAGCCGCACTTCCAGAAGGGACTGGACGACGTGGTCAGCTCGCACTCCTCGGTCAGCGAGTGGCGTGGCACCGGCTTCTTCTACGCCCTGGAGTTCACCGGCGACCGGCACACCGGCCGCGAGCTCACGGACAGGCAGCGGGTCGAGCTGGTCCGTGAGGTGATGCCACGCGCCATGCGTGAGGTCAACCTGATCACCCGTCCCGACGACCGCGGGGCCACCCTGCTGATGCTCTCCCCGTCCCTGGTCGCCGACCGGGACGTCCTCGACGAGCTGCTCGCCGGCGTGGATGCCGTCGTCTCGGCAGTCGACGCCCACGTCCGCAGCTAGTCGTCCACCAACCACGCCACAGAGAAGGAGGGTCACGTCATGCGCGTCGGTGTCCCCAAGGAGAGTCAAGAACCACGAGTACCGGGTGGCGATCACGCCCGCCGGCGTCCACCAGCTCGTCAGCCAGGGCCACCAGGTCACCGTCGAGGCCGGGGCCGGGGTGGGTTCCTCGATCACTGACGAGGACGTTCTCCTCGGCCGGTGCCAAGATCGTCGAGGGTGCCGACTCCGTGTGGGCCGACGCCGAGCTGGTCCTCAAGGTCAAGGAGCCCATCGAGGAGGAGTACCACCGCCTCCGGTCCGACCTGGTGCTGTTCACCTACCTGCACCTGGCGGCCTCCGAGCCCTGCACCGAGCCCTGCTGGACGCCGGTACGACGGCGATCGCGTACGAGACCGTGCAGCTGCCCAGCGGCGCGCTCCCGCTGCTCTACCCGATGAGCGAGGTGGCCGGGTGCCTGGCGCCGCAGGAAGGGGCACAGGCCCTGAAGCGTGCCTCAGGGGGCCGCGGACTGCTCCTGGGCGGAGTGACCGGCGTGAAGCCCGCCAACGTGGTCGTCCTCGGCGCCGGGGTCTCGGGATCCAACGCGGTGGCGATGGCGACCGGCGCCTGGGCCGACGTCACCGTGCTCGACACCAACGTCGACAAGCTGCGGGAGCATGGACCGCCGCTACAACGGCCGGGTCAAGACCGTGGTCGCGAACAGCTACGAGATCGAGAAGGCCGTGCTCGAGGCCGACCTCGTCATCGGAGCCGTGCTCATTCCTGGCGCCCTGGCCCCTCGTCTGGTCAGCAACGAGCTCGTCAGCCGGATGAAGCCCGGCAGTGTGCTGGTCGACATCGCCATCGACCAGGGCGGCTGCTTCGAGGACTCCCGGCCGACCACGCACGCCGACCCGACGTACGCCGTGCACGGCAGCGTCTTCTACTGCGTCGCGAACATGCCCGGTGCCGTGCCGCACACCTCGACGTACGCGCTGACCAACGTGACCCTGCCCTACGCCACGGCGATCGCCGACCGTGGGCTGGCGCCAGGCACTGCGCGAGGACTCGCGTGCTCGCGGGTGGCCTGAACACCACCGGTGGACAGGTGACCAACGAACCGGTCGCGCGGGCCCATGGCCTGGAGAACCTGTCCCTCGCGGACGCCATCGGGTGACTGTCGTGACCTTCCGAACCCCACCTATTCCAGTAGGCTTCCTGACCATTGTCAGCCCGTCGCTCGGGAAAATCGCGACCCGGACTCTCTCCGGATGAGCGACCTCATCCGGCGGGGATCGTCCTCGTCGGCCCACCAGGGAGCAGCCATGGCGCAACCCGCAGCCGAGAACAGTGCGAGTCCAACCCCGCCCGCCGGGGGCGGGAAGACGGCCCGCGCCGACGACGCAGGCGTCCCGGGGGGTCCGGCGTCAACCCCTGGCTGATCCGGGTCCTGGTGCTCCTCGGCGACGCTCGCTCTGTGGTGGCTGGTCACTCGCCTCGGGCTGGTACGGCCCGCTCTACCTGCCCTCACCCGGCTCGGTGTGGCACGCCTTCGTCAAGGCCAACACGGACCCACCCGTCGCTCCGGGCGTCGACCGCGATGGTGCGTGGCGCGCAGAACTACTACCTGTGGGAGCACCTGGTCGCGAGCCTCCAGCGCATCGCCATCGGCGTCGGTGGCGCGATCATCTTCGGCATCCCGCTGGGCCTGCTGATGTCCACGGTCAGGTGGATCGGCATCGTCACCGAGCCCTACCTCAACTTCCTGCGCTCCCTGCCGCCGCTGGGTTACATCGGCCTGCTGATCGTCTGGTTCGGCATCGGGGACACCTCCAAGATCTGGCTGCTGTTCCTGGCCGCCTTCCCGCCGATCACGATGGCCACGATCAGTGGTGTCCGCGGGGTGCGCGAGGACCAGATCAACGCCGTACTCACCCTGGGCGCCAGCCGCCGACAGGCGCTGACCACGGTGATGATCCCGTCGACGCTTCCCGAGGTGATGAACGGCATCCGGGTCGCTACCGGCTTCGCGTGGACCACCGTCGTGGCGGCCGAGCTGAACAACGGCATCCCCGGCATCGGCGGACTCGCCTATGCCGCCGGTACCGAGCTGAACACCCCCCTGACCATCGCCTGCATCATCGTGATCGGAATCGCCGCTGTCGTGCTCGACGGGTTCATCAAGCTCGTCGAAGACCGTGCTCGTGCCCTGGCGCGGGAAGGCCTGACCCACACCCAACCCTGCTGCAGAACGGAAGATATTCAATGTTGCGTCGTACCGCTTTCGCCGTTACCGCTGGACTCAGCCTCATCCTCGCGGGGTGCGGCGTCGAGTCCGGGCGATCCGCCACCAGCTCGGCAGATTCCGAAGTGCCCGTGGAGCCCAGACACGTCGGTCACCACGACCGCGCGCATCGCCTACCAGAAGATCCCCAACGCTGACCTCGTGGTCAAGGACCTGGGCCTGCTCGAGGCCTGCATGCCGAAGGCCAAGCATCAAGTGCTCCAACTTCGCCTCCGGCGGGGACGTCGTCCAGGCCTACGGCGCCAACAGCGTCGACGTCGGGCTGATGGGGTCATCGCCCGCGACCATCGCCCTCTCCGAGCCGCTCGACCTCCCGATCTCGGTGATCTGGATCCACGACGTGATCGGCACGGCCGAGTCGCTCGTCGTACGCGACGAGAACGAAGCCGACCTCAAGGGCCTGAAGGGTGGCACGATCGCCGTGGCCTTCGGCTCGACCGCGCACTTCTCGCTTGCTGCAGGCACTGCAGGACGCAGGGCATGGACCCCGCCAAGGACGTGAAGCTGGTCAACCTGGAGCCCGAGAAGATGCCGTCGGCCTGGCAGGGCGGGCAGATCGACGCCGCGTGGGTCTGGGACCCGGTGCTGACCCAGCTGAAGAAGACCGGCCACGTGGTGCTCAGCAGCGAGGACACGGCGAAGGCCGGCAAGCCGACCTACGACCTCGGCACCGCCAGCAACGCCTTCGTCGAGAAGAACCCCGCGTTCATGAAGCAGTGGGCGAAGGCCCAGGACTACGGCGTCAAGATGATCGCCGACGATCCGGAGAAGGCCGCCGAGAGCATCTCCGTGGAGCTCGGCGTCGAAGCCGGCCGATGCGCAGAAGCTCTTCGCCGGCTACGAGTACCTGCCGGCCGCCCAGCAGGCCGATGCGGACCACCTGGGCGAGAAGCTGGGCCAGGACCTGTTCACGACGGCGAAGTTCCTGTTCGCCCAGGGCTCGATCGACAAGGTGGCCGCGGCGACCACCTACGCGGACGGGGTCGACGCGACACCGGCGGAGGAGGGCGCGAAGTGACTGAGGGCGGGCACGACCGCGCGGTCGAGATCGCCGGCCTGCGTCACCACTTCGACGTCCGGGGCGATTCGGTCCAGGCCCTCGAGCGCATCGACCTGACCATCGAGCCCGGTCAGTTCGTCTGCCTGGCCGGGCCGTCGGGCTGCGGCAAGACCACGCTGCTCCGGCTCCTCGCCGGCTTCATGGAGCCGAGCGAGGGCTCGATCGAGGTCGACGGTGAGCAGGTCCAGCGCCCGTCGGCAGATCGCGGGGTCGTCTTCCAGCAGCCGATGCTGTTCCCCTGGCTCTCGGTGCGCGAGAACGTCGAGCTCGGGCCGAAGCTGCGGGGGGTCGGGCGGGAGGAGCGGCGTCAGCAGGCCGACCACTACCTCTCGATGGTCGGCCTCGCGGACTTCACGGGCCACCGCCCCTACGAGCTGTCCGGCGGGATGCAGCAGCGGTGCCAGATCGCGCGGGTGCTGACCAACGACCCGGACATCGTGTTGATGGACGAGCCCTTCGGCGCGCTGGACGCCCTGACCCGGGAGCGCCTGCAGAACGAGCTCCTCGACATCTGGCGCGCCACCGGCAAGACGATCCTCTTCATCACCCACAGCGTCGACGAGGCCGTGTTCCTCGGCACTCGCGTGCTGGTGATGAGCCCGCGTCCGGGGCGCATCGTGCTCGACGAGAACGCGATGTTCTCCGCGCCCGGCGAGACCATCGAGGCGGAGGCGATCCGGGCGCTGCCGGCGTACGGCGTGCTGGTCGAGAAGGTCCGTCAGGCCATCCACGACACGGAGGATCGCGAAGCCACCGTCACGGGATGAGCGAGCGCACCAGCATCGCCCCCGCCAGCACCAGCAGCGTCACGATCACGACAACGCGGAACCCGCGGACCCCGTGGCGGGTGAACAGCCGCTGGCCCACGACGATGCCGACCACGGCTAGCGGCACGAACAACGCTGCGTGCACGAGCACCGGACGGTCCACCAGACCGTAGAGCGCCATGTAGGCGAAGCCGAACGCGTCGGTGGCCGAGGAAGTAGGCGATCAAGGTCGCGCGACCGACCGCGACCTCCTTGCCCGGCGAGAAGTACAGCAGCACGGCCGGCGGCCCACCCAGCCCGGTGCTTCCGTTGACGACGCCGCTCACGGCCCCGGCGGTCAGCGCCGTACCCTGCCGCCGGAGCGAGCCAGGTCGACTCCCGCCGGCCATGGCCAGGGTGCCGACCAGGATGGCGACCGCCACGACGATCCGCATCGGGCGGTCCGGCAGCACCGCGAGCAGGGCGACGCCGAGCGGCATGGTGACGAGGGTGGCGGCGAGCATCCAGGACATCGATCGCCACTCGACGCGGGAGTAGACCGCCGGGAGCAGGCCCAGGCTGGCGACCACCTCGAGGGCGAGCACCGTCGGCACGACGCTGACCGGCGCGTAGACCAGCGAGAGGCTGGCCACCCAGAACATCGAGGCGCCGAAGCCGGCGTATCCGCGGACCACCCCACCGACGAGCACGGCGAGGATCGCGAAGGCGATCACCATGAGCGGGAGCCGGTCACCGAGGAGACCAGCAGGTCGGCGACCTCGCGCACCATCGCCTGGTCGACGCGGTCCCTCGAAGTCGAGCACGTGCCCGTGTCGGTAGTGGCGACTCGAGGTCCAGTCCGACGCCGAGCCCCATGACCGCGACCTCGCCGCGCCGCCTCCGTGCGGGCCAGGACCGACGCGAGGTGTCGGTCGAGGTATCCCGGGTCGTTCACGCGGTCCGTCGCGGCGTCCATCGGGCTCCCGTCGGTCACGACCACCAGCAGCCGGTGCGGCGAGATCGTGGCCGTGAGGCGAGTCGGCCGCACGGCCCAGTCCACGGCCTCGCCGTCCAGGGCCTCGCGGTAGAAGTCCGGCCGGAGCAGCCCGGCGATCTCGGGACGCGCCCGCGCCAGGAGTGGTCAGCGTCCTTCAGCACCAGGTGCAGGCGCTCGTTGAGCCGGCCCGGTTGCGGCGGGCGGCCGGCCCGTCGCCAGTCGCGCTCGGCGCGGCCGCCGTTCCAGGCCGCCGGTGGTGAAGCCGAGGACCTCGCTGTCGATGCCGGCAGGTCGAGGGCGCGGGCCAGGCAGTCGACCAGCGGTCGCGGTCTGCTCCTGGTGGGGCCGCATCGATCCCGAGCAGTCGAGCAGGAAGCGTCACCTGGACCTCGGAGGCCGGCTCGAGTCGTGGCGTGCGGAAGATCGCGCGCATCCGTGGGGCTGGTCACCAGTCGCGACAGCCGGCCGCTGTCGACCAGTCCCTCCTCCTGGGCGGCGTCCCACCCGACTCTCGCAGGGGCGTCGACCAGAGCGCGCAGCCGTCGCGCCAGCCGAGGTGATGTCTGACCGGCCAGCGTCCTCCACGAGCTCGTCGAGCCGGTCGCGATACTCGCGCAGCTGCTCGCGCGCGGGTCAGCCGCGACATCGGCCACTCGCGGTCCCAGGCCTCGGGTGAAGACGCGGTAGCGGGGCCGGGCGAGTCCGGTCGCGTCGGCTCCGCCCGGGCTGGACGCCGTCCGCCGTCGCCGGTTCGACGCGTCCTCGTCGTCAGGGCGAGGGAGAACCTGGTCGTCGCGCGGGCGCGGTCCCGCGGCGCGCGGCCGTGACCCAGCCTCGCTCGTCCACCAGCCTGCTGACCGTCTCGGCGATCCGCAGGGCGGGTTCGGCGTACGACCGCTGGTCGTGGCGCAGTGACCGGAGCAGCGCGAGGTCGTCGCCGATCAGCGGCGCCAGCCCGAAGCGGGTGGCCTCCAGCAGGTCCTCGGTCGCCTCCACGACGCGGCTCGCCGGTGACCTTGGCCGGCCGATCTGAGCCACGGTGTACAGCAGCAGGCCGGAGGCGGTCTCGGTGAGGCCCGAGGCGTGGAACTGCGCCGACCAGGCCTCGTGCCGGTGGCGCAGGTTGGCGATCGTGCCGGGCTGCGACCGGGTCTGCGAGCGCCTCGACGCGGAACTGCTCGAGGAGCTCGAAGACCAGCGCGCCGACCTGGTCGTCGGGCCGGTGACGTGCATGCTGCGGTCGGGTCGGAGTGGAGCAGGCGCAGCGCGAGCCCGTCGGCCGCGCCGCGGAAGGAGCCGAAGTCGTCGATGCCGGCGACCGGTACGCAGGTGCGGGGCGCGGCGCGTGCACGCGGGTCTCGCCCCGGTGCAGCGCACCGCCGCGGAAGTAGAGGTCGGGCAGCCGGTGAGTGCGCGCACGGCGGCAGCGCAGAGCTGCTCGACGACCTCGTGCTCGCGCTCGCGCCGCGTCGCGGTCACGAGCGCCACGGCCTCGAGCTCGAACGCCTCCTCGAGGTCACGGTCGAAGCAGCGCTGGAAGTACTCCGCGACGACGGGCGCTCGGCCTCGTCGCACTTGTTGAGGAACGACATCCGGAACGCCCGGCCGAGGTCGTCGAAGATCTCGATGTTCTCGCGCCCAGGTGATCACCGTCCGCGGCGACATCAGCGTGGACAGGTCGCCGGTGCGGAAACCGCTTCCGGGTCAGGTCCGCGACGGCCACCATCGACCGCACCAGCTCGCGACCCGCGTCGTCGATCGAGGCCCGGCACCCGGGCGAGCACGATCGCGACCTCCTCCTCGGGGGGCAGGTAGTCGAGCGACGCGACCACGTTCCAGCGGTCGATCTGGGCGTGGTTGAGGCGCTGGGCACCGTGGTAGAGCCCGTTGAGGTTGCCCAGGCCCACCGTGTTGGCGGTGGCCAGCAGCCGGAACGACGGGTGCGGCTGGAGCACGCGGCTCTGGTCCATCAGGGTGAGCCGCCCCTCGTGCTCGAGCACCCGCTGGAGCACGAACATCACGTCGGGCCGGCCGGCGTCGTACTCGTCGAGGACGAGCGCCACCGGTCGCTGCAGCGCCCAGGGCAGGATGCCCTCCTGGAACTCGCGTCACCTGCTGCGCCGTCCTCGACCACCACCGCGTCGCGACCGACGAGATCGAGCCGGGTGAGCTGGCCGTCGAGGTTGACGCGCAGGCACGGCCAGTTCAGCCGGGCGGCCACCTGCTCGATGTGGGTCGACTTGCCGGTGCCGTGCAGCCCCTGGACGAGCACCCGGCGGTTGTGGGCGAAACCGGCCAGCACCGCCAGGGTCACCTCGGGGTTGAACCGGTACGCCGGGTCGATGTCCGGGCACGTGCGGCCCGCCCTGGCTGAAGGCGGGGACCTGCAAGCGAGGTGGCGATGCCGAACGTCTCGGCCACGTCGACGACCGTGTCCGGCTGGACGGGCTCGTGCTCCCTGGTGCGTCACCATGACTCCGCCGAACCCTCGGACTCGATGTCCGCGATGGCCGCAGCGGCTCGCCTCAGCGCGGGCACCGGTCGGCGCGCGCCGTCGGGCTCAGGCGTACGACGGGCGCCTGCACCGCCACGCACAGGTTCGAGCGTCCGCTCGGGCTGGGCACGAGCACCGCCACGCAGACCAGACCGGGGAGGAACTCCTCGTCGTCGACCGCGTACCCGGTCTCGCCGATCTGGACCAGCTGCTCCTCGAGCTGCTCGAGGTCGGTGATCGTGCCCGGGGTGTGCCGCTCCAGGGGGGCGTGGGCGAGCAGCTTGCGTCGCTGCCCGGGGGTCATCTGCGACATGATCATCTTGCCGCTGGCCGAACAGTGCACGGGCACCCGTGAGCCGGCGTGCAGGTAGAAGCGCAAGGGCTCGGTGGTCTCGACCCGGTCCAGGTAGACGATCTCGTTCCCGGAGAGCGCCGTGACGTTGCAGCTCTCGTGGAGCTCCTCGGTGAGGCTGCGCAGTACCGCGTGGCGCGCGCCGTGCTGCGTCGCGTTGAGCAGCAGGTTCTCGGCCAGTCGACGCAACCGGCTGCCGGTCCCGTAGTGCCGACCGTCGGCCTGCCGGATGAGCAGCTCGGCCCCCTCGAGCTGCTGCAGCATCCGGTGCAGCGTGGGCTTCGGGATCTGCGTCTCCTCGGCCAGGCTCTGCAGGGAGACGAACGCGTCCTTGGAGGCGATCACCTCCAGCAGGGAGAACAGGCGGAGCGTGGGGGTGTCCCCCGTGAGTGGAGCGGGGGGAGCCGGGACCTCGTGCGTCTGGACGTTCACGATTTGCACTATACCTAAATCTCGGAAAATGATGGTTCTCGTTCAGGTTTTCGAGATTTGTCGTTGACCGCACCGTGGTCCTCGTCCTACTGTCGACTCAGTCTTGATTTTTCCAGGAGACCGTTCCGTTTTTCGGAACGGCGATGAACAAGAAAGAGGGGAACCGATGACGGACACCACTCAGGACGCGACCCGCAAGGCGGTCCAGGGAGTACAGAAGATGACGCCGTCCGAGGCGTTCGTCGAGACGCTGGTCGCCAACGACGTGCGTGACATCTTCGGCATCATGGGCTCGGCGTTCATGGACGCCATGGACATCTTCGCGCCGGCGGGGATCCGGCTGGTGCCGGTCGTCCACGAGCAGGGTGCAGGGCACATGGCTGACGGGTACGCCCGGGTGAGTGGCAACCACGGTGTGGTGATCGGCCAGAACGGGCCGGGCATCAGCAACTGCGTGACGGCCATCGCGGCCGCGTTCTGGGCACACAGCCCGGTCGTCATCGTCACTCCCGAGGCGGGCACCATGGGCATTGGCCTGGGCGGCTTCCAGGAGGCCAACCAGCTGCCGATGTTCCAGGAGTTCACCAAGTTCCAGGCGCACGTCAACAACCCCAAGCGGATGGCCGAGCTCACCGCTCGCGCCTTCGACCGGGCGATGGCGGAGATGGGTCCCACGCAGATCAACATCCCGCGCGACCACTTCTACGGCGACATCGAGACCGAGATCCCCACGCCCAACCGCCTCGACCGGGGCGCCGGCGGGGCGCGTAGCCTCGACGAGGCCGCCGACCTGCTCGCCCAGGCAGAGTTCCCCGTGATCATCTCCGGCGGTGGCGTCGTGATGGCGGACGGGGTGCAGGAGTGCATCCAGCTCGCCGAGCGTCTCGGCGCCCCGGTGGTGAACAGCTACCTGCACAACGACTCCTTCCCAGCCCGGCACCCGCAGTGGTGCGGTCCGCTGGGCTACCAGGGCTCGAAGGCTGCGATGAAGCTGATCTCCCAGGCCGACGTGGTGGTGGCCCTCGGGTCCCGCCTGGGCCCGTTCGGGACGTTGCCGCAGCACGGCATGGACTACTGGCCCCAGGACGCCAAGATCATCCAGATCGACGCCGACCACCGGATGCTCGGTCTGGTCAAGAAGATCACCGTCGGCATCTGCGGCGACGCCCGCGAAGCCGCCGCTGCGCTGACCGAGCGCCTGGCATCCCGCGACCTGGCCTGTGACGAGACCCGCGAGGAGCGGGCGGCGCGCACCCAGGCCGAGAAGGACGCCTGGGAGGCCGAGCTGGACGAGTGGACGCACGAGACCGACCCCTACAGTCTCGACGTGATCGCGGAGGCCGAGGACGAGGAGGGCAACTGGCTCCACCCCCGCCAGGTGCTGCGCGAGCTCGAGAAGGCGATGCCGGCTCGGGTGATGGTCTCCACCGACATCGGCAACATCAACTCGGTGGCGAACTCCTACCTGCGTTTCGACGAGCCGCGTTCTTTCCTCGCACCGATGTCCTTCGGCAACTGTGGCTATGCGCTGCCGACCGTCATCGGCGCCAAGGCGGCGGCCCCGGAGCGTCCGGCCGTGGCGTACGCCGGCGATGGTGCCTGGGGCATGAGCATGGGTGAGGTGATGACCGCCGTCCGGCACGACATTCCGGTCACTGCGGTCGTCTTCCACAACCGCCAGTGGGGTGCGGAGAAGAAGAACCAGGTCGACTTCTACAACCGTCGCTTCGTGGCTGGCGAGCTGGAGAGCGAGAGCTTTGCCGGGATCGCGGAGTCGATGGGGGCTGTGGGAGTCGTCGTGGAGAAGCTGGAGGACGTGGG
>CAWAJJ010000006.1:0-352933 GCA_963782305.1 uncultured Actinomycetota bacterium | reverse complement strand
CACCTGGCTGCTGCCCGGCGTCGGCCTGGCCCTGTTCGCGATCTCGGCCGTCCTGCTCGGCGCGGTGTGGCCGGGCCTGATGCAGCGGTTCCAGGTCAAGCCCGACGAGCCGGACAAGGAGGCGTCGTACATCAGCAAGAACATCGGCGCCACGCGGGCCGCGTTCGACCTCGAGGGCACCACCGTCAGTGAGTACGACGCGCAGACGAAGCTCTCCCAGGCGCAGCTGAACACCGACGCGGCCTCGCTGCCGGGCATCCGGCTCGTCGACCCGCAGCTGGTCTCCTCGACCTTCGACCAGCTGCAGCAGGTCCGTGGCTACTACAGCGTGCCGCAGGTGCTCGACGTCGACCGCTACCCGATCAACGGCAAGGAGCGCGACATGGTCGTCGCCGCTCGCGAGCTGCACCTCGAGGGCCTGCCCGACGCGCAGAAGAAGTGGGCCAACGAGAAGACCGTCTACACCCACGGCTACGGCCTGATCGCCGCCTACGGCAACCAGCAGTCTGCCGACGGCAAGCCGGTCGTCACGGACGGCGAGCCCGTCTTCGCCGAGGAGGACCTGCCGCCCCAGGGCGCGATCAGCGACTCCCAGCCCGACAAGAAGTACCGCCCGCAGATCTACTTCGGCGAGCAGAGCCCCAACTACTCGATCGTCGGCAAGGGCCCCGGCGGCAAGGACGTCGAGCTCGACGTCCCCCAGGGCAGCGGCGACCCGGGGTCCTCGCGGACCAACACCTACGCCGGCAAGGACGGCGTCGGCGTCGGCAACATCTTCCGCAAGCTGCTCTACGCCACGCACTTCGGCGACGCCAACATCTTCCTGTCCTCGCGGGTGAACGAGAACAGCAAGATCCTCTACGACCGGTCACCTCGCGAGCGCGTGCAGAAGGTCGCGCCGTGGCTGACGGTCGACTCCGACGCGCTGCCGGCCGTGGTCGACGGCAAGATCGTGTGGATCCTCGACGGCTACACGACCAGCGACAAGTTCCCGCTGGCCGAGAAGAAGTCCCTGCAGGAGATGACCTCCGACGCGATCAACCCGCGCTCGGCGTACGCCACCTTGCCGACCGACCAGATCAACTACATGCGCAACGCGGTCAAGGCCACGGTCGACGCGTACGACGGCACGGTCACCCTCTACGAGTGGGACAAGACCGACCCGATCCTGAAGGTCTGGGAGAAGGCGTTCCCCGGGGTGGTGAAGAAGAAGTCCGACATCCCGGAGGGCATCCTCGCGCACATGCGCTACCCCGAGGACCTGTTCAAGGTGCAGCGGGACATGCTCGCGGCCTACCACGTGCTCGACCCGAAGACGTTCTACGAGGGCAACGACAAGTGGGACGTTCCGCAGGACCCGTCGACCTCGAGCCGCAAGCAGCCGCCCTACCGGCTCTCGGTCGCCACCAAGACGGGCAACACGCCGACCTTCGCGCTGACCAGCGTGTTCGTGCCGCAGAAGAAGCAGAACCTTGCTTCCTTCATGTCGGTGGGCGCGGACGCGGCGAAGCCGGAGAGCTACGGCAAGTTCCAGATCCTGCGTCTCCCCGACAACACCCAGGTGCCCGGCCCCGGCCAGATCGCCAACCAGTTCAGCAACGATCCCAAGGTCGCCAACCAGCTGCGCGCGTTCAAGCAGGCCGATGCCAAGGTGGCCTACGGCAACCTGCTCACGCTGCCGGTCGGTGGCGGACTGCTCTACGTGCAGCCGCTCTACACGCTGCGTGAGGGCGGGTCCGGCAACTACCCGGTGCTGCGGTTCGTGCTGACCTCGTTCGGTCGTGACGTCGGCATCGGGTCGACCCTGTCGGAGTCGCTCAAGGACGTGCTCGGCGCGGACACCTCGACGACCACGCCGGACGACACGGGCAGCGGAACGGGACCGGCACGCGGCACGGGCACGGGCTCGGGCTCGGGCGACACCCAGGACCTGCCGGTCGCGGCGCTGCGCCTGCTCCAGCAGGCCGACGACAAGTTCGCCGAGGCCGACACGGCCCTCAAGGCCGGCGACCTCCAGGGCTACGCCAAGG
Source organism: uncultured Actinomycetota bacterium (assembly GCA_963782305.1). Taxonomy (GTDB): domain Bacteria; phylum Actinomycetota; class Actinomycetes; order Propionibacteriales; family Nocardioidaceae; genus Marmoricola. Next base: position 350,903 of record CAWAJJ010000006.1, on the reverse strand, counting down.
CGGTCGGCGAGGCCCGGGCGCTGGTCGAGCGGGCGCTGACCGCGAAGTAGCCATCAGCAGTGAGACTCGACCACCGCCGGTTGAGCTTGTCGAAACCCCTGTCCGTCGCGTCGTGAGGTTTCGACAGGCTCAACCGGCGGGTGTCGCCTCTGCCTTTCGGCTCACGTCGGGTGCACGTTGCGGGCGCTGGTCGACCTGCCGAGGCGGCGTACTTCCTCGTCCATCAGGGGGAGCAGCTCCGGGGTGAGCTTGTTGGTCTGGTGTTCGCCGGCGGGGGAGTTGACGAGGTTGCGGGCCTGGGCGACGGCGGCGACCCAGCGCGGGACGTAGACGTGGCGCTTGCGCCCGGCGATGCCCTTCACGAAGGCCTTGGCGCATGACTCCACCGACGCGGTCCGGTTCATCGGCGGTGGCAGCGCAGCCACCGCCTTCTGGAACGCGGTCAGGTCCCGCTTCGCGTCCTGCACGAGCGGGGTGTCGATCCAGGACATGTGCGCGACGCCCACGTCGACTCCCTGGTGCTTGACCTCGAGTCGCAACGCGTTGCCGAAGTGCTCGACGCCGGCCTTGCTCGCGTTGTACGCCGCGAGGCCGGGCATCGCACCGAAGGCGGCCATCGAGGAGACGATGAGCACGTAGCCGTCGCGCTCGACCAGCTGGGGCAACGTCGCGCGGACCGTGTGGAAGACGCCGACGACGTTGATGTCGATGACCCGCTGGAACACGGCGGGGTCGACCGTCATCACCGAGCCGTAGCTCGCGATCCCGGCGTTGGCGACGACCACATCGATCCCGCCGAAGCGGGAGACCGCCTGGATCGCGGCGTCCTCCATCGACGCCAGGTCGCAGACGTCGCACACCACGGTGAGCACGTCCGCCGAGCCGAGCTCGTCGGCCAGCGTCTGCAACGGGGGAGCGTCGAGGTCGGTGAGGACGAGCTTCGCGCCCTGGGCATGCAGCAGCCGGGCGGTCTCCGCGCCGATTCCCCTTGCTGCACCGGTGATCAGGACGGTCTTGCCACGCAGTGATGCGCTCATCGGGCTCCTCGGGTCGAGGGTCCGACCGTACTCACCCGTCGGTGGGCACCGCGAGGACCGTCTCACTGCTGCGGCCGCGGAGCGTGACCGTGTCGTGCCGCTCCCACTTCTTGGCCTCGTCGTCGTCGGCCGCCTCGACGGACTCCCACACCGCGAGCAGTCGCCCGTCGACCTTCTTGGCGAGCTCGGTGAGCCGGGCGGCGGCGTTCACGGCGTCGCCGATGACGGTGTACTCGAAGCGCGACTCGTCGCCCACGTTGCCGGCCACGGCCTTGCCGGTGGCGATGCCGATCCCGGCCTCGAGCTCCGGCACCTCGTCCGCGAGCCGTCGAGCCATCTCCCGGCCCGCCGCCAGTGCCTGGGTCGCGTGGTCCTCGAGCTCGACCGGAGCGCCGAAGATGGCCAGCACCGCGTCGCCGATGAACTTGTTGACGAGCCCTTGATGCTCGTCGACCTCCTCGACGACCACCCCGAAGAACCGGTTGAGCAGGCCGACCACGTCGGCGGGATCACGGTCGGAGGCCAGCGCGGTGGAGCCGATGATGTCGATGAACAGCACCGAGACGACGCGGGTCTCGCCACCCAGCTCGACGTCACCGAGCGCGGCCGCCTCGGCCACGTCCTTGCCGACATGACGGCCGAAGAGATCCCGCAGGTGCTCGCGATCACGCAGCCCGCGGACCATCTGGTTGAACCCCGCCTGGAGCTGGCCGAGCTCGGTGCCGTCGTACACCTGCACCTCGGCGTCGAGGTTGCCCTCCTCGACCTCCTGCATCGCGTTGCGCACGGCGATGATCGGCGCGACGACCGCGCGGGCGTTGAGGGCCGTCACGAGCAGCCCGAAGAGGAGGACGACCCCGCCGAGGACGAGTACGACGACCGAGAGCTTGGTCAGGGAGATGTCACCCCGGGTCAGCGTCAGGATGGCCACCACGACCAGCCCGACGACCGGCGCGCCCGTGCCGAGGCTCCAGAAGAGCAGCACGCGTCGTCGTACGCCCAGGCCGCGGACGCGGATCCGCTCCTGCCCGGACAGCGCCCGCGCCGCGACCGGGCGCAGCGCGAACTCGCTGAAGAGATAGGCGATCGTGCTCACCACCAGTGAGGCGATGCCGACGGTCAGGCCCGGTGGTCAGGGCCCGCTCGGGCTGCAGCACCACGGCCAGAAGCGTGAACAGGATGGTGGCGCCGAGCCAGAGCCCCGCCTGGACGCGGGTCAGGAACCACGGCACCCCGAGCGCGCGCAGTCGTTCGCCGTCGTCGGGCACGCGGTCCTCGAAGACCCAGCGATGTGCCTTCAGGCCACCGGCCGTGCCCCAGGACGCGCCGACGACGATGGCCACCACGACGTAGACAGGGACCGCGACCTTCAGCGCCAGGATGGTGCCCTCGTTCGGCGCGGGGCTGGGGATCACCAGCGTGTAGAGGACGACCACGATCACGGCGCCGATCACGTTGGTGGCGACCAGGAGCACGGTCAGCAGCGCCTGGATCCGGACGCGGAGCCGGGCGGTCGGCTGGTCGGCAGGACCGAGCAGCACCGACCCGAAGACGCCGGGTTCCCTGCGTAGCACGTGCCCTCCTGCTCTCTCGCGCCCTCGGCGCGGGGCAAGCCTAGGGGTGGCGGCAGGGGGTTCGGTGCCGGTTTCAGGCAGCGAGCGTGAGCGGCATCAGCGCGTGCACCTGGGCGACCAGGTCGTCGAGGGCCGTCGGGCTCCCGGAGATGTGTGCGAGGAGCGCCTGCTGGAACACGCCGTCCAGCACGCCGTACGCCGCGGCCGGGGTCATCGCGCACGTGCGACCGCTCAGCTCGGCGTAGCGGGAGATCACCCGCCAGATCATGTCCTCGAGGGTCTTGTCGATCATCGTGACCGCCTCGCGCAGCGGCTCCTCGAACATGCTCTGGGTGCGCAGGTCGTACCAGAGCCGGTGCATCGGCGCCTCGTCCTGCAGGGTCTCGACCAGCTTGGCGGCGAACGCGTCGAGCAGCTCGTCGGGCGTGGTCGAGTCGGCGACGACACTGTCGTAGCGGGTGACGCACTGGGCCTTGTAGTAGCGCACGCAGTAGACGATCAGCTCGAGCTTGTCGTGGAAGTAGTAGTGCACGACCCCGTGGCTGAACTCCGAGTTGTTCGCGATCTCGCGCAGGCTGGCCCGCGCATAGCCGAGCTCGCCCAGCGTCTGCAGCGCCGACTCGGCGAGCTGGTTGCGGCGCTCGTCGTACTTGTCGGCCGGGGTGCGCCGGGACGGCTTCGTGGTGGTCGTCGCTGCTGTCATCTGGGCACCTCCTCGGGCCGTCGCTGTCGGCTCAGCGTAGTGGAGCGACTACCCGGACGGGGTGGGTTGCCGGGTAGCCGCTCCGATGCTTGACAAGTGTCAAGGTTTTCCTTGACAACTGTCAAGAGACCGGACAAGAGTGTGTGACGACGCTCACCTGACGCCGCTCGCCTGAACCAGCTCACCAAACCTAGGGAGACCCACATGACCCAGTACGACCTGAACGGGCGCACCGCGCTCGTCACCGGCGGAGCCCAGGGGCTCGGCGAGGGAATGGCCCAGGCCTTGGCCGAGGCCGGCGCCCGCGTCGTCGTCGCCGACCTGCAGGCCGACCTCGGCGGGAAGGTTGCCGAGTCGCTCGGCGGACCCCAGGCCGGCTTCCACGGCTTCGTGCACCTCGACGTCACCGACGAGGCCAGCTGGGAGAACGCGGTGGTCGCTGCGGCCCAGGACTTCGGCGGGCTGGACATCCTGGTCAACAACGCCGGCGTCGAGATCAGCAGCCTGATCACCGACGTGGACCCCAAGGACATCAGCACGATGCTGAACGTGAACATCCTCGGCACCGCGCTCGGCATCAAGCACGGCCTGCGGACCATGCGTCCCGACGGTGTCGCCGGCAAGGGCGGCAGCATCATCAACATCTCCTCGGTCGCCGCGACGATCGCGTTCCCCGGGATCTCGATCTACTCCGCGACCAAGTCCGCCGTCGACCGCCTCACCCGCGTGGCCGCGATGGAGGCCGGCAAGCTCGGCTACGGCGTACGCGTCAACTGCGTCTACCCCGGCCTCGTCCCCACCGCGATGGGCGCCGGCCTCGCCAGCGACATGGCCACGCTCGGACTCTTCGAGTCGCCGGAGGCCGCGGTCGGTGCGGTCATCGAGCTGACCCCGTCGGGCCGTCTCGGCGAGGTCGCCGACATGGCAGACGCGGTGGTCTTCCTGGCCTCCGACGCCTCCCGCTTCGTGAACGGCGTCGGCCTCCCGGTCGACGGCGGAATGGGGATGTGAGCGCGATGAGCGACAAGCCCGTCATCGTCTACGGCGCCTCGGGGTACACCGGCCGCCTGATCTGCGAGTACCTCCGCGACTACAACGTCCCCTTCGTCGCGGCGGGTCGTGACACCGGCAAGCTCGACTCGTCGATGAACACCAACGTCGCCGGCATCGAGACAGCGCAGTACGACGTCGCCGAGGTCACCCACGACGTCGAGTCCCTCACCGAGCTGTTCAAGGGCGCGTCGGTGGTGTGCAACACCGTCGGCCCGTTCAGCCGCTACGGACCGGAGGTCGTCGAGGCCTGCCTCGCTGCCGGCGTCCACTACATCGACACCACGGGCGAGCAGGACTGGCTGATCACCTGCGACGAGCAGTACGGCGCCGACTTCGCCTCCGCCGGCCTGCTGCTCTCGCCCGGCATCGCGCAGATGTACACCACCGGCGAGATCGCCGCCGAGATCGCGCTCGAGAAGCCCGGCCTGGACACCCTCGACATCGCGGTGTTCTGGGGCGGCAGCCCGACGATCGCCTCCACCCAGACGATCCTGTTCAACGCCGCGCTGGCCGGTGCGCACTACCTCGAGCAGAACACCTACGTGCCGTTCGACCCTGAGGCCGGCCACTACCAGCTGACCCTCCCCGGTCAGCACGAGCTCGCGCTCGCCCTGCCCTGGGGTGGTACGTCGCACCCGGTCTGGTTCAAGAGGGACCCGCGTGTGGCCAACGTGAAGGCACTTGGCGGGGTCTTCAACAAGGCACTCATGCTCGGCGTACCCCAGATCGTGGCCGCAGCCATCGAGGCGACGGCAGGCATGGGCGACGAGGAGAAGTACGCCGCCCTCGACGCCACCGCCGCCCAGGTGATGAGCACGATGCCGCCCCGCGAGAACGCGCGGGTGAACAAGTCGCTCGACTCGGTGCACGCCTCCGGTCCGCTCGGCCGCGCGCACTGCGTCATCCACGGCAACCAGAACTACAAGCAGACCGGCCTGCTGCAGGCCTACGCGGCGTACTCCCTGCTCCAGCAGCCGCCGAAGAGGGCCGGGTTCGCCTCGGGCTGCCAGGCGTTCGGACACCGGGAGCTGCTGGGAGTGCTGCGCAGCTATGGGCTCGTCGCCGAGCCCGTGCTCACCGTCGGGGACTGAGTAGTGCGACTGGTCGACTACCTGGACAAGGGCGCGTCGCTGAACCCCGGCGCGCCCTGCCTGACCACCGACGGAGTCTCCAGCACGTACGCCGAGGTCGTCGCGCTTTCCCAGCGGATCGCTGCCGCCCTGGTCCGCCAGGGCGTCGCAGCCGGGCGACAAGGTGGCGATCCTGTCGGCGAACGACCCGGTGGCGTTCACCTGCGTCTTCGGGATCAGCCGCGCCGGCGCCGTCTGGTGCCCGATCAACCCCCGCAACGAGGCCAAGGAGAACGCCGAGCTCCTCGACCTCTTCGACTGCTCGGTCCTGATCTTCCAGGCAGCCTTCGCCCCCCTGGTCGAGCAGATCCGAGGCGACCTGCCGAAGCTGACGACGCTGGTCTGCCTCGACGCCGAGGTCCAAGGGGCACTGACCTGGCAGGACTTCCTGACCACAACGTCGGTTGAGCCTGTCGAAACCCCTGCACCACTCGACCGCCAAACCCCCGACGACGTAGCCATGATCGTCGGCACCGGCGGCACCACCGGCCGGCCCAAGGGCGTAGTGCTCACCGGCACCAACCTGGAGACGATGACCGCGATCGTCCTGATGAGCTACCCCTTCGGCAGCCGCCCGGTCTACCTCGCGCTCGCGCCGCTGACGCATGCCGCGGGGGTGCTCTGCTTCCCGATCCTGGCGCTGGGCGGGGAGATCGTGGTGATGCGGAAGCCGGACGTGGGCGAGTTCCTGCGGTTGATCAGCGAGCACGAGGTGACGCACACCTTCCTCCCGCCGACGCTGATCTACATGGCCCTGGACAGTCCGCAGCTCGACGCGACGGAGCTGTCCTCGCTGCAGTGCTTCTGGTACGGCGCGGCCCCGATGTCCCCGACCCGGCTCGAGGAGGCCCTGACCCGGATCGGCCCGGTGATGGCCCAGCTCTTCGGCCAGACCGAGGCGCCGATGATGATCTCGACCATGGCCCCCCGCGACCACTTCCACAGCGACGGCAGCGTCGCCCACGAACGGCTGTCATCAGCGGGGCGTCCCGCTCCGCTGGTGACGGTCACCATCATGGGAGAGGACGGCGCCCAGCTCCCGCGTGGCGAGCGCGGCGAGGTCGTCGTACGCAGCTCCCTGGTCATGCGCGGCTACTACAAGAACCCCGAGGCCACCGCGGAGGCGTCGGCGCACGGTTGGCACCACACCGGCGACATCGGCTACCTCGACGACGACGGCTACCTGTTCCTCGTCGATCGGGCGAAGGACATGGTGATCACCGGCGGGTTCAACGTGTACTCCACCGAGGTCGAGCAGGCCCTGATGGAGCACCCGGCCATCCAGGACTGCGCGGTGATCGGCCTCCCCGACGACAAGTGGGGCGAGCGTGTCACCGCCGTCCTCCAGGTCCGCGCAGGTCAGACCCTCGACCTCGCCGAGGTCACCGCTTTCGTCAAGCAGCGCCTGGGCAGCGTCAAGGCCCCGAAGCAGATCGAGATCTGGGACGACCTCCCCCGCTCCAAGGTCGGCAAGGTGCTGAAGTCCGAGATCAAGCAGGAACTCATCGGCGGCTGTGAGCGACCCGAACCAGAGCCGACCCCACGTCGGTTGAGCCTGTCGAAACCTGGCGACCTCACCGCGAAGACCGTCTGTGAGGGTAGACCCATGAGCGACCAGACCCACCTGCTGAGCGAGACCGACCTGCCGGCCCCCGTGGACGACCGCTGGTACGAGGACTACGTGCCCGGCTCCGTCTACGAGTTCGGCCACGTCAGCCCGACCGAGGACGAGATCGTCGCGTTCGCGCAGCAGTGGGACCCGCAGTCGATCCACACCGACCCGTCCTGGGCGGCGACTGGCCCGTTCCGCGGCCTGATCGCGAGCGGGCTGCACACGATGGCGATCGTCATGCGGCTCTACGTCGACCACTACATCACCACCGTCGCCAGCCTTGCCTCGCCCGGCCTCGACGAGATCCGCTTCCCGAGGCCGGTGCGCCCCGGCGACGTGCTGCGCCTACGCGTCACGATCCGGGAGGCGCGCGTCTCCAAGTCGAAGCCCGACCGTGGCCTCGTGCACACCGCGATCGAGGGCCTCAACCAGGACGACGACGTCGTGCTGTCGTTCACCGCGATGAACTTCTTCGCCCGCCGCCCCACTGCCTGAGCGCGCCGCGACGCTCGACTGACCTGACGGAGTCGCTCACGCCCGAGAACACGCAGGAGTCGCTCGGCAACTGGCTCCATCACGTTCGCCGGTTGAACCGGATGGTGCCGTCGGGCAGGTAGCGGTGCCAGAACCCGGGGTCGTGGATGCGTTGGTGGTGGTAGTGGCACAGCGGGACAGCGTTGGCGAGGTCGGTTCTGCCGCCGTGGTGCCAGGGTTCTCGGTGGTGGAGCTCGCACCAGGCGTAGGGCCGGTCGCACCCGTCGGCGGCGCAGGTGTCGTGGTCGCAGTCCGGCAGCGATGCGTTGGGCCTGGGTGAACAGTCGGGCCTCGCGGCCGAGGTCGAGGGCCACCGAGGCGCCGCCGAGGACGGCGGGGAGGATCCCGGCGGTGCAGGCGAGCCGGCGGGCCTCGCCGGCGGAGATGGTGTGGCCGGTGTCGAGGTGGGCTGCCTTCAGCGCCTCGGTGAGGGATGTGTGGTCGATGGTGACCACGACGGTGGCGGCGGTCTTCTCGTGGAGGTGGTCGGTGGGCAGGTGCTCGAGCAGCTGGGCGAACGCGAGCCCGCGGCGGTGGTCCCAGTCGAACAGCGGGCACCGCGCTCGGCGCCAGCACCGTCGGTTGAGCCTGGTCGAAACCGCGCATCCGCCGAGGTGCGGTCATCGACTCGATGATCTTGCGCAGGAACGCCGCCGCAGGAGTGGGGACGGTGAAGTGACCGGTGGTGGTGCCGTCGCCGTTGTCGTGGAACGTGAGCCGCGTCTTGGCCCGGGCGGCCTCTTCCTCGGAGCGGAGCAGTGCGTCCTCGTGGGCGTCGACCACGCGCCTGGTCGGGTTCGATCGCCTCGATGGCTCGTCGGGCGATACGGCGGAGCTGGTCGGGGGCGAACCGTTGCGCCTTCTCGACCAGCGACTCCTCGACGATCCGGCGCTGGGCGGCGCTGACCCCTCGGGCAGGCGACGGCCGGCGTCGAGGATCACCGCGGCGTGCCCGGGGGAGACCAGCCCGGCGTCCAGGGCGGTCGGCGGTGGCGTCGTGCCCGGACCGACAGCTCACGGGCCAGGACGACCTCGCGGGCGGCGGTGCTGCGTGAGGTGGTGGTCTGCCGGGCGACCCAGGCCTCGGTCCCGGTGAACCCGGCATCACGAGCGGCTCCGGCCTTGTCCGCGGCGGCGACTACCTTCAGCTTCGCCGCGTCCAGTCGGCGGCTGATCCGTTCGAGGCGGCGCACCGCGGCGGCGTACTCCCCGGATCCCAGCGGGGTGGCCGCGGCACCCAGCACCTGGTCCAGGGCGTCCTCGATCACAGCCAGCCCGGCGAGCACCGGGTGGCCGGTGTCGGGGTGGAGATCGAGCACTGCGGTCATGAAGCAATTCTCTGACGAACACGTGTTCGAATCAAGAGCAAAACGCAATTAAACTCAATCTGTGGAGAAGTTTCTCGACCTGTCTGTGAGGCTGGCCCCATGAGCGACGACAGCGACCTGACCCACCAGGACTCGATCCTCGTGAACGCGACGCCGGAAGCGGTCTACGACCTCGTCTCCGACGTCACCCGCACGGGCGAGTGGAGTCCCGTCTGCACGGCCTGTTGGTGGGACGACGAGTCGGAGGCGGGACACGTCGGTGCCTGGTTCACGGGACACAACGAGACGCCTGAGCGCACGTGGGAGACGCGCTCTCGCGTGGTGAGCGCCGAACGTGGACGGGAGTTCTCCTGGACCGTCGGTGGTGACATGGTCGACTGGGGCTTCCGCCAGGCGCCTGCGGGTGAGGGAGCAACCATGCTCACGGAGTCGTGGCACCTGCTGCCTCACGGCGTCGAGGTGTTCCGCGAGAGGTACGCCGAGGACGCGGAGGCCCAGATCGAGGACCGGCGGTGGCACGCCCACGACGGGATCCCGAAGACGCTGGCCGCCATCAAGCGCATCGCGGAGTCCTCTGGCACCGACACCCGCTGAGTCCGCTCCGGTGGGACACTGACTCGATGAAGAAGCCGGACCCGAACCCGGTCGTCGCACGCAACCGCAAGGCGGCGCACGACTACCACCTCGAGGACACCTGGGAGGCCGGGATGGTCCTGCAGGGCAGCGAGGTGAAGGCGCTGCGGGCGGGTCGGGCGTCCCTGGTCGACGGCTTCGCAGACGTCGACGGCGGCGAGATCTGGCTGCACAACGTGCACATCCCGCAGTACGAGCAGGCGACCTGGACCAACCACGCCTCCCGCCGCAAGCGGAAGCTGCTGCTGCACCGCGCGCAGATCGACAAGATCGAGCGGCGGGTCAACGAGAGCGGGCTGACGATCGTGCCGCTGAAGCTCTACTTCAAGGACGGCCGCGCCAAGGTCGAGATCGCGCTGGCCCGCGGCAAGAAGACCTGGGACAAGCGGCACGCCCTGGCCGAGCGGGACGCCGCCCGCGAGGTCCAGCACGAGGTCGGACGCCGGCTCAAGGGCATGAAGGACTGAGCGGGTCCCGGGACGTCATACGAACCGCGTCGCCACAGCAACCAGAAACGTATGACGTCCGGAGGTCAGCCGAGCTCGCGGTCCAGGTTGAGCGCAGCGCTGATCAGGCTGAGGTGGGTGAAGGCCTGGGGGAAGTTGCCGAGCTGCTCGCCGGCCAGGCCGACCTGCTCGGCGTACAGCCCGAGGTGGTTGGCGTAGGTGAACATCTTCTCCAAGGCGAGCCGCGCCTCCTCGAGCCGGCCGACGCGGGTGAGCGCCTCGACGTACCAGAAGGAGCAGAGCGAGAACGTCCCCTCGGTGCCCTCCACGCCGTCGCCGGAGGTGTCCACGTCGTAGCGGAAGACCAGGCTGTCCGAGACCAGTCGCTCCTCGATCGCGGCCAGCGTCGAGATGAACTTCGGGTCGTTGGGCGCGAGGAACTTGACCATCGGCATCAGGAGTACGCCGGCGTCGAGCGTGTCCGAACCGCGGTGCTGCACGAAGGCGCCCAGCTCCGTGGAGAAGTGGTCGTCCATGATCCGGCGGTAGATCGCGTCGCGGCTCTCGGCCCAGCGCGCCAGCTCGCCGGGAAGCCCACGCTGGCGGGCGATCCGCATCATCCGCTCGACGGCGACCCAGCACATCAGCAGCGAGGTGGTGTGGTGCCGCGGCTCGTCGCGGATCTCCCACATGCCGGCGTCGGCGCGGTCCCAGTTGTCCATCACCCACTCGATCGTGTGGGTGAGGTCGTCCCAGGCGGCGGAGCTGATCCCGTCGCCGTACTTGTTGAACAGGTAGACGGAGTCGATCAGCTCGCCGTAGATGTCCAGCTGCAGCTGGTCGACCGCCGCCGTTGCCCGCGCGCACGGGCAGCGAGTCGCGGTAGCCGCGGAGGTGGTCGAGCTCGACCTCCTTCGGCACGTTGCCGTCGATGTCGTAGAGCACCCGCAGCGGGCCCGAGGTCGCCGTCGTCGTCGTGCTCCTGCGCCCATCCGCTCGGAGAGCCAGCGCATGAACGCGTCGGCCTCCTCGGTGAAGCCCAGCCGCAGCAGGCCGTAGAGGCTGAACGCCGCGTCGCGGATCCAGACGTAGCGGTAGTCCCAGTTGCGCGAGCCGCCGATCGACTCCGGCAGGCTCGTCGTGGGGGAGGCGATGATCGCGCCGCTGGGCTCGTGGGTGAGCAGCTTGAGGGTGAGGGCGGAGCGGTTGACGGTCTCGCGCCAGCGTCCCTTGTACGTCGACTGGTCGATCCAGCTGCGCCAGTACCGCGCGGTCTGCGCGAACAGGTGGTCCGTCTCGCCGTCGTGGCGCGGAGATCAGGTCCTCGCCCTCGTCGAGGACCTCGAGCACGAACAGCGCCTCCTCGCCCTCGTCCAGCGACATCTTCGCCGTGATGGAGCCGTCGCTGAGGTCGAGCTCGTGGGACGCGGTCAGGCCGAGACGCAGGTCGCCGCCGGTGATGAGCACGCCGTGCTCGACCTCCTGCGTCTCGGGGTGCACCCGGCCGTAGTCGGGTCGGGCGGCGAGGTCCATCCGCAGGTCGGTCTGCCCGCGTACGGCGGTGACCCGGCGGACGATGCGCTGCCGGTGGTCGGGGTCGTTGGCCTTCAGGATCGGCATGAAGTCGTGCACCTCGGCGACGCCGCGCTCGGTCATGAACCGGGTGACGAGGATGTTGGAGTCGGGGAAGTAGAACTGGCTCGTCCGGACGTCCTCGTCGAGCGGCTCGAGGCGCCAGTGGCCGCCTTGCTCGGGGTCGAGGATGCTGCCGAAGACGCTGGGGGAGTCGAAGCGCGGCGCGCAGAACCAGTCGATGGTGCCGTCCGTGCCGACGAGCGCGCAGCTGCGGAGGTCGCCGATCAGCCCGTGCTGCGCGATCGGCAGGAAGCCGTCAACCCCTTGTTCAGTCATGCAGGTGCCAGCCCCCGACCGGCAGCTCCAGCGCCGCGTCGGGACCCCACGACCCGGGCTCGTAGGACTGCGGCTTCGGCGGCGCGTCGAGGACGGGCTGGCACACCTCCCAGAGGCGCTCCACCTCGTCGGCGCGGGTGAACAGCGTCTGGTCGCCGCGGAGCACGTCGAGCAGGAGCCGCTCGTAGGCCTCCAGCGGCTCGTCGTCCGGAGCGTCGTCGGCGATGTCGAGCTTCATCGTCGCCTCGATCAGGTCGAGGTCAGGCCCCGGCCGCTTGGCGCGCAGGTCGACGTAGATCTTCGGGTCGTCGCTCAGGTCGAGGACGAGCTCGTTGCTGCCGCGCTCGTCGTCGAACATCGTCGAGGCGGAGGTCTTGAAGCGCAGCGTGATCACCCGGTTGGACTCGGCCAGCTTCTTGCCGGTGCGCAGGTAGAACGGGACGTCACGCCAGCGGTCGTTGTCGACGTACGCCTCGATCGCGACGAAGGTCTCCACCTCGGAGTCGTCGTCCACGTCGTCCTCGTCGCGGTAGCCGTCGTACTGGCCGAAGACGACCTTGTCGGGGTCGAGCGGCTTGAGGTCCTGGAAGACCGCGGACTTCGCGTCGCGGACGGCTTTCTCGTCGAAGGAGCCGGGGTCCTCGAGCGCCACGAAGCCGAGCAGCTGGCACAGGTGGGTGGAGATCATGTCGCGCAGGCAGCCGGTCGACTCGTAGAAGCTGCCGCGACCCTCCATGCCGAGGTCCTCGGGTACGTCGATCTGCACCGACTCGATGCTCTCGCGGTTCCAGGCGGGATCGAACAGGCCGTTGGCGAAGCGGAGCGCGAGGATGTTCTGCACCGCCTCCTTGCCGAGGAAATGGTCGATGCGGAAGACCTGGTCCTCGTCGACGACGTCCTTCAGGGACGCGTCCAGGCTCTTGGCGCTCTCCAGGTCGAGGCCGAACGGCTTCTCGAGCACCAGCCGCGCGCGCTCGGTGAGCTTCTCGCGGCCCAGCATCGCGACCATGTCCTCCATCGCCGCGGGCGGGACGGAGAGGTAGACGAGCCGCTTGGCGTCGTCGCCGAGCTCCTTCTCGGTCTCGCGCACCTTCTCGGCGAGGTCGGACCCGTCGTCGGCGCTGGAGGTCTGGAAGGACGTCCGCCTCAGGAGGTCGTCGAGCACGTCCTGGTCGAGGTCGTCGATGTCCTCGAGCGCCTCGCGGACCTGGTCGCGGAACTCGTCGTCGTTGCCGGGGGAGTGGCGGCCGCTGCCGATCACGGCGTACTCCTCGGGCAGGCGCCCCGCCGCGGCGAGGTGGTAGAGCCCGGGGAAGAGCTTGCGCTTGGCGAGGTCACCGGTCGCTCCGAAGAGGACGAGGACGTGCGGGGCGAGGGATTCAGTCGAGTCGGCCACGGGTTCGTCGTACCCCCGGGGAGCGCCTGCCACACTGCCGGGATGGACATCGTTCGCACTCCGGACCAGCGCTTCGAGGGGATCGTGGGGTTCGACCACGAGCCGCGGTACGCCGAGATCCCTGACGGTGACGGCGGCTCACTGCGGATCGCGTACGTCGATGTCGGCCCGACCGACGGCCCCGTCGTACTCCTGCTGCACGGGGAGCCGACCTGGTCCTACCTCTACCGCGACGTGATCGACGTGCTCACTGGCGCCGGCCTCCGCTCGATCGCCGTGGACCTGGTCGGGTTCGGCCGCTCGGACAAGCCGGCGCTTGCCTCGGACCACACGTTCGCCCGGCACGTGGAATGGGTGCGTTCGCTCGTCTTCGACGTTCTCGACCTGCAGGACGTGACGCTGGTCGGCCAGGACTGGGGCGGCCTGATCGGCCTGCGGATGGTCGCGGAGCACCCCGACCGGTTCGCCCGCGCGGTCGCGGCCAACACCGGCCTGCCGACCGGCGACTTCGACATGCCGGAGATCTGGTGGCAGTTCCGCAAGGCCGTGGAGAGCGCTACGGAGCTGGACGTCGGCCGCCTCGTCGCGGCCGGCTGCCTGCGTGGCCTCGCCGACGCCGACCGGGAGGCGTACGACGCACCTTTCCCCGACGAGTCCTTCAAGGCGGGGCCGCGGGTGATGCCGACCCTGGTCCCGACCCGTACCGACGACCCGGCGACGGAGGCCAACCGCGCGGCGTGGGAGGTGCTGGGCCAGTGGGAGAAGCCGTTCCTGGTCGCCTTCAGCGACGGTGACCCGATCACCGGCGCGATGGCCCCGGTCCTCCGCAAGCTGATCCCGGGCACGAAGGGCCTCACCCACCCGGTGATCGCCGGCGCCGGCCACTTCCTCCAGGAGGACGCCGGCCAGCAGCTCGGCCGCGTCGTCGCCGACTTCGTCACCACCGATTTGGAGTAGCTGCGAGCCGTCACGTAACCTGTGGTCACCGACGCGGGGTGGAGCAGCTCGGTAGCTCGCTGGGCTCATAACCCAGAGGTCGCAGGTTCAAATCCTGCCCCCGCTACAAATGTGATGTCTCAGGACATCGGAATGGCCCGGACCTACGAAATGTAGGTCCGGGCTAGTTCTTTTTGGTGGGTCCGGGTGGTCTGCCGGTGGGTTGGTAGTCGCGGCGTGGGTCGATGGTGAGTTCGCGGAGGAGCTCGCCGGTGGCGGCGTGGACGACCCTGACGTGCAGGTCTTGGACGAGCAGGATGACGTAGGTCCCGGCGTAGGTTCGGCCGATCCCGATGTGGCGCAGTTGGCCGGCGACGCGCAGGGTCACGGTGCCGGCTTTGTTGATCTTGTCGTGGCGCACGCGGTCGTGGGTGTCGCTGTCTCGCTCGGTGCCGGGGGCGGCTTTCGGGCGGGTGTGGAAGGCGGTGGCGGGGGTAGCCCGCTGGGGTAGGGAGCGGTGCGGTCGGCGGTGGTTGTACTCATCGACGAACACCTCGATCAGGGCTTGGAGCTCGGCGATCGTGGACGGCTGGATGGGTTGTGCACGGAGCCACTTCTTCATCGTTTGCTGGAACCTCTCGACCTTGCCGCAGGTGGTGGGGTGGTGGGGCTTGGAGTTCTTCTGGACCACGTTCCAGGTGCGGAGCTGTTGTTCGAACCCGTTGCGGCCTCCTTGGCGTCCGATGCCGGCCAGGCGGACGGTGTAGACCATTCCGTTGTCGGTCAGGGTGGAGGCGGGGATGCCGTGTTGACCTGCGGTTTCTTTGAAGGTGGCGAGCACGATCGTGGTGGTGATCGCCCGGTGTGCGGAGACGTGCAGGGCGTAGCGGGAGTGGTCGTCGAGCCAGCTGATGATCTCCACGTCCGCGCCGGGCTGGCCGTCGGGGCGGGTGAGCCGGTAGTGGGTGAAGTCGGATTGCCAGGTCTCGTTGGGTTGCTCGGCTTGGAAGCGGATGTAGGAGGACTTGGGTCGCTTGGATGGGTCCGGGCTCACCTGTCCGGCGCGGACCAGGATCCGGTTGATCGTGGCCCGGGCCAGGGTGATCTGGTGGTGGTGTTGGAGGTGCCAGTCCAGGGTGTCCGCGCCGGCATCGAGGCCGGACTCGTCGAGGTGCTTGCGTAGCCGTAAGACGAGCTCGACGGTCTCCGGTGCCGTGGCAGCTGGGCTGGTCTTCGGGGCGCGTGAGCGGGGGGTGAATGCGGCCTCGCCCTCGTCGCGATAGCGGGCCATGAGGCGACTGATCCACCCCTGGGAGACGCCGTAGGTGCGGGCGACCTCGGACTGGGACTGGCCGGCCACGACGGCGGTGATGACAAGACGACGTTTCGACATCGCCCAGCCTTGTCGCGCTGGCGGACCCCTGCCCGGCACGCCATGCCGATGACCCGAGACATACCTATTCCGATGTCGTGAGACACCCCATTCCGATGTCCTGAGGCAGAACACTGCCCCCGCTACAAATCGGATGTTTTAGACATCACCAACTCCCGAGCCCACAGATGTGGGTTCGGGAGTTTGCGTTCAGCTGGCAGCCGCAGCGGATCGTCGATGCGCTCGAGCCGACGAGCGCTCGAACCGGAACCCAGCCCTGCGGCGATGCTGGAGGGCTCCCTAAGCCGGTGATCCGACGACAAGGCGCCCGCCCCCACGGGGACGGACGCCTCGCCGTTGTCTTGATGTGAGTTCTACTGCTCAGTCGCAGCCAACACCGTCCCCGTCGCGGTCCAGGTCGTAGATGTCCGAACCCACAACGTAGACAGGCCCCGCGACGTACTTGGGCCCGTTGCCGCTACCGCCGGCGCAGTCCACATCGCTGGCGATAGGAACGCAGGCGCCGGAGTAGTTCGAGTCACAGCGGCTGTGCGTGCTCTTCTTGTGGTGCTTCTTCTTCTTCTTGTGGTGCTTCTTCTTGTGGTGCTTGTGCTTCGCTGCAGCCGAGTGGCTGGCGGTTGCCGCGTCGGCCGGACCGGCGAACAGGACGCCCGGGCCAGCTAAGCCAGCAAAGGCAACGACGAGTGAGATAAGTACGGCGCGGAGCTTCATGTGGCATCCAAGGGGTGAGTGGGACTGGGGCCAAGTGTGCGAGTTCGCGCAACTTTGACGCCTTCTTCCCGATGGGGCGAGTTTGTCCTGACATTTGAACCGGCTGGTCTGGACCGGACGTGTGGATGCCCCCGGGTTAGGGCGCGTAATGCTGACCTCGAGGGGTGATGCGAGGCCAGTCCTCACAGAACGCGCAGTCGGGGGACGGGCGGCGACCTCATGATTCAACGACGGTGCCTGCTTCGAAAACCTCCGTTGGCATCGCGTGCTCGAGCTCCCAGGTGATGGCGATCGGGCGCTCGCCGACATGGCTGTCGTAGTAAGCCGGCCCAAGGACGTAGGGGCGGTGTCGTACTCTCCGCGTGGTTGGACGCGGCAGAACAGCATCACCGTGCTGGTGCCGTTTAGATGGCGCTGACCAGTCGCGGAATCGATCGAAGTCGCGTTGTGCGACTCCCAGTGAAAGCGCGTGGGACTCACTGGGTAATCGCGGTACATCGTGGTCTGCGAGTAGTCCGCCTCGGACTTCTTGAGCGTCACGAAGAACGCATCGACGTTCTGGGACGGGGAGTACGCCACCCCTGCATCATCCTGACTGGCTTGCGTTGGAGTGTTGCGAAGTCAATCGCCGCCAGGATTTCCTCGCGCTGGTACGACGCGTGGACCCGCAGTGGGACATCGGCCAGCGCGCCGAACAAGGGCAAGGCGTCATGGCGACTCTGGTCGAACACAAAGTCCACCAACGAGCCAAGCTCCACCGTCCTGTGGGGCGCTTGCGCGAATTCCGGCAAAACGCGCTTAAGTAGCTTTCGTTGATTTCATACTCATCGCATGGGGGAGCGGGTTGTCACTGTGCAGAGGTGGCGTCGATTCGGCCACGACCGGCTCTACGTCAACCGGAGTGACGACGTCAAAGTCGGATGGTGGGACCTGATTGCTGACGAAGGGCACCCGGAGCGTCCGCAGGACGCCGAGGCGTTGGCTGAAGCGGTGGTGGTCTGGAAATCCAATAGACCCGTGGACAACCGTCGCGCCGCCGCGACGCCGGCTCACAACGGTGAGAACGACATCCGCGCCACACAGGCAAGCGCGTCGGCCACAACTCAAGAGGCGGCCCCTGGCCAGCGGGCGTTGCCTGTCTCCTACGGAGGTAGGTCAGCGCTCGCGGATGCGCCGACTGGCGACAAGCAGATGATGCGCCCTTGGTTGGATCTCTCCACCAACGCACCGGGCGCCGAAGCGCGTGAACAGGCGCTCGCCGCTCGTGATGCCGCGCCGGTCAGATCGCTTCTTGCTCGCGCGCTTGGCGTACATACGGACGAACGAGCTTGGCGCATTGGTGCCGACGGGGAAGAGCGCGTAGCTGCACGACTCGCGAAATTCGCCAAGAAGGATCCGCGCTGGAGGTTCTTGCACGCCATCCCAGTCGGCGACCGTGGCTCGGACATCGACCACTTGGTCATGGGGCCAGGCGGGGTCTTCACTCTCAACACCAAGCATCACCCGGGCGCCAGGATCTGGGTCGGCGGAAACACGTTCATGGTCGACGGACACAGGCAGCCCTACCTCCGGAACAGCCTTCACGAAGCGGCACGAGCCGCGAAGCTCCTGACAGCGGTCTGCGGCTTTCCCGTCCATGTGGAGGGTGTGATCGTCACCGTGAACGCCAATGACATCGTGGTGAAGAAGGCCCCTGCACAGGAGTCCACGTCGTACCTCGAAGGCAGATCGCACAATGGCTCGGGCGCCTTGGCCCCATTCACGCCGAGCCGACCGTTGAGGCCATATTCGACGCTGCTCGCCGTTCGACAACCTGGCAGCCGTAGGACGCCCGGTGAGCTCCACACCCCGACCTGGGCTAAGGTCGGCTCCTGCTTCCGATCCGCACGCGACAGACGACTCGTTCTCCGGAAGCCACCCGCGACCTAGCCAGAGCGACGGCGCCAGGCACCTCCGCGTGGTCACCGAGCTAGCGGGACGACCTGCACGGCAGCGGCTGTGTTGGGTTGGGCGTAGCGGTTGCCGGCGGCCCGGACCCCTTGGAGGGGCGAGTACCGCTACGGGTTCGGTCTGCGGACCCGCTGATCCCGGATGACCACGCGAGCCGGTGCCCTCGGGCGCCGGCTCGCGTGCGGGGAACGTGTAGGTGTTGGGACTCCTCAGCGCCGGCTCAGTGTGCGCTCTTTGCCCTGTGGCCTGCGCAGTACGCGTCGTCCAGCAGCTTCATGAAGACAGCCCCGACCGCGGGGGACAACGACATGGGGTCCTCGTTGACCATCAGGACGGTCTGACGGCCGCCGCGGGGCGAGGAGTAGACGTAGGTGATGTAGCCGGGGAAGTTGCCGCCGTGGCCCCAGGCCGTGCCACAACCTGTGCGGAAGCTCTCGAGGCCCAGTCCGTACGCCGTGCCCGGGTCCTCCTCGCCGGACGCGTCGACGGTGGTCTTCATGGCTCGCATCAGTCGCCGCGGCAGCAACCGCCCGGAGAGGAGGGTGCGGTAGAAGCGGGCGACCTCGGGTGCCGTCGACACCATGGCCCCGGACGCCCACGGATAGGGATAGAGCGAGGTGATGTCGGTGGGCTGGTCGTCGGAGAACTCGAAGTACCCGTGGGCCGCCGGCGCGGGCAGGGTCCGCGAGGTGTTGAACGTGGTGGCGGCGAGGTGGGCCTTCGAGAACACGCGGTGCCGCAGGACGTCGCCGAGGGGGCGACCGGTCACAGCCTCCACCACGAGCCCCGCCATGAGGTAGTTCGTGTTCGCGTAGTGGTAACGGACGCCCGGCTTCGCGACCGAGCCGTGGCTCAGGGCGATGCGCACGAGCTGTCGCGGCGTCCAGACGTGTCCCAGGTCGCCGTCGAGGTAGGGCGCCAGCACGCGGGGGTCGTCGTTGAACTCGTAGAGGCCGCTGGTGTGGTTGAGCAGCTGGCGGAGGGTGATGCGCGGCTGACCCTTGACGAGACGGGGGAGGAACCGGCTCACGGGGTCGCTCAGGTGGACACGGTGCCGCGCCACGAGCTGAAGAACCGCGGTCGAGACGTAGGTCTTGGTCTGGCTGCCGATGCGGTACCTCGCCTGCGGAGTCATCGGCGTCGTGGTCTCGAGGTCGGCCAGCCCGCTCTGCAGGGCGGTCACCCGGCCCCGGTCGTAGGAGTAGAGCAGCGCACCAGGGGCACCGTCCTCGACGAGCTGGTCCAGCGCCTGCTGGAGGTCGTGCGTGGTTGTCGCGCGTGCCGGGGTCGGGGCAACGGCGGAGGCGGGCGGGGCCGTCAACGCAAGACCGGCCACGAGGGATCCGAGCGCCAGGGCTGTCGCACGCTTCGAGGTGCGGAGCAGCGAACGGTGGTGGGACATGGGGGGCCTTCCATGAGGCTGTCGGCTGGGATGGGCGTGCACCCACTGTCGTGGCGGAGTGCCCTCCTCGGCTTCTGCCCAGGGTCTCGGCCTGGGGTCGCTGGTCTCCCTCCTGGGAGGGAGGGCCCTGTATGTGCGGGGTTTCGACAGGCTCAGCCGGCGGTGGTTGCGCGGTCTCGACTGATCGCTCGCTCCGCTCGCTGCTCGACCAGCTCGGGGTCAGTCGCAGTAGTCGCAGATGCCTGACGCGGGGACCTGGGTGAAGCAGGTCGGGCACAGCTGGATCGGCTTCTCCGCTGGCTTCTCGGCTGCGGGCGTGGCCCTGCGGGTTGTTGCCTTGCGTGGAGCGGGCGTCCGCGGTGCGGCCTTGCTGGGGGCCTTCTTGGCCAGGGTGAAGTGGGCGGTGCGTAGGGGGGTTCCGCCGTCTCGGGGGAGGCCGTCCGCCTGCCAGTGGCGGTAGCACTCGAGGCGCTCGGTCGCGGCGTGGTCGTCGGGGTCCAATGGGCGCTCTCCTCGGGCGCGCTCGACCGCGTCGGCGTACCCCTGGCCCACGCTGCCCTGGCTGCTGACGCAGAGCGAGGAGAGCAGGGGTTCGCCGCGGGACTGGCAGTCGTCGGTGACGCGGTCGAGGACGTCGCCGATCCACGTGTGCATCAGCTGCGTGGTGGTGATGCCGGTGGCCTCCTGGACCGCATCGGCCAGCTGCTTGTAGGTCACCTTGCCGCGATAGCGGCCGGCGGCTTCCAGGAGTACGGGGCGGGCGGCTTCGGCCCAGGCTGTGCGAGCGGCCGAGGAGCCGACCTCCGAGGCGTCGCGCGGCTCGGTCGGGATGGTGGCCTCGATCTCGAAGCCCAAAGCCTCGAGCCACTTCACGGCACCTTCGATGTCGCCGGAGAACTCGTCACTCTTGGCTGCCGTGCCGGTGGCGTAGCCGTAGGCGACGCCGAGGATGGCTTTGGAGTCATACGTCCTGCCCTCATGGACAAGGAGATAGTTGCGAGCCGGCTTGAAGCCGTAGACGTCGAGGAACTCCTCGCTGCCGAGCTCGTCGTACTCGGTCAGGGCGAGCAGGACGTCGGTGGATTCCACGCGGCTGAAATCTGGTGTCACGGTCTTATGTCTACTCGACGCTCCTGATGTGGTCGGGGGGTGGGTTTCGACAGGCTCGACCGGCGGTGGCTGGGTCTGCTTGTAGTGGTATGACGGAAATCGTCGTGCCCGGCTCCGGATCTGGTCTCTCCCAGCTCTCGCCCTTCGCGCCGGACAGCACTAGGTTCGAAAGGCGGGGGACGGGCGTCCCGGAACGTGTTCCTCGCTCGTCGGAGCACGAGGAACTCGATGGTCCTGATCGCACAGCGAGGCGTGCGGCGGTGACGCGCGATGGCTGACGACGCCGCGTCCACGCCGCTCGACGGTGCGATCGCCGCCTTCCTCACCCGCGTCCTCGACGAGCTCGTCGCGCAGCTCACCGCGCCCGACGTCGTACGACGGACGCTGGCCGACCTGGGCCTGGAGGGCGCTGACCTCGAGTCGGTGGCGGCGTACGTCGCCTCGCGCACCGCGGACGTGAAGGACCTCCAGGACGCCGTGCCCGCACTCGTGACGGAGCTCGGCCGCCCCAAGCCCGACCTGCTCGAGCTGATCGCACCGATGAAGGAGCTGTTCGGGGTCGCGAGCCGGCTGGGCGACGCCGCCGTGGTGCCCGACGTCGACATTCCGGGACTGCCCGATGCCGGCTCGGTCATCGAGACGCTGCTCGCCCAGGCCGTCGAGGAGACACTGCGGATGAGGGCGCCGGCCGGCTGGTCGTTCGCCAAGGCGCTGCACCTCGTCGGGCCCGAGGTGCCGGTGTTCTCGGTGATCTCCGACGTGCTGGACTCACCCACCGGCTACGTCTGGCGGCGCTTCCAGTCGCTGCGGCGGCACCTCGACATCACCATCAGCGGGATCCTCACCGGTCCGCGCACCACGTCGGTGCGTCACCATCCCGGTCGTCCGAGCTCGACCAGGTCTCCGCCGAGGTCAAGGCGAAGGTGCCCGAGGCCGACGTGGTGCTGCAGCGGATCACGCTGCGGCTGGCGGCCGACACCTACGACGTGCCGCACGTCTTCACCCTCGAGGCGCTGGGGCACGACCCGGGCAACGGCGACCCTCCGGGCTTCGCCGCCGTCGTACTCAGGACGGAGGCGGTGGCCGCCCCGCTCCAGCTCGTCGTCGCTGATGACCGTCCACCTCGACCCGTTCGAGAAGCCCTTCGGCGTCGCGGTCACCGGATGGGGCGAGGTCGTCGCGATCGCCGACGGCTCGCCCGACGCTGAGCCTCGCGTCCTCGCTCACGAAGGGCTTCACCTTCGGCCAGCCCGGCGGCCTGCGGCTCGAGCTGTCCGGCCCGGTGCTCGACCCGAAGGTGTCCACCAGTGGGTGGTCGCTGCGGGCCGGGCTGGAGACGTTCGAGGTCAGCGTGCCCGGCGACGTCGCCGGGCCGATCCTCGCGCTGCTGCTGCCCAGGGACGGCGTCCGGCTGCGCGGCAAGCTCGTCCTGGTCGCCGACGGCGACGGGCTGCACGCCGAGGGCGGCGTCGGGCTGAAGACCACGTGGCCCGACACCCTGCGCCTGCCCGGGACTGCTGGTGCGCGGGCCTGAGCACCGAGATCACCACGTCCTCCGGGCGGCTTCACGCTCGTCGCCGCGGGCACCATCACCGTCGACCTCGGCGTACTCACCGCCACCGTGGAGGGGCTCGGCCTGCGCCAGCCCGTCGAGATCCGCGAGCACGGCGACGGCAACCTCGGCCTGCTCCACCTCGGCAGCCCGGAGCTCAACCCGCCCACCGGCATCGGCGTCAGCATCGACGCCGGCGTGGTGAGCGGCGGCGGCTTCCTGCGCATCGAGGAGCACGGCGTCTCCGGGGCGCTCGAGCTCGCGCTCAAGCTCGGGGCGGTCGAGCTGACCATCCGCGCGGTCGGCGTCATCGAGTCCGTCGAGGGCCGGCTCTCCTTCGTCGTGGTGATGTCGGTCGAGTTCAGCCCGGCCATCGAGATCTTCCTGGGCCTGACGCTGAACGCGGTCGGCGGCATCTTCGGCATCAACCGGACGATGGACACCGACGCGCTGACGGCGACGGTCCGGTCGGGCCGGATGAGCGACGTGATGTTCCCGCACGACCTCGCGGCGCGGGCGGTCGAGGTGATCGCGGCGGTCAAGCAGGTGTTCCCTGCGCGCGCCGACCAGGTCGTGATCGGCCCGATGCTCAAGCTGGGCTGGGGACGTCCGGTCTCGTTCGTGACCGTCAGCGTCGGGGTGGTCTTCACCTTCCCCGACCCGGTCGTGATCGCGATCATCGGCTCGCTGCGGATCGGACTGCCCACGCCCGACCTGCCGATCATCGACCTGCGCGCCGACTTCGCGGGCGTCATCAACGCCTCCACCGGCGACGTCAGCTTCGACGCCTCCCTGGCCAACTCGCGGATCGCGACCTTCGACCTCAGCGGCGACCTGGCCCTGCGCGCCGGGCCGTCCGGCTTCCTGTTCACCGCGGGCGGGTTCTTCCCCGGGTTCCCGGTGCCTGCCGGCCTGGGCGACGTACGACGACTGGCCATCTCCATCTCGCCGTCGCCGATCCTGTCCATCCGCGCGGAGGCGTACTTCGCCCTCACCCCGAGCACCGTCCAGTTCGGTGGCGGGCTGGCCGTCATCGCGGACCTCGGGCCGATCGGCGTACGCGGTGGGCTGTCGCTGGACGTCCTGATCCGGACCCAGCCGAAGCTGGCCTTCACGGCCCAGATGCACGGCAGCTTCCGGCTGAGCTTCGAGGGCTCGGACATCCTCAGCGCCAAGCTCGACGTGCTGCTGGAGGGCCCCGGCCGCTGGCACGCGCGCGCCCACGCCGAGATCGGCTTCCTGTTCTTCTCCGTCTCCGGCACCCTCGAGCTCAGCTGGGGCGAGTCGGACCAGGAGGCGCCGCCGTCGGTGCTCGTCGCCGGGGAGGTACGACGGGCGCTCGACCAGGACCCGGTCTGGGCGCACGTGATCCCGGCACAGGACGGCGGCATCGTCACGTTGCGCGACGGCGCGACCGCCCTGCACCCGCTGGGCAAGCTGCGCCTCACCCAGACCGTCGCGCCCCTGGGCGTCCCGCTCGCGCACTTCGGCAACGCCTCGGTCGCCGACGCCGGGCCGGTCGAGGTCACCGTCACCGCCGCCCTCGCGACGCCGGAGGCCTCCGACGAGCTGTTCGCCTCGGCGCAGTTCTTCGACCTGACCGACGAGGAGAAGCTGTCCAAGCCGGCCTTCGTGGCGCACCGCGCGGGCTTCACCGTCGCGGGCACCGGCTGGGCCCCGCTGGTCGACCCGCTCGTGGCCGAGGTCGGCTACGAGGAGAGCACCCAGGACCAGCGGCCGCCCGCCGGCTCGCGCCACTTCCGGGGGATCGACGAGGCGCTGATCGGCTGGAGCGTGCTCGGCGCCGCCGGGCGATCGAACGGCGGCCGGGCCGTCGTCACGAACCCGCTGCAGGACCTCAAGGTCAACCCGACGCAGTACGCCGTGGCCGACGCTGCCACCGGTGCCCTCGCCGAGGGTCTCGGCCTCGGTCTCGACCGGGCGTTCGCCGCCTCGGCGGTGCGCAGCGTCGACACGGTGGCCCTGGCCGACTACGAGCTCGAGGGGCTGGGTCGATGAGCCTGGCGACGTACACCTTCTCCTCGGTGGTCCGCCGCGGCTTCACCCCCAACCCCGAGGGCACTGCCGCGATCACCGTGCACGTCGCCGGCCAGGCCGACATCGAGCGCCAGGTCGCGATGATGACGCCGGCGGACGTGATCGGGATCCCGCCGGCGCAGGTGATCCGCAGCTTCCCGCGGTCGGGGGTGCACAACGCCGAGCCGAACTACCTCGCGCTCGTCGAGTTCGACGCCCCTGACCTGCCGTGGCTGTTCAGCCGGCCCGGAGCCGGCGGCCACGTGCACCCGTGGCTGATGCTCGTCGTCATCGACGAGAGCGACCTCCCCGACCCGCTCGTGGTCACGCCGCTGGGCACCAAGGTCACCGTGCCCGGCGACCAGCGCCCGGACCCGACGGGTGCCTGGCTGTGGGCCCACGCGCAGCTGCTCGGCACCGACACCGTGCCCGACGACCCCGCGCGCTCGCTGTCGCGCATCGTCTCCCCGCGGCGGCTCGCTCCGCAGGCCCAGCTACCTCGCGTGCGTCGTGCCGACCTTCGAGTCGGGCCGGCTCGCCGGGCTCGGCGTCGACGTCGCCGCCGACGACCCGCTGCGCACCGCCGCCAGCCCGGGCTGGAAGCCGGACGCCGGTGACATCGAGCTGCCGGTCTACCACTGGTTCCGCTTCTCGACCGGCCCGTCGGGTGACTTCGAGTCGCTCGTACGCCGGCTGCACGGCGTACCCCTTCCGCCCGGGCTCGGCCGTCGCCGGCTCCGCCTCGACCACCCGCTGAGCAACCTGCCGCGGTCCGGGGCCGCTCGACCTCGAGCTGCACGTCGCGCTGCGGCCGCCCGACGAGCACACCGAGCCCGTCGCCGACCTGGTCGCGCCGGACTACCTGACGGCGCTGCGCTCCCGGCTCACCGACGCCGACTACGACATCTCCCTGCTCGGCGACAGCCCGCCCCGGGTCGGCCCGCCCGTCTACGGCCAGCTGCCCGTCGGCGCCGACGCGCGGGCGGCCAACCTGGGCGGCGGGGTGGTCCCGCCCTGGCTCGACGACGTCAACCTCGACCCGCGCCACCGCGTGGCGGCGGGGCTGGGCGCGGAGGTCGTACGCCGCAACCAGGAGCACTACATGCAGGAGGCGTGGCGCCAGGTCGGTGACGTGCTCGAGGCCAACCGGCTGCGGCGGCGGGGGGAGTACTCCCTCGGCGCGACCAGGCGGCTCTACGACCGCTGGCTCACGCAGATGGACGCCGGCGCCCTGCTCACCAGCACGTCGCCCGTCCACGCCAAGGTGCTCGTCGCGCCGGGGGAGACCGTGGTCGGTCGCCTCCGGGACTCGCCGCTGCCGCCCGCCGTCGTCTCGGTCGAGCTGCGCCGCTTCGCCCGGGCGCGTGGGGCGCTCGCCCACGCCACGAGCTGGCAGGACGGGGTCGGCGTGCAGGCCGTCACCGGCGCGCTCCGGCCTGCCCGAAGCCCTGCTCCAGCGGGTGCCCGCTGGACTCGCTGGAGGCACTCGACCCGCCGAGCCGGGTGTGGGGCGAGACCGTCGACCAAGGAGGTCCTCGGGCGGCTCGTCGACGAGGACGTCTCGGCGCTGACGCCCGCGGAGGCGGCCACGCGGCTCGACGCGGTCAGCACGCTGGAGACGTTCACGCTGCCCACGCGCGAGGAGGTCACCGCCCACGTCGACCGCCGACCCGGTCGACGTGAACGTCGCGATGTCGGCCATCGGGCTGCTGCCGACGGCCACCCTGACGCAGGTCGTGACGCCGGCGCCGCCCGCACCGCCACGCCCTCGGCCGCGCCCGGGCCGGGTCTCGCCGCGGCTCGGTCTCGCCCTCGAGGGGTTCCATGCCCAGAGCCCGGCCGGGGCGCACTCCTCGCCGAGCGCTGCTCGTACGCCGCGGCAACGCCCTCGAGCTCTCCGTCCTCACGCGCAGCGACGTGCTCGACACGGTCCGCGAGGAGCCCGACCTGGTCACCCACGTGGGCGACCACGTCGTCCTCGACACCGTGCGCCTCAACGAGTCGGCGCGCACGGGCAAGGGCGCGGTGACGATCGAGAAGTCGGTCTTCGACCAGCTCGTCGAGGGGACGTTCGTCGCGCCGCAGGAGCCGGTCGTCGACTTCGCCGTACCCCCTGCACGGGTCGGTGGCGTCCGCAGCGAGCTGGGTGCGGTCATCGCCGAGCTGGCCGGCCTGGTGGTGCGGCCGGGGGACGCCGCCGCCCGACCGGGACGGGTGCTGGCCGGTGGCCTGGAGTCACTCAAAGGCCCGTTGCTCGCCGCGCTCGAGCCGTCGCTGACGATCAAGCGCGCGGTGAACAGCCGCATCTCCGCCCTGCGTGGACGGGCAGGAGAAGGTGCTCGACGACATCATGGCCGCGCCCGACCTGTCGGAGCCGACGTACCTCCAGCTCTCCGCGATCTCCCACGACTGGCTGCTGCCCGGCCTCGACCAGCTGCCCGCCGACACCACGACGCTGGTCGCGGCCAACCTCGAGTTCCTGATGTCGTTCCTGGTCGGGATGAACCACGAGCTCGCGCGCGAGCTGCTGTGGCGGGAGTACCCGACCGACCAGCGCGGCACCTATGCGCGACAGTTCTGGACCCACCTCGCGACCGCGAAGCGCGAGGACCAGTTCGACCTCGCCCAGGAGCTGCACCGAGCCACGAGCTCGCTGGCCGGCCTGACCCGGGCGGCAGGGGCAGCCGGCGAGCCCGAGGACCCGCTGGTGCTGGTCGTCAAGGGCGAGCTGGTGCAGCGCTACCCGGGGCTGATCGTGTTCGCGGCGAAGACCAAGCTCGACGACGGCGTCCGGGTGCCGGGGGAGACGCTCCAGCCGGACTTCGTCGGGCTGCTCGAGCCGGACGTGCTGCTCGTCGGGTTCACCGGGCTGACCGCGAAGAAGGTCCGCGACGCCGAGCGCAGCAACGACCCCGACGACCACTGGTGGTTCTTCTTCGCCGAGCACTTCACCGAGCCGCGCTTCGGCCTCGACGAGCCCGACGCCGCGAACCCCGGCCCGGCGACGCCGGAGTCCTGGAACGACGCCAGCTGGGAGCACGTCCAGGTGCCGACGGGCTTCCTCACCGAGTCCAGCAGCGCGCTCGACCTCGAGAAGGGCATCGACCTGAGCACCTCGCCGCGCTACCGGTGGGGCCAGTCCGCCTCCACCCAGGCCTGGATCACGCTGCAGTTCCCGTTCCGGCGAGGGATCCCGGCCACCCGGCTGCTGCCTCCCGAGGAGGCGCCATGAGCCCCGTGGACGACGTCGAGCGCCTCCGCGCGCGCCTCGCCACCGGCCGCGCCGAGCACCTCGAGGCCGAGGAGCGGGCCGGCGAAGGCGCGGTGGGCAGCTGGCCGAGGCCGACGCCGGGCTTGCCGAGGCGCTGCGGGTCGGTGACGACGCCGCGATCGAGAAGGCGAGCGAGCGACGGCGCAAGGCCGGGGAGCGGCACGAGACGCGCGATGGGTCGGGTGGGCGAGCTGCGCGACCGGGTGCACGGCGGGCTGAGCGACCTGATCGACGAGCTCGGCGTGCTCCCCGGTGCGGCGGGCGGGACCGTCCTCGCCGGGGTCGACCAGAGCCTGCCGATCGCGCTCCTCCCGGTGCGGCTGGAGACCCGCTTCGCCGGCCCGGTGGACGCACCCGTGCTGCAAGGTGCGGATCTTCCCCGACGACCTGCACGTCGACGACCACGAGCCGGACCTCAGCCAGGAGGAGGCCGGCCAGGGTCGCGACGTACTGGACCGCCGTACGCGCGGGGACGGCGGAGGCCGAGGCCTGGTCGGTGCTGAGCGCGCGGCTGGGGCCCTACCGGGCGCTGTGGGTGCGCGAGCGGCTGCAGCCGACCGACGCCGCCAGCCCGCCGACCTTCCCCGACGTCACGCTGCGACCGACCGGCACCTCGCGAGCCGCGGTGGCCCGCGCCCTGCCCGACCTCTTCCTGGTGCGTACGACGGTCAACGGCGCCGCGACGATCACGCCCGGGCAGCCCGGTGGCCGACTCGCTGCAGGTCGGCGTCGACCTCTCCGGGTCAGGACTCCCGCCCACGACGAACACCCCGGCCGACCCGACGCAGTTCGGCGACGACGTCGTGGTGCTCGGCGAGGACGCCCGCTGGCTCTCGGACTTCGACGCGGCCGTCGAGGCCGGGATGGCCGTCGAGGTGCCGCTGCCCGCCGAACACCCGCGTGGTCGACGAGGTCACCGTCGCCGGGGTCTGCGTCTCGCTGGCGCCGGACGACGCGGGCGCGCTCGTCGAGGACCTGCTCGACCGCCACCGGGTCACCCACGGCGCCGGTTTCGTCGCCGCCGGGCACCCCGACCAACAACCTCGCCGACTCGACGAGCGGCTGGTCGGACCGGCCCGACCCGGCCCGCCTCGACCCGGCGAGCCGCCCGGTCCCGGGCGACTCCTCCAACGCCGCGGTGCTGGCCCGCGCCCTCGGCCTGGACACCGAGCACCTGGCCGGGCTGGTCGGCGCGACCGACGCCGACTCCGCCGAGTCCGGGGTGATGGCGCGGGCGCTGTTCGAGGCGACGTGGGGGCCGTACCTCCGCACCCAGGCCCAGCCGGGCTTCCCGCTCGCGGCTGCTGCCGCAGGTGCACGTCCCACGTGACGACCTGGCTGCGCGGCGGCGGCCCGCTGCCGGCGCTGCGGCTCGGCCGCCAGCCCTACGGCGTACTCCCCGTGCAGCCGCGGCAGGCGAGTCCGGCCCACGACGACGACGCGTTCACCCGCTGGCTGGTCGAGCACCTTCCGCAGCTGCGGCCGCTGTGGCTCTCCGGCCTCGGGCAGGCACCGTCGGGCGTCGCGGCGTACGGCCACGAGCCGGTGTCCAGCCGCGGTCCGCGTGCGTACGGCGAACGCGAGCTCGACCCGACCCTGGGCAGCCTCCCTCGGCCTCGCCGAGGACGAGAGCGACCCCGGCGTCCGGGAGCGCCGGCTCGTGGCGGAGCTCGGCCTCGGGCGAGGTGCTGCCGACCGTCGTCTCGCAGCTGTTCACCAAGGACGCCGTCGACCTGTGGCTGCCGATGTCGAACGACGACGACCTCGACTTCCTGCTGATCGCGCCGAACCCCAAGGAGGCCACCAGCATCCTCGGGCTGCTGCTGCGCAACGCCGCACTGCAGGTCACCTCCAACGTCGCCGACGAGCTGCTCACGCCGATCGCCGACGCCGAGCTGGTCGGCTTCGCGGCCGCAGTGACGCCGGCGTTCCAGCTCACGCGAGCTGTCCGAGGTCGCGGTCAGCGCCAGCCCGGAGGTGACCATGCAGGTCGGCCCCGACGCTGGCCGAGAAGCTCGCGATCCGAACGCGTCGACGAGGCCGGTGTCGAGGTCAGCGTGAGCGACCGGATCGGCGAGCTGATCGCGCAGGACCCACCGGTCGACCGACTTCGCGCGAGTACCACCACGTCGAGGCCTTCCAGACCTACCGCGGCGCGCACGCCGACCTGGCGGCCATCCCGTCCGAGCGGCGCGGCGCGGCTGGCCGGCGAGGTGCTGGACTGCGCGTCGCACCGCTACGACGCCTGGGTGACGTCGCTGGCCACCAAGCGGCTCGACCAGCTGCGCCAGGCCCGCCCGACCGGGCTGCAGCTCGGGGCCTGGGGTCTCGTCGAGCGGGTCCAGCGCCGCGACCTGCCCGGTGGTGGATCGCGACGACCTGCCCGGACGGCACGGTGACCGACGCGGCCAACCACGGCTTCGTGGTCGCACCCGTCGCTCCAGCACGCCGACGTCGCCGGGGTCCTGCGCGCGGCGTGGATCGCCCACGGCGGACCTGCCGGCGACGCCGAGTCGCCGTTCGCGGTCGACCTGCGCTCGGAGCGGCTGCGCCAGGCGCTCGCCCTGGCCGACGGCATGCGCAACGGCCAGCAGCTCGGGCGCGCTGCTCGGCTACCAGCTCGAGCGGGCCCTGCACGACGCCTCGGGTGCGGGCACGGAGGTCGACTGGGCGGTCTTCGAGCTGCGGCGGCGCTTCCCGCTGACGGTCGAGTCGGCCGAGGACGCCGGGCTGCCGAGCGAGCGGCAGGTGGTCGACGGCTGGCGGGTCGCCCAGGACGCGATGGAGCACCTCGGGTCGGTGGTCGACGCGGTGATGACCGACAAGCCTTCTGGACTCGACGCCGGCTCCTGCCGGACCGCGATCACCGCCGCCGTGGTGGCCCTGATCGGCGCGCTCGACGGGCTGACCGACCTCGGGCTGGCCGAGTCGGTGCAGCAGCTGGCCGGCTCCAACTTCGCTCGGGCGCAGGCCGCCACCGACATGATCGGCCGGGCGGCCGTGCCACCCGACGCCTTCGACGTGGCCGCCACACCGCGCGGTGGGCAGGGGCATCGACCAGCGGCTGCTCGCGGTCTTCGGCGGTGACGACCGGCCGGCGGGGTACGCCGCGACCAGCCCTCGCGCCGAGCTCGCCCCCGAGGCCGACGCGTTCGTGGCGCGCCGGCTCGGGCCGCTGACCGGCATCGACGTCCGCCTTCTCGACGGCGAGGGGACCGAGCTCGGCGCCGACCGCGCTCGGCCGGTCTCGGACTGACCGCTCTCGACCTCGCCGCCGACGCCGCCTCGACCGGATCGGCCTCGCCCTTCCCGGCTGCTGCTCGCCCGGGTCCGCGCGGAGACCGGCCGACCCGACGGCGCCTCGATCGGCCTCGACCCGGTCGCCGACGAGGACCTGGTCGACCTGCTCGAGCACGCCGCCCGCTGGCACCAGGCGCTGGCCGGACGGCGACCGCTCTCGGCGGCGAGCCTGCGTCCGCGCGGCGAGGACGCCCCGGCTGGCGCGGCCCCCGACGACGGGGGCGCGCTGGCCGTCGTACGCACGCAGGTGGAGGCGCTGGCCACGAAGGTCCATGCCGACGACCCCGACAACCACGCCCTCTCGACCTCGACGAGCTCGTCGAGTGGGGCATCGACCCGCGGACCTCCCAGGCCGACGCGAAGGCGGTGCTCGGCCGCCGGGTGGCCGAGGCCCGGGCCGCGAGCGACGCCCCGACAGCGGCCCGCGCGCTGTTCGGCGGCGACTGCGTGGTGACCGGGAAGGTCGCCGTGGCCGACGGTGGACCGTGGGCTGCGGACCAGAAGGAGCTCGGCCTCGCGCGCGGCGACCTCGCCGGGTGGGTCCAGGACACCGGCCGGGTCAGCGATCCGGCGCGCGCGCTCGACGAGGCGCTGCTCGCACGCCGACCTCAGGGGTACGCCGGAGCCGGTGCTCGTGGCCGGGCAGACGCCCGTCCGTCGCCGGCGCGGTCGACGCCGGCGCTCCGGCCGACGCGGTGGCCGCAGCGCGCCGCTGGGTCGGCAAGGCCTTCCCCGGACCGATCGGCCGGCAGCCGGTGGTGAGCTTCGTCGTCGTACACGACGAGGAGCTCCCGGCCGGCGCGGCGTCCGCCGTGGGGGTCGAGGTCGACGCCTGGGTCGAGGTGGTGCCCGACCAGGGCGGTGCCGGCGCCGTCGCCGCCAACCTCTCCTCGCCGGACTCCCGCGCGCCCAACACCATCCTGCTCGCGGTGCCGGGAGACCTCGCGGCTCCGTGGACGCAGGAGTCGCTGTTCTCGGTGATCGACGAGGCGATGGAGCTGGCCAGGTGCCGGCTGGTCGACCTCGACGCGAGCCGGCGGGTGCCGGCGGTGCTGCCGGCGATCTACATCTCGGAGTTCGACGACGAGGTCGCGGACTGGCGGGACCTGGTCGCGCAGGCGGTCGACTTCCCGGTGCGCTACCTGGCCAAGGGGCAGCCGTGAGCAGGATCTACGCGCTCCACCGCGTCGAGCCGATCACCCGCGAGGGCGACCCCGGGCAGGGCCTCGCCGCGCCGGTGCACGACCCGCTGTGGGGGCTGGCCCGGCAGCGGCAGTTCGGCGAGCTGGCCGGGGAGGACACCGGCAGCCCGGTGCAGGCCTCCCTGCGGATCCGCAGCGACCCGCTCGACGGCTGGCGTCCTGCCGGCGCCGAGGAGATGCTGCCCTACGACCCGGACCGCCAGGTGCTGGAGGCGGTCGTCGCGGGGGAGTCGTCCGGGCCGGTCACCAGCCTGCGCGACCGGGTGGACGCCGGTCGACGGCTGGCCGCCGCGCTGCCCGGCACCACGCTGGCCGACCTGCGCGGCACCTTCCCGCTGACCGCTCCGGCCAGTGCCCCACGGCTGCTGCCGGCGAGCCGTCGCGGCGTACCCGGACGGGCTGGCGGTGGCCGCCGCCGTCAGCGCGGGCGGGACCGACGCCGAGCTGGCGACCGTGCTCGGTACGACGACCCAGCGGGTCGCCGCGGACCGTGCCGGCGCTCGAGGAGCACGCGACCTGGTGCGCGACCACGCTTCGGCACCGGCCCGGCCTCCTGGATCCCCGAGCGTCTGGAGCGGCGCTTCGAGCTCGGCTCCGGCGGCGAGCGCCGTGGCGTCTGCTCCCGCGCACACCCGCGAGGTGGTCGACGTCGCCGACCTCGACCTCACCGACAAGGCCGCGGACCTGCGGCTCGAGGACGCTGACTCGTTGCCGTGGCTGCGCCGGATCCCGACCCGGCTGCAGTTCCCGGGCATGCCGAACGACCGCTACTGGGAGTTCGAGGACGCCCGCCTCGCCCTGCACCGGATCGATGCGGCGACCCACGACCTGGCGCGGCTGGCGCTCGTCGAGTTCAGCTCGACCTACGGCAACGACTGGTTCACGTTCCCGGTGCCGGTCGACCACGGCACGATCGCGACGGTGCCGGAGATCGTCATCCGCGACACCTTCGGCGAGCACGAGCTGATCGGGGTGGCGAGCGACCCGAACTGGTCGATGTTCACGCCGTCGCGCGCCGTCCGGCGTACCTCCCCATCTGCTGGTGCCGTCCGTGACCGTCGCCCGGATGGCCGGCCGGGTCGTCGAGGAGGTGCGGCTGGTCCGCGACGAGAACGCCAACCTGGTCTGGGGCGTGGAGAGCATCGTCACCGACGAGGCCGGCACCACCCACGACGTGGTCGCGGAGTACACCGCCTCCGCCCTCGCGCCGCCGGAGCTGCCCAACGACGCCGAGCTGCTCTACCGGCTGATGACCGACGTGCCCGAGCACTGGATCCCGTTCGTCCCGGTGCACCTCGACGAGGACCGGGCCGACCTCGTGCACGTCGACCAGCAGCACCGGGCCGTCGCCCTGGTCGAGGCCGTGCTGCCGCGACCGGACACCTGGGGCGTGCTCGTGGTCTCCGACCCGCGGTCCAGCGTGCTGCGTGAGCTGCGCGGCAAACCGCTGCGCGAGGAGGAGGTCGGCCCGGCCGGGGTGACCGTACGCCGGCGCTGGTTCCTCGCCCGCTCGGCCGACGGCGGCCGCCACGTCTGGGCCGCACGCTCGGTCACGACGGGCCGTGGCGAGGGCGCGAGCGGACTGGCCTTCGACGTGGCCATGGACGTGCGGGGCAGCTGATGGCCGAGATCACCTACCTGATGGACTCCGACCCGGGTGGCGCCGGCTACTTCACCGAGGCCAAGGGCTACTTCTCCGCTCGCACCGGGTCGACAGTCGTCACGCCGAGCGGTGCGTCGGCCCGCACGCTCGAGGAGGTCTTCACCGACCTGCGTACTCGCGCGTCTGCAGGAAACGTCTTCTCGGTCATCAACCTGGTCAGCCACGCCACCGGGTTCTCCTCGCTGCAGTTCCCGATCAG
This sequence comes from uncultured Actinomycetota bacterium, assembly GCA_963782305.1. GTDB lineage: Bacteria > Actinomycetota > Actinomycetes > Propionibacteriales > Nocardioidaceae > Marmoricola. The sequence goes on along the minus strand of CAWAJJ010000006.1, from coordinate 316,820 downwards.
CGCCGCGCACCGCGACGACGAGGGCGGGCTGATCACGACGGACACCCTCAAGTCAGCGCTGACCAAGGCCGGGACCGACGGCTATCCCGCTGTGCTGGGCGCGCCGGCGGTCACGAAGGCGACGACGGTCGTTCTCTACGGGTGCGACGTCGGTCGGGACGCGTCGTTCATGGTGATGCTCGGCCAGCTGTTCGGCCCGGAGCTGACCATCTACGCCCCGCTACGGGTGGCGATGTTCCGGCACACCGGCACGACCTTCGAGCACCGGCTGGTGCGGACCTGGGCCGTGAACTTCACCAAGGACGTCAACAAGGTCACCACGTGGCCGCCGGTGCGCACCGACTTCGTCACCCGCGCGGTCGCGAAGTTCGCCGGTCACGGGGACACCGGGGTGGAGGCGGCGATCAGGGCGGCCGCCAAGAACGCGACCCATACCTCGACCGGCTCGTTCTTCTTCTCCGAGTCGCTGGAGACCGTCGACGACCCAGCGACGACCACGATCGAGGGCTCGAGCTCGGTGCTGCCGACCGGGACCGTGGACGACACCACGATCCCGGTGCAGGTGAAGAGCTCCGACTTCGCGAAGGACCCCACCCGCCCTGGCGTGTGGGTGGCGTGGATCGCCGTACTCGGCCAGGTGCTCGAGACCCCGGTGTCGATCGACGACGGCGCGCAGTTCCGCAAGACCGTCATCACCAGCCAGCGAGCCCCCTCGACCAACCCGCTCGTCCCGACCCCTATCAGCCACCACGTGGAGGACCCCATGACCGAGCTCTTCGGCAAGTACCGCGCCACCGTCGTCAACAACCTCGACCCGACTTCTCAGGGGAGGTTGCAGGTCGACGTGCCGTCCGCGGGGGTGACGGCGGCCTGGGCGGAGGCCTCGATCCCACCGGTGCCCCAGTCGCTGCTGCGGATGCCGGCCGTGGGCTCCACGATCTGGGTCGAGTTCGAGCAGGGCAACGTCGAGCATGCCGATCTGGACCGGTGCGACCTGGGGCACCGAGACGCCGGGGCCGCTCAGCCTGGAGAGCGACGGGGAGCTGACCTTGCGGGCGACCACCCTCACCGTGAACGCGGCGATGGCCGACTACAGCGGCGTACTGAAGTCCCAGACCCTGATCACCGACGCCGTCATCGCGGCGTCGTACACCCCTGGTGCGGGGAACGTGCAGTAGGTCAGGACCGGTTCCGGCGCCACGGCTCGCCCGGCGCCGCGGCGTACGTGCGGACGGCGTAGCCCCACGGGATGACGACGATGATGATCGCGACCCAGAGGATCGCACCGGCCTGCGTGCGGAAGGCGCCCTCCAGGTTGCCGTCGGACCACAGCGGAAGGGCGACTACGCCCAGCCAGATCAACTTCCAGGTGACCTCGAACAACAGGATCGGCAGCAACCTCACGGGGATAGCGCAGGCCGAGCAGCGCCAGGAGCGACAGGGCAACGAGCAGGCACTCGACGGTGCCTTCGGCGAGACTCCAGGGTTCGTGGTCGAACAGCACGGGCCACTTGACCACCACGAGGCCCACCACCATGACGAGGTAGCCGACGCGGAGCAGGTTCACCTGCCAGAGCGCTGGACTGCGCCGGGTGGTGTCCGTGGTGCTGAGTGGCGATGCCATCTGTCGTTCGCGGGCCTGGGTCATGACGACTCCTTGGTTGAGGTGATCCCCACCGTGGCTGTGGTCAGAGGGTCACCGCATCGCCCATCAGGCCAGGACAGGGCCGCCTTTCGTCGTGCTGTCCCTCGACCTTCGTCGGGGTCTCCAGAAGCGGAGGGAGCCCTACTGTGGAGTGGTGTTCACGTCGCGCCCGGCCCTCATCAATGCCGCGGTGTGTCTTGTCGCCGGCGTCTTGGGTGCACTGTTCCTGAGCCCGACGCTGGGCAGCAGCTCACATCCGCTATCGACCACGCAGGTGGTGGTCGACCTGCTGGCTGGGGGAACCGCGTGCGTTCTGCTGTGGTGGCGACAGCGCTGGCCGTTGGCCATCGCGCTGATCTGCATTCTTCTGGGGACGGTCTCGATCTCGGCCACGGCGCCCGGTCTGCTGGCGTTGTTCTCTCTCGCGGTGCACCGCCCCACGCGGCCGGCGCTCCTGGTTGCGGCCCTGTTCATCCCGTGTGCGTTGGTCTTCGCTGCCTACAGTCCGACGACCGGCCCGGTCTCGGTCGTCCTGGTGATCACGCCGCTCGCGCTCGCGGCCACGGCGTGGGGCATGTTCGTGCGTGCCCGACGCCAGCTGCTCCTCTCCCTGCGTGAGCGGGCCTTGCGCGCCGAGGCCGACCAGCGTCTCCACGAGGACCAGGCGCGTACGGCGGAGCGCACGCGGATCGCCCGCGAGATGCACGACGTACTCGCCCACCGGATCTCGCTGCTGGCGCTGCACGCCGGCGGGCTCGAAGTGCGGCCCGACCTGCCACCGGAGAAGGTGCGGGAGACCGCCGAGCTACTGCGTACGACGGCACGGCAGGCGCTCGAGGAGCTGCGCGACGTGATCGGCGTGCTGCGGGAGGAGCCAGGAGCGACGGCCGTCGCAGGCACCGCAGCCGACGCTGTTGGACATCGGGCGTCTGGTCGAGGAGAACCGGCAGGCCGGGGCGACCATCGAATTCGAGATGCACGTGGACCAGGCGGACGTCGTACCAACCACGCTCGGCCGTGACGCCTACCGGATCGTTCAGGAAGCGCTGACCAACATCGCCAAGCACGCGCAGGGTTCACCAACGATCGGTGCGGGTCACCGGTGAGCCCAGGCGCGGCCTTCACGGTCAGTGTCCGCAACCGGCAGCAGGTCCATGCCCCGACGGGACCCGTGCTGCCAGGATCGGGAGCCGGCCTCTTGGGGCTGCAGGAACGCGTCACCCTGGCCGGCGGCACCCTGGTTCACGGCCCAGACGGATCCGGCGACTTCGTGGTGGAGGCTGAGCTGCTGTGGCAGCGATAAGAGTGCTGCTCGTCGACGACGACGCGCTGGTGCGCGCCGGCCTGCGGCTGATCCTGTCCTCGGCCGACGACCTCGAGGTGGTCGGTGAAGCGGACGACGGGACCCGCGCCGTGGCGGCCGTACGCGAGCACCGCCCTGACGTCGTACTGATGGACATCCGGATGGCCGTGATGGACGGCATCACTGCCACCGCTGCGGTGCGCACCCTCGACTCACCGCCACAGGTGATCGTGCTGACCACCTTCCAGGCTGACGAGCAGGTGATGGCGGCGTTGCGCGTCGGCGCGAGCGGGTTCCTGGTCAAGGACACCCCGCCCGCCGAGATCATCAACGCAGTCCGCGTCGTCGCGTCGGGCGACGCGATCATCTCCCCGTCGGTGACCCGCACGCTGCTCTCCCACTTCGGTGACACCAAGGCGTCCGAACGCCGTCGCGACGCAGCAGCGCGACTTGCCGCGCTCACCGATCGCGAACGCGAGGTAGCAGCCGCCATCGGAGCCGGAGCCTCCAACGCCGAGACGGCCAAGTCGCTCTTCATGAGCGAGGCGACGGTCAAGGCGCATGTGTCCCGCCTGTTCACCAAGCTCGACGTCAGCAACCGCGTGCAGATCGCGATCGTGGTTCACGACGCCACCCAGGCGTGAGGCGATTCCTCAGCGACGCAGGGGCTTGCGCTTCTCTGCCGCCACTGCCGATGAGGACTTGCTGAGCTTCTGCGCCTCCTCGGGCAAGCCACGCGGCTTGGACGGGGTGAACAGCCAGGTCTTGAAGAAGCTGCCCAGCTTCTGGCCCGAGACGCTCTCGGCCATCGCGACGAACCGGGGCGTGGTCACGTTGCCGCCGGCGTACGTCGAGGTCCACCGCTTCAGCAGGCGGAAGAACGTGGCGTCGCCGATCTTCAGGCGCAGTGCGTGCAGGGTCAGCGCGCCGCGGTCGTAGACCGCTCCTTCGAAGATGTTGTCGGGACCGGGGTCGCCGATCTTCAGCGCCCAGAACGGGTCGTCGGCCGGGGCCGATGCGACGGAGTCGAAGATCTCCTGCGCGGTGCCGCGTCCCTGCTTCTCGGACCAGAGCCACTCCGTGTAGGTGGCGAAGCCCTCGTTGAGCCAGATGTCCTGCCAGCGGCCCAGCGCGAGGTTGTCGCCGGTCCACTGGTGCGCCAGCTCGTGGACGACGACCGAGTCGTTGCTCTCGTCGTCGGTCGTGAAGAAGTCCTTGCTGTAGATCGGCCGGGTCTGGTTCTCCAGGGCGAAGCCGATGCCCGGGTCGTCGTCGACGATGCCGCCCGCCTGCTTGAACGGGTACGGGCCCAGCACCCCGGCGAGGAACTTCAGGATCTCAGGCTGCTTGTCGAGGGAGGCCTGCGCGATCTGGCCGATGCTCGGACGGCTGTCGGAGGCGGCCACGGTCCAGTCGACGTCGTTGCCGGGGCTGCCGGCGGGCGCGCCCGTGACGCTCCAGCCGTCCAGCGCGTTGCCGTCCTTCTCGAACGACGTGGAGCCGACGCCCCCGGGGCCGACGATGTCGTCGACCCACACGCCGGCGAGGGTGTAGGTGTCGTCGGTGATCGAGCTCAGCGCCACCTGGACCTGCTTGCCGGCGTACGCCGAGAGGTCGACCGACCAGGTCTCGTAACCGTCGCTCTCGCCGGAAGCGGCGTTCCAGGCGCCGGTGCTGCCCTTCGACGTGCAGCCGTCCGGGCCGTCCTCGGTCAGGTAGTGGGCGAGGAACGGGTGGATCGAGAGCCAGTAGGGGCAGCCGAAGCCGGGGTCCTTCGAGCTGTGCCCGTTGAGGTCAGGCAGCGTGGTCCACGCGTTGGTGCCGGCCGGTCGCGCCTCGACCGCGAAGAAGTCGTAGTTCTCCTCGGTCTTGCGCTGCACGTGGAAGGTCAGCCGGCCGCCGCTGGCGGGTACGGCGATGGTGCGCGTCAGCCGGTTGTACCCGCTCTCGCTCGCGCCGGAGATGGCGAACTGCCCGCCGGTGCGCGGCTTCGGCTTCGCGAAGAGAGTCGGGTCGATCGCGTCGACGTAGCTGATCCCCGCCTTCTTGTAGGAGCGCAGGTCGAACTGACCCGTGGTCGCCGTGGCGAGGTAGGACGCCATCGGCGCGGTCTCGTTCCAGGTCCACGTCGTCTGTCCGCCGCTGGTCTTCTTGCTCGCCAGGTAGCCGTTGGACACGGCCTCGACGCCGTTGGGAACGGTGATCGCGATGGTGTACGCCGCCTTGTCGAGCGGGTGGTCGTTGGCCGGGAACCAGGTGGCCGCGATGTGTGGCTGTCCCGCCACCACGGCGCCGTCGGCCGTCGGGAACCAGCCGGACTCGCCCAGGGCGGCCTCGTCGAGCAGGGTCGGCACGCCGTGGTAGCTCATCGTGACGGTGAACTTCGCCCCCTGGGCGAGCGGCTTCGACGGCGTGACCACGAGCTCGTGCGACGTGCGCTTCCACGCTGCGGCGGCGCCGTTGACCTTCAGCGAGTCGATCGTGAGGCCGACCAGGTCGAGGTGGAACCGCGACAGCGACTTGAGTGCCTTGGCCTGCACGGTCGTGGTCGCGCGGAGCGCATGGGTGGTCGGGTTGTAGGCGACGTTGATGCCGTAGTGCGCGACGTCGTACCCACCGTTGCCGTCGAGTGGGTAGTAGGCGTCGCCGATGCCGGGAGCGCCGGGGCTCGGTGCCGCGCTCTCGGCGCTGACCGCTGCGGTGGTCGGCGCCAGGACCAGTGCTGCTGAGGTCACGAGGGCGAGTACGGCTCTGCGCAAGGGAGGTCCCTTCTCCATGGCCCGAGACTCGGGACGGTCGACAGAGTTTCACCGGGGAAGGCGCAGGTCAACAGGTGTCGCCCCGGTGGGCTGGACAACCTCGGCGACTTCCGGGGCTTCACTGGGAACGCGGAGATTTCTGTTGTCTGGGGTGTTGACGTTCCCGGTCTATCGCCTGTAGAATCGAACACAAGTTCGATCAGCGACATGACCGCTCAGCCCCGACGGTCAGGTCCGCCGCTCTCGTAGGCAGCTGCGTCGACACCTGTTTCGTTGGTCCGTGTTCGGTTGCGGGAGGTGCCCGGGGTGAGTTCGACGTTCGATCACGTGCACCCGGTGCTGTCCTGTGTGGCCTCGATCGGGTCTGCGCTCAAGCAGACCCTTGATGTCGAGGCCGTCTTCATGTCGCCGGCTGACAAGAAGGCGGCGTCTTTTGGAGCTGACCCGGGTCGAGGCGCAGGTCTCCGCTTTGAAGCTGCGGGTGATGGCTGTCGCTGATGACGTTGCCCTGGATGAGGGTGCGCGGGACGTGGCCGCGCTGGTGACTCACCACACCCGCACCGATGCCGGGTCGAACCGGCGCGACCTGGCTCTGGCTCTGGCACTGGAGCGTCGCTGGAGCCAGGTCGCTGACGGTCTGGGTCGGGGTGAGGTGAACCTCGCGCAGGCGCAGGTGATCACCCATGCGCTCGATGAGCTGCCGGCGGAGAAGGTCGGCGCGGAGATCCTCGCGAAGGCCGAGGCCCACCTGGTGGAGCAGGCCGCGCACTTCGGGCCACGGGAGCTCAAGTGGCTGGGTCGTCGGATCCTCGAGGTGGTGGCACCCGAGATCGCCGACCAGCACGACGCCGAACAGCTCGCAGCCGAAGAGGCGCGGGCGGAGCGCAAGACCAGCCTGGTCAGCAAGCGGATGGGTGATGGCACCACCAGGATCACGATCAACGTCCCCGACGGTGTCGCGACTCGGTTGAACACCTATCTCGAGGCCTACACCTCACCCCGGCACCACGGGACGGGTGAGGCGGATCGGATCCCGATCGCCCGCAAGCGCGGTCAGGCGTTCGCCAAGCTCCTGGAGGTCGTGGACCCGAAGAGGGTGCCGGTCCACGGTGGGGATGCGACCACGGTGATCGTCACCATCCCGATCGAGGAGCTCCGCAAGGAGCTCGGCACCGGTGAGCTCGGCCCGGCCGACAAGCTGAGTGCCGGGGAGGTACGCCGCCTGGCGTGCACCGCGAACATCATCCCGGCCGTCCTGGGTGGGAAGTCCGAGGTCCTCGACCTGGGCCGCTCCTCGCGGTTCTTCAAACCGGCCCAGCGCAAGGCGATGATCATCCGCGACAAGGAGTGCCGCGCCGAGGGGTGCACCATCCCCGCCGCCTGGTGCGAAGCCCACCACTGGGGCAGAGCCTGGGTCAACGGAGGCAGGACCGACCTCAAGGACGGCGTACTCCTCTGCTCCTGGCACCACCACCGCGCCCACGACACCACCTTCGATGCCAGCCGAATGCCCAACGGAGACGTCAGATTCAGCCGGCGGACCTAGGCCGATAGGGGAGCATGCGAATGGAGAGACCCAGCGGGCCTCTCCATGTCCAAGGTATAGCGCAGCAGGGGGCTTGCGGCAAGGCCCGGGTCGTGGCGCAGACTCACCGGCCGAGGCCAGAACTCTTCAGATGAGGTGAACCCCCTGACCACCAGCGCGTTCGAGCTTCCCGACACGCTCAGCCGCAAGGCCGACGCTGCGCTGATCGCCGCCGACGATCTGCACTTCGCGGCGATCGAGCAGACCCTCGAGCAGTCGATCGCCGAGCTCTCCGACCGGCTCAACGCCGAGCTCAAGGCGCCCGGCGGCACCGGGCAGGAGGCGATGGACCGGGACGAGGAGATCCATCGGCTGACCACGCGGCTCCGCACCCTGCGCCGCTTCGGTCTCGACCTCTGCCTGGGCCACATGGTCGGCGCGGACGACGGCGAGGCGGTGTACGTCGGACGCCTCGGCCTGACCGACAGCACGGGTCGCCGGCTGCTGCTCGACTGGCGCTCGCCCGCAGCGGAGCCGTTCTTCGGGGCGACGCACGCCAACCCGATGGGGCTCGCGAGCCGACGCCGCTACCGCTGGACGCGCGGCCGGATCAGCGACTACTGGGACGAGGTGTTCAGCACCGACGAGTTCGCCGGGCACGCTGCCGCGCTCGATGACCAGTCCGCGTTCATCGCCAGCCTGGGCAGCAACCGGTCGGCCCGGATGCGCGACGTACTCGGCACCATCCAGGCCGACCAGGACGCCATCATCCGCGCGGGATCCCGTGGCGCACTCGTCGTCGACGGCGGTCCGGGAACCGGGAAGACCGTGGTCGCGCTGCACCGCACGGCGTACCTCCTCTACTCCGACCCACGGCTCGGTCACCGTCGCGGCGGGGTGCTGTTCGTCGGTCCGCACCAGCCCTACCTGGCGTACGTCGCCGACGTGCTGCCCAGCCTCGGCGAGGAGGGCGTCCAGACCTGCACGTTGCGCGATCTGGTTCCGCAGGGGGGCTCGGCGATCGCCGAGGCTGACCCCGAGGTGGCCAGGCTGAAGTCGTCGGCGGAGATGGTCGAGGCGATCGAGCCGGCCGTGAGGTTCTACGAGGAGCCGCCGAAACAGGGCATGGAGGTCGAGACGCCGTACGCCGACCTCTGGGTGAGCACCGCCGACTGGGCCGACGCGTTCGACGCGGCTCCACCCGGTGTGCCCCACAACGAGGCGCGCGACCAGGTCTGGGAGGAGCTGCTCGCCATCCTGGCCAGCAAGGTCGACTCTGGCGGAGAGGACGACGGCGAGAACGAGGACGACGAGGTCGAGCAGGTCCGCCGGGCGATCTCCCAGAGCAGCGAGCTGGCCGTTGCGTTCAACAAGGCGTGGCCGCTGCTCGAGGCGGCCGACCTGGTCGGCGACCTCTGGGAGGTGCCGGCCTACCTGCGACTGTGCGCGCCGTGGCTCAGCCCCGAGGAGCGCGCCAAGCTCCAACGCCAGGACGCCCAGGCCTGGACCACCGCCGACCTGCCGCTGCTGGACGCCGCCCGGCAACGCCTCGGCGACCCGGAGGCCTCACGCCGCAGACGGCGCCATGACGCGGCCGTCGCTGCCGAGCGACGGCGGATGGACCGGGTCGTCGAGGAGCTCCTCCAGCTCGACGACGAGGACGGCATGATGGCGCAGCTTCGCCAGCAGGGGATTCGCGACGCTCTCGTCGACGACGCCGCTCTGCCGGACACCGACCAGGACCTGCTCGCCGGGCCGTTCGCGCACATCGTCGTCGACGAGGCGCAGGAGCTGACCGACGCCGAGTGGCAGATGCTGCTGCTCCGTTGTCCGTCCCGGAGTCTCACGATCGTCGGGGACCGCGCCCAGGCCCGGCACGGCTTCACCGAGACGTGGGAGGAACGGCTCCAGCGCGTCGGGCTCGACCAGGTCAGCCTGGCCTCGCTGAGCATCAACTACCGGACCCCGGAAGAGGTGATGGCCGAGGCCGAGCCGGTGATCCGCGCCGTGCTCCCGGACGCCAACGTGCCGACGTCGATCCGCAGCAGTGGTGTGCCCGTCCGACGCGGACCGGCGTCTGACCTGGACTCGATCCTCGAAGCCTGGCTGGCTGACCACGACGAGGGGATCGCCTGTGTGATCTCGGCCCGAGCCTCCTTCGAGGCGACGGGGCGCGTCCGTTCGTTGACGCCGGAGCTGTCGAAGGGGCTCGAGTTCGACCTCGTCGTCCTCATCGACCCGGACGAGTTCGGCACCGGCATCGAGGGAGCGGTCGACCGCTACGTCGCGATGACGCGGGCGACGCAGCAGCTCGTGATTCTGACGAGTTGAGGTCAGCAGGATCACCACCCGAATCACATGATGTGGTGACGACGGCCGACACGCTCGGCTCCTAGGTTCAGGTCATCCCCGCGGCGCCGCCACGGAACGACCAGAACGGGAACCGACATGACCATCACTCCCGCCGCGCTCACCCGGTCGGCCGGCCTCGCGGCCGTAGCCGCCGGGTTGATCTTCATCGGCGTCCAGATCAACCACCCCTACCTCGACGCGAGCTCGATCGAGACGACCGAAGTGGTCGTCCGCGACTCCCTGAAGGTGCTGATGTGTGTGCTTGCGCTTGTCGGCATCACCGGGATGTACCTGCGCCAGGTCAGGGAGATCGGCCTCCTCGGGCTGATCGGGTACGTGCTCTTCGCGATGTGCTACCTCGTCATCATGTGCACGGCCTTCGTCGCGGCGTACGTGCTGCCCTCCATCGCCGAGACCGACCCCTCCTTCGTCAACGACGTCACCGCCGAGGCCACGAACCGCCACGCCACCGGTGACATCGGGCTGCTGGACCAGGCCATCCAGGTGCAGGGCGTCGGCTACCTGCTCGGTGGGCTGCTCTTCGGCATCGCGCTCTATCGAGCCCGCGTGCTCGCCCGCTGGGCCTCGGCGCTGCTCGCCGTGGGTGGCGTCGCCTCGGTCGCGCTGTCGCAGATGCCGGACGCGTTCTACCGGTTCCTGGCCTTCCCGAACGGGCTGGCGATGATCGCGCTGGGCTGGTCGCTGTGGATGAGTGTGCGGGGGTCGGGTGGGTCGTCGGGTCGGCCCGTTGGCGCACCTGCTTTCGAGACGCTCGCTCCTCAACCAAACGGTGCCTGAGCTCGCTGCGGACAGCTGAACAAATCGGTCATCATGACTCCCTGAAGAATCTCGCCGTCGCGCTGGTGTGCCTGCTGGTGCTCGCCGGGGTGAGCAGGCCTGGCGACCTGGGTGCGTCGACGCAGATGAGCCAGGCAGCGCTGCTGGCGGCCCTGGGCAAGATCGTGGACAAGGTCAAGAAGGCCGCTGGGTCCTAACGCACGCGCCGCACGGGCATGATGGCGGCGGCACCGAGGACGGCGCAGGCTCCGGCGACGGCGTACAGCACCGCATAGCTGCCGTTGCCGAGCGCCAGGATCGCCGGCGCGACGGCCGGCGCGATCGCGGAGGGCAGGGCCCCGGCGATGTTCATCACGCCGAGGTCCTTCGCGGAGCTGCCAGCATCCGGCAGCACGTCGGCGACGAGAGCGAGGTCGACCGCCATGTAGAGCCCGAAGCCGAGCCCGCCGATGGCCATGCCGACCAGGAACACGTTGAAGCTGTTGGCCGCGGCGATCACGAACAGCGCCAGGCCGAACACGATCGAGGCGGTGCCGACGAAGATCTTCCGACGGCCGGTCCGGTCCGAGAGTGCGCCGCCGAGCAGCGAGGCGGTGACGATCACGACCGACATGACGAGGGTGCCGACGAAGACCTGCCGAGGGACGTCGTCCTCCGGGGTGCCGATCCTCTCCAGCAGGTAGTAGGTCTGGTAGGTGGTCAGGAAGGCGTAGGCGAGGACGAACAGGAAGCGGCTGACGAACGCCCAGGAGAAGTCGCGGTTCTTCCGGGGGTTCACGTAGAACGAGCTGGCGAGCTCGCGCAGCGACCAGGTCGGCCTGTCGGCCAGGGCGAGCGTGCGGTCGTCCAGCCTGGCCGCGAAGAGCACGATGAAGAGTCCGCCGATCGCGCAAGGGGCCAGGAACATCACGACCTCGTTGCCGGTGAACAGCTGCACCACGAAGGTGCCGCTCACGGCCGCGATCGGCAGGCAGATGCCCAGCACACCGGCGACCTGCCCGCGTTGGGCGACCGGCACCTGGTCCGGCAGCACCGCGACGAGGGCGGCCAGCAGGGCGTTGAAGAACAGCTGGGCCACGCACCAGCCGACCAGGACCACCGCGACGTTGGGTGCGACTGCGACCACCAGGATCCCGCAGGTGCCGCCGAGCAGGCCGATGACCAGCCAGGGGCGGCGCATGCCCAGCGGTGAGGCCGTCCGGTCGCTCATCCGCCCGAAGAACGGGTTGGCGAACAGGGCCAACAAAGCGCCGCTCCCGGCGACGAGCGCGAGGTTGGTGGGTGCCCGGTGGATCCCGACGAGCGAGTTGATCTTGAGCGACAGGCTGACGAGCAGGGGCGCGAGGAAGAGCAGCACGGCACCGATGTACGCCGCGGCGTACATCGCGATGAAGCCCCAGGTGACCCGCTCGACCGGGGCGTTGGTGCTCGGGGTGACGGAAAGATCGGCGATGCGAACTCCTCCAGGGATGGCCTCCAGTGGAACACCCCCTGTTCCTGCAGGCGCGGGACTTGGCAGGTCTAGTCTGAGCGGACATGGCAGCTCCTCTGCTCGAGACGAAGGTCTATCTCCCCAGACCTCGTGCAGGTCTGGTGCAGCGGCCGCGGTTGAGGGAGCGCCTCGATGCCGGCGCGGCGGCCAAGCTGATGCTCGTCTCCGCGCCCGCCGGCTTCGGCAAGTCGACGCTGCTGGCCGACTGGCTCGCGGCGAAGGGCACCGAGAGTGCGGTCGCGTGGCTGTCCCTCGACCGGGGTGACAACGAGCCGGTGTCGTTCTGGACCTACGTGATCGCTGCCCTGCGTACGGCGGTGCCCGAGGTCGGCGCGAACGAGCTGGCCCTGCTCGCCTCGTCGCAGCCGCCGCCGATCGACGTCGTGCTCACGACCTTGCTGAACGACCTCGGTTCGACGGGCGGCGACATCGTCCTCGTGCTGGACGACTACCACCTCGTCGAGGCTCGCGAGATCCAGGAGGGGATGGCGTTCCTGCTCGACCGGATGCCTGCGCGGCTGCACCTCGTGATCGCGAGCCGCGCCGACCCTGCGGTGCCGCTCGCCCGGTTGCGGGCTCGAGGCGAGCTGGTGGAGCTCCGTGCTGCTGAGCTGCGGTTCACGCCCGAGGAGGTCGCGGCGTACCTCAACGAGGTGATGGGGCTCCAGCTCACGGCGTACGACGTGGCGGCGCTGGAGGAGCGCACCGAGGGGTGGATCGCCGCGCTGCAGCTGGCGGCGCTGTCGATGCAGGGACGTCACGACGTCGCGGGCTTCATCGCGGGCTTCACGGGGGACGACCGCTACATCGTCGACTACCTGGTCGAGGAGGTCCTGCAGCGCCAGGCCGGTCCCGTGCGCGACTTCCTGCTGCAGACCTCGCTCCTCGGCCGGCTCACCGGTTCGCTGTGCGACGCCGTCACCGACAAGCCCGGCGGCGGTCGGGCGATGCTGGAGGACCTCGACCGGGGCAACCTGTTCGTGGTCCCGCTGGACGACCGGCGTGAGTGGTACCGCTACCACCATCTCTTCGCCGACGTCCTCCGCGCCCGGCTCGCCGACGAGTCGCCCGACCTCGTGCCGAGGCTGCACCGACGGGCCTCCGACTGGTGGGCCGGACACGGCGAGACGTCCGAGGCGATCGAGCACGCGATCGCCGGTGGCCACTTCGACAGGGTCGCCGAGCTGGTCGAGCTGGCGATGCCGGCCATCTCGCGCGACCGGAAGGAGGTGGCGGTGCGCGACTGGCTCGAGCTGCTCCCCGACCAGGTCATCAAAGTGAGGCCGGTGCTCAGCAACGCCTTCGCAGGAGTGCTGCTCTCCACGGGGCGGGTCGAGGGAGTCGAGCGACTCCTGCGCGATGCGGAGCGCTGGCTGGAGGACGGGGCGCCGGACTGGGCAACGGCAGAGACACAGATGCTCGTCGTGGACCACGAGGCGTTCGACCGGCTTCCTGCTGCGCTGGCGGTGCACCGTGCCGGCCTCTCGCTGGTGTCGGGCGATCCTGCAGCCACGATGACCCACGCCCGACGGGCGCTGGACCTCCTCGATCACGACGACCACCTCGGGCAGGCGGCGGCGAATGCCCTGCTGGGCTTGGCGTCCTGGTCGGGCGGCGACCTCGAGACGGCGCGTCAGGTCTACGAGAACAGCCTCGAGAGCATGCGGGCCGCGGGTCACCTCGCCGACGTCCTCGGGTTGTCCATCGCCCTCGCCGACCTCCAGATCGCCCAGGGCAGGCTGAGGGACGCGACGCGCACCTTCGAGCGGGCGCTGCGACTCGCGCCCGACCAAGACGTGCCGGTGCTGCGCGGGACGGCCGACATGTTCGTCGGTCTGAGCGTGCTGCATCGCGAGCGGAACGACCTGCCCGCGGCCCGGCGTCTCCTGGTGCAGAGCGACGAGCTGGGGGAGCACCTCGCGCTGCCGCAGAACGCCTATCGCTGGCGGGTCTCGATGTCCCGGGTCCTCGAGGCCGAGGGTGACCTCGACGGGGCTGTGGCCCTGCTCGACGAGGCGGATCGCGTCTACGTCGGGGACTTCTCGCCGAACGTGCGTCCCGTCCCGGCGGTCCGGGCGCGCGCGTGGATCAGGCAACGGCGGGTGGACGACGCCCTCGGGTGGGCACGTGACCAGGGCCTGTCGTTCGAGGACGAGCTCAGCTATCTGCGTGAGTACGAGCACCTCACGCTGGCGAGAGCGCTGCTCGCCCAGAACATCGTCGGTCGAGGCGGCGGCGCTGCTGGACCGTCTCCTCGTGGCCGCAACCGATGGGCAGCGGACCGGGAGCGTCATCGAGATCCTCGTGCTGCAGGCGCTCGTGGCCCAGCAACGTGGCGAGGTGCTGGAGGCGCTGGTGCCGCTCGAACGCGCACTGGCCGTGGGCGAGCCGGAGGGCTACGTGCGGCTGTTCGTCGACGAGGGCGCTCCGATGAAGGCTCTGCTGGAGGCGGCGCCCGGGTCGGCGTACGTCGTCCGGCTCCTGGCGGCGTTCGGCGGACAGGACAGCGCGCCTGCGCCCCAGGGTCTGGTGGATCCGCTGAGCCAGCGCGAGCTCGACGTGCTGCGCCTGCTCGGGACCGACCTCGGCGGGCCGGAGATCGCGGGCGAGCTCGTGGTGTCGCTGAACACGGTGCGCACCCACACCAAGAGCATCTACGCCAAGCTCGGCGTGAACAGCCGCCGTGCCGCCGTACGACGTGGGGACGAGCTCGGCCTGCTGTCCGCGCACGCTGAATCACCACCTCAATCACCACATCTGGTGATCCGTGGCCACCACCTCCGCTCCTACCTTCAGGCCATGAGCAACACGCACTACGAGATCCGCCTCAAGGGGCACCTCGACGCCCGTTGGTCCGACTGGTTCGACGGGCTGATGCTCACCTGTGAGAGCGACGGCACCACCCTCCTCGAGGGCCCCGTCGTCGACCAGGCCGCGCTGCACGGCCTGCTGCAGCGGGTGCGGGACACCGGGCTGCCGCTCGTCTCGGTGACGTCCATCAATCCAGAAGGAGAACGACATGACCACCACTCTTGACACCCCGACACCGCTGACACCGGGCCGAGCGCCGATGGACCCGGCGAGGAGGATCGCGTTCTTCGGCGGCCTGTTCTACCTGCTGACCTTCGCCAGCTCGATCCCCGCGGTGTTCCTCCTCAGCCCGGTGATCGACGACGCGAACTACATCATCGGCTCGGGCGCCGACACCCAGGTCGTCTGGGGCACCGTCCTCGACCTGGTCAACGCGTTGACGGCGATCGGCAGCGCGGTCGCCCTCTATCCGATCCTGAAGCGGCAGAGCGAGTCGATGGCCCTCGGTTTCATCACCACGCGGATGTTCGAGGCGGCGGTCGTGGCCATCGGTGTGGTCAGCCTGCTGACCGTCGTGACCCTGCGGCAGCCCGGCGCCACCGGCGCGGAAGCGGACTCGTTGGTGATGACCGGCTCCGCGCTCGTCGCGGCGTACAACTGGGTCTTCCTCGTCGGACCCAACCTGATGCCCGCGCTGAACGGGCTTCTCCTCGGCTGGATGCTGTACAAGTCCGGTCTCGTCCCCAAGGCGATCCCCGTGATGGGCCTGATCGGCTGCCCCCTGCTGTTCGCCGTCACCCTCGCCTCGATGTTCGGCATCACTCATCACGGGTCCGCCTGGTGGGCCGTCGCCGCTCCGATCGTCTTCTGGGAGCTCTCACTCGGCCTCTACCTGACCTTCAAGGGCTTCAAGCCCGCCGCCGCCGCGAAGCTGATGGCCCAGTCGTGATCACCGTCGACTGCGTCACCAGGACGTACGGCGACTTCACCGCCGTCGACGACGTCAGCTTCACCGCCCTGCCCGGTCGGGTGACCGGGTTCCTCGGCCCGAACGGCGCCGGGAAGTCCACCACCATGCGCGTCCTGGTCGGGCTGACGAAGGCCACGTCCGGGACGGCCACCGTGGCCGGTCGCAGGTACGTCGACCTGCCCAACCCCGGCCTCGAGGTCGGGGTGCTCCTGGACGCGTCGGCCCAGCACGCCGGTCGCACCGGCCGGGAGATCCTCACCATCGCCCAACAGTTCATGGGCCTCCCGAAGAGTCGTGTCGACGAGATGCTCGATCTCGTCAGCCTCACTCCGCAGGAGTCCTCCCGGCGGGTACGCGACTACTCGCTGGGGATGCGGCAGCGGCTCGGCATCGCCACGGCACTGATCGGCGAGCCGGAGGTGCTGATCCTCGACGAGCCGGCCAACGGCCTCGACCCGGCCGGCATCCGGTGGATGCGGGGACTGCTGCGCGAGTACGCCGACCGCGGCGGCACCGTGCTGCTGTCCTCACACCTGCTCCACGAGATCGAGGTGGTCGCCGACGACCTCGTCGTGATCGGCAACGGGCGCATCGTCGCCCAGGGGGCGAAGAGCGACCTCCTCCGATCTGCGGGGTCGATGCTGCGGACCCCCGAGCGAGAGGTCCTCACCCGGGCCCTGGTCGATGCGGGCATCACCTCGACGCCCGTCGGCGCGGACCAGCTGCTCGCCCATGCCGAGGCCGCGCAGGTCGGCCGGATCGCCTTCGCCGCCGGCGTACCCCTGCTCGAGCTGAGGCCCGCCGACGGCACCGGCCTGGAGGAGATGTTCCTCGAGCTCACCGCCGAGACCCAACGCGACCACCACGAAGGAGCAGTGGCATGACCACCATCGAAGTGACTTCCGTCGTCCGGCCCAGAGCGACCAGCCAGCACAGGGCCATCCCGCTGAGCCGCATCGTCACCACCGAGCTGCGCAAGATGTTCGACACCCGGTCGGGGTTCTGGCTGCTGGCGAGCATCGGCATCCTGGGGCTGCTGGCTACTGCGGCGGTGATCGCGTTCTCCTCCGACGCCGGCCTGACGTACAGCTCGTTCGCAACCGCCGTCGGCTACCCGATGACGGTCATCCTGCCGATCATCGCGATCCTGTCGGTGACCAGTGAGTGGAGCCAGCGCAGCGGGCTCACCACGTTCACGCTGGTCCCGCACCGGGGCCGGGTGATCGCTGCCAAGGCGATCGCATGCGTGGGCATCGCCGTGGCCACCGTCCCGCTCGCCCTCGTGGTCGGGGCCGTGGGCAATGTCGTCGGCACCCGGATCGCCGGGGTCGAGACCGTCTGGGACCTGACCGCGACGAACATGGCCACGATCCTGTTGGGCAACGTGCTCGGCCTGATGGTGGGCTTCATGCTCGGCGTGCTGATCCGGAGCTCGGCCGGCGCGATCGTGGGCTACTTCGTCTACTCGTTCCTGCTGCCCACCCTGGCCGTGATCCTCGCCGGCTCGCAGGCGTGGTTCCGCGACCTGCAGCCCTGGATCGACTTCAAGTTCGCCCAGGGGACGCTCGTCGACGGGACCGTGACGGCCCAGCAGTGGGCGCACCTCGGGGTGACCAGCGTGATCTGGCTGATCGTGCCGCTGGCCATCGGTCTCGCCGTCGTGGTGCGGGCCGAGGTCAAGTAGCTCTCCTCAGAGCGACCGGGCCACCAGCATCCGGCGTACCTCGTCGGCACGCTCGGTCAGCCGCTTGCGTACGACGGGGGCGGCGGACTCCGCTGCCTGCAGGGCCCGCGCGATGAAGTCCGCGTCGACGCCGAACGGCGGGAACAATCGGCCGGCGTACACCATCGCCGGAATCATCCCGCCCGCGTGCAGGTGCGGCACCAGCTCGAGGTAGCGGTCGGCGTACGGCTCCAGCAGCTCGACCTGGTTCGGTGTCCAGAACGCCGTCGCCACCTGGCCGACCGACGAGATCGGCACGCTGCGGTCCACCGTCAGGGTCTGCCAGACCGCTTCCTTGTCCGCCGCCGTCGGGGTGGCGGCGCGCACGGCCAGGGCGCGCACCCACGAGTCGGGGTCGGGGTCACGGTCGACCAGCCGGCGTACGGCGTCCTCGGCCACGTCGCCGCCGAGGCCTGCCTGTCGCTGGAGCAGGCGCCACTGCAGGTCGAGGTCGTCCTCGTTCGCGGCGAGGAGCTCGGTCACCTCCTCGAGGCCGGCGGTGCGGGCCAGCCCGCGCAGGGCGACCTGGCGTCGGTGGGGTGTCGCCACCAGCTCGCGACAGGCGTCGGCCACCAGGGCGGAGAGCAGGTCGCGCTCGGCGGCAGGTGACCAGAGGTCCACGGCGGCGAGGGCGAGCGCCAGGTAGGGCTCGAGGACGGCGTCGGCGGTCTCGGACCGGAGCACGCCGGCGAGTGCGTTCACGACCTCGGCCGTCCGGGCGTCGCCGGTCGTCAGCATGTCCCACACCGTCGCGACCGCGACGCCGCGGGAGATCGCCGTGGGCAGCAGGGGTGCGAGCTCGAAGAGCGCGTCCCGCGAGCCGGCGTCGGCTCGGGTGCGCGCGAAGGTCAGGTCGTCGTCGTTGACCAGGTAGAGATCCGCGTCGAGCGGCAGGTCGACCTCGGTGCGCGGCCCGGTGACCTCGACGCTGGCCTGGTCGACCCGCTCCAGCCCGGACGGCGTACGACGGTAGGCGCCGACGTCGAGGGCGTGCGGCCGGCGAGGGGCAGCCTCGTCGGGCGGCGTGGCGACCAGCTCGAAGGCACTGCCGGCGCGCTCCAGCTGGAACAGGTCGACGCCGGCGGTCTCCAGCCACGCCGTGCGCCAGGCGTTGAGGTCGCGTCCGCTGGCCCCGGCGAGCTCGTCGATGAGGTCCTGCAAGGTGGTGTTTCCCCAGGCGTGGCGGGCGAAGTACGCCGCCATGCCGGCCTCGAAGACAGGCTCGCCGATGTAGTGCATCAGCTGCGCCAGCGTCGAGGCGCCCTTGGGGTAGGTGATCGCGTCGAAGCTCCCGGCGGCCTCCGCGACGTCGACGATGGGCTGCCGGATCGGGTGTGACGCGGGGCCCTGGTCGGCGAGGTAGGCCGACAGCTTGCCGCTCGCGAGGTGCCCCGCCCAGGCGTCGGTGTAGCGCGTCGACCGGACCATCGCCCAGTTGCAGGCGAACTCAGCGAACGCCTCGTTGAGCCACAGGTCGTCCCACCAGCGCATCGTGACGATGTTGCCGAACCACATGTGCGCCATCTCGTGCAGCAGCACCCGGGCGAGGAGGTCGCGCTCGGCAGGCGTCGGGTCGGCCCGGGTGAGGAACGCGTCCGACCACGCGACGCAGCCGTAGTTCTCCATCGCGCCGCCGAACTCCGGCAGGAACACCTGGTCGTACTTCGCCTGGGGGAACGGCATCGCGAAGACCTCGCCGTAGAAGGCGAGCCCCTGGCCGGTGACCGTGAACAGCTCGTCGGCGTCGCGCTCCAGCAGTCGCGAGAGCGAACGCCGGGTGAGGATGCCGAGGTCGCGGCCGTCGACGTCCCGCCGAATCTCGTGGAAGGGGCCGGCCAGCACGACCGGGTTGTACGTCGACAGCGGCGGCGTCGCCGGGAAGCTCCACCGTCGGGCGGGCGACCCGTCGGGCGCCTCGGTCTGCTCGATGCCGGGGTCGCCGGAGTTGCTCACGACTCGCCACGCCTCGGGCGCGGTGACGGTGAACCGGTGCGGGGCCTTGAGGTCGGGCTGGTCGAAGCAGGCCCAGACGTGCCGGGCCTCGTCCGGCTCGAAGGAGGTCCAGACGTAGACCTCCTTGTCGGCCGGGTCGACCGCCTTGTGCACGCCCTCGCCGTCAACTGTGCGTGGCTGGACGGTCTGCACGACCAGGGTGTTCTCCGCTGCGAGACCGGTCAGCGCGATGCGGCCGTTCTCCGCCGGCGGCAGGTCGGCGCCGTTCAGCGTGCCGGAGACCACGGTCGCCGCGCAGTCGACGAACGTCGGGGTTCCGGGGTCGCGGCTGGTGAAGGTGATCGTCGAGACGCAGCGCAGGTCGGTGCCGGTCAGCAGGTCGGTCAGGTCGACCTCGATGTCGTAGCCGCGCACCTCGAGCAGGGCGGCGCGCGCCTCCGCCTCGACCTGCGTCAGGCTGCGGTCTTCGTCGCTGTCGTTCTCGCCCACGGTGTCTCCTATTCGACGGTGAAGGTGGCCTGGCCGACGCTGACGTACTGGTCGGTGAGCAGATAGTGGGCGGTGTAACGACCCGGCGGGAGGGGCCAGGGCTTGCCCTGGTGGTCGGGGCCGAGGACCAGGTCGCCCTCGGTGGTCGGCGGCAGTGCTCCTGCATCGTGGCCGCCGGTGTAGCCCCAGACAAGGAAGTCGTCCTTGTTCGGGTCGGCCGCGTCGGCCTGGTAGACGCCGATCCAGTCCCACCGGTTGGCCGGGCCGTCGGCCCAGTGCACGGTGATCGGCTGCCCGACGGTGTACGTCGGTGCGTCGGTGGTCAGCTCGACCTTCGCGGCCTTGGGTCGCACGGTGAGCTGGTTGCTGGCGACCACGCTGTCGCCGTTCTTCAGGTCGACGTCGTACACACCCGGAGCCAGCTGGGCGGTGCTCACCTGCACGGCCCCGGATCCACCGTCGGCGTCGAACGACGCTGCTCCGGGGCCGGTGAGCGCGATCGTGCCGTTCTTGCCCGGCATCCGGTAGGTCACGGTCACCTCGTCCCCGACGGTGACCATCCGGCTCGACAGCGCGACCGTGGTCGGGATCGGGGCCGGCGTGACAGTCAGCTGCGAGAGCACGGCCCGGTGGTCGGAGGTCCACTTCGGGTAGCCGAGGTCGACGCTCTCGCCACCCCGTTCCCCGACGACCTTGCTGCTCACCACCTCGGTCGGTCCGCCGACGTAGGCGAAGTCGATCCGGCGCGGACTGCCCTTGCTGCCCGCGACGCCGCCCCAGGTGTTGCCCGGGACCGTGGTCGCGTCCGGGTTCGCCTCGCGGTAGGAGTCCTTCAGACCCGCCCCCACGAGTGCCTGGCTCACCGGCCAGGCGACCGGGCCGATGCCGTCATGCTGTGCCGCAGTCTGGGCTGTCCAGTCCAGGTGCGAGGGCTCGTTGAGGTCGCCGGTGAACAGCACCGGCCAGCCCTGGTCCAGCAGCTTGGTCGCGGAGGGCAGCAGCTTGTCCACCGACGAGAGCCGGATCTTCTTCTCGCTGGCGAGCACGTCGTCGACGGGAATGCCGCGCTCCAGCCGGTTGGGGCCGTCCTGCACGTAGTCGAGGTGGGTGTTGACCAGCGCGACAGCCTCACCCGGTCGGACCTCGATGTAGGCGTAGAGGCCGTCGGCCCCGGACGGCTCGAGGATCGGGTACTTCGACAGGATCTGCAGGCCGACGTCGTAGTACGGGTAGCCCGTCGCCTTGGCGATCTCGGGGAGCCGGTTGTAGGACTCCAGGACGCTGACCACGTCGGCGTCGAGGTCCTTCATCACCGCGTTGGTCGACGTGCTGCCGCCGTACTCCACGTTGAAGACCAGCAGCGAGAGTGACATCGGCTCTGCTGGAGGTGGTGCCGCGGGTTTTGCCGAGGGCTTCTCGTCCCCCGAGTTCGAGCAGCCCCCCAGCAGCAGGAGGAGCAGGACCAGCACCATCGCGGGCGTACGCCGCATGTCGAGCCCTCGTCTCCCTGACTGATCGAACAGTCAGCTTGACGATAGGGTCTGGACGTCCGACCAGTCCAGCCCCTCGAGATTCACCACGATCGCCTCCTGGGTGGACCCGACGGTCTTCCCGCTGATCGCGGGCATCAGGCCTCCCTGGCGAGTTCGAGACCAGTCATCGCGAGCCGCTCTGTGACCGGTCCAGGAAGTCGATGCACGTCAGCGGGCGTCGCTGCGGTGGTGTGGCCGAGCGCCTCGTCGTACAGGTGACCCCAGCCGGCGTGCACGGCCACCGCGCCGGCGGCGTCGGCCGCACCGACGTCGAGGGGTGAGTCGCCGACGTAGAGACATCGCGCAGGCTCGAGGCCGAGGGCCTGCGCAGCAGCGAGCACGCCGTCCGGAGCCGGCTTGGGGTGCTCGACCTGGTTGCCGCCGACGACGGCGTCGAAGTACGGCCGCAGCCCCGTGTGCTCGAGCAGGATCGCGGCGGCCTGGTGGCTGTTGCCCGTGAACACCGCCTGCGGTACGCCGCGGTCGCGCAGGGCCGCGAGCACCTCGCGGACGCCGTCGTGCACCTCGACCTGGTCGGCCATCTCGCCCAGCACCTGGTGGTAGAGATCGGCATCGGCCTCGGTGCCCGCACGGTCGAGCATGTGGCCGAGCATCGTGCGGGGGTTCCCCAGGTCGTAGAGCGCGACGACACCGTCGCGGTCCGGAGGCCTCGCCCCGAGCCGGGTCACCGTCTCGATGAAGGCGTCCGGGACGACCGTCGACGACGCGACCAGGGTCCCGTCCATGTCCCAGATGACGCCGACTTCCGCAGGTTCTCGCACAGGCCAACCCAAGCACGGTTCGGGTCAGGACGTGGCGACGTACTCCTCTTGCTCCGCCTCTACCCGGGCCTGCGTCACGGTGACGTGGGTGCGGGCCCTGACGACCGGGACGAGCACGGCGACCAGCGCGGCCAGGCCGGAGGTGACGACGAGGAGGGTGAACCCGTGGCTGTAGCCCGACTCGAGCGGCAGCCCGTCGGGGCGTGCGTTGGCGGTGATCACGCTCGCGAGAACGGCACTGCCCAACGCGCCTCCGACGGTGCGGATGTTGGCGTTCATGCCACTCGCGACACCGGTCTGCGACTGGGGCACGGCGTCCACGATCAGGTTGGACATGGCGGCGAAGGCGAGGCCGAAGGCCAGTCCGAGCACCGTCGTCTCGGCGAGGACCTGCCACACCTGGTCGTGGAAGAGCACCAGCCCGAGGGTGGCGAGCGAGGTGAGCCCGGCACCGACGACGAGCACGGCCTTGGAGCCGAAGCGGGCAGCGAGCCGGCCCGAGAACAGCCCGGCGACGAACATGGCCGCGGTCTGGGGGAGGAGCAGCAGCCCGGACTCGGTGACGGATGCGCCGAAGCCGTAGCCGGTGATGTCGTCGGGCGTCTGCAGGAACTGGGGGAGGAACGCGAACATCGAGTACATGCCCATGCCGAAGAGCAGGGCGACCAGGTTCACCGTCCACACGGTGGGAATGCGCATCATCCGCATGTCGATCAGCGGGGTGTCGCTGCGTGTCTCGGCCCATACCCAGATCGGCAGGACGACCGCGGTCGCCGCGAACAGGCCGATCGTGATCGCGGAGTCCCAGCCCCAGGTGTGGCCCTGGCTGGTGGCGAGCAGCAGGGTGACGAGCCAGGTCGACATCAGCGCCGCGCTGGCGAGGTTGATCCGACCGGGGGTCCGCTCCGGTGACTCCGGCACGAAGAAGTGCGCGGCCACGGCGGCGAGCGACGTCATGATCATCGGCAGCCAGAACAGCCAGTGGTAGCTCAGGGTGTTGACGATCGGGCCGGCGACCACGAGCCCGATGCCACCACCGACGGCGAGGAGCGCGGCCGAGGTGCCGACGGCACCGGCCACCTTGTCGCGGGGGAACTCGTCGCGGATGATCCCGAAGGTCAGGGGGAGCACGCCGCCGCCGACTCCCTGGATCGCCCGAGCGGCGATCAGCACGCCGATGGTCGGGGCGATCGCCGCGAGGAGCGACCCGACGGCCAGGGCACTCAGTGCGACGACCAGCATCCGCTCCTTGCCGACCTTGTCGCCGACGCGGCCGATGATCGGGGTGAAGATCGAGGCCGAGAGCAGGTAGGCCGTGAGCACCCAGGTGACCGTGGCCTGGTCGGTGTTCAGGGCTGCCTCGATGGTCGGCAGCACCGGGTTGACCATGGACTGGAGCAGCGAGAACGAGGAGACCCCGGCGCAGAGCACGAGGAAGGTGACCCGGTAGTCGGTGCGCTGGTCGATGCCTGCCATGGAGTGGTCCGTCCGGATCGTCGAGATGGTTCGTCGCAGGCGGATCAACGCTGACAAGCCGCGGTAGTTGTGTTCAGCAACGAGGGGGATCGATCCATTCCCAGACGCTCGATTTCACGGGCTGGGGGTCTCTCGTTACGGTGGATCGTTCACTCACATCTCGGGAGAGGAACACATCATGAGCACCTCCGCAGCAGACGACCAGACAACTGTCGACCCCGCCCAGGCCGAGGCGATGCTCCGCGAGCTCGCCTCCACGATCGCCCTCCTGCCGCAGGAGACACCGCCCGAGGGTGAGGAGCTCCCGGAGGGTGAGATCGCACTCCCGGTCATCGAGCAGGACGGCACCCAGTACATCGCCGTGTTCACCACGGAGGAGTCGCTCCGGTCCGTGGGGGCGGACCCGGCGACCGCAGTCCGGCTTCCGCTGGCCGAGCTCGCCGCCAGCTGGCCCGCAGACCACCTCTGGCTCGCGGTCGACCCCTCGAGCGAGAACGGCCTCACGTTGCCGCCCGAGATCGTCCAGGCCCTGCCGAGCTTCGCCCAGGCAGCCACGGGTCAGCCGGGCGACCCGCAGTAGCGGGCACGCGAACTCCTCACGTCCAACTTGGGCGACTTGCGTCGCCGGGCCTACCCGGGGGCGCTAGCATTGGTGCCAGCACCGACGACCGGGTCCCCAGTTCTGTGACCAGTCTCTGATCAGGACTTTCCGGAGGTTGGTGACTCGGCCATCGACTGGTGGTCGTGAGTTCCATGCAGCTGGCGGGCCGTCGGGCCCGACACACCGATCTCTCGTAGATCCATGGGACCTGTTCCACACCGCCGCGAGTTGCGGCGTGCCAGGTGCTCCAGAGGAGGAGTTTGTGGCTCGACGAGGCACGCGCCAGCAGGGCGCTCGCCGTACTGCCCCGCGCAACCAGCGCCGCGAGGTGGACGGCGACGGCATCATCCCGGTGCTGGCCCGCGTCGTGCGCGAGGTCGAGACGGCAGCCCAGCGTGGGCCCGTGACGTCGTCGGTCCGGACGAAGTTCCAGGTCGTCGCCCTGCTGGTGCGCGAGGAACGCGCCCGGGTGAAGGCCGACGCGACCAGCAGCGAGGCGCACCGCAACGGTGAGCTCAAGCGCCTCGACGGAGTGGCCACGATCCTGGCGAAGACCGCCGCCCGGGACACCTCGTTGCTCGAGCTGCTCGCCGAGGACGCCGTCGTCTCCGACTCGGCCAGGTCGCTCAAGCGTGAGCTGCTCAAGAAGGCCGGTTCGGAGCTGCCCCCCGAGGAGCTCGCTCCGCCGGAGCCGGCGGCAGCCGACCCGAGCGCCGCCCGCCGCGTCGTACCCCAGTCGGTCGTCTCCCGCCAGCTGGCCAACCCGTTCCTGGCCCCGGACTTCTCTGCGGCGGTGAAGACCAAGACCCAACCGCGCCAGCTGGCCACCTGGGAGCTGCTCGGCCCGTTGTTCCGCGCCTTCGAGTACGGCGGCGCCTCCTCGTGCATGGACCTCCCCGAGCCCGCCTCCCTGCGGGCGCCGCACGGCCTCGAGCTGATGCGTCACCAGGCCCAGGTCGTCGCGGCCGCCAAGGCCGGCCACCGGACCTTCCTGCTCGCCGACGAGCCCGGCCTGGGCAAGACGGCGCAGGCGCTGCTTGCCGCCGAGGCGGCCAACGCCTACCCGCTGCTCGTCGTCGTCCCGAACGTCGTCAAGACCAACTGGGCCCGCGAGGCGGGGCTGTGGACGCCGAAGCGCCCGGCCACGGTCATCCACGGCGACGGACACACGATCGACGGCTTCGCCGACATCGTGGTCGTGAACTACGAGGTGCTCGACCGCCACGTGGGCTGGCTCGGGGAC
The DNA here is from genome assembly GCA_963782305.1 of uncultured Actinomycetota bacterium. Classification (GTDB taxonomy): domain Bacteria; phylum Actinomycetota; class Actinomycetes; order Propionibacteriales; family Nocardioidaceae; genus Marmoricola. The sequence continues at coordinate 291,366 of CAWAJJ010000006.1, read as the reverse complement.
TTCGGGTTCCGGGGCATGGTCGTGGACGAGGCGCACTTCATCAAGAACAAGACCTCGCAGCGCTCGCAGCACGCCCTCCAGCTCTCCGAGCGCATCCGGGCGCGCATCGCCCGGCCGCTGCTGATGGCACTGACCGGGACGCCGCTGATCAACGACATCGAGGACTTCCGCGCGATCTGGCAGTTCCTCGGGTGGATCGATGACAAGAAGCCGCTCGGCCCGCTGATGGAGTCGCTCGAGGAGATCGGGCTGACCCCGGCCGACCCCGGCTTCTACCCGGCCGCGCGCAACAGCGTGATCGAGCTCGGCATCGTCCGGCGCCGCAAGGTCGACGTGGCAGCCGACATCCCCGCCCGCCGCATCGCCGACCTGCCCGTCGAGCTCGACGACATCGTCGGGCGGTCGATCCGGGAGGCCGAGCGCGAGCTGGCGCGCCGTCTGGTGTCGCGCTACCAGAGCGCGCTCGAGACCCGCACGTCCGGCGTCGTCGTCGAGGGCATCGACCACGAGCTCGTACGCCGGGTCGCCGGGTGGGAGCGCGAGGACACCACCACGACCAAGACCGGCGAGAACGTGTTCAGCATGATGCGGCGCATCGGCCAGGCGAAGGCGGGGCTCGCCGCCGACTACGCGGCCCAGCTCGCCCACAGCGTCGGCAAGGTGGTCTTCTTCGCCAAGCACGTGGACGTGATGGACGTCGCGGAGGAGACCTTCGCCAAGCGCGGGATCCGTTACTCCTCGATCCGCGGCGACCAGACGCCGAAGTCACGCGAGAAGAACATCGACGCCTTCCAGAACGACCCCGAGGTCGCCGTGGTGGTCTGCTCGCTCAGCGCCGCCGGTGTGGGGCTCAACCTCCAGGTCGCGTCCAACGTCGTGCTCGCCGAGCTCTCCTGGACCGACGCCGAGCAGACGCAGGCGATCGACCGGATCCACCGCATCGGCCAGGACCAGCCCGTGACGGCGTGGCGGATCATCGCCGCCCAGACCATCGACACCAAGATCGCGGAGCTGATCGACAGCAAGGCGGGGCTCGCGGCCCGGGCGCTGGACGGCTCGGACGAGGAGATCTCGTCCTCGGCCGACGTACAGCTCGAGGCGCTGGTCGCGCTGCTCACCGAGGCCCTGTCCGCCGCTGAGTAGGCGGCGGCCGCTGGCTGGCCGGCCGGTCCCGGCCTGCGCTACCTCGCGACGCTGCCGGTCTCCGCGGTCAAGATCGACCGCTCGTTCACCGCCGGGCTCCCCTCCGGCGTACGACTCCAGGGGTATCTCACCGGCCGCCCCCAGGCCCCGCAGTCGATGGACGTCCTCCGGCTGTGCGCCGAAGGCGCCCCCCGGCGCCCGGTCGGACGCGTGTAGGCCGCACCTATTTGCGACGTTTTAAACCGAAATGCAGCCACTCAGTCCGATACTAGGCGTCAGCCGAACCGGATCTGAGAGGTAGACGTGAAGTTCCCCAAGCCACGCAGGACCCACGCCGCGATGGGCATCTGCGTTGTCGCCAGCGCGACCCTGGTCATCGTCGGCCCTGGATCCACTGCCGCCATCGCCGGGCGGATGATCGGTAGCGCCGCGATCATGAACAACAGCATTCGAGGCATCGATGTGCGCGACGGATCGCTGACCGCCAAGGACTTCTCAGGCTCCGTTCGCGGTCAGCGCGGTCCGGCTGGCCCGCGTGGCGAGACGGGGCTCCGTGGGCCGGTGGGTCCCGCCCCTGACAAGGCGGAGATCAAGACGTGGGGGATTCACCATGCGTTCGACTCCGGCACGGTGAACAGGTTCTCCAAGGACTCCTCCGTGACCGTGCCGGCCGGCACGCAGGTCGAGGTCTTGAAGGTCGACGTGGAGGGCAACATGGCCAGCTGTGGCCGGGCGAGCCTGGAGGTCAGCATCCAGGGCGCGGGATACACCCTGGCCTCGGGTGCCTGGCAACAGGGCGCAAGCACGTGGTCTCCGGTGTTCTTGATCGGCGGTGGAGCAGTCACCTCTGCACCGACTCCGCTCCGGTTTGTCGTCGTCTGTGGGACAGGCAGCCCGAGCACTGCCGTTCCTGCCCTGGATGCAACGGTGACGTTGGCATTCACCGAGCGCGACACCGCGGCAACCTCCACCTTCGACTAGGGCGCGACCGCCGCTGGTTGAGGAGCGAGCGCCAGCGAGCGTCTCGAAACCAGGTGAGTCGAAGAGCAAAGCCGACCGCCGACCCTCAAAAAGAATCTTGAAGAAGTTTGAGAATCCCCCACCAAACAAGGGGATTCTCACCGAGTTGTGTCAGTGGTCAGTGCTTGAATTGGTTCTATGAGCAGCCAGCTGATGGACCGGTCCCACCCGGTCGCCGAGTTCGCGGGCCGCCTCTGCGCGCGCCTCGATCAGCTCGCTGAAACCTCCACCTGGACCATGCGTCCCGACGAGCAACGCGCGGCGCTGAAGGACCTCGCCAAGGCCGAAGCCCAGCTCGCGGCGATGCGGCTGCGCGTCCTCGGTGAGGCCGAGCGTTCCGGTGCCACGGACGAACAAGCCGCCGCCTCTGCCGCCGACTGGGTCGCGGTCGAGACCCGCCAGACGCGGATCGCCGCGCGCTCCGACCTCAAGCTCAGCAAGGCCCTCGACCACCACACACTTCTCGCGGAAGCACTGGCCAGCGGGCGGGCCAACATCGCCCAGGCCCGCGTCATCCTGAAAGCCCTCGACAAGCTCCCGAGCAGCGGCCGGTTCGCCGTCAGCGCCGAGCAACGGGTCCGGGCCGAGCAGCACCTCGTGGATCTCGCCGCGCACCACGACGCTCGCGCGCTCAATCTGCTGGGCCGCCACCTCTTCGAGGTCATCGCTCCCGACCTCGCCGAGCAGCTCGACGGCCGGGCACTCGAAGCGCAAGAAGCGGCCGCGCTGCGCCGTACGTCACTGGAGATGCGCGAAGACGACGAGGGCACCTGCCACGGCAGGTTCCGCATCCCGGCGCTGCACGGACAGGTCCTGCGCAAGTTCATCCAGTCGCTGACCTCTCCCGTCCGGTCGACCTCGACCGACATCGACGCCGACCTACCTACGCCAGTGCGCCAGGGCATCGCCTTCACCCAGCTCCTGGAGGCCATCCCTGCCAAGTCACTTCCCAAGGCCGGTGGGTGCTCCGCCACCATCGTGGTCACGATGACGCTGGGACAGCTCACGGCATCTCTCGAGTCGGCGGGGGTGTGTTCCCTCGACACCGGGGGTCAGATCTCCGCGGCCGAGGCTCGCCGGTTGGCGTGCGGCGCCGGGATCATCCCCGTCGTCCTCGGTGGCAAGTCCCAGGTCCTCGACGTCGGCCGCAGGCGACGCTTCCACACCGAGGCGATGCGGATCGCGATGGTCATCCGCGACGAGGGCTGCACCGCGGTGGACTGCGATCGGCCCCCGGCGATGTGCCACGCACACCACGACATCCTCTGGTCAGAAGGCGGACCCACCGACGTTGCCCACGGCCGACTGCTGTGCGGTCACCATCACCGCCGCATCCACGACCCGCGATATCGGGCCACCCGACACCCGAACGGCAAGGTCAGCTTCCACCGGAGGACATAGACCGCACCGGCGGGAGTGCTAGCGTTCTGGTGATCGTGATCCGGCGGCAGGAGGTGAGACCCATGAACGCAGTATCCGAACTGGGTGCTCCCCTGCAGCACACGATTCCGCGACTCAGGTAGTCGTCGCCGGGAGCGCCCGCCAGGCACTTCGCGAAAGGCGACTCCCATGGACACCACACCTTCCTCGACTCAGCACCCCACCTCAACGACGCCTGCTATTGGCGAGCGCGCGTTGGTCCTGGGTGGCGGCGGATCGACAGGCAACGCCTGGTTGATCGGCGTCGTCGCCGGCTTGTTCGATGTCGGCCTGGACGTCACTTCGGCTGACCTGACCATCGGTACGTCGGCCGGCGCGACTGCCGCGGCCCAGCTGGCCGGCTCGACTCCACCCGACCTGCTGGCCGACCTCCTTGCTGCTCCGTCCCACCAGCGGACCGGTCCAGTCGGAGCCGGTCGCGGGCGCGCTCCGAACAGCTCGGTGGCCGACCATCTGGAGAGGATGAACGCGATCATCGCCTCCTCGGACGATGCGGCCGACCTGCGGCGCAGACTCGGCGCCGCGGCACTCGAGCTGGAGGCCACGTCTGACGGCACCTGGCAGGCACAGTGGCGCTCGACCGTCGCCTCGCGGCTGCCCAGTCAGGACTGGCCGCAACGCAGGGTGCTCATCACGGCGCTCGACGCGCAGAGTGGTGAAGGGGTCGTGTTCGACCGCCACAGCGGAGTCGATCTTGCGGACGCCGTCGCCGCCAGCTGTTCCAGTCGCCTTCCGTACAGGATCGGCGACAACCGGTTCATCGACGGCGGCTTCCGGGCCAACGCCGAGAACGCCGACCTGGCAGCCGGAAGTCGACGGGTGCTGGTGCTGTCACCCCTCGGCGGGCGAACCCTGTCGCCGCTCGAATGGGGCACGCATCTGGCAGCCCAGGTCGACGAGCTTCGCGCCGGCGGGAGCAGGGTCGAGACGATCGTGCCGGCGGGCAGCGCCGAGCACCTGTTCGGTGCCAACGCGATGGACTTCTCGTTGCGTCCGGCGGCTGCTCGGGCTGGGTATGAGCAAGGCGTCGGGCTGGCTGAGCGGCTTGTCGAGTTCTGGCGCTGACATTGTCGGCTCACCCGGTTTCGAGACGCTCGCTGGCGCTCGCTCCTCAACCGGCGGTGGGCTCGGGTGGGGTCCTCAGTGGGAGGGTGACGGAGAAGGTGCTGCCCTCGTCGGGGGTGCTGTCTGCGGTGAGGTGGCCGCCCATCAGGGTGGCGAGCTCCTGGCAGATGGCGAGGCCGAGGCCGGTGCCGCCGTACTTGCGCGTCGCCGAGCCGTCGGCCTGGGTGAAGGCCTGGAAGAGGGTGGCCAGCTGGTCCTCGGGGATGCCGATGCCGGTGTCCTCGATCCGGAAGCGCACCGCCTGCTCGGCGGTGACCTCGACGGACAGCGTCACGTGTCCCTGCTCGGTGAACTTCACGGCGTTCTCGAGCAGGTTGGAGAGCACCTGGGAGATGCGCAGGGCGTCCCCCACCACGGCGTCCGGCAGGGAGGGGTCGACCTTGCTGACGACCTCGAGACCCTTGGGCTCGGCCAGCGCCACGGCGTACCCGAGCGCCTCGTCCACGACGCTGTGCAGGTCGACGGTCGTGTCGCGCAGGTCCATCGCGCCCGCCTCGATGCGGGAGAAGTCGAGAATGTCGCTGACCAGTCGCAGCAGTCGATCACCGGAGCGGTTGATCAGGTGGGTGAGCGTCGTCTGGTCGATGTCCAGGTCGGTCTCCATCAGCAGCTCGACGGAGCCGAGCAGGCTGGTCAGCGGGGTCCTGACCTCGTGGCTCATGTTGGCGAGGAAGAGCGACTTGGTCGCCGAGGCCTCCTCGGCGAGTGCCCGCGTGTGCTCGAGCTCGCGGCGCAGCTCGTTGCGCTCGGTGACGTCCTCGGCGATGCCGTGTACGCCGACCACCTCGTCGCCCACGACGATCGGGACCGCGGTGAGGCTCATCTCGACGCGGTGCCCGTCGCGGTGGTTCATCGACGCCTCGAGCTTCTGCGGCTGACGGCGAAGCGTGTTCTGGAAGGCGTCCACCGTCCGGTGGACGTCCTCGAGGCAGATCACGTCGGTGAACACCATCGACTGCAGCTCGGGGAGGGAGTAGCCACTCAGCTCCTGGGCGATCGGGTTGGCGTCGACGAACAGCCCGTGCAGGTCCAGCGAGAAAGCGGCGTGCGGGTTGTAGGCGAACAGCGACCGGTAGCGCTCGGTGCTCTCAGCGAGCTCGCGTTGACGCGCGGTCATGTGTGGACGTGCGGCCCTGGTTCTCCCGTGAGCCCTGCGTGCGACCATCGCGCCCTCCCGAGACGTCTGGCATCGGCACATGCTTGCACGGGATGGCCGCAATTCTGGACAAGAGCCACGGCCGGGCTACACCAGTGTGTTCAGGCGCCGCCGATGATCTCGAGCGGCAGGGTGAACCAGAACGTGCTGCCTGATCCTGGCGTGCTCTCGGCCCAGATGGAACCACCCATCAGGGTCACGAGCTCCTGGCAGATGGCCAGGCCGAGCCCGGCTCCGTCGTACCTCCTGGTGCTGGAGGGGTCGGCCTGGGTGAAGGACTGGAACAGCGTGGGCAGCTGGCTGCAGGGGATGCCGATGCCCGAGTCCTCGACGAGGAAGCGCACCTCGGCGACGTCCTCGGTGGCGCTCACGAGGTCGACGGACAGGCGCACGTGTCCCTGCTCCGTGAACTTGGCGGGTGATCCGCCCTGCCGTCATCTCGACCTCCGAGACCTGTGGCCGGCACCAGCGCGGCGCCGAGATTGCCACATTTAGGTACAAAATACCCATCTGTTGGCACGGTAAACCGGGTCAGGTGACGCGGAGCTCAGCCGAAGACCGGCTGCCAGTCGGGGTAGTAGCCGTTGGTGATGTTCCTGCGGTGGGCCCCGTTGGCGTCGGAGGTGTAGATCCGTGAGTAGTGGCTCAGCACCAGCTTCTTGCCGGTGGGCGAGTAGTCCGGGTCCCGGTCGCCAAGGATGGCCGGGTAGGTCGGAGCAGGGCTGCCGGTGGGCGAGAGGACGTTGAGGGTCCCGCTCGACGGCTCCGGGTCCTCCAGGCCGTAGAACATGAAGCTCAGCGCGATGTTCTTGCTGTCGCTCGTCCAGGTCGGGTCCTCGAGGTAGCCGTACCCGCAGCAGGCGCCACCCACGGCGGCGACCGCGTCGATCTGCGAGGCGGCGATGTTGTAGGTCAACAGGTAGTGGTCCGGCGAGGAGGGAAACATCTTGCTGGCGTAGGCGATCGTCTTGCCGTCCGGTGACCAGGCCAGCGTTCCGTCGACCACGGCCTCGAGGAAGTAGGTCTCGTCATCCGGGAACTGGATCGGCGAGCCGAAGGGTGCGGTGGACTTGATCTTCTGGAGCTGACCGTCGTACCCCTCGGGGTCGTCGCCGCCGAAGGCGAGCCACTTCCCGTCGGGGGACCAGGTCGGTTCGGTGGTGTGCTGCTGGTGGGTGACCTGCTGCTTGGCGGAGCCGTTGGCGTTCATCACCCAGATGTTGCGGATGTTGCCGGCGGTCTCGTGGACATACGCGATGCGCTTGCCGTCCGGTGACCAGTGCGGGCGGTAGTTCTTGCCCGAGGTGGTGAGCTTCTTGACGGCCGTGCCGGTCGTGGTGGACGTGTAGATCTGGTTCGTCCTGACGAAGGCGAGCAGGCCGCTGTCCTTCGGTGCTGCCGCCGATGCCGGCACCGCGAAGGCACTCAGCGAGACCGCAAGGGCGACGCTGAGCAGGATGGCGAGTGAGCGTGCGCGGTTGAGCTGTTGCATGTCGGTTTCCCCATCCGTTTGGTGGCCAACGTAACGGCCGGGAAGCCGTTGCGGTCCATTCGTCTCGGTCCGCGAGCCTCAGGACAGCTGGGCGCCGAGCCGCTCGGCGGCCAGCTGCAGGACCGGCACCGCCTCGAGGAGGAGCTCGTCGGTCATGCGGGGGGCGGGGCCCGAGACCGAGAGGGCCAGCGGTAGCTGGGCTCCGGCGACGTGGACCGCGATGCAGCGTACGCCGACCTCCTGCTCGCCCTCGTCGAGTGCATAGCCACGGGTGCGGACCAGCGCGATCTGCTCGAGGAAGGCGTCCGGGTCGGTCACGGTGTGCGGCGTGTGTCGCGCCAGTCCGGTGCGTCCCAGCAGGGCGCGGATCTCGTCGTCGCTGCGGGTGGCCGCCAGCAGCGCCTTGCCGACCGCCGTGCAGTGCGGCTCGACGCGTCGGCCGACCTCGGTGAACATCCGCATCGAGTGCCGGCCGGGCACCTGGGCGACGTAGGTCACCAGGTCGCCGTCCAGCACGGCCAGGTTCGCGGTCTCGCCGATCGCGTCGACGAGGTGGCCCAGGTGTGGCAGCGCCGTGGCGCTGAGCGTGGCAGAGGAGCGGTCGGCCAGCAGTGCGAGGCGTGGCCCGAGGGCGTAGCGACGAGACGCCTCCTGCCGGAGATAGCCGAGGTCGACCAGGGTGGCAGCGAGGCGGTGCAGGGTGGCCGGTGCCAGCCCGGCCTCGCGGGAAAGCGTGGACAACGTCATCGAGCCATCGTTCGCGGCCACCAGCTCGAGCACGGAGAAGGCCCGCTCGATGGACTGCACGCCGGTGCGGGCAGGTGTGACCTCGGTCTCACGGGGTACGTCGTTCATCAGTGCCTTTCTCGCCCCACTATTCCGCATCATGGAACTGTCTCAGCCTAGCGGCTCTTGACATGTGAGCGCAGGATCGGGAGGGTCAGTGACTGGGGCCACATTGCGTTCCACCATGCGGAAAACTAGCAAGGAGTGACATGGACCAGCGCGTTCAGCTCGGCGGCCTCAGCGTCGCCGCCCCCCTGCACCGGTTCGTCGAGGAGGAGGCTCTGCCCGGGTCGGGCGTCGAGCCGGCCGCGTTCTGGGAGGGCGTGGACGCGATCGTGCACGACCTCGCGCCCCGCAACCGGGAGCTGCTGGCCCGCCGCGACGAGCTGCAGGCGCGGATCGACGACTGGCACCGCGAGCACCCCGGCAAGCCCGACGGCGAGTCCTACACCGCCTTCCTGCGCGAGATCGGCTACCTGCTGGACGAGCCCGACGAGGTCGCGGCGACCACAGCCGACGTCGACGACGAGGTGGCCCGCATCGCTGGTCCGCAGCTGGTGGTCCCGCTGCTCAACGCGCGGTTCGCGACCAACGCCGTCAACGCCCGGTGGGGCTCGCTCTACGACGCGCTCTACGGCTCCGACGTCGTCCCGCAGGACGGCGAGCTCGCTCCCGGTGACGACTACAACAAGGTCCGCGGTGACGAGGTCATCGCCCGCGGTCGGGCGTTCCTCGACGAGCACTTCCCGCTGGACTCCGGCTCGAACTTTTCTCACGCCGACTCCACGTCGTACGCCGTGGACGGCGAGGGCCTGGCCGTGACGGTCAAGGACGACACCGTCCGGCTCGCCGTTCCCGAGCAGCTGGTCGGATTCCGGGGGAGCAACGAGCGGCCGGAGGCTGTGCTCCTGGTCCACCACGGGCTGCACGTCGAGATCCAGGTCGACCCCGAGGACTCGATCGGGTCCACCGACGCCGCCGGCGTCAAGGACCTCCTGATCGAGTCCGCGATCTCCACGATCATGGACCTCGAGGACTCGGTTGCGGCCGTCGACGCCGAGGACAAGGTGCTCGGCTACCGCAACTGGAAGCGCCTCAACGACGGCACGCTGTCGGAAGAGGTCACCAAGGGTGGCAAGACCTTCACGAGGGCGATGAACCCCGACCGCACGTACTCCACGGCCTCCGGTGAGGACGTCACCCTGCGCGGGCGTTCGCTGCTCTTCATCCGCCAGGTCGGCCACCTGATGACCACCGACGCCGTGCTCGACCGTGACGGCAACGAGGTTCCCGAGGGCATCCTCGACGCGATCATGACCGCACTCGGCAGCATCGGCGACGTGCGCGGGGAGTCGGAGCTGCCCAACTCGCGCACCGGCTCGATGTACGTCGTGAAGCCCAAGATGCACGGTCCCGACGAGGTCGCCTTCGCCGTCGAGCTCTTCGGCCGCGTCGAGGAGCTGCTCGGCCTCCCCAGGCTGACGATCAAGGTCGGGATCATGGACGAGGAGCGGCGTACGACGCTGAACCTCAAGGCCTGCATCAACGAGGCCCGCGAGCGGGTCGCCTTCATCAACACCGGCTTCCTGGACCGCACCGGCGACGAGATCCACACCTCCATGCAGGCTGGCCCGATGGTCCGCAAGAACGACATGAAGGGTGAGACCTGGATCCAGGCCTACGAGGACCTCAACGTCGACATCGGTCTCGAGTGCGGCCTCCTCGGCCGCGCCCAGATCGGCAAGGGCATGTGGGCCGCGCCCGACAGCCTGGCCGACATGCTGGAGGCCAAGATCGGCCACCCCAAGGCAGGTGCGAGCTGCGCCTGGGTGCCGTCTCCCACCGCGGCCACCGTCCACGCGCTGCACTACCACCAGGTCGACGTCCGTGCCCGTCAGGAGGAGCTCGCTGCCGGCGGTCGACGCCGCGATCGCGACGACCTCCTGCAGGTCCCGCTCGGCGACCCGCACGACTGGTCCGACGAGGACCGCCAGGACGAGATCCAGAACAACCTGCAGAGCCTCCTGGGGTACGTCGTCCGCTGGGTCGACGCGGGAGTCGGCTGCTCCAAGGTGCCCGACATCACCGGCGAGAAGCTGATGGAGGACCGGGCCACCTGTCGCATCTCCGCGCAGCACGTCGCCAACTGGCTGCACCACGGTGTGGTCACCGACGACCAGGTCGACGAGACCCTGCGCCGGATGGCCAAGGTCGTCGACGAGCAGAACGAGGATGACGACTCCTACATCCCGATGTCGCCGGACTTCGACGGCAACGCCTTCGCAGCGGCCCGGGCCCTGGTGTTCGAGGGGATCGAGCAGCCGAGCGGCTACACCGAACCGATCCTGCACCGACGCCGCGCCCGAGCAGAAGGAGAGGACTGCCTGATGGCACTGGATCTCGAGACCGCCCGCACGATCATCGCGGGGGCCCGCGCCCATGCGAGCGAGGCCGGGTTCAAGCCGATGACCGTGGTCGTCCTCGACCCGGGTGGCCACGTGGTGGCCGTCGAGCGTGAGGACGGCTCGTCGATGAAGCGCTTCGAGATCGGCTTCGGCAAGGCCCACGGCGCCCTGTCCCTCGGGATGGGCTCGCGATCGATCATGGGTCGCGCCGAGCAGCAGCCCTACTTCATCGCGGCAGTCACCTCGGCCGTGGGCGGTGCTCTCGTCCCGGTTCCCGGTGGCGTGCTCGTTCGGGACGCCGGCGGTGACCTGGTCGGGGCAGTCGGCGTCACGGGCGACACCTCCGACAACGACGAGGCTGCGGCGGTGGCGGGCATCGAGAGCGCCGGGCTGACCGCCCAGACCGACTGAGGCCTGACGACGATGGTGAGCACGACCGCAGTCACTGCCGGGATCTCCGCCGTGGCCGAGGTGGCGAGCAGGCTGCTGCCCGCCGACGACGTGATCACCGACCGTGCACGACTGCGCACCTATGAGTGCGACGGGCTCGCGCACTACCGGGTGACACCGGCGCTCGTCGTCATCCCGGCCGATGCGACGCAGCTGGCCTCGATCGTCCGCGCGTGCGCCGAGCACGGTGTGCCCTACGTCGCCCGCGGCTCGGGCACTGGCCTGTCCGGCGGCGCCCTTCCGCACGCAGAGGGTGTGCTGATCGTGACCTCGAAGATGCGGGCGATCACCGCCGTACGCCCGGAGGACCAGCGCGCCGTCGTCGAGCCGGGCGTGATCAACCTCGACGTGACCAAGGCGGCGACCCCGCACGGCTACTACTACGCGCCGGACCCGTCCAGCCAGCAGATCTGCTCCATCGGCGGCAACGTCGCGGAGAACTCCGGCGGTGCGCACTGCCTGAAGTACGGCTTCACCACCAACCACGTCGTCGGCGCCGACTTCGTCACCGCGCAGGGCGAGACCGTGCCGCTCGGTGGCGTCGCGCCGGACAGCCCCGGCTACGACCTGCTCGGCGCCGTCGTCGGCTCCGAGGGCACGCTCGGCATCGTCACCTCGGCGACCGTCCGGCTGGTCCGCCTGCCCGAGGAGGTCCGCACGATCCTGGTCGGCTTCGAGAGCACCGACCAGGCAGGCGCCGCGACCTCCGCGATCATCTCGGCCGGGATCGTGCCGGCTGCCGTCGAGATGATGGACGCGCTCGCGATCGAGGCCGCCGAGGCGGCCGTCCGGTGCAACTACCCCGACGGAGCCGGCGCGGTCCTGGTGATCGAGCTCGACGGCGCTGCTGTCGAGGTCGAGCAGGAGTACGCCGAGGTCGAGCGGCTGTGCAACGAGAACGGCGCCTTCGAGCAGCGGCTGGCCACGGATCCTGCGGACCGGGCGCTGATCTGGAAGGGCCGCAAGTCGGCGTTCGCAGCGGTGGGCCGGATCAGCCCCGACTACATCGTCCAGGACGGCGTCATCCCGCGCACCGCGCTGCCCGAGGTGCTCAAGGCGATCGCCGACCTCTCCGGGGACTCCGGGGTCCGCGTCGCCAACGTCTTCCACGCCGGGGACGGCAACCTGCACCCGCTGGTGCTCTTCGACGACTCGGTCGAGGGAGCCGGCGAAGCGGCCGAGAAGGTCAGTGGCGCGATCCTCGACCTCTGCATCGAGCACGGCGGCTCCATCACCGGCGAGCACGGTGTCGGGATGGACAAGTCCAAGTACATGCCGCGGATGTACAACGACGACGACCTCGACACGATGCAGCTCGTCCGCTGCGCCTTCGACCCGGACAACATCTCCAACCCCGGCAAGGTGTTCCCGACGCCGCGGCTGTGCGGGGAGGTGCCCGGTCGACACAAGGGCGCCCACCCGTTGCAGGAAGCCGGACTCGCGGAGGTCTTCTGATGGAGACAGGGACGCTGGACCGCACGGCACGTGAGGCGATCGGCTCCGCGTGCGCCGACGTGCGCGACGCCTCGACCTCGGACCAGGTCGACGGCGTCGCACCCGGTCTGGTCGCGTGTCCCGCCGACACCGACCAGGTCTCCGAGGTGCTGCGTGCAGCCGATGCACACGGGCTGACGGTCGTCCCGCGCGGCCGCGGGACGAAGCTCTCCTGGGGCGTCCCGCCCACGAGCGCGGACGTGCTGCTCGACGTCAGTGCCCTCGACCAGGTGCTCGACCATGCGGCCGGTGACCTGATCGTCGTCACCCAGGCCGGCACCCGCCTCGCCGAGCTCCAGGACGTGGTCGGCCGCGGTGGCCAGCGGCTCGCCCTCGACGAGACCGTCGAAGGGTCGAGCGTCGGCGGCACCCTCGCCACCAACGCCAGCGGACCGCGGCGCGTCGCCACCGGCACGTCGCGCGACCTGCTGATCGGGGTGACCGTGGTGCGCGCCGACGGCGTCGTCGCGAAGGCCGGCGGACGGGTGGTCAAGAACGTCGCGGGCTACGACCTCGGCAAGCTGGTGATCGGCTCGTTCGGGACGCTGGGGGTCATCACCGAGGCGGTCTTCCGGCTGCACCCGGTGCCCGACGCCCGGCAGTGGGTGAGCCTCCCGGTCGCCGACCCGGCAGCGGCCCAGCAGGCCGTGCAGTCGGTGCTGCACTCGCAGGCCGTTCCCGCTGCGATCGAGGTCGAGTGGACCTCTGCTGGCGGAGGCCTGGTGCACGTCCTGCTCGAGGGTCGCGAGGACGGCGTCGCCGGCCGCGCGAAGACAGTCCGCGAGCTGCTCGGCGCCGACGCGACCGAGTCGGCCGACCCGCCCGCCGACGGTGCGACGTACCCCTGGGACGTGACCGCGAACGGCGACGACCGCGCCACCTCGCTCAAGCTGACCTTCGCTCTCTCCGGGCTCGAGGACGTCCTGGCGACGGTGGACTCGACCGGCGTACGGCCTGCGCGGCTCGGCCGGTGCCGGAGTCGCCTACGGAGCGATCGCGTCGGGCACCCCGCTCGACGCGGTCCGCGACACCGTCGACCGGATCCGGCAGACCTGCCTGCGCGTCGGCGGCAGCACGGTCGTCGTGGACGCGCCCGCCGAGGTGAAGGCTGGCGTCGACGTGTGGGGACCCGTGCCGGCGCTCGACCTGATGCGCCGCGTCAAGGACCAGTTCGACCCTGACCACCGGCTGGCGCCGGGCCGCTTCGTGGGAGGCATCTAGTCATGACTGATCAACGCGCTGAAGACGCGGCCGTCGGCGAGACCGGCAGCATCATCGACCTCGGCATGCCCGCCCCCGGCGGGGCCTTCGACGAGCACAACCCGCCGGACGCAGCGCTGATCGGTGACTGCGTGCACTGCGGGTTCTGCCTGCCGACCTGCCCCACCTACGTGCTCTGGGGTGAGGAGATGGACTCCCCACGCGGCCGGATCTACCTGATGAAGGAAGGTCTCGAGGGCGAGCCGATGAGCGACTCGATGGTGTCGCACTGGGACGCCTGCCTGGGGTGCATGGCCTGTGTGACCGCGTGCCCGTCGGGGGTCCAGTACGACACCCTGATCGAGCAGACCCGCGCCCAGGTCGAGCGCCGCCACGAGCGCACGAAGAAGGACAAGGCCCTGCGTGGACTGGTGTTCTCGCTGTTCCCCTACCCGAAGCGCCTCCGGCTGCTGCGTGGCCCGCTCCGGGCGATCCAGGCCACCGGCCTCGACCGTGCCCTGCGTCGCACCGGGCTGCTCGACCGGTTGTCACCACAGCTCGCCGCGATGGAGAGCCTCGCGCCGCGGCTCGGGAAGCCGGAGCGGCTGCCCGCGCACATCACGGCTCGCGGGGAGCGCCGTGCGGTCGTCGGTCTGCTGACCGGCTGCGTGCAGGGCGCCTTCTTCCCGGGCGTGAACGCAGCCACCGCTCGGGTGCTGCAGGCGGAAGGGCTGCGACGTCGTCGTACCCAAGGCGCAGGGGTGTTGCGGCGCGCTGTCCGTGCACAACGGCCGTGAGCCCGAGGCCCAGGGGTTCGCCCGCAAGCTGGTCGACTCCTTCGAGCACTCCGGCGTGGAGTACGTCGTGGTGAACGCCGCCGGGTGCGGCTCCACGATGAAGGAGTACGCCGAGCTGCTGGCCGACGACCCGGCGTACGCCACCCGCGCGAAGGCGTTCGCGGAGAAGGTGCGCGACGTCTCCGAGATCCTCGACGAGCTCGGCACGGTCGCGACCCGGCACCCGCTCGAGATGTCGATCGCCTATCACGACGCCTGCCACCTCGCCCACGCCCAAGGTGTCCGTGCGCAGCCGCGTCGACTCCTCGAGGAGATCCCCGGCCTGGAGCTCAAGGAGATCGCCGAGGGCGAGCTGTGCTGCGGGTCGGCCGGCATCTACAACGTCGTCAACCCCGAGCCCGCGCGGGAGCTCGGCGACCGCAAGGCCGCGAACATCCTCGCGACCGGAGCCCAGGTGCTCGTCACCGCCAACCCCGGCTGCCTGATGCAGGTCACCTCCGCGATCGAGCGGTCCACCCATCCCATGGGGATGGCACACACGGTCGAGGTGCTCGACGCCTCGATCCGCGGAGCTCCGGTCAGCACGCTGCTCCCTTCCTAGTCCCACCCACCCCTCCACCCTTGGAGTCCCGATGTTCCAGCAAGATCCGCGGGCCGTAGCCGACTCGCTCGCCCTCAGCGCCATGTGCGCCATCATCCCGCTCGCCGTGCTGTTCCTGCTGCTGGGTGGCCTGAAGATCCGCGCGTGGGTCTCCGGCCTCATCTCGCTGGTCGCCGCCCTGCTGGTCGCCGTCATCCTGTTCGGGATGCCGGTCGGGCAGAGCATCAGCGCCGCGATCAACGGCGGCCTGTTCGGGTTCTTCCCGATCCTGTGGATCGTGATCAACGCGGTCTGGATCTACAACCTGACCGTGGCGTCGGGACACTTCGAGGTGCTGCGACTCTCCTTCGAGAAGGTCAGCTCCGACCAGCGGATCCAGGCGATCATCATCGCCTTCTGCTTCGGCGCGCTGCTCGAGGCGCTGGCCGGGTTCGGTACGCCGGTGGCGATCTCCGTGGTGATGATGATGTCGCTGGGCTTCAAGCCCGTGAAGGCCGCCACCGTCGCGCTGGTCGCCAACACCGCGCCGGTCGCCTTCGGTGCGCTCGCGATCCCGATCGTCACCCTCGCGCCGATCGTCTCCGGTGTGAGCGACGACCCGCGCCTCTCCGACGCGAACGCGCTGCACACCCTCGGCTCGATGGTGGGTCGGCAGACGCCGATCCTCGCGCTCGTCGTACCCCTCATCCTGGTGTTCATCGTCGACGGCCGCCGCGGCATCCGCCAGGCGTGGATCCCCGCCATGCTGGCGGGAACGGTCTTCGCCGTGGCCCAGTTCGTGACGGCCAACTACATCTCCGTCCAGCTGACCGACATCGTCGCCTCGCTGCTGGCGGCGGGCTCACTGGTCGTCCTCGTGCGTTTCTGGCAGCCCTCCGAGGTGCTCACCGCCGAGCTGGCGGCGAGCGAGGCAGAGGCCGAGTCCGAGGTCGGCGCGCGCAAGGGCTCGCGCAGCCGCGCGGCAACATCTGGGGGAGTCGCGACCGCGACCGAGACCGGGGGCGACTCCGGCCGCGCCGAGGCCGGTCGTCCGTCGATCGACAACCGTGCTGACGTGCTGCGGGCCTACGCGCCGTACCTCGTCATCATCGTGATCTTCTCGATCACCAACATCCCTGCTGTCGTGGACTTCCTGGCCAAGGAGCCGTGGACCTACCTCTTCGACTGGCCGGGTCTCGACATCACCAACAGCGCGGGCGATCCGGTGGTCACGCAGTTCAAGCTCAACTGGCTGCCCGCCGCGGGCACCATGCTCGTGATCGCGGGACTGATCAGCATGGTCATCCTCAAGGTGAAGCCGGGACGGGCCCTGAAGACGTACGGCGCGACGTACGTCGAGCTGAGCTCGGCCATCATCACCGTGATGGCAGTGCTGGCACTCGCCTACGTGATGAACCTGTCCGGCCAGACTGCGTCGTTGGGCGTGTGGCTCGCCGGCACCGGTGGAGCGTTCGCGCTGATCTCGCCGATCCTCGGCTGGATCGGGACGGCGGTCACCGGCTCGGACACCTCGTCGAACTCACTGTTCGGTGCGCTGCAGGTGCAGGCCGCGGCCAAGGCCAACCTGGACCCGGTGCTGATGGCTGCCTCCAACTCCTCGGGCGGCGTGCTCGGCAAGATGGTGAGCCCCCAGAACCTCGCGATCGCCGCGGCAGCGGTCGGGATGGCCGGCGACGAGGGCGTGATCTTCCGCAAGGTGATCGGCTGGAGCCTCTTCCTGCTGCTCCTGATGTGCATCATCGTCGGCCTGCAGGCGACGCCGGTGCTCAGCTGGATGGTCCCCAGCTAGCACAGCTCAGGCGTGGCCGGCGATCGAGTGCGGGACGTAGCCGGCTGACAGCTCCTCGATCTCGTCGGCGCTGAGCTCGAGGTCCACGGCGGCGATCGCGTCGGTGAGGTGCTCGGGCTTGGTCACGCCCACGATCGGTGAGGTCACGGCGGGCTGGGCCATCACCCAGGCGAGAGCGACCTGGGCGGCGGAGACCCCGCGACGTTCCGCGATCTCGAGGACCTTCGCCACGATCGCGGCGTCTGAGTCCTGGTAGAGCGTGCGGCCGAACTCGTCGGTGTCAGCGCGTGCGGTCGACGCGTCCCACGGCCGGGTCAGGCGACCCCGTGCCAGTGGGCTCCACGGGATCACACCGACTCCCTGGTCGAGACAGAGCGGGAGCATCTCGCGCTCCTCCTCGCGGTAGATCAGGTTGTAGTGGTCCTGCATGGAGACGAACGGCGTCCAGCCGTTCTCCTTCGCGACCTGCTGCGCCTTCGCGAACTGCCACGCATACATCGACGAGGCGCCGAGATAGCGCGCCCTGCCGGACTGCACCACGTCGTGCAGCGCCGCCATCGTCTCCTCGATCGGCGTCTCCGGGTCCCACCGGTGGATCTGGTAGAGGTCCACGTAGTCGGTGCCGAGCCGGGTCAGCGACGCGTCGATCTCGTGCAGGATCGCCTTGCGGGACAGGCCGGCGCCGTTCGGTCCAGGACGCATCCGCAGGCACACCTTCGTGGCGAGCACGACCTCCTCGCGGTCGGCGTACTCCTTCAGCGCCCGACCGGTGAACTCCTCGCTCGAGCCGGCCGAGTAGACGTTGGCCGTGTCGAAGAAGTTGACCCCGGCCTCGATGGCGGTCCGGATCGTCTCGTGGGCGAACGCCTCGTCCTTGACCCAGGCGTGGCCGCCGCGGTCGGGGTCGCCCCAGCTCATGCACCCGACCGTGACGGCCGAGACCTCGAGACCGGTGTTCCCGAGTCGCGCGTAGCGCATCAGGCGGCCTCGCTCAGGGCCTTGAACTCCTCGTCCGTCAGCTCGATCGACGCCGCAGCGGTGTTGGAGTCGAGGTGGTCGACGCTCGAGGTGCCCGGGATGGGGAGTACGACGGGGGATCGCTTCAGCAGCCACGCGAGAGCGAGCTGCGACGGCGTGGCGTCGTGCTCCTTCGCGGCGGCCGCGAGCGGGCCGTCCTCCTTGGACAGCTCGCCGGTGGCGAGCGGGAACCACGGGATGAAGCCGATGTTCTCCTCGGTGCAGTGGTCGAGCAGCTCCTCGGCGTCGCGCTTGGCGAGGTTGTAGAGGTTCTGCACGGACACGATCTCGGCGGTCTTCTGCGCTTCCTTCAGGTCCGCGACGCTGACCTCGGAGAGGCCGATGTGGCGGATCTTGCCCTCGTCCTGGAGCTTCTTCAGCTCGCCGACCTGGTCGGCCACGGGGTACGCCGGGTCGATCCGGTGCAGCTGGAACAGGTCGATCCGCTCGAGGTCGAGACGGCGCAGGCTGAGCTCGACCTCCTGGCGCAGGTACGCCGGCTGGCCGAGCGGGGTCCAGATGCCCGGTCCCTGGCGGGTCAGGCCGGCCTTGGTGGCGATGACGACGTCGTCGCCGTACGGGTGCCCAGTGGGGTGCAACGCCTCGCGCAGCAGGTCCTCGGCGACGTAGGGCCCGTAGGAGTCGGCGGTGTCGAAGAAGTTGATGCCGATCTCGACGGCACGGCGCAGCACGCGGATGGCCTCGTCGTGGTCCTTGGGCGGTCCCCAGACTCCTTCGCCGGGCAGCTGCATCGTGCCGTAGCCGAGGCGTACGACGGGCAGGTCACCGCCGAGCTCGAAGGTTCCGGACGGGGCGGCAAGGTTCTCGGTCACGCGTTCTCCTCGTTGGTTCGGCGAATGTCCTTCTCTGGTCCCAAGTCACCCAGCCGGCTCGATGTTCCCCGGCCGGCGCGGCGACCCTCGTGGTCCGGGTACCCGCCTCGCCTCGTTCTGGACAGCAACTAGAACAGGTTCTAGCGTGCGTCCATGACCGTCGACGCGCGACCAGAGCCCTATCGAGTGATCCAGTGGACCACCGGGAACATCGGCCGGCGGTCGCTGCACGCGATCATCGGACGGCCCGACCTGGAGCTGGTCGGCGTCTACGCCCACGGTGCCGACAAGGTGGGCAAGGACGCGGCCGACCTGTGCGGCTGGCCCGAGCCGACCGGGGTGCTGGCGACCAGCGACGTCGACGCGCTGGTCGCGCTCGCGCCGGACGCCTGCTGCTACAACCCGCTGTGGCCCAGCGTCGACGAGCTCGTGCGCCTGCTGGAGGCCGGCATCAACGTCTGCTCGAGCGCGGCCTGGATCACCGGCGGGAAGCAGACCGAGGAGGACCGCGAGCGGATCCTGAGGGCCTGCGAGCAGGGCGGCTCGACGATCTTCGGCAGCGGGGCCCACCCCGGCATCACCAACATGGTCGGGATGGTGCTCAGCGGTGCCTGCGAGGTCGTCGACACGATCACCATCACCGAGTCGGTCGACTGCTCGACGTACGAGTCCGCCGAGACCCAGACCGCGATGGGCTTCTCCCAGTCGCCGGACACCCCCGGGCTGGACGAGAACGTACGCCGGGAGAGCGAGGTCTTCGCCGAGTCGGCCGTGATGATGGCCGAAGCCCTGGGGGTGACCGTGGACCGGGTGAGCTTCGACGTGACCTTCACCGAGGCGACCGACGACAGCGACCTCGGGTTCATGCAGATCCCCAAGGGGACCGTCGGTGGCGTGATGGGCTACCACCGCGCCTGGTCCGGGGAGCGCAACGTCGTCAGCGTCGGGTTCAACTGGACGATGGGCGAGCACGTCACCCCGCCGAAGCCACTGGCCCACGGCCACGTCATCCAGGTCTTCGGGGTTCCGAACATGCGCACCGTGATCGGGTGCCTGCCCCCGAAGGACTGGCCCGAGGAGGGATTCATGGGGCTCGGCATGATCTACACGGCGATGCCGGTCACCAATGCGATCCCGCTGGTCGTCGCGGCTGCGCCGGGGATCGCGACGCTGGCGGACCTGCCACCGGTCACCGGCCGCGCGCGGTTGTCCTGATGGACCACGTGCTGCTCGACCGGCCTGCTCCCGGGGTCGCCCAGGTCACCCTGAACCTCCCCGAGCGGATGAACTCGATGGCCTTCGACGTGATGGTGCCGCTGCGCGACCTCCTGCGAGGACTCGGTGACGACAACGACGTACGCGCGATCGTGCTGACCGGCGCCGGTCGCGGGTTCTGCTCGGGGGCCGACCAGAGCGGTGAGCGCGGCCGGATGCCGAACATCGCCGGCCTGACGCCCGTGACCGTGGCGCTGCGCGCGATGGAGATCCTCGAGGACGTCGTGCTGACGCTGCGGTCCCTGCACCAGCCGGTCATCGCGGCCGTCAACGGCCCCGCCATCGGTGGAGGGCTCTGTCTCGCCCTGGCGTGCGACATCCGGGTGGCCGCGGAAGGCGCCTACTTCCGCGCCGCCGGCATCAACAACGGACTGACCGCGAGCGAGCTCGGGCTGAGCTACCTGCTGCCACGGGCCATCGGCTCCTCGCGTGCCTTCGAGATCATGCTCACCGGCAGGGACGTCGGCGCCGCCGAGGCGGAACGGATCGGCCTGGTCTCGCGCGTGGTCCCGGTCGACGAGGTGGTCGCCGACGCCGTCGAGCTCGGCACCCGGATCGCCGGCTGGAGCCGTCCGGGCGTGGAGCTCACCAAGCGCACCCTGTGGTCGGGCCTCGACGCCGGCAGCCTCGCCCAGCACATGAACGCCGAGGGCCTCGGCCAGCTCTACGTGCGACTGCTGACCCAGAACTTCGAGGAGGCGGTCGCTGCTCGCCACGAGGGGCGCGACCCGGTCTTCGAGGACTGAGGGTTCGAGGACTGAGGGTTCGTGGACTGAGGGTTCGAGGACTGAGGGGTCGAGGACTGAGCCGTGGCGGTGGAGGCCATTCCCATGCAGACAGCTGCCGGGTCAATAGGGTATTTGGGTCATTTCGTGACTATTTAGACAGGTGTGAGGGACCATCGAAGGATGGCCCCCCTTGAACCACGCGCGTCTCGGGCCGACGAAACCCTGAACGACCTGATCGTCGCCGCCTGCCCGGACGGGTTGTGGATCCTCGACGACGACGGGCGCACCACGTTCGCCAACGAGCGGATGGCCCAGCTGCTCGGCGTCGAGCACGAAGCGCTGGTGGGGCACTCGGTGTTCGACAGCCTCGGCGAGTCCGGCGCAGCCGACTTCAGGGCGCACCTCGCGCTGCTCCGGGACGACCCGGAGCAGGGTGCCGAGCTCCGATGCTGCCTCCACGGCAGCGACGGCCACGAGGTGTGGGCCACGGTCACGAGCACTCCGATGCGGGCTCGCAGCGGGGAGTTCCACGGCTGGCTGCACCGGGTCACCGACCAGAGCCTCGCCGTGGAGTTCGAGCGACGGCAGCAGCAGTTCGCCGAGTCCCAGCAGATCGCCGGGATCGGCAGCTGGGACTGGGACTTCGTCAACAGTCGGGTGACCTGGTCCGACGAGCTCTACGAGATCTACGGAGTCGACCCGAACTTCGTGCCGTCGATCGACTCGTTCCTGGAGCGGGTCCACCCCGACGACATGGAGAAGGTCGTCTCCAGCATCGGCGAGGAGGACTTCGGCAACACCACGTTCGCCTATGACTACCGGTTCGTGCCCGAGGGTGGAAAGGCCGTGTGGATCCGAAGCCGAGGCATGGTGTGGCGCGACGATTCCGGCAAGGTCACGCGTATGGGGGGCACCTCGCAGGACATCAGTGCGACCAAGGAGATCGAGAACGCGATCGCCTTCCTCAGTGTGATGGGCCGGGCCGCCAACGAGTCGCACTCCCTGGAGCAGGTGCTCGTCGCGGCCGACGAGTTCGTGCGTCCCTTCGCCCAGTGGCCGGGTGTCGTGATCGGCGTCCCGGTCTCACCGGACAGCAACGAGCTGATGCACATCGACGTCGACTGGTCCGAGATCACCCACGAACAGCGGGCGCTCGGCATCGACCTGGCCAACCGCGTCGCCATCGAGCGGCGCATCCTGACCGACGGCCGACCGGGGGAGCCCGTCCTGTTCGGCGGTCCGGTGATCGCAGGCGGCCGTCTGGCCTGTGTCCTGGTCACCGACACGCGCAGCACCTCCGGGCCGTCCCAGTCGGACATCGACTTCTTCGACCAGATCCTCACCCTGCTGGCCCATGTGGCCGAGCGGGAGTGGGCGGCCGAGGAGCTGGCCACCGCGCGCGACGAGGCGTTGCGTGCGTCCACGGCGAAGTCGGAGTTCCTGGCCACGATGAGCCACGAGATCCGGACTCCGCTCAACGGGGTGATCGGGCTCAGCGAGCTGCTCAGCTCGACGGACCTCACCACCTACCAGCGTCGGCTCGCCACGGGGGTGGACCAGGCAGGACGCACCCTGCTGGCCATCGTCAACGACATCCTCGACCTCTCCAAGATCGAGGCCGGGCGCCTCGACCTGGAGGAGGTCGACTTCGACCCTCGGACGATCATCGAACAGAGCGCGGCGCTGGTGGCCGACCAGGCTCGTGAGAAGCAGCTCGAGCTCGTGGTCTCGAGCGCCGGCAACGTGCCCGGACTGGTCCGTGGTGATCCCGTTCGCTTCGGCCAGGTGATCACGAACCTGCTCTCCAACGCGGTCAAGTTCACCTCGCGGGGCGAGGTGGTCCTCCGCGCCACCGGCGCGCACGGAAGACACCTCCGGGTCGAGGTGAGCGACACCGGTCTGGGCATCGCACCCGAGGTCGCCGAGCGGCTGTTCCAGGCCTTCTCGCAGGGCGACACCTCCACCACCCGCGAGTACGGCGGAACTGGCCTCGGCCTGGCGATCAGCAAGCGGATCGTCACCGCGATGGGCGGCGAGATCGGCCTCGAGAGCGACGTGAGCGTCGGCACGACCTTCTGGTTCACCGTCGACCTGGGCACGCCCTTGCACGAGGAGCCCAAGCGGGATCTCCTTCGCGAGACCGCCGTCGACGGGCTACAGGTGCTGGTCGTGGACGACAACGAGACCAACAGGTTCGTCCTCGAGGAGAAGCTGACGGCCTGGGGCATCAACGCCACGTCCGTCGAGTCGGCTCACGACGCCCTGATCGAGCTCGACGCCGCGACGGACCGGGGCACGCCGTACGACGTGGGCCTGCTCGACTACATGATGCCGGGGGTCGACGGTGCCCAGCTGGCACGGATGATCCGGGCCGAGGCCCGCCACGACCGCACGCGGCTGGCGCTGCTCTCCTCAGCCATGGAGCCCAGCGAGGAGTTCCTCCACGCTGCCGGCATCGACGCCTTCCTGGGCAAGCCCGTCCTGCCGGCCCTGCTGCTGGACGCCGTGGCCAGGCTTGGCGGCAGGCTCGCCGCCGACCACCAGCGCCCGGAACCGGCACCCGACCCGGTCGCGGACGGCATCCGCGGACGGATCCTCGTCGTCGAGGACAATCCGGTCAACCAGCTCGTCGCCGAAGGCGTGCTGCGGCGGATCGGCTACAGCGTCGTGATGTCCGACAACGGCGCCACCGGGCTCGCCGCCTTCGCCGCGGACCAACAGGGGTACGACGCGATCCTGATGGACTGCCAGATGCCGGTGATGAACGGGTACGACGCGACCCATGCCATCCGCGCGATGCAGTCGATCGGCCGGCGCATCCCCATCATCGCGATGACCGCGAACGCCGCCCCCGAGGAACGGCAGCGCTGCCTGAACGCGGGCATGGACGACTTCCTGCTCAAGCCCGTCGACCGTGCTCTGCTCGAGAGCACCCTGGCCCGGTGGATCGTCGGCTCCAACGACCGAGGGGTCGACCACGGGCCGGGGCAGACCGAGCAGTCTCCCGTCCCGGCCGCGGCGGCCGATGTCGTCCTCGACCGCGGCCGGCTCACGGAGCTGCTCGACACGGGAAGCGCGGACCTCGCCCTCGTGCACCGGATCGTGGATCGCTTCGCCGAGCGCGTCGTCGACGCCCTCGACGAGATGGCCCACGCGGTGGAGACCGCTGATGCGCCCGCTCTCGTGCGGGTCGCGCACAGCCTGCGTGGCGGGGCCGGCAACGTGGGGCTGGTCCGACTGGCCGGCCTGTGTGAGTCCTTCGAGCTGCGCGCCGGCGAAGGCGAGCTGCCTGGTGTCGGTGAGCTGCTGGCCCTGGGGACCGAGGCGACCGATGGGGTCACCCAGCTGCAGGACCTGGCCCTGGAGCTCACTCGTTCCCGGACCACGGCAGGTCTTGCCGTGCGCGAGGCGTCCATCCACCCGGTCGGCTGACAGGCGAGCTCCGGATCAGCCGGTGGTGGAGGCCCGGGCGACCAGCTCGGGCTGGAAGACGACCTGTCGATGGGCGTGGTCGGGCTCGACCTCCGCGAAGACCAGCTCGGCCGCCTGCCGCCCCAGCTCCTGGCGCGGCTGGCGCACCGAGGTGAGCGGCACCGCAGCGGCTGCCGCGAAGTAGATGTCGTCGTAGCCGACGATCGCCAGGTCACCAGGCACCGAGCGCCCGGAGCCGATGACCTGCTGCAGCAGCCCGAGCGCGACGAGGTCGTTGGCGCAGAACGCCGCGGTCGGGCGCCTGGACCCGGGAAGTCCCGCGAGCCGCTCGCCCGCACCGCGCCCGTCGGGGACGGTGAGGGCCTCGGTCGGCAGGGCCATCAGGTCCGCGGCCGGGAGCCCGGCATCGGCCCAGGCCTGACGTGCTCCGGCCAGGCGGTCGCGCACCTGGCCGAGCTTCTCCGGGCCACCGACGAAGGCGATCCGGCGGTGCCCACGGTCGACGAGGTGCTCGACAGCCAGTCGACCACCGAGCTCGTCGTCGACAGCCACGGAGCAGTACATCCGGTCGGTGCGCTTGCGGTCGACGAGCACCACGGGCACCCCGCGGGCCGCGACGGCGTCGATGGTGGCGGACTCGGGGTCCAGGGGAGTGAGCAGGATGCCCTGCACCCGCTGCTGCATCAGGTGGGCGAGGTGGCTCTCCTCGCGCGCTGCGCTGTTGTTGCTGTTGCACAGGAACAGTGACGTGTCGGCGCCCTCGGCGGCAAGCTCGATGCCCTGGGCCACGTCGGTGAAGAACGGGTTGGAGGCGTCGAGCATCACGTAGGCCAGCGTGTGGCTGGTCCCCATCCGCAGCTGCCTGGCGGACTCGTTGCGCACGAACCCCAGGTCGGCCATCGCCCGCTCGACCCGGGTCCTCGTCGTGGGGCTGACCCGTGCGGGTCGGTTCAGCACGTTCGAGACCGTCCCGAGGGAGACTCCGGCGGCGGCGGCCACGTCCTTCACGGAGGGGGAGCGGCCGAGCCCGGGACCGGTGACCACCACGGCTGACCTCCCCTTTTGTCTCGCAGGTCTGAGTCGGTGGATTGAAACGATCGTCATCCTACGCGCCAGCGACCTCCTCGTATCTTTTGCGTATCGGCATGGCCGGGGTGTTGACATCTGTGATGGCCGTCACCTACTTTCGGACCATCGATTGAAACCTTTCAATAGAACGGACATCGCTCCATGACTGCAGCAGACGGCTCGGCTCCGGCCCTGGAGCTGCGCGACGTCGCGAAGTCCTTCGGTGCCGTGCGCGCCCTGAGCGCCGGGTCGCTGCGGGTCGCCCACGGCTCCATCCACGGACTCGTCGGTGAGAACGGCGCCGGCAAGTCGACGCTGGTCAAGGTCATCGCCGGCGTGCACCGCCGCGACAGCGGCGACCTGCTGCTCGAGGGGCACAGCGTCGACTTCGCCTCGACCGCCGAGTCCAAGGCGGCCGGCGTCGCCGTGATCTACCAGGAGCCGACCCTGTTCCCGGACCTGTCGGTCACCGAGAACATCTTCATGGGACGCCAGCTCCTCGGGAGCGGCCGCCGGATCGACCGTGGCGCGATGTACGCCGAGGCCGAGCGCCTGTTCACCGGCCTCGGCGTCAGCATCGACCCGCGACGTCCGGCCCTGGGCCTGTCCATCGCCGACCAGCAGATCATCGAGATCGCCAAGGCCATCTCGCTCGACGCCAAGGTCCTGATCATGGACGAGCCGACGGCGGCCCTCAGCGGTGTCGAGGTGGAGCGTCTGTTCACCGTCGCGCGCCGGCTTCGGGACGAGGGACGCGCGCTGGTGTTCATCTCCCACCGGTTCGACGAGGTGTTCGCGCTGTGCGACGAGGTCACCGTGATGCGTGACGGCGCCTATGTCGACTCGCTCCCGATCGCCGAGACCGACGTCGACCAGATCGTCGCGCTGATGGTGGGCCGCGAGGTCGAGGAGCTCTTCCCGAAGACCCCGGCCGAGATCGGTGCGCCCGTTCTCCAGGTCGAGGGGCTGAGCTCGGCCGGCGTCTTCCACGACGTGACCTTCGAGGTCCGGTCCGGCGAGATCGTCGGTCTGGCCGGCCTGGTCGGAGCCGGCAGGAGCGAGATCGCTCGCGCCGTCTTCGGGGTGGACGGCTACCAGTCGGGGAGCGTCACCGTGAACGGCCAGCCGGTGCCGCCACGCAACCCACGCGCTGCCATCCGGGCGGGCATGGCCTTCATCCCGGAGGACCGCCGCAAGCAGGGGCTCGTCATCGATGCCTCGGTCTCGCGCAACGTGGCGGGTGTGATCCGGGCCAGGCTCACCCACGGCGGCCTGTTGACCCAGCGCGCCGAGAACCACGCCGCCGCACCCTGGGCCTCGCGCCTGGAGGTCAAGACCAACGCCCTGGACGCCAACGCGGCCACGATGAGCGGCGGCAACCAGCAGAAGGTCGTCATCGCGAAGTGGCTCGCCACCGAGCCCAAGCTGCTGATCATCGACGAGCCCACCCGCGGCATCGACGTCGGCACCAAGGCCGAGGTGCACCGGCTGCTCTCCGAGCTGGCCGGGCAGGGCATGGCGATCCTGATGATCTCCTCCGAGCTTCCCGAGGTGCTGGGCATGGCCGATCGTGTCCTCGTCGTCCGCGAGGGCGTCCTCACCGCCGACCTCACGGCGGCCGAGGCGACCCCGGAGAACGTGATGCTCGCCGCCACCCGCGGCCGGGAGGTGTCGGCATGACCGAGACACGCGACGACGTCCAGCGCCCCGTCGACCCGGTCGAGCACTCGCACGCCGAGCTGGTTGCTCCCAGCCAGATGTCGCGGGGGCGGCGCGCCTTCCAGACGGTCGTCCGCTCCCGTGAGGCGTCCATCGCCCTCGTGCTGGTGCTGGTGATCGTGGCCGCGACCATCAAGTCGCCGAGCTTCCTCTTCAGCTCCAACAGCTGGCGTGACCTGCTGCTGACACCCTCGATCCTGCTGCTGCTCGCAGCCGGTCAGTGCGTCGTGATCATCACCCGCAACGTCGACCTCTCGGTCGGCTCGGTGCTGGGCGTCACGGCGTACCTCACCGGCAGGCTGTTCATCGACACCGGACTTCCCGTCGTGGCCGTCGTCGTCTGCGGGATCCTCGTGGGCGCCCTGCTGGGCCTGGTCAACGGGCTGCTCGTCGCCCTCGGCAAGGTGCCTGCCCTGGTGATCACCCTCGGCACGCTCTACATCTACCGCGGGGCCGTGCTCAGCTGGGCGGGCAGCGACCGGATCAACGCCTCCGACCTGCCCGACAGCTTCAGCAGCCTCGGGACCCGGAGCATCGGGTCCATCCCGGTGCTGTTCCTCGTCGCGCTGGTCGTCGTGGTCGGTGTCGGCTACTACCTGCACACCTCCCGCGGTGGCCGCGAGCTCTATGCCATCGGCTCCGATCCCGACGCGGCCGTGCTCTACGGCCTGAACGTGCGGCGTCGCGTGATCGGCGCCTTCGTGCTCAGTGGAGCGCTCGCCGGTCTCGCGGGAGTCGTCTACGCGGCCCGCTACGGGACCGTCAGCTCCGGCGCCGGATCGGGTGTCGAGCTCCAGGCCGTTGCCGCCGTGGTCATCGGCGGCGTGGCGATCTTCGGTGGCAGCGGGACCGTCTGGGGCGCGGCCCTGGGCGCGATGCTCCTCGTCACCATCAACCGGGTCCTGCCCATCGTCGGCATCCCCGACTTCTGGCAGCAGGCCCTCGTGGGCGGCCTGATCCTGGGCGCCATCGTGCTGGACCGGGTGCTGAGCCAACGCCGCGCCCGGGTGCTCATCGAGGCGAGGGACCCAGCATGAGTGACAGCATGAGCAGCAACGCCACCTACCCCGACTACGCCCAGCCGCTGTGGCGCCGGGCCCTGCTCAGCCGTGAGTTCGCGATCATCGCGCTGCTCGTCGCCGTCGTGTTCTGGGCGATCTACTCGGTGGCCTACTTCGGCTCGCAGCTGACGATGACCTTCCTGTTCCTCGACATCGCGCCCATCCTGCTGATCTCGCTGCCGATGACGCTGATCATCGTCAGCGGCGAGATCGACCTCTCGGTGGCCAGCGTGGTCGGCCTGAGCAGCGTGCTGGTCGGCGTACTCGTCGACCACGGTTCCTCCGTGCCTCTGGCCGCGTTGGTTGCCCTGCTCGCCGGCCTGGCGTGCGGGGCCGTGAACGGCTACCTGATCGCGTACGTCGGACTGCCCTCCCTCGCGGTCACCATCGGCACCCTGGCCCTCTTCCGAGGCATCGCCGTCGGCGTGCTCGGCACCAAGGCGATCACGTCGTTCCCGGGACGCTGGACCCGGCTGGCCAAGGCGGAGATCGGTGGGACCGGCATCCCGGTGGTGATGATCGCGTTCGTCGTGCTGGCCGTCGCCTTCGCGCTGCTGCTCCACTTCTCGACCTTCGGCCGCGGCGTCTACGACATCGGCCTGAACACCGAGGCGGCCGAGTTCACCGGCGTTCCCGTGCGGCGTACGAAGTTCACCCTGTTCCTGCTGTCCGGCGTTGTCTCGGCCTTCGCGGGGATCTACTTCACGCTCCGGTTCACCAGCGCGCGGGGCGACAACGCCACCGGCCTCGAGCTGCAGGTGATCGCGGCAGTCCTGCTCGGTGGTGTCTCCATCTTCGGCGGTCGCGGCAAGCTGCACGGCGTCATCGCCGGAGTGCTCCTCATCGGCGTGATCTCGAGTGCCCTGCGTCTGCAGGGCGTGACCATCAACGTCGTCAACATCATCATCGGGCTGCTGCTCGTCGCCTCGGTGATGTCCACCAGTGTCCTGGCGTGGGTCTCCGACGCCGCTGCCAGGCGTCACAACCGGGGCGGCGATCGCCGCCCCCAGCTCGCGCCAACAGGCGTTGGAAACCAAGAGAGGTAACACCATGAAACTCCACTCGAAGAAGGTCGCGGGCGTCGCCGCAGTGACCCTCGCATTCGCCCTGGCCCTCAGCGGCTGCGGCAAGGGCTCCGGGGACAGCGGGGACAGCGGCTCGAGCTCGAAGAAGGTCTCGATCACGTTCATCCCGAAGAACCTGGGCAACCCGTACTTCGACATCAGCGACGCGGCCGGCAAGAAGGTCGTCGAGGCGCAGGGCGGCACCTACGCACAGGTCGGTCCGGAGACGGCCAGCCCCGACGCGCAGGCGCAGTACATCGACACCGAGGCGCAGAAGCACACCTCCGCGATCGTGATCTCGGCCAACGACCCCGAGGCGCTCGGTGACTCGCTGACCAAGGCGCGTGACGCCGGCACGAAGGTGATCACCTTCGACTCCGACACGAACCCGAAGTACCGCGACCTGTTCATCAACCAGGCCGACGCCGCCGGCATCGCCAAGGTCGAGGTCGACATGGTGGCCGAGCAGATCGGCGACAAGGGCGAGGTGGCGATCCTCTCCGCCAGCGCGAACGCGACCAACCAGAACTCCTGGATCGACATCATGAAGACGGAGCTCGCCGACAACCACCCGAACATCAAGCTGGTGGAGACGGCCTACGGCGACGACGACGCCCAGAAGTCGGCCGACAAGACCGCGGCACTGCTGCAGAAGCACCCCAACCTGAAGGGCATCATCTCGCCCACCACGGTCGGCATCGCGGCGGCGGCGAAGTACCTCTCGACCTCTGACAAGAAGGGCAAGGTCGCGCTCACCGGTCTCGGTGACCCCAACGAGATGCGCGCCTTCGTCAAGGACGGCACCGTCACCGAGTTCGCGCTGTGGAACCCGGGCGACCTGGGCTCGCTGGCGGCGTACGCCGCGCACGCCCTGGTCAAGGGCGACATCAAGGGCGACGAGGGTGACAAGTTCAAGGCCGGCGAGCTCGGCGAGTTCACCGTCGGCAAGGACGGCGTGGTCCTCCTCGGCGACCCGTTCAAGTTCAACAAGGACAACATCGACCAGTTCCAGTTCTGAGTCGTGAGGTGGGCCGGGTCGCAGACCGGCCCGGCCCACCTCGACCAGGCTGGACGATCGAGCACGACCACCAGGACGGAGCAGACCGTGCAGCGCGTGTGCTTCCAGCTCCAGGTCAAGCAGGACCGTCTCGAGGAGTACGCCGCGCGGCACCGCGCGGTGTGGCCGGACATGCTCCGGGCGCTCTCCTCGACCGGCTGGCACAACTACTCGCTGTTCCTGCGTGAGGACGGCCTGCTGATCGGGTACTTCGAGACTCCCGACCTGGAGGCCGCCCTCGCAGGGATGGACGCCACCGAGGTCAACGCCAGGTGGCAGAAGGAGATGGCCGAGTTCTTCGTCGAGCTCGGTGACGCACGACCCGACACAGGTTTCCGCCGACTCGCGGAGGTCTTCCACCTGGAGGACCAGCTCGAGGCACAACGGGCACAGGACGAGAGAGACACGTGAGATGACCAGCTTCGCAGAGATCAGCGACCGCCTGGCGGCGCTGGCGATCGAGGTCCCTTCGTGGGCCTACGGCAACTCCGGCACGCGCTTCAAGGTGTTCGGCTCGCCGGGCACCCCGCGCAGTGTCGAGGAGAAGATCGCCGACGCCGCGACGGTGCACCGGTTCACCGGCCTCGCCCCGTCGGTCGCGCTGCACATCCCGTGGGACCTGGTCGACGACTTCGGTGCGCTGCGGACGTACGCCGAGGACCTCGGCGTACGCCTCGGGACGATCAACTCCAACACCTTCCAGGACGACGACTACAAGCTCGGCAGCCTGACCAACGCCGACCCCGGCGTACGCCGCAAGGCGATCGACCACAACCTCGAGTGCATCGAGGTGATGAACCAGACCGGGTCGCGCGACCTGAAGATCTGGCTCGCGGACGGAACCAACTACCCGGGCCAGGGCGACATCCGCGCCCGCCAGGACTGGCTCGCCGAGGGCCTGGCCGAGATCTACTCCCACATCGGGGAGGACCAGCGCCTGGTCCTGGAGTACAAGTTCTTCGAGCCGGCGTTCTACCACACCGACGTGCCGGACTGGGGCACGTCGTACGTCCAGGTGGCAGCGCTCGGCGAGCGCGCGATGGTCTGCCTGGACACGGGCCACCACGCCCCCGGCACGAACATCGAGTTCATCGTGGCCCAGCTGCTGAGGCTGGGGAAGCTCGGCTCCTTCGACTTCAACTCGCGCTTCTACGGCGACGACGACCTGATCGTCGGCGCGGCCGATCCCTACCAGCTGTTCCGGATCATGGTCGAGGTGATCCGTGGTGGCGGCTACGGCCCTGCCACCCCGATGGGCAGAGCGACGTCGCGCTGATGCTCGACCAGTGCCACAACATCGAGGCCAAGGTGCCCGGGCAGATCCGCTCGGTGCTCAACGTGCAGGAGATGACGGCCCGCGCGCTGCTGCTCGACACCGACGCCCTGGCCGCGGCCCGCCAGTCCGGCGACGTGCTCGCCGCCAACGAGATCTTCATGGACGCCTTCTACACCGACGTACGCCGTGACCTGGCCGCGTGGCGCGAGGAGCGCGGCCTCCCCGCCGACCCGATGCGCGACTACCTGGCCAGCGGCTACCAGCAAGAGATCGAGTCCGCCCGCGTGGGCGGCGCCCAAGCAGGATGGAACTGACATGATCAGGGATAAACCCAACGGTCGCCGAGCTGATCGAGCGATCCAACCGACTCGGGTCGGACCCCAGGAACACCAACTACGCCGGGGGAAACACCTCCGCGAAGGGCACCGAGACCGACCCGGTGACCGGCGA
Organism: uncultured Actinomycetota bacterium; assembly: GCA_963782305.1. Taxonomy (GTDB): domain Bacteria; phylum Actinomycetota; class Actinomycetes; order Propionibacteriales; family Nocardioidaceae; genus Marmoricola. Next base: position 259,488 of record CAWAJJ010000006.1, on the reverse strand, counting down.
GGACGTCGAGCTGCTCTGGGTCAAGGGCTCGGGTGGCGACCTCGGCACCCTCAAGGAGTCCGGACTGGCCGCCCTGCGCCTGGACCGGATGCGTGCGCTGGTGAACGTCTACCCGGGCGTCGAGCGCGAGGACGAGATGGTCGCGGCCTTCGACTACTGCCTGCACGGCAAGGGCGGTGCAGCGCCGTCGATCGACACCGCGATGCACGGCCTCGTCGACTCCGCCCACGTCGACCACCTGCACCCCGACTCCGGCATCGCGATCGCGACGGCCGCCGACGGTGAGGAGCTGACCCGCGCGATCTTCGGCGACACCGTGGTCTGGGTCCCGTGGCGTCGCCCGGGCTTCCAGCTCGGCCTCGACATCGCCGAGATCAAGGACAAGAACCCGCAGGCGATCGGCTGCATCCTCGGCGGCCACGGCATCACCGCCTGGGGCGAGACCAGCGCCGAGAGCGAGGCCAACTCGGTCTCGATCATCAACACGGCGGCCGACTACATCGCCGCCAACTCCCGCAAGGAGCCCTTCGGCCCGGCGCTGCCCGGCTACGAGGCCCTGCCCGTCGAGGAGCGGCGCGCGAAGGCCGCTGCGATCGCCGCGACCATTCGCGGGATCGCCTCGACGGATCGGCCGATGGTCGGCCACTTCACCGACTCCGACGTGGTCCTCGACTTCCTGGCCTCCACCGAGCACCCGCGGCTGGCCGAGCTCGGCACCTCGTGCCCGGACCACTTCCTGCGCACCAAGGTCAAGCCGATGCTGCTCGACCTGCCCGGCACCGCCGGCGCGGAGGAGATGGCCACCCGGCTCAAGGAGCTGCACGAGCCCTACCGCGAGGACTACCAGGGCTACTACGACCGCAACTCGACGCCGGACTCGCCGGCGATCCGCGGCGCAGACCCGCTGATCGTGCTGGTCCCCGGCGTCGGGATGTTCTCCTTCGGCAAGGACAAGCAGACCGCCCGGGTGGCAGGGGAGTTCTACGTCAACGCGATCAACGTGATGCGTGGCGCGGAGGGGCTCTCGACGTACGCCCCGATCGACGAGTCGGAGAAGTTCCGGATCGAGTACTGGGCGCTCGAGGAGGCCAAGCTCCAGCGGATGCCGAAGCCCAAGCCGCTGGCCACCCGGATCGCGCTGGTGACCGGTGCTGCCGGCGGCATCGGCAAGGCCACCGCCAAGCGGCTCGCCGCCGAAGGTGCCTGCGTCGTGATCGCCGACCTCTCGCAGGAGAAGGCCGACGAGGCCGCGGCAGAGATCGGCGGGCCCGACGTGGCGGTCGGTGTCGCTGCGGACGTGAGCGACGAGGCGGCGGTGCAGGCGATGGTCGACGCCGCCGTACTCGCCTTCGGTGGTCTCGACCTCGTGGTCAACAACGCCGGCCTGTCGCTGTCGAAGTCGCTGCTGGAGACCACGGCCGCCGACTGGGACCTGCAGCACGACGTGATGGCCAAGGGCTCGTTCCTCGTCTCCAAGGCCGCGGCACGCGTGCTGATCGACCAGGGGATGGGCGGCGACATCGTCTACATCTCCTCGAAGAACTCGATCTTCGCCGGGCCCAACAACATCGCCTACTCCGCCACCAAGGCCGACCAGGCCCACCAGGTGCGGCTGCTGGCGGCCGAGCTCGGTGAGCACGGCGTCAAGGTCAACGGGGTCAACCCCGACGGCGTCGTCCAGGGCTCCGGCATCTTCGCCTCCGGCTGGGGCGCCAACCGCGCCGCCGTCTACGGCGTGGAGGAGAAGGACCTGGGCAAGTTCTACGCCCAGCGCACGATCCTCAAGCGCGAGGTGCTGCCGGAGAACATCGCCAACGCGGTCTTCGTGCTGTGCAGCAGCGACCTGTCGCACACCACCGGGCTGCACATCCCCGTCGACGCCGGAGTCGCTGCGGCGTTCCTGCGATGAGCCGTTCCACGGCCGTGCGGGTCGTCGCGGTCGACCTGGGCGCCACGTCCGGTCGGGTGATGGTCGCCCGCGTGGCCGTGGACCCCGACCTGCTGGAGCTCGAGGAGGTGCACCGGTTTCCCAACGGTGCCGTGCGGCACGACGACGGCTCCCTGCGCTGGGACATCGCCCGGATCCGTCGTGAGGTGCTCGTCGGTCTGCGGCTCGCCGCCGCGGGCGGCCCGGTCGACGGGATCGGGATCGACTCGTGGGCCATCGACTACGGGCTGCTGGACGCGGAGGGCGAGCTGATCGACGACCCGTACTCGCACCGCGACTCCCGCACCGACGGGATCGCCGAGCGGCTGGTCGGCGGAGATCGGCGACGCGGTGCTGTACGCCGAGACGGGGCTCCAGCAGCTGCCGTTCAACACGCTCTACCAGCTCGTCGCGGACCGGGAGAGCGGACGAGCTCCCTCCGCCGCCACCATGCTGCTGATCCCCGACCTGGTCGGCTTCTGGCTCACCGGCAACGTCGGCGCCGAGCGCACGAACGCCTCGACCACCCAGTTCTACGGGGCTTCCTCGCACGAGTGGTCCGTCTCCCTGCTGGAGGAGCTCGGGCTGCCGACGTCGATCCTTCCTGTCGCTGCGCAACCCGGGGGACGTGGTCGGCACGCTGCTGCCGGACGTCGCGCAGGAGGTCGGCCTCGACGCGTCGGTTCCGGTGATCGCGGTCGGGTCACACGACACGGCTTCCGCCGTGGTCGGGGTCCCGGCTGTCGACGACCGCTTCGCCTATGTCTCCTCGGGGACCTGGTCGCTGGTCGGCCTGGAGCTCCCCGAGCCGGTGCTCACCGACGCCGCCCGCGAGGCCGACTTCACCAACGAGGCCGGCGTGGACGGGACCGTCCGCCTGCTCAAGAACGTGACCGGCCTCTGGGTGCTCTCGGAGTGCCTGCGTGAATGGGCCGAGGGTGGCGTCGAGGGCGCCGACCTGGCCGCGGTGCTGCGTGATGCGGCCGCGCTTCCCGCGGCGCACGGCGTGATCGACATCAACGACCGCAGGCTGCTCCCACCTGACGACATGGCCGAGCGGGTCGTCGCGCTGGCTCGCGAGGCGGGGATCGAGGTGCAGTCGCCGGCCGAGATCACCCGGGTGGTCCTGGACAGCCTGGCGCTGGCCTACCGTCGCTGCGTCCGGACGGCCTCCTCGCTCGCGGGCCTCGAGCCCGTGGTCGTGCACGTGGTCGGTGGCGGCTCCGAGAACGAGCTGCTCTGCCAGCTCACGGCGGACGCGTGCGGACTTCCCGTGGTCGCCGGGCCCAAGGAGGCGGCCGCGCTGGGCAACGTGCTGGTGCAGGCCCGTGCGCTCGACGTCGGGCTGGAGACACTGGGGGAGATGCGCGGTCTGCTGCGGCGTACCCAGCGGCTGAGGCGGTTCGAACCCGACCCGACTGCCGACTGGGAACGCGCGGACGCCTCGCTGGATTGCCGGGTCGTCGTAGAGTCGGCGGAAGCGGATCCCGGGAGATGAGCTGATGCGAGTAGCACTGCAGGTGACCTGCATCAACGACGCGCTCTTCCCCGAGACCGGCAAGGCGATGGTCACCCTGCTGCGCCGGCTCGGCGTCGACGTCGAGTTCCCCGTGGGGCAGACGTGCTGCGGGCAGCCGATGGTGAACACCGGCTATCTCGACGAGGCGGTGCCGGCGCTGCGGTCCTTCGTGGACGCGTTCAGCGGGTACGACGCGATCGTCACGCCGTCCGGATCGTGCGCCGGATCGGCCCGTCACCAGCACCAGATCGTCGCCCGTCGGTCGGGGGACCCCGCGCTGGTCGCCGCCGTCGAGCAGACCGCGCCGCGCGTCTTCGAGCTGTCGGAGTTCCTCGTCGACGAGCTCGGGGTGACCGACGTCGGAGCGTCGTACCCGCACGCGGTGACCTACCACCCGACCTGCCACTCGCTGCGGATGCTCGGTGTCGGCGACCGGCCGCGGATGCTGCTGGAGAAGGTGCGCGGCCTGCGGCTCGTCGACCTCCCGGCGGCGGAGGAGTGCTGCGGCTTCGGCGGGACGTTCGCGATGAAGAACGCCGACACCTCGATCGCGATGGGGTCCGACAAGGCCCGACACGTGCGCGACACCGGCGCGGAGGTGCTGGTCGCCGGCGACAACTCCTGCCTGATGCACGTCGGGGGACTGCTCTCGCGCCAGCGGTCCGGCGTACGCACGATGCACCTGGCCGAGATCCTCGCTCGCGACGGAGGGGGTGGCGCTCGATGACCGCCACCTTCGTCGGGATGCCGCCGTTCCCGACCGCAGCGCGCGCGGCGCTCGCCGACACCCAGCTGCGGCACAACCTCGCGCACGCGACCGGGACCATCCGCGACAAGCGTGCCCGCGTGGTCGCCGAGGTCGCCGGACTGGGAGGACCTGCGCACGGCCGGCGCACTCATCAAGGACAGGACGCTCGCCTCGCTGGAGGAGCACCTCGTCCAGCTCGAGAGCGCGCTCACGTCATCCGGGGCGACCGTGCACTGGGCGCGCGACGCCGACGAGGCCAACCGGATCGTCGCCGACATCGCCAAGTCCCACGAGGTCGACGAGGTCGTGAAGGTCAAGTCGATGGTCACCCAGGAGATCGGCCTGAACGAGGCGCTGGCCCTCGAGGGCATCGCCGCGTGGGAGACCGACCTCGCCGAGCTGATCGTCCAGCTCGGCGACGACCTGCCCTCGCACATCCTGGTGCCGGCCATCCACCGCAACCGGGCCGAGATCCGGCAGATCTTCCTCGAGCGGATGGCGGCTGCCGGACGGCCCGCGCCGGACGACCTGACCGACGACCCGGCCGAGCTCGCGGCGACCGCGCGCCTGCACCTGCGGGAGAAGTTCCTGCGGGCGAAGATGGCCGTCTCCGGTGCCAACTTCGCCGTCGCCGAGACCGGCACGCTGGTCGTGGTCGAGTCCGAGGGCAACGGCCGGATGTGCCTGACGCTCCCGGAGATCCTGGTCTCGGTCGTCGGCATCGAGAAGGTCGTGCCGACGTTCGCCGACCTCGACGTGTTCCTGCGGCTGCTGCCGCGGTCCTCGACCGGCGAGCGGATGAACCCCTACACCTCGACGTGGACCGGCGTGACTCCCGGTGACGGGCCGCAGGAGGTGCACGTCGTGCTCCTCGACAACGGACGCACCCGCGCCCTCGCCGACGAGGTCGGCCGCCAGGCGCTGCGGTGCATCCGCTGCTCGGCCTGCCTGAACGTGTGCCCGGTCTACGAGCGGGTCGGCGGGCACGCCTACGGCTCGGTCTACCCCGGCCCGATCGGCGCGATCCTGAACCCGCTGATGCACGGCGTCGGTGAGGACGCGCAGACCGACTCGCTGCCGTACGCCTCGTCGCTGTGCGGCGCCTGCTACGAGGTGTGCCCGGTCAAGATCGACATCCCGACCGTGCTGGTCGACCTGCGGGCGCAGGTCGTCGACGCGCATCGGGGGCAGCTCCCCAAGCCCGAGGCCGTCGCGATGAAGGGCGTCGCGGCGACCTTCGCCTCCGCCGGGCGGCTGCGGCCTGGCCGAGCGCTTCGTGCGGTTCGGCTCCGGAGTCGCCCGCCGGTTCCCGGTCGCCGCACCCTGGACGAACGCCCGCGACGTACCTCGTGGTCCTGCAGAGTCATTCCGGGCGTGGTGGAAGCGACGACGGAGGCGGTGAGGAGCGGCCGCCGATCGAACGCGACGCGAGGAGATCCTGGCGCGCGTTCGTGCGGCGACAGCGACTGCCGCGCCGGTCGAGTACGACCGCGCCCGCGCACACCAGGACTGCCGGCTCGGTCGACCTGTTCGTCGAGCGGGTCGAGGACTACAAGGCCGTCGTCGAGCGGTGCGCCCCCGCAGACCTGGCGGACCGCGTCGTCGCGGCGGTCGAGGGCTGCTCGGTCGTCGTACCTGCTGGGCTGGGGGTGGACGTCCCCGGCGCCACGGTCGACGAAGGCCTCAGCTCACTCGAGCTGGACGCGATCGACGCCGTCGTCACCGAGGCGACCGTCGGCATCGCCGAGACCGGCACCATCGTCCTGGACCATGGCTCCGGGCAGGGCCGCCGCGCGATCACCCTGGTCCCCGACCGGCACGTGTGCATCGTGCGCGCTGACCAGGTCGTGGCCGACGTACCCGACGCCGTCGCCCTCCTCGACCCCCAGCGCCCCCTCACCTGGATCAGCGGCCCCTCGGCGACCAGCGACATCGAGCTCAACCGCGTCGAAGGAGTCCACGGCCCCCGCCACCTCCACGTCATCGTGGTGGACGACTGAGCAATCGTCGGGTGGGGCGTACGACGGACCGCACCACCGCTGGTCGAGCAGCGAGCGGAGCGAGTGGACAGTCGAGACCATGGACGTACGCCGAAAGGGGGTCGCCCCACCGCCGGTTGAGCCTGTCGAAACCCATGGGGCCCCGACGCAGGGGGTGGGCCGCCACAACAACGGGTGGACTTTGAGTCACCTGGTGACTCGAAGTCCACCCGCAGTTTTCGGGCGCTCGGACGACTCCAAAGTTCTTCGAACTGTTTTCCAGAACCCCCACCAAACAAGGGGAAACTCAGCCGGCACTGTCAGTGGTCGGTGCTTCAATTGTCTCTATGACCAGCACCGGACCAGCCACCATCGAGGAGCTCGACAGCCCTCGTGATGTGCTGGTCTTCGCTCGCACCCGACGCGCCGACGCCGACCGGGCCGAGGCCGACGTCCTCACCGCAGCAGTGATCTGGGCCGAGCAGCACCCACCGGAGTCGATCGACGAGGCAGCGACCTGGATCGGCGGCGGCGAAGACGGCCTGCTGCTGGCCGGGCCAGGTGCACCACTGGTGGCGGAGTTCTGCATTCCCGAGTTCGCCCTGGCCATCGGGAAGTCCACCGACGCCGGCAAAGCCGTCATCTCCGCGGGCCTGGAGCTGAAGTACCGACTCCCCAAGCACTGGGCCCGGATCCAGTCCGGCCAGCTCCAGGCGTGGAAGGCCCGCCGCATCGCCGAGGCCACCCTGATACTCACCGAAGAAGCAGTCGCCTACGTCGATGCCCAGGTCGCACCGTTCGCGCACAAGATCAGCTACGCCGCCCTGGAGCGCCTGGTCCAGGAAACGATCGACCGGTTCATGCCGGACGTCGCTGCGGAGAAGAACCAGAAGGCAGCCGACGCCCGGCACGTGACCTTCCATCACCAGCAGGTCTCCTTCAACGGCACCACCCACTTCGAGGGAGAGCTCGACCTGGGTGATGCGTTGGACTTCGACACCGCCCTGGCCCAGACCGCCGAGTCGCTGAAGGCCTGCGGGTCCGAGGAGTCGCTCGACGTACGCCGCTCGATGGCGGTCGGCGAGATCGCCCGCCACCAGCTCGCCCTCGACCTCCAAGCCGCCGACGAGACGGCCGCGGGTGCAGAGGTTTCGACAAGCTCAACCGACGTGACTGTGAGCCCCGCCGGAAGCCTCACCGCAAGCCCCGCCAGGTGGTCCTGCACGTCCACCTCAGCGAAGCAGCCATCCGCGGAGAGGCCGGTCTGCACCTGGCCCGGGTGGAGAACACCCGCACCGGTGTCACCGCCGACCAGGTCCGCACCTGGTGCGCCAACCCCGACACGAGCGTGGTCGTCAAGCCGGTGATCGACCTCAACGAGCACATCCACGTCAACGGCTACGAAGTCCCCGAGCGGCTCCAGGAGCAGACCGAGGAACGCGACCACACCTGCGTCTTCCCCTGGTGCACCCGGCCAGCGAAGAAGTGCGACTCGGAGCACTGCATCCCCTACGACCAGGGCGGGACCACCTGCTCGTGCAACATCGCCCCGCTGTGCAGGCGACATCACCGGTTGAAAACGCACTCGACCTGGAACTACACGACGCTGGAACCTGGGTCGTTCCTGTGGACCAGCCCGCACGGCTACCAGTTCCTGCGCGACCACGAAGGCACCCTCGACGTCACCCCCGACCGGCGACCCGACCCACCGGCCGACCCGCCGCACTTCTGAGGCCACCGCCCCGGACCCCGCCGTACACCAACCTCGGCGGGGCTACCGGCATGTCCGGCCCTGCCGACCGGGGTTTCGACAGGCTCAACCGGCGGAGGTTCAGCCTGCATGTCGGCTCACCAGCGTGGTCTCGACTGATCACTCGCTTCGCTCCCTCCTCGACCACCGCGGCCGGGCTCGCTGCTCGACCAGCGAGAGGTGCCTACAGCGCGAGGAAGGCCTTGCGGATCTCGTTCACTGCCAGGGCGCCGAAGGCGAGCGTGCAGAGGACGAGGGCGATGTTGGTGGGTAGCTTGTTGCGCCATTCGCGGGGGACGCGGTCGGTGTTCAGGATCCAGAGCAGTGTCACCGAGAGGAACGGCATGAAGAAGGCGCCGAGGACTCCGTAGGCGAGGATCAGGTAGACCGGCTGGCCGAGGAAGATCAGCACGACCGGCGGCACCGTGAGCCACAGGACGTAGGCCTTGTAGTACTTCCCACCCGCGCGGCTGTCCGGGTGGTCCGTGCCCAGTCCGCGGACGTGGCCCACGAAGTCGGCGAACATCAGGCTGACGCCGTTCCAGACGCCGACGAGCGAGCTCATCGCCGCCGCCCAGAAGCCGATCAGGAACACCTTGCCCGCGGCCGATCCGTAGCGGTCCTCCAGGACGTTCGACAGGTCGAGCATCCCCTTGTCGCCCGTGGAGACGGCGATCTTCGCCGAGTAGAGCAGCTCCGCGCCCACGATCAGGGTGGCCACCACGAACAGCCCGGTCACGGCGTACGCCACCCCGTTGTCGATCCGCATCACGCGCATGTAGCGCGGTGAGGTCCAGCCCTTCTCACGCAGCCAATAGCCGTACGCCGCAAGGGTGATCGTGCCGCCGACCCCACCGGCGACGCTGAGCACGTTGAGGATCGCGCCGTCAGGGATGGTGGGCACGAGCCCGGTGAAGAGCTCGGGGAGGTTGGGCAGCGTGACGATGGCGGCGCCCACCATGGACACGAACATGAGCAGCACCATCGCGCTGAGCACCTTCTCGAACAGGCCGTAGCGGCCCGACCACACCAGCACCAGCCCGATGACGCCCGAGACGATGCCCCACGCCTTGACCCCGAACACCGGGAAGAGGGCGGCGAGCGCGAGGCCGGTGCCGGCCATCGCGGCAGCGCCGTACACGAAGCCCCAGATGACGATGTAGGGCCCGAAGTAGAAGTGCGTCCAACGGCCCAGGCTGGTCCAGCCCTCGTAGATGGTCTGGCCGGTGGCGAGGCTGTAGCGGCCGGCGCCCTCGACCAGGACGATCTTCATCAGGCAGCCGAGCACGGCCGCCCAGAGCAGGGCGTAGCCGAACTTGCTGCCGGCCACCAGGGTGGCGACGAGATCAGCGGCGCCGACGCCAGTGGCGGCGACGACGAGTCCGGGTCCGATGAGCCGCCAGCGCGGCGCAGGTCCGGTCTCGGTTGATGGCTGCGTGCGGGTCGACATGGCTGACCTCCGAGAGCCCGAGATGGCACGTTCTCGGCACGTTACCAATCGGCCTCGTCGGGTCACCAGGGTTTCGACAGGCTCAACCGGCGGGGGCTGTCGCGGTTCGCCTCACCGGACGCGCGCTCAGTGGGCGCCGAGCTCGATCAGGAGCACGCCGCCGGCGATCGCGACGATGCCGAGCATCATCACCGGGGTGAGCGGGTCCTTGAACAGCGCGCGTCCGGCGAGGGCCGTCAGCGCGACGCCGGTCGCGGCCCAGATGCCGTAGGCGACGCCTACCGCCATCCCGAGGTCGAGCGTCAGCCACAGCAGGTACGTCGAGACGACGTAGGTGGCCACCGTGGCGGAGGCCCACCCGCGTTTGCTCATGCCGTCGGACTGTCGCAGGGAGAGGGTCCCGCCCACCTCGAGCAGGATGGCCGTGCCCAGGATCAGCCAGGTCATGACGGGACCCCACTGCGGCCGGCCGAGTGACGGTGAGAGCCGGTCTCCACGAGCAGCACGCCGAACATGACCAGCACGATCCCGAGCCCGATCTGCACGGTGAACGGGTCGTCGAAGACAAGCGTCGCGAGCACCGCGGTCAGCGCGACCCCGGTGGCCGCCCAGATGCCGTAGGCGACGCCGACCGGCATGCCGGCGGCGAGCACGGAGCTGAGCAGCCAGAAGGCGACGAGATAACCGACGCCGACGAGCACGAACCACCAGGAGTGGTCGAGGGCGGCGCGCAGCGCCAGGGTCCCGATCACCTCGGAGACGATCGCGATCGCGAGCAGGAGCCACTTGTTCACGAACGCACGTCCTCGTCGGTCAGCGAGAGCAGGTGGGCCACGAGCGCGTCGTACTCACCGGAGGTCGGGCGAAGCGTGCCGGTGGCCTTGGCGACCCAGAGCCCGTCCGCGGCGAACCTGGCGGAGGACAGGCGTGCGCGTTGCTCGGGACTGCACCCGTCGAGCTCGAACCAGCGGGAGAAGACCTCGTTCCAGGGACCGATGTGCGCGGGCCGGCACAGTGCGTCGGCGTAGATCGCGAAGTCTCCGCGGGAGACGTCGTCGCCAGCAGCCACCTCCACGTAGGCGCGGATCCGCTGGGCCGGGGTCGCCTCGGCCAGTGGGCGACCGAGCGCCTGGAGCATCGCCTGCTCCCAGGTCTGGGCGACGTACTCCACGACGGCGAGCACCAGGTCCTCCCGGGACGGGAAGTGGTAGAGCACGCCGGCCTTGGTCAGGCCGGCCTCGGTCGCGGTGGACTCGTAGGAGAAGTCGGCACCACCCTGTCGCGCGGCGACGCGGTGGGCGGCCTCGACCACTGCCTGGCGGTTGCTGGGACGCATGACCGTAACTTTACCTTACGGTCGGTAAAGTTACTCGGAGTATCTGGGTGAGCCGTCTGCTCTCCTGGAATGAGACCCACGTCATCTGGCCAGGTGTGGGTTGTCGTGGCAGACTAAGGCCAGCCTTACCTACTCGCTCACTCACTGGAGGCCGGTCGTGATCTTCTGCCACTGCGCCGTGGTCGGTGACCGCGAGGTCGCCCAGGCCATCGACGCGGGAGCGCGCACGGTGGCGCAGGTGTGCAAGGCGACCGGGGCCGGCCAGCAGTGCGGCAACTGCATTTTCTCCGTACGTCGCGTGGTGTGCCAGCATGGCGGTGTATCCGCCACCCAGGAGGTCGACGTTGCAGCCGGTTAGCCCACGAGTAGTAGAGCTGCTCAACGATGCGCTCACCTTCGAGCTCACGGTCACGAACACCTATTTCCTGCACGCCCGCATGCTCGACAACTGGGGACTCTCTCGTCTCGGCAAGGTCTACTACGACCTGTCGATCGACGAGATGAAGGACGCGGACGCCATCATCAACCGCATCCTGCTCTTCGACGGGCACCCCAACGTGCAGCGCCTGAACAACATCCAGGTGGGGGAGACCCCCGAGGAGATGTTGCGCCTCGCCCTGGAGAGCGAGCGCGCCGCCGTGGCCCAGTTCAACGCTGCGGCGCACGAGCTGCACGAGCTCGGCGACCACGGCACCGGTGCGGTGTTCGAGCAGATGGTCCTCGACGAGGAGCGCCACGCCGACTGGTTCGAGAGCCAGCTCGACGCCCTCGAGCGGGTCGGTACGCCGCAGTACCTCGCCCAGCAGATCGACGCCGGATCCAGCCCGGCCTGACCTGCCGGCTCGCCCCGCTGGAAGACTGAGCCCATGGAAGAGTCCTCCGACCCTCAGGTCATGCTGCCCGGATCCGCTGGCGACATCGGTGGTGCGTTCGTCGACTACATCGGGCTCGAGTTCCTCGAGCTGACCGGTGACCGGGTCGTCGGCACCTGGGCGGCCGGCCCGCACCTCCACCAGCCGCACGGCATCGTGCACGGCGGCGCACACTGCAGCGTGGTCGAGACCCTGGCCAGCATGGGCGCGACGGTGTGGCTCGGCGAGAAGGGCAGGGTCGTCGGGGTCAACAACAACACCGACTTCTACCGCGCGATCAGCGAGGGCGGGTTCACCTCCACGGCGACGCCGCTCCACCGGGGCCGCTCCCAGCAGGTCTGGCTCGTCGAGACGGTCATCGACGCGACCGGCAAGCTCGCCTCGCGCGGGCAGGTCCGGCTGCAGAATCTCTACCCCGAAGCATCCGCCTGATCCACCCCTGGTGGGCCGCCCAGTAGTGACCGATATGCGTGATTCTCACGTCATCCGGCATTCAGGTAGAAGTTGACCTATTCTCGATGCAGCGAGCCTGGTGTCGTGGCAGTCTCGCAGTGTCCGGTCGAACGAGGCGTCCGCGCCGAAGGAGGTGTCCGATGAGCCCGAAGAAGGATCTCAAGTCCCCTGCCAAGAACTACGTCTTCGTCGCTCCGGACGCAGGCCGATGGGTCATGCGTACGGCGATGGTCGTCTCGCTGATGGCGCTCTGCGTGGGCGCCACCTTGTCGATCACCGAGCGCAACGTCTGGGCCATGATCGTCACCGGCGTCGCCGCCGTCTTCCTGGTGATCCTGTGGGCGATGCTGCAGGCGAAGATCCCGCAGCGCATCACCGTCGAGGGCTCGATGATCCAGATCCGGCGCGACGGCCATGTCGATGCCTTCGACCTCGAGGACCCCGCGGTGGACATCCGGGTCAGCGACGGCGAGATCGCGTTCGCGCACTACCAGGACCGCTGGGTCGTCGTACGAGCGCGTGACGTCGACTGGAAGGTCTTCAGCGACGTGGTGATGCACTACCAGAACAAGGCTGACCTCTACGCGGCCGAACGGGACAAGCGCTTCAACCGCTGACCCGGCGCCCCGCTGGCCTGTCGACCTACGGGGCATATCGAAAATTCTTCGCGAAACACCGGAACCCAGGCCCCGTTCCGGCGATTACCTTCTCAGGACTGATTGCCAGCTGGCTCTACCTGGGGGGATTGATGGTCGACCTTTTCGCCGATCGTCAACGTGGGCATGTCCGCGACCTCCCGGGCGGAAATCGGTGAACACTCCCACCCCCCCATGACGTAGCCTGTCGGCCACCCTTACCCCCCGTTGGTGGCCGGCAGGCTACTTGGGGCCCTGAGCCGGCGAGGAGGGCCGATCGTTGGACATTCGCGACGACGTCGTCCGCGAAGCCGTCTCCGGTGACCCGCTCGCCTTCCGTCAGCTCTACGACGCGCTGGCTCCCAAGGTCCTCGCCTACCTCCGCGCCCGAGGGGTCCAGGACCCCGAAGGGCTCACCAGCGAGGTGTTCCTCGCGGTCTACCCCCGCCTGCCCGACCTCAGCGGCGGGGCGTCGGGGCTGCGCACCCTCGTCTTCTCGGTGGCCCACGCCCGCGCCGTGGACGATGCCCGGCGCGAGGCCAGACGTCCCACCAGCTTTCCGTACGACCCGGAGTTCGACGACCGCACCATCGACTCGGCCGAGAGCCAGGCGGTGGTGTCCCTCGAAGCCGCCCGCGCTCTCGAGCTGATGAGCCAGCTCAACGACGACCAGCGTGCCGTCGTCACGCTCCGGATCATGGGTGATCTGACGCTCGAGCAGACCGCCGAGGTCACCGGGAAGACCGTCGCGGCGGTCAAGCAGCTCCAGCGGCGCGGGTTGATCAGGCTGCGAAGCCTGATGGCTCCCCGGGAGGTGCTCGGATGATGCCGTCACAGCTCGACGCGATGCTGGCCGAGTCCGGGTTCGACCCCGAGGAGTCCGGCGACCTCGTGACCTTGCTCGCGCCGCTGCAGGACACGGTGGCAGCGGAGCCCGTCCCCTCGGCCGCGCTCCTGGTGCTGTTCGGTGAAGCCGCGCCCCGCACGTCGTACGACGGGCCGGTGCCGTGGGCGACGTGGCCGGGCATTGCAGCCCGTCGTGCGCTCGTCGGAGCCGTGGTGCTCGCGATCTCCGGAGTGGGGGCCACCGGTCTCTCGGCAGTGGCCAACACGCTGCCAGAGCCCTGGCAGCGTGGGGTGTCGGACTTCTCGCACCACTACCTGCCCTTCGACCTTCCCCAGCCACCACAGCATCGGGCGCGGCACTCCCTGGTCCGGCTCGGCGGCGGGAAGGCTCACCGTCTGGCCGACGCGTCCGGTCGCCGTGCTGGTGCCGCAGTCGCGGGAGGGCAGGAGGTCGGAGCCGTCGAGAAGTCCCAGGTGGGTCTGCAGGCTGCGACCACAGACACGGGGGATGCCCCGGCGTCCCACCCGCGCACGGGTGACTCTGGGGCAGCCACCAAGCCCATCTCCCCGAAGCCGGCCCCGGCGGTGCCGACTCCGGGCGCCGCGCCCTCACCGAGCGCACCGCCCGCCCCCACGGTCCAGCAGCCAGCGGCGGCGCCGAGCGTGAAACCCGTGGCGGCGAGCGGGGACAAGCACGTGCAGCAGCCCGACCCCGTTCGTGCCCCGCACAACCTCGCCAGCGACTGGCGTCCGCCGCTCAAGCATCTGGAGCGCCCCGACCACGACGGCAAGAAGGGTGAACCGGAGGACCCGGACGATCGTCGGGACCTCGGCGCAGTAGCCGACGAGCCCGGGAACGTCGGGCCTGGGGACGACGGTCGGCCCGGCGACGATCAAGGTGACGATCAAGACGATCCAGGGAAGTACGACGGCGCGTCCTGGGACGCTCCGCCCGATCCTGGCGACGCACCCTCGTGGCCGAAGGGCTGAGCGTTCGGCTGTCACCTGTCGGCGTCCTCGCCTACATTCGACCCGATGGCCAACCCACGCAGTCCTGTCCTGACCACGGCCGACGCGGCGTTCGTGACGCCGCACCTGCTCGTCGGGGGAGACCTGGACACCCAGGACCTCGGGCTGGCGGCCGACCAGCTGCGTGAGCTGGTCGAGGCAGGGGTGACCCATGTCGTGGACGCCCGCATCGAGTGGAGCGACGAGGAGTGGGTGGCGGAGAACGCCCCGGCGATCGACTACCTCCACCACGGCATGGACGACGCGGGGCAGGAGGTGCCGACCGAGTGGTTCGACGTCGGCGTGGGCTGGGCCCTGGAGGCGATCGAGCAGGGCGGCACGGTGCTGACCCACTGCCACATGGGCATCAACCGCGGGCCCTCCCTCGGGTTCGCCGTGCTGCTGGCCCAGGGGTGGGACGCCATCGAGGCACTCGACGCGATCCGGGCCGCACGGCCGATCGCCTGGGTGGCCTACGCGGACGACGCGCTCCGCTGGCACCACGAGAGCCGTGGATCGACAGAGGCGCTCGAGCACGACCGCCGTCGGCTGGTGGCCTGGCGCGAGGAGAACCAGCTCGACCTGGCGGCGGTGATCCGGCTCAGGCGCAGCCAGGGCCACTGACCGGGCTCAGGCCTCCAGGACGGCCAGCAGCCAGCTGGGGCTCATCGTGCGGCAGCCGAGTGACTCGACGCGCTGCGCGAGAGCGCGGTCGGCGGTGATGACCACGACGTCGTGGTCCTGCGCGCGCGCGTCGGCAGACTCCTTGATGATGCTCGCGTCGCCGTCCTTGCCGGCGTGGACGGTGCGCAGGTGTCCATCGCGACCGCGCGGCACGCCGGCCTTCGCCTGCCCCTCGAGCACCAGCACGATCTCGTCGTACGACGTGTCGGCGACAGCCAGACGCCCATGGAGCCGGGCCGCGGCGCCGGCGCGATCTCGCCACCAGCCGTCGGGTCGAGAACCCACCACGTTGGCGCCGTCGACGACGAGTACCCGCGACATCCCTGACCTCACTCCAGCAGGTCGAGACGGTCGAACATCGCTGCCGTGTCGCGGGCCGACGGAGTGCCGGCGTCGAGGTCGGCGCCAGCGCCGATCAGCAGCCGGACCACCTCGTCCTCGCCCTTGAACAGGGCACCGGCCACCGGCGCCTGGTTGCGGTTGTTGCGCAGGTCGACGTCGGCGCCACGGTCGATCAGCGCCCGCACCGTCGCGGCATGGCCGTGGTAGGCCGCCAGCATCAGGGGAGTGTTGCCGTCGACGTCCTGGACGTCGGGCGGCAGGCCGTGGTCGACGTTCCCGACCAGCTCGTCGGTCATGCCCTCGCGCGCGAAGTGCATCGAGAGCTCGATCACCCGGGCGGTCTCCTCGGGGGTCAGGTGGGTCATCGCGGCTCGACCAACCACAGCTGGTGCTCGCCGGGCAGCCCCTTGAGCTCGACCGTGTCGTCCTCGGTGAACGTGTACTCCGTCGCGTCGGCGAGCTCCTCCGCGATCTCGCCGGTGACCAGGATCTCGCCACCGTCGGCCATCGCGGCGACGCGTGCCGCCATCGCCACGTTCCTCCCGAAGTAGTCGCCCTCCCTCTCGATGGCGGTCCCGGTGTGCAGACCGATCCGCACCCTGATCGGCGTACGACGGAGCCGGCGACTGCGCTGACGCTTCGCACTGAGTGCGCGCTGGATCCCCAAGGAGGCGAGGATCGCGAGGTCGGAGTTGGGGAACACCACCATGTAGCCGTCGCCCTGGCTCTTCACGATGTGGCCGCGGTGCCGGTCGACGTAGGTGTGCAGCAACCGGTCGTGGGCACCGAGCAGCTTGACCCACTGCTCGTCGCCGATCTCGCTGTTGAGCGACGTGGAGTTCTCGATGTCGGAGAACATCATCGTCACGGTGCCGTCGGGTGCGGCGATCCGGGCGATCTCGTTGCGGTCCTCCATCGCCCAGGCGGCCAGGTCGTCGATCGAGCTGAGCAGCATCTCGCGCACGCCCTGGTCGCGCATCCGGTTGGCGGTCTCCACCACCGAACGCATGGCCTGTCCGGCAGCCTGGGCGGCCTGGACGGCTCGAGGACCGCGCGGCGTCGCCTGCTCCGAGGCGAGCGCGTCACGCAGTTCACTCGCCTCGGACCGCGCCTCGACGAGCTGTCGGTTGAGCATGCTGATCACGACGGCGGCTGCGACGAGCAGGACCGCCAGGAGGATCGCGATCACCCAGGCTGCGTGCACGGCGCAAGACTTGCACACCCCGTCACGAGCTGGCGCGTGTGTCAGAATGAGAACCTGTTCTAGTTCGAGGAGTGTCGATGAGCGAGGCACCAGAGGTGTCCGGGAACGCGTCGGGAGCTACGTCGGCGACGCCCGTGATCGAGGGTTGGTTCACCACCGGACCCGAGCCAGCACTGCTCGCCTCGCGATGCGTCAGCTGCGGCTCGGTCTACTTCCCGCGCATGGAGGGCTTCTGCCGCAACCCTGGCTGCGACGGCGAGGAGTTCGAGGTCACCGAGCTCTCGCGCCGGGGCAGCATCTGGTCCTACACCGATGCGCAGTACCAGCCGCCCCCGCCGTACATCCCCGCGACCGATCCCTACGTCCCGTTCGCGCTCGCCGCCGTCGAGCTGCCCGAGGGCTTCGTGGTGCTCGGCCAGCTGGCCGAGGGGTACGGCGTGGCCGACGTGCGCGTCGGCACCGAGGTCGAGCTGGTCGTCGAGACACTGCACACCGACGAGACCGGTGACCGGACGATCTGGCGCTGGAAGCCCGTTGTGGAGCTCGGCGAGGAGGCGGACCAGTGAGCGTCAACGACGTCGCCGTCCTCGGGGTCGGCATGCACCCGTGGGGCAAGTGGGGCAAGCACTTCGTCAGCTACGGCATCCACGCCGCTCGGGAGGCACTGAAGGACTCGGGTGTCGCCTGGGAGGACGTCGACTTCATCGTCGGCGGCGAGACCGTGCGCAACGGGTACGGCGGCTACGTCGCCGGCGCCACGTTCGCCCAGGCCCTCGGTTGGAACGGTGCTCGCGTCGCCACGTCGTACGCCGCCTGCGCCACCGGGGCCCAGGCCCTGGACGCGGCACGGGCGCGCATCCTCGCCGGGCTGTGCGAGGTGGCCCTTGTCGTCGGCGCCGACACCACCCCGAAGGGGTTCCTCGCGCCCAACGCGGGCGAGCGCTGGGACGACCCCGACTGGCTGCGCTTCCGGCTGCTCGGGATGACCAACCCCGGCTACTTCGCGCTCTACGCGCGCCGCCGGATGGACCTCTACGGCGCGACGCCCGAGGACTTCGCCGCCGTGAAGGTGAAGAACGCGCGGCACGGGCTGAACAACCCGAACGCGCGCTACCGCAAGGAGGTGTCGGTCGAGAACGTGCTGAACAGTGCCGTCGTCTCCGACCCGCTGCACCTGCTCGACATCTGTGCCACCTCCGACGGGGCGGCCGCGGTCGTGCTCACGTCGATGGACTACGCCCGGAAGCACGGGTTGGCCGAGCCGGTGCGCGTGCGGGCGATCTCGACGGTCACGCCGACCTTCCCGCAGACCGTGATCGACATGCCGCTGCTCTCGACCGACCCGTCCACCGCCGTCGCGCCGGCGGAGCTGACCTTCAAGCAGTCGATCGGCGCCGCGGCGTACGAGGAGGCGGGCATCGGTCCGGAGGACGTGAGCCTGGCCGAGGTCTACGACCTGTCCACGGCACTCGAGCTCGACTGGATCGAGGACCTCGCGCTGTGCAAGCAGGGCGAGGCCGAGCACCTGCTGCGCGCCGGTGACACCACCATCGGCGGGCGCATCCCGGTCAACCCGAGCGGTGGACTGGCCTGCTTCGGCGAGGCCGTCCCCGCGCAGGCGCTGGCGCAGGTCTGCGAGGTCACCTGGCAGCTGCGGGGCCAGGCCGAGGGACGCCAGGTCGAGGACGCCAAGGTCGGCATCACCGCCAACCAGGGCCTCTTCGGGCACGGGTCCTCGGTCATCCTCAGCGTCTGACCGGGCGGACGTCATACGCTCCGGTGGCGATAGCGACGAGTCCGTATGACGTCTTGGCCTAACCGATGTCGCCGTCGACGTAGAACCACCGACCGGCGCGCTGCTCGAACCGGCTGCGCTCGTGCAGCTCGCCGCGGCCCTCGGCCCCGTCGTAGTGGGCCCGGAACTCCACCTCGTCGCCCGCCGCCTCCAGTACCTCCAGGGCCACCCAGCGGGTCCGCGTGTCCGGGTTCACCTGCTCCGGCCGGGTGCGCGGGTGCCAGGTGCGCCAGACATAGTCGGCATCTCTGATCGCGTACGCCGAGTAGCGCGAGCGCATCAGCTCCTCCGGCGAGGCCGCCTGCCGCTCGCCCCGGTGGAGAGGCCCACAGCACTCGTCGTACGACGCGGAACCGCACGGGCAGCCGCGGGCGACCAGGACCTCGTTCATGCCAGCAGTGTCTCGCGGGGTGAGCGAGGAGGACGACCCGACGGGCAATTGTCTATTGCTTCAGGTCAACTGGGCCGCGCTGCTGTTCGCGTTCCCGGCGGCGGTCCTGATCCAGAGCGAGAGCCGGGTCGCGATCTTCTTCGCCTTCGTCGGTGGGCTGGGACAGTTCTACGCCCCGCATCTGCAGCTACCGCGACACGGCGCCGACTCCCGTCTCGCTTCTGCCTCCGCTCACCCCGCTGATCGCCGCCTGGCTGGTGACGCGCGGCGACGGCTCGCTGTGGCTGGTCTCGTCGTACGCCGTGGTGGTGGCTGCGATCAGCCTGGTCTCCGCGCGCCTGCTCCCCGAGACGGCGGGACGCGACCTGGACGAGAACTGGTAGTCGCTGGAAACCTCAGCGTTGCAGGGGATGGGTAGCGTGGACGGAGTGACGACGACTCCACCTGCCATCAACACCCTGGGTCAGCTCCGCGAGAGCGGCCACGTCCAGAAGACCCTGCGTGAGGAGATCCGCTCGAACCTCCTCGACGCGCTGCGTGAGGGACGCGACCCGTGGCCCGGGCTGCACGGCTTCGAGAGCACGGTCATCCCGCAGCTCGAGCGGGCGCTGCTCGCCGGCCACGACGTCGTACTCCTCGGTGAGCGTGGCCAGGGCAAGACCCGGCTGCTGCGCACGATGGTCGGGCTGCTGGACGAGTGGACGCCGGTGATCGCCGACTCCGAGCTCGGCGAGCACCCCTACGAACCGATCATCCACGCGTCCAAGCGGCGAGCCGACGCCGAGGGCGACAACCTGGCGGTCAGCTGGCGGCACCGCGACGAGCGGTACGCCGAGAAGCTCGCCACCCCGGACACCAGCGTCGCCGACCTGATCGGCGACGTGGACCCGATGAAGGTGGCCGAGGGCCGCAGCCTCGGTGACCCGGAGACGATCCACTTCGGCCTGATCCCTCGGTCCCACCGCGGGATCGTCGCGATCAACGAGCTGCCGGACCTCGCCGAGCGCATCCAGGTCGCGATGCTCAACGTGATGGAGGAGCGCGACATCCAGATCCGCGGCTACGTGCTCCGGCTGCCGCTCGACACCCTCGTCGTCGCCAGCGCCAACCCGGAGGACTACACCAACCGCGGCCGGATCATCACGCCGCTCAAGGACCGCTTCGGCGCCGAGATCCGCACGCACTACCCGATCGAGCTCGAGGACGAGATCGCCGTGATCCGGCAGGAGGCGCAGCTGGTCGCCAACGTCCCGGGTCACCTCGTCGAGATCCTGGCCCGCTTCACCCGTGCGCTGCGCGAGTCCAGCTCGGTCGACCAGCGCTCGGGCGTCTCTGCCCGGTTCTCCATCGCCGGCGCCGAGACGATCGCAGCGGCTGCCCTGCACCGGGCCACCGCGCAGGGTGAGACCGACGCGGTCGCCCGTGTCGTCGACCTCGAGACGGCTGTCGACGTGCTCGGCGGCAAGGTCGAGTTCGAGACGGGGGAGGAGGGCCGCGAGGCCCAGATCCTCGAGCACCTGCTGCGCAAGGCCACCGCCGAGACCGTCCGGTCGCGGCTCGCCGGCCTCGACCTCGGCCTGCTGGTGCAGGCGATGGAGCACGGCGCCAGCGTCACCACGGGCGAGCAGGTCACCGCGATCGACTTCCTCACCGGCCTGCCGGCACTCGGCGAGTCCGAGCTGTACGACGACGTCTGCGACCGTCTCGAGGCGACCAACGACGGCGAGCGGGCCAGTGCGATCGAGCTCGCGCTCGAGGGCCTCTACCTGGCGCAGAAGGTCAGCAAGGAGTCCGGCGACGGAGAGACGATCTATGGCTGAGACCCCACGTCGACCGCCGGGCTCGCTACGGTCGCTTCGCCGGCGGCCCGGACCCGCTCGCGCCCCCGGTCGACCTGGCCGAGGCGCTCGACGCCATCGGCGAGGACGTGATGGCCGGCTACTCGCCGGAGCGCGCCATGCGTGAGTTCCTGCGTCGCGGCGGCCGGGACCAGCGCGGTCTCGACGAGCTCGCCCGCCAGGTGGCGGCCAAGCGCCGCGAGCTCCTCGCCAAGCACAACCTCGACGGCACGATGCAGGAGATCCGCGAGCTGCTCGACAAGGCGGTGCTCGAGGAGCGCGGGCAGCTGGCCCGCGACGTCGACATGAACGACGGCGACCGTGCCCTGGCCGAGATGCAGCTGGAGAACCTGCCGCCCAGCACTGCCGCCGCCGTCAAGGAGCTCGGCAGCTACGACTGGCAGAGCTCCGAGGCGCGAGCCGACTACGAGAAGATCAAGGATCTCCTCGGCCGGGAGATGCTCGACCAGCGGTTCAAGGGGATGAAGCAGGCCCTGGAGAACGCCACCGACGAGGACAAGGCCGCCATCCAGGAGATGATCGGCGACCTCAACGAGCTGCTCGAGAAGCACCGGCTGGGCGAGGACACCGAGCAGGACTTCGCCGACTTCATGGACAAGCACGGCGACTTCTTCCCGGAGAACCCGCAGAACATCGATGAGCTGATGGACGCCCTGGCGCAGCGTGCCGCCGCGGCTCAGCGGATGCGCAACTCGATGACCCAGGAGCAGCGCGACGAGCTCGATGCCCTCGCCTCCGAGGCGTTCGGCAGCCCCGACCTGATGCAGGGCCTGTCCCAGCTCGACGACAACCTGCGTGCCCTGCGCCCGGGCGAGGACTGGGGCTCGTCGGAGGAGTTCGGTGGCGAGCAGGGGCTGGGACTCGGCGACGGGACCGGCGTACTCCAGGACCTGGCCGACCTCGACGACCTGGCCGAGCAGCTCTCACAGTCCTACGGCGGCGCCCGGATGGACGACGTCGACCTGGACAAGCTCGCCCGGCAGCTGGGCGAGCAGGCCTCGGTCGACGCCAAGACGCTGGCCGACCTGGAGCGGGCGCTCAACGAGACGGGCTATGTGAAGCGTGGCTCGGACGGCCAGCTGAAGCTCTCCCCGAAGGCGATGCGCCAGCTCGGCAAGGCTCTGCTCAAGGACGTCGCGAACCGGATGTCGGGACGCCAGGGCCAGCGCGACATGCGCCACGCCGGAGCCGCCGGCGAGCTCAGCGGGGCCAGCCGGGAGTGGGCCTTCGGTGACACCGAGCCCTGGAACGTGACCCGCACGGTGACCAACGCGGTGGTGCGCACGGCTGGTGACGGCGGCGACCCGCGGACCGGCGTGCGGATCGACGTGCGCGACATCGAGGTCAACGAGACCGAGGCGCGGACGCAGGCAGCGGTCGCGCTGCTCGTGGACACGTCGTTCTCGATGGCGATGGCCAACCGCTGGGTGCCGATGAAGCGTACGGCGCTCGCGCTCCACCAGCTGATCACCAGCCGGTTCCGCGGCGACCACCTGCAGGTGATCGGCTTCGGTCGCTCCGCGCGGGTGATGGACATCGACGAGCTCACCGGGCTCGATGCCATGTGGGACAAGGGCACCAACCTGCACCACGCGCTGCTGCTCGCGAACCGGCACTTCCGCAAGCACCCCAACGCCCAGCCGGTGCTGCTGATCGTCACCGACGGTGAGCCGACCAGCCACCTCGAGCCCGACGGCGAGGTGTTCTTCTCCTACCCGCCGCACCCGCTGACGGTGGCCTGGTCCGTGCGTGAGCTCGACAACGCCGCCCGGCTGGGCGCACAGACCACGTTCTTCCGGCTCGGTGAGGACCCGGGGCTGGCCAGGTTCATCGAGCAGCTCGCGGGCCGGGTCGACGGCCGGGTGGTCGCGCCCGAGCTCGACGACCTGGGTGCTGCCGTGGTCGGCAGCTATCTCGGCGGCCGTGGCGGCGGGTCCAACGCGAGCCAGATGAGCGACTGGTACGGCGGCCGCGGCTCCTGGTTCGGCGGCTGAGTTCGGCTGGCCTGAGTTCGGCGGCTGACCGAGCCCGACGGACCTAGAAGCTGTCCTTGATCGCGTCGGCGAGCTTCTCGGCGTCCGCCAGCGTGTGCTTGGCCGGATTCGTCGGTCCGATGGACAGGACGTACCAGTTGTGGTCGTCCAGGATGCTCAGCTGTCCGAGAGTCGGGTTCCAGAAGGCCTTGTCGCCGTAGCCGGACACGGACTGCGCACCGCCGGGCAGCGCGGCGGGCTCGAACGCCGCGGCGTTGCTCTGGGAGCCCGTCTCGGTCCTGGCCACGCGCATGATCAGCGAAGCCGACCGGGCCTGGTCGAGGCGCGCGACGTTGTTGGCGCGGACACAGGAGCTGAGCGCGATGTCCGCCGATCGGTTGTCCTGGGCCGGGCCGGCCTCGCCGGCGACGCTTCCCAGCACCGACTTGGCGACCTCCTGGGTCAGCAGGTCGCAGGCGGTCTTCGCCTGGGTCGGCAGCTCGGAGGCCTTCTTGGTGTCGGCGGAGGTGCCGTCGCTCGCGACGACATCGTCCTTCTTCGAGGTGCCGCCGCAACCGCTCACGGCCAGCAGAGTTGTGACGCCGACGATCATCGTGGCGCGTCGAATCGCATTCATGGTGAGTCCCCTTCGTGCCCTCAGGTGGGTGACGATGGGCATGAGGGCAGACCGATTCTCCCTGAATAGTCCAAGAGTCAACTAATCGGGTGGCCCCAGGGTCAGGCCAGGAGCTGGGCCAGAAGTCAGGGGAGCGGCTCGACCACGCCGTACGACGCCACCCGCCGCGACAGGTTGCGCACCTGCTGGCGACCGTCGCCGAGCAGGTGGTCGATGGCGGTCAGCCGGGCGGTCAGGTGGCCGACGGAGTACTCCGCCGTCATCGCGATGCCGCCGTGGAGCTGGATCGCCTCCTGGCCGATGTGCCGTCCCGCGCGGCTCACCTGGAGCTTGGCCCGCGCCGCTGCCTCACGCTTCTTCTCCGCGGACGCCGACTCGTCGGCCACGACCATCGTCGCCCAGATGACGATGCTGCGCGTCAGCTCGAGCGAGGTGTACATGTCCGCTGCCCGGAAGGTCAGCGCCTGGAAGCGGTTGAGCGTCACGCCGAACTGCTTGCGCTGGGTGAGGTACTCGGTGGTCTTCTTCAGCGCGGTGTCCATCGCGCCCAGCGCCTCGTGGCAGTAGGCGACGGTCGCGAGCGCGATCACGTCCTTGACGCTCTCGGTGACGTCGCCGCCCTCACCGAGGGGCGTGGCGGCGGTCTTGTCGAAGACGACGCGGGCAGCGCGGCCGCCGTCGAAGGTCTCGTACGACGTCCGCTCTGTCTCCTTGGGGTCCACCAGGAACAAGCGGCCCTCGGCGAAGACGACGAGGATGTCGGCGCGGCCACCGTTGAGCACCGGCTCCTTGGAGCCGGTCAGGGTGTCCCCGTCGACGGTCACGCCACCCTCGCCGCCCGTGGCGTCGGAGTAGGCGAAGGCGGGGACGAGCTCGCCCGACGAGATGCCGCCGAGGATCTCCTTCTTCTGCTCGTCGCTGCCGTGGGCGGCGACCAGGCCACCGGCAAGCACGACCGCCTCGACGAACGGCTCAGGGGCGATCACGCGCCCGAACTCCTCGGCGACGACCGACACCTCGGCCGGTCCGGCGCCCATGCCGCCGTCGTCCTCGGTGAAGGGCAGTCCGAGGACGCCCATCTCGGCGAGCCGGCCCCACAGCTTCTCGTCGAAGCCCGGGTCCTCGCCGACCACCTCGCGGCGGTGCTCGGTGTCGTAGCCCTTCAGCAGGCCGCGTACGGCGTCGCGCAGTGCGGTCTGCTCACCATCGAGTGTGAAGTCCATGTCGTCGTCTCCTAGAGCCCGAGGATCGTGCCGGCGATGATCTGGCGCTGGATCTCGTTGGACCCGCCGTAGATCGAGGCCTTGCGAAGGTTGAGGTAGGTCGGCACGGAGACCCGCGCCCACGGGGGTACGTCGGAGCCCTCACCGGCGCCGGAGGCGAGCGAGAGCGTGCCGCCGAGGTCCATGGCGAGCTCGGAGACCGCCTGCTGGAGCTCGGTGCCCTTGAGCTTGAGCACCGACGAGGCGGGATGTGGCTTGCCGTCGTCGGAGTTGGCCACCACGCGCAGCGCGGTCAGCTCGAGGGCGAGCAGCTCGTTCTCCAGCTCGATGACCTGGGCCGCGATGAGCGGGTCGTCGAGCTGACCGGTCTCGATCGCGTGCTCCTTGACCGTGGCGAGCGCACGCTTGGTGGCACCGACCGGGGCCACGCCGACGCGCTCGTTGCCGAGCAGGAACTTCGCGTAGCTCCAGCCCGCGTTCTCCTCGCCGACGAGGTTCTCGGCCGGGACACGGACGTCCTCGAAGAAGACCTCGTTGACCTCGAAGCCACCGTCGATCAGCTCGACCGGTCGCAGGGTGACGCCCTCGGCGTCCATCGGGCACAGGATGAAGGAGATGCCCGCCTGCTTCTTCGGGGCGTCTGGATCGGTCCGGCACAGCACGAAGATCCAGTCGGCGTGCTGGCCCAGCGTCGTCCACGCCTTCTGGCCGTTGATCACCCAGTCGTCGCCGTCGCGGACCGCCTTGGTCTTCAGCGAGGCCAGGTCGGACCCGGCCTCGGGCTCGGAGAAGCCCTGGCACCACCAGATGTCGAGGTTGGCGGTCTTGGGGAGGAACTTCTCCTTCTGCTCCTGGGAGCCGAAGTTCGCGATCACCGGACCGACCATGTTGGCGTTGAACGCGAGCGGCGGCGGCACACAGGCCAGCTGCATCTCCTCGTGCCAGATGTGCCGCTGCAGCGGGCTCCAGTCCTGGCCGCCCCACTCGACCGGCCAGTTCGGCACGGCCAGGCCCGCCTCGTTGAGGATCTGCTGGGCCTGGACGATGCCTTCCTTGCCCACGTGCCCCCCGGCCGCGATCGTGTCGCGAAGCTCCTGGGGGATCTTGGTCGTGAAGAAGGTCCGCATCTCCTCGCGGAAGGCGGCCTCGTCCTCGGTGAGGGCAAGCTGCATGTCAGCTCCTGTCGGGCTGGGGGCGGGACGTGCTGGTCACGTTACCGCGCAGTACAACCCCTCAGGACAACCCCTCAGGCCGCGGGGTCGAACGGCTCAGGAGGCGAGCGCCTTCTCGATGTCGGAGGCGATCTTCTCGGGCTTGGTCGTCGAGCCGTAGCGCTTGAGGACGGTGCCGTCGCGGCCGATCAGGAACTTGGTGAAGTTCCACTTGATCTTCTCGCCGAGCAGCCCGCTCTTCTCCTCGCGCAGCCACTTGTAGAGCGGGTGCGCCTCGTCGCCGTTCACGTCGACCTTCTCGAACATCGGGAAGCTGACCCCGTAGTTCTTCTGGCAGAAGGCGCCGATCTCCTCGTTGTTGCCCGGGTCCTGGCTGCCGAACTGGTTGCAGGGGAAGCCGAGGACGACGAGCCCCTGGTCGGCGTACTGCTCGTGGAGCTTCTCCAGGCCCTCGAACTGGGGGGTGAAGCCGCACTTGGAGGCGGTGTTCACGACCAGTGCCACCTTGCCGGCGTAGGTGTCCAGGGGCTGCTGCTCGCCGGTGATGGTGTTGGCGGTGAAGTCGCTCAGAGTGGGCACGTGGGTCTCCTGGGATGGCCGGGGTGGTCGGGCGTTGACGAGTGGAACCATGAAGGATGTGCGGTTTGTTCCCAACGATAGGTTGCGTGGTGCCATGTCTACCGCGTTGATGAACACCGAGACCGAGGCGGACGCTGTCCGGCGTACGCGCCTGCGGCGGATGCAGGCGGTGGCCGGTGGGCTGCTGCTCTTCGCGGCCGTGGTCTACCTCGTCACCCTGGACCGCGACGGGTTCTGGGGATTCGTCAACGCCGGCGCCGAGGCGAGCATGGTGGGTGCCATCGCCGACTGGTTCGCGGTGACGGCGTTGTTCCGGCACCCGCTCGGGCTGCCGATCCCGCACACGGCGCTGGTGCCGCGCAAGAAGGACGAGTTCGGCAAGAGCCTCGAGGAGTTCTTCTCCGAGAACTTCCTGAACGAGCCGGTGATCCGCGAGCGCCTGGCTGCGGTCGACATCTCGCGGCGGGTCGGCGCTCTGGCTGACCGAGCCGGCCAACGCGCGGCGCGTGGTGGGGGAGGCGACCACCGTGCTGGCGCTCGGCCTGCGCCGGATGCGCGACGAGGACGTCGCGTCGGTGGTGCAGGAGGTGCTGATCCCGCGCTTCATGGCGGAGCCGATCTCCCCGGTGGCCGGTGGGCTGCTGCAGGAGATCGTCCGCGACGACGCGCACCACGGCCTGGTCGACCTGGCCCTGGAGGAGGGGCACCGGTGGCTGGTGCACAACCAGGACACCTTCGCCGACGTGATCGGGGAGCGTGCCCCGTGGTGGGCACCCGACCGGCTCAACGAGGCCGTCACCACGCGGATCCACCTCGAGGCGGTCCGGTGGCTGGCCGACATCCGTCGCGACCCGCACCACCATGCCCGCCAGGCCCTGGACAGCCTGCTGAACCAGCTCGCGCACGACCTGCTCAACGACCCGGCCACGCAGGAACGGGCCGAGAAGCTCAAGCTGCGGGTGCTCGAGCAACCGCAGATGGTGGTCACCGGGATGTCCCTGTGGAGCGCGTTCCGCAAGGCCCTGCTCGAGGCGCTCGAGGACAAGGACGGGCCGCTGCGCGAGCGCGCGGCCCGCGAGCTGTCCGCGTTCGGAGAGCGCGTCAGCAGCGACGAGGCCATGCGCACCAAGCTGGACACCTGGGCCTCCGACCTCGTGGTGTGGGCGGTCGGCCGCTACGGCAACGAGCTCACCGCCGTGATCACCCAGACCATCGAGCGCTGGGACGGCAAGGAGGCAGCCCGCAAGATCGAGCTGCACGTCGGCCGCGACCTGCAGTTCATCCGGATCAACGGCACCGTCGTCGGCGGACTGGTCGGCGTGGTCATCCACGCGGTCTCGCTGGTGCTGTGATGGCGGCGCACATCGAGGACGTGCCGATCCGGGACGAGTCGATCCGGCTCGGTCAGTTCCTGAAGCTGGCCAACCTGATCGACACCGGCTCGGACGCCAAGGAGCTGATGATCCAGGGCGCGGTGACGGTCAACGGCGAGGTCGAGACCCGCCGCGGCCGCCAGCTGGTGGTCGGCGACGTGGTCGGGCTCGGCGGGACGCAGTCGCGGGTGGCGTCGGGCGGGTAGGGCGGCTGCAGGTTTCACCGGCCGGCCGGGGACTCCGGTCGTTGTCGGCTGATGCTTCGGGCCACAACGACAGGGATCGGTGGACAACCCCATCCGCTATTGTCTGATCGGTACGACGAGCACCCGCTCCATCCGCGAGGCCGGTGATCTTCGCCGTACGCCGCGACGAGGGTTCTCGCCGTACGACGCAGCTGGGCCTGGACTCGCGAGCCGGGCTGCCCGTCGTACGCCAGCAGACAAAGCGGGCGGGGTTCATCGGGCGATCCCTGGACGTTCTCGGGTGTTGCAACGCCCGAGAACGTCAGGGATCCCCGGCTAACCGGGGAAACCTGCAGCCCCTACCGGACGTCGATCAGGTCCACCACGAAGATCAGGGTCTCGCCGGGCTTGATGACGCCGCCGGCGCCGCGGTCGCCGTAGCCGAGGTGCGGGGGGATGACGAGGCGGCGGCGGCCGCCGACCTTCATGCCCTGGACGCCCTGGTCCCAGCCGGTGATGACCTGGCCGACGCCGAGGCGGAAGTCGAGCGGGGCGCCGCGGTTGTACGACGCGTCGAACTCCTCGCCGGTCGAGTGGGCCACGCCGACGTAGTGCACCGACACGGTGCTGCCGGAGGTGGCCTCGGCGCCGTCGCCCTCGGAGAGCTCGGTGACCTCGAGGTCAGCGGGGGGCGGGCCGTCGGGGGGATCGATCTCAGGCTTCTCTGCGCTCATGGTCTCCACCCTTCCACGCCTGTCACCGGCGCGTCCGAAGGTGGTTGACTCACCGTGCCATGGATCACGGCGATCAGGGTCTCCACGGTGAACCTCAGCTCCTCCGACCCCCGGGGCCTGGCCCGCTTCTACGCCGCGCTGCTCGGGCTGGAGATCAAGGTCGACGAGCCCGACGTGGGTGGTCATCGGCGGCGAGGGACCGATCCCGCTCGCCTTCGAGTTCGACGAGCACTTCGCGCCGCCGGTGTGGCCCACCGAGCCCGGGAAGCCGCCGACGCAGGTGCACCTCGAGGTCCAGGTGACCGACCTGCTCGGGCGCGCTCACGCACGCACTGGAGTGCGGGGCGCGACTCGCCGACTTCCAGCCGCAGGACGACGTGCGGGTGTGCCTCGACCCGTCAGGCCACCCGTTCTGCCTGTGGGTCGACGAGTCCGGGGAGGACCCGGCGGCCCGAGTCGGCCCGGTAGGGACGTGCCGGTGAGGGACGGCTCAGGTCTGGTGCACGTAGCTGTCGAGCTGGTCGCGCTCGAAGGTCAGCTGCGTGATCCGGCTCTTGACCACGTCGCCGATGCTGACCACGGCGACCAGCTCACCCTTCTCCATCACCGGCACGTGCCGGATCCGGTGCTCGGTCATCTGGGCCATCAGCTCGTCGACGTCGAGACCCGGCTCGCAGGTCTGCACGATCGCGGTCATGATCCGGCTCACCGGGGCGTCGAGAACGGAGTCGTCGCCGTTGATCTTGCGGACCACGTCGCGCTCGCTGACGATGCCGTCGACGACCTGTGCCCTCGCCGCTGACGATCACCGCACCGATGTTGTGCTCGGCGAGGAGCGCGATCAGGTCGCGCACGGAGGCCTCCGGGCTGATGGTGATGACGTCGCTGCTCGACTTGCCCTTGATCACGTCGCTGATCTTCACAGTGGCTCCCTTCATCGCGCCCGGTGAGGTCTTCCCCGCAATGTAGTGCGCCACGGCCCCGGTGGACAGGGGTCGACTCAGGTCTCGCGATCTCCGGCGGGCTCTCCACGACGCGAGCTGAGGTCGTGCACGGTGCCGCCAGGGTGGGGATCGCCGTGCTCCGGGAGCGAGCCGAGGAACGCCAGCGCCTGGTCGTGCAGCTTGCCGTTGGTGGCCAGGGCGCTGCCGCCCATCGGGCCGGGCTCGCCGTCCAGCGAGGTGAAGTAGCCGCCGGCCTCGCGCACGATGATGTCGAGCGCGGCCATGTCGTAGACCTCGAGCTGTGGCTCGGTCGCGATGTCGACGGCACCCTCGGCCACGAGCATGTAGGACCAGAAGTCGCCGTACGCCCTCGTGCGCCAGCAGCGCCGGGACAGCGACAGGAAGTCGTCGAGGCGCCCGCGCTCGTCCCAACCGGAGAGCGAGGAGTAGGACAGGGACGCGTCCTCGACCCGCGAGACGTCGGAGACCTGGCACGGGCTCGCTCGCAGCAGCGACCTGCCGGTCCACGCGCCGCCGCCCTTCATCGCCCACCAGCGGCGGTTGAGCATCGGCGCGGAGACCACGCCGACGACGACCTCGTCGTCGACCATCAGGGCGATCAGCGTGGCCCACACGGGTACGCCGCGCACGAAGTTCTTGGTGCCGTCGATCGGGTCCACCACCCAGCGCCGCTGGCTGTGGCCGGTGGACCCGGTCTCCTCGCCGACCACGGCGTCGCGGGAGCGCGCCCGGGACAACGTACGACGGATGCCCTCCTCGACCGACTGGTCGGCGTCGGTCACCGGCGTGAGGTCGGGCTTGGTCATCACGTGCAGGTCGATCGCCTTGAACCTGGCTTCGGAAAGAGCATCGGCGTCGTCGGCCAGCACATGGGCGAGCCTGAGGTCGTCGGTGAAGTCGATCGGCATGCGCACAGGTTAAGCCCCGCGATCCTGCGCTCGTTCCGCACGCCGCAACCTTGGGCGGCAACCTCCCGCCCCGTGGTCGTAGGACCAATGGACAGGAGCCGGGCGCCGGGTCTCCCAATACGATGTGGCCCATGGAGATCAACGGGGTACCCCTCCATCCACTCGTGGTCCACGCCGTCGTCGTCTTCGTGCCGCTGTCCGCGCTCGCGGCGCTGGCCATGGCGTGGCCGAAGTGGCGCTGGCTCGCTCGATGGCCGGCCCTGCTGCTGACGCTGGGTGCGACCGCGGCCACCTACGTCGCGACGATCACGGGTGAGGACCTGGAGAAGGACCGCGGGCTGGGCGCGATCGCCCTGGTCAGGACCCACGAGGAGTGGGGCGAGCGGCTGATGATCGCGATGTGGGTCTTCGCGGCCATCGTCGTCGTGTCGTTCGTCGTGCTGCCGCACGTGACCCGCCTCTCCGGCGGGAAGGACCGCGTGGCCAAGATGGCGGCGCTGGAGAAGCCGTTGATGGTGCTCCTGCCGCTCGCGGCCATCGCCGTGCTGGTGCTGGTGGTCATCACCGGTGACGCCGGCGCCCGGGCGGTCTGGAAGGGCTGACCGGTCTCAGTAGTGGTCGCCGGCTTCCCGGCTGGCCAGCAGTCTCCTGAACGACTGCACCCGCTCGGCTTGTTGGCCGGTCGCCTCGCTGAGCCCGCACTCCGGCTCGGTCTCGCCGTGCGTGCACCCGCGCGGGCAGTCGAGGGTCAGCTCGTGCAGGTCCGGGAAGGCCTCGATCAGCTGGTCCGGGTTGACGTGCGCGAGCCCGAACGAGCGGATACCGGGGGTGTCCACGATCCAGCCGCCGCCGGGCAGCGCCAGCATGATCGCGCTGACCGAGGTGTGCCGCCCACGTCCGGTCACCGTGTTCACCACACCGACCTCCCGGAAGGCGTCCGGGACCAGGGCGTTGACCAGCGTGGACTTGCCGACGCCGCTGTGCCCGAGGAGCACGCTGGTCCTCCCGGCGAGCCGGTCGACGATCTCGCGGAGGTCGGCACCGCGCTGCGTCACGACGTACGGCACCCCCAGCGGCCGGTAGCTGCTCAGCAGCGGCTCGGGGTCGGCGAGGTCGGCCTTGGTCAGGCAGAGCAGGGGGTCCATCCCGGCGTCGTACGCCGCGACCAGGGCGCGGTCGATCAGCCCCTGGCGCGGCTCAGGGTCGGCGAGCGCCGTCACGATGACCAGCTGGTCGGCGTTGGCGACGATCACCCGCTCGACCGGGTCGTCGTCGTCGGCCGTACGACGCAGCACGGTCTTGCGCTCGTCCACGGTGACGATCCGGGCCAGTGACCCGTCCGCGCCGGAGGTGTCGCCGACCAGTCGCACCCGGTCCCCGGTGATCACCGCCTTCGGTCCCAGTGACCGGGACTTCATCGCGGTCACGATCGGCTGGGTCTCGCCGAGGCGGCAGGTGTAGCGGCCACGGTCGACGGTGACGACCACGGCCGGGACGGCATCGGCGTACGCCGGGCGGTCCTTCGTGCGGGGACGCGTGTGCCGCCGCGGGCGCTCGTAGCTCTCGGGGTCGTCCGCGCCGTAGCGACCGGTTGTCATCGCAAGAGCCCCGCCCAGACCTCGGCGAAGCCCGGGAACGTCTTGGCGGTGGTCGCGACGTCCTCGACCAGCACACCCTCGACCGCAGACCCGACGACGACGGCCGCGTGCGCCAT
Source organism: uncultured Actinomycetota bacterium (assembly GCA_963782305.1). Taxonomy (GTDB): domain Bacteria; phylum Actinomycetota; class Actinomycetes; order Propionibacteriales; family Nocardioidaceae; genus Marmoricola. The sequence continues at coordinate 227,227 of CAWAJJ010000006.1, read as the reverse complement.
CCGGTGGTCGGCGTAGGTGTGGAAGGTGCCGCCGTGCAGCGGCGCCGGCTCGAAGGACAGCCCGTCGTCGTGCTCGGTGACCGCGGCGCCGAGGCCGCCCAGCTCGGTGGACAGGGCGGCGAGCCGGTCGGTCTCGTGCCCACGGATGTGCGCGATGCCCCGCAGCCGTGAGGGGGTGGACGCGAGCGCGCACAGCGCGGCGACGGCCGGTGCGAGCTCGCCCACGTCGTGCAGGTCTGCGTCGAGACCGAGCAGGGTCTCGCCGGCGGTGAGGGTCAGGCCGGTGTCGTCCAGCGTCACCTCGGCCCCCATGCGCCCGAGCAGGTCGCGCAGCGCGTCACCCGCCTGGGTGGTGCTGCGCGGCCAGCCGGGGACGTGCACCCGGCCACCGCTGGTCATCGCCAGCATCAGGAACGGCGCGGCGTTGGACAGGTCGGGCTCGATGGTGACGTCGGTGGCCTGGATCCGCGTCTTCGGCACCGTCCAGGTGTCTCGTCGCCCACCACCACCTCGACGCCGTGCTCGCGCAGGCAGGCCACCGTCATCTCGATGTGCGGCAGCGACGGCACCGGCGGGCCGACGTGTCGCACCACCACGCCCTCGTTGTACGCCGCGCCCGCGAGCAGCAGGGCCGAGACGAACTGGCTGGAGGCCGAGGCGTCGATCGTCACCGCACCCCCGCGGAGCCGCCCGGAGCCGGCCACGGTGAAGGGCAGCGTCCCGCGCCCGTCGTCGTCGATGGTCGCGCCGAGCTCCCGCAGGGCGTCGAGGACACCGGACATCGGCCGGGTCCGTGCGTGCGGGTCCCCGTCGAAGTGCACCTGGCCCTTCGCCAGGGCGGCCACCGGCGGGACGAACCGCATGACGGTGCCGGCCAGTCCGCAGTCGATGGTCCCGCCGCGCAGCGGGCCGGGGAAGACGAGCCAGTCGTCGTCGGTGGTGACCACGGTCGAGCCGAGGGTCGAGAGCGCGGCAGCCATCAGCTCGGTGTCACGCGAGCGCAGTGCCCGTCGTACGACGGAAGGCGCGTTGGACAGCGCCGCCAGGACGAGGGCCCGGTTGGTCAGCGACTTCGAGCCGGGCAGCTCGACGCGCACGTCGACAGCGGCGCGTGCGACCGGTGCCGGCCACAGTGCAGCGTCAGTGCTCGAGGGTGCGTCCACGCACCGAGGCTATTAGCCCAGTGACTTGGCGGCGAGCTTGGCCTCGAGCTTGGCAGCGCGGCCGCGGTGCTTCACCTCGCGGCGTACGCCGGTCGCGGCGTTCTTCGCGCGCCAGGCCACCCCCGGTTGGCCCTCGGTGTCGACCGCGGCCAGGATCAGCCCGCCGAGCATCGAGAGGTTCTTGAAGAAGTGGATCTGCTGGTTGGCCTTGACCGCGGGGTCTGACTCCTTCCAGAACTGGTGACCCGCCACGGTCGTCGGCACGAGGGACGCGGCGAGGACGGTGCTGGAGAGACGGGGGGCGCGACCGCGGGCGAGTGCCCCGGCGGCGACGATCTGCACCACGGCGTTGACCCGGACCAGTGTCACGGTGTCCTCGGGGACGGGCAGCTGCGGGACGGCGTTCTTGATCATCGGGCGCAGGTGGTCGATCACCGGCTTGGCCTTGGCGGCGAGGGCGGGAGCGTTCTTCAGGGCGCTCACTCCTCCGACCACGAACGTGGACGCGAGCAGGGGCCGGGCGAGAAGTCGGGTGACGGTCATGCGTACATCAATACCCGATCTGGTCTGGCTCAACCAGAGCGGCCCCCGTCCGGAGCAGGGGTGTCAGCCCCGGCCGTGGCCGCCGCCGTGACCGCCGCCGTGTTGCCGCCGTTGCCGCCTGGCCATTGCCCTGCCCGTTGCCGCCTCGCTCGCGTTCACCGTCGACCTGCACGGAGGAACGGTTGTTGCCCGAGGAGGGGTCGTCGTACCCGTCGGGGCCACTCACCGAGAAGCTGAGGGTGGCGTCTGACTGGCCGTGCCAGGTGAACAGGAAGACGGTGCCGAAGCGCGTCGCCGTGCAGGTGGAGCCGCGGCAGGCGCCCCAGCGAGCCCTGAGGTCGCCGCTGCTCGCCGACGTCGTGAGCCGGGCTCGTTCACCGGAGGGGATCCCGCTGACCGTCACCCGGACGATGGCGTGGCCGTTGTTGTCGGAGATGCGCGCGACCCGCACGCTGACGTCCGCCGCAGGGTCTGCGCGGGCGGCTTGGGTGGGCTCGGCTCCGGTGGGCTTGGTGCGGTGGGTTCGGCTCCGTGGGCTTGGGCGGTGGGTTCGGCGGCGTGGGCTTGGGCGGCGTGGGCTTGGTCGGCTTGGTGGGCTTCGGCTTGGTGGGCTTCGGCGGGGTGGGCTTGGTCGGCTTGCTGGGCTTGCGGCTTGTTGGGCTTCGGCTTGTTGGGCTTGTTGGGCTTGTTGGGCTTGCCGGGCTTGTTCGGCTTGGGCTTGGTGGGGGTCGAGGTTCCGGCCCGGGCGTCGTCCCCGGCTGTCCGCCCTGACCGGTGCCGTTCCCGTTGCCGGTCCCCGTTCCGGTGCCGGTCCCCGTTCCGCCGCCGGTCCCGTCCGGTGCCGGTCCCCGTGCCTGTCCCGGTGCCTGCGCCTGCCCCGGTGCCTGTCCCGGTGCCGCCCGTGCCGGTGCCGGTGCTCGAGCCGGCTCCCGAGCCAGTGCCCGGGTCCGTGCCCGGGTCGGAGCCCGGGTCCGTGCCCGGGTCCGTGCCTGGGTCCGTGCCCGGGTCCGTGCCGGTCTCGGTGCCGGTCTCGGTGCTGGTGCCGGTCTCGTCGGTGGCCGTGGTCGCGCCGGCCGGGACGAGCGAGGCCCACGGAGGGTCGTCCGGGGACGGCGAGGATCCGGTCGTACCGGCAGGCTCGCTACCGCCGGAGCCGTCCGGCTCCGACTGGGGCGCCACGCGGCTGATCGACGGGGCATCGGCGGTGGCCTGGTCGTTCGCAGGGTCGCGGTTGACGACCGCGATCGCGGTGACGCCGGCGACCCCGATGACGGCGGTGGTGACGGCGGTCGCGGTCACGTGGCCGATGACGACGTCCTTGCCGCGGCTGAGCAGGGCGACCAGGCCGGTCGCGACACCGGTGGCGGCGCCGCCACCGAGGTAGGCCGCAGCCGCCCCACCGAGCAGTGCCGGGCCGAGGATCGCGGCGAGCGAGGAGTTGACCTCGCTCAGCTCGAGGTAGACGGCCGTGCAGCGCCGGCAGTGCTCGAGGTGCTCGTCGACCTTGTGGGCGTCACGGCGCGACAGGGCGCCACGCACGTAGCCGCCCAGCAGGTCGTTGGTGTCCCGGCAGCCGTCGCTGACCAGGTCGCCGGCGTGCATCGTGAGGAACGCCTGGCGAAGACCCTCGCGGGCCCGGTAGGCGAGAGCCGAGACCGAGTTGGCGGACATGCCGAGCAGGTGGGCGATGTCGGCCGGCTTCTGGTTCTCGACCTCGAGGTGCCACAGCACCATCTGCCAGCGCTCGGGGAGCGAGGCGAAGGCCTTGGCTGCCGCGCCGCCCTCGAAGCCGGCCACCGCGGTGTCCGTGAACGGCACGCCCGGGTCGAACGGAGTCAGGTCGTCGGTCGTCGTGAGGCGCTGGTTGCTGCGCACCTTGTCGATGTGCAGCCGGCGTACGGCGGTGAGCAGGTAGGCGCGGAAGGCGATGTCGGGTCCGCCACCGCCGAGAAGCACGTTGAGCACCTTGACGAAGGCCTCGGAGACGAGATCGTCGGCGTCGGAACCACCGATGAGCACCCGGGCGAGCCGGGTGGCGGCATCGACGTGGCGCGAGAAGAGCGTGCCGTACGCCGACACGTCGCCCTCACGCACCCGGGAGATCAGCTCCGGATCCGTGAGTTCTGCGGCCTTCACGTCGGTGTCGCTCATGGTTTCGAGGTGTGCCTTCTTGGGTGGGGTGTGGCGAGGCAAGAGTTTATGTCGGTTTTGCCGTCATAGATGGAAACCGGCTCCGTTACTTCACTGTGAGGCCATCACGAGGGGGGTGGCCTACCGAATGAAGAGGAGTGGCATGGGCATCTTTGCGACGAGAACTCGCAGGGGAGTACCAGCCGAGGTGGTCCCAGACGCCGCGGCGGTCCCGGACGAGCAGGGCTTCTTCCCTGCCCGTTTCGAGGCCGTCAGCGAGCGACTGGCTGCTGGACACGACGCAAGCACGGCGTGCGCGATGGTGGGCCGCGAGATGGCTCGAGACGGTGCCGACCTGGGTGAGGCACTGGACGGGCTGCGGTCCACCTACGCACGCGTTCTGGGAGGGGAGCCCGATTTTCGGGCTGTGCGCGCGTTGGGTCTGGCATGGAGCGAGGAGACGCTCGGCTACCTGCATCAGCTCTCCTGCGAGAACCCGCTGACGGGTCTGGCGAGCCTTCCGCACCTACGGACAAGGCTTTCTGAGCTCTATCGCGCCGATGAGCATGCGGGGAGGTCGGCCGCCAGTGACCACGCACTGGTCGTCGTCGACCTCCCCGTCCTCGCCTCCACCTCGTCGTTGGGGGATGCCTTCGAGTCGACGTTGCGGCTGGTTCGACTGGCCGAGAATGCCCGGGTCTCGTTTCCGGGTGGGGAGACGATCTGTCAGGCCGGTGCCGCCCGGCTGGTGGTCCTGGCCTCCCGTGCGGACCGGCTCGCTCAGCGGGTCGGGGTGTTGCGCGACCTCATCGAGAACCCGGCTCCCGGGGCCGGAAGATCGAGGGTCTGGATCGAGGGTCTGCCGTCCTCGAACGACGGCGCGGGACGCCTGCTCGACGAGCTCGCGCGAGGCTGACCGATCTAGACCAGATGTCCCGAGATGAGCCGATTTCGGCCCGCCTCGGGGGAGTGACGGAGCAGGTCCAGGGGTCACGCGTGCCGGGGGGCGCAGCGGGCGACCTCCTGGACCTGCTCACCGCTGATCTAGCCTTGCCACATGTGTGGCCGGTACGCGTCGAGCAGACAGCCTGAGGACTTGGTCGAGGAGTTCGAGATCCGCAACTCCGAGCTGCCCACGCCTCGAGCCCGACTGGAACGTGGCACCCACCAAGGAGGTGTACGCCGTCGTCGAGCGGCCACCCAAGGGTGAGGAGAAGGACTCGGACCCCGAGCGCCAGCTGCGGGTGCTGACCTGGGGCCTGGTGCCGTTCTGGGCCAAGGACCCCTCCATCGGGAGCCGGATGATCAACGCCCGGATGGAGACGGTGGCGGAGAAGCCGGCCTACCGCCGTGCCTTCGAGAAGCGCCGCGCGATCCTGCCGGCCGACGGCTACTTCGAGTGGTACCCGACCGAGGAACGCACCAAAGCGGGCAAGCCCCGCAAGCAGCCCTACTTCATCCGGCCCACCGACGGCGGCGTGCTCGCGATGGCTGGTCTCTACGAGATCTGGCGCGACCCGGACAAGGCCGAGGACGACCCCACCCGGTTCCGCTGGACCTGCACGGTGCTGACCACCTCGGCCGAGGACTCGCTGGGCCACATCCACGACCGGATGCCGCTGATGCTCACCCCCGACCGCTACGACGCGTGGCTCGACCCCCGGCAGAACAGCACCGACGACCTGCTGGCGCTGCTCGAGCCTGCGGCCCCCGGCCGGCTGGAGGCCTTCCCGGTCTCGACGCTGGTCTCCAACGTGAAGAACAATGGTCCCGAGCTCGTCGTACCCCTGCCCCTGGAGGACGTGCCTGAACACGCACCCCAGGGAGGAGCGAGCTGATGCCGATCGAGCGGATCGTCCCCACGCCGCGGGGTGACGCCCGGCTTCTCGTACGGCGGGCCAAGCGACCGATCGCGACCCTGGTGCTCACCCACGGGGCGGGTGGAGGGGTCGACGCGCCCGACCTGGTCAGGCTCGCCCGGACCCTGCCCCAGCAGGACATCTCGGTGACCCTGGTCGAGATGCCGTGGCGGGTCGCGGGCAAGAAGCTGGCGCCCCCGCCGGCGGTGATCGACGAGTGCTATCTCTCCGTGCTCGACAACATGCGGACCCGCAGTCCGTTGGTGCTGGGCGGACGCAGTGCCGGAGCGCGATCGGCGTGCCGCATCGCCCGTGATGTCGGGGCCCGCGGCGTACTCGCGCTCTCGTTCCCCCTCCACCCCCCGGGCAAGCCCGAGAAGTCCCGACTCGTCGGAGATCCAGCGGTCCCGGGTGCGCACCCTGGTGATCCAGGGCGAGCGCGACCCGTTCGGCACCCCGGAGGAGTTCCCCGACGACATCGACCTCGCCGTCGTACCGGCTGCCGACCATTCCCTGCGGGTCCCGAAGTCGGCACCCCTGAGCCAGGACGACGCCCTGGCCGTCGTGCTGGAGGCGACCCTGGAGTGGGTCGTGCGCGAGGTCACGGGGAATCGAAACGGCTGAGCACGTGTTGGGAACGGTGATCCACTGCCATTCAGGAGGGATGCCCGTGCTTGCCACACTCGAGAGGTCCACGTCTGTGAAGACCCCGGTAGTCTGGGACGTGATGAGTGACTCCGATACCGAGGCCCTGGGCCTCGTCGACGTCGACCCGACCGAGATCGATCCCGCCACCGAGAGCGAGGTCGACCGGCAGACGCGCTTCGAGCGCGACGCCCTGCCGTTCCTGGACCAGCTCTACTCCGCCGCGATGCGGATGACCCGCAACCCGGCCGATGCCGAGGACCTGGTGCAGGAGACCTTCGCCAAGGCCTACGGCTCCTTCCACCAGTTCCGTCCCGGCACGAACCTCAAGGCGTGGCTCTACCGGATCCTCACGAACACGTTCATCAACACCTATCGCAAGAAGCAGCGCGAGCCGCAGCAGTCGATGGCCGAGGACGTGGAGGACTGGCAGCTCGCCCGGGCGGAGTCGCACTCCTCGCGGGGACTCAAGTCCGCCGAGATGGAGGCGCTCGAGCACCTTCCCGACTCCGACGTGAAGGACGCCCTCCAGCGACTGCCCGAGGACTTCCGGCTGGCCGTCTACCTCGCCGACGTCGAGGGTTTCCCCTACAAGGAGATCGCCGAGATCATGGAGACGCCGATCGGCACCGTGATGTCGCGACTTCACCGCGGACGCCGCCAGCTGCGCGAGATGCTCACCGGCTACGTGCGCGAGAACGACCTGCTCCCCAGCGGCTCGAAGGGTGACTCGTGATGAGCCAGGACCACCCGCAGGAGCAGACCGTGCAGGACCACGTGCTCGACACCGACTGTTCCGAGGTGCTCGGCCGGGTCTTCTTCTTCCTCGACAACGAGCTCGACCAGGCCGGCTGCGCCGAGATCCAGCACCACCTCGACGAGTGCGGTCCCTGCCTGGCCCGCTACGACCTCGAGCGCACCGTGAAGACCCTGGTCGCCCGGTCCTGCTCCGAGGTGGCGCCTGAGGGCCTCCGCCAGCGGGTGCAGCTCTCGATCCGCCAGGTGCAGATCCAGATCTCGCGCCGCGACTGACCAGGCGCTCCGCGTCTCGTCGTCCGGTTCGATTTCGTGATGACGCGTCGCACCTGAGAGGATGTACGTCGGCTTCGAGGGAAACTCCACGGAGCGATCACGTAGGAGGACCTCATGGGCAAGACAGGCCGCAAGCGCCGCGCGCGCAAGAAGAAGGCAGCGAACCACGGCAAGCGCCCCAACGCCTGAGCATCGCTCAGGACTGAAGACAGCGTTGCTGGAGCCCCGGACCGTCGGTCCGGGGCTCGAGTGTTCTCTGCGGGGTGTCTGTGTTCGGATGGACCCATGGAACTCGAGACGCTGCTGGTGCAGGGCCGCGAACTGATCGACCGGAGCACGCGCGCGCACGCCGAGCGCTGGGGCCTCGGTACGGCGCAACGGTGGGTGCTCGACCAGGACAGCGGGACCATCCTGTGGTCCTTCGAGGACCGCGTCGTGTCGGCGCCGGCGCAGATCCTCGGCTCGTGGAACAGCAAGGTGAGCACGTTCGTCTGGTCGTGGGACAACGACACCATCCAGGCCTCCCTGTGTGAGGCCGCCGAGCAGGTGCGGGCCTTCGGCGTCGCCAACGAGGTCCCTGCACTGACCAGCTCGCCGTTGAACCTCAACGAGGAGCAGGTCCGCGACCTGGTGGCCGTGGCAGCAGCGATCACGGGCAGCACCGGGCTCTACCACCCCTACGACGGGACGATGGCCACCTACGTCAGCTTCGGCACGGTCACCATCGAGGAGCCGGGCGGCCGCACTTCCACCTTCGAGGGCGCGACGGCGTGAGCGCACTCGAGGTGGGGCTGAGCGCCACGCTGGAGCGGTTGGTGGCGGACGAGGACACGGCAGCCTCCGTCGGCTCGGGGACCCTTCCCGTGCTGGGCACCCCACGACTGCTCGCCTGGTGCGAGGCAGCCACGTGCGCCGCCATCGATCCCGCGCTGCAGGACGGCCAGACCAGCGTCGGCACCCGCGTCACCCTCGAGCACACGGCACCCTCCCCGGTCGGTGCCAACCTCCAGGTCACGGCGAGCGTCGTCCACGTCGATGGGAAGCTGGCACGGTTCACGGTCGCGGCCCGGCAGGGCGGCAAGCTCGTGGGATCCGGCGAGGTGACCCGGGTGGTCGTCGACGCCGCGAAGTTCATGTCGCGGGTTCCCTCGGCCGGATGAGCTGGTGAACCGATGAGCGCCGCCGTCCACCCGCTGGTGACCGAGCTCCGCGCCGCCCTCGCGCCCGAGCGACTGGTCGTCGACCCCGACCGGACCGGGTCCTACGCTCACGACGAGGCCGAGTGGGCCAGCCACGGGATGCCACTGGTCGTGGTCCGCGCACGCACCACCGAGGAGGTCCAGGCCGTCGTACAGGCCTGCCTGCGCCACGGCGTCCCGGTGGTCACGCGAGGCGCCGGCACGGGACTCTCCGGTGGCGCCAACGCGGTCGAGGGGTGCGTCGTGCTCTCCACCGAGCAGATGACCGAGATCCGGGAGATCAATCCCGTCGAGCGGTTGGCCGTCGTACAGCCCGGGGTGGTGAACGACCACCTGCGCGCGGCCGTCGCCGAGGAGGGGCTCTGGTATCCGCCCGACCCGGCGAGCTCGCCGTGGTCGACGATCGGCGGCAACGTCGCGACCAACGCGGGTGGCCTCTGCTGCGTGAAGTACGGCGTCACCCGCGACTACGTGCTCGCTCTCGAGGTGGTGACCGGCACCGGCGAGGTGGTCCGCCTGGGTCGTCGTACGGCGAAGGGCGTGGCCGGCTATGACCTGGTGGGACTGCTGGTCGGCTCGGAGGGGACCCTCGGCGTGGTCACCGAGGTGACGGTGCGGCTGCGTGCCGCGCGTGAGCCGGAGCGCACCGTGGCCGGCTACTTCGACACGATCGTGGCCGCCGGCGAGGCGGTGACGGCCATCGGGGCTGCCGGGATCGTCCCCTCCGCACTGGAGCTGATCGACCGGCACTGTCTCGCCGCCGTCGACAAGTGGAAGAACATGGGGCTCTCCGTCGACGCGAACGTCGTCCTGCTCGGACGCAGCGACGCACCGGGTGCGGCCGGGGACGCCGAGGCGGCGGCGATGCTGGCGTGCTTCGAGGACGCCGGGGCCACCTGGGCAGCGCAGTCGTCCGACCAGGAGGAGGCGGACGCGCTGTTCGCGGCGCGACGCCTCGCCTACCCGGCGCTCGAGCGGCTGGGCGCGGTGCTCACCGAGGACGTGTGCGTGCCGAAGGCGGCCGTTCCCGAGATGCTGGCCCGGATCGAGGCCACGGCCGAGCGCAACGACGTCCTGATCGCCAACATCGCGCACGCCGGCGACGGCAACCTGCACCCGCTGATGATCGTGCCGGAGAACGACGACGCGGCACGCCAGCGTGCGCAGGCAGCCTTCGAGGAGATCATCACTGACGCGCTCGAGCTCGGCGGGACCGTCACCGGCGAGCACGGCGTCGGCCTGCTGAAGCGTGCGGGGCTGGTGCAGGAGCTGGCTCCCGAGGTGATGGCGATGCAGCGCGCGGTCAAGGCGGCGCTGGACCCGCACGACATCCTCAACCCGGGCAAGGTCCTCTAGGGCGTCACAGAGCGATTGCGTAGGCGAGCAGGACGACGCCGGGGACGGGGGACCAGTCGTCCTGCGGCGCCCGGGTGAAGCCGAGCCGTTCGTAGACGCGGTGGGCCGAGATCATCCGGTCCATGCTCGACATCCGGACCCCGGCGTACCCCAGCTCGCGCGAACGCCGCAGGCACAGCTCGACCAGGGCGCGGCCGACGCCGCGGCCGCGGGCGGCAGGGCTCACCGCCAGCATCCGGAACTCGCCCTCACCGTCGCGCCCGATCTCGCGGTACGCCGAGCCGACGGGACAGAAGGTCACCGAGCCGAGGACCGCGTCACCCTCGACAGCCACCCACACCTCGGCCTCACGTGTACGACGAGTCGTGTCGACGAGCTCGAGCACGTAGGCGTCGTCGGCGGCCATGAACCCGTCCCCGACGTACACCTCCTTGGTGAGCCGGCCGACCTCCTCGAGCTCCTCGGCGCGGACCGGGCGGACCTCCAGCCCCGGTTCGCCCAACTCAGATGCCGAAGGTGTTGCGGGGGTAGGGCGCGTTGACATCGGTGATCACGTTGACCAGGTAGGGGACGTTCGAGGCGAAGGCCCGGTCGAGTGCCGGCCCGATCTCGCGGGGGTCGGTCACCTTCTCGCCGGCACCGCCCAGCGCCCGGACGACCTCGTCGTAGCGGGTCTGCGGCGCGAGGTCGGCGGCCACGTCGTACCCGTAGAGCATCTGCATCGGCTGCTTCTCCAGCCCCCAGGCCGAGTTGTTGCCGCAGACCATCACCACGGGGAGGTTGTGCCGCACCAGGGTGTCGACGTCCATCAGGGACATGCCCGCAGCGCCGTCGCCGTACAACAGGACGACCTGTGCCGACGGCCGCGAGATCCGCGCGGCGATGGCGGCACCCAGCCCTGCGCCCAGGCAGCCGTAGGGACCCGGGTCCAGCCAGCCGCCGGGACGCTTCGGCTCGACGAACTTGCCGGCGAAGGAGACGAAGTCGCCGCCGTCGCCGATGACGATGGCGTCCTCGGCCAGGCGCGGGACCAGCTCGCCGTAGATCCGGGCCGGGTGGATCGGGTCGGCCGTGGCGCTGAGCAGCTCGGCGTCCCGGGCGGCTGCGGTCTTCGCGGTGTCCTGCAGCTTCGTGGTCCACGCGGCCCAGTCGGGGCGGCGGACGAGCCCGGCGATCGCGTCGCGCAGGCCGTCGAGGATCAACGTCAGGTCGCCGGAGGCCTCGGCAGCGAGGTCGGCGTGCTTGGAGAGCTGGCCGGGGGAGTCCGCGAGATGTACGACGCGGGCGGGGGTGGCTCCGTCCCCGTTCTTGTCATGGCCGCCGAAGACGCCGTAGCCCAGCCGGAAGTCCAGCGGGGTGCCGGCGACCACGACGAGGTCCGCGCCGCCCAGCGCGGCGCCGCGCGCCTTGGTGACGAGCAGCGGGTGGCCGCCGGGGATGACGCCGCGGCCCATCCCGTTGGTGATCGTGGGGACGCCGGTCTCCTCGACGAGCCGGAGCGCGGCCTCCTCGGCGCCGTCCGCCCAGACGTCGGTGCCCATCACCAGCACGGGTCGCTGGGCCTGTCCCAGCAGCTCGGCGATCTCGGCGATCGCGTCGCCGTCGGGCTCGGCGCGGCGACGCTCCCCGACGACCGGGCGGGCCACCGACGAGGAGTTGAAGAACTCGTCCATCGGGATGTCGACGAAGACGGGTCCACGGTGTGAGGAGCGTGCGACGGTGAACGCCTCGTCCATCCCCTCGGCGACCTCACCGGCCGTGTGGATCGTGCGCGCCAGCTTGGAGACCGGGGCCACGATCGGCGGCTGGTCGAGCTCCTGCAGGGAGCCCATGCCCCACCGGTTGGCGGGTGCGCGGCCGCCGACCACGACCAGGGGCGAGCCGTTGAACTGCGCCTGGGCGATGGCGCTGACCCCGTTGGTGACGCCCGGCCCGGCCGTGAGCACGGCCAGTCCCGGCGTACGCGTCAGCTTGCCCATCGCCTCGGCGGCGAAGGCGGCCGTCTGCTCGTGCCGGACGTCGATGATCCGCATCGGCGGGTCGGCGGTCACCGCGCCGTCGTACATCGGGAACACGTGGGCGCCGGAGAGCGTGAACATCGTCTCGACCCCGTGTGCCCGGGCCACGGCCACGGCGTGCTGGCCGGAGTGGGCCTCGACCGCTTTCGGGTCACCGCCCCCTGGCTGGTCCGCGGTCTGGTCGGTGGGCTGCTCGGGTGCCTGCGTCATGACGCGAGGTTAACGCCCCCACCCGAGCCTGGCTGTGAGTACGCCGACCGGGCAGTTCGGCGTGCTACGGGGAGACTCTCCTAGGCTGGCCGGGTGCCGTCCCTCCAGGCCCTTGCCCGGGCCCATACCGACCTCTCCAGCGAGGACGTGCACTGGCTCTCGCGGCTGCTCGCGGACTGGCAGATCATCGCGGACCTGAGCTTCGCCGACCTGGTGCTGTGGCTGCCCGACCGGGACGGGTCGGGGTACTGGGCGGGTGGGCAGATGCGGCCGACGACCGGCCCCACGGCGTTCGTGGACGACATCGTCGGCTCGTTCGTCGCGGCAGGGAAGCGGCCGCTGCTCGACACGGCGCTGAGCCAGGGCCGGATCGCGCGGGAGGGCGACCCCGAGTGGCGCGACGACGTGCCGGTCCGCGTCGAGGCCATTCCCGTACGCCGGGGGGAGCGGCTCATCGCCGTCGTCGCGCGGAACACCAACCTCCAAGGGGTGCGTACGCCGAGCAGGCTGGAGCTCTCCTACCTGCAGACGGCCAGCGAGCTCTCCCAGATGATCGCCTTCGGCAGCTTCCCGTTCCCGGGCGAGCGTTCCGACCACGCCGACTCCGCGCGGGTCGGCGACGGATTCATCCGCGTGGATGCCATCGGCAACGTCACCTACGCCAGCCCGAACGCACTCTCCGTCTACCGCAAGCTGGGCCTCACCGGTGACCTGAGCGGCCAGTCGCTCGCCGAGGTCACCCGCGAGCTGGTGCCGCCGGCGATGCGGCCCGACGAGGAGACGATCAGTGCCGTCCTCGGCGGGCGGATGCCGCGCGACACCGAGCTGGGCACCCCGCAGGCGACGGTGGTCCTGCGGGCGATCCCGCTGCGTCCGGCCGGTGAGCACACCGGCGGGCTGATCCTCCTCCGCGACGTGACCGAGCTGCGCCGCCGCGACCGTGAGCTGGTCACCAAGGACGCGACGATCCGCGAGATCCACCACCGCGTGAAGAACAACCTGCAGACCGTGGCCGCGCTGCTCCGGCTCCAGGCCAGGCGGATCGGGATCCCGGAGGGACGCGTGGCCCTCGAGGAGGCGGTACGCCGTGTCGGGGCGATCGCTGTCGTCCACGAGACGCTCAGCCAGGCCTTCGACGAGACGGTCGACTTCGACGACGTCACCGACCGGCTCACCAGGCTGGTCACCGACGTCGGCTCCCAGGGGGCCACGATCAGGACCCGGCGTACGGGCTCGTTCGGCGCGATCAGCTCCGACGCCGCGACCCCGCTGGCGATGGTGTTCACCGAGCTGATCCAGAACGCCGTGGAGCACGCGTACGACGAGGACCGCGGCGGCGAGATCACGATCCACTGTGCCCGGGCCGGGGTGGGCCTGCGGCTGAGCATCGAGGACGACGGTGTCGGCCTGCCTGAGGACTTCAGCCTCGAGGAGACCTCGAGCCTGGGCCTGTCCATCGTGAGCACGCTGGTGGGCGAGCTGGGAGGTCAGATCAGCCTCGGGCCGCGCGACGACGGACCCGGGACCCGCGTCGTGGTGACGGTGCCGAACGTGGCAGGACAGCCACGCTGATGAGGCGGCCGGTGAGGGAGTCGGTGGGAGATCAGGCGGTGCGTACCCGCGCGCGGGCGTTGCGGCGCTTGAGGGCGCGTCGCTCGTCCTCGCTGAGGCCGCCCCAGACACCGTGGTCCTGTCCGGCCTCGAGGGCCCATGCGAGGCACTGTTCGCGCACGTCGCAGCGTCGGCACACCTGCTTGGCCTCCTCGATCTGCAAGATCGCGGGCCCGGTGTTGCCGATCGGGAAGAACAATTCCGGGTCCTCGTCGAGGCACGCGGAACGGTGGCGCCAATCCATGGCTGGGGTAACCCTCCGGAGTACTAGTGAACGGATTCACGATGTTGGCCCGGCAGCCAGGTGTGAGACATTGCCGGGGTGGTGTTGGTGGCGCGCAATTTGGTGATCTGCGGCAGCGCAACCGTTTGATCGTTGCAACTCTGGGGCTCGATGACAACCCCCTGGGATCGTCACCTTGGTCACAGGCTGGGACGGAATAGGCTCAACGGTGTGAATGAGGCCCATCTCGACCCCCGGGACGACGGTCCCGAACCCGACCCGACGACCAGGTCGCCGTACTCCCCCCACGGTACGCCCGCGCCCCTAGCGGCGGCCGCCGGGCTTGGTCTTCGTCGAGGGGGTGCTGACCCTCGTCTTCGGGATCGGCGAGGCGTTCAGCCTCGACAGCGACCGACTGGTGATGGGTCTGAGCACCGGCGTGTTCTTCCTGGCGTACGGCGTCGGGCTGATGTTCTGCGCCTGGGGGATGAACACCGTCCGGCCCTGGTCGCGAGGGCCGGTCCTGCTCGCCCAGCTGATCTGGCTCGGGCTGGCCTGGAACTTCCGGGACGGGTCGACGCTGCCCGTGGCCATCGGGCTGGCGGTGATCGCCGTTCTGGTGCTGGCCGGGCTGCTGCACCCGCGCTCGATCGACGCCCTCGAGCGTGCGGCGGACCGCGCCTGAGGCCAACCGCTAGCTGACCTCGCTCAGCGACGTCCGGAGCTGGGCGAGCGTGCGGTTGAGCAGCCGCGAGACGTGCATCTGCGAGACCCCGATCTCGTCGGCGATCTGCGACTGGGTCATCCCGCGGAAGAACCGCAGCATCAGGATCCGCTTCTCGCGAGACGGCAGCTGCTCGATGAGCGGCTTGATCGACTCGCGGATCTCGACGTGTGCCAGGGCCTCGTCGTCCATGCCCAGGGTGTCGAGCATGCTGTTGCTCTGCCCGTCCTCACCGCTGTCGCCTGCGTCGAGAGAAAGCGTCGAGTAGGCGTTGGCGGACTCGATGCCCTCCATCACCTCCTCGACCGACACCCCGATCTTCTCGGCGATCTCGCGGGGCGTGGGGGAGCGGCCGAGCTCCTGGGACATGTCGCCGGTGACCGAGCTGATCGACATCCGCAGCTCCTGCAACCTCCGCGGGACGCGGATGGCCCAGCCCTTGTCCCGGAAGTAGCGCTTGATCTCGCCGAGGATCGTCGGGGTGGCGTACGTCGAGAACTCCACGCCGCGCTCCGTGTCGAAGCGATCCACCGACTTGATCAGCCCGATCGTTCCGACCTGGACGAGGTCGTCCAGCGGCTCGCCGCGGTTCATGAAGCGCCGGGCGCAGTGGTCGACGAGCGGCAGGTGCAGTCGCACCAGCTCCTCGCGGCAGATGCTCCGCCGGGCCGCCGAGGTCTCGGGATCGGTCAGCTCCTCGAACAGCGTGTGGCTCAGCTCGCGGGTCGAGAGCTGGCGAGCCGTCAGCGGCGTACGTCGGCGCCGACCGGGGACTTCCTGTGCAGTGACTTCCTGTGCAGTGGGGGCAGCTGACTCGGCAGAGTCGCGCGCGGGCTCGTGTCCGGACTCGGACTCAGGGCCGGTCACCGGTCACGCCGCGATGCTCGAGCGCACGGTGAAGGAGACCCAGTGCAGGGTGCCCTCGCGGCTGGTCTTCACGTCGCTGGTGAGCGCGGTGAGCACCTGCCAGCCGAAGCTGTCCTCGTCGGGGTCGGTGTCGTCGGTGGAGTCGGCGGAGACCGCGACCCGGATGGAGCCGTCGCTGAGGTCGAAGGTGGCGTGCAGGTCGCCGCCGGGATCGGAGTGCTCCAGGACGAGGGCGCAGGCCTCGCCCACGGCCATCCGGAGGTCCTCGATGTCGTCGAGCGTGAAGTCGAGGCGCGCGGCCAGACCAGCGGTGGTCATCCGCAGGACGGCGACGTAGGCGCTCTCCGCGGGGAGGCGCAGCTCGACGTCAGGGCTGTGGCTCATGGTGTCCTCGAGGAAGGTGGGATCAGTCGGACACAGACTAGTGCGGAACTCCGCTGTGCGTGGGCGGTCCGGAAATGCTCTTCGCCGGCGGGATCGGGGACCGCGGCAGTCCGCGCGGGCGTCCCTCCGGGGGAAGCGCGAACCCCCGTGCCGAGGGGGCACGGGGGTCACGTCGATTCCATCGGATCAAGAAGGACTGAGCTTGCAGATCAGAAGGACTTAGCTTGCTCAGGACTTCTTGGTCTCCCAGAAGATCTCAGCGATCTCGTCGATCTTGGCGAGGAGCTCGTCGGCCTTGCCCGCGTCGAGCTCGCCCTTGGTGCCGGAGGCACCGGCCAGCTTGGTGGCCTCGTTGACCAGGGTGTGCAGCTGGGGGTACTTCTCGAAGTGCGGGGGCTTGAAGTAGTCGGTCCACAGCACCCAGAGGTGGTGCTTGACCAGCTCGGAGCGCTGCTCCTTGATCAGGATCGCGCGGGTGCGGAAGTCAGGGTCGTCGTTGTCCGCGACCTTCGCGATGATCCCCTTGATCGACTCGGCCTCGATGCGGGCCTGGGCCGGGTCGTAGACGCCACACGGGAGGTCGCAGTGGGCGGAGACCTCGATGGTGGGGGCGAACAGCTTGTTCATCAGCATCCGGATGGTTCCTCTCGCAGAAGGGACTGGGACGGCGCCATGTGGCTGCGGCGCCTCGCTGGCTGCGACACTACTCCCGACCGCGACACTGACTCCATGGGGAGGTCGACGTGCCCGCGATGCGGATGAGCAAGGCCCTGGCACGGCTCGTACCCCGCCTGTCCACGCTCCAATCCCGACTCGCCGACCGTTCCGGACTGCGCGTCGGGATGGCCGTGGTCAGGGGGCGTTCGATGACGCCCACGCTCCTCGACGGTGACCGGCTGCTGGTCCGCTACGGAGGGGATCCTCGTGCCGGCCGACTGGCCGTCGTGCGGTTCTCCGACGGTGTCGTCGCCGTGAAGCGGCTCGACCACCAGTCGAAGGACGGGTGGTGGGTGGTCCGCGACAACGCCTTCGAGGGCAGGGACTCGTGGTCCGGTGGGGCGATCGCGCCGGACGGCGTACTCGCCACCGTGGTGACCCGGCTCTGGCCGCGTCCCGGCCGTCTGCCGGGGCCACCGGATCCTGTGGGACGATGAGCGCTGGGTCACCCCCCATGCGCGTTGCGACTCCGCGGCCTCACGACCGGCTCCGCGTCGACTCGCCCCGAACCACCGTCCACTCGCCTGCCACCCCTGCCACAGGAAGCCGTTCATGGTTGCACCGGAGCACATGTCAGATCTCGAGAAGGCCCGCGCCGAGGACCCCGTCTTCGCGCTGCACGTCGGCGGCAAGATGGAGATCTCGTCGAGGGTCGCCCTGAACGGGCCCGACGAGCTCTCGATGGCCTACACCCCCGGAGTGGCCAGGGTGTGTGAGGCGATCGCCGCAGATCCGGACCTCGCCGACGACTACACCTGGATCCCCAACACGGTGGCGGTCGTCACCGACGGGACGGCCGTGCTGGGCCTGGGCGACATCGGGCCGCGCGCAGCCATGCCGGTGATGGAGGGCAAGGCGGTGCTGTTCAAGCAGTTCGGCGGGGTCGACGCGATCCCGATCTGCCTGGACACGGTCGACGTGGACGAGATCGTCGAGACCGTCGTACGCCTGGCCCCGAGCTTCGGCGGCATCAACCTCGAGGACATCTCGGCACCCCGGTGCTTCGAGATCGAGGACACCCTCAAGCAGCGGCTCGACATCCCGGTCTTCCACGACGACCAGCACGGCACGGCGGTCGTCGTACTCGCGGCACTCGAGAACGCGCTGCGCCTCACCGGTCGGCTGATGGAGACCACCCGCGTCGTGGTCTCAGGCGCGGGCGCTGCCGGGGTCGCCGTGACGCGGATCCTGCTCGCCGCGGGCATCCTCGACGTCTCCGTGCTCGACCGCACCGGGGTGCTGAGCTCGTCCCGCGGTCCGCTGAACGACTCCAAGCGCGCGATCGCGGAGGCCACGGCCGACCTCACCGGTCGCCGGGGCACCCTCGCCGACGTGATGGTCGGCGCGGACGTCTTCATCGGCCTGTCCGGCGGCACCGTCCCGGAGGAGATCGTGGCGACGATGGCCCCGGACGCGATCATCTTCGGCCTCGCCAACCCGATGCCCGAGGTGCACCCCGACGTCGCCCACCGGCACGCGCGGGTGGTCGCGACGGGTCGCTCGGACTTCCCGAACCAGATCAACAACGTGCTCGCGTTCCCGGGGATCTTCCGCGGCGCCATCGACGTACGGGCCCGGGCGATCACCGAGGGCATGAAGCTCGCGGCCGCCGACGCGCTGGCGGCGATCGTCGCCGACGAGGTCCGCGAGGACTACGTCATCCCCTCCCCGTTCGACCCCCGCGTCGGCCCGGCCGTCGCCGCCGCCGTGGCCGAGGCTGCCCGGCGGGATGGGGTGGCTCGGCGGTAGGGGTGCAGGTTTCCCCGGTTAGCCGGGGATCCCTGACGTTTTGGGCCGGTGCATCACCCGAAAACGTCAGGGCCCGCCCGGGAACCCCGTCCGGTTTGTGCCTCAGCGCTCTCCCGCTAGGGTCGATCCATGTTTGCTGTGTACGCCGAGAGCTTCTCCTCCGACGAGCCGCTGAACGGCCTGGTGGTCGGTGAGAGACCCGATCCCGAGGTGCCCGACGGGTGGACCACGATCACCGTCAAGGCCGCCGCGCTGAACCACCACGACCTGTGGTCGCTGCGGGGGGTGGGCCTCAAGGAGGACGCCCTGCCGATGATCCTCGGCTGTGACGCGGCCGGGATCGACGAGGACGGCAACGAGGTCGTCGTGCACGCCGTGATCAGCAGCCCGACCTGGACCGGGGACGAGACGTTCGACCCGAAGCGGTCGCTGCTCAGCGAGCGCTACCAGGGCACCTTCGCCGACAAGGTCGCGGTGCCGAAGCGCAACGTGATCGCCAAGCCGGAGTCGTTGTCGTTCGAGGAGGCTGCGTGCCTGCCGACTGCCTGGCTGACTGCCTACCGGATGCTCTTCACGCAGGGCGGTCTCAAGGCCGGGGACAGCGTCCTCGTGCAGGGTGCCGGCGGCGGCGTGGCCACCGCGCTGATCTCCCTCGCCCGCGCGGGTGGCCTGCGGGTCTTCGCCACCAGCCGTGACGAGGGCAA
This sequence comes from uncultured Actinomycetota bacterium, assembly GCA_963782305.1. GTDB lineage: Bacteria > Actinomycetota > Actinomycetes > Propionibacteriales > Nocardioidaceae > Marmoricola. The sequence continues at coordinate 208,093 of CAWAJJ010000006.1, read as the reverse complement.
GCGCGCGAAGGCGCTCGAGCTCGGCGCTCACGAGGTCTTCGAGTCCGGTGCCCGGCTGCCCGTCAAGGTGGACGCGGTCATGGAGACCGTCGGCAAGGCGACCTGGTCGCACTCGATCCGGGCCCTGCGCCCCGGCGGCACCATCGTCATCTCCGGCACCACCTCGGGACCGCAGCTCGACGACGCCGAGCTCACCCGGATCTTCTTCCTGCAGCTGCGCGTGATCGGGTCGACCATGGGCACCAGCACCGAGCTGGCCTCCCTGGTCAACCTGCTCGACGCCAGCGGAGCGCGGCCGCTGATCGACCGGACGCTGCCGATGGAGCAGGCGAAGGACGGCTTCGCGGCGATGGCGGACGGCGACGTCTTCGGCAAGATCGTCTTCACCCGGTAATGCCGACGCACCTGATCACCGGTGCCGGGTCCGGCATCGGGGCCGCGCTGGCGGACGCGCTGCACGCCCGCGGCGACAGCCTGGTGCTGCTGGCGAGGTCCGCCGAGCGTGCCGAGGAGCTCGCAGCGACCTGGGCAGGAGCCGAGACGCTCGTCGCCGATCTCGAGGACCCCGCGTCGATCGCCGGCCTCGAGATCCCGGACGCGCTCGACTCCGTGGTGCACGCGGCCGGCGTGGTCGAGCTCGGCCCTGTCGCCGAGCTCACGGCCCAGCAGTGGCGCCAGCACCTCGACGTCAACCTCGTCGCCCCGGCCGAGCTGACCCGCGTCACCCTCCCAGCGCTTCGCGAGGCCCGCGGGACCGCGGTCTTCGTGAACTCGGGTGCCGGTCTGCGCGCGAACCCCGAGTGGGCGGCGTACGCCGCTTCCAAGCACGGCCTGCGAGCCCTCGCCGACTCCCTGCGCGCGGAGGAGAAGGAGCACGGCGTACGCGTCACGAGTGTCTACCCCGGGCGCACCGCCACTCCGATGCAGGAGCGCGTGCACGACCAGGAGGGCAAGGAGTACGACGCCGGCGACTGGATCCGTCCCGAGACGGTGGCCGACGCGATCCTGCACGTGCTCGACCTGCCCCGTGACGCGACCATCCCGGACGTGACCGTCAGCCCGGGGTCCTGAGCCTCAGATCGCGCGGATGCTGTTGTTCCGCTTCTCGTGGGTGAGCTCGGCCAGCCCGAGGGCCTCGAGCAGCGGCGGCAGGTACATCCCGAAACGGCCGCGGTAGCCGTTGCGCTGCCCGTACCACCCGCCCACCGGGTTGTCCTCGGCCCGGCCCCACGCCTCGACGGAGCCCTCCGGCGCGGGCTTCTTCTCGTCCGCAGCGCCCAACGGCACCCAGTCGCCCTGCTCCCGCAGCCAGGCGTGCAGGTCGTCGACGGCGCCGGCGAGATAGGTCAGCCTGGTCGAGCCCACCTGGCAGACGAGGACGGGCGGGCTGGCCTCGTCGTCGCGGAACATCGTGTACGCCGAGGACCCGGGTGCCGTGGTCAGCTGCCACGGGTCCTGCTTGGTGCCGCCGTTGATGCCACCGCCGTTGGACATGGTGCTCGCCTCTCTGCTCGCGCGCTGGACGGCCGCTTCGACATGCGAATGTCTCGCATGGTGACTGTGACCGCTCCTCGGGAATCACCAGTCACATTCGCATGTTCGACGGGTGACCACCACCACCGATGACTCTGTCGGTGGCGGCCGGTCTAATTCAGTTGAAGGCGCCCACTCGGGGCGGCAGGATGACGCTTCACCCACACGATCGAGGTCCAGATGCAGCACGCCCAGAGCCCAGCGCCCGACACGGCGCAGGTGCCGGACTACGCGGTGCTGCGCTGGCTGGTCGGTGCCACCTTCGTCGTGATCCTCAACGAGACGATCATGATCAACGCCATCCCGCGGCTGATGGGTGACTTCGACGTCACCGCCAACGCGGCCCAGTGGCTCTCCACCGCGTTCATGCTCACGATGGCCGTCGTCATCCCGATCACCGGCTGGTTCCTCCAACGGGTGACCACCCGGTTCGCCTTCGGACTGGCGATCGGGGTGTTCTGCGCCGGGACGATCCTGGCCGCTGCGTCCTGGAGCTTCCCGGTGCTGCTGGTGGCGCGCGTCGTCCAGGCCGGAGGCACGGCCGTGATGATGCCGCTGCTGATGACGACCCTGATGGCCGTCGTGCCCGTGCACGACCGCGGCCGCGTGATGGGCAACGTCACGCTCGCGATGTCGGTCGCGCCGGCGCTCGGCCCGGCCGTCTCCGGGGTGATCCTCCAGTCCCTGTCCTGGCGCTGGATCTTCCTCGCCGTGCTGCCCATCGCGGCAGGCATCGGCATCATGGGCCTGCGCCGGATGATCAACGTCGGCGAGCCGGTGGCGGGCACCGTCGACTGGAGCAGCGTCGTCATCGCCGCGATCGGCTTCGGCAGCTTCGTCTACGGCCTCAGCGAGGTCGGGGTGCGCGGCGACCACACCCTGGCGTACGCCGCCCTGGCCGTCGGCGTCCTGGGCATCGGCTCGTTCGTGTGGCGCCAGCTGTTCCTCCAGCGCACCGACCGACCGCTGCTCGACCTGCGCGCGCTGAAGATCCCGGTGTTCTCGCTCTCGCTGGGCGTGATGGCGATCGCCTTCATGGCCATGCTCGGCTCGATGATCCTGCTGCAGCTCTACCTGCAGAACGTCCGCGGCATGAGCCCGCTGGCGACCGGCCTCCTGGTGATGCCCGGCGGCCTCGCCATGGGTCTGCTCGGCCCGAGGGTGGGCCGGATCTACGACGCCCGCGGCGCCCGCGTGCTGGTCATCCCCGGCGCGATCGGTCTGCTCGCCTCGATGTCCGCGTTCGTGATGCTCGGACAGGAGACGCCCACCTGGCAGATCCTGATCGCCCACGTGGTGCTGATGATCAGCCTCGCGGCCCTGTTCACCCCGGTGTTCACGATGGGCCTCGGTTCGCTCCCGTCGCGGCTCTACTCCCACGGCAGCTCCCTGCTGGGGACCATCCAGCAGGTCGCCGGCGCCATGGGCACGGCCCTGGTCGTGACCATCACGACCAGCCGCGCCGCGGCACTGGTCGACGACGGTGTGGCCCCGGTCGCGGCGTCGCTCGAGGGCATGCGCTGGGCGTTCGGCGTGGCCGCTGCCCTGTGCGTGGTCGTGCTCGTGCTGGTGGCGATGCTGCCGGCACGCATCGACGACCCCGAGGAGCACGCGGCCGGCCCGGTGGACGACCTCGACGTCGAGCTCGACCAGCTCGCCTCGCCTGAGCCCGTCTGAAAGCGAGCGTCAGCCCAGGCCGCTGGAGCGCCAGTGCAGCGCGCCCACCAGCACCATCCGCAGCTGGGTGCGGGCCTGCTCGGCGATCGCCTGCTCCGCTTCCGGGCGGGCGCTGAGGATCGCCTCCGTGGTGCCGACCATGGACGTGACGATCATGTTGGAGAGCACCCGCAGGTCCTCGGTCGACCAGTACGCCGGGTCGGTGAGCCGGGCGAGGTCGGCGGCGAGCTCTCGCTCGACCAGCTCGATCTGGTGGCGGATCGCCGACCGCACGGCCGGGGGACCTGCCACGCGCTCGCGGGCGATGAACGCGAAGTGGTCGTGCTGGGAGTGCACGTGTTCCCCGAGGACCTTCACCGAGCTGTCGATGATGTTCTGGTAGGTCGGGTCACTGCGGCGTACGTCGCGCAGCATCTCGCGCAGCGAGGCGAACGACTCCTCAACCAGGGCCAGGCCGAGGTCCTCGATCGAGTCGAAGTGCCGGTAGAAGGCGGTCGGCACGATGCCGACCTCCTTGGTCACCTGACGCAGTGAGAGTGCCACCAGGCTGCTGTCCTCGCACAGGTCGAGCGTCGCGTCCAGGATGGCTCGACGGGTCCGCTCCTTGCGCTCACCTCGCGACTCGACGACCGCCACGGGTGGCGCGACCGGGGTGGCCCCCGGCTGCTCGGGGGCGTCGCGAGGAGCGCTCCATGGACTCGAGCGTACTGGTCCGCGGTCGATTGGTGGACGCTCGTGCACCCGGGGGTGGACAGGAGCGGGCGATGGAACGCAAGGCAGATCACGTCCCGGCCCACGCTCGAGGTGTTGGGCGTCACGCGTGTTTCGCCTTGACCCTCGTCCCTGCACCCACCATGCTTTTGAGTGAACACATGTTCACTGAAACTTTGGAGAGGAGGCCGAGATGACCATGCTCCAGCCATTGACCGAGCGCATCCTCGGTTCCCGCGCGCTGGCAGCGTTGACCTCGCCCCACGGCGTGGACCGCTACCTCGAACAGATCAACCCGATGTGGGCCGCCACCGAGGTTCGCGCCCGCGTCGTCGACGTCACGCGTGAGACCGACGGGGAGAACCCCGTGGCCACGATCACCCTCCAGCCGACGAGCACGTGGCGGGGTCACCGGGCCGGGCAGTACGTCCAGGTCGGCGTGGAGATCAACGGGGCCCGGCGTACGACCCGGTGCTTCTCGATCTCCTCGGCCGAGTCCAACCCCGGCGAGCAGTTCTCGATCACCGTGCGCGCTCACGAGGAGGTCAAGCCGGGTCAGCAGCGCGTCAGCAAGTTCCTGGTGCGCGAGGCGCAGCCCGGGCAGATCCTCCACCTGAGCCAGGCCGAGGGTCAGTTCACGCTCAGCGAGAGCCCGGCGACGCCGACCAACAACGAGCTGCTGATGATCTCCGGCGGCTCCGGCATCACCCCGGTGATGTCGCAGATCCGCACGCTGCTCAGGGACGGGTACGACGGCAGGGCCAACCGCAAGAAGGTGACCTTCCTGCACTACGCCCGCTCGGCCGAGGACCAGATCTTCGCCGAGGAGCTCAACCGCATCGCCTGGCAGGACAACGGCATCGACGTGATCACGAAGTACGGCGACGACCACTTCAGCGCCGAGGCGCTGGCGAAGCTGGTGCCGAACTACCGCGACGTCGACACCTGGGCCTGCGGACCCGCACCGATGATGTCGCTGGTCACCGAGGCGTACGCCGACTCGCCGCGCCTGCGCACCGAGTTCTTCAAGGTGTCCACGACCGCTGCCGTCGATGGCGACTCCGCCGACGGCGACATCTCCTTCACCCGGGCCGGCCGGACCGCCGCCAACTCGGGCGCCTCGCTGCTCGAGCAGGCCGAGGCCCAGGGCCTCACCCCGGCGTACGGCTGCCGGATGGGCATCTGCTTCTCCTGCGTCTCCAAGAAGACCGAGGGCACCGTCCGCAACGTGCTCACCGGCGAGGAGTCCTCACTGCCCGACGAGGACATCCGGATCTGCGTCTCCGCCCCCGTCGGCAACTGCTCCGTAGACCTCTGACCACCCGCGATCAACCGATCCGAAGGGAACACGACATGACTGTCACCACCGAGAAGAAGGTTTCGACAAGCTCAACCGGCGGTACGACGCCCAGCTCAACCGGCGGTACGACGCCGACCTCGACCGTCGGAAGCCCCGACAACAACAAGCTCACGCCCGAGCAGATCGAGGCGTTCGGCGACGAGATCGACGCGATCCGCCAGCGCATCATCGGCCAGCTCGGTGACGAGGACGCGGACTACATCCGCGGCATCGTCAAGAAGCAGCGCCAGTTCGAGGTCGCCGGCCGCGCGCTGATGTACCTCCCGCCCGCCTGGCCGCTCGCCGTGGCCGCGCTCAGCGTCTCCAAGATCCTCGACAACATGGAGATCGGGCACAACGTGATGCACGGCCAGTACGACTGGATGGGCGACCCGGGCCTGAACTCCCGGATGTACGACTGGGACAACGTCTGCCCGCGTGACCAGTGGAAGTACTCCCACAACTACATCCACCACACCTTCACCAACATCCTCGGCAAGGACCGCGACATCGGCTACGGCATCCTGCGGATGGACGAGGACCAGAAGTGGCACCCCTACTACCTGGGCAACCCGATCTACGCGACCCTGCTGATGCTCTTCTTCGAGTGGGGCGTGGCGATGCACGACCTCGAGGTCGAGAACATCGTCAAGGGCACCCGCAAGCTCGAGGACAACAAGCCGCTCTACCCGGGGCTGATGCGCAAGGTCCGCAACCAGGCGCTGAAGGACTACGTGCTCTTCCCGGCGCTGACCGGCCCGCTGTTCCCGCTGACGTTCGCGGGCAACCTGACCGCCAACCTGGTGCGCAACGTCTGGGCGTTCAACATCATCTTCTGCGGTCACTTCCCGGCCGGGGTGGCGACCTTCACCGAGGAGGAGTGCGAGGACGAGTCACGCGGTCACTGGTACTACCGCCAGCTGCTCGGCTCGGCCAACATCACCGGCGGCAAGCTGTTCCACATCATGACCGGGAACCTGTCGCACCAGATCGAGCACCACCTGTTCCCCGACCTGCCCGCGCGCCGCTACCCGGAGATCTCGGGCGAGATCCAGGAGATCTGCCAGCGCTACGGGCTCGACTACAACACCGGCCCGCTCGGCAAGCAGCTGTTCAGCGTGGCCAAGAAGATCTGCCGGTTCGCCCTGCCGGGCGCCAAGAACGACGCCCCCGAGCACGGGACCGAGCAGTCCACCACCCTGGCCGCCTGAGTCGCGGCCCTGAGAGACTGAGGAACATGAAAGACAGGCTGAGCAAGGCCGAGATCCGCAAGGACGCGCTGCAGGACGGCGTGACCGCGGCGAGCCAGGCCGTCGGCACCGTGACCACGATCATCACCGGCGCCGTGGGCGACATCGCCCGCGCCGTCGGGGGATTCGCCACGGAGATCTTCGAGATCCGCGACGCAGCCCGCAAGGCGGGACGCGACCACATCCAGGTCGTGCCCTCCGAGGTGGTCGACCCCGAGGAGCCGGAAGAGCCGCGGGTCGCGGGTCAGCCGAAGGACATCTGAAAGTCGGTCATCCGGAACGACGCGAGGGGTCGCTTGCCTGCCAGCCAGGCGAGCGGCCCCCTGGCGTCGAAGTCCCAGGAACCGCGAGCGGGGAACGCCCTGGCACTGCCCTTGATGTGGGCGACGACCTCGCGCTCGGCGCCGGGCTCGTCGGCGGCGCGCTGCTGCCAGGTGGATCCCTTGAAGGGTGCCCTGGGTACGACGCCGGTGACGTCGGAGAAACGCGCCGACGCGATCGGTGACCCGTCCAGCGTCGTACTCCACGCGGTGCGCTTCACCCGCCCACCGGTGGTCGTGTGCTCGAACTCGCAGAGGTCCTTCGGGATCGCCCAGAGCGCGCGCCCACCCTCGAGCGAGTCGGGGGAGTCCACCCAGATGTCGGTGATGTTGACGTGTCGACCCCCGGCCTCCTTCACCACGTGCGCCACGAGCAGCTCGGAGTAGGTCAGCGGGCTCGGCCGCTCGTAGGAGACCAGCGCAGCGCCGTACACCCCTGGCTCGCGGTCGGGGTGATCTCCTGCCCGCACGCGGAACAGCGACATCCAGAGCTGGCCGTGCATGTTCCACGGCGCGGGGGGATAGGTCATGCAGGGAACCCTAGGTGGAACGTGTTTCAGCCGGCGCGCACGTCCGGGGTGCGGAACGTACGCCGGTACTCCGCGGGCGCCACTCCGACCGCTGCCCCGAAGTGGTGGCGCAGCAGCGCGGCCGACCCGAAGCCCGCACGAGTCGCGACGGTCTCGACGGGGAGGTCGCTGCTCTCCAGCAGGGTGCGGGCGTGGTGCAGGCGCTGGGCGAGCAGCCACTTGCCGGGCGTGGTGCCGGTCTCGGCGGCGAACCTGCGCGCGAAGGTGCGCTCGGACATCGCCGCTCGCCGAGCGAGCACCCGGACCGGCTGGTCCTCGGCCAGGTGCTCACGCATCCAGGTCAGCAGGGGAGCCAGGCTGTCGGCCTCGCAGGTCGGGACGGGAAGGTCGATGAACTGGCGCTGACCGCCGTCGCGCTGCGGCGGCACCACCATCCGTCGGGCGATCCGCGTGGCCACGGCGGCGCCGAGCTCGCAGCGGACGTGGTGCAGGCACGCGTCGATGCCGGCTGCCGTGCCCGCGCTGGTGATCACCCGGTCGTCCTCGACGAAGAGCACGTCGGGATCGACGGTCGCCAGCGGGAACTGCCTCCGGAGCTCGTCGGTGTGCATCCAGTGCGTGGTGCAGGTGCGACCGTCGAGCAGGCCGGCCTCGCCGAGGAGGAAGGAGCCCGAGCACACCGAGAGCACCCACGCCCCCCGGGCATGAGCCCGGCGGAACACGTCCAGGAGCGCCTCGGACGGCGGCTTGTCGTAGTCGTAGGCAGGGGCCACGACCAGGTCGGCGTCCTCCGCATCGGCGAGGCCGTAGGAGGTGGTCATCGTGATCCCGTTGCGCATCTTCAGCGGGACGCCGGGATGCTCCGAGCATGCTCGGAAGTCGATGGGGGGTACGCCGTCGGCGGTCCGGTCGACTCCGAAGACCTCGGTGACCACGCCGAGCTCGAACATCGCGGGGCGTTCGGGGATGATGACGGCTACGCGGGAGAGTGCCATGCCGGTCAGTGTATGGCAGAAATTCTGCGATGCACGACTTTACTGCCACTGTTGGCAGGAAAGTGAGGGAGGCAAAGTTGCTGCCATGACCACGTTCATCATCGCCACCACCATGCTGTTCCTCGCTGCCGGCCTCGGAGTGCTCCTCGAGCGCACCTGGCGCCGGACCGCCGGGCTGCCACGCCTGCCCTTCGGTGTGGACGCCGACCCGTTCCCGGCCCCGTCGCGGGACCGGCGCGGCACGCGCTGACCCAGGCGCCGCTAGTCGTCCTCGGGGTCGTCGAGGCGAGCCAGCCAGGTGGCGAAGCGCTCGACCGGGGTCTCGAACTCCGGATGCAGGTCGGTGAACTCCTGCAGCCGCTCGGCGACCCAGTCGAGGGTCACCTCGTCGTCACCCCGGCGCTTCTGGAGCTCCTCGATGCCTCGGTCGGTGAAGTACACGCGCTCTAGTAGTTCTCCTCGGCCTTGCCCACGACCTCGGCGAAGGCCTCGCTCATGATCTCCTTGAGCTCCTCGACGTGACGCGAGTGCTGACCGACCGACGGCGAGCTGGACGCAGGCCTCGAGATGATGCCGACCGGCAGGTCCAGCGTGTCGAAGAGGTTCAGCCGGAAGTGCGGCGACGGACCCATGTTGGCCGGCTCGTCCTGCACCCAGCGGATCTCCTTGAGGTTGGGGAAGCGCTCGATCTCGGCCCTGATCTCCGCGGCGGGCTCCGGGTAGAGCTGCTCGACGCGAGCGATCGCGGTCGTCGCGCCGTCGCCCTGCCGCTTGCCGCGCTCCACCATCAGGTCCCAGGTGATCCGGCCGCTGCACAGCAGCAGCGTGTCCACCTTCGCGGGGTCCGCCACCTCGTCGGGGATGAGCGGGCGGAAGGTGCCCTCGGTGAAGGCCTCCGGCGGGGAGGCGGCCTCCTTGCGGCGCAGCATCGACTTCGGCGTGAAGACGATCATCGGCCGGTGCACGTCGCCGAGCGCGTGCCGGCGGAGCAGGTGGAAGTAGCTCGCCGGCGTCGAGGGCTGGGCGACCACGAAAGCGTCGTCGGCGGCCATCTGCAGGAACCGCTCGATGCGCGCCGACGAGTGGTCGGGGCCCTGGCCCTCGTAGCCGTGCGGCAGCAGGAGCACGACGCCCGAGGACTGCCCCCACTTGGTGTGGCTGGCGGTGATGAACTCGTCGATCACGGTCTGGGCGCCGTTGACGAAGTCGCCGAACTGCGCCTCCCACGCGACGAGCGCGTCGGGCCGGGCCACCGAGTAGCCGTACTCGAAGCCGAGCGCGGCGTACTCCGAGAGCAGCGAGTCGTAGACGTAGAAGCTGGCCTGCTCCTCGGTCAGGTTCGCCAGTGGCGTCCACTCGCTGGCGTTGTGGCGGTCGACGATCGTGGCGAACCGGCTGGCGAAGGTGCCGCGGCGCGAGTCCTGGCCGGAGAGGCGCACGGGGCGCCCGTCCATCAGCAGCGAGCCGAGCGCGAGCATCTCGCCGGCGCCCCAGTCGATCGGTCCGTCGGTCATCGCCGCGGCCCGGCGCTGCAGCTGCGGCAGCACCTTCGGGTGCACGGTGAAGCCGTCGGGAGCGCTGACGTAGGAGTCGGAGATCCGCTTGAGCGTCTCGCGCGGGATCGCCGTGGTGAAGTCCTCGTGGCTCTTCTCCGGGTAGTCCGGGACCGTGGTCCAGCTCTCCGGGACGCTGGTGGCCTCGCGGACCTCGGTGAAGACGCGCTCGAGCTGCTGCTGGTAGTCCTTGAGGACCTGCTCCGCCTCCTCGAGGGTGATGTCGCCGCGACCGATCAGCGACTCGGTGTAGAGCTTGCGCACCGAGCGCTTCTGCTCGATCAGGTCGTACATCAGCGGCTGGGTGTACGACGGGTCGTCACCCTCGTTGTGGCCGCGGCGGCGGTAGCAGACCAGGTCGACGACGACGTCCTTGTTGAAGGCCTGGCGGTACTCGAAGGCGAGCCGGGCGACCCGGATGCACGCCTCGGGGTCGTCGCCGTTCACGTGGAAGATCGGCGCCTGCACCATCCGGGCCACGTCGGTGCAGTAGAGCGAGGAGCGCGACGCTGCCGGTGAGGTGGTGAAGCCGACCTGGTTGTTGACGACCACGTGGATCGTGCCGCCGGTGCGGTAGCCGCGCAGCTGCGAGAGGTTGAGCGTCTCCGCGACCACGCCCTGTCCGGCGAACGCGGCGTCACCGTGCACGAGCAGCGGCAGCACCGGGAACGCCTCGCCCTGGTTGAGCACGTCCTGCTTGGCGCGGGCGATGCCCTCCAGGACCGGGTCGACGGCCTCGAGGTGGGACGGGTTGGCCGCGACGGAGACCTTGATCTTGTCGCCGTTGTCGGAGAGGAACTCGCCCTCGGCGCCGAGGTGGTACTTCACGTCGCCAGAGCCCTGCACGGTGCGCGGGTCGATGTTGCCCTCGAACTCGCGGAAGATCTGGCTGTAGCTCTTGCCCACGATGTTGGCCAGCACGTTGAGCCGGCCGCGGTGCGCCATCCCCATGGTGACCTCGTCGAGGCCGGCCTCGGCCGCGGCCTCGCAGATCTCGTCGAGCAGCGGGACCGTGGTCTCGCCGCCCTCGAGGCTGAACCGCTTCTGGCCGACGAACTTGGTCTGCAGGAAGGTCTCGAATGCCTCGGCCTGGTTGAGCTTGAGCAGGATCCGCAGCTGCTCCTCGCGCGGGGGCTTCTGGTGCGGCTGCTCCACCCGTTCCTGGATCCAGCGGCGCTGCTCGGGATCCTGGATGTGCATGTACTCGATGCCGACCGTGCGGCAGTAGGAGTCGCGCAGGATGCCGAGGATCGAGCGCATCTTCATGAACCGGCGCTCGCCGCCGAAGGAACCGGTTGCGAACTCTCGGTCGAGGTCCCACAGCGTGAGGCCGTGCGACTCCACCTCGAGGTCGGGGTGGCTGCGCTGCTTGTACTCCAGCGGGTCGGTGTCGGCCATCATGTGGCCGCGCACGCGGTAGGCGTGGATCAGCTCGAGGATGCGGGCCTGCTTGCTGATCTCGTCGTCGTGGTTCGTCGAGATGTCCGACGACCAGCGGATCGGCTCGTAGGGGATGCGCAGCGAGCGGAAGATGTCGTCGTAGAAGTGGTCGTCGCCCAGCAGCAGCCCGTGCACGATGCGCAGGAACTCACCGCTCTGTGCGCCCTGGATCACGCGGTGGTCGTATGTCGAGGTCAGCGTCATGATCTTGCTGATCGCGTTGCGGGTGAGCGTCTCCTCCGACGCGCCCTGGAACTCGGGCGGGTACTCCATCGAGCCGACGCCGATGATCGCGCCCTGACCCTGCATCAGCCGGGGCACGGAGTGGTTGGTGCCGATCGTGCCGGGGTTGGTCAGGCTGATCGTGGTGCCCTGGAAGTCGGTGACCTGGAGCTTGCCGTTGCGGGCCTTGCGGACGATCTCCTCGTAGGCGGTCCAGAAGTGCGCGAAGTCCATGTCCTCCGCGGCCTTGATGCTCGGCACGAGCAGCTGGCGGGAGCCGTCGTCCTTCTTCATGTCGATCGCCAGGCCGAGGTTGACGTGGGCCGGCGTGATCAGGTTGGGCTTGCCGTCGATCACGTCGAAGCCGACGTTCATCGAGGGCATCGACTTGAGCGCGCGGACCAGGGCGAAGCCGATCAGGTGCGTGAAGGACACCTTGCCGCCGCGGGCCCGGGCGAGGTGGTTGTTGATCACGATCCGGTTGTCCCAGAGCAGCTTGACCGGCACCGACCGCACGCTCGTGGCGGTGGGCACCGCGAGGCTGGCGTCCATGTTGGTCACCGTGCGGGCGGGGGCGCCCTTGAGCACGGTGTACTTCGGCTCGTCCTTCGCCTCCGACTCGGCCTGCTCCTCACTCTTGGAGGAGGTCTTGTCGTTGCTGGTGGCGGCGCTCTTGGTGGCGCCCTTGCCGTTGTTCTTGCTCTCGGACTGCACGCTGGACGACTTCTCGGCCTTCTTCTCGGGTGGGGACTTCTCGGGGGACTTCTTGGCCTCGGGCTCAGGCTCGGGCTGGGCTTCGCCTCGGACCTGGTCTCGGTCTTCGCCGCCGTGGGTCGGCTCTTCGGGGCACCGGTCGACTCGGTCACGGAGTCGTTGCTGGCCCCGTTCGTCGTGCCGTTGCCCTGGCGGGCGTCCTTGCCGAAGAACTCCCACCAGACCTTGTCCACGCTCTCGGGGTCCTTCTGGTACCTCTCGTACATCTCGTCCACGAGCCATTCATTGGCTCCGAATCCCGACAATGAGCTGTCCTCAGTTGACTCGGGCACGGCCAGTTTCGCCTCTTCCAACGCGCGTATGTGTGAGTACCCCACAAGGCTAGACCCCAGTGTGCGAGAACCGCAGGCGAGGAGGGTCAGGAGCGGCGTGTGTCAGCAGACTCACACTCCGGTGATGGGCGCCTCCGGCAGGATTCGAACCTGCGACACCTGGTACCGGAAACCAGTGCTCTATCCCCTGAGCTACGGAGGCATGCGCCAACGGCGCGATCCCGAACACTACCGGGCGATACCCGATCGCTGGCCATCGGCGCCGCCGATACGCTGGAGGAGTGAATCCCGCCCAGCTCTCCGACACGATCGTCTCCGCTCTCACCACCCTGAGCGAGGCCGGACGTCTGAGCCTGCCCGACGGGGTCCCCGCCACGGTGGTGGTCGAGCGGCCGCGGAGCAAGGAGCACGGGGACTACGCGACCAACGTGGCCCTCCAGCTGGGCAAGAAGGCCGGGCTGAACCCCCGCGAGCTCGCCGGGATGCTCGCCGAGGAGCTCTCCGCGGCGGCCGGCATCAGCGCTGTGGACGTCGCCGGCCCGGGCTTCCTCAACATCACCGTCGAGGCGGGCGCCCAGGGCCTGGTCGCGGCCGACGTGGTCGCGGCCGGGGACCTCTACGGCCACACCCAGGTCCTCGGCGGGCAGAAGATCAACGTCGAGTTCATCTCGGCCAACCCGACCGGGCCCCTGCACCTGGGCCACACCCGCTGGGCGGTCCTGGGCGACGCGATCGGTCGGGTCCTCAGCGCCGCCGGCGCCGAGGTGACCCGCGAGTTCTACATCAACGACCGCGGCGTGCAGATGAACCACTTCGCCGACTCGATCATCGCCTCCGCGCTCGGCCTGCCCAAGCCCGAGGACGGGTACGCCGGGGCCTACATCGACGAGCTCGCGAAGGCGGTGGAGGCGGCCAGCCCCGGCATCTTCGAGCTGCCCGCCGACGAGCGCCTGGTCGCCGTACGCGCCAAGGGGTACGAGCTGCAGCTCGCCGCGCAGCAGCGGTCGCTGGAGCATTTCAACACCCACTTCGACGTCTGGTTCTCCGAGGTGTCGCTGCACGACTCCAACTCGGTGCCGGAGACGCTGCAGCGGCTGCAGGACCTGGGTCACGTCTACTCCGAGGGTGGGGCGCTGTGGATGCGCACCACCGACTTCGGTGACGACAAGGACCGGGTGCTGATCAAGTCCGACGGCGAGCTGACCTACTTCGCCTCCGACACCGCCTACTACCTGAACAAGCGTGCTCGCGGCTTCGACCACTGCATCTACCTGCTCGGCGCCGACCACCACGGCTACGTGGGCCGGCTTCGTGCGATGGCTGCCTGCGTCGGCGACGACCCCGACCTCACGCTCGACGTGCTGATCGGGCAGCTGGTCAAGATCATGCAGGGCGGTGCCGAGATGAAGCTCTCCAAGAGGGCCGGCACGATCGTGACCCTGGACGAGCTGGCCGAGGAGATCGGCGTGGACGCGCTGCGCTACTCCCTGGCCCGCTATCCCGCGGACTCGCCGCTGGTGCTGGACGTCGCCGAGATCACCAAGGCGTCCAACGACAACCCGGTCTACTACGTGCAGTACGCCCACGCCCGGACCTGCCGGATGATGGCGAACGCCGCGGACCTCGGGATGACGCTGCCGGCCGACTTCGATCCAGGGCTGCTGTCCCACCCGCGTGACGGCGACCTCCTGCGTGCGCTGGCCGAGTTCCCCCGGGTGGTCGCGAGCGCCGCCGAGCTGAGGGAGCCCCACCGGGTCGCGCGCTACCTCGAGGACACTGCCTCGAGGTTCAACCGGTGGTACGACACCAAGGAGTGCCGGATGCTCCCTCAGGGCGACGCGCCGGTCACCCCCGCCAACGAGGCGCGGCTGATGCTGGTGGTCGCGACCCGCACCGTGATCGCCAACGGTTTGCGTCTCCTGGGCGTCTCCGCCCCGGAGCGGATGTAACCATGCGGGCACACGAAGCAGGCTGGGCCCATGCTGCCGTCTCCGTCCGGGGACCGGCGTGGCTGCGCCAGCCCGAGGACCCGAACGCGCTCGTCCAGCAGCTCTGGTCCGGCAGCGCCCAGAAGGTGAACGGTGTCCTCGAGGTCGGGGGAGTCCGGCTGACCGACCTGGTCGCCGAGCACGGTTCCCCGGCGTACGTCCTGGACGAGGAGGACTTCCGCGCCCGTGCCCGGGCCTTCCGCGACGGGTTCGCCGACTGCGACGTCTACTACGCCGGCAAGGCGTTCCTGTGCACGACGGTCGCCCGGTGGATCGACGAGGAGGGGCTCAACCTCGACGTCTGCTCGGGAGGTGAGCTCGCGGTCGCGGAGCGCGCCGGCTTCCCGATGCACCGGGTCGGCTTCCACGGCAACAACAAGACGATCGCCGAGCTGAGTCGCGCCATCGAGCTCGGCGTGGGCCGGATCGTCGTCGACTCGTTCCACGAGATCGTCCGCCTGACCCAGCTGACCCGGGAGCTGGGCGCGACGGCCCGAGTCATGGTCCGGGTCACCGCCGGGGTCGAGGCCCACACGCACGAGTACATCGCCACCGCCCACGAGGACCAGAAGTTCGGGTTCTCGATCAGCAGCGGTGACGCCCTCGCCGCCGTCCAGCTGATCCACGACGCTCCGGGACTCGAGCTGCTGGGGCTGCACTCCCACATCGGCTCGCAGATCTTCGACTCCTCGGGCTTCGAGGTGGCCGCCCGCCGGGTGCTGGCGCTGCACGCGGAGATCTCCAGCGAGATCGGCGTCGAGCTTCCCGACCTCGACCTCGGTGGCGGCTTCGGCATCGCCTACACCACCCAGGACGACCCGTCCGACGCCGCGCAGCTCGCCATCGAGATGACCAAGATCGTGCGCGACGAGTGCAAGCTCCGTGACCTGGCGGTCCCGCGGCTGTCCATCGAGCCCGGCCGGGCGATCGCGGGCCCGGCGATGTGCACGGTCTACGAGGTCGGCACGGTCAAGGCGGTCGAGCTCGACGGCGGCGCGGTGCGCACCTACGTGTCCGTCGACGGCGGGATGAGCGACAACATCCGCACTGCTCTCTACGACGCCGACTACTCCTGCACCCTCGCCAACCGCTCCTCCGATGCGCCGACCCTGCTCACCCGGCTGGTCGGCAAGCACTGCGAGGCCGGCGACATCATCGTGAAGGACGAGTTCCTGCCCGGCGACATGGCTCCCGGTGACCTCGTCGCCGTGCCCGGCACCGGCGCCTACTGCCGCTCGATGGCCAGCAACTACAACCACGCGCTGCGGCCCCCGGTGGTCGCGGTGCGCAACGGCGAGTCCCGGGTCGTCGTACGCCGCGAGACGCTGGACGACCTGCTCGCCACCGACCTCGGCTGACCGGGACAGGCACCAGCAGCCGGATAGGTGTCACAGGTGACGACGCGCAGGTGGGAGGATGTCTGGCGATGAACCAGCACTCCCGGAAACCAGTTCGCGTAGCCCTGCTCGGCTGCGGCGTCGTGGGCTCCCAGGTCGCCCGGCTGCTCCAGGAGCAGGCGCACGACCTGGAGGCCCGTATCGGCGCCCCCGTCGAGCTCGTCGGCATCGCCGTCCGCCGCCTCGGCATCGCGCGGGGCGTCGACCTGCCCGAGCACCTGTTCACCACCGACGCCGAGGGCCTGGTCGCCCGCGGTGACATCGACGTGGTCGTGGAGGTGATCGGCGGCATCGAGCCGGCGCGCACGCTGATCCTCTCGGCTCTCGAGCACGGTGCGAGCGTGGTCTCGGCCAACAAGGCCCTGCTCGCCGAGGACGGCAGCACGCTGTTCTCCGCTGCGGAGAAGGCCGGTCGTGACCTCTACTACGAGGCAGCCGTGGCCGGTGCCATCCCGATCGTCCGACCGCTGCGCGAGTCGCTCGCCGGCGACCAGGTCACCCGCGTGCTCGGCATCGTCAACGGCACCACCAACTTCATCCTCGACCGGATGGACACCTCCGGCGCAGGCTTCGACGAGGCGCTCGAGGAGGCCCAGGAGCTCGGCTATGCCGAGGCCGACCCGACGGCAGACGTGGAGGGCTTCGACGCGGCGGCCAAGGCCGCGATCCTGGCCAGCCTGGCCTTCCACACCCGGGTGACCGCGGCCGACGTGCACCGCGAGGGCATCGCCGAGGTCACTGCCAGCGACGTCTCCTCGGCCGCGGAGATGGGGTGCGTGGTCAAGCTGCTCGCGATCGTCGCGCTGGAGGACGGCCCGGACGGGCCCGCCGTGTCCGCGCGCGTGCACCCGGCGATGATCCCCAGGAGCCACCCACTGGCCAGTGTCCGCGAGGCCTACAACGCCGTGTTCGTGGAGAGCGCCGCCGCCGGCCAGCTGATGTTCTACGGCCCCGGTGCCGGCGGTGCTCCCACCGCCAGCGCCGTGATGGGCGACCTCGTGACCGTCGCGCGCAACCGGCTCTCCGACGTCCGTGGCGCGGGGGAGTCGTCGTACGCCGACCTGCGCGTGCTGCCGATGGGGGAGACCCAGACCCGCTACCACGTGCAGATCGACGTCGACGACAAGGCGGGCGTGCTCGCCGCGGTCGCACTGGCGTTCGCCGAGCACGACGTCTCCATCCAGACCGTCCGCCAGGAAGGTCGCGGCGACGACGCCCAGCTCGTGGTGGTCTCCCACCGCGCGAGCGATGCGGACCTCGCCGCCACCGTCGAGACCCTGCGCGGGATGGCCAACGTCCGGGACGTGTCCTCGGTGATGCGCGTGGAAGGTGAGTCCGAGTGAGCAGTCCCCGGCCGAGCTCGCGACTGTGGCGCGGCGTGATCGAGGAGTACGGCGACCGCCTCGATCTCCCGGCGGGCACGCCGACCATCACGCTTCGTGAGGGTGGCACCCCGATGGTCGAGTCGGCATGGCTCAGCCACGTCACCGGCGCCGAGGTGTGGCTCAAGGTCGAGGGCGACAACCCGACCGGCTCGTTCAAGGACCGCGGCATGACCGTGGCGCTCTCGGTCGCGGTCGGGCAGGGCGCCGAGGCAGTGGTCTGCGCGTCCACCGGCAACACCTCGGCGTCGATGGCGGCCTACGCCGCCCGCGCCGGGGTCAAGCCCCTCGTGCTCGTGCCCCAGGGCAAGATCTCCGCGGGCAAGCTGGCCCAGGCGATCCTGCACGGCGCGCAGGTGATCATGGTCCGCGGCAACTTCGACGACTGCCTCCGCATCTCCCGCGAGCTCGCGGAGCAGTACCCGGTCGCCCTGGTGAACTCGGTCAACCCGATGCGCCTGCAGGGACAGAAGACCGCCTCCTTCGAGATCGTCGACTTCCTCGGCGACGCGCCCGACGTGCACGTGCTTCCGACGGGCAACGCCGGGAACATCTCGGCGTACTGGCTCGGCTACCGCGAGGCCCACCAGGCAGGGGAGACGACCAGGCTCCCGGTCATGCGTGGCTGGCAGGCCGCCGGCGCCGCGCCGCTCGTCCTCGGTGCCCCGGTGCCGGACCCGGAGACGGTCGCCTCGGCGATCCGGATCGGCAACCCGGCCTCGTGGGACCTCGCCGTGGAGGCTGCCGACAAGTCAGGTGGCAAGTTCCGGCAGGTGACCGACACCGAGATCCTGGCCGCCCAGCGCGAGCTCGCCTGCCGCGACGGCGTCTTCGTCGAGCCCGCCTCGGCCGCCGGCGTCGCCGGGCTGCTGCTCGAGGCCTCCGAGGGCATCCGCTACGCCGGTCAGCAGGTCGTGGTGACGGTGACGGGCCACGGGCTCAAGGACATCGACACGGCGCTCTCCAGCTTCACCGACCTCGTCGACACCGTGTGTGACGCCGACGTCGACGCAGCAGCAGCTGCCGCCAACCTCGTCTGATGGCTGTGACCGACGCGCGGTTCGTGACCGGACCGGTGACGGTCGAGGTGCCGGCGACCAGCGCCAATCTCGGTCCTGGCTTCGACTGCCTCGGGATCGCCCTCGAGCTCGTGGACACGATCGCCGGCGAGATCGTGGCCGAAGGGCTCGAGGTGCATGTCGAGGGGGAGGGTGGCGGCGAGGTGCTGCTCGACGAGAGCCATCTCGTGGTGCGGTCCATGCGCGCCGCCTTCGACGCGATGGAGCTCGGCCCGCCGGGACTCGTCCTCACCTGCCTCAACCGGATCCCGCACAGCCGCGGCCTGGGGTCCTCATCGGCGGCCATCGTCGGCGGGATCGTGCTGGCACGAGCCCTGGTCGAGGGCGGTGACGACCTGCTGGACGACGACGGTGCGCTGGCCCTCGCCAACCGGATCGAGGGTCATCCGGACAACGTCGCACCGGCCCTGCTCGGTGGCTTCGTGGTCAGCGGGCAGGACCGGGACGACGTCTGGGCGCAGCAGTCCCCGGTCGACCCGGCGTTGTCGGCCGTGGTGTTCGTGCCGCCCCACGGCGTACGCACGCAGGTCGCGCGTGGGCTGCTTCCCGACACCGTCTCGCACGCCGATGCGGCGGCCAACAGCGGGCGCGCCGCCCTCCTGGTGGCGGCCCTGCGCGAGCATCCCGAGCACCTCCTGCGCGCCACCGAGGACTTCTTGCACCAGCAGCAGCGCGAGCCCGCCATGCCCGAGTCCCTCGCCCTGGTCGCGGACCTGCGGGGGCAGGGGATCGCCGCCGTGGTTTCCGGTGCGGGACCGTCGGTGCTGGCCCTCGTCACCGACGGTGCCGAGGACGTCGCCAGGCTCGGTCCGGCCGGATGGCGGACGTTGCGGCTGAGGGTCGGTGGGCGCGGTGCCACCGTGCTAATGTGACCACGCGTCACGACCGGCCCTCCGGGGACAACTGCCGGAGCCGATGAATGGCGACGCACCCAGCCGAAAACCACCTCCTGGAACCCGACACGTGTGTGTCCGGAGTCCCCCAGCCGGTATCGGTCACCACCGCAACAGATCAGTTGGCGGCTCTAGCCGCACAGCCGACAAGGGGAAGGGACCCCGTATGACGGAAACCACCGAGACTGCTCCCGCCGCTGGAGCGTCTTCGTCGGGTGCAGCCAAGGGCGGCGGCTTGAACGCGATGTTGCTCCCGGAGCTCAAGCAGCTCGCCGGCGGGCTCGGCATCAAGGCCACCGGACTGCGCAAGGGCGCTCTCATCGAGGCCATCAAGAACCACCAGAGCGGCAACCAGGGGAGCGGCCAGGGCGGCGGCCGGGCCAAGAACGAGAGTGGCGATGTCCAGGCCAAGAGCCGGACCAAGGCCCAGCCCGACGGGGACGGCCAGCGCAGCAACGGCGGCGCCAGCTCTTCCGACAGGGCTCCCGACAAGACGCGAGAGAACGCCCGGGAGAACAACCCGGAGACGAACGCGAAGAACCCGCAGGAGTCGGCTGACCGGCCGGCCCGCGACCGCGACGAGAAGAGCGATCGCCAGCAGGAGCGCAACGCTGGCGGCCAGAACGACCGCCAGAACGACCGCCAGAACGACCGCCAGAACGCCCGGCAGAACGACCGCCAGGCCGACCACCAGGGCAACCGGTCCGGCGAGCGGGACAACAACAACCGCGACGGCGGCGACCGGAACCAGGGCAACAGGTCGCAGGAGAACCGGTCGCAGGACAACAAGAACCAGGGCGAGAACCGCAGCGACCAGGGTGACGACGACGGCAACCGGTCCACCAACGACCGCTCCAACAACGACCGCAACCAGAACCAGGGCGGCAACGACCGGAACAACGACCGGTCCGGCAACGACCGCAACACCAGCGAGCGGAACAACAACAACGACCGCAACCAGGGTGCCGGGAACCGCAACCAACCGGCGGCCAACCGCAACGACGACGACGGTGACGGGAGCCGACGCAACCGTCGCCGGCGTGGGCGCGACCGCAACGACCGTCAGCAGACCGGCGGCAACCAGGGCGGCAACGCCGGGCCGAGCACCAGCAACCGCGGCAACCGCGGCGAGCCCGACATGCAGATCCTCGACGACGACGTCCTGGCTCCGTGCGCCGGCATCCTCGACCTGATGGACAACTACGCGTTCGTCCGCACCAGCGGCTACCTGCCCGGCAGCGACGACGTCTACGTCTCGATGTCGATGGTGCGCAAGTTCGGGCTGCGCCGCGGGGACGCGATCACCGGCCAGGTGCGTCAGCCACGTGAGGGCGAGCGCAAGGAGAAGTACAACCCCCTGGTCAAGCTCGACTCGGTCAACGGGGCCGACCCCGAGGAGGCCAAGCAGCGCGTCGAGTTCAGCAAGCTGACTCCGCTCTACCCCTCCGAGCGGCTGCGCCTCGAGACGTCGTCGACCAACCTGATCGGCCGGGTCATCGACATCGCGGCCCCGATCGGCAAGGGCCAGCGTGGACTGATCGTCTCCCCGTCCAAGGCCGGCAAGACGATGATCATGCAGTCGATCGCCAACTCGATCACCACGAACAACCCCGAGTGCCACCTGATGGTGGTGCTGGTCGACGAGCGTCCCGAAGAGGTCACCGACTTCGAGCGGTCGGTCAAGGGAGAGGTCGTCAGCTCGACGTTCGACCGTCCCGCCAGCGACCACACGATCGTCGCCGAGCTCGCCATCGAGCGGGCCAAGCGCCTCGTCGAGCTCGGCCACGACGTCGTCGTACTCCTCGACGGCATCACCCGCCTCGGCCGGGCCTACAACCTCGCGGCCCCCGCCAGCGGCCGGATCCTGTCCGGTGGCGTCGACTCCGCCGCGCTCTACCCGCCGAAGCGCTTCTTCGGTGCGGCGCGCAACATCGAGGACGGCGGATCGCTGACCATCCTCGCCACCGCGCTGATCGAGAGCGGCTCGAAGATGGACGAGGTGATCTTCGAGGAGTTCAAGGGCACCGGCAACATGGAGATCCGGCTTCGCCGCGACTTCGCGGACAAGCGCATCTTCCCGGCGATCGACGCCGTCCAGTCCGGAACTCGCCGCGAGGAGCTCCTGATGAGCAAGGAGGAGCTGTCCATCGTCTGGAAGCTGCGCCGCGTGCTCTCCGGGCTCGACGGCCAGCAGGCGCTGGAACTTCTTCTCGAGCGGTTGAAGAAGTCCAAGAACAACCTGGAGTTCCTCATGCAGGTACAAAAGACCACGCCGACAGCAGGCGGACAGGGCGACTGAGTCCGATATGACCGCGCAGACCCACTGGTGTGGATATGCTCTTGCTGGTTGGCCCGACATTTCGAGGGGAAACACATGGCTCGGATCGTGATTGCCGACGACGACGCGGATATCCGTGAACTCGTCGTGTTCAAGCTTCGCCACGGCGGACACGAGGTCGTCCCGGTCGGTGACGGCGCCGCGGCCGTCGAGGCCTGCACCGCACAGAAGCCTGACCTGGTGATCCTGGACGTGATGATGCCGGGAATGAGCGGGCTCGACGCTGCGCGTGCGCTGCGGCAGGACTCCAACATGGACGGGCTGCCGATCATCATGCTGACCGCCCGCGCGCAGGAGTCCGACATCGAGCAGGGCTTCGAGGCCGGCGCCGACGACTACATCGTCAAGCCGTTCAGTCCGCGCGAGCTCGCCTCGCGGGTCTCCGCCGTGCTCGCGCGCACCCGCTAGCACCGAACAGCTCACGCGGTCCTCGTCGTACCCGCGACACGCGCGGGATGACGTGCGCGAGGCCGAGACTTCCAGGGAACAGACGGCCGGCTCCTTGCGTTGAGTCGGTGCGACCGATTGGCACCCATCCGGGCGTCAATGGCACACTTGGACGCTGGCTCCGGTTCACGCACCTCATCGAGGGCGACCCGGCGGCTGTAACCCCGAGAGGACACCATGAAGAAGGACATCCACCCCACGTACGTGACGACCGAGGTCACCTGCACCTGCGGCAACCAGTTCACGACGCGCAGCACCTCCACGAGCGGCTCCATCCGCTCCGAGGTCTGCTCCAACTGCCACCCCTTCTACACCGGCAAGCAGAAGATCCTCGACACCGGCGGCCGCGTGGCCCGCTTCGAGGCGCGCTACGCCAAGAAGGCTCCGGCCGAGAAGAAGTAGCTCCTGGGCTTGGTGGTTTCACTGGTTAACCAGTGAAACCACCGCTTCCCGCACGTCGCAACGTGGGGGAAGTGGCACTTTCACTGGTTAACCAGTGAAACCGTCACCACCCCACCCAGGAGCCCACCGATGTTCGAAGCCGTCTCGCAGCTCGCTGCCGAGCATGCTGAGCTCGAGGTGAAGCTGGCTGACCCTTCGGTGCACTCCGACCAGGTGCTGGCGCGGCGCCTCGGGCAGAGGTACGCCGAGCTGAACGCAGTCCTGCGCGCCCATGGCGAGTGGGTCCAGCTCGGGGACGACCTCGAGGCTGCTCGCGAGCTCGATCGCGAGGACCCAGCTGACGGTGGAGTGTTCGCGGCGGAGGCCGAGGAGCTCGCGAAGGCGCTGACCGTCGCCGAGGAGCGGCTGCGGCACCTGCTGATCCCGCGCGATGCTGCCGACGGCAAGGACGTCCTGCTGGAGATCAAGTCGGGGGAGGGCGGCGAGGAGTCGGCCCTGTTCGCCGGTGACCTGCTCCGCATGTACAGCCGGTACGCCGAGCGCCGCGGCTGGTCCACCGAGATCCTCGATGCCACCGAGTCCGACCTCGGCGGCTACAAGTCGGTCACCGTCGCGGTCAAGGCCAAGGGGACTCCGGAGCCCGGGGAGGCGCCGTACGCGCTGCTCAAGTTCGAGGGCGGCGTCCACCGGGTCCAGCGGGTCCCGGTCACCGAGAGCCAGGGGCGGGTGCACACCAGCGCCGCCGGAGTGCTCGTGATGCCCGAGGCCGAGCAGGTCGAGGTGCAGATCGAGGACAAGGACCTGCGCATCGACGTCTACCGGTCCAGCGGCCCGGGTGGGCAGAGCGTGAACACGACCGACTCCGCCGTACGCATCACCCATGTCCCGACCGGCATCGTCGCCAGCTGCCAGAACGAGAAGTCGCAGCTGCAGAACAAGGAGCAGGCGATGCGCATCCTCCGCGCGCGGATCCTGGCGGTCGCCGAGGAGGAGGCCAACGCCGAGGCCAGCGACGCACGTCGCTCGCAGGTGCGCACGGTCGACCGCTCCGAGCGGATCCGCACCTACAACTATCCGGAGAACCGGATCTCCGACCACCGCACCGGCTACAAGTCCTACGACCTCGATCGGGTGCTGGACGGCGACCTGGAGCCGGTGATCCGGTCCTGCGTGGACGCCGACATGGCCTCCCGGCTCGACACCCTGACCGAGTGACCGAGTGAGGCCCCGGACGATCGCGACCCGCGACCTCCTCCGCGACGCCGCCTCGAACCTCGCCGAGGCAGGCGTCGCCAGCCCGGAGTACGACGCGGCCGAGCTGCTCGCGCACGTCCTGGGCACCACCCGCGGCCGGCTGCCGCTGGTCGACTCGGTCGACCTCGACCACTCGAACGGCGTTCCAGGTGCTCATCGGCCGCAGGTCGGCCCGCGAGCCGCTGCAGCACCTGACCGGCTCGGCGGCGTTCCGCCACGTCGAGCTCGCGGTCGGCCCCGGCGTCTTCGTGCCGCGTCAGGAGACGGAGCTGCTCGCCGGCTGGGCGATCGACCGCGCCCGCGAGGTGGGGCCCGAGCCGGTCGTGGTCGACCTGTGCTGCGGCTCCGGGGCGATCGCGCTGAGCGTCCTCGACGAGGTCCCCGACGCCGCGGGTGCACGCCGTCGAGCTCGACCCGGGCGCTCACTCCTGGGCCCAGCGCAACCTCGCGACCACCAGCGTCGACCTCCAGCTGGGTGACATGGCGGATGCTTTCCCGGACCTCGACGGCGCCGTCGACGTGGTGGCCTGCAACCCGCCGTACATCCCCCTCGAGGCCTGGGCCAGCGTCGCCCCCGAGGCGCGCGACCACGACCCCGCGCTCGCGCTGTGGTCGGGCGACGACGGCCTCGACGCCATGCGGGTGCTCGAGTCGACGGCCGCGCGGCTGCTGCGGCCCGGAGGGTGGGTCGGCGCGGAGCACGCCGACGTCCAGGGCGCCTCTGCTGCCGGGGTGTTCCTCGACGCCGGCCGGTGGACCGAGGTGCGCGACCACCGCGACCTGGCAGGTCGTGCGCGCTACGTGACCGCCCGGCTGGCACGATGACCCCGTGGACACGGCGATGAGGAGCAGGCAGTGACCACCCACTACGACCTCTCCGACCCCGAGAGCCGCGAGGCAGGCGTGGCCGCCGCCGTTGCCGCCGTACGCCGGGGTCAGCTGGTGGTGCTGCCCACCGACACCGTCTACGGGGTGGGCGTGGACGCCTTCGATGCCGACGCGGTGCAGCGCCTGCTCGATGCGAAGGGCCGCGGGCGCGACATGCCGCCGCCGGTGCTGATCTCGACCGCGACCACGCTCGAGGCGCTGGCCACCGACCTTCCTGGCTGGGCCGTCGGACTGACCGAGCACTACTGGCCCGGCCCGCTGACGATCGTGTGCCGCCAGCAGCCGTCCCTGCGCTGGGACCTGGGCGAGAGCCGCGGCACGGTCGCGGTGCGCATGCCGGACGACCAGGCTGCCCTCGAGCTTCTCGGCCGCACCGGCCCACTGGCGGTGTCGTCGGCCAACTCGCACGGCCATCCGGCCGCGACCGACGCCGACGCCGCCGAGGAGATGCTCGGATGGGCGGTCGAGGTGATCCTCGACGGGGGCCCGAGCTCGGGCACCGAGGCCTCGACCATCGTCGACTGCACCGGCACCCGGCCGAAGATCCTGCGCGAGGGCGCGATCAGCGCTGCCGAGCTCGCGACGGTGCTCGAGGGGCTCGGGACCGAGCTGGAGTCGGAGCCCAGACGAACCCCAGCCGGACGCCCGGACGGAAGTCCCGCCGGAGGCCCAGCCGGAGCCGGAGGACTGACCGGGCCGTGCGCGAGTACCTGCTGATCTTCCTCGTGGCCGCCGTGGCCAGCTACCTGCTGTGCGTCTTCGCCCGCGAGCTGGCGATCAGGTCCGGGGCCGTGGCGCGGGTGCGCGACCGGGACGTGCACGCCACGCCGATCCCCTACTTCGGGGGCGTGGCGATGCTCGGCGGCCTCGGCGCCGGACTGCTCGTCGCCCGGCACCTGCCCTTCCTGAGCACCTCGCAGCCGGCCGTGTTCCACGACTCCGGCATCGTGCTCATCGCCGGCGCGATGATCTGCGCCGTCGGGGTCGTCGACGACCTGATCGAGCTCGACGCGCTCACCAAGCTGGGCGGCCAGCTGGTGGCGGCAGGCTTCATGGTGCTCAACAGCGTCCAGCTCTACTCCCTCAAGCTCCCCGGGGTCGGCCAGTTCGCACTGGACCCCACCCAGGGGGTGCTGCTGAGCATGCTGCTGGTCGTGGGCACGGTGAACGCGGTGAACTTCGTCGACGGGCTCGACGGCCTGGCCGCGGGGGTGGTGCTGATCGGGTCGGTCGCCTTCTTCCTGTTCTCCTACCGGCTGGCCGACGCCAACAGCTACACCCTGGCGATCACCGCCGCGATCCTGTGCGCCGCGATGGGCGGGGCCTGTGCCGGGTTCCTGCCCCACAACTTCTTCCCGGCGCGCATCTTCATGGGCGACTCCGGCTCGATGCTGCTCGGACTCGTGCTCTCGGGTTCCACGCTCACCCTCACCGGACAGTTCGCCGACGTCTCCCTCGAGCAGGGCGGGGGCGGGGGGTCGTTCGTGATGCTGCTCCCGATCCTGCTGCCGATCTCGATCCTGATCGTGCCGCTGTCGGACCTCGTGATGGCCGTCGTACGACGGACGCGGCGCGGTCAGGCGTTCTACCAGCCGGACAAGGAGCACCTGCACCACCGGCTGCTCGAGATCGGGCACAGCCAGCGACGGGCGGTGCTGATCATGTGGCTCTGGTCCGGGCTGATCGCCTTCGGAGGAGTGATGGTGAGCCTGTACTCCGGGATGCTGACCTGGGCCCTGCTGGCCGCGGGCACGTTCGCGACCGCCGTACTCACCTTCATCCTGCCGCGCGTCCAGCGTCCGGGCGAACCGCGTGCAGAGGACCATCTCGTCCGCTGAACGGGCTCGGTTTCGCCTGCCGCAGACTTTGTGCTAATTTTCACAAGACCGCCGCACGCCGACGATCCCATGAGGCCGCCAATGACGACGACCCCCACCTCGAGCAGCACACGCTCGGGCACTGACCACGGGACCGCCGACGCGAACTTCGCGTCCGAGCGCTGTGGTAGTTTCGCGCGGTCGGGGTCGGGTACTGCCGCTCTCAGGAGCCAGTCATCCGGCACGTTCGGCATTCCTGGAACACCCCACCTGAACCACGCAGAAGGCGGACCGGCCACATGGGCGACGAGCGCACCGAGAACACCCTGCGAGGCCGCGACCTCGCAAGCCTCGGTGGGCTCCTGGTCGCAGCTGTCGTCGGCGGCATGGTCATCGGCCTCCTCGTCGACAACGCAGCAGGCACCTCACCGGCTGCGACACTCATCGGCATCACCATCGGTGTCGCCGCTGCCATCGCTGCCTTCTGGGTCCGCGTCCGTTCGGCACTGCGGGGCTGAGGGCCGATGACCCAGCAGCCCGTCGCTTCGACGCGCGAGGATGAGGTGTCCACCTCGCCGCTCGCGCCCGGTGAGAAGCCGTCCTACGGCCGCGTGCTCCGCGACCAGCGCAAGGTGATCCTGGTGGCCGCCGTCCTGGTCGTGGCCGACTACTGGATCCTGATCCAGCTCGACGAGTGGACCCTGGCCGGCTGCATCGCGGGTGGCATCGTGCTCGGCCTGCTGAACCACCTCTACACCGAGCACTGGCTGCTCAAGCTGCTCGTCTCCGGCGAGCAGCCGACCCGCAAGAAGCTCGCGATGGCCACGATCTCGCGGCTGGCGGTGCTCTCGGTGGTGGCCGTCGGATGCGCCGTAGCCTTCTGGCCCTCGGGCATCGGGCTGCTGCTCGGGCTCGCCGTGTTCCGTCTGATCGCCCTGGTGATGACCACCATCCCGTTGCTCAAGGAGTTGAAGTCCCAGTGATGGCAGCCGTGACCGCGCCACTCGAGATCCACATCACCCCAGGTGAGCACCCCGAGGGCCACGCCTTCGGGATGACGTTCAACCTGGACACGATCTGGGTGACGGTCGTCGCAGGGCTGATCGTGATCGCGCTCGGCTTCTGGGCGAAGTCCAAGCTGACGCAGCACAGTGAGGACCACGTCCCCACGAAGATCCAGATCCTCTGGGAGACCATCATCAAGGAGGTCACGACCCAGGTCGAGGCCAACCTCGGCAAGGTGAACCCCTTCGTCATCCCACTGGCGACCGCCCTGTTCTTCTTCATCCTGATCGCGAACTGGCTCGAGGTCATCCCGACCGAGCTCAACGAGGACGTGCACCTGTTGCCGTCCCCGACCGCCGACACCAACCTGACCTACGCGATGGCGATCATCGTGATGGTCGGCGTCTGGACCTTCAGCATCCGCGAGCGCGGGTTCAAGGGCTGGATCAAGCACTACTTCGAGCCGGTGCCGTGGATGTTCCCCCTCGAGGTGCTCCAGGACCTGCTCAAGCCGATCACGCTGGCCCTGCGACTCTTCGGCAACATCTTCGCCGGTGGCATCATGCTCGCCCTGATCGCGGGCATGGTCAGCCTGGCGCCCGCGAACATTCCTGTGGGTAGTGTCCTGACCATCGTGTTCAGCGTCATCTGGAAGCTGTTCGACACGATCTTCCTGGGTGGCCTGCAAGCGTTCATCTTCGCCCTGCTGACCGTTCTCTACTTCGGGATGGCCGGCGCGCACGGTGACGACGAGCACGACGAGCACGACGAGAAGAAGAAGCAGAAGGACAAGCAGGCCGACGCGGACCGCGCGCCGGCCGAACCCGAACCAGCGCACTGAACCCACCACGGGTGCAGGCGTACAAGAGGTAACCAGAGCGTCGGGCAACCGACGCCCAACCAAGGAGAGAAACTGACATGGCAGTAAGCGATGAGGCCGTCAAGGCTGCTGGTGCGTTCATCGGTGGTGGCATGGCCCTGGCCGGCGGCGCGATCGGTGCCGGTATCGGTGACGGTCTGGCCGGTGCTTCCTACATCGAGGGCGTGGCTCGTCAGCCGGAGGCCCAAGGGCGACTCCAGACGATCTTCTTCCTGACCGTGGGTCTGGTCGAGGCGATGTTCTTCATCAACCTCGCGTTCATGGCGTTGTTCGTCTTCGTGCTGGGCAAGTGACCTCGCACCTGCGACGACAGACCCAACCCAACGAAGTCAGAAGTAAAGGACCGCACTGATGCTGCAGGTGGCCGCGGGATTGATCCCGCTAGCGAGCAACTTCCTCGCGCCCAACGGCACCTTCCTCGTGGAGGTGATCGCGTTCGGGATCATCGTCTGGATCCTCGCGAAGTTCGTCATCCCGCCGATCAACAAGGCGATGACGGCCCGTCAGGAGGCGATCCGCACCCAGTTCGCTGAGCTCGACGACGCCAAGGACGACGCGCACAAGGCCGAGGAAGAGTTCAAGGCGCAGATCGCCGATGCCCGCAAGCAGGCAGCCAAGATCCGCGAGGAAGCCAGCGAGCAGGGCAACCAGATCGTGGCCGAGGCACGCGAGAAGGCCAACGTCGAGGCGAGCCGGATCATCGACCACGGGCACGCGCAGATCGAGGCCGAGCGCAAGCAGGCCGTCGCCTCGCTGCGTGCCGAGGTCGGCACGCTGGCCACCGAGCTGGCGGGTCGCATCGTCGGGGAGAGCCTCCAGGACGATGAGCGCAGCACCCGTGTGGTCGACCGCTTCCTGGCCAACCTGGAGACGATGGAGACCGCCGAGAAGGCGGGACAGTCCGCTGGTGCGCAGGACGGGGACCGCTGATGCTCCGCGGCGCATCCGCTGAGGCAGAGGCCCAGCTGACCTCCGAGCTCGAGGGCTCGAAGGCAGAGGCCGGGAAGCTGGGTGAGGAGCTCTTCGGGGCTGCCGCCGTGCTTCGCGGCGAGGCTGCCCTGCGTCGGATCTTCACGGACGCGTCGATCGAGGCAGAGGCGAAGGCCGGTCTCGCCGGCAACGTCTTCGGCAGCGCCCTGGGCGAAGCCGCCCTGGGCCTGGTCACGTCCGCCGTGAAGCTGCGGTGGACCTCGCCCCGAGACCTCGCCGACGTGATCGAGCAGCTCGGCGTGCTCGCCGCGGTCCGCTCCGCGGGGAGTGACGGTGGCCGGATCAGCGACGAGCTGTTCGAGGTCCGCCGGGTGATCGACGAGACCCCCGGGCTGCGCACCGCGCTGTCCGACCCCTCCCGCTCCGCATCGGACAAGAGCGGGCTGCTCAGGTCCCTGTTCGGCGGCAAGCTGCTGCCCGCCAGCCTGCTCCTGCTCGAGCAGGCAGCTGCCGGCGCGCACGGTGCCATCGACGGGGCTCTCGAGAGCTACCAGCACACCGCCGCGCACGCCAACGGCGAGAAGCTCGCGACCGTGCACACGGCCCGTGACCTCTCGGACGACGAACGCACCCGGCTGGCCGAGGCGCTCGGCGCGCAGTACGGCACCGCGGTCCACCTGCAGGTCGTGGTGGATCCCGACGTCGTCGGCGGGCTGCGGGTCGCCATCGGTGACGACGTCATCGACGGCACCGTGTCCGGCAGGCTCGAGGACGCTCAACGAAGGCTCGCCGGCTGACCCGTCCCGCACCTGGGGCACCAGCCGCACCGAAGACAACTGACACACCCGAGAAAACCAGGGAAGAGGCACAGAGACATGACGGAGCTTTCGATTCGTCCAGAGGAAATCCGGGACGCGCTCCAGAAGTACGTCGAGGACTACAAGCCCTCCGCAGCCAGCAAGGAAGAGGTCGGCCGTGTCGCCGAGGCCGGCGACGGCATCGCGCGCGTCAGTGGTCTTCCCTCGGCCATGGCCAACGAGCTGCTCGAGTTCGAGGACGGCACGCAGGGCCTCGCCCTGAACCTCGACACCCGCGAGATCGGCGTCGTCATCCTCGGTGACTTCGCCGGCATCGAGGAGGGCCAGACGGTCCGCCGCACCGGCGAGATCCTCTCCGCCCCGGTGGGTGACAAGTTCCTGGGTCGGGTCGTCGACCCGCTCGGCAACCCGATCGACGGTCTCGGCGACATCGAGGCCGAAGGCCGGCGCGCGCTCGAGCTGCAGGCCCCCGGCGTGATGAGCCGCAAGTCGGTGCACGAGCCGCTCGCCACCGGCATCAAGGCGATCGACTCGATGACCCCGATCGGCCGCGGCCAGCGTCAGCTGATCATCGGCGACCGGACGACCGGCAAGACCACGATCGCGATCGACACGATCATCAACCAGAAGCAGTACTGGGACACCGAGGACCCCGACAAGCAGGTCCGCTGCATCTACGTCGCCATCGGCCAGAAGGGCTCGACGATCGCCGCCGTGCGCGGTGCCCTCGAGGAGGCCGGCGCGCTGGAGTACACCACGATCGTGGCCTCCCCGGCGTCCGACTCGGCCGGCTTCAAGTACCTCGCCCCCTACACCGGCTCGGCCATCGGCCAGCACTGGATGTACGACGGCAAGCACGTCCTGATCGTCTTCGACGACCTGACCAAGCAGGCCGAGGCCTACCGCGCCGTGTCGCTGCTGCTGCGCCGCCCGCCGGGTCGCGAGGCCTACCCGGGCGACGTGTTCTACCTGCACAGCCGTCTGCTCGAGCGCTGCGCCAAGCTCTCCGACGACCTCGGCCACGGCTCGATGACCGGCCTGCCGATCATCGAGACCAAGGCCAACGACGTCTCGGCGTACATCCCGACCAACGTCATCTCGATCACCGACGGCCAGATCTTCCTGCAGTCGGACCTGTTCGCGTCCAACCAGCGCCCGGCGATCGACGTCGGTGTGTCGGTGTCGCGAGTCGGCAGCGCGGCGATGACCAAGGCGATGAAGACCGTCACCGGTTCGCTCAAGGTCGACCTCGCGCAGTTCCGCGCGATGGAGGCGTTCGCGATGTTCGCCTCCGACCTCGACGCCGCGTCGCGCCAGCAGCTGGACCGTGGACAGCGCCTGATGGCGCTGCTCAAGCAGCCGCAGTACTCGCCGTACCCCGTCCCGGAGATGACCATCTCGCTGTGGCTCGGCACGTCGGGCAACCTGGACAAGGTGCCGACCGATGACGTGCTGCGCTTCGAGCAGGAGTTCCTGGACTTCCTGCGCCGCTCGCACAAGGACGTCCTGGAGACGATCGCGGAGACCCTGAAGTTCGAGGACGAGACCGAGAGCACCGTCGAGAAGGCGTACGACGAGTTCCTGGACCAGTTCGAGACCGGGGACGGCCAGAGCATCAAGGCCGGCCACGAGGAGCACGAGGCCCTCGAGGACGAGGACGTCGACCAGGAACAGATCGTCAAGCAGAAGAAGGGCTGATCACCCATGGCCCTATCCCTGCGCGAGTATCGCGCGCGGATCAAGTCGACCGAGTCGATGAAGAAGATCACGCGCGCGATGGAGCTCATCGCGGCGTCCCGGATCATCAAGGCTCAGCAACGGGCACAGGCCGCCGCGCCGTACGCCCGCGAGCTGACCCGGGCGGTCTCGGCCGTCGCGACGTACTCGAACGTCGACCACGCCCTGACCACCGAGCCGGAGGACCCCAAGCGGGCCGCCATCCTGGTGGTCACGAGCGACCGCGGGCTCGCCGGTGCCTACTCCTCGAGCGTGCTCAAGCAGGCCGAGCGCCTGCGCACCAAGCTCGAGAGTGACGGCCTCGATGTGGACACCTACATCTCCGGCCGCAAGGGCGAGGGCTTCTACAAGTTCCGCGGCCGCAAGATCATCAAGTCGTGGACCGGACACAGCGACCAGCCGACGTACGACGTGGCCGAGGAGATCGGGCACACCCTCATCGGGGCCTTCCTGAACGACGAGGACCAGGCCCGCACCATCGAGGAGAACGGCGAGGAGCGCGAGCTTCCCCCGGCGTCGACGAGGTGCACGTCGTGTTCACGCAGTTCCGCACGATGCTGGTGCAGGAGCCGCGCGACATCCGGCTGCTGCCGCTCGAAGTGGTGGAGGGCACGGAGACCCCGGATGCCGACGAGGTGCTGCCGCTCTACGAGTTCGAGCCGTCTCCGGAGGAGGTGCTCGACGGGCTGCTCCCCAAGTACGTCCAGAGCCGCATCTTCTTCGCGCTGCTCCAGGCCGCTGCCTCGGAGCTCGCCGCCCGCCAGAAGGCGATGAAGTCCGCGACGGACAACGCCGACGAGCTGATCAAGAAGTACACCCGAATCGCCAACCAGGCCCGCCAGGCTGGTATTACCCAAGAAATCAGCGAGATCGTCGGTGGCGTCAACGCGCTCGCCGATGCCAACGCCGGGAATGAGTGAGAGAACATGACTGCGACTGCTGAAGAGACCAAGACCGACGAGGGCCAGGGCAGCATCGGCCGCATCGCCCGGGTGATCGGGCCCGTCGTCGACGTGGAGTTCCCCGCCGACTCGATGCCGGAGATGTACAACAAGCTCGAGGTCGAGCTCGAGTTCCTCGGGGAGAAGAAGATCCTCTCCCTCGAGGTCGCGCTCCACATCGGCGACGGCATGGTCCGCGCCATCTCCCTGCAGCCCACCGACGGCCTCGTCCGTGGCTCGCAGGTGCGCGACACCGGTGGCCCGATCTCGGTGCCCGTCGGCGACGTCACCAAGGGGCACGTGTTCAACGCCCTCGGCGAGTGCCTCAACCTCGAGGAGGGCGAGGAGCTCGACGTCCAGGAGCGCTGGGGCATCCACCGCCAGGCACCGGCCTTCGACCAGCTGGAGTCCAAGACCCAGATGTTCGAGACCGGCATCAAGGTCATCGACCTGCTGGCTCCTTACGTCCAGGGCGGCAAGATCGGCCTGTTCGGTGGCGCTGGTGTGGGCAAGACCGTGCTGATCCAGGAGATGATCGCCCGCGTCGCGAAGGACCACGGTGGTGTGTCCGTGTTCGCCGGCGTCGGCGAGCGCACCCGTGAGGGCAACGACCTCATCGTCGAGATGGAAGAGGCCGGCGTCATCGGCCAGACCGCACTCGTGTTCGGCCAGATGGACGAGCCGCCGGGCACCCGGCTGCGCGTCGCCCTGTCCGCGCTGACGATGGCGGAGTACTTCCGCGACGTGCAGAGCCAGGACGTGCTGCTCTTCATCGACAACATCTTCCGGTTCACCCAGGCCGGTTCCGAGGTCTCCACGCTGCTCGGCCGGATGCCGTCCGCGGTGGGCTACCAGCCCAACCTCGCCGACGAGATGGGCACGCTCCAGGAGCGGATCACCTCGACGCGTGGTCACTCGATCACCTCGATGCAGGCGATCTACGTGCCGGCGGACGACTACACCGACCCGGCTCCCGCTGCGACCTTCGCGCACCTCGACGCGACCACCGAGCTGTCGCGTGAGATCGCGTCGCTGGGCATCTACCCCGCGGTGGACCCGCTGACGTCGACCTCGCGGATCCTCGACCCGCAGTACATCGGCAAGGACCACTACGACTGCGCCGTGCGGATCAAGCAGATCCTGCAGCGCAACAAGGAGCTCCAGGACATCATCGCGATCCTCGGTGTCGACGAGCTCTCCGAGGAAGACAAGGTCATCGTCTCCCGCGCCCGTCGTATCCAGCGGTTCCTGTCGCAGAACACCTACGTGGCCAAGCAGTTCACCGGTCTCGAGGGCTCGACCGTCCCGATCGCCGACACCATCGAGGCGTTCAACAAGATCGCCGACGGTGAGTACGACCACGTGGCCGAGCAGGCGTTCTTCATGTGCGGTGGCCTCGACGACGTCGAGCGCAAGTGGGAAGAGATCCAGAAGAGCACCGGTCAGGGCGACGACGGCGACGAGTCGTGAGCGACGACACCCTTCGCGTCGAGCTCGTCGCGGCGGACCGGCTCGTCTGGTCCGGCGAGGCGAAGGTCGTCAACGCCCGCACGGCCGGCGGTGAGATCGGCATCCTGCCCAACCACATGCCGGTGCTGTCGCTGCTCGAGGCCGGCCTGGTGGAGATCGAGACCGGTGACGGCGAGACCTACACGGCCGCCGTCGACGACGGCATCCTCTCGGTGGCCGGCAACCGCGTCTCGATCCTGGCCAGCCACGCCGAGCTGGCCAGCGAGATCGACCTCTCCGCCGCACAGTCCGACCTCGACCAGGCCCGCGGTGACGGCGACGAGCAGCGCCACGGTGCCGAGGTACGACGTCACGAGGCCCGTGTGAAGGCTGCCGAGAAGGCTTCCTGACCGGATCGATCACCGGACCCGAGCACGAGGGCCGTCCCGTGAACGGGGCGGCCCTTCGGCATGCCGGACCATCTCCTAGGCTGTCACCTCACCATCGACCACGCCCGAGAAGAGGGATCGATGCCGGTATGGCAGTGGCTGCTCGACTCAGCTGGTGCCGTGCTGCTCGTGCTCGTCCTGTTCGGGATCCTGCTCGTCGTACGCCGTCGCGTGCTGTCTCGTCATGGCGGGACCTTCGAGCTCAGCGTCCGTGACGCCAACCAGCCCGACGGGCGCGGCTGGGTGCTCGGAATGGGCCGCTACCGCGAGGACTCGCTGGACTGGTACCGGATCTTCTCGCCGCTGCCTCTCCCGAAGAGGTCCTGGCGCCGCAACGACCTGACCTTCGTCTCGCAGCGGGCACCCGAGGGTTCGGAGGAGTACGCGCTCTACGCCGGTCACGTGGTCATGGTCTGCTCGACCCCCCGCGGCGACGTCGAGCTCGCGATGAGCCCCAGCTCGCTCACCGGGCTGTCGTCGTGGCTCGAGGCCGGGCCCCCCGGGTCGCGTCCTTTGCGCTGAGCGAGTGCAGCTCACTCCTCGTCGGGTACGCCGCGCTCGCCGCCCGGCACCCACAACACGTCACCGTTCTCCTTGTTGGCATGGCGGGCCAGGATGAACAACAGGTCGGAGAGCCGGTTGAGGTACTTGATCGCGAGCACGTTCATCGAGTCGGCGTACTGCTCGTGCGCCGCCCAGGCCGAGCGCTCGGCGCGCCGGCAGACCGTGCGGGCCACGTGCAGGTGGGCCGCGGCGACGGTGCCACCGTTGAGGATGAAGGAGCGCAGCGTGGTGAGCTCCTCGTTGTAGTGGTCGCACCATCCCTCGAGCCGGTCGACGTAGTCGGGCTCGATGCGCAGCGGCGGGTACTCCGGGTTCTCGACCACCGGCGTGCAGAAGTCGGCGCCCACGTCGAAGAGATCGTTCTGCACGTGGGTCAGGACCGTGACGACGTCCTCGTCGAGCTCGCTGGTGGCCAGCACGAGTCCGAGGTGCGCGTTGGTCTCGTCGACGTCGGCGTAGGCCAGCAGCCGGAGGTCCGTCTTCGTGGTCTCGCTCATGTCGCCGAGGCGGGTGCTGCCGGCGTCGCCGGTGCGGGTGTAGATGCGCGTCAGGTTCACCATGCGCCCCACCCTAGGCGGGTCCCGACGGTGGCCGACGCCCCGTCACTAGAGTGACCGGCATGGGCAGCTTCCGCGTCGTCTCCGAGGGTCCGCTGACCCGGCCGCTGGCCGGGACGGTGTACGTCGGGGGCGCGAAGAACTCTGCGCTCAAGCTGATGGCCGCCGCCCTGCTGGCGCCCGGCCGGTCGGTGATCCACAACGTGCCCGACATCCTCGACGTGGCCGTCATGGGTCAGCTGCTCCGGCAGCTCGGCTGCGAGGTCGAGATCGTCCACCCCGTCGACCCCGACCCGACCGCGGGCTCGACGTCCGGGCGAGTGACGATCGACGTACCCGAGGAGCTCGATCACAAGGCCCCCTACGAGCTCGTACGCCGGCTGCGGGCCTCCATCGCCGTGCTCGGCCCGCTCGTCGCCCGGTGCGGTCGGGCCAGCGTCGCGCTGCCAGGCGGGGACGCGATCGGGTCCCGCGGCCTGGACATGCACATCCGCGGGCTGCTGGAGCTGGGGGCCGTCGTACGCATCGAGCACGGGCAGGTCGTCGCGGAGGTGCCGAACGGACTCGTCGGCGCCAACCTGTGGCTCGACTTCCCCTCGGTGGGGGCGACCGAGAACCTCGTGATGGCGGCCGTGCTCGCGCAGGGCACGACCGTCATCGACAACGTGGCCCGCGAGCCGGAGATCGTCGACCTGTGCACGATGCTCGTCGCGATGGGCGCGAGCATCGACGGGATCTCCACCTCGACCCTGGTGATCGAGGGGGTCGAGCAGCTGCACCCGGTGGAGCACAGCACGGTCACCGACCGGATCGTGACCGGGACGTGGGTCTTCGCGGCCGCGATCGCCGGCGGCGACCTGCACATCGAGGGCGGGGTGACCCACCACCTCGACATCGTGCTCGACAAGCTGGTGAGCTCCGGCGCGGCCATCGCACAGACGGAGACGGGCTTCACCGTGCACGTCCACGAGCGGTTGAAGTCCTTCGACGTCGCGACCCTGCCCTACCCCGGCTTCCCGACCGACCTGCAGCCCTTCGCGATGGCGCTGGCGGCGGTGTCCTCCGGCACCGCGATGATCACCGAGAACGTGTTCGAGGCGAGGTTCATGTTCGCCCAGGAGCTGGCCCGGCTCGGCGCCGACCTGCGCACCGACGGTCACCACGCCGTCGTCCGGGGGGTGCCGATGCTCTCCGGAGCCCCGGTCGTCGCCCACGACATCCGGGCCGGCGCCGCGCTGGTGCTCGGTGGGCTGGCGGCCCAGGGCACCACGCTGGTGGCCGAGTCGCAGCACATCGACCGCGGCTACCCGTGGTTCGCCGAGGCGCTGGCCGCGGTCGGCGCCGACGCCTCCCGGCTTCCGGACTAGTCCAGTCGGCCGGAAACCCGGTCAGAAAGTCCCCTCCTGGAGGTATTTGCGGACCCACTCTGCGCGTCTTGATACGCAAACGTGCAGTGAGGCTCGATATTGGTAGAAGTAGAGAGGGTGGGCGTCGTGGAGCTGAGCATCGACGGGAACATGCTGGCACTGACCGGCTCCCTCGACGTGCGCTGCACCGCTGAGCTGCGCGCCGCCGTCTACTACCTCCTCGAGACCTGCGAGGGCGACGTCCGCGTGGACATCTCCCGGGTCGAGTCGGTCGACCTGACCACCCTGAAGATGCTCGCCGTGGCCAACCGCGTCGCCGAGCGCGAGGGCCGTCGGGTCGTGCTGGCCGGCGGTTCGCCCGGCGTACGCCGTCTGCTGCACCTCTCGCACCTGCGCTGGATGATCCCGGTCGAGCCGGGCGGGCACTCCACCGCCGTCTGAGCGACCTGGCCGCCTCTCCGGGGTCGGTGTGACCCATGCCGCAAAGTGAGAGAGTCCACACCTGCCACCGCCGGGTCACCTCCGGGCCTACCCTCAGCCCATGAGCGACACGTCAGCCCCCAGGCCCGAGAAGGACCGTCCCTGGGTGATGCGCACCTACGCCGGGCACTCCTCCGCGACCGAGTCCAACAAGCTCTACCGGATGAACCTCGCCAAGGGCCAGACCGGCCTCTCGGTGGCCTTCGACCTGCCGACCCAGACCGGCTACGACCCGGACTCCCCGCTCTCGCGCGGCGAGGTGGGCAAGGTCGGCGTACCGATCCCGCACCTCGGCGAGATGCGGCGGCTGTTCGCGGACATCCCGCTGACCGGGATGAACACCTCGATGACGATCAACGCCACGGCGATGTGGCTGCTGGCGCTCTACCAGGTCGTCGCTGAGGAGCAGAACCCCGACCTCGAGCCCCTCGACGTCGCCCACCAGCTGGCCGGGACCACCCAGAACGACATCATCAAGGAGTATCTCTCCCGCGGGACCTACGTGTTCCCGCCCGAGCACTCGCTGCGGCTGATCTCCGACGTCATCTCCTACACCGTCAACGAGATCCCGAAGTGGAACCCGATCAACATCTGCAGCTATCACCTGCAGGAGGCCGGCGCGACCCCCACCCAGGAGCTCGCCTATGCGCTGTGTACGGCGATCGCGGTGCTCGACGCCGTGAAGGACGCGGGCCAGGTCTCCGAGCAGGACTTCGAGAAGACCGTGGGACGCATCTCGTTCTTCGTGAACGCGGGTGTGCGCTTCGTCGAGGAGACCTGCAAGATGCGCGCCTTCGTGCAGCTGTGGGACGAGATCACGCGGGAGCGCTACGGCGTGCAGGACGAGAAGATGCGCCGGTTCCGGTACGGCGTGCAGGTCAACTCCCTGGGGCTGACCGAGGCGCAGCCCGAGAACAACGTCCAGCGGATCGTGCTCGAGATGCTCGGGGTCACGCTCTCCAAGAACGCCCGTGCCCGCGCCGTACAGCTGCCCGCGTGGAACGAGGCCCTCGGCCTGCCGCGGCCCTGGGACCAGCAGTGGTCGCTGCGTCTGCAGCAGGTGCTGGCCTTCGAGTCCGACCTGTTGGAGTACGACGACATCTTCGACGGCTCGAAGGTGATCGAGGCGAAGGTGCACACCATGGTCGAGGAGGCCCGCGCCGAGATCGACCGGGTCCAGGCACTCGGTGGCGCGATCGCAGCCGTCGAGTCCGGCTACATGAAGCAGGCCCTGGTCAGCTCGCACTCCGCCCGCCGGTCCAGGATCGAGAACGGTGAGGACATCGTCGTCGGCGTGAACCGGTTCGAGACCACCGAGGTCTCGCCGCTCACCGCCGATCTGGACGCCGCCATCCAGGCCGCGGACCCGGAGGCCGAGCGATCGGCGATCGCCGGCCTCGAGGCGTGGCGCGCGGAGCGCGACCAGGCCGAGGTCGACCGGGCACTGGCCGCATTGAGCGATGCGGCGAAGACCGACGCCAACCTGATGGAGGCCACCCTGGTGGCCGCGCGTGCGGGTGCGACCACGGGGGAGTGGGCCGGGACCCTGCGCGAGGTGTTCGGCGAGTTCCGCGCCCCGACGGGTGTCTCCGGTGCTGTCGGCGTCGCCGAGGCGGGCCAGGAGCTCACCGCGGTGCGCGAGCAGGTGCGCGCCACGGGCGAGGAGCTCGGCGGCCGGTTGCGGCTGCTGGTCGGCAAGCCCGGGCTCGACGGACACTCCAACGGAGCCGAGCAGGTCGCCGTACGCGCGCGCGATGCCGGCTTCGAGGTCGTCTACCAGGGCATCCGGCTGACGCCGGCGGAGATCGTCGCCGCAGCGGTCGCCGAGGACGTGCACTGCGTCGGGCTCTCCATCCTGTCCGGCTCGCACATGGAGCTCGTGCCCGACGTGCTCGCGCAGATGAAGGAGGCCGGGATCGAGGACATCCCGGTCATCGTCGGGGGGATCATCCCCACGCGTGACGCCAAGCTCCTCAAGGAGATGGGCGTGGCCGCGGTGTTCACGCCCAAGGACTTCAGCCTGACCCAGGCCATGGCGGGCATCGTCAGGGCAATCCGCGACGCCCACGAACTGGTCTAGTCTCTGGTCCGGTCAATCCGGACTTGCCGCCTAGAACCGCTTTTTCCGCGCCACGCTCGTCGTAGTCTGCGACTGGACGTCACGTGCAGCCGACATGCGCGGCTGCCTCGGGCTCGACGATCAAGGCGGATCAACACATGGAGCACCTGCACGACACTGAACAGTGGGAGTACGGCGCCCTCACGGACATGATCCTGAAGTCCGACGACGCGATCGTGCTGGCCGATGTCCAGGGTGTCGTGCTCCTGGCCAACGCCGGCGCGGGGGACGTCGTCGGCATCCCCGCCGACGCCATGGTCGGAGCCAAGGTCCAGGACTTCGGGCGCGAGACCATGCACGAGTTCCAGGCCGTGTCGGTGACTGCCGTGATCGAGAACAACGTCGAGATCACGATCCGCGACGCGAAGCTCCGCCACTCCAGCGGCTCCACGCACTCGGTGGACCTCACGATGACCCCCACCGCGACCGAACGTGGCCCGATGGTGGCCATCGGGATCCGCGAGTCCAACGAGAAGTACCGCCAGACCAAGCTGTTCCGGGGACTGCTCGAGGCCGCCCCCGACGGCATGGTGATCGTCAACCGCGACGGCGAGATCGTCCTGGTCAACGCGCAGGTCGAGGAGCTCTTCGGCTACCGACGCGCCGAGCTGGTGGGGGAGCAGGTCGAGATCCTGGTCCCCGACCGCTACTCCGGCATGCACATGGCCTTCCGCAACGGCTACGTCAGCGAGCCACGGACGCGTCCGATGGGCCTGGCCGGTGACCTGCACGCGAGGCGCAAGGACGGGTCCGAGTTCCCGATCGAGGTCACGCTCTCCCCGCTGGAGACCGACGAGGGCCTGCTCGTCTCGGCCGCGATCCGCGACATCTCCGAGCGTCGCCGGATGCAGGAGGAGACCGACCGGGTCAAGGACGAGTTCTTCGCCACCGTCTCGCACGAGCTCCGCACGCCGTTGACCTCGATGATCGGCTACGGCGAGCTGATGACGGACCTCGAGGAGCTCAGTCCCCAGGGCCAGCGGTTCCTGTCGGTGATCATGCGCAGCGCGGAGAGGGAGCTGCGCCTGGTCGACGACTTGTTGACCCTGGTGGCGATCGAGGAGTCCGGCCTGGCGATCCGCTCGGCCGAGATCGACCTCGAGCGGGTGGTGCGGGAGGCCGTCGAGGCGGCCCGCCCGCGTGCTGAGGAGGCGGTGCTCAGCCTCTCCCTGGAGACGCCGGGCATCGCCGTGCCGATGTACGGCGACCGCGACCGTCTCGGCCAGGCGATGGACAACCTGCTGTCCAACGCGATCAAGTTCACCCCGGCCGAGGGCAGCGTGCGGGTGGTCCTGCGGTCGAAGGGGCCGTCCGCGGAGATCGACGTGATCGACACCGGCGTCGGCATCGGTGACGAGGATCCCGACGCGCTGTTCGAGCGGCTCTTCCGCACCCCCGACGCGGTCGCGCAGCAGACCCCGGGCGCCGGCCTGGGCCTGACCATCGCGCTGGCCATCGTGGAGGCGCACGCCGGCACCATCGAGGTCGTCGCCAGCGGTGGCCCGGGCACGACGTTCCGGATGACCTTCCCGCTGCGTCCGGCCGGGTCTCCCGACTAGCTCAGAACAGCCGCTGCGTCGGGTCGTCCATGCCGCGCAGCAGGTCGTAGTCGACGACGGCGCAGCTGATGCCGCGGTCCTCCGCCAGCACACGGGCCTGCGGCTTGATCTCCTGGGCGGCGAAGATGCCGCGGACCGGCTTGAGCAGCGGGTCGCGGTTGAGCAGCTCGAGGTAGCGCGTGAGCTGCTCGACCCCGTCGATGTCGCCGCGTCGCTTGATCTCGACGGCGACGGCCAGGCCGGCGCCGTCGCGGCACATCAGGTCGACGGGGCCGATCGCGGTGGGGAACTCCCGGCGTACGAGCGTCAGGCCGTCCGAGAGCGTGTCGGGGTGGTCGGCCAGGAGCTCCTGGAGGTGCTTCTCGACGCCGTCCTTCTGCAGGCCGGGGTCCACGCCGAGGTCGTGGCTGGAGTCGTGGATGACCTCCTCGATCAGGATCCGCAGGCTGTCGCCGGACTTCGCGGCGACGGTCCACTCGACCTGGCCGTCCTCGGTGGTGCCCTCCCGCACGGTGCACGGCGGGCTCATCCAGTTCAGCGGCTTGTAGGAGCCCCCGTCGGAGTGCACGAGCACCGATCCGTCGGACTTGAGCATCAGCACCCGGGTGGCCATCGGCAGGTGGGCCGTCAGCCGTCCCGCGTAGTCGACCTGACAGCGGGCCACGACGATTCTCACGAGCGGTGAATCTACCCGCACCCGGCCTGCCATGCTGGCGCGGTGGGTCGAGGTCCAGGAAGAGTCCCAGGAAGAGTCACCGTCGTCGGAGCGGGCGTCACCGGGCTGACCTGCGCACTCCGGCTGGCCGAGGCCGGTCACCGCGTGGACGTGCTGGCCCGCGACCTCCCGCTCGAGACGACCTCCGTGGTCGCGGCGGCGCTCTGGTACCCCTACCACGCGCTCCCGCAGGACCGGGTGACCGCGTGGGCGGCCTCGTCGTACGCCGTCTTCGGGGAGCTGGCCAGCGAGGACACCGGCGTCCAGATGTTGCCCGGCACCGAGGTGCTCGCGCGTCGTACGCCGGATCCGTGGTGGGCGGAGGCGGTCCCGGACCTGACGCGCGCGACCCCGCTGCCCGGGTACGCCGACGCCTGGTCGTTCACCGCGCCGGTGATCGACATGCCGGTCTACCTGGCCTGGCTGCGAACCCGGCTGGAGGAGCGCGGCGTGACCGTGACCCGGATGAGCCTGCCGGCGCTGCCGAGGACTGACGACGTGGTGGTCAACTGTGCGGGGCTCGGCTCCCGTCTGCTGGCCGGCGACTCCGACGTCCACCCGGTGCGGGGGCAGGTGGTGCTGCTCTCCGGCGTCGAGCTGGACCGGTGGTGGCTCGACTCGGGAGGACCGACGTACGTCGTTCCGCGTGCGAACTCGGTGGTCGTGGGCGGCACCGACCAGGCCGGCGACTGGAGCCGTACGCCG
This sequence comes from uncultured Actinomycetota bacterium, assembly GCA_963782305.1. Taxonomy (GTDB): domain Bacteria; phylum Actinomycetota; class Actinomycetes; order Propionibacteriales; family Nocardioidaceae; genus Marmoricola. The sequence goes on along the minus strand of CAWAJJ010000006.1, from coordinate 165,317 downwards.
TCGCCCGAGACGGCGACCGAGATCCTGCACCGGGCGACCGGGCTGGTGCCCGAGCTCGCCGGTGGCACGGTGGTCGGCCACCGGGTGGGACTGCGGCCGGTGCGCTCGACGGTCCGGCTGGAGGCGGAGGGCCGGGTGGTCCACTGCTATGGACAGGGGGGCGCCGGCGTGACGTTGAGCTGGGGGTGTGCGGACGAGGTGGTGGAGCTGGTGGGCGGGCTGTGATCGACCACACAGCCGCCAAGTTACCGGCCAGTGAACCAAGGGCCAGGCCGTGCCCGGAGGCATGGCAGGATGCGCCACATGGCACGTGACTTCAAGACCATCGGCGTTGTCGGACTGGGCACCATGGGTGCCGGGATCACGGAGGTGTTCGCCCGGGAGGGCTACACCGTCGTCGGCGTGGAGGTGGACGACGACGCGGTGGCCCGCGGCCGTCAGCACCTCGAGCACTCCACCGCCCGGGCCGTCTCCCGCGGCAAGCTGACCGAGGAGGACGCCAAGGAGCTGCACAGCCGGGTCTCCTTCGCCACCTCGCTGGAGGAGCTCAAGGACGCCGACCTCGTCGTCGAGGCCGTCGTCGAGTCCGTCGACATCAAGAAGCAGATCTTCCGTCAGCTCGACGGCATCCTCTCCGAGGACGCGATCCTCGCGACCAACACCTCGTCCCTCTCCGTCACCGAGATCTCCTCGGCCACCTCGCACCCGGGCCGGGTCATCGGCGTGCACTTCTTCAACCCGGCGCCCGTCCAGGGTTTCGTGGAGATCGTGCAGACCGTGGTCACCGCCCCCGAGGTGCTCGAGGACGTCGCCGGCCTGGTGCAGGCGCTCGGCAAGAACCCCGTCGTGTGCGGTGACAAGGCCGGCTTCATCGCCAACACGCTGCTCTTCGGCTACCTCAACCACGCGGTGTCGATGTATGAGAACCGCTACGCCTCCCGCGAGGACATCGACGCGGCGATGCGCTTCGGCTGCGGCTACCCGATGGGCCCGCTGGCCCTGCTCGACCTGATCGGCCTGGACACGGCGTACGAGATCCTCGACACGATGTACCGCCAGGGTCGCGACCGGCTGCACGCCCCCGCGCCGATCCTCAAGCAGATGGTCACCGCCGGTCTGCTCGGCCGCAAGACCGGCAAGGGCTTCTACAGCTACGAGAGCGCAGACAGCCCCGTCGTCGTACCCGATGACCGGACGCCGTCCGCAGACGACAAGCCGCAGCTGCGCCACGAGATCAACCTGGTCGGGGTGGTCGGCACCGGCACGATGGCCACCGGCATCGTCGAGGTCTTCGCCAAGGCGGGGTACGACGTCGTCTACGTCGGCCGCTCGCAGGACAAGGTCGACGCGGTCCGCGCGACCATCGAGCGCTCGCTCGACAAGGCCATCCAGCGCGGCAAGCTCGAGGAGTCGGCCAAGGAGCAGGTGCTGGGCCGGCTGACCGGCTCGACCTCGCTCGACGACCTCGCACAGGTCGACATCGCCGTGGAGGCGATCGCCGAGGACCTGAAGATCAAGACCACGCTGTTCGAGAACCTCGACGAGATCTGCAAGCCCGGCGCGATCCTGGCGACCACCACGTCGTCGCTGCCGATCATCCAGTGCGCCCAGGCGACCACGCGCCCTGCGGACGTCGTCGGGATGCACTTCTTCAACCCCGCGCCGATCATGAAGCTCGTCGAGGTGGTCAGCACCGTCTCCACCAGCGACGAGGTCGCCGAGACGACCCGGGCCCTGTGCGCCGAGGTCGGCAAGGTGGCGGTCTCCTGCGGTGACCGCGCCGGGTTCATCGTGAACGCGCTGCTGTTCCCCTACCTCAACGACGCGATCAAGATGCTCGAGGCGCACTACGCGACGGCCGACGACATCGACACCGCGATGAAGCAGGGATGTGCCCTGCCGATGGGGCCGTTCGAGCTCCTCGACGTGGTCGGCAACGACGTGTCGCTGGCGATCCAGCGTGAGCTCTACCTCGAGTTCCGCGAGCCCGGGTTCGCGCCGGCACCGCTGCTGGAGCACCTGGTCACGGCCGGCTATCTCGGTCGCAAGACCAAGCGCGGGTTCCGCGACTACAGCAAGCGCTGATTCGCTGGTTCGTCTGCGGCGTATCTGCGGGTCGTCGAGGGCCTCCTCAGGGGAGACTGCGAGCGCCGAGCCATCGGGCTCGCTCACCTGAGGAGACCCCATGCGTCGATCCACCACCCTTGTTGCCGTGCTCGCGACCCTGGCCCTGGGGCTCGTCGGGCCGGCAACCGTGTCGGCCACTGCGGCTGCCCCGGCCGCTTCTGCGAAGACCGGCGGCTGCCACCGCACGCTGGCCAGCTATCCGGTGCTCGTGCCCGGCGACCGCGGCCCGGCGGTGCGCACCCTGCAGTGCGCCCTCAACGACGACGGCTACGGCCCGGTCGTCGTGGACGGGTGGTACGGACCGCAGACCCGGGCCGCCGTACGCCGCGTCGAGGACGGGTTCGAGGGAACGGCGCCGCACCCCGGCCGGGTCAACAACGGCTTCTGGGTGCTGCTCTTCGGCCGTCACCTGCCCAAGCGCAACCTCCACCTCGGGCAGCACGGTCCCGGCGTACGCACCCTGCAGCGGGCGCTGCGCGCCGCTGGTGCCAGGGTCCCGGTGAACGGGAAGTACAAGTTGCCGACCCGGCGCGCGCTGAAGGCCTTTCAGCGCAGCCAGGGGGTCAGGGCCACGGGCGCACTGAACGAGGACACCCGCTTCTTCCTGACCCAGGGCGGGGTGCTGCACCACCAGAACTGATGCGGGCGGCGCGGCTCAGCCTCGGGGGTAGCCGCGCCGCACGGTCCGGTCGAGGATGCCCAGGGTCGCCTTGAGGGCGGTCTCGGAGAGCACCGGAAAGATGTCGGCCTCGCGCCACTCCGGGGCGATGTCGGACCAGTCGTAGTACGACGTGACGACCGACCCGCCTGCTTCTGCCGGTTCGATCCGGTAGCCGTAGACATGGCCGATCTGCGGGCGTACCCGCCCGAGCACCTTCCAGGCGATCTCCCGGTCCTGCTCGTAGGCCGAGATGGTGACCGTGACGTCGTACAGCCCCATGTCGAAGTCGCCCAGCGACTCGCGGTCCATGTGCACGACGAACGAGTCGCCGACCGCCCCGACGGAGTCGCCCTCGGCCGACTGCAGCATCCCCGAGGAGTCGATGGCCACATGGCCCTGCGGATCGCACAGCACCGCGAAGACGGCCTCCGGACTGGCGTCGATGGGCCGGCTGACCTCGATGCGTTCTGTCATAGCCGGATTGTGGCAGCCGGCACCTGAGTCGGGCCGGACAACGGGGAAGGCCACTGGGACGGGGGTCGTAGCCTGACGACATGGGTGCCCTGATCTTCCTCGTTCTCCTGGCTGTCGCCGCCGCCGTGGTGGTCGCCTTCGTCAAGAGCAACCAGCGCAAGGCCCTGGAGCGCAAGGAGGCCGAGCTCGCGCCCGTGCGCAAGTTCGCCTTCGAGGACGTCACCGCTCTCGGTGAGGAGCTGCAGCTGCTCGACATGGAGATGGCCGGGCGTGAGCTCGACCCGGGCGAGCACGCGGACTACCAGCGGGCGCTCGACTCCTACGAGTCGGCCAAGCGTGCCGCGGACAAGATCCAGCAGCCCGAGGACGTCAAGAACGTCACCGAGATCCTCGAGGACGGCAAGTACGCCATGGCCTGCGTGCGCGCACGCGTCGCCGGAGAGCCGCTGCCCACCCGCCGGCCGCCGTGCTTCTTCGACCCGCGCCACGGGCTGTCCGTCGAGGACGTGCCCTACACGCCTCCGGGCGGGACCCAGCGCGACGTACCTGCCTGCCAGCTGGACGCCGAGCGCGTCCATGCGGGCGCCGAGCCGGACATCCGCAAGGTGATGGTCGGCAACCGGCGGGTGCCCTACTTCCAGGGCGGACGGGCCTACCAGCCCTACGCCGCGGGCTACTTCGGTGGCTTCGGCCCGATGGACTGGATGTTCATGGGGCTGCTGTTCGGTGGCGGGTTCGACGGACTGGGTGATGGCATCGGCGCCATCGGGGAAGGTCTCGGCGAGGGGATCGGCTCGATCGGCGACGGCATCGGTGGCATGTTCGACGGCATCGGCGACATGTTCGACGGCTTCGACTTCTAGCCCCGAGCAGGCCCAGATGAACAGCAGTAGTTGAAGATTCTCCCCCTGTGACCTCCCGGTAACCGTGCGTCAATCGTCCGGTGACCTTGTCCTGTCACGCTCCAGACTCGTCAACAGTCCATGGAGGGAGCTGTGATGGATCACATCGCCGAAATCGAGCAGCAGCTGGCCAGTCCGATCCGGGAGACCGGACAGTCCGACCTGGCCATCAGGCACAAGCACGGGGTCAGCACGTTGCTGTCCTCCCGGGTCGACCTGCGCGGGGTGCACGCCTTCGCCGACGTCGTCGAGGAGTCGGTGCGCTGGTCGGCCTGACCCCTTGGGCACAATGGCCGCATGTCCCCCTCGATCCGCGCCAACTCGGTGCTGCCTGCCAGACGTGAGTCGCTGACGCTGCAGACCGCCGACGGACTCGGGTTGGTGGCGGAGATCGCGCTGCCCGAGGACCGGGACCCCGTCGCGACGCTGGTCTGCCTGCACCCCCTGCCGACCCACGGCGGGATGATGGACAGCCAGATCTTCCGGAAGGCGGCCTACCGGCTGCCGGCCCTGGCCGGGATCGCCGTGCTCCGGTTCAACACCCGGGGCACGTGGAGCCAGCAGGGCACCAGCGAGGGCGAGTTCGACAACGGGGTCGGCGAGAAGTACGACGTGGCCGCCGCCATCGAGTACGCCGAGTTCGAGGACCTGCCCGACATCTGGCTCGTCGGCTGGTCGTTCGGCACCGACCTGGCCCTGATGCACGGGCTCGACCCGGTCGTGCAGGGCGTCGTGCTGCTCTCCCCGCCGCTGCGCTACAGCAAGCCCGCCGACCTCGAGCGGTGGGCGGAGTCGGGCAAGCCGGTGACCGCCCTGATCCCCGAGCACGACGACTACCTGCAGCCCGAGGAGGCGGCCGAGCGGTTCGCGCCGCTCACCCAGGCCGAGATCATCCCGATGGACGGTGCCAAGCACCTGTGGGTGGGGGATGCGGAGAAGGTGCTCGACAAGATCGTGCAGCGCGTGGCCCCCGACGTCGACACGCCCCTGCCCCGCGAGTGGGACGGCCCGATGGAGACAGCCGACACCAGCGCCTACAACGCCCACAACCTGTCGGCGTACAAGGACAAGCCGGTGCCTCAGCCGGGGGAGTGAGGGGTGCAGTTTTTCTGGTTAACCAGAAAAACTCTCAGATACCAACGTTGCAACGTGGGCTAAGTGACAGTTTCACTGGTTAACCAGAAAAACCGTCAGCGCGTGTCCTGCTTCTTGATGAACACCTCGCGCACGAGCAGCAGGATCGCGGCGGCGGTGGGGATGGCCAGGAGGGCGCCGACCACGCCGAGGAGGCTGGCGCCGACCAGGGCGGCGATCACGGTCATCGCGCCGGGGATGTCGACGGACTTGGACATCACCCTCGGGTAGATCAGGTAGTTCTCGACCTGCTGGTAGATCACGAAGAAGATGATGCAGGCGATGCCGGCCTGCAGGTCCGTTGCCAGGGCGACGGCACTGACGATGACCGCACCGAGGGTGGCGCCGATCATCGGGATCACGTCGAGGATGGCCACCACGACCGCGAGTGCGACCGCGTAGGCGCCCAGGCCCACGATGAACAGGAACACCAGCGTCGAGACGCCGGCGCAGAGCGCGACCACGAAGGCGCCCGAGACGTAGCCGCCGATGCCCTCCAGGATCCTGTCGCCGAGGCTCTCGACGCGGGGACGGCCACTGGCCGGGGCGAGCCGGTAGAGGCCGTGCTTGACCTTGTCGAGCGAGGCGAGGAAGTAGAGCGTCAGCACGATCACGATGAACGCGTTGCCGAGGAAGGACAGGATCGCCAGGCCGACGCCGAGCACTCCGCCGAAGAGCTGCTGGGTCAGGTCGCCGCCGGTGACGTAGTCCTGAGCCTTCTGGATGATGTCGTACTTGTCGTCCCAGCGCTGGATCTGGCGGTTGTGCTGGAGCTGGTCGAACCAGTCCGGAGCGTTGGCGGTCAGCGCGTTGATCTGGTCGGCGACGACGGGGGCGATGGCCACGACGAAGAGCGCCAGCGCGGCCACGAAGCCGAACGCGACCATGAGCACGGCGTAGGAGCGACGTACGCCGCGGCCCATCAGCCACAGCACGACCGGGTTGAGACCGAACGCGATGAACAGCGACACCACGATCAGGATGATCACCGAGCCGGCCTGCAGGATCAGGCCGCCGAGCCAGTACGCCAGCAGCCCACCGGCAGCGAGCAGGAAGCCGGTGACGAAGGGTGGTCGACCCCAGGTGCCGCGGGGCCTGCGGTCGATCGGCGGGCCGGGGGTGACGGGTGGAGCCGTGACGACGGCGGTGTCGCCGCCTTCGTGCGTTGGGGTCCCGGGCCGGGCCGGCGCCGACTTCTCGGCGCCTGGCTCTGGAGTGGAGCCGGGTTCGCCGGGCCCGGGGACCCCCACGTCAGCTCTCGTCGTCGTTGCCGAAGCCCGCCACCACGTCGCGCAGCGCGGACAGCTGGGCGGTGATCGAGTCGCGTCGGCGGCTGAGGCGGGTGACCTCGGCCTGGAGCACCTGGAGCTCGCGCTCGGAGTCGGCGTGACCGCTGTTGCGCAGTGCGTCGGCCTGCTTCTTGGCTGCGCTGACGATCTGCTCGGCCTCGCGGCGCGACCTGCTCACCAGCTGCTCGGCCTCCTGGGTGGCCTGCTCGCGGTGGGCGTTGGCCGCCTCGGTGGCCTCGCGAGCACGCTGCTCGGCAGCGTTGGCACGCTCCTCGGCCTCGGCGACGAGGCGCGCGGTCTCCGCAGAGGCGGAGTCGTGGTGCTCGGCCGCCTCACGGGTGAGGCGCTCCTTCTCCACGGCCAGCTCACGGCGGGCCTCCTGCACCTCGCGGTCGGCAGCGGCACGGGCCTGCTCGGCCTCGCGCGCCGTGCTGGTGCGCAGCGCGTTGGTCTCCTGCTCGGCGGCCAGGCGGTGCTGCTCGGCCTCGCGCTTCGCGGAGGCAAGGTGGTCGTCGGCCTCGGCCAGGGCGCGGACGCGGTGCGACTCGATGTCGGCGGTCGTGCGGCTCCGGGTCTCCTCGAGCTCGCGGGTCTGCACGACCCGCATGCTCTCGGTGTCGGCCTCCGCCTCGGACTTGATCGCGGCCGCGTCGCGCTGGGCCTGCTGACGGATCTGGGTCGCCTGTGCGTTGGCCTCCTCGAGCACGTCCGCGGCCTGCTCCTCAGCCAGGCGCAGCATCTCGCTGGCCTTGCCGCCGAGCCCGGCGTACGTCGGGTTCTCGTTCTCGTCGACCTTGGTGCGCAGCGCCTCGACCTCGGCCTGCAGCGACTTGAGCCGGCTCTGGGCCTCGGTCAGGCTCGCCGTGAGTCCGGCCTTCTCGGCCGTCGTCGTGCGCAGCAGCCGGTCGACGGCCGAGGTGTCGTAGCCGCCGCGCCGCACGGTGGGCAGCGCGGGCACCTGAGCGGCTGCACGAGCCTCGGCAGCGGGGTCGGTGCGCTGGGTCGGAGCCGGGCGGGCCGGCGGGTCCGCGACGACCCTGGGTCGCGCCGGCGGCGCTGCGGGGGGCGGTGGGAGCGTCTTCTCGGCCACTGCCTGGGCCGACTTCTGGCCAGACTTCTGGGGGGCCTCGCGGCGAGCAGCGGGCTGCTCGGCACCGGCCTTGGACTGTTCGACCCTGGGGATCACCTGGGTGGGCTCGTCCCCGGAGTCCTCGGGGTCGTTATCGAAGATGGACAGGCCCTGGTTGCTCATGAATCTTCCTCTTATTCCGGCTCGGGAATCCGACGTACGCCGTCAGTGTCACCCATGGTCAGAGCGATTCCGACCGCGACTCGTGCGACGCGCCGAAGTGCTGAGAAAAGTCACACCCGGCGGCACATCAGAGGTGCTGCCGGGTGTGCTGGGACAGGTGTGGTCGTTGAACCGTCACCTGCTGGGCAGGAGCCTCAGACGCCGCGGAAGGCGTTGATCTGCACCAGGTGCTGGGCCCGCAGCTCCTCGTTGCGGACACCCAGTCCCTCCTCCGGGGCGAGGCACAGGATGCCGACCTTGCCCTGGTGAGCGTTCTGGTGCACGTCGAGGGCGGCCTGGCCGACGTCGTCGAGGGTGTAGGCCTTCGACAGGGTGGGGTGGATCATCCCCTTGGCGATGAGCCGGTTGGCCTCCCACGACTCGCGGTAGTTCGCGAAGTGCGAGCCGATGATGCGCTTGAGGTTCATCCACAGGTAGCGGTTGTCGTACTGGTGCATGTAGCCGCTCGTCGAGGCGCAGGTGACGATGGTGCCGCCCTTGCGGGCCGCGAACACCGAGGCGCCGAAGGTCTCCCGACCGGGGTGCTCGAAGACGATGTCGACGTCCTCGCCACCGGTGAGGTCGCGGATGTCCTTGCCGAAGCGACGCCACTCCTTGGGGTCCTGGGTGTTCTCGTCCTTCCAGAACTTGTAGCCCGCCTCGGAGCGGTTGATGATCAGCTCGGCGCCCATCTTGCGGGCGATGGCCGCCTTCTCCTCGTTGGAGACCACGCAGACGGGAGTGGCGCCGCCGTTGAGGGCGTACTGCGTCGCGAAGCCGCCGAGGCCGCCGCTGGCACCCCAGATGAGCACGTTGTCGCCCTGCTTCATGCCGGCGCCGTTGCGGGAGACGAGCTGGCGGTAGGCGGTGGAGTTCACCAGCCCGGGGGAGGCTGCCTCCTCCCAGGTCAGGTGATCCGGCTTGGGCATCAGCTGGTTGGACTTCACCAGCGCGAGGTGGGCGAGGCCACCGAAGTTGGTCTCGAAGCCCCAGATGCGCTGCTCGGGGTCCATCATCGTGTCGTTGTGGCCGTCCGGGCCCTCCAGCTCCACCGAGAGGCAGTGGGCCACGACCTCGTCGCCGGGCTTCCAGGAGTGCACGCCCAGGCCGGTCTTCAGCACGACGCCGGACAGGTCGGAGCCGACCACGTGGTAGGGCAGGTCGTGCCGCTTGGACAGCGGCGACATCCGGCCGTAGCGCTCGAGGAACCCGAAGGTGGAGACGGGCTCGAAGATCGAGGTCCACACGGTGTTGTAGTTGATCGCGCTCGCCATCACGGCGACGATCGCCTCGCCGGGACCGAGCTCGGGCAGGGCCACGTCCCCCACGTGCAGGGACTTGCGGGGGTCCTTGTCCCGGCTGTCGAGTCCCTCGAACATGCCCGCCTCCTCCTTGCGGACGGTGGCCGCCCGGTAGGACTCGGGAAGTGGGAGGGCAGCGAAGTCCTCGCTGCTGGTGTCGCCAGCGAGGATGGCCTCGAGGATCTGCTGCACGGTCTGCTCCTTGGTCGGGGGCGGGCTGCGCCGCACATTACTTGTGGGTAACGGCCGCTGTCCGCTGGGTGTGACGTATCTGGCTATCAGCCACGTCGTGCCCGGGAGGTGCGAGCCCCTCCGTCACGGGCTGCACCACCGTAGGTCAGGGGAGTCGCGCGAACCACCGCAGCGACAGGGCGGCCGCCACCAGGCCGAGGAGCAGGGCCAGGCGCGGCGAACCACTGGGTCAGCTCCCGGGTCTCGGTGCGGAAGCCGACCGAGGACCGGATGTCGTCGTACACCCCGTTGAGCTCGTCACTGGTCTCGGCGGTGTAGGCGCGGCCGTCGGTGTCGCGCGCCAGCGTGGCCAGGGTCTCGGTGTCCACCGGGACCGGGATCAGCTGACCGTCGAGCTCGACGGTGCCGTCCTGGGTGCCGTAGGCGATCGTGGAGACCGGTACGCCGGCCGCGCGGGCGGCTGCCGCTGCCTCCGCGGGGGTGCGGCCGACGGTGTTGGTCCCGTCGGAGAGGAGTACGACGGTCCCCGGCACCTTCTTCTTGCCGGCCTCGGCCGCCGTCGAGCTGATCTCGTCGAGGGAGGTGAACACGCCCTCCCCGATGGCCGTCTTGGTGGACAGCGACAGGCTCTTGAGAGCGCCCTCGACCTCGGCATGGTTCGTGGTCGGTGCTGCTCGCACCACTGTCTGGCCGGAGAAGGTGACCAGGCCGACGTTGATGCCCTTGGGCATGTCCTCGACGAAGCGCTGGGCGGCGGCAGCGGCGGCCGTCACGCGGCTCGGCTCCACGTCCGTGGCCCGCATGGAGATGGAGACGTCGATCGCCACCATCACGGTGGCGTTCTTCCGGGGCACGCGCACGTCGGCCTCGGGTCGCGCCACGGCGAGGGCCAGGGCAGCGAAGGCGAGCAGCAGGATGGCCGCGGGGAGGTGCCGTCGCCAGCGTGGTCGCTTGGTGACGAGGCGCTCGAGCATCGGCAGGGACGCGAACTTCACGGCGTAGCGGCTGCGTCGCCGCTGCTGGAGCACGTAGGCCACCGCCAGCAGGACCACCGGCACCAGCAGCAGCAGCCACCAGGGGGACAGGAAGCTCATCGGGGGCCCCTTCGCCTGGGGCCGCGTGCCCCGTTGCGCAGCCGCACGAAGCGGGCGAGGTCACCGACCCAGTCGCGGTCGGTGCGGAGTACGACGTGGCCGGCCCCCGCGGCGCGGACCGCCTCGGCGACGGCCGAGCGGTGACCGGCCGCCAGGGCGGCGTACTCCTCGCGCAGGCCGGGCAGCGAGGTCCAGACCTCGCAGCTGTGCCCGGTCTCGGGGTCGGTGAGCACCACCGGGCCGACATCGGGAAGGGCGAGCTCGCGCGGGTCCAGGACCTCGACGACCACGACGTCGTGGCGGACGCTGAGCCGTCGCAGAGCCTTCTCCCAGGCGAACGGACGCTCGACAGTGCCGTCGGGCTCCACGAAGTCACTGACCACGACGCGGATCCCGGGACGCCGGTGTCGCTGGTCGAGGGCGAGCAGGGCGTCGGCCAGGGTGGTCTGCTCGGACCTGGCCGGGGGGCCCGCATCCCGCGTGGGGTCACGCTTGGCCACCAGCGCCCGATAGGCGGCTCGGCGCCCCGGAAGTGCGGGGGACCAGCTCAGCCCGTCGGAGCGCAGGTGTACGACGCCCATCCGGTTGCCCGGTCCGTCGCTGAGCAGCCCGACGGCTCCGGTCACCGACGCCGCGAGGTCACCCTTCTCGACCTCGACCGTGCCGAAGTCCATGCTCGCGGTCTCGTCGACGAGCACCCACGTCTCCAGCTCGTGCTCCGCACGGGTGCGCCAGACGTGCGGCTCAGAGCTCCGCGCGGTGACGTTCCAGTCGATGCGGCGTACGTCGTCCTCGCCCGGCCGGTAGGGGACCACCTCCTCGGGGTCGCTGCCGGGACCGAGCCCCAGCCCCTGGTGGCCACCGTTGAGGACCCCGGCCAGGCGCCGGTGCACCGTGAGCTCGAGGGTGGCGAACGCCCGGCGGGAGTCCGCCAGCGTCCTCATGCGGGCGTCCTCACGCGGCGCCGCCCTGCTGCTCCGGGGTGAGGTGCGAGGCGATCTGGGGTGCGGGGACCACGGAGAGGACGTACTCCACGATCTGGCGCGGCTCCACCCCGTCGGCGAGGCCGTCGAAGGTCAGGACGAGACGGTGGGAGATGACGTCGACCGCGATGTCGGACACGTCGTGCGGCAGCACGAAGTCGCGCCCCCGGATCAGCGCCAGCGCCCTGGCAGAGGCGACCAGGCCCAGGGTGGCCCGCGGGGAGGCGCCGAACTCGACGTGACCGGAGATCGCCCCGACGCCGTACCGCTCCGGCTCACGCGTGGCCATCACCAGCGCCACGGCGTACTGGGCGACGGCGTGGTGCACGAAGACCCGGTCGGCCGCCCCCTGGAGGTCGAGGACCTGGGCGGTGGTCAGCAGCTCACGGGCCTTGGGCGGCGAGACGCTCATCCGCTGGAGGATGGCCAGCTCGTCCTCGGCGCCCGGGTAGGCGACGTCGACCTTCATCAGGAAGCGGTCGCGCTGCGCCTCGGGCAGGGCGTAGACGCCCTCGGACTCGATCGGGTTCTGGGTGGCGAGGACCAGGAACGGGTCGGGCAGCGGGTACGTCGTGCCGCCCACGCTGACCTGCCGCTCGGCCATCGCCTCGAGCAGCGCCGACTGCACCTTGGCGGGGGCGCGGTTGATCTCGTCGGCCAGCACGAGGTTGGCGAAGACGGGGCCGAGCTCGGTGTCGAAGCTCTCCGTCGAGGGACGCCACATCCGGGTGCCGACGATGTCACCGGGCATCAGGTCGGGCGTGAACTGGAGCCGGTGGAAGGTGCCGCCGATGACCTCCGCGAGGGTGCGGACAGCGAGGGTCTTGGCCACGCCCGGCACGCCCTCGAGCAGCAGGTGACCGCGGGCGAGCAGGCCCACCAGCATCCGCTCGATCATCCGGTCCTGGCCCACCAGCACCCGCTTGATCTCGAACTGCACGCGCTCCAGGAGCGCTGCCACCTCGGCCGTCTCGAAGTCGCTGGTCTCGTCGTGATCGTCCGGCATGGGCCCGTCCTCGCAGTCGTGGTGGCTACAGCCCACCACGCGGGTCAAAAAACGACGAGGGATGGGACCGGCTGGTGGGCCGGGTGTGGGGTGCAGGTTTCCCCGGGTACCCGGGGATCCCGGACGTTCTCGGGCGATGCAACACCCAGGAACGTCAGGGGGAGGCCGAGAACCCCATCCGCTTTGTCCCGGGGCGTTTACCGGCGGTCCCGGGGTGTACGACGGACCCGGCCCAGCCTCGCCCGTCAGTGTCCCGTGTCAGTGCCCCGCGTCAGCCGCCGGCTCGACCAGCTCGACGAGTACGCCGCCGGCGTCCTTGGGGTGGATGAAGTTGATCCGGGAGTTGGCCGTGCCGCGGCGGGGCTCGTCGTACAGCAGCCGCACGCCGCGCTCGCGGAGAATGGCGCAGACCTGGTCGACGTCGGTGACGCGGTAGGCGAGCTGCTGCAGGCCGGGGCCGGAGCGGCTGAGGAACTTCGCGATCGTCGAGTCCTCGTTGAGCGGCGCGAGCAGCTGGATGCTGGACCCTGAGTCGCCCACCGCGACCATCGCCTCGCGCACGCCCTGCTCCTCGTTGGTCTCCTCGTGGGTGACCTCCATGCCGAACTTCTCGCTGTACATCGCGATCGCGATGTCGAGGTCGGGTACGGCGATGCCCACGTGGTCGATGCAGGTGAACAGGTGGGCCGGGATGTCCAGCGGGGCGGAGGAGGTGCTCGCGGCAGTCATGTGCGCAGTCTCGCCCAGAGCGCAGCGACCCTCAACGGGGTGTGACGGGTCGTACATCCCCGTACGCCGGACCCCCCTCCTCCACGAGGCATTTGCTGGGTACTGTCATCAAGACCCAGTTTTGCTCTACAGGAGGCACTCCCATGTCATCGACCAATGGTGGATCCGTCATCGTCGCCGGCGCTCGTACGCCGATCGGCCGCCTGCTCGGGGGCCTCAAGAGCCTGTCCGCGGCCGAGCTGGGCGGTGTCGCCATCAAGGCCGCCCTGGAGAAGGCCGGTGTGTCCGGTGACCAGGTCGACTACCTGATCATGGGCCAGGTCATCCAGGCCGGCGCCGGCCAGAACCCGGCCCGCACGGCCGGCATCGCCGCCGGGCTGCCGATGTCGCTGCCCTCCATCACCATCAACAAGGTGTGCCTCTCCGGCGTCAACGCGATCGCGACGGCCGACCAGCTGATCCGCGCGGGCGAGCACGACATCGTCGTCGCCGGCGGCATGGAGTCGATGACCAACGCCCCGCACCTGCTGCCCAAGTCGCGTGAGGGCACGAAGTTCGGCGACGCGACGCTCGTCGACTCGATGGCCTACGACGCCCTCTACGACCAGACCACCCAGCAGGCGATGGGCCTCCTCACCGAGGAGTGCAACGCGGCCGGCGCCAACCTGACCCGCGAGGAGCAGGACGAGTTCTCCGCCCAGTCGCACCAGAAGGCCGCGGCCGCCTGGAAGAACGGCCTCTTCGACGACGAGGTCGTCCCCGTCGAGATCCCGCAGCGCCGCGGCGACGCGATCGTCGTCTCCCAGGACGAGGGCGTCCGCGGGGACACCACCGCCGAGTCACTGGGCAAGCTGCGTCCCGCATTCAGCAAGGACGGCACCGTCACTGCCGGCTCCTCCTCGCAGATCTCCGACGGCGCCTGCGCCGTCGTGGTGATGAGCAAGGCCAAGGCCGAGGAGCTCGGCCTGACCTGGCTCGCCGAGATCGGTGCGCACGGCCAGGTGGCCGGACCCGACTCGACCCTGCAGCTCCAGCCCGCCGCGGCCACGGCCAAGGCGCTGGAGAAGGAGGGCATCAGCGTCGACGACGTCGACCTCGTCGAGTTCAACGAGGCCTTCGCGGCCGTCGGCATCTCCTCCGCACGCGAGCTCGGCATCCCCGACGAGAAGGTCAACGTCAACGGCGGCGCCATCGCCCTGGGCCACCCGGTCGGCATGTCCGGCGCCCGGATCGTGCTCCACCTGGCTCTCGAGCTCCAGCGCCGCGGTGGTGGCACCGGCGTCGCCGCCCTGTGTGGCGGCGGTGGCCAGGGTGACGCCCTGGTCGTCAAGGTGCCTGCTGCCAGCGCGTGAGCAGGCGGTCGACGGGTGACGTCCCCAAGCTCGTCGAGAACGCCCGCGCGGGAGACCCCCGGTCGGTCGCGCGGCTGATCTCGCTCGTCGAGGACGCCTCACCGTTGCTGCGTGAGGTGATGGCCGGGCTGGCGCCGTACGCCGGAACGGCTCACGTCGTCGGCCTCACCGGCTCGCCCGGCGTCGGGAAGTCGACGTCGACCGCCGCGCTGGTCTCCGCCCTGCGGGAGCAGGACAAGCGGGTCGGCGTGCTGGCGGTCGACCCCTCGTCGCCCTTCTCCGGCGGAGCGCTGCTCGGGGACCGGGTGCGGATGCAGGACCACGCGCTCGACAAGTCCGTCTACATCCGCTCGATGGCCTCCCGCGGGCACCTCGGCGGGCTGTCCTGGGCGACGCCGCAGGCGCTGCGCGTGCTGGACGCCGCGGGCTGCGACATCATCCTGATCGAGACCGTGGGCGTGGGCCAGAGCGAGGTCGAGATCGCCGCGATGGCCGACACCACGATGGTGCTGCTCGCCCCGGGCATGGGCGACGGCATCCAGGCGGCGAAGGCGGGGATCCTCGAGATCGGTGACCTGTTCGTGATCAACAAGTCCGACCGGGACGGAGCCGACCAGGTACGCCGCGAGCTGCGCTCGATGATCGGACTCTCCGACCGTCCCGAAGGGGCCTGGCGCCCGGAGATCATCAAGACGATCGCCAGCAAGAACGAGGGCATCGACGAGGTCGTCGGCGGCCATCGACCGGCACCGCGAGCACATCACCGCCAGCGGCGAGCTGGAGAAGCGGCGGCTGCGCCGGGCACGCGACGAGATCGAGGCGATCGCCGTGACTGCGCTGCGCGAGCAGTGGCGCGGCGTGCACGAGAACGCCGCCCTCGACGAGCTCGCCGCCGAGGTGATCGCGGGGGAGAGCGATCCCTACGCGGCGGCCGACCTGCTGCTGGAGAGCCTCGAGTCCGGGTCCGACTGAGCCGTCAGTCCCGGGCGATCGCGGCGGCCACGCGAGTGGCAGCGGCCGGGTCGAACAGGATCGTGTAGTGGTTGACGTCGGGCACCGTCTCCACGGTGAGATGGCTCAGCTGCCCGTCGTACCTCCTCACCGCGTCAGCGGGCAGCAGGCCGGGAGCCTCGCCGAACATCCCGAGCGGGGCGCAGAGCAGCTGCGCCGGCACGGTCAGTCCCCGCAGCGCTGCGTCGATCTCGTCGTGCAGCACGAGCAGGTCCCGCCCGTCCGTGCGCACGGCGTCCTCCACCGCGCGTGACCGCACGCCCTCCGGCGTCTCGAGCGCGTCGTAGCGGACGTAGGCCTCGACGGTGTCGTTCCAGTGGGGTCCGAGGGCCGGATGCTGGCGGAAGAACTCGACGTACTCATCCACGTCGGCGTAGGTGCGGCTCAGCCGTTCCAACGCAGGACCGAGCGTTGCCGCGAGCAGCTCGTCGGGGTCCGTGCCCTTCGGAAGCGGCAAGGGCACTCCGCCGTCGACCATCACCAGCCGGCGGAACAGGTCCGGCCTGGCCTGGGTGGCGAGCAGGGCGACGTAGGCGCCCATGGAGTGGCCGGCGAGCACCAGCTCGCCGGTCCGTGCCGGGTCGAGCTGCTCGGCGACCCGGCAGAGGTCGACGGCGTGGCGCCGCAGTCCGGTGGGACCGGGCAGGTCCCGGGCCGCCCCGCGACCCCGGAGGTCGGGGGCGATCAGCGTCCAGGTGTCCGGCAGGGCAGCGGCGACCGCCGCCCAGCTCATCGAGGAGGCGGTGATGCCGTGCGCCGCGAGGACCGTACGGCGGGGTGCCGGCTCCGTCCCCTCGCCGAAGACGAGCATCGGGAGGGTGCCACCCTCCACCGCGAGGTCGAGGGAACGGGGTGCGGAGGTCATATGTCCGATGATGCCGTGTCCCGGGGCCTTTCCCGAGCG
The DNA here is from genome assembly GCA_963782305.1 of uncultured Actinomycetota bacterium. GTDB lineage: Bacteria > Actinomycetota > Actinomycetes > Propionibacteriales > Nocardioidaceae > Marmoricola. The sequence goes on along the minus strand of CAWAJJ010000006.1, from coordinate 148,867 downwards.
CGCCTGCGACCACTCGAGTCTCGATTTTGGTAGAACAGTGGTGTCGTGCGTGCGTTTCGGCGTCCGCATTCCTTCCCCCGGACACAAGGAGCATGCGATGGATGGCGCACTCAAGAAGGGTGTCGTGCTTCTCGTGATCCTGTTCCTGGGCTTCTGGCTCGTGCAGGATCCCAACGGGTTCGCCCAGTCCGCCAAGGAGACCGGCTCGACGATCTGGGACCTGTTGACGCAGCTCTTCGACTCCCTGATCAGCTTCATCAAGTCGCTCGGCAACTAGACACGGCCGTGGGCTGGATCCGTCGTACCCTCACCGACCCCGACATCGGGCGGCACCTGCTGCGCGACGAGGGTGAGGTCATCGTCGAGATCGTCCGCAAGCACTGGGTCGTCTACGTGATGCCGACGATCATCGGCTACCTCGGCCTGGTCTCGCTGGGGGTGTTCGTGTTCTCCGACCTCGACCTGGCCTGGTTCCCGCTGCTCCTCGGCGTCGGGCTGCTGCTGTGGGCCGGCTGGAAGGCGCTCGCGGCCAACCTCGACTGCTTCGTGATCACCAACATGCGCGTCTTCCGCGTCAAGGGCGTGCTGGCACGTTCGCTGGCGACGATGCCGCTGGGCCGGATCCTCGACATCACCGTCGTCAAGCCGCTGGTCGGGCGGGTGCTCGGCTTCGGCCACTTCACCTTCGAGTCCGCGGCGCAGGCTCAGGGCCTGCGCGAGATCAGGTACGTCGGCAGCCCCGACAAGCGTGACCTCGAGATCCAGCGGGTCGTCCAGCGCTCCGGTCTGCGCGGCCCGAAGGTCGTCAACTGATCCGGTCCTAGAGGCCGGCGGCTGCCTGGAGGTCGCTGCGGATGGCGTCGAGGCGACCGACCGCGCTGATCCGGGCGGCGTCCACGCCGCCGTCGTCCTGGCCCGAGCTGGTGAAGGGCTCGACCGGGACGACCACCTCGAGGTAGCACTTGATCTTCGGCTCGGTCCCCGAGGGGCGTACGACCACCCGGGCGTCGTCGGCCAGCCGGAAGCGCAGCCCGACCGTCGGCGGCACGTGTTCGGAGCCCAGGGACAGGTCGTCGACGCCCAGGACGTCGAGTCCGCCGAGCGAGGCGGGTGGGTGGTCGCGGAGCCGGTCGACGACCGCGGGGATCGCCGCGAGGTCGTCCATCCGCACGGAGAGCTGGTCGGTGGCGTGCAGGCCGTGCTTCCGGGCGATGTCGTCCAGCAGGTCGCGCAGCGTGCGCCCGGCCGCCTTCGCCCGGGCGGCGATGTCGCAGACCATCATCAGCGCGGAGATGCCGTCCTTGTCCTTCACGTGGGCCGGGTCGACGCAGTAGCCGAGCGCCTCCTCGTAGCCGAACGCCAGGTTCTCGACCCGGCCGATCCACTTGAAGCCGGTGAGCGTCTCGGCGTACAGCTGCTTCTCGGCCAGGGCCATCTTGCCCAGCAGCGAGGAGGACACGATCGAGGTGGCGTAGACACCCTCGCGCCGCATTCCCAGCAGGTGCTGCGCGAGCAGGGCGCCGACCTCGTCGCCGCGGAGCATCTGCCAGCCGTGCGGCCCACCGGGGATGGCGACGGCGCAGCGGTCGGCGTCCGGGTCGTTGGCCACCACGATGTCGGCCTCGACCTCCACGGCCAGCTCCATCGCGAGGTCCATCGCCCCGGGCTCCTCGGGGTTGGGGAAGGCCACGGTCGGGAAGTCGGGGTCAGGCTCGGCCTGCGCGGTCGCGACGTGCGGCGCGGCGAAGCCCGCCTGCTTCAGGGCAGTGATCACCGAGGCGCCACCGACACCGTGGAGCGGGGTGTAGACGACGTTCAGCTCGCGCGGCCCGCCGCCGGCGAGGTCGACCACGGTCTTCAGGTAGCGGTCGAGCAGCTCGTCGCCCAGGACGACGATCTCCTCGGTTCCTGAGCCTGTCGACGGGAGGGGGATGTCAGCCACGGCGCCCACCGCCGCGATCTGTGCGGCGATCTGCTCGTCGGCCGGAGGCACGATCTGGCTGCCGTCACCGAGGTAGACCTTGTAGCCGTTGTCCTGGGGCGGGTTGTGGCTGGCGGTCACCATCACGCCGGCGACGCAGCCGAGGTCACGGATGGCGAAGGCGAGCAACGGCGTCGGCAGCGGCCGGGGGAGGACGAACGCCCGCAGGCCGGCGCCGGTCATCACCTCGGCCGTGTCCCGCGCGAACACGTCGGAGTTGTGGCGGGCGTCGTAGCCGATCACGACGGAGTCCTCGGCCCCGGCACCGTTGGCGCGGAGGTACGCCGCCAGCCCGGCGGCCGCGCGCAGGACGACGACGCGGTTCATCCGGTTCGGGCCGGCGCCCAGGGCGCCACGGAGACCGGCCGTGCCGAACTCGAGCGTGCCGTCGAACCGGTCGGCGAGCTCGTCGGAGGGCCCGTCCGCGATCAGCCTCTCGAGCTCCGTCCTCGTCACCGGGTCGGGGTCGTCAGCGGCCCAGGCACGAGCGCGGTCGAGCAGGTCGTCCGTCATGCCCCGCCCTTCGACAGGCTCAGGAACCGAGGAGGTCAAGGTGCGCCGATCTCGGCGAGGCGGGGCAGCACGCGCTCGCAGATCTCGGTGACGCTGCCGACCGGGTCGTCGGCACTCGGGCCGGTCCAGACCTGGTCGATGCCGAGTGCGGAGAGCGCCTCCATCCGGCGTAGGAACCCGTCGACGTCGTCGAGGACGTTGCCGCCGATGACGGTGCGCTGGATCTCGGCGGGGTCGCGGCCCTCGTTCGCGCAGTGCCGGTCGAGCACCTCGAGCTTGTGCCCGATCTCGTCGGGGTCGTCGCCGAAGAGGTTGCACGCATCGGCGTACTTCGCGACCAGGCGCAGCGTCTTCTTCTCGCCGCTGCCGCCGATCAGGATGCGCGGCCCACCCTGCCGGATCGGCTGCGGGACGCTGACCGGCTCGGCGAGCTGGTAGTGCTTGCCCTCGTAGGGGCTGTCGTCGTCGCTCCACATCCGGCGGCAGACCTGCAACGCCTCCTCGAGCCGCTCGAAGCGCTCGGAGGTGGGCGGGAAGGGCACTCCGAGGCCGGCGTGCTCACGGTCGTACCAGGCGGCACCGATGCCGAGCATCGCGCGACCGCCGCTGAGCACGTCGAGGGTGCTGACGATCTTGGCGAGCAGCCCGGGGTGGCGGTAGGTCACACCGGTGACCAGCAGGCCCAGCTCGACGTTGCTGGTCTGACCGGCGAGGAACCCGAGCGACGTGTAGCCCTCGAGCATCGGCTCCGGCGGCCCGCCGAGCTGCTCCATCTGGAAGTAGTGGTCCATCATCGTCAGCGTCGTGACGCCGCCCTGGTCGGCGACCCGGGCGACCTCGGCGAGCGTGCGGCCGAGGGTGGGCGCGCCACCGGGCCAGGTCAGGTCGGCGCAGTGGATGGCCAGCTTCATCAGGAGAGAGCAGCCACCGCTGCGTCGTAGTCCGGCTCCTGGCCGATGTTGGGGACGAGCTCGTTGTAGAGGACCTTGCCGTCCTCGCCGACGACCACGATCGCCCGGGCGAGCAGGCCCTCGAACTTGGTGTCGAGGAGGCGTACGCCGTAGTCGTCGCCGAACGACGACCGGAACGCCGACCCGACCTTGACGTTCTCCAGGCCCTCGGCGGCGCAGAAGTCCTTGAGCGCGAACGGCAGGTCGACGGAGACGTTGATGACGGTCGTGTTCTCGAGGCCGCTCGCGAGCTCGTTGAACTTGCGCACGGAAGCCTGGCAGACGCCGGTGCCGATGCTGGGGAAGATGCTCAGCACGGTGCGGCCCGACAGATCGCTGGAGCTCAACTCCGCCAGGTCAGCGTCGACGAGCGTGAACGAAGGTGCCTGGTCGCCGACGGCGGGCAGGTCTCCGGAGGTCTGGGCGGGGGTGTCCCCGAGTGCAGTGTTGGCCATGCCTCCGACCCTACTGGGCGGTGCGAGAGGCGCTGTCGATGAGTACCTCCGCAGCCGCTCGGGCCGTCTTCGCCGCGGAGGGGTCGTGGTCGAGATAGCCGGCCGAGGCGGCACCGTCGTACAGCAGGTGCAGCTGGCGGGCGAGCATCGCGGGATCGTCGGCTCCGGCGCTGGTGGCCAGCTCGGTGAACAGCGTGCGGAACCAGTCGCGGTAGCCGTGGGTGGCCTCCTCGACGAGACCGCCGGGCTTCGACTCGGCGCTGGCGGCGGAGAACGCGCATCCGCGGAAGCCGGGCCTGCCCTGGATCTCGGCCTGGGTGTCGAAGACGGCCAGCAGCTTCGCCCGCGGTGTGGTTTGTGCGTCGATCGCCGCCGTGACGCGAGCGGTGGTGTTCGCCTGGCGGCTGAGGAGATAGGCGTGCACCAGCTCCTCCTTGCTGCCGAACGACTTGTACAGCGACGCCTTCGCAACGCCCGCGTGCTCGATGACGCGGTCGATGCCGACGCTGTGCACGCCCTCGCGGTAGAACAGCTCGTTGGCGCTCGTGAGCAGCCGCTCGCGGGCCGAGGCCTTCGGTTGCGTCGTGCTGGTGGCCATGGTCTTCACTCTCCTGGACGACTCACGTCGAGACTATCGGGCGCCTTCGGTGCACAGCTGCGGCGTGACGGGTCGCTGGATCTCGGGCTCGGGTGGCTTCTTCGTCGGGCGATCGGATCGGGTCGGCGTACGACGACGGTGAGGGCGAGCAGCGCGAGGGCCATCACCGCGACGCCGTACTGGTAGGACGTGGTCAGCAGTCCGCCGCCGTGGACGACGAGCACTCCGGCCAGCACGGCCGGCAGGCCCATCCCGAGGTAGGACACGACGTAGAGCACCGAGAGCACCCCGGCGCGTTCGTGGGCGTGGAGCAGGGGCATCACCGTGCGGATGCCGCCCTGGAAGCCGCTGCCGAAGCCGACGCCTGCTACTGCCGTGCCGATGAAGAACAGGACCGTCGAGCCCAGGTCGATCGCCGCCAGGGTCGTGGCGACGCCGGTCACCAGGGCCAGGATGCCGACCGCCATCACGCCGTGCGGGTCGGCCTCGCGGAGGACGTAGACCGAGACGGCGGCGACGCCGGCGAGCACGAAGAGGGACAGGCCGCCCATCACCAGCGAGCTCGAGCCGGAGACCTCGTGCACGATCGCGGGACCGAGCGCACCGTAGAACCCGGCCAGCGCCCAGACGGCGAACAGGACCGGCGCGGCGCCGAAGACGGCTCGGCGGGCGGTCCGGGGAAGTGCGAGCTGGGGGACCAGTGAGCGGCGGGCGCCAGGACGACGGGTGACGGTCTCGCCCATCAGCGCCACGCCGACGGCCTGGAGGGCGAACACGGCGATGGCCGCGACGTACACGAGGTGCGTGGGGGCGGGCAGGAACTGCACCACGAGCCCGGACAGCAGCGCGCCGGAAGCGGTGCCGGCTCCGGGTGCGACGGCGTTCGCGACGGTGCCGCGCGCCCGGTCGAGGTCGAGCAGGCCGGCGCCGATCGCGCCGAGGGCGGCCCCGGTGGCGACGCCCTGGATGATCCGGGCCACCAGCAGCTCGGGGACCCCGGCCGCTGTCGCGAAGACCACCATCGCGACGGTCTGGCCGAGGAGTCCGGCGAACAGCACCGGGCGGCGGCCGACGTGGTCGGAGAGGCGGCCGAAGACGAGCAGCGCCAGGAGTACGGCGACCGCGTAGACGCCGAACACCACGGTCGTCGTGATCGGGGAGAACCCCCACTCAGCCTGGTAGACGGCGTACAGCGGCGTCGGGACCGCCGACGCAGCCAGGAACGAGACGACCAGCGAGGCCAGCAGCGCCAGCGAGGCGGTGGTGGAGAGCCGGGAGGTGCGGAGCGGTGACGCGGTCGTGGCGGACATCGGGAGTCCTTCGGTAGACAGGTCTGTCTAGGTAGGGTAGACAGACCTGTCTGTTCACGTCAAGTCCCGGGGGTGCAGGTTTCCCCGGTTAGCCGGGGAAACCTGACGTTCTCGGCCGTTGCAACACCCGAAATCGTCAGGGAAAGGCCGACCACCCCGCCCCTTTTGTCAGCCGTCGATGTGGGACATGTCGCCGTAGCGCTCGCCGGCGACGGCCTCGCGGGGAACGGCCCGCTCCAGCGCGTCGAGGTCCTCCGGGCTGAGCTTGACGTCGGTCGCGGCAGTGTTCTCCTCGAGGTACTTCACCCGCTTGGTCCCCGGGATCGGCACCACGTCGTCGCCCTGGGCGAGCACCCAGGCGAGGGCGAGCTGGCCGGGGGTGCAGCCCTTCTCGTCGGCGAGCTGGGTGACCTTGTCGACCAGGGTCAGGTTGGCGTCGAGGGCCTCGCCCTGGAAGCGGGGGAAGTACGACGACCGGCGGGCGTCACCCTCGCCGTCGGCGCCCTGGTCGCGGCTGATCGTCCCGGTCAGCATGCCGCGGCCGAGCGGGGAGTAGGGGACCAGGCCGATGCCGAGCTCCCGGATCACGCCGAGGATCTCGTCCTCGAGGTCGCGGGTGAAGAGGGAGTACTCGGTCTGCAGCGCGGTGATCGGGTGCACGGCGTACGCCTTGCGGATGTTGGCTGCGCTTGCCTCCGAGAGGCCGAGGTGGCGGACCTTGCCCGCCTCGACGAGCTCGGCCATGGCGCCGACGGTCTCCTCGATGGGGACGGTCTTGTCGACGCGGTGCTGGTAGTAGAGGTCGATGTGGTCCACGCCGAGGCGCTGCAACGAGTCGTCGCACGCCTTCCGCACGTACTCAGGGGAGCCGTCGATGCCGAGCCGCTCCCCGTCGGGCCCGCGCCTGTTGCCGAACTTGGTCGCGAGCTGGACCTCGTCGCGTCGGTCCTTGATGGCCTTGCCGACCAGCTTCTCGTTGGTGAACGGGCCGTACATGTCGGCGGTGTCGAGGAAGGTGACGCCGAGGTCGAGGGCGCGGTGGATGGTGTCCAGCCCGCCCTGCTCGTCAGGGGTGCCGTAGAACTCCGACATCCCCATGCAGCCGAGTCCGAGGGTGGACACGGTCAGGGGGGTGGCCCCGTTCTTGTTGGTGCCGAGGGTGCGTTGGGTGATCGTCATGACAACCACTCAACGACTTCGAGTGCGCTCCAAGTCAAGGGGCTCAGGACGCCTGGTCGACCTGACCTTCGTAGATCCCGATCTTGTGGTCGATCGCGCGCAGGTGGGAGGCAACCTCGGCCAGCTGCTGCTCGACCCGAGCCCGGTGGGCCTTGAGCAGGGCCAGCCGTTCCCCCTCGTTGCCGGCGCCGGCACGCACGAGCTCGGCGTAGCGGCGTACGTCGCGGATCGGCATCCCTGTCGAGCGCAACCGGGTGATCATCTCGATCCAGGTCAGGTCGCGCTCGGAGTAGCGGCGGTGCCCGGAGACCGAGCGGTCGACGGAGGCCAGCATCAGCCCGTCGCGCTCGTAGTAGCGCAGCGTGTGCGTGGTCAGCCCGGTCTCCTGGGCCGCCTCGGCGATGGTCAGGGCAGTCACCCGGCCAGTGTGGACCTTGGAGTGGGCTCGAAGTCAACGGGGGGTGCAGGTTTCCCCGGGCGGTCTCGCGGCGTCGATGCAACACCGATGATTTGAAGGTGTTGATGTTGATGAGGGATCCCCGGTTCTCGCCGCGTATGTTGCTCGATCGCCAGCAGTTGATGTGGGGGTTGTGGCAGTCGGGTCTGGAGATGTCCGCGGCGGCCGAGGTGCTCGAGTGGGACCGCAAGACGGTCTATCACCGGATCTCTGAGGCGGGTGGGATCCGCCCGAGACGGTGCCAGAGCCGTGCACGGCTCTCCTATGAGGACCGGGTCCATATCGAGATCGGGCTGAAGCAGAAACGCTCGAAGCGGGCGATCGCTGAGCGATCTGGGCCGGCACGCCTCCACGATCAGTCGAGAGATCAACAACCACAAGGACGTCCGGGGTCAGTACGCCGCCAAGCGGGCCCACGCGATCGCGATCACCGCCGCAAAGCGGCCCCAGGTCACCAAGATCGAGTCGAGCCCTGCGTTGCGGGCCAAGGTGTTGTTCTTCTTGGGCAAGAAATACTCCCCGGAGGAGATCGCGGGACGATTGGCCCGTGACTTCCCACGCGATCCGGCGATGAACGTGCACCACGAGACGATCTACCGGTTCATCTACCTCCAGCCCCGCGGCGAGCTCAAGCGTGAGGTGGCCGCGGCGCTGCGCTCGGGCCGGGTCATGCGCCGACCCCAAACCCATGGTCGCTCGACTGGTCAGGGTCAGATCCCCGACATGGTCTCGATCCACGACCGGCCCCCGGTCGACAAGCCCGACGGGACCCGGATCCCGGGCCACTGGGAGGGCGACCTGATCATCGGCAAGGCCAACGCCTCCGCGATCGGGACCGTGGTCGAGCGTGCCACCGGCTACCTGCTGCTGCTCCACCTGCCCCAAGGACGTGGAGTCGAGCACGTCACTGCCGCCTTGACCAAGCGCCTGATCGAGCTGCCCGACTCACTACGCCAGTCCCTGACCTGGGACCAGGGCAAGGAACTCTCCAACCACGCCCAGGTCCGCGTCGATGCCGACATCGACATCTACTTCGCCGACCCGCACACCCCCTGGCACCGGCCCTCCAACGAGAACACCAACGGCCTCCTGCGCCAGTACTTCCCCAAAGGCACCGACCTCTCAACCCACGACGCACAGCGCCTGCTCTTCGTCGAGCACGAAATGAACGACCGCCCCCGCAAACGGCTCGATTATGCTCGCCCACAAGAACTCATGAACCAGCTCCTGCTGAACCCATGAGACAAACCGTGTGTTGCATCCACGGCCCGAATCCGCCCCGGTTACCCGGGGATCCCTGACGTTCTCGGGCGTTGCAACACCCCACAACGTCAGGGAAGGGCCGACAACCCCATCCGGTTTGTCAGTCCTCGGACTTCTCGTCCTCGGAGTCGTCGCTCTGCTCGTCGGAGTCGGAGTCGAGTCGGAGTCTTCCTGGTCGGAGTCGTCCTCAGCTTTGGCCTCGGCCTCGTCGTCCTCTGAGTCGTCCGCGGAGTCGTCCGCGGCCTTGTCCCCAGCTGCGTCATCTCCCGAGCCGGACTCGGCCTTGTCCTCAGCCTTGTCCTCGGCCTCGTCGTCCTCGGAGTCGGCCTCGGTGGCCCCCTCCTCGGCGGAGTCGTCGTCGTTGTTCGGGTCCTCCGGGTCGCTGAACGGAGCGGGCTCGCCCTCGTCGTAGTCGTCGGAGTCGGTGAACTTGCCGTGCTCCACGTCGAAGGTGCGCGGGGTGTTGTCGACCTCCGCGTTCTCGGGTCGGTTATCGGGGTCGAGGCGCTTGTCGCGCTCCTCCTCGATCTCCTTCACGGTGTCCTCGTCGGGTTCGGCCGTCGGGTCGATCCCGAGGCTGCGCCCGGCGCGCTCGTCGGTGTCGATGCCCTCGTCGAGGATGGAGCCGCCCTCGTTGCCGTCATCCGTGCTGGTCTCGTTCTCGGTCTCTGTGTCCGAGTCGCTCATGTAACCCTCCGGAGGTCGGTGTGCGTCATCGATATCGAGGACGTCACGACGATGTCAACGGCGCGTCCGCCGCTGGGGGGTGGAGTACCCCCGTTCTCCTGAAGAGATGCCCCGTGCAGCCCCACTCAGATCCGCGGGACGATCCCACCCAGCAGCTCGCCCATGCGCGTAGCGGCCGACCGGCCCGCCTCGAGCACCTCTTCGTGGTTCAGCGGTTCGCCGGTGATGCCCGCGGCGAGGTTCGTGACCAGGCTGATGCCGAGCACCTCCATCCCGGCCTCGCGGGCGGCGATCGCCTCCAGCGTCGTACTCATCCCGACCAATGTGCCGCCGATCGCCCGGATCATGCCGATCTCGGCGGGTGTCTCGTAGTGCGGCCCGGGGAGCTGTACGTAGACGCCCTCGTCCAGGCTGGCGTCGGCCTCGCGGCACAGCGCCCGCAGACGCGGGCTGTAGAGGTCGGTCAGGTCGACGAAGTTCGCGCCCTCGATCGGCGAGGTGGCGGTCAGGTTGATGTGGTCGGAGATCAGCACCGGCGTTCCGGGTGACCAGCGCTCGTCGAGACCGCCGCAGCCGTTGGTGAGTACGACGCACCGGCAGCCCGCCGCCGCGGCCGTCCGGACCCCGTGGACGACAGAGCGCACGCCGAGACCTTCGTAGAAGTGAGTACGCCCGAGGAAGACCAGCAGGTTCTTGTCACCGGACCGCACCGACCGGATCGTGCCCGCGTGGCCGGCCACGCTCGGCGGCGCGAAGCCGGGGAGCTCGGTCGAGCTGAACTCGGCGGTGCTCTCGCCCAGGGCATCGACGGCCGGCAGCCAGCCCGAGCCCATCACCAGGGCGACGTCGTGGCGCTCGACCCCGGTCTTCTCGGCAAGAACCGCAGCGGCGTCCTGGGCGGCCTCGGTGTAGGTCTGGGTCACGTCGAGGAGCCTAGTTGGTGTGCAGGTCTCCCCGGTTAACCGGGGAACCATGCGCTTTTGGGGTAAAGCAACGCCCGAAAACGTCAGGGATCCCCGGTTAACCGGGGAAACCGTCACCCCCCGAAGTTCGACCGGCAGGGCCGGGCGCGGAGGGCGGCGACGTAGTCGGCGGGGGCGTCGGCGGCCTCGGCGGAGTCGGCGAGGGTGCCGAGGTAGGTGGCCGAGGGCAGGCCGCCCTCGAAGGCGTCGAGGACGTAGACCCAGGCGACGGCCTCCGAGTTCATCAGCGAGACCCGGACCTTGGTCTTGCGGAAGAGGCCGGTGTCGGCGGACTCCCAGCCGTCGAGCGCCGCGACGTCCTCGTCGGTGACGTCGTAGACCGCGACGAAGACCTGCTCGAACGGGTCCTGGACGATCGTCGCGAGGGCGCCGTCCCAGCCGTGCTCCTCGCCGCCGAAGGTGAGGCGCCAGCCGGTGAGCCACCCGGTCTCGCGCAGCGGGGAGTGCGGGCAACGCTCGCCCATCCGGGCGGGATCGAGGTTCGTCCCGTAGGCGGCGTACGGCGTCATCGAGGTCCGTACGGCGTCGGGGGGTGAGGAGTCACGGACGCAACCCTAAGGGGCGGCGTACGCCGGTTGGCAGTGCGACACAATGACCGGGTGACGACACCCCATTTCGGCCAGGCGAACCGCGTCGTGATCATCGGAGGCGGGCCGGGCGGCTACGAGGCCGCGCTGGTCGCCGCCCAGCTCGGCGCGCAGGTGACCGTGGTCGACAGCGACGGCCTCGGCGGGTCCGCCGTGGTGACCGACTGTGTCCCCAGCAAGACCTTGATCGCCACCGCTGAGCTGATGACGGACCTCGCCGGTGCCCCCGAGCTCGGGGTGAGCTTCGAGGACCACGAGGGCGACTCGGCCGACCACGTGGTCGTCGACCTCGCCCGGGTCAACCAGCGGGTCAAGAAGCTCGCGCTCGACCAGTCGAGCGACATCGGCCGGCGCCTCGAGCGGGAGGACGTGCAGGTGGTCCAGGGGCGCGGGCGGCTCGAGGGCACCGGCGCCGTGGTCGTCGAGCTGACGGAAGGTGGCACGCAGACCATCGAGGCGGACGCCGTACTCCTCGCCACCGGGGCCGCCCCGCGCACGCTGCCGACCGCCGAGCCCGACGGCGAGCGGATCCTGACGTGGGAGCAGGTCTACGACCTCACCGAGACCCCGACGAAGCTGATCGTCGTCGGCTCCGGCGTGACGGGCGCGGAGTTCGCGAGCGCCTACATGGCGCTCGGCGTCGACGTCGTCCTGGTTTCGTCCCGTGACCGGGTGCTGCCGGGAGAGGACGCCGACGCGGCCACCGTCCTGGAGGACGTGCTGACCCGTCGCGGCATGGAGGTGCTCTCCAGGTCGCGGATGGAGTCGGTCAAGCGCGACGGCGACGAGGTCACCGTGACCCTCACCGACGGGCGCACGGTCGTCGGCTCGCACTGCCTGCTGGCCCTCGGCTCGGTCCCCAAGACCGCCGATCTCGGCCTCGAGGAGGCGGGTGTCGGCGTGGACGACGGCGGCTTCGTGCTGGTCGACCGTGTCTCCCGGACCACCGCCCGGGGGGTGTACGCCGCAGGCGACTGCACCGGCGTACTCATGCTCGCCAGCGTCGCCGCCATGCAGGGCCGGATCGCCATGCGGCACTTCCTCGGCGACGCGGTGATCCCGATCGACCTCAAGCAGGTCTCCTCCAACGTGTTCACCTCCCCGGAGATCGCCACGGTCGGCTGGTCGCAGAAGGCGGTCGACGAGGGCGAGATCGACGCCGAGGCCGTGCGGCTGGACCTGGCCGGCAATCCTCGCGCCAAGATGCAGGGGGTCCACGACGGCTTCGTGAAGCTGTTCTCGCGCCCCGACACCGGGATCATCGTCGGGGGCGTGGTCGTCGGCCCGCGCGCCAGCGAGCTGATCCACCCGATCTCGATCGCGGTCGCGGAGTCGCTCACCGTCGACCAGCTGGCGCACGCCTTCACGGTCTATCCCTCGATGAGCGGATCGGTCGCCGAGGCGGCCCGGCGGCTGCACCACTCGCCCACCTGAGCCAGTGGCCGTCGCAGGAAATGGCATTCCTCTAATTACAGGCGTGTAATTAAAAAGCTGTTCTCGGTGATTCCAGAAAACGTGGACAATTCGCATTATCGAGTGGCGATAATGAGCGAGTTCATTTTCTTCACACGGGTCACTGGAGTCACAGATGTCACGCTCTGCACGCCGCTTCTCCTGGCATTTCAAGGCCACCGCGACCGGGGTGGCAGTGGTCGCCACGGCGGTCGTCGTCGGCCTCCTGCCGGGGCCTGCCCAGGCCAGCCGCAACGTCTCCGAGAGCTACGCGGTCCCGGCCAGTGGCAAGCTCGCGCTCACCGGTCACGGCTTCGGTCACGGCCACGGGATGTCGCAGTACGGCGCCTACGGAGCGGCGAAGCAGGGCCTGACCGCCCGTCAGATCCTCGCCTTCTACTACCCGGGAACGACCCTGGCGACCACCACCGGGACGATCCGGGTCCTGATCAGCGCGGACACCGACAACGACGTGCGCGTGCTCCCGGCCAGCGGTCTTCGGGTCCGCGAGGTGAGCAGCGGCTCGTCGTACGTCCTCCCCGCGACAGCGGGCATCAGGACCTGGCGACTTCGCACGGTCGCAGGCAGGACGGTGCTCGACTACGACAACGGCGCCTGGCACGCCTACCTGCCCGGCGGCGAGGCGCTGACCGGGGACGCCGAGTTCCACGGCCCGGCGAGCATCGGCCTGCGGGTCGGCAGCGCCACCCGGCCCTACCGCGGCGCCCTGCGGCTGAGCAGCGCCGACACGGTCAACGTGCTGAGCATGGACGACTATGTCCGCGGCGTCGTCCCCCGCGAGATGCCCGCGTCCTGGGCGAGCGCCGCGCTGCAGGCGCAGGCCGTGGCCGCCCGCACCTACGCGGCCCGGGACCGTGCCGACCACGCGAGCCGCTACTACCAGACCTGCGACACCACCTCCTGCCAGGTGTACGGCGGGGTGGGCGCCGAGGACTCACGATCCAACGGTGCCGTGGCGGCGACCGCGAACCAGGTGCTGAACTACCAGGGCACCCCGGCGTTCACCCAGTTCGGATCCAGCAGCGGCGGCTGGCTCTCCGCCGGCAGCGTGCCGTACCTCGTCGCCAAGGCCGACCCCTACGACGGCTTCAGCGGCAACCCCGTGCACACCTGGACCAGGACGCTCACCCGGGCTGAGATCCAGAAGGCCTACCCGAAGCTGGGCACCCTGCAGCGCATCGGCATCACCCGACGCGACGGGAACGGCGAGTGGTACGGCCGGGTCGAGCAGATGGTCCTCGACGGCAGCAAGGCCGACGTCTCGCTCACCGGTTCGGCCTTCCGCTCGACGTTCGGCCTTCGCTCGCAGTGGTTCCGGTTCGGATCGGGCAGCACCGCCACCCCGGCCCCGGCTCCTGCTCCGGCCACCCCGATCACGCGCCGCTGGAAGGCGCTCGGCGGCAACAAGTCGCGTCTCGGCAGGCCCACGAGCGCGGAGTACGCCGTTCCCGGCGGCCGGGCGCGCCAGTTCAAGCACGGCCGGGTCTACTTCAAGCCGGGAGTCGGCGCGCGCGACCTCCGCGGCCGCGTCCTGCGGGCCTACATCCGGGGCGGCGAGACCAGCTCGAGGCTGGGTTTCCCGGTCACGGCGTCGCGCAAGGTCAAGCGCGGCACGGCCGCCCGCTTCGAGCACGGCAGGATCAAGGTCTTCAGGTCGGGACGGGTGAGGATCACCTACACCCGCTGATAGGTGCTGGGCGGTACGCCGATCAGCTCGGTGAACTCGCGGGTGAAGTGGGCCTGGTCGAACCAGCCGTAACGGGCGGCGAGGTCGGCCAGCGACCCGGCGTACCCGCCGTCGAGGTCCATCACGGCGTCGTGGATCCGGTAGCGGGCCAGCGTCCACTTGGGCGTGACCCCGACGTAGCGCTCGAAGAGCCGTTGCAGTCGCCTCTTGTCGATCCCGCAGCGCTCCTCGACCTGGCCGACCCGCACCAGCGACCGGTCCTCGAGCATCACGGCGATGACCTCGAGCAGGGTCTCGTAGGAAGCCTCGGGGACCGCACCCGGCATACGCAGGACCTGGTCGGCCCGCTCTCGGCACTCGGCCGCGCTGAGGTGTGGGCCGAGCTCGCCGAAGGCGTCGGTCGTGGCGGTCGGCAGGACCTCGCGCGCCGGCACCGTGAGGTCGCGCAGCGGCCGGACGCTCACCCCGGCGAGGCTCGCCAGGCCGCCCGGGCGGAACTTCACGCCGAACACCCAGCCCTGGTCCTGCACGGTGACGTCGAACCGGTGGGTCTGCACCCCGGTCACGACGACCGGCTCGGTCACGCCCTCGCGCAGATGGCCCCGCTCGACACTCAGGGTGCACGCCGGGTGGGGCAGGGTCGAGCTGAGGTAGCTCGCGCCGGCAGGCAGGTCCCACCGGAGCATCCAGTAGTTCTCCACCCACGGCGCCAGCGCCGCATCGCAGTCCATCCGCTCGAGCTGGACGTGCTTGCTCAGCTCCTCGGGTCGCAGCACACCGGCTGCCGTCGAGGTCGCCGGTGACGCGTTTTTCCTAGCCGCCACGTCGAGATCCTAGGAGGGTGGGGGGACACGTACATCTCCAACGAGAGGCCAATCCAATGAGCACCCCGACCGCCCGCCTGGCCATGGTCACCCTGGACTGCGCGGACCCCGAGGCCAGCGCCGCCTTCTGGTCCGGCCTGCTGGGCTGGGACGTGGCCCACGCGGAGAAGGACTACGCGATGCTGACCGGGCCGAGCAACGCGCTCGGCTTCGGGCGGGTCGAGGGGTACGCCGCTCCGGGCTGGCCGAACGAGAACGGCAGCAAGCAGTTCCACTTCGACCTGGCCGTCGACGACCTCGACGCGGCCCAGGAGGCAGCCGTCGAGCTCGGAGCGACCGTCGCCGACCCCCAGCCCGGCGAGACCTGGCGGGTGCTGCTCGACCCGTCCGGCCACCCGTTCTGCCTGACGAAGGCCGAGAACTGGGGCTGAGTTCCACGGTGTCCACCGCGCGGGCGATGTCACTGAATTAGCGGCTACCCTCAAGTAACCTCGAGGTATGAGCAGCCAGGTCAACGACCCCGCGGAGTTCCTTCCGCGACGGCGGCCGTCACAGGAGCGGAGCCGTCGGCGTTTCGACGACATCCTGCGTGCCGCCCGGGCCCTGCTGGTCGAGGTCGGGTTCGAGGCGTTCACCTCCGAGCAGGTGGCGCTGCGGGCCGGCGTACCGATCGGGTCGCTCTACCAGTTCTTCGGCAACAAGTTCGCGATCATCTGCGAGCTCGACCGGCTCGACACGGTCAACGTGCAGATCGAGCTGGAGAGGTTCTCGACCGAGATCCCCAGCCTGGACTGGGCGCAGCTGCTCGAGAAGCTGCTCGACCACCTGGCTGCGCTCTGGCGCACGGACCCGTCGCGGCGGGCGGTCTGGCTGGCGATGCAGGCCACGCCGCCCACCAGGGCGATCGCCGCCGAGCACGAACGTGACCTCGCGGGCCAGGTGACGCGGCTGCTCGCCCCGCTCACCCCCGGCTCGGCGATCGGGCACCGGCAGGTGATCGCCGAGGTGCTCGTGCACGTCACCTACTCGATGCTGAACTTCTCGATCCGGGACGGGCAGTCGCACCCGGACGCCGTCGTACAGCTCAAGACGATGCTGACCGGCTATCTGATGGCTGCCGAGGCCGAGGCCGCCAAGAAGAAGCTGTCCGCTTCCTGAGCTGGTCCGCGGGGTCGTAGAGCGGGGAGTCCCACCACATCGCTCCGGAGAGCACGTAGTAGACGTTCGTGACGACGAACAGCACGACCCCGGTGACGATGAACAGCACCTGGGTGAGCACGGGCACGACGTCGATCGGCAGCGAGTAGGCCATCACCCAGCGGAGTACGGCGTCGAGGAGCGTGCCGACGCCCCAGGCGATGCTGGCCACGCGCCACATGTGGCGGAACCGCGGCGCCCGCTCCCACCGCGCCTCGAAGTCCGGTGGCCAGCCGAAGCGACCTTGCCCGACTGCGAGGACGAAGTGGTAGGCCAGCGGACGCGGCGCCCAGCAGCTGGCGATGAACCAGATCCCCGCGGCGCCGGTGACCCAGGCGTCGCGGGCCAGCAGGAACCGCGGGCTGCCGCTGGCGAGGGTGACGATCGTGCTGAGGACCAGCATCGTCGTCATGAAGGTGGCCACGCCGTTGACCTGGCGCTTGCGGACCAGGGAGTACGCCGCGCTGAGCAGGGAGACCAGTGCCCCGGCCAGCAGGGCGAGGTAGGCGCTCACCCCGGCGGCCCGGAGGACGTAGAACAGCACGACCGGCAGCACGAAGTCGAGCGCGGTCAGGCTGTAGCGGAACCAGGCTGGTCGCGAGCGGGCGGTCACCGTGCGTCCTTCGTGACGCCGCGCAGGTAGAGGTCGACCAGCTCCGCCGAGTAGCGGTCGCAGTCGAGATCCGGCTGGGCGGCCAGCATGAACGGGAGCCCCTCGATCGCGCGCTGGATGGCGCTGGCCACGGCGGTCACGTCGAAGTTCCGGAACTCGCCGGTCGTCTGGCCGTGGCGGAGCAGGCCCTCGAGCGGGGACTCGGCTTGGTCCTGCTTGTTGTCCGGGTTGTTCGGCAGCCCGGCGGCGCTGAGCACGATCTGGAGGAGGGCCTGCATCTGCGGGCGGTGGGTGGCGATGAACGAGATGTTGCCCTCGATGTAGGCCGTGAGGATGGCGATGGCGTTCCCCGCGCCGGCGGCCTGCTCGGCGGCGTCGATCCGGTTGCCGACGTACGCCCCGATGCCGGCGAGCACGTCCTGGACGACCGCGCCGATCAGCTCGTCCTTGTTCGCGAAGTGATAGGAGATCAGCCGGGTGCTGGAGAGTCCCGCGCGGTCGGCGATCCGCGCGAACGACGCCTGGGCGAACCCGTCGTCGGCGATCACCTCGATGGTGGCGGCGACGATCTGGGTGCGCCGAGCGGTCGAGGCGACGGACGGGGTTGTTACCTGCACGAGTAAAAAGTACGTTGGCTGAGTAAATCCGTCAAGGGCGAGCCGGCCCCGCGTCGTACGACCGGACAAAGGGGGTGGGGTTGTCGGCCGGTCCCTGACGTTGTGGGGTGTTGCTTCACCCGATAACGACAGGGATCCCCGGCTAACCGGGGAATCCTGCAGCCCCCGCCCTACCCCTCCCGGAGTACGACGAAAGCGACCGCGACATCGGCCGCGGGGTCGTGCGAGAGCGAGACGAGCACGTCGTACCCGGTCATCGCGTGGGCGATGGCGCCGTGGAGCCGGATGGCGGGGCGGCCCCAGGCGTCGGTGCGGACCTCGATCTCGCGCAGGTCGACCGAGGTCGGGTCGATCACCTCGGGGTGGCCGAAGCAGGTGCTCGACCACGCCTTGATCACGGCCTCCTTGGCCGCCCAACGCGCAGCCAGGCTCTGAGCCTCGAGGTGAGCGGCCGAACGCCCCTCGGACCCTCCCTCGTGGCTGCGCCTGGCTGCGCGCCTCTCACCGGGTGTGAACACCCGGGAGAACTGTGTGCCCGGCTCGGCGAGCTGCTCGGCGAAGGCGGAGATCCCGACCACGTCGACGCCCACTGCCGCCGCATCGCTCGGCACTGTCCCCGGGTCGAGCGGGCCTGAGAGCCGCTCGCTCACCGAGCTGTCCGGGCGTAGACACCGTCCGCCCCGAGGCGAGCCTGCGGGTCGGTGAGCATCGCGCTCTCGTCGGCCTTGGTGAGGGCCAGCGAGCTGTCCGCGAAGCGACGCTGCTCCGGCTTGCGGTAGAGCGGGTCACCACCGCACATCGCGTCCAGGCGACGGGCCTCACCGGCGACCAGGCGAGCCGTGGCCGCCTGCAGCCAGGTCTCGCGCTGCTCCGGGGAGAGTGCCGCGACGAACGCACCGGGGTGCGCCACCGCGACCATCGCGGACACGTGGCCGAAGCCGAGGCTGGTCAGCAGGCCGGCCCGGAAGGGACCGGTCTGCAGCGACTCGCGCAGCCACACCAGGTGCTTGTTCTCGGCCAGCGCCTCGTCGACGCAGTCCAGGCCACGGTTGGGCGGAACCATCCCGGAGGCCAGCATCTGGCACAGCCCGATCAGCTGGAAGGCGGCGGCGCCACCCTTGGCGTGACCGGTCAGCGACTTCTGGCTGACCACGAAGAGTGGCGAGCCCTCGGTCCGGCCCAGCGCCCCCGCGAGCTTCTCGTGCAGGGTCGACTCGTTGGGGTCGTTGGCCGCGGTCGAGGTGTCGTGCTTCGACACCACGGCCACGTCGTCGGCGCCCAGGCCGACCGAGGCCAGGCCCTTGGCGAGCGGCGAGTCCACGCCACCGATGCCGGCGCCCAGGGCACCGAGTCCCGGGGCAGGGATGGAGGTGTGGATGCCGTCGGCGAAGGAGCCGGCGTACGCCACCACCGCGAGCACGGGCAGCCCGAGCTCCGCGGCCACGTCACCGCGAGCCAGTACGACGGTCCCGCCGCCCTGGCCCTCGACGAACCCGCCACGGCGACGGTCGTTGGGCCGGCACACGTGGCGCTCCTCGATGCCCTTGGCGAGCATCTCGGCGGTGTCGGCGGTGGCGCTCATGTTGCCGAAGCCGAGGATGCCCTCGATGCCGAGGTCGTCGAACCCGCCGGTGACGACCACGCTGGCCTTGTCGAGGCGGATCTTGTCGACGCCCTCCTCGAGGCTGACCGCGGCGGTCGCGCAGGCGGCGACCGGGTGCACCATCGAGCCGTACCCACCGAGGTAGGACTGCACGGTGTGCGCCGCGATCACGTTCGGCAGCGCCTCCTGCAGGACGTCGTTCGGCGGCTGCTCACCGAGCAGCGCGTCGACGTACATCTTGCGGGTGGACTGCATGCCGCCGATGCCGGTGCCCTGGGTGTTCGCGAACTTGGTCGGGTGGATCCAGCGCAGCAGCTCGGCGGGCTCGAAGCCCGAGGAGATGAACGCATCCACCGTCGCGACGAGGTTCCAGGCCGCGAGGCGGTCCGTCGACTCCGTCATCGAGCCCAGGCCCCACACCTTCGGGTCGAACCCGTCGGGGATCTGCGCACCCACGAAGCGCGACAGCTTGAACCTGCGCGGCACGCGGATCTCGCTGCCGGCCAGTCGGGTGACCAGCCAGTCGCCGTCCTCGGTCGGGGCGATGCGGGTGTGCTTCGGCGAGGCCTCGACCATCGCGTCCGCCTCGTCCTTGGTGCGTACGACGAACGAGGTGTCCTCCTCGAGGAACACCGGCACCATCAGCGGCGCGGTGCCGTCGATGAGCGCGCCGTCGTCGCGGTAGCTGCGGATGCCGACGCTGGACTCGACCTGCTCGCCGTACTGCTCGACGACCTGGGCCTCGCTCAGCGGCTCGCCGCTCTTCACGTCGTGCCAGCCGGCGACCGGCTCGTTCTCCCACACGATCAGGCCGGTGGTCCACGCGAGCTCGATCACGCCGGCCGGGGACAGGTGGTCCTCGACCTCGAGCTCGAAGCGGGTCCGCGACGAGCCGACCGGGCCGACCTCGCCGGCGCCCACGATGACCACCAGGTCCTCGGGGCGGGCCGTCAGCTCCGGCCAGTCCATCGTCGGCTGGACGGTGCCGTAGCCGGCCGGGTGGGTCAGCGCCAGCAGCTGGTCCGAGTCCTCCTCGGCCGAAGCCCCGTCGGTTGAGCCTGTCGAAACCTCGGCCGCCTCACGAGCCTCGCGGGCCAGCTCGGCCAGGTCGAGGTCGGCCTCGCCGAGCCCGCCGGTCAGGTCCGCCTCGATCGGGGCGGTCGCGGCGGCCTCACGGGAGTCGGCGCTGCACAGCTCGAGCAGCTCGGCAGCCATCTCCTGCGGGGACCACGTGCGGACCCCGGCCTCGGTGACGGCGTCGACCAACGGGTCGTTGTGACCCATCAGGCCGGTGCCGCGCACCCAGCCGATGTGGGCGTGGGCGAACGAGACCCGCTTCGCCCACTCCTTCTCGGCGTTCCAGCGGGTCACGAACGCGTCGAACGCTGCCTTGGCCTCGCCGTACGCACCGTCGCCCCCGAAACGGCCACGGTTCGGTGAGCCCGGGAGCACGACGTGCACCCGCTGGCCGAGCTTGTGGTCGGCGCCGTGGGTGGCCAGGCCGGTCACCAGGCGCTCGACGCCCCAGAGCAGGACGCGGAACTCGACCTCGGCGCGCGGGCCGGCGTCGGCCGCCGTCCCCTGCACCGCGGGCGCGGCGAACGGGAAGACCAGCGTCGGCGAGAGGCCGGGCCGGAGCTCGGTGTTCTGGCCACCGGCCGACTCGACCACCGGGGAGGTGATCCAGTCGACGAGCGCGTCGACGTCGCCGTACGACGCCAGGTTGGCCGGCAGCACCCACAGGGTGGCACCGGTCGACGCGTGGTCGCGGTAGAGGCCGCGGAAGAACGCGAGTCGCTCGGCGTCGAGCCGTGAGGTGGTCGCCACGACCGTGGCACCGCCGCGGAGCAGGTCGCCCACGACCGCGCCGGCGATCGAGCCGGGAGCAGCACCGGTCACGACAGCGACGTCGTCGGCCCACTCGCGGTCGCCCTCGGACGCCGAGATCGCGTCGTCGTAGAAGGACGTCAGGTCGGTGCGCTTCTCGTCCCTGGCGCGATCCAGCCACCAGCGGGCCTGGCCCTTGGCGGCCTCGTCGAGGCCGAGGAAGCTGCGCTCGCGGGCGGAGTCGTCACCGATCCAGACGCGGGCGAAGTCCTCACGGACCGAGGCCCAGCGGTCGTCGAGCAGGACCGCGCGGCGTGCGTCGAACGACGGCGACACCTTGCGGGCCCAGTCCGAGCCGAGCTCGGCCTCGACGAGCTTGACCAGCTCGGCGTCGAGGTCCTCGGTCTCCTCGGCAGCGGGCTCGTGCAGGCCGAGCTTGTTGAGCAGGTGGCGCGCCGTGGAGGCGAGCACCCCGTCGCGCCCGGTGATGGTGTCGCTGAGCTCGTCGAGCGCAGCGGAGTCGACCGTGCCACCCTCGCCACCGGCGGCGGCGGGCATGCTCACGGAGACACCCTGGGCGGAGCCGACGGCCTGGACCGCGTGGTCCACGACAGCGTTCAGGTCGCTGAGGTCCATCTCGTAGCCGAGCGAGCCGCCCCGCGTCGACGAGCCGTCGCGGAGACCCGCGGCCAGCTCGGCGGACACGTGCGAGACCCAGCCGGGGCCGAGCTGCCAGGTGTCGCGCACCCGGTCACCGATCGCGGCGGACTTGCTGCCGGCGGCGCCGGCGAACTTCCGCAGCTGCTCGCTGATGGCCTCGGTCAGCACCGGTCCGAAGGCGGAGTAGGTGCGGGCCAGCTTGGTCACCGTGGCGGAGAGCCCGGTCCAGTCGGCTTCGGCCGCCCCGTCGATCGCACCGAGCGAGAGCTCGGCACCGAGGTCGACGAGCAGCTGGTTGCGGCGCGAGGAGACGCCGTCGCACAGCGCCTCGATCGTGTCGGCGGAGCCGATCTGGTCGGGACGCACCTTGGTCCGCAGGGCGGCCAGGGTCTTGGTGGCGTCCGCGGCGGTGTAGGACAGGTCCGCAGGACGCTCGGCGCCCGCTGCGGCCACGGGTGCGGCAGGAGCGGCGGCCTTGGCTTCGACAGGCTCGGAAGCACCCTCGGTTGAGCCTGTCGAGACCTCTTCGGTCTCCTGCTCGTCCTCGGGCTCGTCGTCGGGCATCGGGCTGTCGGTGGCGAAGACGACGGCCGCGTCACGCGAGGAGTTCACGATCTTCGGCGCGATCCCGTCGTACGACGGAAGCCGGGTCGTCTGCGAGGCCAGGTTGGCCAGGGTCGGCGCGTTGGCGACGCCGACCTCCACGAACTGCTCCATGCCGAGGCCACCCTGCTCGGGCGAGCCGAACAGCAGGTCCTGGGTCTCGATCCAGCGCACCGGGCTGGCGAACTGCCAGGCCAGCAGCTCGATCAGCAGGGTGCGACCGAGGCGGGCCGGGTCGGCCTCCCAGGTCGCCCAGTCGGCGAGCACCGGCTTGAGGAGGGGCGAGTCGACGAGGTCGGAGACCTCCTGGACGTAGGCCCGGTCGAGGGTGAACAGCCGCGGCACCAGGTTGGGGATGTAGCGGCCGATCAGGACCGACGGGTCGATCGTCTCGGGCAGCAGGTCGTCCAGGCGCTGACGGAAGTCGTCGACGCCGGCGTGCAGCTCCGAGGAGTGGAAGGGCACGTCGATGCCGGGCACCAGGATGAAGGCAGGCTTGCCGCCGACCCGTGCGCGACGCTCCTCGATGGCCTCTTCCAGCGCCTCGAGGGCCTTGACCGTGCCGGCGATGGCGTACTGCGAGCCACGCAGGTTGTAGTTGACGATCTGGATGAACTCACCGGTGGACTCCGCGAGCCCGGCGACGAAGTCGGCGACCTCGTCGTCCTCGAGGTCAGCCTGCGAGGGACGGATCGCGGCGAGCCGGTAGTTGCTCCGGCCGTGCTTGTCGCGCGGGACCAGGTGGTGCATGGCCATGCCGCGACGGAACACGATCTCCAGCAGTGCCTCGAGGGGCAGGATGCCGGTAACGGCGGCGAGGGCGTTGTACTCGCCGACCGAGTGGCCACAGGTGATGGCGTTCTCGACGAAGATGCCCTCCTCGCGCATCTCCGCGACCTGGGCCACCGCGAGGGTCGCCATGGCGACCTGGGTGAACTGGGTCAGGAAGAGCACGCCGTCGGGGTGGCGGTGCAGCTCACCGTCGGCCCAGAGCTCGGTCGGGTTGTCCCGGACGACCGCGAGGATGGAGAACCCGAGCGCGTCGCGGGTGTGCTTGTCCGCGCGGTCCCAGGCCTTGCGGGCCGCGGCCGAACGGGTACGCGCCTCCAGTCCCATGCCCTGGCTCTGGATGCCCTGGCCGGGGAAGGCGTACGTCGTGCGAGGAGCCGCGACAACCGCCTGGGCGACCATCGCGAGCTCGCCGTCCGCGCGGCAGGTCACCTCGACAACGGTGTCGCCCCCACGGACACCGGTGCGCTCGACGGTGATCTCCACCTCTGCGGTGGGCAGCAGCGGGGCGACCCAGCGGGTCAGCCAGCTGCGGATCGGGCGCGGGTGGTGCGTCGCGCCGACCGAGGCAGCGGCGCGCTGCGCCACTGCCGAGAGCCACATGCCGTGCACGATCGGGCCGTCGAAGCCCGCCAGGCGGGCGGCGGCGTCCTCGGTGTGCAGCGGGTTGTGGTCGCCACTGACCGCCGCGAAGGCGCCCATGTGGTGCGGAGCGGTGACCTTGAAGCGGTCCAGGCGCGCCCGGGGCTTCTCCTCGGCGTCGGGCGCCAAGGGGGCCGGTGCGGCCAGGTCCTCGCTACCGACGCGGCCGCGCACCATGAAGCGCTCGGTCAGCGAGGCCACCAGGGTGTCGCCCGCGCTGATCGTGACATCGACGGTGATGACGTGCCCGGCGGTGGTGTCGGAGACGCTGCCGCGCGTGGCGGCGATGGTCAGGTCCGTCGGCTCGGTCGGCAGGGAGCCGGCCATCTCGATGCGGTGGTCGAGGTGCACGAGGTCGAGGAGCCCCTCCACGGCGCCGATGCTGGCGAAGACGGCGGGCCAGGTCAGGCCGACGAGGGCGTCGGGGACGGCCTGCTGCTGCGGGTCGGCGATGGCGTCACCGCGACGCGTCCGGCCCGGGTTGGTGACGCCGACGTGGTCGGCGGCCAGGTGCGGGGTCCAGGTGGTCTCCAGGACGGCGGTGCCGTCGACGACCTCGGGAAGGGTGCCACCACCGGTGAGCGCCAGCAGGTCGCCCATCGACCGGGCAGCGGCGTCGTCCGAGATGACGGGGAGACGACCGCTCGCGATCCCGGAGAGGTCGATGTGCAGTGCCAGGTCACCCCGGGTCATGGGCACCCGAAGGACTGCGGTGTCGTCACCCTCGAGCTGGACGTCGAACGGGGTGCCGGCCAGGCGGCGCAGCGGGTTCGGTACGACGCGTCCGGCCCACACCACGTCGGGTGAGGCGAGGGCGGCGTCGAGCACGGTGCTGTCCGGGCCGACGGTGGTCCGGCTCGCAGCGGCGAGCACCGGGCTGCCGGTGAGGTCGGCCACGATGGCGGCCTCGAACCGGTCGAGCAGGTCGGCGACCGGCTCGTCCACCACGGTGATCCCGCCCACGGCCACCGGGCCGGGGATGACGATGACCTGGTCGGCGCCGTACGCCTCGTCGTGGGCCTGCCACAGCGAGTCGGAGCGCCACCAGCGGCGTACGTCGGCGTCGATCACGGGAACGAAGTTGACCGGCTTGCCCGGGCGGCGGCAGATCTCCAGGAAGAAGAGCACGTCGGCGGGGTGCAGCAGGCAGGCGGTGGCCTCGGGGTAGCTCGCCACGAGCGCGTCGATGGCGGCGGAGGGTGCCTCGAGGTCGGCGTCCAGACGGTCGATCGCACCCGAGGTCTCGGGGTGCACGCGAGCGAGGGCGCGGTCGAGCATCTCCTCGAAGCGGTCGCGGAAGGTGACGTCGAGCCAGGCGACGGTGTCGTCGCCGGTGATCGAGTCGCCGGCGGAAGGGCCGGAGAGCTCGACGTAGCGGCGCAGCCACTGCTCGTAGGTCATCTCGGCGACGTCGCCGAAGTAGGGCTTGGCCGTGCCGGACATCGCTGCGACGAGCTCGTCCTTGCGCTCGGTGGCTGCCTCCAGGTCACCGGCGACCTGGTCGAGGATGCGACCGCAGCGCGAGGCCGCGTTGTCGATCTCGTGGATGTCGGCACCGAGCTGGCTACGGCCGGAGGTGACGTTGCCGTCGCTGCGGCCGGCACCGACCCAGCCGCCGTTGACGGAGGTGGTGATGCCGGGGGTCTCGACGAGGAGCTGCTTGACGGCAGCGGAGGTGGTGGCCTCCTTGGTGGCCATGGCAGCGGTGCCGATGAGCACACCGTCCACGGGCATGGCGGTCTCGCCGTGCGAGGTCGCCCAGGCGCCGGTGAGGTAGTCGACCGCGCGGTCCGGCGTACCGATGCCGCCGCCGACGCAGACGACGAGGTTCTCGACCGAGCGCAGCTGCGGGTAGGTCGCGAGCAGGAGCTCGTCGAGGTCCTCCCACGAGTGGTGTCCACCTGCGACGCCGCCCTCGATGTGGGCGATGACGGTGGTGTCGACCTCGCGGGCGATGGCCAGGACCTGCTTGATCTGCTTCACGGTGCCGGGCTTGAACACGACGTGGCTGATGCCGGACTCGTGCAGGTCCTCGATGATGGCGACGGCGTCCTCGGTCTCCGGGATGCCGGCGCTGATCACCAGGCCGTCGAGCGGCGCACCCGCGAGGCGGGCCTTCTGCACGAGGCGCTGGCCACCGACCTGCAGCTTCCACAGGTAGGGGTCCAGGAAGAGGGTGTTGAACTGGGCGGTGCGGCCCTCGTCGAGGAGGTCGCTGAGGCGGGCCATGTTGCCCGCGAAGATCTCCTCGGTGACCTGGCCACCACCGGCGAGCTCGGCCCAGTGGCCGGCGTTGGCGGCAGCGGCGACGATCTCGGGGTCGACGGTGGTCGGGGTCATCCCGGCGAGCAGGATCGGCGACTTGCCGGTCAGCCGGGTGAAGGCGGTGTCGACGACTGGCTTGCCGCTGCCGATCCCTGGGCCGCGGTCGATCAGCCGGGGGGCGTACGCCGACCAGTCGGCCGCCCGGGGCACGGAGACGCCGGTGGTGAAGAGCTGGTCGCGGCCCTTGCTCGTGGCAGCGGGGATGACGGTGACGCCACGGCCGCGCAGCGCCCGGCCGGTCATGTTGGCGGAGAGGTCGGCGGGACCGAGGTCGACGACCCAGCGCGTGTTCGGGCCGACGGCGTCGGCGAGCTCGCGGGGCCAGTCCACGGTCTCCACGCAGATCGCGTGGGCGAGGTGCTCGGTCAGCCCGGCGTCGAGGCCACAGGCCACGGCCCAGTCGCGGGCCATGGCGACGGCCGGTGCGAGGGCGGGGTGGTGGAAGCCGAGGGCGACCTCGATGGACTCGACGGTCGGGGCGAACGCGCGCCCACCGCGCGTCTTCGCCTCGATCTCGGCGGCATCGGCGGCGGCACGCTTCTCGATCGCGGTGCGCAGCCGGCGAAGCGCGTCGGTGGTGCCGCTGACGACCACGCGGCGCGGACCGTTGATGGCCGCGACGGTGGCGGCGTCGCCGTCCTCCGACACCTGGGCGACCAGGTCGCGCACCTCGGCGAGGGTGGCGCCGCTGATGGCCAGCATCGGGGAGTCCTCGCCGTGCGGCACGAGCCCGGCGCGTCGGCCGACGATCGAGGCGGCCGCACCGATCAGCCGGGCGATCGCCATCAGCTGGACGTCGCTGGCGCCGTTGTCCTCACGGCGTCCGGCGAGCGCCGCGACGCCGATGATGCCCTGGGAGTGGCCGACCGAGGCGATCGGAGCGGTCCGGATGAGGTCGAGGCCCTCGTCGGTGAGCAGGTCGAGGGTGGCGAGCTGGCTGAGCAGCACGCCGGGCATGCAGAGCGCCGGGACGGCGGTGTCCGCGCGGGTAGGGGCGTTCTCCGCGGTCAGCCACAGCTGCGGCTCGAACGGGCGGGGCAGTGCGGCGGCAAGCTCCGCGGCCACGGGGGCGACGAGCCGACCGGACTCCTCGACCAGGTGGGCCACCCGGGAGGTGTCGGCGTGCTCGTTGGCCAGCTCGGAGAGGGTCGCGAACCAGTCCGCGCCCTGTCCGCCGAAGGTGACGGCGAACTCCTCGCCCTCGGTCAGACGGTCCGCGAGAGTGAGCCCCTGCTCGGGGGTCGCGTGGTCATGGGTCAGCGTGGTGGGGGGTAGCTGCGTCATATGAGGAGTCTCTCATGTTCGCCTCGCAAACCTGAAATCCACCTCACGTTTTTCACGTGGGCTTCATCACGCCGATATCTACTCCTCAGTACACCCGCACATAGCCGCTCAACCTGCCCCGAAGAGCACTTTCGGGGGACGATGGGGACATGTCATATCCACCTCCGCGTTACACCGGGGAAACCGGTGAGGTCAGCGCCAGTCTCCGCCCCGGGAGCGCCGTACCCGACCTCGTCTATCCCAACGGCAACCGGGTGCACTACCTCTCGACCGGGGCCGGCACCGACGGCCTGTTCGGCCTCTACCGGTGGGAGTTCTCCCCGGCGGTCAGCGGCCCGAGCCCGCACTTCCACCGCACGCTCGCCGAGTCGTTCTACGTGCTGTCGGGCGAGGTCACCGTCTACGACGGCACCGGCTGGAGGAAGGCGCACCCGGGCGACTATCTGCACGTCCCACCCGGCGGCCTGCACGGCTTCCGCAACGAGTCGGGCGCCGAGGCCTCGATGCTGCTCCACTTCGCGCCGGGTGCTCCGCGTGAGGGGTACTTCGAGGGCCTGGCCCGGCAGGCCGCGGGGGAGAGCCTGACCGCGGCCGAGCGGGAGGAGTTCATGAGCTACCACGACAACCTCTGGGTGGACGAAGCCTGAGCGGTGGGCGTCATACCGGCCTAGGCTGCGGGCCATGAGCCTGCCTGCGCCGAAACCTGCCCACGTCGCCGTGATCACCGGTGCCTCGAGCGGCATCGGGGCCGAGATCGCCCGCGAGCTGTCGCGCCGCGGGCACGAGCTGGTGCTCGTCGCGCGGTCGGCCGACAAGCTGCAGGCGCTGGCGGACGAGCTGCCGACCACCGCCCACGTCGTACCAGTCGATCTGGGGGACCGGGATGCCCGCGCAGGCCTGCTTCCCGAGCTCGAGTCGCGCGGCCTGACGCCGCAGATCCTGGTGAACAACGCCGGCTTCTCGACGCTCGGCCCGGTGCACCGCAGCGACCCCGAGGACGAGGTGTCCCTGATCGAGGTCGACGTGGCCGCCGTCGCCGACCTGTGCAGCCGCTTCCTGCCGGGGATGGTCGAGTGGGGCAGTGGCGCCGTGCTCAACGTGGCCTCGACCGCGGCCTTCCAGCCACTGCCCGGCCAGGCGTCGTACGGCGCGGCCAAGGCGTTCGTCCTCTCCTACACGCGCAGCCTCTCCGCCGAGCTGAAGGAGACCGGCGTGACGGTCACCGTGCTCTGCCCCGGCCCGGTCGACACCGGGTTCGGCGAGGCCGCCGGCTTCGCCAAGGACGAGGCCGAGGACTCACTGCCCGCGTTCATGTGGGTGCCGGCGACCGACGTCGCCAAGGCCGCGGTCGACGGCATGGACAAGGGCACGTTGGTGGTGATCCCCGGCTTCGCGAACCGCGCCGGGGCGGCGTTCGCGCACCTGATGCCCAAGCGGGTGCTGCTCCCGTTCCTGGCCAAGAACCACCCCGGCCTGCCCTAGGCGGGGACTCCGTCGTACGGCCTCAGGGGGACAAAGCGGGTGGGGTTGTCGGCCGATCCCGGTCGTTGTCGGGTGTTGCAACGGCCTACAACGACCGGATTCCCCGGTCGGCCGGGGAAACCTGCACCCCCAGCGACGCCCGGCGCCGGGCATCGAGCGCTGAGGGCGGGTTCGCGGACGTCATCCGAAGTGGTCGCCATGGCGACGGGAGCGTATGACGTCCTGGGTCTCGCGGGTTGTCGGTGGCCGGTGGCACGGTGGGGTGATGACGATCGAGATCTCCTGGAACACCCAGCTCCACGACCAGCTCGAGTGGCACTGGACCAACCACCTCAGGCCGAGGTTCGACGGGCTGACCGACGAGGAGTACTTCTGGGAGCCGGTGGCCGGCTGCTGGAACGTGCGCCGCGAGGGCGAGGGGAATGCCCAGCTCCAGGCGGGCACCGGGGAGTTCCGGTGCGACTTCGCGATGCCGGAGCCCGATCCGCCGCCGGTCACGACCATCGCCTGGCGGCTGGCGCACATCGTGGTCGGCGTCTTCGGCGAGCGCAACCACTCACACTTCGGGGGGCCGGAGATCAGCTATCCGGACTTCGCCTACGCGGGCACCGCCGCGCAGGCGCTGGAACAGCTCGACGACGGCTACGCCCGGTGGATCGCGGGGGTCAAGGGCCTGGGCGAGGACGGCCTGCAGCGAGCGTGCGGTCCGGCCGAGGGACCCTACGCCGAGCATCCGTTCTCCGAGCTCGTGCTGCACATCAACCGTGAGGTGATCCACCACGGCGCCGAGGTCTCCCTGCTGAGGGACCTCTACCGGGCTACTCCGCGTCCTTGATCTCGCAGATGATCTCGCCGTTGGTCACACCCGAGCCGACCTCGGCCTTGAGGCCGGTGACGGTGCCGGCCTTGTGAGCCTTGATGGGCTGCTCCATCT
Organism: uncultured Actinomycetota bacterium; assembly: GCA_963782305.1. GTDB lineage: Bacteria > Actinomycetota > Actinomycetes > Propionibacteriales > Nocardioidaceae > Marmoricola. Next base: position 119,344 of record CAWAJJ010000006.1, on the reverse strand, counting down.
TCATCGCCTCGAGCACGACGATGACGTCGCCCTCCGCGACGGTCGCGCCCTCCTCGACGGTGACCTTGACGATCGTTCCCTGCATCGGGGAGGCCACGGAGTCACCGGAGGCGGCAGCGCCGGCCTTCTTGCCGGCGGAGCGCTTGGCCTTCTTCCCGCCACCCCCAGCGCCGCCGCCGATCGCGGCCAGGCCGGAGGGGAGGACGACCTCGAGGCGCCGACCGCCGACCTCGACGGTCACCTTGTTGCGCTCGTCGGGTTCGGCCGCATCGGCCGAGTCGCCGGCGTACGGCGTGATCTGGTTGTCGAAGTCCGTCTCGATCCACTGCGTGTAGACCTGGAACTCCTCGGGGCTGTCCACCGGGGTGCCGATGAACGCCGGATCGGAGACGACCGCCGCGTGGAAGGGGATCACCGTCGGCATGCCGTCCACGACGAACTCCGACAGCGCGCGGCGTGAGCGCTCGAGGGCCTGGGTGCGGTCCCGGCCGGTGACGATCAGCTTGGCGATCAGGGAGTCGAAGGCGCCGGGGATGGTCTCGCCCTCCTCGTAGCCGCCGTCCAGTCGGATGCCGGGGCCGCTGGGCGGGGCCCACTTGGTCAGCGTGCCGGGCGCCGGCATGAAGTTGGCGCCGCCGTCCTCGGCGTTGATGCGGAACTCGATGGAGTGGCCGGAGATCTTCGGGTCGTCGTACCCGAGCTCCTCGCCGGCAGCGATCCGGAACATCTCGCGGACGAGGTCGAGCCCGGTGACCTCCTCGGAGACGCAGTGCTCGACCTGCAGGCGGGTGTTCACCTCGAGGAACGAGATGGTGCCGTCCTGGGCGATCAGGAACTCGCAGGTGCCGGCGCCGACGTACTTCGCCTCGCGCAGGATGGCCTTGGAGCTCTCGTAGAGCCGGCCGACCTGGTCGTCGGTGAGGAACGGCGCGGGGGCCTCCTCGACGAGCTTCTGGTTGCGGCGCTGCAGCGAGCAGTCGCGGGTGGAGACCGACGACCACGTTGCCGTGCTGGTCGGCGAGGCACTGGGTCTCGACGTGGCGCGGCTTGTCGAGGAACTTCTCCACCAGGCACTCGCCGCGGCCGAAGGCGCTGACGGCCTCGCGGACCGCGGACTCGAACGCGTCGGGGATCTCCTCGATCGTGCGGGCGACCTTCAGGCCGCGACCGCCGCCACCGAAGACGGCCTTGATGGCGACCGGCAGGCCGTTCTCCTTCGCGAACGCCACGATCTCGTCGGCGTCCTCGACCGGGTCCTTGGTGCCGGGGGCCAGCGGGGCGTTGGCCTTCTCGGCGATGTGCTTGGCCTTCGCCTTGTCGCCGAGGTTCTCGATCGCCTCGGGCGGCGGGCCGATCCAGACGAGCCCGGCGTCGATGACGGCCTGGGCGAAGTCGCGGTTCTCGGCGAGGAAGCCGTAGCCGGGGTGCACCGAGTCGGCGCCGGACTTCTCCGCGACGGCGACGATCTTGCCGATGTCGAGGTAGGAGTCGGCCGGGGTGGCCCCCTCCAGCGAGTGGGCCTCGTCGGCCAGGCGGACGAACAGCGCGTCCCGGTCGGGCTCGGCGTACACCGCGACGCTGCCGATGCCTGCGTCCTTGCACGCCCGGATCACCCGGACGGCGATCTCGCCCCGGTTGGCGATCAGGACCTTCTGCAGCGGCTTCACGTCGACGTTCTTCGCAGGCACGAACTCTCCTCGAGGCTGTGGTGGGCTCCCGGGGGAGACTACTGCGCCCGGATGCGCCCGCTGTACGGGTCCCGGCCATTGGCCAGATCGCACCTCGCCGGGCACGTTCACCGGCGGCACCGACCATGCTCTACGAACCGACGTACGACCCTCCCGCCACCTCGCTCCAGGGAAACTCGTCGAGAAGTTCTCAACCGCCACCTTGCGTCGTGGGGTATAAGCCTGTAGAATCGAACACAAGTTCGATCCAATAGTGATGCTGAGGGATCGGCCCGGACCGCGAGGTTCGCTACTCACAGGCGCGCTGCATCGACACGTGAGACCCATTGGTCCGTCGTCGGTGCAGGAGGTGCGGGGTGAGCTCGACGTTCGATCAGGTGCACCCGGTGCTGTCCTGTGTGGCCTCGATCGAGGTCTGCGTTGAAGGAGACCCTCGATGTCGAGGCCGTCTTCATGGCGCCGGCTGACAAGAAGGCGGCTCTTTTGGAGCTGACCCGGGTCGAGGCGCAGGTCTCCGCGTTGAAGCTGCGGGTGATGGCGGTGGCCGATGACGTGGCTCTGGATGAGGGTGCCCGGGACGTGGCTGCGCTGGTCACTCACCACACCCGCACCGATGCCGGGTCGAACCGTCGCGACCTGGCTCTGGGTCTGGCACTGGAGCGTCGCTGGAGCCAGGTCGCTGACGGTCTGGGTCGGGGCGAGGTCAACGTCGCGCAGGCGCAGGTGATCACCCATGCGCTGGATGAGCTGCCGGTGGAGAAGGTCGGCGCGGAGGTCCTCGCGAAGGCCGAGGCCCACCTGGTGGAGCAGGCCGCGCACTTCGGGCCACGGGAGCTGAAGTGGCTGGGCCGCCGGATCCTCGAGGTGGTGGCACCCGGAGATCGCCGACCAGCACGACGCCGAACAGCTCGCAGCCGAAGAGGCGCAGGGCGGAGCGCAAGACCAGCCTGGTCAGCAAGCGGATGGGTGATGGCACCACCAGGATCACGATCAACGTCCCCGACGGTGTCGCGACCCGGTTGAACACCTACCTCGAGGCCTACACCTCACCTCGCCACCACGGGACGGGCGAGGGTGATCGGATCCCGATCGCCCGCAAGCGCGGCCAGGCGTTCGCCACGCTGCTGGAGGCGATCGACCCGAAGCGGATGCCGGTCCACGGTGGGGATGCGACCACGGTGATCGTCACCATCAGCCTCGAGGAGCTGCGCAAGGACCTCGGCACCGGTGACCTCGGCCCGGCCGACAAGCTCACCGCCGGCGAGGTACGCCGCCTGGCGTGCACCGCGAACATCATCCCGGCCGTCCTGGGTGGGAAGTCCGAGGTCCTCGACCTCGGCCGCTCCTCCCGGTTCTTCAAACCCGCCCAGCGCAAGGCGATGATCATCCGCGACAAGGAGTGCCGCGCCGAGGGCTGCACCATCCCCGCCGCCTGGTGCGAGGCCCACCACTGGGGCAGAGCCTGGGTCAACGGAGGCAGGACCGACCTCAAGGACGGCGTACTCCTCTGCTCCTGGCACCACCACCGCGCCCACGACAACACCTTCGATGCCAGCCGGATGCCCAACGGAGACGTGCGATTCGCCAGACGGACGTAGGAGTCCGCGCGGTGGGCCACCGCTGAGTAAGGTGCGGCGCATGGCAACGCCCGAACGAGCCCAGCAGGGTCTGCCGTTCGACCCGATCGACGAGGCGGCCCGCCAGTGGGCCACGCACTGGGACGGTGTTCCGCAGATGCATGCCGTGACCTCGTTGATGCGCGTGCAGCAGCTGGTGATCGGCCGGCTCGACGCGCTGCTGAAGCCGTTCGGGTTGACCTTCGCGCGCTACGAGGCGCTGGTGCTGCTCTCGTTCTCCTCCCGCGGGTCGCTGCCCCTGGGCAAGATGGGGGAGCGGCTCCAGGTGCACCCGACCTCGGTGACCTCGATCGTCGACCGGCTGGAGGCGTCGGGTCTCGTCGTACGCCGTCGGCACCCGGACGACGGCCGCGGCGTCCTTGCCGAGATCACCGAGAGCGGCAGGTCGCTGGTCGAGCGGGCCACGGCCGCGCTGGTCGGCGCCGACTTCGGGCTCGGTGCCCTCGACGACGAGGGGCTGGAGCAGCTGTCCGAGCTGTTGCGCCCGATCCGCAAGTCCGCCGGGGACTTCTGAGCGACTGCACCGTGAGCGAGCAATGACCGACGCCGAGGCCGTACGCCGGGTCGGGCTGGCCCTGCCCCGTGCCTACGAGCGACAGATCGGCGGGCACTGGAAGCTGAAGGTCAAGCAGATCGTGTTCGTCGCGTTCTCGAAGGACGAGCAGTCGATGGGCTTCGGGTTCCCCAAGGCCGAGCGGGACAGCCTGGTCGCCTCCGCACCGGAGACGTTCTTCCTCCCGTCAGGTCGCGACCTGCGCTACCAGTGGGTCTGCGCCCACCTGCCGCCGCTGGGCGAGGACGAGATGCGCGAGCTCGTCGTGGACGCCTGGCGGATGTGCACGCCGGCGATGCTGCACGACCTGCCCGAGCTGCCCGAGCCGACAGCGCGGGTGTGGGACCTGGTCGACCGGCGGGACTGGGCCGAGGTGCGCCCGCTGCTGCACCCCTACCTGCACTTCCGCGACGGGAAGGTCCAGCTCAGGGGCCGCACCCAGGTGTTGGAGCACCTGGTCGATCACCCCACGCCGAAGCCGCCCACCGAGGTGGAGATCCGGGACGGTCAGGTCTATCGCTGGATCCGCGGCTAGGCGAAACTAGTTGGACGTCCTACTATCTAGGCATGAACGCACGCGAGCGCTGGCAGGACCGCTACTCCAAGTCGAGGGTGCGGGAGGCCGACTTCACGACGCTGTCGCAGATGGAGGTCGAGCCGGCCTACGGCACCGACGACTCCGAGTGGCCGGGCGAGTTCCCCTACACCCGCGGGCTCTACGCAACGGGCTACCGCGGCCGGACGTGGACGATCCGGCAGTTCGCCGGCTTCGGCAACGCCCAGCAGACCAACGAGCGCTACAAGATGATCCTCAACCGCGGTGGCGGCGGGCTCTCGGTCGCGTTCGACATGCCGACGCTGATGGGCCGCGACTCCGACGACCCGCGCAGCCTCGGTGAGGTCGGGCACTGCGGTGTCGCGATCGACTCGGCCGCCGACATGGACATCCTGTTCGACGAGATCCCGCTCGACGAGGTCACCACGTCGATGACGATCAGCGGCCCCGCCGTACCCGTGTTCTGCATGTACCTCGTCGCCGCGGAGCGCCAGGGTGCCGACACCACCAAGCTCAACGGCACCCTGCAGACCGACATCTTCAAGGAGTACATCGCCCAGAAGGAGTGGCTCTTCGGACCCGAGCCGCACCTCAAGCTGATCGGTGACCTGATGGAGTACTGCGGGGAGAACATCCCGGCGTACAAGCCGCTCAGCGTCTCCGGCTACCACATCCGCGAGGCCGGCTCGACGGCTGCGCAGGAGCTCGCGTTCACCCTGGCCGACGGGTTCGGCTACATCGAGCTCGGCCTTTCCCGCGGTCTCGACATCGACAGCTTCGCGCCCGGACTGAGCTTCTTCTTCGACAGCCACCTGGACTTCTTCGAGGAGATCGCGAAGTTCCGCGCCGCCCGCCGGATCTGGGCGAGGTGGGTGCGCGACGTGTACGGCGCGAAGACCGAGAAGGCGCAGTGGATGCGGTTCCACACGCAGACCGCCGGTGTCTCGCTGACCGCGCAGCAGCCCTACAACAACGTGGTGCGCACCGGCATCGAGGCGCTGGCCGCGGTGCTCGGTGGCACCAACTCGCTGCACACCAACGCGCTCGACGAGACGCTCGCCCTGCCCAGCGAGCAGGCTGCGGAGATCGCGCTCCGGACCCAGCAGGTGATCATGGAGGAGACCGGCGTCATCAACGTGGCGGACCCGCTCGGCGGCTCCTACTACGTCGAGGCGCTCACCGACCGGATCGAGGCCGAGGCGAACGCCATCTTCGACAAGATCCTCGAGATGGGTGGCTCGTCGCTGCGGCACGACCAGACCGACGCGCTGGCGGAGTCCGCCCGCAACGGCGAGGACCCCGTCACGCAGGGTCTGCTGCGCGGCATCGAGGACGGGTGGTTCATGTCCGAGATCGCAGACGCGGCGTTCGCCTACCAGATTGCGCTGGAGAAGCGCGAGAAGAAGGTCGTCGGCGTCAACGTGCTGCACGAGTCCGTGACGAGCGAGCTCGAGATCATGCGCGTCTCCCACGAGGTGGAGCTCGAGCAGGTGCGGATCATCGCCGACCGCAAGGCCGGCCGCGACGAGGCCGCGATCAGCGCCGCGATCGACGAGATGCTCGCCGCGGCCCGCGAGGACCGCAACATGATCCCCTCGATGCTGGAGGCCTGCCGGGCCGAGGCCACCCTGGGCGAGATCTGCGACGCCCTCCGCAAGGAGTGGGGCGAGTACCGCGAGCCCGCTCGCTTCTGAGCGGGTCAGCCCGGCGCTGTCAGTCCAGTGCGTCCCGCAGGGCACGCGCCATCGCGCCCATCTCGGTCCTGGCGTTCTCCGGCGTGAGGAAGTAGTGGTCCGCGCCCGTCACCACGCGGTGGTCGACCGCGACGCCGTCCTCCGCGAGCCGTCGGGCGAACGCGTCGCCCTCGCGGCGCAGCAGGTCGCGCTCACCGGTCACCACCAGCGTGGGCGGTAGCCCCGCCAGGCTCTCGGCGCGCAGCGGCGAGGCATACGGCTCGGTCCGCCGGGCCGCATCCTTGAAGTACGTCGCCCGCACCAGGTCGAGGATGCCTTCACCCAGCATCGGCGAACCGACCGGTCGCTTGTCGGCGTACTCCTCGGCGACGTCCAGCGAGGGCACTCCCAGGAGCAGGAACCGGGCCTCGAAGGTGCCCCGGTCACGGGCCTGCAGACAGGCTGAGGCGGCGAGGTTGCCGCCGGCGCTGAAGCCGCCGATGGCCAGTCGGCCGCCGTCCAGCTCGAGCTCGTGCCCGCGCTCGACCAGGAACTCGGTGACGTCGTGTGCCTGCTCCTGGGCCACCGGGTAGCGAACCTGGGGAGCGACGTCGTAGTCGACGTCGACCACAGCGACGCCGGCCTCGGCGACGAGGAACCGTGCGAAGAAGTCATCCATGCGCGGGTGTCGCATGATGAACGCCCCACCGTGCAGGTGGACGTGGACGGCAGGCATCTGCATCCCGGGTGGGCGATGGATCCGGCAACGCACCGGACCGTGCCGCGTCGGGATCCGCAGCGACACCGGCGGCGGCAGGTCCTGGCCGGCGAGCCGGAGCGCGCGCCCGTAGTGGACCGTCAGGGGAGCGGACTTCTGCATGACCCAGGCCCGGGCGTCGAGGAGACTCACGGGCGTCATTCGTCGCCGTGCCCCCGAAGGATGGGACCGGCTACATCATCGTGGCGCGCTGCAGGGCTTCCGCGTTGGTGGGCAGGGTGAACTCGAAGCAGCTGCCGACGCCGTCGGGGTTCTCGGTCACGCGGATGTTGCCGCCGTGGCGCTGGATGATCCGCTTGCAGATCGCCAGACCGAGACCGGTGCCCTGGTAGCCGTCGGGGGTCACCCGGTGGAAGCTGTCGAAGACGCGTTCGCGCTGCCCGGCGGGAATCCCGATGCCGTTGTCGCGGACCTTCACCCGGGCCCAGCCGTCATCGAGCCGCTCGGCCTCGATCAGCACGCGAGGGATGGTGCCACGCTCGACGTACTTGAACGCGTTGCCGACCAGGTTGTCGAGCACCTGGCGCAGGAGCACCCTGTCCGCCCAGACGTCGATCAGGTCACCGGCGACGATCTCACCACCGTTGCGGGGGCGGTCGCGGGTGCCGGCGATGTGCTTGACGAGGTTCTGCAGCGCGATCGGCTCGCACTCGAGGGCCTGGTCGCGGGCGACCGTGTGCGCCAGCAGGTCCTGGATGAAGCCACGGGCCTGCTGGACGCTCGCGCGGATGTGCTGGACCATCGGGGTGGCGAGCCTGGCCTCGGGGGCGTCGCTCCTCGAGAAGTCCTCCTCGAGTGCCTCGGCCCACCCGTCGATCACGCTGAGCGGGTTGTTGAGGTCGTGGGCGACGGTGCCGGCGAAGGAGACCAGCGACTCACGGTGGTTGGTGATCGCGGTCGTGTCCCGGAGCACGATCATGGCGCGCTTGGGTGCGTCCACGGCGTGGGGGATCGGGAACGCGGAGATCTGCAGCCAGCGCGCGACGCCCTCGCCGTCGATGTGGTGGTACTCCTCGCGGTCGATCGTCTCGCCAGCCAGGGCGCGGTGGAGCGGGTTCTCGGCTTCGGTGAGGGGGCGACCGTCGGGGTGGAACGCCTGACCGTCGCGATCCTCGGGGTCGGCGACGCGATCCACCTTCTGCTCGGGTCGTGACCCGAAGGCGGTGCGGATGGCGGTGTTCGTGTGCACGATCGCGCCACCCTCCTCGATGATGGCGACGCCGTCCTCGAGGTGCGACATGACCAGGTCGAGCTCGTCGGCGCGCAGGGCCAGGTGCGCCTCGGACTGCTCGAGCCGACCGATCGTGTCGGCGACCTGTCGCCGGATCAGGGCGATCGTCAGGCCCGTGACCATCAAGATGACCACGAACAGCTGCGCGATCAGGGCCCGGGTCGTCGGGTTGGGCACGTTGGCGATCGGGCCGTAGCCGACGATCGTCATCCACACGCTCACCACGCCGATCAGCACGCAGTGTGCTGCGGTGACCAGCGGGTTGAACCGCAGCGCGGCCCAGACGACGGTCAGGCTCAGGATGTAGGTGGTGGGGATCTCGGGGTTGCGCCAGAACCCGACGAAGATCAGCAGCGCGACACCCTCGATGCCGGCCAGCTGCGCGAGGTCACTCGCCCTGACGCGACCCACCATCGGCAGGCCTCGGTCTCGCTGGTCGGTGATCCAGCCGCCCAGCAGCAGGCCGAAGATGCCGAGGGTCGCCATCGCGGAGGCCTGGCGGCCGACCCGCCCGAGGAGCATCTCCAGTGTCTCGCCGGACAAGAACACGGACCCGACCAGATAGCGCAGCGTCTGGGCGATCACGGCAGCCCCGATGACCGAGACCAGGGCCCAGCCGAACTGGCCGAGCCGGCTGAGGGGTGCGCGCCCCCCGGTTCCCCAGATGTCGGGGACGTAGCGGCGCAGCAAGAACAGCGCCAGCAGGGTCTGCAGGACCACGATCAGCGAGAGAATCGAACGGGTGAACCCGCCCTCGGTGATCGCCAGCGCGAAGACGGTGGCAACCGACATCAGCGTGACATCGACCGGGAGCAGACGGCGGTTGCTGCTGGCGAGCCAGATCAGCCCGATGCCGGCGGCGGGCCAGACGAGCCCGATCTTGTCGGGACCGACCACGACGGCACGCCCCAGCAGGCTCGCGGCGGTGTATCCCACCAACCAGAGCACAGTCCGCGGAAACGCAGGCACAAGTGTCCCGCGCAATTCTCCCGTCCCCACGAAGTCAGTATCGTCATCTCGGACCGCGTGTGTGGCGGAAATTGACCAGTTGAAACGATGGAGTCATGAGTCAGCAGCCTTTTTCTCGACCCGGTGCGGTCGATCTGTCCGGATTGCAAGGATCTGCAGCATCTTCCCCAGTGGGAGCCAACGGCGGTGCTGCCGCCAGCGCCGCCTACGTGGTGCAGCTCACGGAGCGGAACTTCCAGGAGGTGCTCGAGGGTTCGCGGACCGCTCCGGTCCTGCTGTCCTTCGAGAGTCCGGGACGCTCGCCGGAGAGCGTGCAGCTCGCCGACGCGATGCAGACGCTCTCGAGCGAGTTCGAGGGGCGCTTCCTGCTGGGCCGCGTCGACATCGACACCTCGCCGGAGATCGCCCAGGCGATGCAGATCCCCTCGGTGCCGCTCGTCGTGCTCGTCGCCCAGGGGCGACCGATGCCGCTGCTCCAGAACAACGCCCCCCTCGATGAGCTGCGCCAGGCCATCACGCAGGTGCTGCAGCAGCTGACCGCCAGCGGATTCACCGGCCGACACCAGCCCCGCTCGGGCGCGGGACCGGTGGACGAGGAGACCGGGGAGGAGCAGCTGGACCCGCGCTACCTCCCGGCCCAGGACGCCCTGGAACGCGGTGACATCGACGGCGCCGTGGCGGAGTACCAGAAGCTGGTCGCCGCCAACCCGGCCGACGCGGAGGCAGCAGCCGGCCTCGCGATGGCGAACCTGCTCAAGCGCACCGACGGCGTGGACCTCAACGAGGCCCGGGCGGCCGCGGCCGAGAACCCGGACGACGTCGACGCCCAGACCCTGGTGGCCGACCTGGACCTGCTCGGCGGGCACGTGGAGGACGCCTTCGACCGGCTCATCGGCCTGGTGCGGCGTACGACGGCCGCCGAGCGCGACGCTGCCCGGACCCACCTGATCGGCCTGTTCGGGGCCGTGGGCAACGACGACCCGCGGGTGATGACGGCTCGCCGCAACCTCGCGTCGGCGCTCTTCTGACCGAGCGGAGACCGCGCCCTCGACCGGGCCGCGTGTCACGATGTTCTCCATGAACGACGGGCCGGCCGCGACGCTTCCGACGATGCGGCTGTCCGGGCTCGGGCAGCTCTACGTGACGACCGTCGGCGCGATGGCGGTGCTCACGCTGATCGAGGGGTCGGCTCCGTGGTACGTCGCGCTCGTCGTGCTCGCGCTACCGCTGAGCCTGCTGGCGCTCTGGGTGGCCTTCTACGGCGGGCTGGCGATCGGGTTCGCGGTCGGGACCGATGCCGGCGACCTGTCCTGGCCGGTGGCGATCGTCTGGGTGCTCGTGTGGACCGGCACCGCGTGGATCAACGCGCAGATGCTGCAGAAGGTGCTGCGCTCGGGCTGGCGGACCATTGCCGCACGGCCACTGGAGGATCGCGAGGAGGACTGACGGGCCTCAGAGACCGTCGACGGGGAGGCCCCGCCCGCTCTCGGTGTACGACGAGCCCGGTCGGTCGGACAGGTTCCGAAGAGCTGACTCGATCCGCCGGGCGGTGAAGTCGGCGCACTTCTCGCGGACCTCGGCGATCGTGAAGAAGCCGGCCGAGCGGATCTCCCGCTCCTGGCGCACGATCGTGTCCACCACGCCCGGGTCGACCTCGCCGCCGTCGAAGACCAGGCAGATCGCGTCGTCCCAGCCGCCCCACGGGGGCAGCCAGTCGGTGAGCAGCAGGGGACCGGGCTCGATGGTCAGCCCGAGCTCCTCCTCGACCTCGCGGGCCACCGCGAGCTGAGGGGACTCGCTCACCTCGACCACGCCGCCGGGCAGGTCGAGGTCGCGCTTGTAGGTGAGCTGGCACAGCAGCACGCGACCGTCGGTGGACCTGACGAGCAGCTGGCTGATCGCGCGCTTGCGGGGGAGGAAGGAGTTCAGCAGCGAGCGAAAACCCTTGGGGTCCTCGACAGGGGTGTCATCGGCCAGCCGGGCATAGACGATGCGGTCCGACTCCTCGGAGACACCGCGGGCGACGCCCTCGCGCATCAGACCCGCGAAGGTGGCCACCCGCTGGGCCGTCTCGTCATCGGGGTCGACGTGGGTCTCGACGCGGGTGCTGCCGCCCTCGAACGCTTCCTCGACGACTCGACGGACCTCGTCGGCCGACGCGCGCAGTCCCTGCTCCTGCAGCTCCGTGCTCCAGGAGACGCGGACGATCCCGGGGGCGACGGGGGACACTTCGGCGGACACGGTGACAACCCTAGTGGGGCACTAGGTGAGCCACACGGCGAGCACTCCGGCGGCGACGGCAAGTGGTACGACGAGCAGGCCCTCGAGGCCGAACCGCACCATCGAGATCTGCAGGCCGCGGGTCCGGCAGGCGCGCAGCCAGAGCAGGTTGGCCAGCGAGCCCCAGGCCAGCAGCATCGGCCCGACGTTCACCGCGACCAGCGTCGTGACGAGGCGAGCCGGCGACTCGGCGAACGGCTCCACGACCAGGTAGGCCGGCAGGTTGTTGACCACGTTGGCCAGGCCGGTGGAGACACCGGCGAGCTGGGCCAGGTCGGCCAGGGAGCTCCCGCTGCCGAAGACCCTCGCCAGCAGGTCGGAGCTGTGCTCGACCAGGATCTCCACGATGGCGAAGAGGGCGATCGCGAACGCCAGCACCGACCAGGGGACCAACCGCACGAGCCGGGCCGGATGCACCACCCGCGGCCGGCGTACGACGAAACCCGCGACCAGCGCGACGGAGGCACCGAGGGCGACCACCCAGGCAGCCAGGCCGAGCAGGATCGCCGGACCGATCAGCACGACCACGACGACGGCGAGCCACAGCAGCACCGGGTCGTACGACGGAAGCCCGCGCGGCACCGCATAGGACCCACGCAGCTCGCGCCGATGGCGGACCACCAGCACCGCGATGACGACCACCAGCACGGCCACCTGCGGGATCCACGTCTCGCGGACGAAGTCGGCGGCGCCCAGCCCGAGCTTGTCCTGGGCCAGCAGGTTGGTCAGGTTGGACACCGGCAGCAGCAGCGAGGCCGAGTTGGCCAGCCAGATCGAGGCGAACGCGAACGGCAGTGCGCTCAGCCCGAGCTCGGCGGCCATCGCGAGCCCGATCGGGGCGAGCAGCACCGCTGTCGTGTCGATGCTGAGCACCCACGTCGAGACCGTCGCCAGCGCCGTGAACAGCAGGAACAGCGCGATCCTGCTGCCGCCGGCGACCCGGGCCGCGACGTGGGCGGAGACGTCGAACAGCCCGGCGTCGTCGCACAGGTCGGCCACTATCTGGATGAGCACCAGGAACAGCAGCACCGGCCAGACGCGCTCCGCCACGTCGAGCAGGCCGGCGTTCAAGCGCGCACGATCAGCGGCGCTGGCTGGTGAGCCACAGCGTGCCGAGTGGGGGCACGCGGAGCCGGACCGACGCCGGCTGGCCGCCGTGCGGGGTCTCGTGCGCGGTCACGGTGCCGAGGTTCCCGACACCGGAGCCGCCGTAGATCTCGGCGTCGGTGTTGATGATCTCGCTCCACTCGCCGGCGAACGGCAGGCCGAGCTGGTATCCCTCGTGCGGGATCGCCGAGAAGTTGGTCACGCAGACCAGCGCGCTCCCGTCGGATCCCCAGCGCACGAACGCCACCGTGTTGCGCGCGGCGTCGTCGGCCTCGATCCACTGGAAGCCCTCCGGCGCGGTGTCCTGCGACCAGAGCGCGGCCGTGTCGCCGTACACGGAGTTCAGGTCGGCGACCAGACGCTGCACACCGCCGTGGCCGTGGTCGTCGAGCAGGCCCCAGTCGAGGGAGCGCTGCTCGGCCCACTCCTGGTCCTGGGCGAACTCCTGCCCCATGAAGATGAGCTGCTTGCCGGGGTGGGCCCACTGCCACGAGAGGAACGCGCGGACGTTGGCCAGCTGCTGCCACCGGTCGCCGGGCATCTTGCGCAGCAGCGATCCCTTGCCGTGCACGACCTCGTCGTGGCTGATCGGGAGCACGTAGTTCTCGGAGAACGCGTAGACCATGCTGAAGGTCAGCTGGTGGTGGTGGTAGCCGCGGTGCACGGGGTCCCGCCCGATGTAGTCGAGGCTGTCGTGCATCCAGCCCATGTTCCACTTGAAGCCGAAGCCCAGACCGTCCGCGTCGGTCGACTTGGTCACGCCCGGCCAGGAGGTGGACTCCTCCGCGATGGTGATCGCGCCGGGGACCCGCTTGTAGACGGTGCCGTTGAGCTCCTTGAGGAAGTGCACCGCCTCGAGGTTCTCCCGCCCACCGTGCACGTTCGGCTGCCACTCGCCGGCCTCGCGGGAGTAGTCGAGGTAGAGCATCGAGGCCACGGCGTCGACGCGGATGCCGTCGACGTGGAACTCCTCGAGCCAGTAGAGCGCGTTGGCGACCAGGAAGTTGCGGACCTCCTTGCGGCCGAAGTTGAAGACGTAGGTGCCCCAGTCGGGGTGCTCCCCGCGACTCGGGTTCGGGTCCTCGTAGAGCGGGGTGCCGTCGAAGCGGGCCAGCGCGAACTCGTCCTTGGGGAAGTGTGCGGGCACCCAGTCGACGATCACGCCGATGCCGGCGTTGTGCAGCGCCTGGACCAGCCGGCGGAAGCCGTCGGGGTCGCCGAAGCGCGAGGACGGCGCGTAGTAGGAGGTGACCTGGTAGCCCCAGGAGCCACCGAACGGGTGCTCCATCACCGGGAGCATCTCGACGTGCGTGAAGCCCATCTCGGTGACGTACGCCGTGAGCTGCTCGGCCAGCTCGTCATAGCTGAGCGGGCCACCGCTCTCGTGCTTGCGCCACGAGCCGAGGTGCACCTCGTAGACCGACATCGGCTGCTGGTCGGGCCGCGTCTGCTCGGCACGTTCGGTCATCCACTCGTCGTCGGTCCACACGTGGGTGCTCCCGAACACGCGAGACGCCGTCGCCGGGGGAACCTCGGTGTGGAAGGCCATCGGGTCGGCCTTGTCACGCCACTCACCGTCGGCGCCGCGGATGTGGAACTTGTAGCTCTCACCCGAGCCGATGCCGGGCACGAACGCCTCCCACACCCCCGATCCGCCGACCTGGGTCAACGGGTTGCTGCCACCGTCCCAGTTGTTGAAGTCGCCGCGCACCTGGACCTCGAGGGCCTCGGGCGCCCACACCCGGAAGGCCGTCCCGCCTGCGATGGCGTGGGCACCGAGAGCCTGCCAGAGCTGCTCGTGGCGACCCTCGTTGATGAGATGGATGTCCAGCTCGCCGATCGTGGGCTCGGTCATCGTGAGGCTCCGATTCGGTCGATTGCCTGGAGGGGGATGTCCACCCAGGTCGGGCGGTTGCGGGCTTCGTAGATCACTTCGTAGACGGCCTTGTCGGCCTCGTAGGCGTCGATGATGGCCTCCTCCGCCGGGGTCAGCGCGGGTTCGCCGCGCTCCTGCCGGCGCTCGACGTACCCCTCGAGGAAAGCGGTCCGGTTGCGGGCCAGCCACTCCTTGGCACGATAGGTGATCTGCGATCCCGGCTCGTCGGAGGAGTACAGGTCCTTGACCACCGACTTGGCGGCGTAGTCGAAGGAGCGCAGCATGCCGGCGACGTCGCGCCAGGGCGAGTCGGGGAGGCGCCGCTCGGCCAACGGCTTGGCCGGCTCGCCCTCGAAGTCGACGAGCTTCCAGCCCAGGGAGGTGCGCAGGGTCTGGCCGAGGTGCAGGTCACCGTGGATGCGCTGGACGTCGCCGGACGCACCAGCCACCCGGGAGAAGACCTCCTCGAGGATCTCGGTGTGGGCGGCGAGCTCGGGTACGACGGTGACGGCATCGGCCAGCCGCCGCCGCATGGCCTCGGCGGTGGCGGTGGCGTCGAGCTGCCCGGTCCCGAACTGGTCGCGCAGGAGCTCGTGGACCTCGCTGACAGCCACGCCGAGACGGTGTGCCTCGCCCGCGAAGTCGCCACCGACCTCGTCGGCGTGCAGGTCGGCCTCGGCGAACAGGTTGCGGGCGCTGGACAGGGCCAGCTCCCAGCCGTCGCTGGCGGTGCGCAGGAACTGCTGCAGCATGGCCAGCTGGAGCGGCTCGCCGTCGGGGGAGGACGGTGCCAGCTCCACCCAGCCGTAGAGCTCGGCGATGCTGCTGGTGCCGCTGCGGGTGAGGGCCTCGTGGATCTCGATGTCGGGGTTGACCCCCGGGGTCATCCGGCGGAAGACCTTCATCAGCGCGTCGTCGCCGTAGGCCACGGAGGAGTTGCTCTGCTCCCCGCGGAACAGGGTCGCGTGGACGGTGAGGTCCAGCTCGTGCTCGGCACAGCGATGGAAGCTGAGTCCGGACTCGGTCCGGCCGACCTCGCCTGCACCGACCTCTGCGAACGACTCCAGCCACACGTGCGTCGCGTCCCGGTCGTGCAGGGCGTCGTAGACGTAGCGGCCGTCGACCACGGCGATGAACGCGTGCCCGAGACGGTCCTGGGGCTCGGCGTACGACGCGACGGGGACCTGGTAGAGGTCGGTGTCCGGCGCTTGTCCTGAGCCTGTCGAAGGGTCGTCGAAGGACAGCGTGATCAGGGCGATGCTCACCCGCGGCTCGCCGTCGCGGAGCAGCACCACGCGCACGTCGGTGACCGAGAACGTGCGCCCCTTGCCACCGAACCAGCGGGCCTGGCTGATGAACTCGACCAGCGCGGGCTCGAGGGGCTCGGTGGGGACGGTGTCGGGTGGCGTCACGCCTGGGTCCCTTCGATCAGTGCCGCTTCCTGGATCTGCTCCTGGGCCTTCTCCTGGGCCTTCTCCTGGGCCTCGGTCTGCGGCAGCCGGATCCAGTAGAAGCCGTAGCCACCGAGGGTGAGCAGGTAGGGCAGCTCGCCGATCTCGGGGAAGCGCACCCCGCCGAGCAGCTCGACGGGACGGACACCCTCCCACCGGCGCAGGTCGAGCTGCACCGGCTGCGGGAAGCGGCTCAGGTTGTTCACGCACAGGACGGTGTCGGTGTAGCCGTTCTCGTCGGTGTGCTGCCGCACGTAGGACAGCACCGACGGGTTGGACCCACCCAGGTCGGCGAACTCGCCGAGGCCGAAGCAGGGGTGCTGCTTGCGCGCCTGGATCATCCGCCGCGTCCAGTGCAGCAGCGAGGAGGAGTTGTCCAGCTCGGTCTCGACATTGACCCTCTGGTACCCGAAGACCGGGTCCTGGTTCACCGGCAGGTGCAGCTTTCCGGGAGTGGCCACCGAGAAGCCCGCGTTGCGGTCGGGGGTCCACTGCATCGGGGTGCGTACGCCGTCACGGTCGCCGAGCCAGATGTTGTCGCCCATCCCGATCTCGTCGCCGTAGTAGAGCACCGGCGAGCCGGGCAGCGAGAGCAGCAGCGCGCTGAACAGCTCCATCCGGTTCACGTCGTTGTCGAGCAGGGGAGCCAGCCGCCGCCGGATGCCGATGTTGGCCTTCATCCGTGGGTCCTTGGCGTACTCGTCCCACATGTAGTCGCGGTCCTCGTCGGTGACCATCTCGAGGGTCAGCTCGTCGTGGTTGCGCAGGAAGATGCCCCACTGGCAGCCGTCGGGGATCGGCGGTGTCTGCTCGAGGATCTCCGAGATCGGGAACCGGTTCTCCCGGCGTACGGCCATGAAGATGCGCGGCATCACCGGGAAGTGGAAGCACATGTGGCACTCGTCGCCGGCGGTGAGGTACTCACCGGACTCCGGGTCGCGCTTGCCGCCGAAGTAGTCGACCACGTCGGAGGGCCACTGGTTGGCCTCCGCGAGCAGCACGCGGCCCGGGTAGTTCGTGTCGACGTAGCGGCGCACCTGCCGCAGTGCCTCGTGGGTCTCGGGGAGGTTCTCCCCGTTGGTGCCGGGGCGCTCGTAGAGGTAGGGAACGGCGTCGAGCCGGAAGCCGTCGAGGCCCATGTCGAGCCAGAAGCTCATCGCCTCGAGCATCGCCTCCATGACCTTGGGGTTGTCGAAGTTGAGGTCCGGCTGGTGGGAGAAGAACCGGTGCCAGTAGTACTGCTGGCGCACCGGGTCCCAGGTCCAGTTCGACGGCTCGGTGTCGACGAAGATGACCCGGGCCTCCTCGTAGAGCTCGTCGGTGTCGGACCACACGTAGAAGTCGCCGTAGGGGCCGTCCGGGTCCTCCCGGCTGGCCTGGAACCACGGGTGCTGGTCGCTGGTGTGGTTCATCACGAAGTCGATGATCACGCGGATGTCGCGCTTGTGCGCCTCGTCGAGGAAGTGGTGGAAGTCCTCCACCGTGCCGGCCTCGGGGAGGATGTTGGTGTAGTCGGAGATGTCGTAGCCGCCGTCGCGCAGCGGCGAGGAGAAGAACGGCGGCACCCACAGGCAGTCGACGCCCAGCCAGTGCAGGTAGTCGAGCTTGTCGGTCAGGCCCCGGAAGTCGCCGACGCCGTCGCCGTTGGAGTCCTTGAAGGACCGCACCAGGACCTCGTAGAAGACAGCCGTCTTGAACCAGTCGGGCTGCTCGAAGCCCTCGATCAGTGGGCCGTCCTCGGCGGGCTCCACCGGCACCATCATTTCGCTCACGAAGTGGTCCTGACGGTCAGGATGTGGGCGGGCTCCACGTAGGGATCCAGGTGGACGTAGTTGTGCGCCCCCCACTGCCAGTCCTGACCGGTGATCTCGTCGTGCACGGTGAGGGAGTCCTCCCAGTTCAGCCCGAGAGCGGGCATGTTCAGATGCACCATCGTGGTGCGTGGGGCGTGGGGGTCGACGTTGACCACCACGATCACGGTGTCCTGTACCGCGGGTGAGCCTGTCGAAACCTGCTTGCTGAACACCAGCACCGCCGTCGTCGTCGCTCGAGTGGACGGTGACGTTGCGCAGCTGCTGCAGCGCCGGGTGGGCTCGTCGGATCTCGTTGAGGCGGGTGAGGTACGGCGACAGGGTCTGCCCGCTGCGCTCGGCACCGTCCCAGTCACGGATCCGGATCTGGAACTTCTCGGAGTCGAGGTAGTCCTCGGTGCCCGGTCGCAGGGCCATGTGCTCGTAGAGCTCGAAGCCGGCGTACACCCCCCAGCTCGGTGAGCCGGTCGCGGCGATGGCGGCGCGGATCTTGAAGGCCGGCGGGCCGCCGTACTGCAGGAAGGCGTGCAGGATGTCGGGGGTGTTCACGAAGAAGTTCGGCCGCAGGACCGCGGAGGTCTCGCGGGACACCTCGTGCAGGTAGGTCTCGATCTCGGTGCGTGAGTTGCGCCAGGTGAAGTAGGTGTAGCTCTGGTGGAACCCGACCGTCGCCAGCGCCTGCATCATCGGGGGCTTGGTGAACGCCTCGGAGAGGAACACCACGTCCGGGTCGGTGGCGCGGATGCGGCCGAGCACCCACTCCCAGAACGCGACCGGCTTGGTGTGCGGGTTGTCGACCCGGAACACCCGGACGCCGTGCGACATCCAGTGGCGCAGCAGCCGCTCGGACTCGGCGTAGATGCCCTCGGGGTCGTTGTCGAAGTTGATCGGGTAGATGTCCTGGTACTTCTTCGGCGGGTTCTCCGCGTAGGCGATGGTTCCGTCCGCGCGGGTGGTGAACCACTCCGGGTGGTCCGTCGCCCACGGGTGGTCCGGCGCCGCCTGGAGGGCGAAGTCCATGGCCACCTCGAGGCCCACGGCGTGGGCCGCGGCGACGAAGGCGTCGAAGTCCTCGATGGTGCCGAGGGCGGGGTGGACGGCGTCGTGGCCGCCGTCCTTGCTGCCGATCGCCCAGGGCGAGCCCACGTCGTCGGGCGTGGGCGCCAGCGTGTTGTTCGAGCCCTTGCGGTTCACCTCGCCGATCGGGTGGATCGGCGGCAGGTAGATGATGTCGAAGCCCATGGCAGCCACGGCCGGGAGCCGCTCGGCGGCCGTGCGGAGCGTGCCGCTGACGACCTTGCCGGTCTTCTCGTCGACGTGGGCACCCTCGGAGCGGGGGAAGAACTCGTACCAGCTCGAGAACAGCGCCCGTTCTCGGTCGACGAAGAACGGGTAGGGCCCCTCGACGGTGAGCAGGTCCCGCAGCGGGTGGGCCGCGAACACCTGGGCGATCGCCTCCGACTCGGCGGCCGCGAGACGCGCCTCGATCGGCCGGGACCGGTCGCCGAGTGCCTTGATCGCGTCCTCGAGCACCGCGAGGTCAGCCTTCGGGCCGACCCCTGCCGCCACCCGCTCGAGCAGCAGCACGCCCTCGGTGAACATCAGCTCGACGTCGACCCCGGCGCGGATCTTGATGCCCGCGTCGTGCAGCCAGGTGCCGATCGGGTCGCTCCAGGCCTGCACCTCGAAGGTCCAGGGGCCCATGATGTCGGGGGACACGGTGGCCGCCAACCGGGAGACCTGGCCCTCGACGTCGAGCATCCGCTGGGGCGGGCGGCGCGTGCCGTCGGGGTCGGTGAGAACCACCTCGGCACCGAGCTGGTCATGCCCCTCGCGGAAGACCAGCGCGGTGACGTCGAAGAACTCGCCGACCGAGGCCTTGGCCGGGTTGCGACCGAGGTTCACGACGGGGGTGACGTCCATGACAGGGATGCGTCCGACCATGTCGTCCACCCTTCCGAATCCGGGCGCTACACGCAAACGGCCTCCGATTCGCTCCTCGACCAGCGCCAGCTCAGAAGACCTGGAACTCGCTCGCGCGCACCGACAGGTCGGCGTCGGAGGCCGCCTTGCAGTCGGTGTCGTTGAGCGGGTCGTTGTCCTGCTCGCCGGCGTACGCCGGGGCGCCGGTGCACTGGTTCTCCAGCGCCACGAGCCGGACCGCCGAGGCGGTGGTGTCGGGGACGTCGAAGGTGCGCAGCGTCTGGTTCGGGGCGACCGGCCGCGGTGCGACACCGGGGAAGGCGTCGGCCGGGCTGGTGTAGATCCGCTTCCAGGTGGCGTTGGTGGCCGAGCAGCTCGTCGTACACACCTCGACCGCGAAGCGACGAAGGGCGGTGAAGCGCGCCCCCGAGTCCGGGTCGGCGTCGGCGAGCAGCGGCAGGTCGTCGGTCGGCTCCGGGTCGGCCGGGCGCAGCAGCGCCGAGACCCGCACGGAGCTGATCTTGCGCGCCGTCGAGCCGGCCAGGTCGACCGCCACGAACGGGCTGGTCGCGTCGACCGAGGCGGAGGCGTTGACGCCGGCCCAGTTGGTGGCCTCGGTGTCGTCGATCAGGGCGGCAGCGTTGAGGCTCCCCGCACTGGAGGCGAGCACCTTGGCACCGTTCTTCGCCGAGGCGAGGTTGGGCTGGAGCGCCAGCGTCTTGGTCACCTTCTGGCCGGCCGTGACGGTGATCGTCGAGCGGGTCAGGCCGTAGCCCGGCGCCGCGAAGACGAGCTTGTAGGTGCCTGCGGTCAGCTTGGCGGTGTCCGGGAGCGCCGACTTCGGGTCGGTGTCGGCGACCGGGGTGGCGCGAGCCTCGTAGTCACCGATGTAGACCTTGCCGACCGGCGCGGGCGATCCCGCGGGGACGGTGGTGGCGAACTTGACGGTCGCAGGGGTCGACTTCGGCGAGGTGAAGCCGGGCTTCGGGTCGCCCGAGTCGGCGTCCGGCGTCGAGGCGTCGCTGCCCATGCCGCGACGGGCGAAGGCGTCCCACAGTGCCGTCTGGTTGGCACCGCCGAAGCGCATCCTGTCGGCAGCGAGCATCGAGTCGCGAGCGTCGAGCATGCTCGTGGCTCCCTGCTGGAGCAGGAACCCGTCGAAGACCAGCTGCAGCCAGCGGCGGTTGCCGGGGCACTGGGTGGCCGGCATCGGGGTGGACGTCGCGGTCGCCTGCGCGCACTTGAGGTTGAGCGCCTTGTTGGTCGAGGGGTACGCCGCGTCGTACTTGGCCACCAGCGCCTTGCGGACCTCCCACATCGTGCCGTTCCAGATCTCGCCGTCGGCGTGGACCTCGGCGCCGGTCGTGTCGAAGCCGTAGTCGCTGTAGTTCAGCGGGTTCTCGTTGATGGCGTAGTCGCGGATGCCGGTGACCTTGTTGCCGGTGGCGTAGGGGCCGACGGCCCACGGGTTGGCGCCGTTGGAGTAGTTGTGCTCGAACATGTACTCGCCGGCGGTCAGGTCGCCCCAGGACTCGCCCATGGCGCCACCCTGCTCGGAGGTGATGCCCTCGTCGGGGCCACCGATCATCCGGTTGCTGATCGCGTGGGTGTACTCGTGGCCGACGATGCTCATGTCGAGCGCGCCGTCGGTGCACGGTGAGTAGAACCCGCCGGCCAGCGGCTGGAAGAGGTACTGGTTGGTGATGCCGGGGATGCCGTCCTGGAGGGCGATCTGGTTGGCGTTGTCGCGGCCCTGGAACGTGGGCTGGCCCCCGGTGATCGCGCCGGCCTGAGCGTTGCCGATCTCGGGGTCGTTGCCGCGGGTCGGGTCGTCGTTGCGGCCGAGGTTGTCGACCTGCAGGTTGTAGTTCTCCTCGGTGAAGCCGAGGTAGTAGGCGAAGTCGTGCATCCGGTTGTGGGCGACGAACAGGTTCGTCACGGAGGCGTTGATGTCGTTGCCGGTCGGGTGCAGCTGGGTCGGGTCGCACTTGGAGTTGTTCCAGGCGTCAGTGAACTTGTCGGTGTACTCACGCGTGGGCGAGACCGGTGCCTGGAAGAGACCGCCGGGGGCCAGGGGGTTGGCCCAGGCCTCGTGCGTGCTGGCGTTGTTGCCGACCGTGGTCAGCGTCGGGGTGCCGGTCTTGGCCAGGAAGTCCCAGGGACCCGCGGCCGCGACGTTGCGGAAGGGGCCCGTCGGGGTCGTGCACCCGGCGGCCGCTGTCCAGCAGCCGATCACCGAGTTGCTCGGGGTGCTGGTCGCCGACCAGTCGAGGCTGGGGTTCGCCGGGAAGTAGCGCCACTTCGGCTGGCCGAGGCTCGGTGTCGTGGGAGCACCCGAGTCGCTCGTGGTCACGCCCGCGGCGTAGTCACCGGGGGCGACGAACGGCACGTCGGGGGAGTCGAAGGGGCAGACCTGCATCGAGTAGATGCCCTGGGGGATCGAGGCGGCCGTGTAGGTCGCGACCTCGGGGCTGGTCGCCGTGTCGCTGGCGACGAGCAGCTGGCCGGCCGGGCTGAAGATCTTGACGGTGATGTCGTTGGTCGTGATCGCCTCGGCGGCGGTGGCCACGATCGTCTTGGTGTTGGCGTCCTTGAGCTCGAACTGGTGCTTGGGGCCACACGCGGTGGCCGTGACGGCGCCCTGGAACTGGAACGCGTCGCTGCTCTGGTCGACCTTGTTCTGGCGGACCAGGATCTTGCCGCTCACCGCGTCGACCAGGAGCGTGTACGCCGAGGCGGCGCCTCCCTTCACGTCGACCACGTTGGCCTCGAAGACCGGGCGCACCGTGCCGTCGGCGTACGCCAGGGACCGCAGGCGGACCTGCTGCTCCTGGGCGAACCCGGCCGCCTTGAAGCGGGTCCAGCCGGTTGCCTCGGTGATCTTCGTCAGCGCGGAGAGGGGTACGGCGCGGCCGATGTTGGCGGCCGCCTTCAGCCAGGCGGCCGTGGGGGAGAGCGTCGCGGCGGGGACCTTCTGGGAGGTCTTGACGAGGGATGAGGAGACGTACTGGATCGCGCCGTTGCCGACACCGACGGTGACCTGGCTGCCGAGGGCCGGGGCGGCACCGCCGAAGTCCTGGCGCAGGAGGACCGCGCGGGCGTCACTGTCGGCGAGCTTCTGGTTCTTCACGAGGGTGAGATCGCTGAGCTGGGCGGCGGAGAGGCCGAAGAGGTTGGCGTGCGAGCCGAGCCACGAGCGGGCCGCCGCGACGGCGTCGGCGGAGCTGGCCTTGCCGAGGTTGCCGGACACCGGGGAGATGCTGGCCGGGGTGCCGAAGTCGTTCCATCGCACGGTGCCGCCCTGTGCGGTGGCGGCGAGAGCGGTTGCCGCCGTCTTCTGGGCGGCGGAGGGGAGCGCCGTCCCGCGGACGTCGAGGTCACCGAGACCAGCAGTTGCCTGCTCGAGGGTGCCGATGGACCTGGGGGTGGCGGGCGCCGCCTCCCCGGGGAGCTGGCCGAGACCGGCGATCAGGACGGTGACCGTGGCGACTCCGAGGAGCCGGAAGGACGTGCTGGGCATGTTCACTCCGCAGGTGTTCAGGGGCAAGTGGCAGGGGCGTGGGGGGTGCTCTCGTCATGCGAACTAACTGCTGGGACAGGTGTTGGTTACACGGGGCTGCGTCAACAGCTGGTTTCGGACGCCTGTTGGATCGATCCAATGTGGTGGGTTAGCGTGCTCCGGTGCGAGCCATTCGACGATTCACAGTCCGTCCGGTGCTGCCGGAGCCGTTGCGAGCCCTGGGCGACCTGGCCACCAACCTGAGGTGGTCGTGGAACCCGGAGACGCAGGACGTCTTCGCGGCGATGGACCCCGTCGTGTGGCGCGAGAGCGGGCACGACCCGGTCAAGTCGCTCGGCGCCGTCTCCACCGCCCGGCTGGCCGAGCTCGCGGAGGACGAGGCGTTCCTGCAGATGCTCGAGGTCGCCGACGCGGACCTGCAGAAGTACCTCACCGGCGACCGGTGGTTCCAGAAGGCAGCTGCCGCCGAGGGCGCTGCGCTGCCGAAGGCGATCGCCTACTTCTCCCCGGAGTACGGCATCACCTCGGTGCTGCCGCAGTACTCCGGCGGCCTCGGCATCCTCGCCGGTGACCACCTCAAGACCGCGAGCGACCTCGGCGTACCCCTGATCGGCGTGGGGCTGCTCTACCAGTACGGCTACTTCCGCCAGCAGTTCTCGCGTGAGGGCTGGCAGCTCGAGAGCTACCCGGTGCTCGACCCCGACGGCCTGCCGATCACCCTGCTGCGCGAGGAGGACGGCACTCCGGCCCACGTCCGGATCGCGGTCCCCGGTGACAGCGAGCTCGTCGCGCGCATCTTCGTCGCGCACGTCGGCCGGGTGCCGCTGCTGCTGCTCGACACCGACATCGAGGAGAACCCCGGCTCGCTGCGCGAGGTCACCGACCGGCTCTACGGCGGGACCAGCGAGCACCGCCTCCTCCAGGAGCTGCTGCTCGGCATCGGCGGGGTGCGCGCCCTGCGTGCCTTCTCGCGGCTGACCGGCGCCGAGAAGCCCGAGGTCTTCCACACCAACGAGGGCCACGCCGGCTTCCTCGGCCTGGAGCGGATCCGTGAGCTGACCGCCGACGAGGACGGGCCCAGGCTCGACTTCGACACCGCCGTCGAGGTCACCCGCGCCGGCACCGTGTTCACCACGCACACCCCGGTCCCGGCCGGCATCGACCGGTTCCCGCGCGAGCTGATCGAGCAGTACTTCGGCCCGCAGAGCCCGGTTGCCGGCGTACCCACCGACCGGATCCTGCGCCTCGGTGCCGAGGACTTCACCGGCGGTGACGGCGGCGTGTTCAACATGGCTGTGATGGGCTTCCGGCTCGCGCAGCGCGCCAACGGCGTCTCCGAGCTCCACGGCGAGGTCAGCCGCGGCATGTTCAACGGTCTCTGGCCCGCGTTCGACGAGGCCGAGGTGCCGATCACCTCGATCACCAACGGCGTGCACGCCCCGACCTGGGTGGCTCGCGAGGTGTTCGAGCTGGCGAAGAAGCAGGGTGCCTCGGTGGCTGACTTCGGGGCAGACTCCGACGCCGCCGAGGTCTGGAACGTCGTCGACGAGATCCCCTCCTCCGACCTCTGGGCCACCAAGCGCGAGCTGCGCCAGCGACTCGTCGAGGACGCCCGCGGTCGGCTCCGCAAGTCCTGCCTCAAGCGCGGCCAGTCGCCGGCCGAGCTCGGCTGGATCGACACGGCGCTCGACCCCGACGTGCTGACGATCGGCTTCGCGCGCCGGGCTGCGTCGTACAAGCGGCTGACGCTGATGCTCAGCGACCCCGAGCGGCTCAAGCGACTCCTGCTGCACCCGGAGCGGCCGATCCAGCTGATCATGGCCGGCAAGGCGCACCCCGCGGACGACGGCGGCAAGAAGCTGATCCAGGCGATCGTGCAGCTCGCGGACGACCCGGAGGTGCGGCACCGCGTCGCCTACCTGCCCAACTACGACATCGCGATGGCCCAGCCGCTCTACCCCGGCACGGACGTGTGGCTGAACAACCCGCTGCGCCCCTACGAGGCGTGCGGCACGTCCGGCATGAAGGCCGCGCTGAACGGCGGCCTGAACCTGTCGATCCTCGACGGCTGGTGGGACGAGTGGTACGACGGCAACAACGGCTGGGCGATCCCGTCGGCCGATGGCATCGAGGATCCCGACAAGCGGGACGACATCGAGGCCGCTGCGCTCTACGACCTGATCGAGAAGGAGGTCGCGCCGCGGTTCTACGACCTCGACGGCGAAGGCCTGCCGACCCGCTGGATCGAGATGGTGCGCCACACCCTCAAGTCGCTCGGCCCGAAGGTGCTGTCCACCCGGATGGTGCGCGAGTACGTCAACCGCCTCTACGCACCGGCGGCCGTGTCCTCGCGGGCGATGAACGACTCCTACGCCGGAGCCACCGATCTCGCGGCCTGGAAGACCCGGGTGCTGGCCGGCTGGTCCGACGTGCACATCGACCACGTGGAGACCGAGGGCCTCTCCGACAGTCCGGAGATCGGCGGCGACATGCAGCTGCACGCCTTCGTCTCCCTCGGCTCGCTCGGTCCCGACGACGTCGACGTCGAGGTGGTGCACGGCCGGGTCAAGGGCGAGGACCAGCTCGTCGACACCACGACGACCTCGCTGTCCCTCGGCGAGACCTACGAGGGCGGCCGGCACCGCTTCGACGGCCACCTCACCCTCGCCCGCGCCGGCTCCTTCGGCTACACCGTCCGGATCCTCCCCAAGAACCCTGCCCTTGCTTCGCCCGCGGAGCTCGGGTTGGTGGTGCTGGCGTAGCTTCACCGATCCCTCCGTAGGCTCGACCGGTGATCGAACTACGCAGTCCTGCCGAGATCGAGCAGATGAGGCCGGCCGGCCGCTTCGTCGCCGAGGTGCTCACCCGCCTCGAGGAGGCCGCGGACGTCGGGGTCAACCTGCTCGAGCTCGACGCGCTGGCCCACGACCTGATCCGCGAGCGCGGTGCGAAGTCCTGCTACATCGACTACCACCCGTCGTTCGGGGCGATGCCGTTCGGCAAGGTCTTGTGTACGTCGGTCAACGACGCGGTCCTGCACGGCCTGCCCCACGACTACACGCTGCGCGACGGTGACCTGCTCAGCGTCGACTTCGCGGTGTCCGTGGACGGCTGGGTCTCCGACTCGGCGCTCAGCGTGGTCGTCGGTACGCCGGACCAGCGCGACCTCGACCTGATCGACACGACCCGTCGCGCCCTCGACGCCGGGATCGGAGCTGCGCTCGCCGGAAACAGGATCGGTGACATCTCCTCGGCCATCGGGTCGGTCGCCGAGGCCGAGGGGCTCAAGGTCAACCTGGACTTCGGTGGCCACGGCGTCGGTCGCACGATGCACGGCGACCCGCACGTGCCCAACAACGGCCGCCCGGGCCGCGGCTACCCGTTGCGCCCGGGCCTCGTCATCGCGATCGAGCCGTGGTTCCTGCACTCCACCGACCAGATCTTCACCGACCGCGACGGCTGGACGATCCGCAGTGCCGACGGCTCGCGCGGCGCGCACAGCGAGCACACGATCGCGATCACCGAGGACGGCCCGATCGTCTTCACGGCCCGCGACTGACCCACGAGAGGCCCCCCTCAGACCTGCTCCAGCAACACCAGGCTCCGGGCGGCGAGCGTGATCGTCTGGCCGGCGGAGACCTTGACGCCGATGGGGTTGGCGGGGTCGGTGGAGAGGGCGACGACGCCGTGCTGGACCCACTCGTTCGGGGGGAAGGTGATGTCGCAGTCGGACGGTGAGCCGTTCAGCCAGAGCATGAAGCTGCTGTCGCGCTGCTGCTCGCCGCGGGGGCCGGGGGCGCGGAGTGGGTCGCCGGAGACGAACATGCCGACCACGTGCAGGCCGCCGTCCTGCCAGTCGTCGCCGGTCATCTCGCGGCCCTCCGGGTGGATCCAGGCCAGGTCCTTGGGCCCGCCGACGATCGCCGGGCGCCCCTCGAACCAGTGCCGCTGCCGCAGCGCCGGGTGCTCGCGGCGGATCTGCAACGCCACCCGGGTGATGTCGAACGTGCCCAGCCACGCGTTGTCGGGACGCCAGTCCACCCACGAGACCTCGTTGTCCTGGCTGTAGGGGTTGTTGTTGCCGCCCTGCGTGCGACCCCGTTCGTCGCCCGCGGTGATCATCGGGACCCCGTTGGACAGGCACAGCGTCGCGATCAGGTTCGCGGCCTGCCGGTGCCGCAGCGCGATGATCGACGCGTCGTCGGTCTCGCCCTCGACGCCGCAGTTCCAGGACCGGTTGTTGTCGGTGCCGTCGCGGTTGTTCTCGCCGTTGGCCTCGTTGTGCTTCTGGTCGTAGGACACCAGGTCGCGCAGGGTGAACCCGTCGTGGGCGGTGATGAAGTTGATCGAGGCGTACGGCGACCGCCCGTCGTCGAGATAGAGGTCCGACGATCCCGCGAGCCGGGTCGCCAGGTTGCGTACCCCGTCGGTCGAGGAGCGCCAGAAGTCGCGCATCGTGTCGCGGTACTGGTCGTTCCACTCCACCCACGGCGGCGGGAACTCGCCTACTCGATAGCCGTCCATCGAGGTGTCCCACGGCTCCGCGATGAGCTTCACGTGCCGCAGCACGGGATCCTGCCCGATCGTGGTCAGGAAGTGGCAGGCCATGTCGACCTCGTGGCCGGTCCGCGCGAGCGCCGAGACCAGGTCGAACCGGAACCCGTCGACGTGCATCTCGGTGACCCAGTAGCGCAGCGAGTCCAGGATCAGCCGCAGCGCCGCGGGGTGGTCGGCGTCGACGGTGTTGCCGCAGCCGGTGATGTCCCAGTAGGTGTCCGGCAGGCGCTTGTCCCGCGGGTCGGGGAACACCCGTTGGTAGTAGCCGAGGTCGTCGAGGCCGCGGAAGCTCAGCGTCGGCCCGTCGGCTCCGGCCTCGGCGGTGTGGTTGTAGACCACGTCGAGGATGACCTCGATGCCTGCGGCGTGGAGGTTCTTGACCATCTGCTTGAACTCGGTGACCTGCTCGCCGCGGTCCCCCGAGGAGGAGTACGCCGAGTGCGGCGCGAAGTAGCCGATGGAGTTGTAGCCCCAGTAGTTGGTGAGACCGTGCTGCGCCAGGTGCGGCTCGGAGACGAACTCGTGGATCGGCAGCAGCTCCACTGCCGTGACCCCGAGGTCGTGCAGGTAGTCGGTGACCACGGGATGGCCGAGGCCGGCGTACGTCCCTCGCAGCTCCTCGGGGATCCGGTCGTGCAGCTGGGTGAACCCCTTGACGTGCAGCTCGTAGATGACGGTGTCGCGCCAGCGACGTTGCATCGGCCGGTCGTCGCCCCAGTCGAAGTCGTCGTGGACCACGACCCCCTTGGCGACGTACGGCGCGGAGTCGCGGTCGTCGCGCTGCGCCGTCAGGTTCTTGCCGTCGTCGGTGCGGACGTGCCCGAAGACGGCCGGCTCGGTCGTGAACCGACCCGACACCGCGAGGACGTAGGGGTCGAGCAGCAGCTTGGCCGGGTTGAACCTCAGGCCGGCGTCGGGGTCCCACGGCCCGTCCGCCCGGTAGCCGTAGCGCTGTCCTCGGGGGATCCCCGGGACCGCCCCGTGCCAGATGCCGAGGGTCTGCTCGGTGAGCTCGTGCCGGGTCTCCACGTCCTCGTCGTCGAAGAGGCAGACCCACAGGGCCGTTGCGTCGGGGGCGTAGACCGCGAAGTTCACGGACTCCTCACCCCAGGTCGCGCCGAGCGGCCAGGCACGACCGGGCCACACGGCGCTGGTCTGGTCGGTCGCCGACCACGTCCCTGGAGTCACCGTGCCGATTATGGGGCAGCCGGAACCCGGCGTCCGTCGTACCCCTAGGTAAGTTGACCGGACAGAACCCATCTCACCGAGGAGCAGACATGGCTGAGTTCGTCCGTCTCGAGGTCGCCGACGGAGTGGGGACCATCCGACTCGATCGACCCAAGATGAACGCGCTCGACGCGCAGATGCAGGAGGAGATCCGCGCGGCCGCGGCCGAGGCGACCGAGCGGGACGACATCAAGGCGGTCGTGGTGTACGGCGGCGAGCGGGTGTTCGCGGCCGGCGCCGACGTCAAGGAGATGGCCGCCATGTCGCACACCGACATGGTCAAGCGCTCCCACGGACTGACCAGCGCGTTCACCGCGGTGGCCCGCATCCCCAAGCCCGTGGTGGCCGCCGTCACCGGCTACGCGCTCGGTGGCGGTTGCGAGCTCGCCCTGTGCGCCGACATCCGGATCGCCGCCGACAACGCGACGCTCGGCCAGCCCGAGATCCTGCTGGGGATCATCCCCGGCGCAGGCGGCACCCAGCGGCTCAGCCGGCTGGTCGGGCCGAGCCGGGCGAAGGACATCATCTTCACCGGTCGGTTCGTGAAGGCGGACGAGGCCCTGCAGATCGGCCTGGTCGACAAGGTGGTGCCCGCCGAGCAGGTGTACGACGAGGCCCTGGCCTGGGCCGGGCAGTTCGCCAACGCGGCGACGTACGCCGTCCGCGCGGCCAAGGAATCGATCGACCGGGGCCTCGAGGTCGACCTCGACACCGGGCTCGAGATCGAGCGCCAGCAGTTCGCGGCACTGTTCGCCACGCAAGACCGTAGCGTCGGCATGGACTCGTTCGTTGAGAATGGTCCCGGCAAGGCCCGCTTCCAGGGTCGCTGACCACCCTCGCCACATCACGCACGCCTCAGGAGCCCCACGTGTCCCCGAAAGTCACCACCGACGAATCAAGCGGCAGCGGCAAGGCCCGCTTCACCGCCGCCCAGGCCGCCGCCCGGACCAAGGCCGCTCGCGTGGTCCGCATCGTGTTCACCGTGCTGGCCACGATCCTGGCGCTCGGGGCGGTGCTCGTCGTGCTGCGCAGCAACATCAACGAGCAGAACTCCGTCGTCAAGCTGATCACCGACATCGCCGACGCGATCTCCGGTCCGTTCAGCCTCGACAACGGCGTCTTCGACTTCAGCGGCAAGAACGCCGAGGCCAAGAACGCCCTGCTGAACTGGGGGATCGCGGCGATCGTCTACCTCGTCGTCGGCCGGGTGCTCGCCAACCTGATCGCGCCCAAGAGCACGCGCTGACCACCGGCGTACGCCCCGGGGGGGTTCTGCGCACTGTGACTGAGCCCACCCGGCCTGTTGTTTCTGAGTGCTCAACTCGGCGGTAACCTCAACCGGGGTCTCCGCGAAGGATGCCGGCTCGGGCTGCGCAGCTTCTCAGGAGTCACCCATCCGTCTCTAGTTCAGGAGGGGCCCGCCCAGGGCCGTGTCAGTCATGAACATTGTCATCTGTGTGAAGTACGTCCCCGACGCCACCGGCGATCGACACTTCGAGTCCGACAACACCGTGGACCGTGTCGGTGTCGACGGCCTGCTCTCCGAGCTCGACGAGTACGCCGTCGAGCAGGCCCTGCAGCTGAAGGAGAAGAACGAAGACGCAGTCGTGACCGCGCTCACCGTCGGTCCCGAGGACGCCTCCGAGGCCATCAAGAAGGCCCTGCAGATGGGTGCCGACAAGGGCGTCCACGTCGTCGACGACGCGATCGCCGGCTCGGACTACCTGGCCACCTCGCAGGTGCTCGCCGCCGCGATCAAGAAGATCGGCGAGGAGGCCGAGGTCGACGTGATCATCTGCGGCATGGCCTCCACCGACGCCACCGGCAGCGTCATCCCGGCGATGCTCGCCGAGCGCCTCGACCTGCCGCAGGTCACCCTCGGCTCGGTCATCGAGAGCCAGGGCAAGCAGTTCCGCATCAAGCGTGACGGCGACACCTCGACCGAGGTCATCGGCGCCACCGCCCCGCTCGTGCTCTCGGTCACCGACCAGTCCGGCGAGGCGCGCTACCCCTCGTTCAAGGGCATCATGGCGGCCAAGAAGAAGCCGCTGGACACCTGGTCGCTCAGCGACATCGGCGTCGACGCCGGCGAGGTCGGCCTCGACGCTGCCTGGACGTGCCGTCGAGGACACCGAGGAGCGCCCCCCGCGCACCGCTGGTGAGGTCGTCACCGACGAGGACGGCTCGGGCGCCAAGGCGCTCGTCGAGTTCCTCGCGTCCAAGAAGTTCATCTGAGCTACAGGAGTCTGAAGAGCTATGTCTGAAGTTCTGGTTCTCGTCGACCACGTCGACGGCAAGGTCCGCAAGCCCACCTACGAGCTGCTCACCATCGCCAAGCGCCTCGGCGAGCCCTCCGCGGTGTTCATCGGCGGCAGCGACAAGGCCGGCGACGTCGTCGAGGCGGTCAAGAAGTACGGCGCCGAGAAGGTCTACGTCGTCGACGACGCGCGAGATCAAGGGCTACCTGGTCGCCCCCAAGGCCGAGGCGCTCCAGCAGATCGCCGAGAAGGCCGAGCCCGCCGCGATCCTGATCCCGTCGAACGCCGAGGGCAAGGAGATCGCCGGTCGCCTCGCGATCAAGCTCGGCTCCGGCCTGATCACCGACGCGGTCGACGTCTCTGCCTCTGAGAACGGGGAGGGCCCGGTGACGACTCAGTCCGTCTTCGCCGGCAGCTACACCGTGCAGGCCAAGGTCACCACCGGCACGCCGATCATCACCGTCAAGCCCAACTCCGCGGCTCCCGAGGAGTCCGAGGGTGCCGGCGCCCAGGAGGACTTCGCCGTGACGATCTCCGACTCGGCGAAGAAGGCCAAGATCGTCGCCTCGCAGCCGCGCAAGGCGTCGGGTCGCCCCGAGCTCAGCGAGGCCGCGATCGTGGTCTCCGGTGGTCGTGGCACCGGCGGCGAGTTCAGTGAGGTCGAGGGCTTCGCGGACTCGCTCGGAGCAGCTGTGGGTGCCTCGCGCGCCGCGGTCGACTCCGGCTGGATCCCGCACGCCTTCCAGATCGGCCAGACCGGCAAGGTCGTCTCGCCGCAGCTCTACGTCGCCAACGGCATCTCCGGTGCGATCCAGCACCGCGCCGGCATGCAGACCTCGAAGACGATCGTCGCCGTCAACAAGGACGAAGAGGCCCCGATCTTCGAGCTCGTCGACTTCGGTGTCGTGGGTGACCTGCACACGGTCCTCCCCGCGGCCACCGAGGAGATCACCAAGCGCAAGGGCTGAGCCTCCGGGCTCAGGCCCGGTCGAAGACCGTCCGGACCAGCTCGGCGGCCTCGTCGCGGCCGAGCCCGAGGGCTCGGACCCGCTCGACGTAGTCGTGAGCAGCCTCCCTGGCGGCCCGGTCGACCCCACCGCCGGTGACCACGCTGCCGGCGCGGCCACGCGTCTCGATCACCCCGAGCGCCTCGAGCTCGCGGTAGGCGCGGGCCACCGTGTTGGTCGCCAGGCCCAGGTCGCCGGCCAGTCGTCGTACGGTCGGCAGCTTGGTCCCCGGAGCCAGCTCACCCTTCTGGACCTGGGCCCGGATCTGCTCGCGCACCTGCTCGTACGGCGCCTCGGCGCCCTGCGGATCGACGGTGATCATCGACCCATCCTAGGTTTGTAGCGCCGCTTTGTGCCAAGGCAGGACGTGCGGGGGGAGCGGACGACCAGACACGCCGTAGTCTTGGCAGGCGATGACCGTCTATCTCGACCACGCGGCGACCACGCCGATCCTCCCCGAAGCTGCCGCGGCGATGACCGCCCAGCTGGGTCGGGTCGGCAACGCGTCCTCACTCCACGCCTCGGGCCGCGACGCCCGCCGCCTCGTCGAGGAGTCCCGCGAGGCCATCGCCCGGGCACTCCGCTGCCGCCCCGGCGAGGTGGTGTTCACCTCCGGTGGGACCGAGTCCGACAACCTCGCGATCAAGGGCCTGTTCTGGTCGCGGCGAGCCGAGGACCCGCGACGCGTGCGCATCCTGAGCACCCCGATCGAGCACCACGCCGTGCTGGACCCGCTGGACTGGCTGGCCACCGAGGGCGCCAAGGTCGAGCTGGTCGAGGTCGACCGGCTGGGCCGGCTCGACATCGACGCCTTCCGGGCCACGCTGGAGTCCGACCCCGAGAGCGTCGCCCTGGTGACGGTGATGTGGGCCAACAACGAGGTCGGCACGGTGCAGCCGGTCCACGAGGTCGTCGAGCTCGCGCACGCCCATGGCATCCCGGTGCACACCGATGCCGTGCAGGCGCTCGGACAGCTGCCGCTCGACTTCGCCGCGTCGGGTGTCGACGCGATGACGGTGACCGGCCACAAGATCGGCGGACCCTACGGGGTCGGTGCGCTGCTCGTGCGTCGCGAGCTGCACCCGACCGCCCTGCTCCACGGCGGCGGCCAGGAGCGCGACATCCGCTCCGGCACCATCGACCCGCCTGCGATCGCCGGGTTCGCGGTGGCCTGCGAGATGGCCGTCGCCCACCAGGTCGAGCTCGCCGGCCGGCTGTCCGGCCTGCGTGACGCGCTGGTGGCCGGCGTACGCCGTGAGGTGCCGGACGCGATCTACAACGGCGATCCGGAGACCGGTCCCGAGCACCGGCTGCCCGGCAACGCGCATCTCGAGTTCCCCGGCTGTGAGGGTGACTCGCTGCTGATGCTGCTCGACGCCCGCGGCATCGAGTGCTCGACTGGGTCGGCCTGCGACGCCGGCGTTCCCCAGGCTTCACACGTCCTCCTGGCGATGGGCTCCTCCGAGGAGTTCGCCCGGTCCTCGCTGCGGTTCTCCCTCGGCCACAGCTCGACCCGGGCCGACGTGGACGCGCTGGTCGAGGCCATCGCGCCGGTCGTCGATCGCGCCCGCAACGCCGCGCTGTCCTCGAGGTCGACCAAGGGAGCTCCCCAGGGAGCGACTAGGGGAGCGAACGCCTGATGCGCGTCCTGGCAGCGATGTCGGGCGGCGTCGACTCGGCAGTCGCAGCCGCGCGCGCCGCGGAGCAGGGCCACGACGTCACGGGCATCCACCTGGCGCTCTCCCGCAACCCGAAGTCCTACCGGTCCGGAGCCCGAGGCTGCTGCACGATCGAGGACGCCAACGACGCGCGCCGGGCGGCCGACGTGATCGGGATCCCGTTCTACGTCTGGGACCTGAGCGAGCGTTTCCACGAGGACGTGGTCGAGGACTTCCTCAGCGAGTACGCCGAGGGCCGTACGCCGAACCCGTGCCTGCGCTGCAACGAGAAGATCAAGTTCGCCGCCGTGCTCGACCGGGCGATCGGCCTCGGCTTCGACGCCGTCGTCACCGGCCACTACGCGCAGCTGCGCACCGGTCCCGACGGGCTCATCGAGATGCATCGCGCGGAGGACATGTCCAAGGACCAGTCCTACGTGCTCGGCGTACTCACCCAGGACCAGCTCGAGCACTCGATGTTCCCGTTGGGCGACACCCCGAAGTCGCTGATCCGCGAGGAGGCGTCGCGTCGAGGGCTCGCGGTCGCCGCGAAGCCGGACAGCCACGACATCTGCTTCATCAGCGACGGCGACACCGGCGGCTGGCTCTCGGAGAAGCTCGCCTCGAGTGGGCAGAGCGTCAACCGCAGCGGCTCCATCGTCTCCTCCGACGGCGAGGTGCTGGGGGAGCACGAGGGCTCCTGGCGCTACACCATCGGCCAGCGTCGCGGGCTGCGGATCGGGACGCCGGCCGACGACGGCAAGCCGCGCTACGTGCTCGACATCGAGCCGGTGTCGGGGACGGTCACCGTCGGGTCCCGCGAGGAGCTGGCGGTGGACGGACTCGAGGCGATCCGGCCGCGCTGGTGCGGGACCGCCCCTGCGTCCGGCACCCGTCTCGAGTGCACGGTGCAGCTCCGCGCCCACGGCGACGAGCACCGTGCCGTGGTGACGGTGGAGGGTGACGACGTGTCGGTGACCCTGCTCGACCCGGCGTCCGGGATCGCGCCCGGCCAGGCCGTGGTGGTGTACGACGGGTCGCGCGTCGTCGGCTCGGCGACGATCTCCTCGACGCGCTCCTCTCATCCCCGGGCGACCGCTGGGGCCCGCGGGTGACCACAGCCACCGGCATCGGCTCGATGCCCGGCGAGGACGTCACCCGCACGGTCAAGCTCGTCGCCGAGGTGCTGCCCGACCTGCCCTTCCTGCCGGAGCTCCCGGCGCGCGGGCCGATCGCCGACCTGACCGGCCGGGCTGCGGCGGTCGTGAGCGACCTCGGCTTCGACCTGCAGCCGGCGGGCTGGCGGCTCACCGACGCTCCGGGGGTCGACCACCGGCGGGCGCGGTCGTTGCTGGCCCAGGACCTCGACGTGCTCGAGGAGGAGTTCCAGGGGTACGCCGGCCGCTTCAAGGTGCAGGTCGCCGGACCCTGGACTCTGGCCGCGACGGTGGAGAAGCCACGCGGCGACAAGGTCCTCTCCGACCTCGGCGCTCGTCGCGACCTGGCCCAGGCGCTGGCCGAGGGTGTCCGCGTGCACCTCGCCGACGTGCAGCGTCGCCTGCCGGGGGCGGAGCTCGTGCTCCAGCTCGACGAGCCGGCGTTGCCGTTCGTGCTGGGCGGACAGGTCCCGACGGCGTCCGGGTTCAGCCGGCACAGGTCGGTGAAGCCTCCCGAGGCGCAGGACGCACTGGAGTGGGTGCTCGACGCGGCCGGCGACCACGCGACGCTCGTGCACTGCTGTGCGGCCGAGGTGCCGATCGACCTGCTGCGCCGCTCGGGTGCACGGGGCGTCTCGGTCGACCTCGACGTCCTCCCCGCGAGCGCCTACGAGCAGCTCGCGACCGCGATCGACGAGGGCGCCGAGGTGCTCCTAGGCGTGGTGCCGTCGACCGGCTCGAAGGCGCCCTCGGCCAAGGGACCGCTGGAGCGGGCGCTGCGCCTGCTCGACATGCTCGGCTTCGATCCCGAGGAGGTCGCCGGGCGGCTCGTGTTCACACCGGCGTGCGGATTGGCCGGTGCCAGTGCGTCGTACGCCGAGGGTGTGCTGCGCGCCCTGCGTGAGGCAGCCGCCGAGCTCGGCTGAGCCACGCTTGCCGTTCGCGTCGCTGGGTACCCGCGAGGAGTACCCGACGTGAAGGAGCAGTCATGACCGACCTGTCCGGCAAGAAGATCGCGATCATCGCCACCGACCAGTTCGAGGAGGCGGAGCTGGTGACGCCCCGCGACGAGCTGACGAAGGCGGGCGCCGAGGTGAAGATCTACTCCTCCGGCACCGACCCGATCCAGGCCGTCGAGGGTGACACCGACCCGACCCAGAAGGTCGACGTCGACGGCACCTTCGGCGACCTCGACGTCTCCACGGTCGACGCCGTCGTGGTCCCCGGCGGCACGATCAACGCCGACACCATCCGCACCGACGAGGACGCGCAGAGCATCGTGCGGACGGCGTACGACGAGGGCAAGGTGCTCGCGGTCATCTGCCACGGTCCGTGGCTGCTGATCGACTCGGGCATCGCCGAGGGCAGGAGGCTGACCAGCTACTCGAGCCTCTCGCTCGACCTGAAGAACGCCGGCGCGACCTGGGTGGACGAGGAGGTCGTCGTCGACGGCAACCTGATCACCAGCCGCAACCCCGACGACCTGCCCGCCTTCGTCGACGCCATCAGCACCGCCCTGGTCGGCTGACCGCCCGCGCTGGCCCCAAAGAAACAGCCACTTCCCCCACGTCGCAACGTGGGGGAAGTGGCTGTTTTTCTGGTTAACCAGAAAAACTTCAGACGACCGGCGGGCCATCCGTGGCCAGCTCGGCGACCTTCACGTCCAGGAACAGCCACACGACCAGCGAGGCGACCAGCATCATGCCGGTGCCGACGAGGAACGCGATGGTGGCTCCGTTGGCGAAGACCTGG
Source organism: uncultured Actinomycetota bacterium (assembly GCA_963782305.1). GTDB lineage: Bacteria > Actinomycetota > Actinomycetes > Propionibacteriales > Nocardioidaceae > Marmoricola. Next base: position 82,675 of record CAWAJJ010000006.1, on the reverse strand, counting down.
TGCTGCGCGACCGTCGCCATCGTCTTCAGCTGCTCGGCGGACGGCTTCGGTGCGCCGGCCGGTGCCAGCGAGGCGGCCTTCTCGGCGGCTGCCGAGAGACGGTCACCCGTGTTGGTCCACACGTGCGTCGCCACGGTGGCCAGGGTGGCGAGACCGAGTGCGCCGCCGACCTGCTGCATGGTGTTCAGCACGCCCGACCCGATGCCGGAGTCCTCGCTGCGCACGTGGTGCAGGGCTGTCAGCGTGAGCGGGACGAAGGTCGCGCCCATGCCCAGGGACATCAGCACGATGAACGGCAGGATGTCGGTGGCGTAGTGCCCGACGACGTTGGTCGTCGGGTACGTCGTGTCGTAGGGCAGCCGGGAGAAGCCGAACAGCGCGACGCCGGCCATCAGCGTGCCGACGCCGGCGAGGTACCGCGGGTCGATCTTGCTGATCAGGGCCGAGGAGATGGTCGCGGCCACGATGATGCCTCCGGAGAACGGGAGGAACGCGAAGCCTGCACGCAGCGGGCTGTAGTCCATGACGTTCTGGATGTAGAGGCTCAGGTAGAAGAACATCGAGAACATCGCGGCCGGCATCAGCATCATGGCGATGAAGCTCGCGGCCCGGGTCCGGTTGCGGAAGATCCGGAACGGGAGCAGCGGGTGCGCCGCGCGGCTCTCCACGAACACGAACAGGGCGAGCAGGGCGACGCCCACCACCAGGCTGGCCAGGGTGACGGTGTCGGTCCAGCCCTCCTGCGCGGCGCGGGAGAGGCCGTAGACGAGGCCCAGCAGGCCGAGGGTGCCGCTCAGGGCGCCGGGGAGGTCGAGGTGACCGTCGCCCGGCTCCGACTCCGCGAAGACGCGTGGCGCCATCACAGCCGCGATGACCCCGATCGGGACGTTGATCAGGAAGGTCATCCTCCACCCGTCGACGGTCACGCCCAGCAGGTCCAGGCTGGAGCCGGTGAGCCACCCGCCGAGGATCAGGCCGACGGCGGCGCCGGCACCGGACATGGCGGCGTACACCGCGAACGCGCGGTTGCGCGCCGGACCGGCCGGGAACGTGGTGGTGATCAGGGCCAGGGCGGCGGGGGAGGCCAGCGCCGCGCCGACGCCCTGCAGGCCACGGGCGGAGAGCAGGATGGCCTCGTTGGCGGCGATGCCGCCGAGCAGCGAGGCGAGCGCGAAGGTCACCAGGCCGAGCATGAAGATCTTGCGGCGTCCGTAGAGGTCGCCGAGCCGCCCACCGAGGAGCAGCAGGCCACCGAACGCCAGGGCGTAGCCGGTGATGACCCAGGTCAGCCCGGAGTCGCTGAAGCCGAGGTCGGCCTTGATGTAGGGGAGCGCGATGTTGGCGATGGTGCTGTCGAGCACCACCATCAGCTGGGCGATCGAGATGACGACGAGGGCCAGCCCCAGCCGGGGCGCGGGACCCTTGCCGGCGGAGATCACCTCGTCGTCGATGGGTGCCGCGGTGACGTCGGTCATGGGTTCCTGACTTCCTGTAGGGCTGAGCTCTGGGGGTCTTCTTCGGCTGCGGGGTGGCCCACCGCCGGGAGGATCACGTGGTCGATGACGCGTTCGACGGTCTCGTCGTCGGGGAGGATGCCGAGCACGAAGGCGCGGTGGAGCAGGATCCCGGCGAGGGCCGGGGCGATGATGTCGATGTCGACGTCGGCGCGGATCTCACCGCGCTCGATGGCACGGGCGTAGATGGCCTGGGACACCTTGATCTTCGGGGCGATGAACGCCTCCCGGAAGCGCTGGGCGAACTCCGCGTCGCTGGACAGGGCCGTGATGACCGAGCCGAGCATCCCGGTGGCGTCGCTGTGCGCCATCCCGTGCGAGCCGCAGAACGTGCTGACCAGGTCGCCACGCAGGGAGCCGGTGTCGTGCTCGGAGATGCTGGGCGCCTGCTTGGCCCGCACCATCGCGTCGACGACCAGGCTGGGCTTGCTCTCCCAGCGGCGGTAGAGCGTGGCCTTGCTCGCCCGGGAGCGCTGCGCCACGGCGTCCATCGTCAACCGGTCGTAGCCCACCTCGAGCAGCAGCGCCACGGTGGCGTCGAGGATCTCCTCCTCGCGGTCACCTTCGACCCGGGGTCGGGGGGTGCACACTCTGCGCATGGAACCCTCCTGACCTGATGGATGAAACGAAACGGTTTCGTTTCATCTGCGTAGGTCGGAACCGGGAGGCTTCGCGATCCATTCCCGATGGCGAGAAGTTTTTTTCGCCGGCCGGGACGAGCGGGTCAGGGCAGGGTGGACGGCTCGGCCGCGGGCGCTCCCTGAGGCTGGTTCTCGGGGGCTGCCGGAGCACCTTCGGGGGACTGCGAGGGGTCCGGCGTCGGCAGCGCGGTGTCCGAAGGCACCGGCGCCGGCAGGTCGCTGGTGCCGGGCACGGTGGGCTCCTTCGAGGTGTCCGAACCCGGCTCCGGCGCCTTCGAGGTGTCGTCGCTGGGCGCCTTGGTGGACTTGTCCGTCGGCTGCTTGTCGGTCGAGGAGTCGTTGCTCCGGTGGCCGATGTTGCCCACGCTGGTGCCGGTGGCGTCGCTGCCACCCACCAGGGCTGCGATCGGCTGCCCGGTGACGTGCCTCGAAGGCGGTGATCCCGCCGAGTACGGCGCCCGTCACACCGAGGCTGGCGAGCGCCAGCTTGCCCCAGGGCAGCGACTTGACCGCCGAGGCCTCGTCCTCCGCGTCGGTCCGCGCCTCTCCCTCGGGATCCGCGGCATCGGGCTCTGCGGTTCTCACCGTCTGCGGTCTTCGCGATCTTCGCCGTCTTTCCGGCCTTCGGGCGGATCGAGCCGGGGATGACAGGTCGAGGCAGCGCCGCGGTGGTCAGTGCGGTCTGGCGGACCTGCGCGGCGGTACGGCGTACGGCGGCACTCGTGCGGCGCAGCGACCAGGTGTAGAGCGCAGCCCCGACCGTGGCGACGATGCTGCCGATGGCGGTGCCGATGATGGTGCCCGTCGTACCCGCGAACGACGCGAGCAGGGCACCGGACACCGCCGCGAGGCAGCTTCCGGCGACCTGTGCGGTGGAGAGTCCGATCTTTCGTTGTTCTGTTTCCGGTGGCATGTTTCCCGTGGGGTTTGGAGATGTGTCCATGGAGTACGACGAACTCGTCGACGCGAGGGTTTCGTAGTGGGGCCGTGACCTCGGACACCACCCTGCCTGTTCGGGGTGGACGAGGCCAAACCAGTGTCCGCTCAGTCGACGAGTCCCGACTCGGGGGTCCGCCCCAGCTGGGGGAGCAGCGCGATGATCCCGGCGACGGGGAGAGCGGCGAGGAGCAGGAGGGCAGCGGGCATCCCGAGCACCTCGCCCAGCCCGCCGACGACGGCCGAGCCGACGCCCCCGCCCACCAGGAAGAACAGGGTGGCGACGCCCAGGGCGACTCCGCGCACGTCGTCGCTGACCGCGTCCCCCACCGCTTCCATCAGCGCCGGCTGGCCCAGGCCGAAGGCCAGGGTCACCCCGACGACGGCGGTGACGAGCAGGGTCGCCGACGTGGTGTGAGCGCCCAGTGAGGCGACGCCCAGGGCGACGACCGCGATCAGGGCGGCGATGCCGAGCGATCGGGTCGGGCCGACGCGGTTCAGCAGCGGACCGGCGACGCGTGGGGCCATCAGTCCGGTCACGGCGCTCGGGATCAGCGCGACCCCCACCTGCCACGGCTCCCAGCCCTGGCCCACGAGCACGGCCGGAACCGCGATCAGCAGCGCGAACCACGCGGCGGGCACGGCGCCGGCTGCGAGGGCACTGCGTACGACGGCCGGGTTGCGGATCACGGTGAGCGGGAGGAAGCCGTTGGGGCGACGTCGGATCCACGCGGCCACGGCCGGTACGCCGAGCACGGCGAGAACCCCGCCGACGACCGCGACCACGGGCCCGGTCGAGGGGGACTGCACGAGCAGCACGACGCCCGCAGCCGTGGCGGCGACCAGGAGGGCGCCGAACAGGTCGAGGCGGGCGCCGCTGCCCTCGGTCGGGGCCGAGCGCCACAGCAGCGGGAGCAGCAGGACGCCGAGCATCGGCAGGGCGATCACGAACCGCCAGCCGAGGAGGCCCTCGACCACCCCTCCGGCCAGCGGTCCCAGGCAGCTCACGGCCGCAGCCGTGCCGGCGACCTGTCCGAGGGCGGTGCCCTTGGCGGAGCCGGAGAACAATCGGCTGACGATGGCCACCCCGAGAGTCGGTACGGCGGCGGCCCCGGCTCCCTGGAGCACCCGGGCCACGAGCAGCACCCCGAAGCTGGGAGCGAGAGCGCCGGCCAGCGCACCGACGGTCATCAGGGTCACGCCCACGACGAGGGGGAGCCGGATGCCGACGAGGTCGGAGACCCGGCCGTAGACAGCGGTGGCGACCGCGAGCATCAGCGCGTAGAGGCTGATCGCCCAGGCACCGATGCCGGTGCCGACTCCCAGGTCGTGACCGATGACCGGGAGCGCGATCGCGGCCGACGAGCTGCCCAGCCCGGCGAGCCCGAAGAGCAGGCCGACCAGGAGGGGGACGCGGCGCGCGCTGGAGGCTTGGCCGAGGGGGGCTGGGGAGACAGACATTGCCTGCGTCAACTACCTCGATGGCCGAGGCATTCCGATCCGGGCGCGGTGGTGAGCGCCGTCACCCCGTCGAGTGCGACGGGTTCAGCCCCTCGACGGTCGGGGCGTTCGCGGCGTCACGCTCGGCCCGGTCGAAGATCTCCAGGGTGGAGCGCAGGGCGAACCGGTTCCAGTCGTCCGGGCGGTGCAGCATGTAGTGCCCCAGCCTGCCCATGTCGACGAACTCGGCCGAGGCGGCGAGACCGTGCGCCTGGTCGACGTACGCCCTGGTCATCCGCGCCGACGTGATCTTGTCGCGGCTGCCGTGTCCGGCGATGAAGTGGCGACCGGCGAGCATGCGGACCGGGTCGGTCGGCTCCAGCCACGGCGCCAGCCCGACCACGCCCACGACGCTGGGGTGGTCGGCGACGTGCACGGCCGTGCGGGCTCCCATGGAGTGGCCGAGCAGGACGACGGGTACGCCGGGGTGCTCGGCGGCGGCCTGGTCCAGCGCCCACCGCGCGTCCTGCAGCGGAGAGGGTTCCCGGCCGGTCCCGGCGTTCCAGCCGCGGACCCCGAAGCGCAGCAGCCACAGCGACATCCCCTCGGCGAGGACGCGGGGCTCGAGGACGTCCCGCATGGCCGTCGTACGCCGGAACGAGGCGCTGCGCCCGCCCACGGGCTTGAGGCCTGTCTTCGCGCCGCCGTGCAGCATCAGCACGATGCCGCGCATCGGGCTCACTGGGTCCGTGCGCGTCAGTCCGGGAGAGGACATGCGTGACTCCTGTCTGTCCGGGAGTTGTTCGGAGCGGGTGGGCCGCCGGATGGGTCCGGCGCCGACCTGTGCCCCTCGTGCGCCTGAACATGCGAATGCCTCGCCACCACCTGTCAGCCCGACCCGGCAAGATGGACCCGTGACGGAATCGACGACCGACAACACCGCCGCGCAGGACCCCCTCGCCGACCAGCGGCAGGAGCACCGAGCCCTGGCCGAGCAGATCGAGGACGCCCGCTGGCGCTACTACGTGCTCGACGACCCGACGATCGACGACGCCGACTTCGACGCCAAGATGCGCCGGCTCGAGGAGCTCGAGGAGGAGGTCCCCGACCTCCGGACCCCCGACTCGCCGACCCAGAAGGTGGGCGGCGCCGTCTCGACGGAGTTCACCGCGGTCGACCACCTCGAGCGGATGGAGAGCCTCGACAACGCGTTCTCCTACGAGGAGCTCGAGACCTGGGCGGCGCGGCTGGCCCGCGACGGCATCACCGACCCGGCCTACCTCTGCGAGCTCAAGGTCGACGGCCTCGCCATCAACCTGCTCTACGAGGACGGCCGCCTGGTGCGGGCGCTGACGCGCGGCGACGGGCGCACGGGCGAGGACGTCACCCCCAACGTGAAGACCATCGACTCGATCCCGCACCGGCTCAGGAGCAGCAAGGAGTTCCCGACCCCGGCGCTGGTCGAGGTGCGCGGCGAGGTCTTCCTCCCGATCGAGGCCTTCGAGCGGCTCAACGAGTCGATGGTCGACGCGGGCAAGCAGATGTTCGCCAACCCCCGCAACGCCGCGGCCGGATCGCTGCGCCAGAAGGACCCCAAGGTCACTGCCACCCGCGCGCTCGGGATGGTCTGCCACGGCCTCGGCAAGCGCGACGGCTTCACGCCCAGGGCCCAGTCGCACTCCTACGAGGCGCTCGCTGCCTGGGGCCTGCCGGTCTCCGACCAGGTCAAGGTCGTCGCGACGCTGAAGGAGGTCGAGGCCTACGTCGAGAACGCCGGTGAGCACCGGCACTCGATCGTGCCCTACGAGATCGACGGCGTCGTGGTCAAGGTCGACGACGTCAGCCTGCAGCGACGGCTGGGCTCGACGAGCCGGGCCCCGCGGTGGGCGATCGCCTACAAGTACCCACCCGAGGAGGTCAACGCCAAGCTCCTCGAGATCCGCACCAACACCGGCCGCACCGGCCGGGTCACCCCCTTCGGCGTGATGGAGCCGACCAAGGTCGCCGGCTCGACGGTCGAGCGCGCCACCCTGCACAACGCCCACGAGGTGAAGCGCAAGGACGTCCGCCCCGGCGACACCGTGATCCTGCGCAAGGCCGGCGACGTGATCCCCGAGATCCTCGGTCCGGTGCTCGCGCTGCGGCCCGAGGGCCTTGCCGAGTGGGTGATGCCGACCGAGTGCGAGTCGTGCGGCACCACGCTCGTCGAGGAGAAGGAGGGCGACAAGGACCTCCGCTGCCCCAACCACCACACCTGCCCGGCGCAGCTGCTCGACCGGGTCTTCCACGTCGCCGGACGGGGTGCGTTCGACATCGAGGGGCTCGGCTCCGAGGCCGCCTACGCACTGCTCACCGCCGGCGTCATCGAGGACGAGGGCGACGTCTTCGACCTCGATCGCGACAAGCTGCTCGCCACCGACCTGTTCACGCGCGCGGCGAAGAAGGGCGAAGAAGGCAAGCAGCTCTCTGCCCATGGCTCGCGGGTGCTCTCGGCGAACGGCGAGAAGCTGCTCGAGAACCTCGGCAGGGCCAAGGACCAGCCGCTGTGGCGGGTGGTGGTCGCGCTGTCGATCCGCCACGTCGGCCCGACAGCCGCCCGCGCCCTGGCCGCGGAGTTCGGCTCCATGGAGGCCATCAAGAACGCCTCCGAGGCCGACATCGCGGCGGCCGAGCAGGTCGGCCCGACCATTGCGGCCGCCGTACGCGACTGGTTCGACGGCCCCGGGTCCGACTGGCACAACGAGATCGTGCGCAAGTGGTCGGCCGCGGGGGTGCGGATGGAGGACGAGCGAGACACCTCGACCCCGCAGACCCTGGCAGGCATGAGCATCGTGGTGACCGGGTCGCTGGTCGACTTCAGCCGCGACGGCGCCAAGGAGGCGATCGTCTCCCGTGGGGGCAAGGCCTCCTCGAGCGTGTCGAAGAAGACCGCCTACGTCGTGGTCGGCGAGAGCCCGGGGTCGAAGGCCGAGAAGGCCGAGCAGCTCGGCGTACCCGTGCTCGACGAGGACGGTTTCAAGAACCTCCTCGAGCAGGGAGCCGACGAAGCGGAGGCCTAGCCCTTCGCCGCGGCGACGACCAGGCCGGCGACGGCCTTCTGCTCGCTGGCGAACGGGTGGTACGCCGCAGCCCGCTTCTGGTCGTTCGACCGAGCCGTTGATCCACGGGTCGGCGGAGCAGATGCCGTGGCCCTTGCTGGCCGCGTAGACGTCGACGTACGTCGACTTGCTCGCCTGAGCGGCGAGGCGGACCATCTCGGCGAGGGCCAGGTTGATCTTCGCGACGTAGGCGTAGTCACCCGCAGCCAGGGGGAGCTGGGTGCAGGCGCTCCCGGTGGCGACGATCTGCGGATAGCCCACGACGAGCACCTTGGCCTTGGGGGATTTCTGGTGCACCTCGTCGAGGGCCTTGGTGAGCGCCTTGCCGGTCTTCCCGAGGATGGCGAGGAGTGCGTCGCCACCCTTGGCGGTCATGGCCTTCTCGCACGGCGCACCCTGAGGATCGCGCGCCCGGAGCTGGGGGCACTTGGTGACCAGCAGCTGGAAGAGCCCGCTGTCGTTGCCACCCATCCCGACCGTCACGAGGTCGACGTCCGGGTTCAGTGCCGAGAACTGTGGGGGTACGTCGGGGTGCTGGTTGGTGGTGAGATCGCTCGTGCGTGCGGCGCTGCAGCTGCGGTCGTCGAGCTTCGCGCCCAGCTGACGGGCCGCGACCGAGGGGTAGTTGTTGCTGGACCGGAAGCAGAACTTCGCGATGTCGGTGACAGGCACGAACGGTGCGGAGCTGTAGGAGTCACCGAGCGCGACGTAGTTGAGCGGCGCCGACGGGTCGTTCGACCGGGCGTTGGACCGGGCGCTCGGGTTCGACGCGGCCGCGGGGTCCTCGCTGGTCGAGGCCGAGCACGCGCTCACGGCGCACATGAGCGCGACGAGCAGCGCGATCCATCGCACGGCCGACGCGGGCTTGGGCGGGTACATGTGCCTCCAGTCTGGTGGGCACGACGGTAGCCGGGGCCTGGTGGCGGGGCCGCGCCCAGCAGGCCACGAGCAGGACGGTCGCGGACAGGCCGCCGAGCAGCACGGCGCCTCCGACTGCCTCGACCGCGACGGGCGCGATCAGGGACCCCACCAGGGCGGCCGCGATGATCACGGTGTCGTTGATGCCGAGCACGGTGGCCCGGACCTCGTCGCAGACGTGCTCCTGCAGCACGGCCGTGGCACCTGCCTCGACGCTGACCGCGGCCGCTCCGGCGAGGGCGAGCGGGGCCAGCGACCACGCCAGGGAGGGGACCGGTACGACGAGCACGAGCCCCAGCGCGAGGAGCAGCAGTCCCCACCTGATCGAGTGCTCGGGGGTGCGCCCGAGACGGCGCAGCACCGGCGCACCGAAGGCAGCGAACCCGAGCACCCCGGTCGCGAGGCCGTAGCCGGCAGCGTCCGACGACCAGCTCTGCACGGCCAGCGGGAGCAGGGCCACCGCCACCAGGGCGATCACGAAGTTGATCGCGGCCATCACGGCGATCGCGCGGCAGGCGGCGGGAGCTCCCCGGAGGGCGGCGTACGCCGAGGTCCGGTCCCTCCCCGGGACCCGCACCGGGGCCGGCATCGACACCGGGAAGATCATCAGCAGCGCGACCAGGGTCATCGCCACCGGCGCCCAGGGCAGCAGGCCGCGCGTGGCCGGGTGGAGCAGCAGGCCGCCGAGGGCAGCCCCGACGACGAAGGCCGACGACCTCGATGGTCACCAGCACGTCGGTCGCCCGGAGCCGCAGGGCGCCGGCGATGCCGGGCATCGCGGCGACCTGGGCGGGGTAGGCAGGCGTGCCGACGGCCACGGCCAGGGTGCACGCCGCGACCGCCACCCAGACGTGGTCCACGACCACCGCGACCGCCGCGGTCAGCAGCAGCACCGCGCGAAGCACCAGCGTCACGCGCACGATGAGGTCCCGGCGCATGGCGTCCGCCAGCCGCGCCGTGGCCCAGGAGAAGACCACGTAGGGCAGCATCCGGGCGGCGCCGACGAGCCCGAGCAGCAGCGGGTCGTCGCTGCGTTCGTCGACCAGCACCAGCAGGAGCGGCCACGGCAGCGCCACGGCGAGGGCAGCGATCGCGTGCGAGGCGATGACCCGCCGAGTGAGGGCGTCGAGGCGCTCCACCTCAGGCCGACCGGGTGCGGGTGGGCAGTGGCGCGAACCCGTTGAAGCCGACGCTGGAGTAGCAGCTCGTGTAGGCGCCCGCCGAGAGCAGCCGCACCTCGTCGCCCTCGGCCAGGTCGAACGGCAGCTGGACCATCCGGTCCTCGTAGAGCACGTCGGCGCTGTCACAGGTCGGCCCGGCGAGCACGCACGGCCCCGTCGGCCCACCGTCGGCCGAGGTGCGCAGCCGGTAGCGGATCGCCTCGTCCAGCGTCTCCACCAGGCCGGTGAACACGCCCGCGTCCAGGAACACCCAGCGCACATCGCCTCGGTGGACGACGCCGATGACGGTGGACACCAGCGTGCCGGCATCCCCGACGATCCCGCGGCCGGGCTCGACGATCGTCTCGGGCCGGTGGTCGCCGAAGGCCTCGTCGAGGTGGCGACCGATCGCCTCGCCGTACGCCGAGACCGGGCGGCAGTCCTCGTCGTACTCCGCTGGGAAGCCGCCGCCGAGGTCGAGCAGCCAGGGACGCAGGCCCCGCTGGCGCAGGAGCTCGAACACGTGGGCCGCGGCCGTGATCGGCGCGGCCCAGGCCTCCGGGTCGCGCTGCTGGGAGCCCACGTGGAAGGAGACGCCCGGCGGCCTCGAGGCCGAGCTCCTCGGCCGCGGTGAGGATCTCGACGGCCTCGTCGGTGGAGCAGCCGTACTTGCGTGACAGCGGCCAGTCGGACCCGTCGCCGGAGGTGACCAGCCGGCACAGCACCTGGCTGCCGGGAGCCGCCTCGGCGACCTTGAGGGTCTCGGGCAGCGAGTCGACCACGAACAGCCGGACGCCGAGGGAGGCTGCCTCGACGACGTGGTCACGCCGCTTCACGGGGTTGGAGTAGACGAGCCGGGCCGGATCGGCGCCCGCGCGCAGCACGGCTCGCACCTCGGCCGGGCTGGCCACGTCGAAACGACAGCCGACGGCGGCCAGCTCGGTGAGCAGCTGCGGGTGGGGGTTCGCCTTGACCGCGTAGTGGATCGCTGTGCCCGGCATCGCGCGCGCCAGCTCGACGAAGCGGTCGACCGCCACGGTCACGTCCAGCTCGAGGCGGGGGGTGCAGCTGCTGGGTTCGTGCTGCGGGCTGTGCTGCCTGACCACTGGCAGTGTGCTGGTCATCGGCCCTCCTGGCGCCTGGGTGACTGCAGGAGCAGTGAGCCGTCGGTGGGATACAGGTGGACCTCGAGTGGTCCAGTCTGGGCCGGGCGATGGGGCCACAGATGTGTGGAACCGCCTTGACTAGACTCGCCTCCATGCCTGAAACCCCTGGATCGAGCCCGTGGATCGAGCCCCGAATCAAGCGGAGTCGAGATCACCCGTGAGGAAGTGCGTCACCTGGCCGACCTCGCGCGGATCGAGCTCGACGACGCGGAGCTCGACCACCTCGCTCCGCAGCTGTCGGTCATCCTCGAGTCGGTGGCCTCGATCAGTGCGGTCGCGGCCGACGACATCCCGCCGACCTCGCACCCGCTGCCGGTCGTGAACGTGTTCCGTGAGGACGTCGTACGCCCCTGTCTCACCGCCGAGCAGGCGCTGTCCGGGGCTCCCGCCGTCGAGGGCCAGCGGTTCCTCGTCCCCCGCATCCTGGGGGACGAGCAGTGACGCTCCCTCTCATCCAGCGCAGCGGCGCCGCGCTCGCCCAGGCGCTCGCCTCCGGTGAGACCACCAGCGTGGAGCTGACCCAGCTGTTCCTCGACCGCATCGCGGAGGTGGACGGGGCGATCCACGCGTTCCTGCACGTCGACGCCGAGGGTGCGCTCGCCGCGGCCCGGGCCTCCGACCAGCGCCGCGCCTCGGGCGACCTCGCCTCCCAGCTCGACGGCGTACCGGTCGCGGTCAAGGACGTCCTGGCCACGCAGGGGCTGCCCACCACCTGTGGGTCGAAGATCCTCGAGGGCTGGGTCCCGCCGTACGACGCCACCGTGGTCGCCCGGCTCAAGGCGGCCGGCCTGCCGATCCTCGGCAAGACCAACATGGACGAGTTCGCGATGGGCTCCTCCACCGAGCACTCCGCCTACGGGCCGACGCACAACCCGTGGGACCTCGAGCGGATCCCGGGCGGCTCCGGCGGCGGATCCGCAGCCGCGGTTGCCGCCTTCGAGGCGCCGCTCGCGATCGGCACCGACACCGGTGGCTCGATCCGTCAGCCCGGCGCCGTCACCGGGACCGTGGGCGTCAAGCCGACCTACGGAGGCATCTCCCGCTACGGGCTCGTCGCGATGGCGAACTCGCTCGACCAGGCCGGGCCGGTCACCCGCACGGTCCTCGACGCTGCGCTGCTGCACGAGATCATCGGCGGCCACGACCCGCTCGACTCGACCAGCATCGACCAGCCCGTGCCGCTGGCCGTCGAGTCGGCGTACGCCGGTGGCCAGGGCGACCTGAGCGGCCTGCGCGTCGGCGTGGTCACCGAGCTCGGTGGCGAGGGCTACCAGCCCGGCGTGCAGCAGCGCTTCGACGAGGCCGTCGAGCTGCTCGTCAAGGCGGGTGCCGAGGTCGTCCAGGTGTCCTGCCCCAACTTCGTGCACGCGCTCGCGGCGTACTACCTGATCATGCCGAGCGAGGCCTCCTCCAACCTCGCCCGCTTCGACGCGATGCGCTACGGCCTGCGGGTCCTGCCCGAAGGGGTCGAGGCGCCCAGCGCCGAGGACGTCATGCGCGCGTCGCGCGACCAGGGCTTCGGCGACGAGGTGAAGCGCCGGATCATCATCGGCACCTACGCCCTCTCCAGTGGCTACTACGACGCCTACTACGGCCAGGCGCAGAAGGTGCGCACGCTGATCAGCCGTGACTTCGAGAGCGCCTTCGAGCAGGCCGACGTGCTCGTCTCCCCGACCGCGCCGACGACGGCGTTCAAGCTGGGGGAGAAGCTCGACGACCCGCTGGCGATGTACCTCAACGACATCGCCACCATCCCCGCCAACCTCGCCGGCGTCCCGGGCATCTCGGTGCCCGCCGGACTCGCGGAGGAGGACGGTCTCCCGGTCGGGCTGCAGATCCTGGCGCCCTCGCTGGCCGACGACCGGCTCTACCGGGTCGGCGCCGCGCTGGAGTCGCTGCTCGAACGGCAGTGGGGCGGCCCGCTGATCGACCCCGACAAGCTGGACAAGGAGCTCGCCCGATGAGCCACACGGCGACCGAAACCCTCACCTTCGAGGAGGCCCTGGCGGCGTACGACCCCGCGATGGGTCTCGAGGTCCACGTCGAGCTGAACACCGCGACCAAGATGTTCTGCGGCTGTCCGGCCACCTTCGGCGGCGAGCCCAACACGCAGACCTGCCCCACCTGCCTGGGCCTGCCGGGCTCGATGCCGGTGGTCAACGCCAAGGCGGTGGAGTCCGCGATCCGGATCGGCCTCGCGCTGAACTGCGAGATCGCGGAGTGGTGCCGCTTCGCGCGGAAGAACTACTTCTACCCGGACATGCCGAAGAACTTCCAGACCAGCCAGTACGACGAGCCGATCGCCTTCGAGGGCTGGACCGACGTCGAGATCATCGGCGAGGACGGCCCGGAGACCTTCCGCGTGGAGATCGAGCGCGCGCACATGGAGGAGGACACCGGGAAGTCGCTGCACGTCGGTGGCGCGACCGGTCGCATCCAGGGCGCCGACTACTCACTGGTCGACTACAACCGCGCCGGCATCCCCCTGATCGAGATCGTCACCAAGCCGATCATGGGCGCCCGCGAGAAGGTGCCGGCCATCGCCCGCGCCTACGTGGCGCACCTCCGTGAGCTGCTGCTCGGGCTCGGCGTCTCCGACGTACGGATGGACCAGGGGTCGCTGCGCTGCGACGTCAACCTGTCGTTGTTCCCGCGCTCCCCGTCGGTTGAGCTTGTCGAAACCCAGCTGGGCACCCGCACCGAGACCAAGAACGTCAACTCCCTGCGCTCGGTGGAGCGTGCGGCGCGCTACGAGATCGGCCGCCAGGCGGCAGTCCTCTCGGGCGGCGGCTCGATCCTGCAGGAGACGCGGCACTGGCACGAGGACACCGGCGTCACCACCTCGGGCCGCGAGAAGTCCGACGCCGACGACTACCGCTACTTCCCCGAGCCCGACCTCGTCCCGGTCGCGCCCGCGCGTGACTGGGTCGAGCAGCTGCGCGTGGCACTGCCCGAGCCTCCCCGTGAGCGCCGTGCCCGGCTCCAGGCCGACTGGGGCTTCTCCGACCTCGAGATGCGCGACACCGTGGGCGCCGGAGCGCTCCCGCTCGTCGAGGAGACGATCGCCGCCGGCGCCTCGCCGCAGACCGCCCGCAAGTGGTGGCTCTCCGAGCTGGCCCGCCGGGCCAACGAGCTCGGCGTCGAGCTCGCCGCCCTGCCGATCACGCCCGCCGGCGTCGCCCGCATCCAGGCGCTGGTCGACGAGGGTGCGATCAACGACAAGCTGGCCCGGCAGGTGTTCGACGGCGTGCTCGCCGGCGAGGGCACGCCCGACGAGGTCATCGCCGCCCGCGGCCTGGCCGTCGTCTCCGACGAGGGCGCTCTCGGCGATGCTGTCGACCGCGCGATCGAGGCCAACCCCGACGTGGCGACCAAGATCCGCGACGGCAAGGTCGCCGCCGCCGGTGCGCTCATCGGCGCGGTGATGAAGGAGATGCGGGGCCAGGCCGACGCCGGCCGGGTCCGCGAGCTGATCCTCGAACGCCTCGCCTAGTCCGCGACCGGGCACTCTCAGGCGGGACAGGACTGCCCGGTCGGCGCGGGCGGTGTTAGCCTCTGACCGCCCCGTCGGGGCACCCTCCACACCATCACGCGCGTGGTCGGGGAAAGCCGGTCGAAATCCGGCGCTGACCCGCAACCGTAGGTCGCCATCTCGATGACGACGAGCCGGAGCACCCGCCACGCGACGTCTTCGAAGACACGCTGTCGTGGAAAGCAGCCGGTTGGCACCACGCCTCCCGCCTGTGCAGCGGGAAGGAACACACCATGCGTGGAAACACGTACCGGGCCACTCGCCTCGGGGCGTACGTCGCCTCCGCCGCCCTGGTCCTCTCCGGCACCGTCCTGGCGGTCAGCCCGGCCCAGGCTGTCGACGACCCCGAGCGACGCGGCGGCGTCCTGGCTGGCCGGCGAGTTGACAGATGGGCTGATGCACAACGGCCAGTTCGGCGACCGGCTCGACGACTACGGCCTGACATCGACGCCGGGTTCGCTCTCGTTGCCGTCGGCACACACCCGACGTGAAGCTCAGGTCATCAGGGACGCCCTCGCGGACCACGTCAACGATTACGTCACGCCCGGTCGCGGGCCGCCACTCCTACACCGGCGGCTCGCCAAGCTGCCGTGTTCGCCGGTCACCGCCGGCGGACCCCACTTCTACGGCGGACAGAACCTGATCACGCAACTGGAAGCCCGTGTCGCCACGACGACGCCAATTGCCGGGTCGTATCCAGGACGCTGGCTACACCCCGGGATCTCAGTTCGACGCCGATTACGGCCAATCTCCTCGGCCAGTCCTACGCCGCACGACGCACTGACTGCCGCCGGTTCCGCCAAGAAGACTTCGGTCACGAACTACCTGCTCAAGCAGCAGTGCTCCAGCGGCTACTTCCGGCTCAACTTCTCGGCCAAGACGCGGCCAACCAGACGTGCATGAACGGCACGGACCCCGCTGACCCGGACGCCACCGCCGTCGCGATGCTGCAGCTGTCGACCATCACCGGCAACGCCAACGTCACCACGGCAATCACCAAGGCCAAGGCCTGGCTGCGCAGCCAGCAGCGCTGCGACGGCTCCTTCGGTGGCGGCCCCACCACCGCGGGCTCGAACGCGAACAGCACCGGGGTCATCGCCTGGGCGCTGGGCGACACCCCGGCGTCTCGGCAGGCAGCGACCTGGCTTCTGCCCACCAGGCCACCTCTGCCGACAGCGAGACTTGCTCGCCGGCGAGACGCGGTGCCATCGCCTACGACGACGCGGCTCTCGCTGCCGGGCGCAGCTAACGGGATCACCGACGGCCAAGCTCGGACCAGTGGCGCCGTGCCACCGCCCAGGGTGCTGCCCGGGCTCAAGTACTACTCGACGACGGCCGCGACCCCGGCGATCTCGCTGACCGGGCCGACGGCCTACCTCAAGGCCGGCTCACACCCGGTCGTCACGACCGCTGGCGCGACCGCAGGCACGGTGCTCTGCGTCACCGGTCCGGGCACCTCGACGCGGGGCATCGCCGGCGCGGCTCCTTGATGTCCGCCGTGGTCACCCTCCCGGCTGGGACCGGCACGCGGACATACACCGTCAAGGACCCCTACGGGCACACGGACACCGTGGCGCTGAGGGCGCTCGGCGCGCGCAAGCTGCCGGTCGGCAGGTCGGCGCACCAGGTCAAGCGCAAGCACAAGGTGACCGCCACGGTCTACGGCCTCGCGCCGAATGAGTGGTCGCGGATCTACTACAAGGGCCACCAGATCGCCAGCGGCCCGGCCTCGTCCGTCGGCACCTTCACGGCGACGTTCAAGGTCGGCAAGGCCAAGGGCAAGAGGCGTCATCACAGGCTATGGCCGGTTCAACGACATCCGTCGGGGGGCGACGACCATCAAGGTCGTCCGGTGACCCCAGCTCGCACCCGTCTCGCCGGTCTGGTCGCCGCGGCTCTCGCCGCGGCGGCCGGGCTGGTCGGGATCTCCTCGGGCCCAGCCTCCGCGGCGCTCTGCTCAGGCTCGGGCGTCAACGTCGTCGTGGACTTCAACGGTCTCGGCGGTGGTGTGCAGAAGGGCTGTGACCCAGCGGGTGCCGGCAAATCGGCCGACCAGGTGTTCCGCAGCGGCAGGCGTTCTCCCTTGAATATGTGAGGGGCTCAGGCTTCGTCTGCAAGGTCAATGGCAAACCCGCTGCCCAGACGTGTGCAAGCCACCCCACCTGCCAACGCCTACTGGGGCCTGTTCTGGTCCGACGGCAAGTCCGGCAAGTGGAACTACGCCAGCAGCGGTGTGGACGGTCTCGACGTCCCGAACGGCGGCTTCGTGGCCTTCTCCTGGCAGGGCAGCAGCAAGCAGGATCCTCCCAGCGCGTCCCCGGTGAACTCGAAGCCGACGCCCACCAAGACCCCCACCCCGAAGCCCAAGCCGACCAAGAAGCCCACGCCGACGAAGAAGCCGACGGCGACCAAGACGGCGACCATCGCGACCCCGAAGGCAGTGGCCTCGGCAGCGGCGAGTGCCTCGGCCCAGGCGTCCACCGCCCCGCGGGCGACCCAGTCCGCGTCTGCGTCGGCGTCTGTGTCGGCCCTTCCCACTGAGTCGGCCAGCTCGTCGCCGACAGCCAGCGACACCGAGAGCCTGCCGCCGAACAACACCACCAGCGCCCAGGGCGTCGACAACGACTTCACCCAAGCCGACGACAAGGGCGATCTGCCCGTCTGGGTCCCCATCGCCGTGATCGTGGTCCTCGGCGGAGCTGCCGGCGCGACTGTGTGGTGGCGTCGGAGGCCCGGACCTCTGTGAGCACGCCGCGGCCGGCGAGGGACCTGCATCCCGGAGCCTGGTGGCTCTGGGCGATGGGTCTCGCGGCCGCGGCCACGGTCACGACCAACCCGCTGCTGCTGCTGATGATCGTCGGCATCGCCGCCGTCACCGTGTCGTTGCGCCGCTCCGACCATCCGTGGTCGCGGTCCTTCCGGCTCTACCTCGCGTTCGGCCTGGTGATCGTCGTGATCCGGGTGGTGTTCCGGGTGCTGCTCGGCGGTGGCTACGGAAACGTCACGCTGCTCGACCTGCCGGAGATCCCCCTGCCCAGCTGGGTGGCCGGCATCCGGCTCCTCGGCCGGGTCACCCTCGAGTCGGTCCTCGCCGGGCTGTACGACGGGATGCGGCTCGCCACGATCGTCATCTGCGTCGGCGCGGCCAACTCGCTGGCCAACCCGAAGCGCCTGCTGAAGTCGATGCCGCCGGCGCTCTACGAGATCGGCACCGCCATCGTGGTCGCCGTCGCCCTGCTGCCCCAGCTCGCGGACAGCCTTCGTCGCGTCCGGGCTGCCCGCCAGCTCCGCGGCGTTCCGAGCGGTCGACTCGGCAACCTGCGCGGCATCGTCGTACCCGTCATGGAGGACGCCCTCGAACGTTCGATGTCGCTCGCAGCGGGCATGGACGCCCGCGGCTACGGCCGGGCGGGTGACCTCACGTCCTCGCAGCGACGCGCGACCGGCGCGCTGATGCTGACCGGCCTGGTCGGCATCTGCGTCGGCACCTATGCGCTGCTCGACCAGACCGCTCCCCGATGGCTGGTGATGCCCGGCCTGGTGGGCGGCGTCGGACTCGCGGCGGTCGGCTTCTGGTCGGCGGGCCGAAGAGTGCAGCGCAGTCGCTACCGTCCCGACAGCTGGCGCGCTGCGGAGCTCGGGGTGGCCCTGAGCGGGATGGCGGTGGCGGTCGGCTTTCTCGTCGTGCTCCGTGGGGACCCGGTGCTGCATCCCGCGCTCGACGTCTTCCCGACGGTGACCGGCTCGGCACTGCTGGTCGTCCTGCTCGGCCTCGTCGCCGCGGTCGTGTCGCCTCCGCCGGTGCTTTCCCAGCCGAGGCTGACCACTCCGGAGGTGGCCGATGCTCGAGCTGCGTGACATCAGCTTCAGCTACACCGGCGACACCGGCCGGGAGGTGCTCAGCCACGTCGACCTGACCCTCGAGGAGGGTGAGCTCGTCCTGGTCGCCGGCCGCACCGGCGTCGGCAAGTCGACGCTGCTGGGGGTGTTCAACGGGCTGGTGCCGGCCTTCACCGGGGGCCGGCTCTCGGGCGACGTACTCCTCGACGGCGCCAGCATCGTGCACCTCGCGCCGCGCGACCGCGCCCACGTCGTCGGGTACGTCGGCCAGGACCCGACCGCGGGCTTCGTCACCGACACCGTCGAGGAGGAGCTCGCCTACGGGATGGAGCAGCTCGGCCTGGACGGCACCACCATGCGGCGGCGCGTGGAGGAGACGCTCGACCTGCTCGGCATCGCAGACCTGCGCGGCCGCGACCTGCGCACCCTGTCCGGCGGGCAGCAGCAGCGGGTGGCGATCGGTTCCGTGCTGACGATGCACCCGCGCGTCCTCGTGCTGGACGAGCCCACCTCGGCGCTCGATCCGACAGCCGCCGAGGAGGTGCTGGCCACGCTCACCCGGCTGGTCCACGACCTGGGTGTCACCGTCGTCGTCGCCGAGCACCGGCTGGAGCGGGTGGTGCCCTTCGCCGACCGGATCGTGCTCGTCGAGGCGGGTGAGCCGCTCCGGGCGGGTGACCCGGCCGCGATGCTGGCGCACTCGCCGGTGGCGCCGCCGATCGTCGAGCTCGGCCGGTGGGCGGGCTGGTCCCCGCTGCCGCTGAGCGTCCGCGATGCTCGTCGCCAGGCGACCGGGCTCTCGCTGGTGCCCGGGCCCGCTCTCGAGATGGACACCGACCCGGAGCCTGCGCTTCTCGCCCGGGCCGTCACGGTGACCTATGGCCGCCACGTCGCTGTCCGCGACGTCGACCTCGAGCTGGCGCCCGGACAGGTCACGCGCGCTGATGGGCCGCAACGGATCGGGGAAGTCGACCCTGATGTGGGCGCTCCAGGGTTCGCGCAGGCGGGTCAGGGGCTCCGTCCGCGTGGCCGGGAAGGACCCGGCGGACCTCGGCGCGGAGGCTCGTCGTCAGCTGGTCGGGCTGGTGCCGCAGACCGCCGCGGACCTGCTCTACCTCGAGACCGTCGTCGACGAGTGCGAGGCGGCCGACCGCGAGGCAGGCGTACGACGGGGAACGGCACAGGCCCTGCTCGAGCGACTGGCCCCCGGGATCGACCGACAGGCACACCCGCGCGACCTCTCCGAGGGGCAGCGGCTCGCCCTCGTCCTGGCGGTGGTCCTCACGTCCCAACCGCCGGTGATCTGTCTCGACGAACCCACGAGGGGCCTCGACTACCCCGGCAAGCACGCCCTCGCGGAGATCCTCGGATCGCTGAAGGCCGACGGGTGCGCCGTGCTCGTCGCCACCCACGACGTCGAGTTCGTCGCGCAGGTGGCCGACCGGGTCGTCGTACTCGCGGAGGGTGAGGTGGTCTCCGCGGGACCGACCGCCAAGGTCGTCGCCGAGTCGCCCGCCTTCGCGCCGCAGGTGATGAAGATCCTCGGCGACGGGTGGCTCACCGTCGAGCAGGTCGTCGAGGCCGCCGGATGACCACGACGACGGGGGCGCGTCTCGGACGGACGCCCGGCGGCCGGGGCCGGGTGGCGGTGCCGATCCGGCTCCGCTCCGCTGCAGTCCTCACCGTCGCCTCGCTGGCCGGTCTGCTGATGTTCCTGTGGCCGTTCCTGGTGCGGGTGCGCCCCGGCGGCCAGACGATCGAGCCGCCGTTCGTCTTCGTCCTGCTGCTGCCCGTGGTGATCGTCGTGTGCCTGGCCGAGTTCACCGAGGGAGGGATGGACTCCAAGGTGCTCGCGATGCTGGGCGTGCTCACCGCGATCAACGCGGTGATGCGCGGGCTCAGCGCGGGCCTGGCCGGCATCGAGCTGGTCTTCTTCCTGCTGATCCTCGGCGGCCGGGTCTTCGGGGCCGGCTTCGGCTTCGTGCTCGGCTGCACGTCGCTGTTCGCCTCGGCGCTTCTGACCGCCGGAGTCGGGCCGTGGCTGCCGTTCCAGATGCTCGCCTCGGCGTGGGTGGGGATGGGTGCCGGCCTGCTGCCGCGTCGGGTGCGGGGGGCTCGGGAGATCGCGATGCTGGTGGTCTACGGGATCGTGGCGGCCTATGCCTTCGGGTTGCTGATGAACCTGTCCAGCTGGCCGTTCACCCTCGGCATCGAGGTGCCCGGCCACACCGGCGGCCTCTCGTTCGTGCCGGGTGCGCCGATGCTGGAGAACCTGCACCGCTTCGGCGTCTACACGCTGCTCACCTCGACCGGGAGCTGGGACACCGGCCGCGCGATCACGAACACGGTCGCCCTCGTCGTGCTCGGTCCGGCGGTGCTGACCACCCTGCGCCGCGCCGTACGACGGGCAACGGTCACCCAGGTCTGATCCTCAGGGACGGACGAGCAGGATCCGGTCGTCGCTGGACGCCGGGTCACCGCGACCGTCGCGGTTGGAGGTGGTGACCCACAGGTTCCCGTCGGGGGCGGCCACGACGGTCCGCACCCGGCCGTACTTCCCGACGAAGAACCCCTTCTCCGCGCTCGCCTGCTGGCCGTTCACGTCCACCCGCCAGAGCCGTTCGCCCTTCAGCGCCCCGAGCCACAGCCGCCCGTCGAGGAACGCCAGCCCCGACGGTGAGGCGTCGTCGGTCGACCAGGTGATCTGCGGGTTCGTCATGCCGGGCTCGTCGCCCTTGCCCTCGACGACGGGCCAGCCGTAGTTGCGACCCTTCTGGATCAGGTTGAGCTCGTCGAACGTGTCCTGCCCGAACTCCGAGGCCCACAGGTTGCCCTGGTCGTCGAAGGCGAGCCCCTGCACGTTGCGGTGTCCCCAGGTCCAGACAGGTGAGCTCCGGTCGGGGTTGCCGGGTGCTGGATCACCGTCGGGCGTGATCCGGAGGATCTTGCCGCCGAGCGAGTCGCGGTCCTGGGCGAGGTCGGGCTGCCCCGACTCGCCGGTCGAGACGTAGAGCATCTTGTCGGGCCCGAAGATCATCCGGCCACCGTCGTGGTTGCTGCCCAGCGGGATGCCGGTGAGGATCGGCGTCAGCTCGCCGAGCTTCCCGTTGCGCAGCGTCGTGCGCAGCACCCGGTTGTCCTCGTCGGTGCTGGCGTAGAAGAAGACCAGGTGGTCCTCGGCGTACGACGGGGAGACGGCCACGCCGAGCAGCCCGGCCTCGTTGTTGGCGCGCGCCTGCTCGACCTGCCCGACCTCGCGAACCGACTTCCCGGAGATCTGCAGCACCTTGCCGCTGTCGCGCTCGGTCACCAGCGCCGACCTGTCGGGCAGGAAGGCGATGCCCCACGGCACCTCGAGGTTGCTGGCGATCGTGCCGATGACCTCTGGCTCGTGCGGAGGGCGCCTGGGACGTGGCAGAGGCCGAGGGGGAGTCGGAGGCCGATGCCGAGGGAGAAGGGGTGCTGGATCCCTGTCCCTCGGTCTTCTCGAGGGAGCCGGGCGCGGGCTTCCCGCAGCCGCTCAGCACGAGCAGCGACACGACGATGAGCGAGGCCAGCCGCAACATCTGGGAAGCCTAGCGAGGCCGCCCTACTCGGGTACGACGTCGAGCAGGTCGAGCAGCGCCTCGTGCACCTCGTCGGGCTTCTCCAGCGGGAGGAAGTGCGTGGCGCGATGCTCCTCGTAGGTCGCCCCGTTGATCCGCGCGGCAGCGGACCTCATGTCCTGCGAGGAGGCGAGGATGTCGAACCTGCCGGCCACGAAGCTGGTCGGGACGTCGATGTTGCGCAGGGAGACGCGCAGGTGCAGCGAGGAGTGGAGCGCGAGGTGCATGTACCACTCCATCGGCGTGGTCAGGAACTCCTTGATCGCCCGCCGGGCCATCACCGGGTCGGGCATCGGCAGCATGAACCCGCTGTGGGAGAGCACCTCGTAGGTCAGCGGGCCGACCGGGAGTCGCTTGGCGACCTCGGTGAGCGGCTTGCCGGCCACCTTGAGGACCCGGGCGATGTTGACCGTGAGCGGCTTGCGCAGGGGCCGGGGGATGAAGATCGGCGCGCCCATCGAGGCGAACGTGTCGCCGGGGACGCCACCGACGGCGAACAGGCCGGTGACCCGCTCGGGGTGGGTGACCGCGACCTCGAACATCGTGTTCACGCCCATGGACCACCCCATCAGCACGCAGGCGTCGATGCCGGCGTCGTCCATCACGGCGAGGGCGTCCTCGGCGAAGGCGTCGATGCCGACGTGCTCGGTGTCGAAGGGCCTCTCGGAGTCGCCGGTGCCGCGGTGGTTCCAGGAGATGACGTTGACGCCGCACTCGGGGTCGAGGAGCGCGGGCCAGGCGTAGGGGTTGGTGCCGAGACCGTTGCACAGCAGCACGGTGGGACCGACGACGTCGTTGGTCCAGGCCTGCAGCCTGGTGCCGTCCTGGCTGGTCACCGTGTAGTAGCGCAGAGCGAGCCCGTCGTCGTCCGAGGGAGCGACGTGAAGGGGGACAGCAGCGGTGGCCATCCCCGGATCATGCCCCAGTCGGGTGCCCGCCAACCGGATTGGTGGCTCAGATCACCGGCCGCGCGTCGACGCTGTCGGCAGGTTCGGACGTGTCGCGTCGTACGACGTCAGCCGAGCCGGGCCGCAGCGATGCTGGGAGGCGCGGCTCCGACTCGGGGCTTGCGTCGAGCCAAGGTGGTCTCGACGAACTCCTGGACCTCGTCGCGCTCGCGTCGACCAGCGGTCAACGCGGTCGAGGCGACCATCGCATTGCGACAGGCCCGTTGCTGACTCTGCTCGGCCCACCTCGTCAGTGGCCGCAGCATGGGTTCGATGATCTGGTTCATGGTGGCCTCCCCGCCTGCGCTGCTGCTCAACGCCTGGGAAAACCGTAGGCAGCCAGCGAGTCCGGGGCGTCACGGGTATGTGACGTGTAGGTGAACAAGGTCACAGGTTGAACAGGCAACCTCATCAGCCGCGGCCTCGAAAGGTCGCGGTCGATCACAAGTACGCCGCCCGCCAGGTCTTGACCCACGGTCCGGCTTCATGTTCCTTCTTAGGGAGGGCGAGAGGGGCGTGGCATGCAGACGGTGTTGATGGTCGGGACGCGCAAGGGGCTGTGGATCGGACGCTCCGACGAGGCGCGAACCGACTGGACGTGGACGGGACCGCACTTCGACATGGAGGAGGTCTACTCCTGCATGATCGACACCCGCGGTGGCACCACCCGGCTGCTCGCCGGGGCCTCCTCGACCTGGCTGGGACCACGGGTCCGGCGTTCCGACGACCTCGGTGAGACCTGGGAGGAGTCACCCGACGGCGGCGTCCGCTTCCCCGAGGGCACCGACGCGAGCGTCGAGCGCGTCTGGCAGCTCACTCCCGGTGCCCGCGACGAGATCGTGTACGCCGGGTCCGAGCCGGGCGCCGTGTGGAAGTCCACCGACCGCGGGGAGACCTTCGCCCTCGAACGCGCGCTCTGGGACCACCCGCACCGTCCGGAGTGGAACGCCGGCTTCGGCGGCCAGGCCTTCCACACGATCCTGCCGCACCCGACCGACCCCGACTCGGTGACCGTCGCCCTCTCGACCGGCGGCGTCTACCAGACCCATGACGGTGGCGGTTCCTGGTCGCCGCGCAACCAGGGCATTCGCGCTGAGTTCCTGCCCGAGGGACAGCAGTACCCGGAGTTCGGCCAGTGCGTCCACAAGGTGACGCGCCACCCGGCACGACCGGAGCGGATGTTCCTGCAGAACCACGGAGGCGTCTACCGCTCCGACGACGAGGGCGGCTCGTGGACCTCGATCGCCGACGGCCTCCCGGCCGACTTCGGGTTCCCGATCGTGGTGCACCCGCACGAGCCGGACACCGTCTACGTCTTCCCGATCAACGGCGGCGAGAAGCGCTACCCACCCGAGGCGAAGGCGCGCGTGTGGCGCTCGAAGGACGCGGGGGAGACGTGGCACGAGCTCGGCGACGGGCTGCCGGACGCGTTCTACGTCGCAGTGATGCGCGACGCGATGTGGGCCGACGAGCACCAGGCGCCGGGCATCTACTTCGGTGCGCGCAACGGCGCGGTCTGGGCAAGCAGCGACGCCGGTGAGTCCTGGGCGCAGATCGTGTCCGACCTGCCCGACGTGATGGTGGTCCGCGCAGCGGCGGTCTGACCGGTCGGACCGTTCAGCTCTGCGGGACGTGCGGCCCGATCGAGGAGATGTCCGAGCTGCCGTCGGACAGCCCGAGGTCGTCGAACGCGATCGGCTCCGGGACACCCGCAGTGATCCTGGTGCCGTCGGCACGGGTGCCGCCGAGGATCGGCTTGTCGCCGAGCAGCCCGTCGATCCGGTCGCCCTGGTGCTCCAGCGGGAGCCGGAGGGGTGATTCGACCGTCACGACGTGCTCCTCGCCTCGCACACTCAGCCGGACCTCGGGCTCTCCGGCCACCTCGACGTCGATCGCGAGCTGGTCCTGGGTCAGCTCGACGCGCAGCTGCGAGCCGCGCCACTTGAGCGGGAACCTCATCGACGGCCAGGCGGCCGGCAGGCGTGGGTCGAAGGACAGCTTTCCGCCGCGGTCCCGCATGCCGGCCAGGCCGAAGACCAGGGCGCTCCACACCCCGCCGGTCGAGGCGACGTGGAGACCGTCGACGGTGTTGCCGTGGAGGTTCACCAGGTCGACGTACAGCGCCTGCATGAAGTAGTCGAAGGCGACCTCGTGGTAGCCGACCTCGGCTGCGATCACCGACTGCACCACCGCGGACAGCGTCGAGTCACCCGTGGTGATCGGGTCGTAGTACTCGAAGTCCGCGCGCTTCTCCTCGGCGGTGAACCGGTCACCCTGGAGGAACAGGGCGAGCACGACGTCGGCCTGCTTGAGCACCTGGAAGCGGTAGATCACCAGCGGGTGGTAGTGCAGGAGCAGCGGCCGCAGCTCGTCCGGCGTCTGGGAGAGGTCCCAGACCTCGCGGTCGAGGAAGAAGTCGTCCTGCGGGTGGATGCCGAGGCCCTCGTCGAACGGGATCGTCATCCCCTTCGCGCAGGCGCGCCATTCCTCCACCTCCTCGTCGGTGAGGTCCAGGCGGGTGACCAGCTGGGCGTACTCCGTGGGGTGCTCGGCGCGGATCCGCTCGAGCGACTCGACGGCCTGCTCGAGGTTGTAGCGCGCCATCACATTCGTGAACAGGTTGTTGTTCACGACGGTGGTGTACTCGTCCGGCCCGGTGACGCCGTGGATGTGGAAGGACGGCGTGCCGTTGCTGCGCCAGAACCCGAGCTCGGCCCACATCCGGGAGGTCTCGACGAGGATGTCGATGCCGTCGCGGACCAGGAACCCCCAGTCGCCGCTGGCGGCGACGTACTGCGCGAGCGCGTAGGCGACGTCGGCGTCGATGTGCACCTGCGCGGTGCCCGCCGCGTAGTACGCCGAGGCCTCCTCGCCGCTGATCGTGCGCCACGGGAACAGCGCGCCGGCCTGGGCCATCTCGCGTGCGCGGTGCCGCGCCGCCGGGAGCATCCGGGTGCGGAAGTGGAGCAGGTTGCGGGCCACGTCGGGCTGGGTGTAGCTGAGGAACGGCGCGACGTAGATCTCGGCGTCCCAGAAGTAGTGGCCCTCGTAGCCGGAACCGGTGACCCCCTTGGCGGGAACACCCTGCTGGTCGGCGCGGGCGCTGGCCTGCGCGAGCGAGAACAGGTTGAACCGGATCGCCTGCTGGAGCACCTCGTCCTCGATCTGGACGTCGGTGGACTCCCAGAAGCGTGAGTACCAGTCCTGCTGCTCCTCGAGGTAGTGCGCGACGCCGTGCCTCCCGGCCCGGTCGAGGGTGCGGTCGCAGCGGTCCGACAGCTCACGGACGGGTACGCCGCGCGAGGTGTGGTAGGCCACCGTCTTCTCGAGGCGGATCGTGTTGCCCTCGCGAGCCTCCACGCGGAAGACCATCTTGGTGAGGTCCTCCTCGTCGATCAGGACCGTCTCGACCTCGTCGGGAGCATCGATGCGGTGGTCCGCGCCGACCGCGATCGTCATCTCCGAGTTGGCGCAGCGGTAGCCCAGCATCATCCGGTCGTCGCGGGCGAAGTGCAGCCGGGGCAGGAGCACGCGGTCCTCGAAGCCGGACGCCTTGCGCGGGTCCCGGTGCTCGCCCATGGACTGCGCGGCGTCGTGGTACTCGTCCTTGCCGTCCTGGCGGTTGAGCAGCTGCGAGGAGATCACGAGCGGCGCATCGCCGGAGAGCATCGTGACCTCGAGCGTGATCACCGCGAGGTGACGCTGGGTCATCGAGACCATCCGCGTCGAGTCGACCCGGACCCGCTTGCCGGACGGCGTACGCCAGATCAGGCTGCGGCGGAGCACGCCGTCACGGAAGTCGAGGGTGCGCTCGTAGTGCTCGAGGTCCGCAGTGCCCAGGGTGAGCGGCTCGTCGTCGACGTAGAGCTTCACCAGCTTCGCGTCGGGGACGTTGACGATGGTCTGGCCGGTGCGCGCGAAGCCGAAGGCTGCCTCCGCGTGCCGGATCTCCCAGGTCTCGTGGAAGCCGTTGACGTAGGTGCCGTGCTCGAAGGCGTCGCGGCCCTCCTCGGGGTTGCCACGCATCCCGAGGTAGCCGTTGGCGACCGCGAACAGGGTCTCGGTCACCCCGAGGTCCTCGGGCCGGTGGTCGAGCTCGACCAGCCGCCAGGGATCGACCGGGAAGCGGCTGCGGTCCATCGGGTCGGAGGTGATGCGCGGCGTCCTCACGACGGTCCGCCGCTCTCGGCGGCGGTGTCGCTGCCGGGGAGCGTGTCGGCGAGGTCGGGGACGACCAGGTCGGCACCGGCCTCGGTGAGCGTCGCGACGCCGGCCCCGCGATCGACGCCGAGCACGAGCCCGAAGGCGCCGGCTCGTCCGGCGCGCACTCCGGAGACCGCGTCCTCGATGACGACGGCCCCGGCGGGCGTCGATCCGACCTCGGTGGCGGCGTGCAGGAACGTGTCGGGCGCGGGCTTTCCCGGCAGGTCGAGCTCACCGGCGACGCGGCCGTCGACCACGGTCTCGAACCGGTCCGCCAGCCCGGCGGCCTCGAGCACAGCGGGGGCGTTGGCCGAGCTGGACACCACGGCCAGCGGGATGCCGAGGTCGCGCAGGTGGTCGAGCAGGGCGACCGAACCGGGGTAGGCGGTGACCCCGTCGCGCTCCAGGACCTCGTTGAAGGCGTCGTTCTTGCGGTCGCCCAGGCCGCGGACCGAGGAACCGTCGCCGTCCTCCGGGAGGTCGATGCCGCGCGACTTCAGGAAGTCCCGGACGCCGTCGTACCGCGGCTTGCCGTCGACGTGGGCGAAGTAGTCGGCGTCGGAGTACGGCGAGGTGTCGCCCTCCCCGCCGCGCCTCGGCGTACTCGGTGAGGAAGGCGTTGAACATCTCCGCCCACGCGCGCATGTGCACCTCGGCGGTGGGGGTGATCACGCCGTCGAGGTCGAACAGCACCGCGTCGTAGTCGGACCAGCCGATGACGTGCGTGTGGTCGCCCACCGGGGCGTGCGGAGTCGGTGTCACCCACCAAGGCTAGGGTTCGCGAGCGTTCGGCGCAGTGACACTCGTTACTCGGGCTATTCCAGGGCGTCTACGCTCCTTTCATGAGTGATCAGCACGAACCCCGCCCGGACGTCGACATCAAGCCCCGTTCCCGCGATGTCACCGACGGTCTCGAGAAGGCCGCCGCCCGAGGAATGCTCCGGGCCGTGGGCATGGGCGACGACGACTGGGTCAAGCCGCAGATCGGCGTCGCGTCGAGCTGGAACGAGATCACCCCCTGCAACCTCTCCCTCCAGCGCCTCGCGCAGGCGGTCAAGAACGGCGTGCACGCGGCGGGCGGCTATCCCCTCGAGTTCGGCACGATCTCGGTCTCCGACGGCATCTCGATGGGTCACGAGGGGATGCACTTCTCGCTGGTCTCCCGCGAGGTGATCGCCGACTCGGTGGAGACCGTGATGATGGCCGAGCGCCTCGACGGGTCCGTGCTGCTCGCGGGCTGCGACAAGTCCCTGCCCGGCATGCTGATGGCCGCGGCCCGGCTCGACCTCGCCAGCGTGTTCCTCTACGCCGGCTCGATCATGCCCGGCCAGGTCGACGGCAACGACGTCACGATCATCGACGCCTTCGAGGCGGTCGGCGCCTGCCTCGCCGGGAAGATCACCCGCGAGGAGGTCGACCGGATCGAGCGCGCGATCTGCCCGGGGGAGGGCGCCTGCGGCGGCATGTACACCGCCAACACGATGGCTGCCGTCGCCGAGGCCCTCGGGATGAGCCTGCCGGGATCTGCTGCTCCGCCTGCTGTCGACCGCCGGCGTGACGGGTTCGCCCACCGCTCCGGCGAGGCCGTCGTGGAGATGCTCCGCCAGGGCATCACCGCCCGCCAGATCCTGACGTTGGAGGCCTTCGAGAACGCGATCGCCGTCGTGATGGCCCTGGGCGGCTCCACGAACGCCGTGCTCCACCTGCTGGCGATCGCCCGCGAGGCCGAGGTCGAGCTGACCATCGACGACTTCAACCGCATCGGCGACAAGGTCCCGCACCTCGGCGACCTGAAGCCGTTCGGGCGCTTCGTGATGAACGACGTCGACAAGATCGGCGGCATCCCGGTCGTGATGAAGGCGCTGATGGATGCCGGCCTGATGCACGGCGACTGCCTCACCGTCACGGGCAGGACGATGCGCGAGAACCTCGAGGCCCTCGCGCCCGCCGGTCTCGACGGCGAGGTGCTGCGGTCCCTGGACAGGCCGATCCACAAGACCGGCGGGCTGACGATCCTCAAGGGATCGCTCGCGCCTGAGGGCGCCGTCGTGAAGTCGGCCGGCTTCGACGACTCCACCTTCACCGGCACCGCGCGGGTCTTCGACGGCGAGCGGGCCGCGATGGACGCACTCGAGGCCAACCAGGTCACGGCGGGCGACGTCGTGGTGATCCGCTACGAAGGGCCCAAGGGCGGGCCGGGGATGCGCGAGATGCTCGCCATCACCGGCGCGATCAAGGGCGCCGGCCTGGGCAAGGACGTCCTGCTGATCACCGACGGCCGGTTCTCCGGCGGTACGACGGGCCTCTGCGTGGGCCACATCGCGCCCGAGGCCGTCGACGGGGGACCGATCGCGTTCGTGCGCGACGGCGACCAGATCACCCTCGACGTCTCCGGCCGCACGCTGGACGTCGCGATCGAGGAGTCCGAGCTCGCCGCCCGCAAGGACGGCTGGACCCCCAACGCCCCGAAGTACACCAAGGGCGTCCTGGGCAAGTACGCCAAGCTCGTCCAGTCGGCGGCGCACGGGGCCATCTGCGGGTAGTGGATCTTCCTCAACCAAACGGTTGACAACGACTCGGGCGTCGACCTAGGCTCCACGTATTCAACCAATCAGTTGAGGACGTGAGATGCCCGATCCGCTGTCCCAGGTGTTCGCCGCCCTGGCCGACCCCACCCGCCGCGACATGGTGGCCCGCCTCACCGCGGGTGACGCCACCGTCGGCGAGCTGGCCGCGCCGTACGACGTGAGCATGCAGGCCGTCTCCAAGCACCTCAAGGTCCTCGAGACGGCCGGCCTGGTCACGCGGGGCCGCGACGCCCAGCGGCGGCCGGTGCATCTCGAGGCGGAGGTGTTCGACCTGATGACCAAGTGGATCGAGCGCTACCGGCAGCGGGCCGAGGAGCGGTTCCAGCGCCTCGACGCCGTGCTCGCCGCCATGAACGAAGCCGACAACACCACTCGAGGAAGGCCAGGCATCATGAGCACGAAGACCGCTGACGGCACCGCCACCATCGAGGCCGTCGAGAACATGCCCGCGATCACGATCAGCCGCGACTTCACCGCCACCGCGGCGCAGCTGGTCAAGGCGCACACCGACCCCGAGCTGTTCGTGCAGTGGGTCGGGCCCGACGGCACCGACATCACCGTCGACTACTGGGACGCGCGCACCGGCGGCAGCTGGCGCTTCGGCGGCCCCGGGGGTGACGGCGAGGAGTACTCCTTCCACGGCTCCTTCCACGAGGTCCGCGATGACCGGCTGGTGCAGACCTTCACCTACGAGGGCTTCCCCGACAGCGTCGCGCTGGAGACGATGACGTTCGAGGACCTGGGCGGCGGTCGCACCCGGCTGCACCTCATGTCGCTGTACGACAGCTACGAGGGACGCGACGGCATGCTGTCCAGCGGCATGGACGTCGGCGTCAACGAGGGCTACGCGAAGCTCGACGGCCTCCTCGCCGACGGCACGGTCTGACCACCGTGGAGATGAGACTGGAGCTCGTGCCGCTGCCCACGAAGGACGTGGACCGGTCCAAGGCGTTCTACGTCGACCAGGTCGGCTTCGGCCTGGACCACGACGTGGAGCCGGGCAACGGCATGCGGATCGTCCAGCTGACGCCGCCGGGCTCCGCCTGCTCCATCGTGGTCGGCACCGGGATGAAGGATCCTGACGACTCTCCCGTCACGGGGCTGCACCTCGTGGTCGGCGACGTCGCTGCTGCACGTGCCGAGCTGGTCGTGCGCGGCGTCGAGGTCGGTGACGTCCAGGACATGGGCGGCGTGAAGTTCGCCCACTTCGCAGACCCCGACGGCAACTCCTGGACCCTGCAGGAGATCCCCGCGGACGTCATACGACCTGGCTCCTGAGGCGACGAGAACGTATGACGTCTTGAGGTGTCCGCCCGCTCGATGCTTGGCTGGTCACATGGACCAACGAGTCAGCTTCATCACCCTCGCCGTGGCCGACCTCGACCGCACCCGCGCCTTCTACGTCGACGGGCTCGGGTGGAAGCCCGAGGTGTTCGTCCCCGACGAGGTGCTGATGATCCGGGTGGGGGACAAGTCGATCCTCTCGCTGTGGTCGGAGCGTGGCTTCGAGGCCGAGGTCGGCCCGATCCGTCGCGGTGAGGGCATCGCGCCGATCACGCTGTCGCACAACGTGGCGACCGAGCCCGAGGTCGACGAGATCCTGGAGCTGGCCACCTCGCTCGGGGCGGAGGCGAGTACGGCCGCAGCACCGCGAGTGGGGCGGCTACACCGGCTACTTCGCCGACCCGGACGGGTTCCGCTGGGAGATCGCCACCAACCCGGACGAGATCGGCCAGCTCGTCCTGCCGTGAGCGCGCTCGAGCTGCGGCCCTTCGAGGAGGAGCACCTCCCTCTGGTGCAGCCGTGGTTCGAGCACGACGAGGTGCGCCTCCGCCTCGGCGGCCCCGAGTGGCCCGCGCGGGCGCTCGTGCTGAGCGGGGCTCCGGACGACGAGGAGTTCCGCGGCCGCCGGGTGCTCCGCGTGCACACCTGGCTGGGCTGGTACGACGGCGAACCGGTCGGCTACCTGGGCGGAGACGTCTACGACCGGCGGACCGTCTGGGACGGCAGCGACCCCGACCATCCGCGGGTGACGGCCTCTGAGCATGGGCCGGCCATGGGGGCGGCGTACGTCGTGGCCCCTGATCGTTGGGGGCGCGGTCTGGGGGCCGCCTTGCTGCGGGCCTGGGTCGACGCACCGGAGGTCGCTGACGTGCGCATCTTCGAGCTCGGCATCGACGACGACAACCTGGCCAGCCGCCGCTGCGCCGAGCGGGCCGGCTTCCGTGCGGACGACGACGTGCCCGACTGGGAGGGCACCGTCCACTTCACTCGGCGGGTCGCACGTCCATGACGACCTCGAACTCGAGCAGGTCCGCCCCGGAGGAGACCGGCTGCGCGCGCTCGCCGGAGTGGGCCTGGATGGCGGGCCCGTCGCGCCAGGCGGCGAAGGACTCCTCGTCCTCCCACTGCGTGACCACGAAGTAGCGCTCCTCGCCCTTGACCGGCCGCAGCAGCTGGAAGCCCAGGAACCCGGGCGTCCCGTCGACGGTGTGGGCGCGGTTCGAGAACCGCTTCTCCAGCTCCGCGTGGGCCTGGGGTGGGACCGAGATGGCGTTGATCTTCACGACTGACATGCTGCCGAGGCTACCGACGCGCCAGGACGTCATCCGCCCCGGCGGCAATAGCAACCACTTCGTATGACGTCCGGCCGGGGGTCAGGTGACGAGCGCAGACGCCGGGAGGTCGAACCAGCGCAGGTGCTCGAAGTCGTCGCTCACCGAGGTCGGGGGAGTCAGGTCCGGCTCGCAGGCCTCGGCCAGGATCCGCGCGCCGTCCTCGAGGTGCTGCTGGAGCAGGGACTCGCCGCCCGCCTGCTGCGAGCTCGGCGCGTGCATCCCCTGCTCGTCGTAGGTGATCGCGCCGAGGCGCAGGGGCGGTTCGACCACGCCGTCGCGGTGCGTCCAGATCCCGGTCGCGGTGTCGAACCGGTAGTCGCCGAGCAGCCGCCACCCGTCGCGCGCCACCAGCCGGACCGCCTCCACGATGTAGTCGGCGACGGTGTCGGAGAGGAAGTAGTTGAAGTTGACCCGCACCCAGCCCGGCTTGATGCCCTCGCAGCCGCCGGTGATCTCGCGCTCGAACTCGTGGCTCCGCTCGATGTCGATGCCGAGCAGCCGGTGACCGTAGGGGCCCGCGCAGGAGCAGCCGCCCCGCGACTGGATGCCGAACAAGTCGTTGAGCAGGGCCACCACGAAGTTGTGGTGGAGATAGCGACCCGACGGCGTGCGTACGACGAAGGACACGATCGAGAGCCGGTCCGCATCCGGGTTGCCGAGGATCTCGATCGCCGGCTCCTCGGCCCAGGTGGCCACCGCCCGGGCGAGCAGCCGCTCCTCCGAGGCGCGGATCGTCTCCACCCCGACCGCCTGCTTCAGCTGGAAGACCAGGCCGGCGCGGACCGACTCGATGATGGCCGGAGTGCCACCCTCCTCGCGGTGCTCGGGCTCGGGCAGGAAGGCGTGCTCGGCGTCGTTGACGTAGGCGACGGTGCCGCCGCCCGGCACGTCGGGCACCCGGTTGGCGAACAGGTCGCGGCGCGCCACGAGCACGCCCGGCGTCGACGGCCCACCGATGAACTTGTGCGGCGAGAGGAAGATCGCGTCCTTGTAGGCCGTGGGGTGGGCCTCGCGGTCGGGGTACATCTCGATCTCGATGTACGGCGCAGCCGCCGCGAAGTCCCAGAACGACAGGGCACCCTGCTCGTGCAGGATCTCGGCGATCGCGACCGTGTTCGAGACGATCCCGGTCACGTTGGAGGCGGCCGAGAACGACCCGATCTTCAGCGGGCGGTCGGCATGGGCGACCAGAGCAGCGCGCAACGCGTCCAGGTCGATGTGCCCGTCCGCGTCCTGCGGGATCACCACCACGTCGGCGATCGACTCGCGCCACGGGATCTCGTTGGAGTGGTGCTCGTAGGGGCCGATGAAGACGACCGGCCGCTCGGCGGCGGGGATGTGCTCGAGCAGCGAGTGCCGGTCCTCGAGCACGGAGGGGATCCGCAGGCCCAGGACCCCGATCAGCTTGGCGATCGCACCCGTCGTACCCGACCCCGCGAAGACCACGGCGGTCTCGTCGTCACCGCCGACGGCCTCGTGGACGATCCGCCGGGCGTCCTCGCGCAGCCGCGTCGTCTGCAGGCCGGTGCCGCTGGACTCCGTGTGGGTGTTCGCATAGCTGGGCAGCACCTCGTCGCGGATGAAGTCCTCGATGAACGACAGCGCCCGCCCGGAGGCGGTGTAGTCGGCGTAGGTCACCCGCCGCTCGCCGTACGGCGTGCGCATCACGTGGTCCTCGCCGATCACGGAGTCCCGCACCAACCTGACCAGCGCCGACTCACTCACCCCCCGAGTCTAGGCTCGCCCCGTGCCTGTCAACGAGTTCGGACAGCCGATCGGTGAGCCCGTCGGCTGGACCCCCGGCCGCCCGCTGGTCGCGACCACGCTCAGCGGCCGCACCTGTCGGCTCGAGCCGCTGGGGGAGCAGCACGTCGACGGCCTGTACGCCGCCCTGTGCGTCGACTCGCCGCCGTCGATCTGGACCTACATGTCGAGCGGGCCGTTCGCGGACCGCCCGGGCTTCGCGGCCTTCGTCGACCAGCTGCGGGCGAACCCGGCCGTGGTCCCGCTCGCGATCGTGCTGCCGGGCGGCACCCCGGACGGCACCCCGGTCGGGATCGCCACCTTCCTGCGCATCGACCACGCCAACGGCACCGCCGAGGTCGGCCACATCAGCTATGGAGCAGCGCTCCAGCGCACCACCGCCGCGACGGAGGCGATGTACCTGATGGCCGCGTACGCCTTCGACGTGGTCGGCGTGCGGCGCTACGAGTGGAAGTGCGACTCCCTCAACGGCCCGTCGCGTCGCGCCGCGGAGCGTCTCGGCTTCACCTTCGAGGGCGTCTTCCGCCAGGCCGTCGTCTACAAGGGCCGCAACCGCGACACCGCCTGGTTCGCGATCACCGATCGGGAGTGGCCGTCGCTCAGGTCGGGATACGAGCACTGGCTCTCCCCGGAGAACTTCGACTCCGGGAAGAGCCAGCGCAACAAGCTGTCGGACTTTCTCGAGCCCGGTCAGGGACCGGGCTCGACGCCGGTCACCTGATCGGCAGCCCCGGCTTGGCCGACCCCGTGGCCTTCGGCTTGGGGGCCGGCAGGTCGAGCACCTGGGCGCGCTTGCCGTTCGCGCCGTGGAGGTGCAGGACCAGTGCCTTGATCGGCTTGGTCCCGGTGACGGCGTAGTCGATCGTCGTGCCGCCGGCATCGGGGTAGATCGAGCGAGCGAGCCGCAGGGTCGGGTTGCCGACGTTGAAGGCCACCGGTCCGACCGTGTCGATGTCCTCACCGGTGTAGCCGCTGAACGTGCCCACCGTGTAGCTGATCGGCTTGCTCGTCCCGCGCAGCGTGAGGGCCGACTTGAGCACCGGCAACGTCAGCACGTTGGTGTCGAACACGTTCGTGTCCACGTCGCCGTAGTTGAAGTTGACCGGTTGGACGTCCACCTCGGTGAAGTCGGTGAGCTCGATCGTGACGGCGAGCATCACGTCGGTCGCCGTCCCGCGCGTCACGAAGGTCTCGTAGTCGGCCTCGCCGTCCCCGGTGGTGTCGAAGTCGACGTACGGCTGCACGATCGTGCCGATGTTGGCCCAGTTGCCATAGCTGCTCAGGCCGAACCACAGGCGGTCACCGACGCTGCCGGCGCCGACGTACTGCAGGTCGCCCGACCTCTCCGTGCCCGTGGTCACGCACCCGGCGGTCTCTCCCGCGTCACATGTCGGGAGCGCCTTGGACGTCTGCCCGAGCTGGAGCACCGAGGTCAACGAGGTCCAGCCCGTGCTGCCGCTGCCCTGCTTGAAGCCCTTGCCCGTCAGCGCGATCGCTCCTGCCTTGACCGAGGCCACCGTCGTCGAGACCGGCTTCGCGGCACCGTAGACGGGGACCCGTGCGGCCTGCCCGCCCGCCGGGGTGACCAGCACCCGACCGGACGCGTCCGCGACGTACTGCCGGGCGAGGAGGTCCTCGCCGACCTGCTGCGTCTTCTCCATGGTGGGGTCGATCGTGTGGCGCAGGGCCGAGGTGGTGACGTGCATCGTGACCGTGGCGGAGCCCCGCGCGTAGCCCTTCAGCGTCACCGACGCCGGCGACACCGTGTAGGAGACGCCGGGCTGCGTGATGACCGGCTGGTAGGTCAGCCGGTACTTCGTGGTGGCACCCGTCGTGTTCAGCAGGTTCAACGGCCGCGTCTTGGTTGCCGTGGGCTGGCTGGCGGGAACCGGGACGACGCCGAAGGACGCGGAGACCGGTTTGTTCGCGCCCGGACTCCAGGCGAGCACCGGCGCGCTGACGGCACGCAGGGCGTCGACCCGACCGGCGCCGACCCTCGCGGGGCCGTACTTGAACCCAGACTTGTCGGGCTTGGTCCACAGGTCGTTGCCAGCGGTGTTCATCACCGATGCCTTGAGCAGCTGCGGGGTGTAGCCGGGGTGTCGGGCCTTCACCAGGGCGCTGATGCCTGCCGCGAGCGGGGAGGACATCGACGTGCCGGAGATGACGAGGGGGGCGCTCCCGGAGCCCATCCCAGCGGAGGCGATGGTCGATCCGGGGGCGGTCACGTCGGGCTTCACCACTCCGTAGGACCCGTGCACGCCGCGCGAGCTTCCGGTGGAGAGCGTGTCGGTGATGGAGTTGTCGATGTCCTTGATCGTGTTGCGGTCCTGCCCGTCGAAGGTCACCTTGAGCGTTCCGGCCTGCGCCGAGGCGCGGAGCTTGTCGGTCGCCGTCTTGGTCAGCTGGAGGACCGGGATGGTCGGGTCGCCGGTGATACCGGCGGAGAACACGTCCGTCCCGGAGGTGAACAGTGCCCCGATGGCCCCTGCCTCCCGGGCGTTCCCGGCACGCACGGCCGAGCCACAGCGCCGCGAGGCGTCGTTGTCGTCCCACTCCAGCCAGGCGACCTTGCCCTTCACCTTCGCCTGGTCGGCGGCGGAGAAGGGATCGCAGCCGTCTGCGTTGGCGCCGGGGACGGTGGCCACGGTGCCGCTGACCGGCTTCTTGGTCGGGCCGTTGGCCGCCCAGTCGTAGGCCTCCGAGGTCTGGCCGCCCACCATGCCCGCGACCGTGCTCGGCGC
This sequence comes from uncultured Actinomycetota bacterium, assembly GCA_963782305.1. Lineage (GTDB taxonomy): Bacteria > Actinomycetota > Actinomycetes > Propionibacteriales > Nocardioidaceae > Marmoricola. The sequence goes on along the minus strand of CAWAJJ010000006.1, from coordinate 45,961 downwards.
TGTGACCTTCAGCCCGTCACGGAGCTGGTAGGAGTCGACCGAGTTGGCCACGGCCAGGGAGCTGACCGCGTTGGCCGGCGAGCCGGTGGTGTCGGTGAGGTCGCCGTTGTTACCTGCGGCGATCACCGAGAGCACGCCGTGCGAGGTGAGCTCGTCGATCACGGCGTTCTCGGGGTCGTCGGCCGGGTCGTCGTCGCTGCCCAGCGAGATGTTCAGGATGTCCAGGTGATCCGAGAAGTTGCCGTCGCCGTTGGGGTCGAGCGACCAGTCCAGCGCCTCGAGGACGTGATCGGTGGCTCCTTCGCAGCCGAACACCTTCAGCCCGTAGAGCTGGGCGGCCGGGGCCATTCCCGGCCCGACGCGCATGTCGAGCAGGCCCGGCTTGGTCAGGTTGGCGTAGTTGCCGGTGAAGGTGGAGCCGTTGGCGTTGACGCCGTACCCCGCTGCGGTGCCGGAGACGTGCGTGCCGTGCTCGTTGCAGTCGAGCGGGTTCTTGTCGGGCTTGGCGACCGGGTCGAAGTCGGGGTTGTCGCTGCCGTCGTCCAGGGTCTCGTCGGGGTTGTAGGAGTCGCCGACGAAGTCGACGCCCCCGGCGATCTTGGCCTTGCCCAGGGCCGGGAGGCTGTTGCGCCAGGTGGGCGAGGCCGACGCGGCCTTGGCGGCCCGATAAGCAGCGACCGTGCCTGGGCCGCCGAAGTCCTTGTGGGTGTAGTCGATCCCGGTGTCGATGATGCCGATCCGGACGCCCTTGCCGAGTCCGTTGGCGTACTTCCACGTGTCGTACGCGCGGGTGAGAGCCGCGGTGTTGGCATTGGTCACGTGCTTGCGCACGATCCGCGACACCTTCACGACGTCGTCGCGGGCGGCGACGGCTGCGATGCCCGCCCGGTCGGTGCGGAGCACGATGCCCGGCAGGGCATTGCTCGTCGTGTAGAGCCCGGCGGCCTGGGCGTCATCGGCCTTCGCCGTCGCGAGTACCTCGTTGCTCTGCTTCGTCACGGCCGTACGGCGCGCGCGCACCTTCGTGAGGTCGGTCTTGTTGGTCTTGTTCTGCTGCGCGACGTCGGCCGTGCCGGCGCCCGTGAACTGGACGAAGACCGTCTGGGCCCCACGTGCCCCAGGAGCGATTCCGCGCAGCTTGCTCGCCGAGGAGTCGACCTGCTTCTGCACGGCCGGCGCCTGTTCGGCCAGGGTCAGCGGGTCGGAGTCAGCGGCGTTCGCCGACGTCGCCGTACCCAAGGCGGTCATGGCAGCGGTGGAGGTGATGAGCGCGAACAAGCCGGCTCGTCGGAGTGGTGGGGTCACCCGATGGTCCCTTCGTCGGGCCAGGGGAAGCAGCCGAGCAGCTGCGGCAAAGTGTGGCGCACAGCCCGCCGTGTGCACCGCCTCACGTGCAGGGACCCTAACGTCGAAATGTTCGCCAGAGCCGGAGCCCACGCCGAGCAGGGTGACGCCGGATTTAGGATGGTTGCCTGGTTCTTTCGGGCCTGGATTTCGGAACGGCCTTCACGGCACAGAGGAGACATGGATGAGCGACGACAAGACGGCGCTGACGGGCACCGAGGTCCTCGAGGCGGGACTCGACGGCTGGCGCAAGGTGCTCGACCGACTGGTGGTCCGCTACGAGACGGGTGACTTCAACGCCGGTACGGCGCTCGTCACCAAGATCGCGGAGGCCGCCGACGAGGCGAACCACCACCCGGACGTCGACCTGCGCTACCCGCACGTGACCGTCTCGCTGAAGAGCCACGACGTCAACGCGATCACGGCGCGCGACCTCCGCCTGGCCCGGGCGATCAGCGACCTGGCCGCGGCCGCGGGGGTCAGCGCCTCCGCCCACGCGCCCGACGTCATCGAGCTCGCCCTGGACACTCCCGACCACGAGAAGATCGGGCCCTTCTGGGCGGCGATCCTCGGCTATGAGTCCAGCGATGACGAGGTGAGCGATGCTGCCGGCCGGACGCCGACGGTCTGGTTCCAGGGCAGCGACTCCGAGGCTCCCGACCGGCAGCGCTGGCACCTGGACATCAGCGTGCCGCACGACGTCGCCCAGGACCGGATCCAGGCGGCCATCGACGCCGGCGGGACGCTGGTCAGCGACGAGAGGGCGCCCGCCTTCTGGGTGCTGGCCGACGCCGAGGGCAACCAGGCCTGCATCTGCACCTGGGAGTCCCGCGACTAGGAGGATTGCTCCAGCATCCGGGCACTCGTCCCATGATCTGGGACGGGTGGCACACTGGGTTGAGCCGCGAAGGGTGCGGGGGCATGCTTGTGCCCATGCGTTTTGAACTTCTTGTACGCACGCGACGCGTGAGCTGAGGGCCTCGACCCTTCGCCCCACGCGTCCACCCCTCGTTCGCCGAAAGGCTCGAGGGGTTTTTTGTTGGCCGAAACACGACAGAGAAGAAGAAAACAGATGTCCGAGCAGGGAACCACGGGTGCCGAAGCCGTCACCGGTGCGCAGAGCCTGATCAAGTCCCTCGAGAGCGCCGGCGCCGAGAACATCTTCGGCATCCCGGGCGGAGCGATCCTCCCGGCGTACGACCCTCTCTACGACTCCAGGATCCGGCACATCCTCGTCCGCCACGAGCAGGGCGCGGGCCACGCGGCCCAGGGGTACGCCGTAGCCACCGGGAAGGTCGGCGTCTGCATGGCGACGAGCGGTCCTGGTGCCACCAACCTGGTCACGCCGATCGCCGACGCCTACATGGACTCGGTGCCGATGGTCGCGGTGACGGGGCAGGTCGGCGCCAGCATGATCGGGACCGACGCCTTCCAGGAGGCGGACATCCGCGGCATCACGATGCCGATCACCAAGCACAACTTCCTCGTCACCGACCCCGACGAGATCCCGCGGGTGGTGGCCGAGGCGTTCTACATCGCCTCCACCGGTCGCCCCGGCCCGGTCCTCGTCGACGTCGCGAAGTCCGCGCTGCAGGCGCAGACGACGTACAGCTGGCCGACCGAGCTCAACCTGCCCGGCTACCGGCCGGTGACCCGGCCGCACTCCAAGCAGATCCGGGAGGCCGCCCGGCTCATCCTGGAGTCGCGCAAGCCGGTGCTCTACGTCGGCGGTGGCGTGATCCGCTCCCGTGCCAACAAGGAGCTCCTCACGCTGGCGGAGCTGACCGGCATGCCGGTCGTCACCACGCTGATGGCCCGCGGAGCGTTCCCGGACAGCCACCCGCAGCACCTCGGCATGCCGGGGATGCACGGCAGCGTCGCCGCGGTGGCGGGGCTGCAGAAGAGCGACCTGATCATCAGCCTGGGCGCCCGCTTCGACGACCGGGTGACCGGCAACCTGGACTCCTTCGCCCCCGGGGCCAAGGTCATCCACGCCGACATCGACCCGGCCGAGATCGGCAAGAACCGTGTGGCCGACGTCCCGATCGTGGGAGATGCCCGCGAGGTCATCGCCGACCTGGTGGTCGCGCTCCAGGCAGAGCAGGACAAGGGCACCACCGGCGACTACGAGGGCTGGGTGAAGTTCCTGGCCGGCGTGAAGCTGCAGTACCCGCTGGGGTACGACGCTCCGGCCGAGGGCGGTCTGGCCCCGCAGCACGTGATCGAGCGGCTCAGCGCGATCGCCGGCCCCGAGGCGATCTATGTCTCCGGTGTCGGGCAGCACCAGATGTGGGCCACCCACTACGTGCAGTTCGAGAACCCGAACACCTGGATCAACTCCGGCGGGCTCGGCACGATGGGCTTCGCGGTCCCGGCCGCGATGGGCGCCAAGGTCGGTCGACCGGACACCACGGTGTGGGCCATCGACGGTGACGGCTGCTTCCAGATGACCAACCAGGAGCTGGCCACCTGCACGATCGAGGGCATCCCGATCAAGGTCGCGATCATCAACAACGAGTCGCTCGGCATGGTGCGGCAGTGGCAGACCCTCTTCTACGAGGGCCGCTACTCCAACACCGACCTGCAGTCCAAGCGCGTCCCCGACTTCGTGAAGCTCGCGGAGGCGTACGGCGCCGTCGGGCTCTCCTGTGACCACCCCTCCGACGTGGACGCCACGATCAACAAGGCGATGGAGATCAACGACGTGCCCGTGGTCGTCGACTTCCGCGTCGAGCGCGACGCGATGGTGTGGCCGATGGTGGCAGCCGGGACGTCCAACGACGAGATCAAGTACGCCCGCGATCTCGCCCCCGAGTTCGAGGAGGATGATCTCTGATGTCGACTCACACTCTGTCTGTCCTGGTCGAGAACAAGCCCGGTGTGCTCGCGCGCATCGCCGGCCTGTTCAGCCGGCGCGGCTTCAACATCGACTCCCTCGCGGTGGGCCCGACCGAGCACCCCGAGGTCTCCCGGATGACGATCGTGGTCAGCGTCGAGGGCTCCCCGCTCGAGCAGGTCACCAAGCAGCTGAACAAGCTCGTCGAGGTGATCAAGATCGTCGAGCTCGATGACCGCGAGTCGATCGAGCGCGAGCTGCTGCTCGTCAAGGTCAGGGCCGACGCCGAGACCCGGGGCCAGGTGATCGACGCCGTACAGCTCTTCCGGGCGAAGGTCGTCGACGTCGCCCCCGACGCGGTCACGATCGAGGTCACCGGCAACGCCGCCAAGCTCAAGGACTTCCTCGCCGTGCTCGAGCCCTTCGGCATCCGCGAGCTCGTCCAGTCAGGCATGGTCGCGATCGGCCGCGGCAGCCGCTCCATCACCGAGCGCACCCTGCGCCCGGTGCCCGTCCCCGTCCCGGCGGCCCGGGCGATCCCGGGGTAGGGGCTGCAGGTTTCCCCGGTTAGCCGGGGAAACCTGACGTTGTCGGCCGTTGCAACACCCATCAACGTCAGGGACCGCCCCACAACCCCATCCGATTTGTTCAGCAAGCTCGATCACCGAACCGAACCAACTCGATCAACGAAACGAAGGAGCCTTCAAGTGGCTGAGATGTTCTACGACGACGACGCCGACCTGTCCCTGATCCAGGGCAAGAACGTGGCCGTGATCGGCTACGGCTCGCAGGGTCACGCCCACGCGCTGTCGCTGCGTGACTCCGGTGTCGACGTCCGGGTGGGTCTCCAGCCCGGTTCCAAGAGCCGCGCCAAGGCCGAGGCCGAGGGACTCCGCGTGCTGACCCCCGCCGAGGCCGTCGAGGAGGCCGACGTCGTCGTGATCCTCGCGCCCGACCAGCACCAGCGGAAGCTGTACGCCGAGGAGATCGAGCCCGGTCTGACCCCCGGAGACACGCTCGTGTTCGGCCACGGCTTCAACATCCGCTTCGGCTACATCACCCCGCCCGAGGGCGTCGACGTGTTCATGGTCGCGCCGAAGGGCCCGGGTCACCTGGTCCGTCGCGAGTACGTCGACGGCCGCGGCGTACCCGTCCTCGTCGCCGTCGAGAAGGACCCGTCGGGCAAGACCTGGGACCTCGCGCTCTCCTACGCCAAGGCGATCGGCGGCCTGCGGGCCGGCGGCATCAAGACCACCTTCACCGAGGAGACCGAGACCGACCTGTTCGGCGAGCAGGCCGTCCTGTGCGGTGGCGCGAGCCAGCTGGTGCAGTACGGCTTCGAGGTCCTCACCGAGGCCGGCTACCAGCCCGAGGTGGCGTACTTCGAGTGCCTGCACGAGCTGAAGCTGATCGTCGACCTGATGTACGAAGGCGGCATCGCCAAGCAGCGCTGGTCGGTCTCCGACACCGCGGAGTTCGGCGACTACGTCTCGGGCCCGCGCGTGATCACGCCCGACGTGAAGGCCAACATGGTCGACGTGCTCGAGGACATCAAGAACGGGAAGTTCGCCGAGCGGTTCATCACCGACATGGACAACGGCTCCCCGGAGTTCACCGAGTTCCGCAAGAAGGGCGAGGCGCACCCGATCGAGTCCACCGGTCGCGAGCTGCGCAAGCTGATGGCGTGGGTCAAGAGCCACGACTCGGACTACGTCGAGGGTTCCTCGGCCCGCTGAGTCCAGGACAGCCCCGGTTCCCGAAGCTCGGGGACCGGGGCTGTCGCATTCCTAGAACACGTTCTATTCTCGCGCCATGGACCTCGTCAGCATCGAAGAGATCAAGCGCCTGAAGCATCGCTACTTCCGCACCCTCGACCTCAAGGACTGGGAGCCGTTCGGCGACTGCCTGGCCACCGACGTCCGGGCCCGCTACGGCACCCAGGCCATGGGGGAGCCGCTGCACTACGAGAGCCGTGAGGCCGTGGTGGAGTTCATGTCCCAGAACCTGGGGCCGGGAGTGGTGACGATGCACGTGGCGCAGCACCCCGAGATCGACGTCGACGGTGACACCGCAACAGGTTCCTGGGGCTTCGAGGACACCGTGATCGTGCCCGACTTCAAGATGCTCATCCGGGGGGCCGGCTACTACCGCGACACCTACCGCCGCGATTCCGACGGTGCCTGGCGGATCGCCTCCACGGAGTACGAGCGGATCTACGAGTCGACGACCTCGCTCGAGGACACCCCCAGCTTCAAGCTGATCGCCAACCGCTGGGACCCCGAGCTCCAGCACTGACCTTCCAGGGACAGGAACACTGTGGAGATGACCGACCACCCGGTGTTCGTCCTGCACGAGCACTTCAAGCCGTCCCACCACTTCGACCTCCGGCTGGAGGAGGACGGCGTACTCCGGTCCTGGGCCGTCCCCAAGGGCGTGCCCACCGACTCCAAGCACGACCGGCTCGCCGTCGCGGTGAGCGACCACGACCTGGAGCACGCGTCGTACACCGATGAGCACAAGCAGATCGCCGACGACGGCTGGTGGGAGCTCGAGGACCGCAACGAGCAAGCCGGTTCGTCTTCGTGCTCCACGGTCAGGAGGCGACCCGGCGCTACGCGCTGATCGACACGGGCAAGGACTGGCTGATGCACCTGACCCGCGACCAACCGTGAGGTTTTTCTGGTTAACCAGTGAAACAGCCACTTCCCCCACGAAGGTTCATGGGGGAAGTGGCTTCTTTTCTGGTTAACCAGAAAAACTGCGACCGCTACTTGACCTCCGACCGCATCACCAGCGCAAGCCCGACGACCAGGGGGAGGACCAGCCAGATCCCGCTGGCGGTGGCGAGGTGGGCCCAGTCCTTGGCGGCGAGATCACCGTTGAACAGGGCGCTCTGCGCGTAGTTGAAGTCCAGCCACTGCTGGGCCTTCTCCCACCAGGCGGCGTTGGCGGCGAGCAGACCGGACAGCGTCGGCAGCAGCAGCGTGAACACGAAGTAGCCCACGATCGCCCCGGCGGAGTTGCGGATCACGATGCCCAGCACGAAGCCGATCATCATGCCCAGCACGTTGGCCAGCACGATCTCGGAGAGGTGCAGGAACGAGTCGTCCCAGATGCGCGGTGTCCCGGTGATCGCCGTACCCACGATGTTGCCGAGCGCCCCGATCGTCATCGCCACGAACATGCTGGCGACACCGACGACCACGATCGCGACGGCCTTGGCGCCGATCACCCGGCCGCGGTGAGGGACCAGCGTGAACGTGGTGAGCCCGCTGCGCTGGCTCCACTCGCCGGTCACGAGCAGGATCGCCACCATCGGCAGGATCACCGACATCGGGAAGCCGATCGCGGCGGCGAACGCTGTCGTAGGTGAGCTCGCTGTCCGGTGCCCAGATGATCACGGCCCCGGTGGCCAGCAGCGCGGTGATGCCGATGCTCGTCATCAGCCAGAACCCGGACCGGGTGTCGAACATCTTGCGGAGCTCGACGCTCGACGATCCGGGAGAGCGGAATCCCCTTCGGCTCGACGGCGGAGGTGGCCACGTGGCCGGCCTCGCGCTCCATGGTCACGGCGCTCATGCTGCTGCTCCTTCTCGTTGTGTCTCTGCGGTGAGCTCGAGGAACATCTCCTCGAGCCCGGCTCCGTCGGCGGACTTCAGCTCGGTGAGCGCGATCCCTGCGCCGAGCGCGACCTGACCCACGCGGGCGGGGTCGGCGGTCGTGCGCACCGAGCCGTCGGACGACAGGGTGACGCTGATCCCGCCGGCCTCCAGCGCCTGGGCGAGGAGCTTCCCCGACGCACTGCGTACGACGGTCCCGGCGGCGTGCAGCAGCTCGGCCTTCGTGCCCTGCGCGACGATCCGGCCGTTGCCGATCAGCACGAGGTCGTCGGCGATCACCTCGATCTCGTGGAGCAGGTGCGAGGAGAGCAGCACGGTGCCGCCCTGGTCGGCGTACGACCTGAGCAGGTCGCGCATCCAGCGGATGCCCGCCGGGTCGAGGCCGTTGGCCGGCTCGTCGAGGATGAGCACCCCGGGATCGCCCATCAGGGCGGTGGCGATGCCGAGCCGCTGGCGCATGCCGAGCGAGTAGTTGCGCACCCGGCGGCCGGCCTCGTTCTCGCTGAGGCTGACCCGGTCGAGCATCTCGTCGACGCGTGCCTTGGGCAGCCCCATCGTGCGCTGCGCGATGGTCAGGATCTCCCGGCCGGTGCGACCGGCGTGCTGCGCCGAGGCGTCGAGGAGTACGCCGACCTCGAGGCCCGGGTTCGGCAGGTCGGCGTACTGCCGGCCGCTGATGCGGACACCTCCGGACGTGGGGGGCGTGAGACCGACCATCACTCGCATGGTGGTGGACTTGCCGGCGCCGTTGGGACCGAGGAACCCGGTGACCCTTCCGGGGCTGGCGGTGAACGTGACGTCGTCAACGGCCGTGAAGCTGCCGTACCTCTTCGTGAGGGAATCGATCGTGATCATGGGCCAGAGCCTCGCCGCAACCGACGGTCCGGCACATCAGGGAGGTTGCTGGACTGACCCCTGGCCGACCCCCTAGGGGTCTCGGGGTCGCCAGGAGCCCGCCGCCGCGCGGAAGAGCTCGGAGGGCTCGTCGTACCACTCGTCGGTCCTGCCCAGCGACTCCATCCCGATCCGGCGGGCGAGGCCCTGGGACGGATAGTTGTCGAGGTGGGTCAGCGCCAGGATCTGCGGCAGCCCGTGCCCGAGGCCGTAGGCGAGTACGGCGCTGGCCGCCTCGCTGGCGTAGCCCTTGCCCCACGAGTCGGGGTGCAGGTGCCAGCCGATCTCGACCTCGTCGTGCTCGGCGTTCGGCAGCGTCAGCAGCATCACCGAGCCGGCCACCTCGCCGGTCGCGCGCACCTCGATCGCCCAGAACCCGCGGGGTGGATCCTCCGAACGAACGTGTGTACGCCGGATCTGCGCGCGCGCCTCGTCGAGGTCCTTCATCAGCTTGGGCTCGCCGTCGTCGAGCCACTTGACCACCTCGACCCGGCTGAGGATGTCCAGCACCCGTGGCGCCTCCTCCAGCCGCCACGGCCGGATCACCAGCCGCTCGGTCTCGGCGATCGCGTTGTCGGTGGTGGAGGTCACGGGAACACACAACCAGCCGATCGGGTTGTGATGCACGTGAGAATCGAGATCTGGTCCGACGTCGTCTGCCCCTGGTGCTACATCGGCAAGCGCCGTCTGGAGACCGCCGTCGAAAGCAGTGGCCACCGCGACGACATCGAGATCGTCTACCGCTCCTTCCAGCTCGACCCTGCCTCACCGCGGGTCCCGGAGGAGTCGGTCGTCGAGCACCTCGGTGCCAAGTACGGCGGCGGCCCCGAAGCCGGTCGCCGGATGGTCGAGCAGGTCGAGGCCGTCGCCGCCGAGGAGGGCCTGCTCTTCCGGCTGGGCGAGGCCCAGCGGGTGAACACCGTCGACTCCCACCGGCTGCTGCACCTGGCCCTGGCCGAGGGTGGTCCGTCGCTGCAGTACGCGCTGAAGGAGGAGCTGCTCGCGGCGTACTTCCTCCGGGCCGAGAACGTCGCCGACCACGACCTGTTGCGTCGTACGGCGCAGAAGGTGGGGCTCGATCCCGCCCGCGTCGACCAGGTCCTCGGCAGCAACGAGTACGCCGACGCGGTGGAGACCGACATCCGTGAGGCAGCGGCGCTCGGCGCCAACGGCGTCCCGTTCTTCGTGATCGACCGGAAGTACGGCGTCTCCGGAGCCCAGCCCGCCGACACGTTCACGCAGGTCATCGAGCGCGCGTGGTCGGAGTCCCAGCCGCTGCTCGAGCACGTCGGCCACGACGAGGGCGGCGAGGTCTGCGGCCCGGACGGCTGCCCCGTCTGAGAGCCCGTCTGAGAGGTGAACCGACCGGTCCGTGAATCCACAGGCACGAGGTTCTTCCTGTGGACGACGGAGCAGTTCTGTGGACAGTGGGGTCACTTCTGTGGAGGACACGCCGTACGCCGAGAATTCCCCGAAACCATGGGGGAATTGCCCTTGCGCACGGGCTCGTCGGCGGCGTAGAACTCTCTTACGCGATCCCTTCGGGGAGAGCGGGATTGCTTGGAGAAGATGGTCCACACAGCGGGGCGACTCGTTGCGGTGAGCAGGTGACTGCAGCCGGGGCCGGACGCGAAGAGCAGTCGATCGGGAGGTCACCGTCTCCGATCAACAGAAGGGCCCAGCAACTCATACTTGCTGGGCCCTTCGCCTTTCCCCAGCGTCGCCGCCCGGCCTGTGGCGTCGGTTACCCTGACAGACGCACAGCGTCGTGCGGTCAATCGCCAACACTCACGTCAGGACTGTTGTGACGCTCACCCCCAACTCCGGGCCGGACTCCGGCTCAGCAGCCCGGCCCGTCGTACTCATCGCCGAGGAGCTCAGCCCCGCCACCGTCGAGGCGCTCGGTCCCGACTTCGAGATCCGGCACTGCAACGGCGCCGACCGGGCTGAGCTGCTGGCCGCGATCGCCGACGTCGACGCGATCCTGATCCGCTCCGCCACGGCGGTCGATGCCGAGGCTCTGCTCGCTGCCAAGCGGCTCAAGGTCGTGGCCAGGGCGGGCGTCGGCCTGGACAACGTCGACGTACGCGCCGCGACCCAGAACGGCGTCATGGTCGTGAACGCGCCGACCTCCAACATCACCAGCGCCGCCGAGCTGGCCGTGGCCCTGATGCTCGCCGCGGCCCGGCACATCAGCCCGGCCCACGCGGCCCTGACACGCGGGGAGTGGAAGCGCAGCAGGTACTCCGGCACCGAGCTCTTCGAGAAGACGCTCGGCATCGTCGGGCTCGGTCGGATCGGCGTACTCGTGGCGCACCGGTTGGCGGCGTTCGGCATGGACGTGATCGCCTACGACCCCTTCGTGCAGGCCGGCCGGGCAGCCCAGATGGGAGTCCGGATGGTCGGCCTCGACGAGCTGATGGCGGAGTCCGACTTCATCAGCGTCCACCTGCCCAAGACCCCCGAGACGATCGGCCTGATCGGTGCCGACCAGTTCGCCCAGGCCAAGCCCGGTCTCGTCCTGGTCAACGCCGCACGCGGCGGCATCGTCGAGGAGAAGTCGCTGTACGACGCGCTGAAGACGGGCCGCATCGCCGCCGCCGGACTCGACGTCTTCTCCACCGAGCCGTGCACCGACTCACCGCTCTTCGAGCTGGAGAACGTGGTCGCCACCCCGCACCTCGGAGCATCGACGGAGGAGGCCCAGGAGAAGGCCGGCGTCGCGGTGGCCCGATCGGTGCGGCTGGCGCTGTCCGGCGAGCTCGTGCCGGACGCCGTCAACGTGCAGGGCGGGGTGATCGCCGAGGACATCCGCCCGGGGATCCCGCTCGTGGAGAAGCTCGGCCGGATCTTCACCGCCCTCGCCGGCGAGGTCGCGCAGCAGATCGACGTGGAGGTCCGCGGCGAGATCACGGAGTACGACGTCAAGGTCTTCGAGCTGGCCGCCCTCAAGGGTGTCTTCGCCGACGTGGTCGAGGACCAGGTGTCCTACGTCAACGCCCCGCTGCTCGCCGCCGAGCGTGGCACGGAGGTCCGGCTGGTGACCGAGGCGGAGAGTCCTGACCACCGCAACCTGATCACCATCCGCGGCACCCTGGCCGACGGGTCCCAGGTCTCGGTCTCCGGCACCCTGATCGGCATCAACCAGAAGGAGCGGCTGGTCGAGGTCAACGACTTCGCGGTCGACATCGAGCCCACCGACCACCTCGCGTTCTTCACCTACGAGGACCGCCCGGGCATGGTCGGCACCGTCGGCAAGATCCTCGGCGACGCCCGGGTCAACATCGCCGGGATGCAGGTCTCGCGCACCACGAAGGGCGGGCAGGCGCTGGTGGCTCTCTCCGTCGACTCGGCCATCCCCGCCGACGTGCTCGAGGAGATCCGCGGCTCCATCTCCGCCAAGATCGTCCGCGGCGTCGACCTCTCCGAGTAGCACGCCGACCGGGCTCTTTCCCGTGCCGCCGACCGTTTTGTCACGAGGGTGACCGGGCAGTTTCTCGTGAGGGAGTCAGGCGACCAGGGTGGGCGCGTCGCGCGGGACGAAGCCGGGGTCCTCGAGGGTCTCGCGCCAGGCGCGGCCGAGGCGGTCGATGGCGTCGGTGAGGACGTGCGCCGGCTGGGTGTAGGGCAACCGGACGAACCGGTCGAGGCCGCCCTCGGGCGCGAAGGCGGGCCCCGAGGCGAGGAGTACGTCGTGCCGCTCGGCGCGCGCGACCACGGCGGTGGAGAGCGCGGCCGGGAGCTCGCACCACAGGTTCAGGCCGCCAGCGGCCGCGTCGGTCGCCAGTCGGGAAGGTGCTCGGCGACGGCGGCGAGCGCGGCGTCGCGGGAGGTGCGCAGCTGCTCGCGCCGGTGGTCGAGCAGGTCCTCGCCGTCGCGCAGCAGGTCGGTCGCGACCAGCTGTTCGAGCAGTGGCGAACCCAGGTCGAGGGACAGCCTGGCGCGGAAGAAGGTGTCGACCTGCCCGGGTGGCACCCGGATCCAGCCGATCCGCAGGCCTCCCCAGTAGGGCTTGCTCAGGCTGCCCACGCTCACCGCATCCGGGGCGTACGACGCGAACGGCGCCGGCATCTGCTGTCCGTCCAGGGGCAGCGCCACCATCGACTCGTCGATGATCGCGGTCGTGCGCGTCCGGGTCAGGACGTGCGCGACCTCGGCCCGGCCCTCGTCCAGCATCAGCGAGCCGGTCGGGTTGTGGAAGTCGGGGATCAGGTACGCCGCCCGCGGCATCACCTGGCGGAGCGTGGTCGTGAGCGGCTCCGTGTCCGTCTCGTCGCGGGGCACGTCGACCCCGACCAGCCGGGCTCCCGAGTGTCCCAGCGTCGCGATCGCGTTGGGATAGGTCGGGCTCTCCGTCACCACGCGGTCGCCCGGGCTGAGCAGCGCCCGCGCCGCGAGAGCCACGCCGGCCAGCGCTCCCGGCACGATCATGATCTGGTCGGCGCTGGTGGCCAGCCCGCGAGCGGCGTACGACGCAGCAACGGCCTCGCGCAGGGCTGCCAGGCCGGAGGGGTAGTAGCCCGTGCCCGCGAGGTACGCCGGGAGCTCGCCGACCGCCCGCTCGTAGGCGGCCAGCACCCCCGGTCCCGGCACGGGCGCCGCGCAGGTGAGGTCGATCTTGTCCTTCGGGAGGCAGCCCGGCGGGAGCAGGTGGTCGCCGCGGTGCCCCCGACCGGTCGGCAGGCTGGCGACGCTGCCGGAGCCCTGGCGCGAGACGAGGAAGCCGTGGTCGCGCAGCTGGGCGTAGGCGCGGGTGACCGTCGTACGGCTGACCTCGAGCGCCTCGGTGAGCTCACGCTCGCTGGGCAGGCGTACGCCGACCGGCACCCGCCCGTCGGTGATCAGCACCCGCAGGCCCTCGGCCAGGCCGCGGTAGGCGGGGGAGCGGTCGAAGTCGCCGATCAGGGTGGCTATGCGCGGGGCGGAGACGAGGCGGGGCATGCAGACCAGTGAAACACGATTGGCTATTTGCGACCAGACCAGTTCGTGTTGAAGTGGACCCATGACCAGCGACATCGGCCTCGAGTGCCTCGGAGAGACCGCCCCCGTTCGAGCCCGTGAGCTCGCCCGCCTCGGTCCGGTCGCCCAGCTCACGGCCGGCCGGCTGCCGCGCCGGCTCGCCCAGCTCACGTTCGGACTCGTGCTCTACGGGGTCACGCTCGGGATGCTGCTGCGGGCGACGCTCGGCAACGCCTCGTGGGACGTGCTGCACCAGGGCATGGCCGAGCACCTGCCGATCAGCATCGGGACGGCCGTCATCGTGATGAGCCTGGTCGTGCTGCTCCTCTGGATCCCGCTGCGCGAGATGCCCGGCCTCGGCACGATCGCGAACTCCCTCGTCGTGGGGCTCGTGGCCGACGAGACCCTGCGGCTGCTCGACGCCCCGGACCTCATCTGGGAGCGGGTGCTGCTGCTGGTCGGCGGAGTCGTGCTCAACGCCCTCGCGACGGCGCTCTACATCGGCTCGCAGTTCGGCCCCGGCCCCCGCGACGGCCTGATGACGGGCCTGCACCGGCGTACGGGCCTCTCGATCCAGGTCGTCCGCTTCGGCATCGAGATCTTCGTCGTCATCATCGGGTTCGCGCTCGGCGGCGTGGTCGGCATCGGGACGGTGCTGTACGCCGTCGCGATCGGTCCGCTGGTGCAGCTGATGCTCCCGCGGTTCATCGTCCAGCTCGACGTACCCGTGACAGAAGTGCCCGCTCGGCCCGCTACCGACTAGCGGCGGGTGGCGATCAGGGCGGACGCGTCGGGGGCGACCATCACCTCGACGGCGGTGAATCGCTCGTCGGTCAGCCAGGTCTCGCGGAGGATGTCGACGCGGCCGGCCGTGATCGGCGGCCACATCTCGCACGGCGCGAAGTCGTCCAGCACGACGATCCCGCCGGGCTCCACGAGGTCGGCCACGGCGTCGACGCTGGCGTCCTCGGGAACGGACGGGTCGAGGAACAGCAGCGAGTAGGGGCCTTTGTTGCGCAGTGTCGACCAGTCCGCGGCGAGAACCTCGACCTGCGGGTCGTCCTGGAAGATCTCCTGGGCGGCGACGGCGAGGTCGGCGTCGAGCTCGGCGGAGATGATCTGGGTGCCGGGGCGTACGCCGGAGCGCAGCCACGCCGTACCCACACCCGCGCCGGTGCCGAACTCCGCCATCGTGCCGCCACGGGTGGCCGCGAGGGTGGCCAGCAGCCGGCCCGTCTCGTTGCGGCAGAAGGACACGTAGCCGGCGCGACGGGACACCGCGAACGCCCGGGAGACGATCGGGGGGACGTCCGGCGGAGCACTCATGACACGAGTCTCGCAAATCCGCCGGTGCAGACCAGTCCTGAGACAACCGTCTCAGATCATGGGACGGGAACGTGAACTCGATGCGGCGTACGACGGGGCGTGCCTAGGATGAGCACATCATGCGGAGGAACTTCGTACTTATTTGCCGCCGTGGCGGGGCCTCGATTCGATAGGCCACCTCGCCGCGGAGTTCGGCGTACCCGCCGACAGGCCTTTCACCCCCTCCGCGAGCGAGACTCAGAGAAGTCCCACCCCTGATTTCCCGCGAACGAGATCCGTCCTTGCGATCCATCGGCGTCGAGCTCGTTCATCTCACTCCGGAGTGACCCTCATCAACGCACCGCATTCACTTCAGGAGAAGCACGATGTACGACATGTACCCCGAGTGGGGACCAGCCAAGAACAACCCGGACAGCCCGCGGAGCAGCCAGGCCGTGCAGGCCGCGCTTGACCTGCGAGACAACGGCGGCCAGCGACCGGACGACAACTAGCCTCGTCCCATGCCCCAGTCATCAGCGGAGTCTGTTGGATCGTTGAAGCTTGCCGTCATCCCGGGTGACGGGATCGGGACCGAGGTCACGGCCGAGGCCCTGAAGGTGCTCGAACAGGTCGCACCCACCGGTGTGAAGTTCGAGCCGACCCGTTACGACCTCGGCGCCGAGCGCTACCTCGCGACCGGCGAGGTGCTCCCGGACTCGGTGCTCGAGGAGATCCGTCAGCACGACGTGATCCTCCTCGGCGCCGTGGGTGGCAAGCCCAACGACCCGAACCTGCCGCCCGGCATTCTCGAGCGCGGGTTGCTGCTGCGGCTGCGCTTCGAGCTCGACCACTACGTCAACCTCCGCCCGAGCCGGATCTACCCCGGTGCCGCCTCACCCCTGGCGGCCCCCGGGGAGGTCGACTTCGTCGTCGTGCGCGAGGGCACCGAGGGTCCCTACACCGGCAACGGCGGCGCGCTGCGCGTCGGCACCCCGCACGAGATCGCCACCGAGGTCTCCGTGAACACGGCGTACGGCGTCGAGCGCGTCGTGCGCGACGCCTTCCGCCGGGCTCAGAAGCGCCGCCAGAAGCTGACCCTGGTCCACAAGACCAACGTGCTGGTGAACGCGGGCGCCGTCTGGTGGCGGCTGACGCAGGAGGTCTCCCAGGAGTTCCCCGAGGTCACCGTCGACTACATGCACATCGACGCGGCGATGATCTTCATGGTCACCGACCCGGCGCGCTTCGACGTGATCGTCACCGACAACCTCTTCGGCGACATCATCACCGACCTGGCCGCGGCGATCACGGGTGGGATCGGCCTCGCCGCCAGCGGCAACGTGAACCCCGACCGCACGGCCCCGTCGATGTTCGAGCCCGTGCACGGCTCGGCCCCCGACATCGCCGGCCAGGGCAAGGCCGACCCGACCGCAGCGATCCTGTCGGTCAGCCTGATGCTCGACCACCTCGGCCTCGAGGACGCAGCCAAGGCCGTCGAGGACGCCGTCGTAGCCGACCTCGCTGCTCGGGCCAACGGCGAGCGAGGCACCACCGCAGAGATCGGCGACTCGATCGCCGCCCGCGTCGCACGCTGACCTGCCTGGAGCGAGCTGCGCGGCGGACCGGACTCGGCCGGGACGCACGGAGCTCCCTGTCGGGGGCTCCGTCCGTCGCGGCCTGGTCCGGTCGGGTCGTGGCGACCACCGCCAGCCGCTCCTGTTTCCGGCGCTCGCTCCTCAACCGCCGACAATCGAGAGATAGCGTGACCCCATGACGCTCGACCTGACGACCACACCTTCGGAGAGCCCGCGCAGCGAGGCCGAGGTGGCCGAGATCCTGGCCAACCCGGGGTTCGGCACCTACTTCACCGACCACATGCTCACCCTCGAGTGGACGCCCGACGAGGGCTGGCACGCGGGGCGGATCACGAAGTACGGGCCGCTGAGCATGGATCCGGCGTCCGCCGTGCTCCACTACGCGCAGGAGATCTTCGAGGGGATGAAGGCCTACCGCCACGACGACGGGTCGATCTGGACGTTCCGTCCCGAGCAGAACGCGAACCGGATGGCGCGCTCCTCGCACCGACTGGCGCTGCCGGTCCTGGATCCTGCCGACTTCGTGCAGGCAGTCGACGCCCTCGTCGAGGTCGACCGGCGGTGGGTGCCCCAGAATCCGGCAGAGGGGGCGGGGGAGAAGAGCCTCTACCTGCGGCCGTTCATGATCGCCTCCGAGGTGTTCCTCGGCGTGCGTCCGGCCCAGCACGTGACGTTCATGGTGATCGCGTCGCCGGCCGGTGCCTATTTCAAGGGCGGCCTGACGCCGCTGACGCTCTGGCTCACCGAGGAGTACACCCGCGCCGGCCGCGGTGGCATGGGCGCGGCCAAGACCGGCGGCAACTACGCCAGCTCGCTGGTCGCCCAGCAGGAGGCCAGTGCGCACGACTGCGACCAGGTGGTCTTCCTCGACGTCGCCGAGGGGAAGTACGTCGAGGAGCTCGGCGGGATGAACATGTACTTCGTCTACGCCGACGGCCACATCGTCACCCCGGCGACCGGCACGATCCTCGAGGGCATCACCCGCTCGGCGATCATCGACCTGGCGCAGAAGAAGGGCTACAAGGTCGAGGAGCGCGGGTTCGCCATCGACGAGTGGCGCGAGGGTGTCGCCAGCGGGGACATCACCGAGGTCTTCGCCTGCGGCACCGCTGCTGTCGTGACGCCCGTCGGCAGGCTGAAGTGGGACGGCGGCGAGGTCGGGACGGCCGCGGACACGGGCAACGAGGCCGGTCCGCTGACCAAGGAGATCCGCCAGGACCTGGTGGACATCCAGTACGGCCGCGCCGAGGACTCGTTCGGCTGGATGCACCGGGTCTGCTGATCTGGGGGCCCGCCCAGATACCGTTGCGCGGTGACCACCCTGCCCAGTCCCGAGGAGACGCACGTCGGCTCCTACCGCCTGCTCGCGCCCATCGGTGAGGGCGGCATGGGTGTGGTGCACCTGGCCCAGGGGCCTGACGGCAAGCGGGTCGCGCTGAAGGTGCTCCGCCCGCACATCGTCGGCGACGTGGAGGCGCGCGAGCGGCTCGCCCGCGAGGTCAGCTCGCTGCGCCGGATCAGCAGTCCGCGCATCGCCGAGATCCTCGACGCCGACCCCCACGGCCCGGTGCCGTTCGTGGTCACCCGCTACGTGCCGGGGCTCTCCCTCTACCACCACGTGGCGGAGGAGGGCGCGATCGTCGGGGCCGACCTGCTGCACTTCGCCGACGCGCTGGCCGAGGCGCTCGAGGCGGTGCACCGGGTCGGGGTCCTCCACCGCGACATCAAGCCGACCAACGTGCTGATGGAGGGCCGTTCGCCCGTCCTGATCGACTTCGGTCTGGCCCGGGTGGCCGAGGACCCGCGGCTCACCCAGAACGGCTGGCTGCTCGGGACGCCCGGCTACCTCGCGCCGGAGATCCTGTACGGCGATGACGCCACCGCCGCCTCCGACGTCCACTCCTGGGCAGCGACGGTGGTCTTCGCCGCGATCCGGCGTCCGCCGTACGGCAAGGGACCGCTGATGGCGATCATGGATCGCGTCCGGCGCGGCGAGTACAACCTCTCCGGGGTGCCCGAGCCACTCGCGAGCCTGTTGCGCGAGTGCCTCTCGGCCGAGCCCGTCCAGCGGCCCACGGTGCGTGAGCTGCGCTCGGTGATCCAGGCGCTGCAGCACCGCTCGGACCCGGCCAGTGCGCCGGTCGAGTCACCGTCACCGGCCGAGCCCGAGCTGTGGACGATGCCCTACTTCCCAGGGGCAGTGGCCGAGCCGACACCGGCCACCGACCAGCTCCCCGCCGCGCCCGTCCCGTTGCGGCCGGTCACGCCCCGGGCGACGCCGGCCCCGTCCCCCGTGCCGCGTGCCTACGTCCCGCAGCCTCCGCCCACGCGCATCCTCCCGGCAGCGGCGGCGTCAGCGCGTCCCGAGCCGATCCGACAGGGCCCCCCTCCCGGCCCCGCTGTCGCCCCCACCCCGCGCCAGAGCAGCCGCGTCCAGCGGGTGTTCCAGCTGGTCGGCCTCGGTGTCCTGACCAGCGCACTGGTCGGCTACGCGCCGTACGCCGGGGTCGCGCTCGTCGCGCTCGTGGTGCTGGTCCTCCGCACCGCCTCGGTGACCCGTCAGCGGCACGGTCGACGGAGGCTGGTCCGGGGCCGGCCGCGTTGGTACGACGTGCCGAGGACCACGCTCTCCCTGCCCGGCTACGCGCTGCTCGCGTTCTTCGGAGCGTGCGTGGTGATCGCCGGTGCGAGTCTCGCCGGTCTTGCCATGTTCTCCCTCGGCTACCTGCTGGGTCAGCCCGTCGACGTCGGCCTGGTGATGGCCGGTCTCGGGTTCACCCCGGCGCTGTGGTGGGGGCCGGGATCGGGCCGGCTGCGGGAGATGACGCGGGGGCTGGTCGCCCGCTCCGCAAGGTCGGAGTTCGGTGGCTGGTTCGTCGCCGCCATGTGTCTGCTGGGTGCCGCGGTGCTGCTCGGACTGCTGCTGGGACAGGGCCCGAACTGGGCTCCGGCGCTGTCCGCGCCCTGGCGATGACCTATATGTCCGTTTTGAATGTTTCGATACGCGCTGAGATGACATAGGCAGTAATTCCGCGATTGCGCAAGGCGTTTCAGAAACACCGTCAAGCCCGGTCTAGTGCGCCAAATCGGTACTAATGCGCCGGTAGCGCCCTTGTCGCACTATTGGCACGTGCCCCCCACCAAGTCCACCTCGCTCCGCATCGCGGCCCCGCTGCTGATTGCGCTCGTGCTGGCTCTCGTCGCCACCGTGGCCCCGGCCACCGCCGCCACCAAGTCGGCCGCTCGCACCAACGCTCCCGCCGTCTCGGGTCACAAGATCAACTTCAGCGCCGACACGGCGCAGACCACCGCCAACGAGCGTCGCGGCAAGCGCAAGCACCGCGCCTCCTACGCCTGGGCCGGCCGCAAGATCCTCTACACCGAGGCCATCCCCACCAAGTGGGACTGGAGCCTCTCCAACGCGATCGCCAAGTGGAACTCCGTCGGCGGTGGCATCAAGTTCGTCAAGGCCGCCAACCCGCGCAAGGCCAAGCTCACCATCGCCTACGGCAACATCGGCGGCGCGGCCGGACTGGCCACCGTCGGCCGCACCCGCCACGCCTCGGTGCGGTTGAACTCGTCGTACAGCGCCAAGGACGCCCTGAACGCGCACAACCGGATCGAGGTGCTCGGCATCTTCACCCACGAGCTCGGCCACGTGCTCGGCTTCCAGCACACGAGCACCCGGTGCTCGTTGATGTCCCCGGTGCTCGACGTCGACGGCTGCGGTGTCCTGCCCCCCTCGCTGCCCGGCTACTACAAGTGCCGCACCATCGACGGCCCCCTGGCGGCCAGGTTCGTCAGGCTCTACGGCGGCCACGTCAGGTCCTCCAGCCCCTGGTGCCTCATCGACCCGCTCCCGGCCCCGGTCAGCCGCGTCGCCTTCGCCGGCGGAACCCCTCAGCAGGCCGCCACGGTCGGCGGCGACTCCGGCTCGGCAGCCCGCGACGACTCGTCCGCGACCCGGTCCCCC
Source organism: uncultured Actinomycetota bacterium (assembly GCA_963782305.1). Classification (GTDB taxonomy): domain Bacteria; phylum Actinomycetota; class Actinomycetes; order Propionibacteriales; family Nocardioidaceae; genus Marmoricola. The sequence continues at coordinate 25,435 of CAWAJJ010000006.1, read as the reverse complement.
GTGACCATCACCTGGGCCACGCCCGGCTGGGTCCCCGCCGGCTCACGCGTCGCGATCCGCTCCTGGGAAGCCAACTCCTGCGGCGCCGTCCCCGACTGGGCCTTCACGCAGTACGCCTCCATCGCCTCCCGCGTGTGGCACGACAGCCAGGCCGAGGACAGCGGGTCGACCTGCTACCGCGTGCAGATCGTCAACCGGTACGGCGCCGGCCGCGCCGCCGTCAGCCACCTCGTCTCCTGACCCACGCGGGCTGGTCGACCGGGCGCCTCCAGTCGGGCCCGGTTCGCGGTACGGCGTACCGCGTGCGCGGCGGCTGTGGCAGACTCGGCGGCGTGCACCACAGCAGCATCATTATCGACTAGCGCGACGGGCCTCTGGCAGACAGAGACCGCCGCGCTGACCTCCTGTTCCTGACGGGAGGTCTTTTGCTTTTCCCCCGCTCTCGGAAACCGTGCTCCCGAACAAGGACCAAGACGACACCATGACCACGACCCCGGACGACCTGTTCCACGTCTACGACACCACCCTGCGCGACGGCGCGCAGCAGGAGGGGCTCAACCTCTCCGTCGCGGACAAGCTGGCCATTGCCCGGCAGATCGACGGCCTCGGCGTGGGCTTCATCGAGGGCGGCTGGCCGGGGGCGAACCCGAAGGACACCGAGTTCTTCCGGCGGGCACGCGAGGAGCTCACCCTCAGTCACGCGCGGCTCGCGGCCTTCGGCGCCACCCGCCGGGCCGGGATGAAGGCGGCGGACGACCCGCTGATCGCAGCGCTGCGTGACTCGGGCGCGAGCGTGGTGACCCTGGTGGCGAAGTCCCACGACCGCCACGTCGAGCTCGCCCTGCGTACGACGCTCGAGGAGAACCTCGCGATGGTGCACGACACGGTCTCGCACCTGCGGGCGGAGGGTCAGCGGGTCTTCCTGGACGCCGAGCACTTCTTCGACGGCTACCGCGACAACCGGGCCTACGCACTGGAGGTCCTGCGGACTGCCTTCGACGCCGGCGCCGACGTGGCCGCCCTGTGCGACACCAACGGCGGCATGCTTCCCGGCTGGGTGGCCGACGTCGTGCACGACGTGGTCGAGACGACGGGCGTGCGCGTCGGGATCCACTGCCACAACGACACCGGCTGCGCCGTCGCGAACACGCTGTCGGCCGTCGACGCGGGCGCGACGCACGTGCAGGGCACGCTGAACGGGTACGGCGAACGCACCGGCAACGCCGACCTGATCAGCGTGGTCGCCAACCTCGAGCTGAAGCTGGACCGTCGCGTGCTCCCGGACGGGCTGCTGCGCGACGCCACCCGGATCGCGCACGCGGTCGCCGACGTCACCAACTTCCCGCCGGCGTCGCGACAGCCCTACGTCGGGACCTCGGCGTTCACGCACAAGGCCGGGCTGCACGCCAGCGCGATCAAGGTGGACCCCAACCTCTACCAGCACATGGACCCGGAGGGAGTCGGCAACGACATGCGCCTCCTCGTCTCCGACATGGCCGGCCGGGCCTCGATCGAGCTGAAGGGTCGCGAGCTCGGATTCGACCTCGAGCCCGAGCTCGTCCAGCGGGTCACCCAGCGAGTGAAGAAGCTCGAGTCGCGCGGCTACACCTTCGAGGCGGCCGACGCCTCCTTCGAGCTGATGCTCCTCGAGGAGGTCGAGGGCGCGCGTCCGTCGTACTTCGACACCGAGTCCTGGCGCGTCATCACCGAGACCCGTCCGGGCGCGGAGGCCGTCTCCGAGGCCACCGTGAAGCTGCTTGCCGGCGGCGCGCGGATCGTCGCGGTGGGGGAGGGCAACGGGCCGGTCAACGCACTCGATCACGCGCTGCGCCAGGCGATCCAGCAGCTCTACCCCGAGGTCGTCAAGTTCGAGCTGATCGACTACAAGGTCCGCATCCTCGACCAGGGGCACGGCACGGACGCGATCACGCGCGTGCTCATCGAGACCTCGGACGGCGTGGGCTCGTGGGTCACGGTCGGCGTCGGCCACAACGTGATCGAGGCGTCCTGGATGGCACTGCTGGACAGCCTCACCTTCGGTCTCCGGCGACACGGGGCCTGAGCTGCGCCCGGACGTCATACGAACTGGTCGCTATGGCGACGAGCTCGTACGACGTCCCGGGTAGCGTCGCGGCCATGAGCGAGCTGCACGACCTCACGGCCCTCGAGCAAGGTGCTGCCATCCGTTCGGGTGAGCTCTCGACGTCCGACCTGGTCGAGCACTACCTCGCCCGGATCGACCACCTCTCCGACGAGCTCGGCGCGTTCGTCACGGTGACCGGCGACCAGGCGCGGTCGGCCCGTCCTGTGGGGAACGGCCCGCTGGCCGGCGTACCCACCGCGATCAAGGACCTCAACGCGACCAAGGGCGTGCGCAGCAGCTTCGGGTCGCCGGTCTTCGCGGACCACGTCCCCGACTTCGACGACGAGGTGGTCGCGCGCATCGCCTCAGCGGGGATGGTCAGCCTCGGGAAGACGAGCACCCCCGAGTTCGGCTCGCCCTGCTACACCGAGCCCGAGGGCGCCCCTCCGGCCGTGACGCCGTGGGACACCTCGCGGATGGCCGGTGGGTCGAGCGGAGGCGGTGCTGCCGCAGTGTCGGCCGGACTGGTGCCGGTGGCCCAGGGATCTGACGGTGGCGGCTCGATCCGGATCCCGGCGAGCTGTTGCGGCATCGTCGGGCTGAAGCCGACCCGTGGGCGCATCTCCGGAGCGCCGATGTACGGCGACCCGGTCGGCCTCTCCACCAACGGTGCCCTGGGGCGGACGGTGCGGGACTCAGCAGCCTTCCTCGACGTGATGGCCGGCCGGGCGGTGGGCGACCCGTTCTGGGCACCCGAGGGCGAGTCGTTCCTGGCCGCCTGCGAGCGCCCTCCCGGCAGGCTGCGGATCGCCCGGTTCAGCGAGCCCGTGATCGCCGACGCGTCGCTGGACCCGGAGTGCCTCACCGCCTGGGAGGACGCGAGCCGGCTGCTGGAGTCGCTCGGGCACGAGGTCGAGGACATCGCGGTGCCGCTGCCGCGCGAGGCCGTGCCCGTCTTCGAGACCTGCTGGTCCGTGCTGACAGCGCTGTCGGTCGTGAACCTGCCCGCGGAGGCTCGGTCGCTGCTGCGCCCGCTGACCAGCTGGCTGGCCGAGCGGGGGATGGCCGTGAGCGGACCGGAGTTCGGGCTGGCGATCGGCGAGCTTCGGCGGGTGGCGGCGCGGACGCTGACGGCCGTGGCGGCGTACGACGTCGTGCTGACCCCGACCCTCGCCGTGCCACCGCTGCCCGTGGGCGCGATCCGCAACGACGCCGACCCGGCAGCTGACTTCGAGGCGCAGAAGCGGTTCACGCCGTACACCTCCACGTGGAACGTCACCGGCAGCCCGGCGATCTCCCTGCCGACCCACCTGACCCCGGACGGTCTTCCGGTCGGGGTGATGCTCGCCGCGCGCCCGGGCGATGAGGCGCACGCTGCTCGCGCTCGCCGCCCAGGTGGAACAGGCCGCCCCATGGCTGGACCGCACCCCGCCGTGCTGGTGATCAGGCGCCGGTGTGGGACCTGCTCGACATGCGAATGTGTTTCGTGGGGCTGGTGGAGCGGTCTCGCGTCCCATCAGTGACATTCGCATGTCGAGGCGCCCAGAACCACAGGACCCGGCGTTTCTGGCTCAGGCTCCGGCCGACTGCAGCTGCTCGCACTCGTCGATCAACCGCTGACGCAGGGGAGCGCCGCGCGCGGCGAAGGCCCGCTGGGCGGCGACGTACTCCTGCTTGCCCTCGGGCGTCTCGATGCGGACCGGGGTGAAGCCGAGCTCGCTGAAGTCGTACGGCGAGGCCCGCATGTCGAGCTCACGGATGTCCCACGCCAGCTCGAAGCAGTCGGCCACCAGCTCGGAGGGGACCAGCGGCGTCAACCGGAAGGCGTGCTTGTAGAGGTCCATCCCGGCGTGGAGGCATCCCGGCTGCTCGAACGAACGCGCGGTCATCCCGGCCCGGCTGCAGGGTGTTCAGCGGCCGGGCGCTGTCGGTGAAGAACCGGAAGGCGTCGAAGTGCGAGCAGGTGATCCGGTGGCTCTCGACGACCTCGTCCGTGCCGCTGCCCCCGAGTCGGAGCGGCCAGTCGTGCCTGACCGACTCCGGGTCGACCGAGCTCCGGTGGACCATCGCCCACTCGTGCAGCCCGAAGCAGCCCAGTGTCGGCGTACGCCCTGCCGTGGCGACCAGGAGGCGGTGGATCGACTCGATCGAGCGGGAGCTGGGAGTGGAGGTGGGCGGCGGTCACGACTCCCTCCCGCCGTCCGGTTTGGGCGCGCCACATGCGGGGTATCCCTCGGTCGGCGTACTCCGGCGCATCAGCGAGCCCGACGCCCCAGCCCGGGTGCCACCGGCGGAGGGCGGCGGGGCGCTGCGAGTAGTAGGTGAACAGGAAGTCGTGAACGGGGTGCTTCTCGCCGACCGCGCGTCGCGAGAGGTGCGGCTGCACCCAGGTGTCGACCCTCGCGGCGTGTGCTGCCGCACGTGCTCGCCACGTCGGCTCGTCGAGGACCTCCACGAGGCCCCAGCCTAGGAGACCACCGGTCCCCGGGAGCGCCTGGTCAGCTCCGCGCATCGAGCTCGCGCACCAGCCGGTCCGGTGCGAGCAGGCGATAGCTCTCGGTGACCAGCTCGCCGAGCTCGCGCCAGTCGGTGTCGCCGTCGAGCACCACAGCGACCACGTCGTCGCCCCAGGAGTCGAGGAAGGGTGGTCCGATCGCGGCCAGCGCGGCGCGCTCGTCGCCGGTGCTGCGCAAGGTGACGACCGTGATCACGCTCCCATCGGTGATTCCGAGCCGACCGACGGCATCGGCATGGTGCAGTGCCACGACGTGGGCGAAGGTTCGTTGCCGCACCCGCCACCTCACCCCCGTCCAGGCGTCCTCCTCATGGGCCGCGGGCAGGGGAAGCGCGAGCTCGGCGACCCGCGCGACGAGCTGGGGGTCGGGTTCCGGGCGTCCGCGCACCATGCCCGCCAACCTAGGCGCCGCCTCCGACAGTGTCGGCGGCCGAGGGGTTGGGCCGAGCCTCCCTCCACAGCCGCGACGCGTGGTTCGTGGGTTGCGAGGTCAGGTCGATAGGCTCCCGGGGTGCGTATCGCAAGGTTCACCACAGGCGACGACCCCCGTTTCGGCATCGTGACCGGAGACATCGACGACTTCGGCATCCCCGACGAGGACTCCGTGATCACGGCCCTGGTCGGAGACCCGCTGTACGTCGGGCTGCAGCCGACCGACGAGGTGGTGCGACTCGCCGACGCCCGGCTGCTGAGCCCGGTCCTCCCGCGGAGCAAGGTGGTGGGCATCGGCAAGAACTACGCCGCCCACGCCGCCGAGATGGGCGGCGACGTGCCCGACGAGCCGCTGATGTTCCTCAAGCCGAACACCAGCGTGATCGGCCCGGGTGACCCGATCTTCTACCCGCGCCAGAGTGAGAACGTGCACTTCGAGGGCGAGCTCGCGGTGGTGATCAGCCGCATCTGCCGCGACGTGCCGAAGGAGAAGTTCGCCGACGTCGTGCACGGCTACACCGTCGGCAACGACGTGACCGCCCGCGACCTGCAGAAGAAGGACGGCCAGTTCACCCGCGCCAAGGGCTTCGACTCGTTCTGCCCGCTCGGCCCCTGGGTGGAGACCGAGCTCGACGTCAGCGACCTGCGGGTGCAGACGTTCCTCAACGGCGACGTGAAGCAGGACGGCCGCACCTCCGACCTGATCTTCGACGTCCCGACCCTGATCGCCCATGTGACCAGCGTGATGACGCTGCTCCCGGGCGACGTGATCCTCACCGGCACCCCCGAGGGTGTCGGTCCCATGAACGTCGGTGACGAGGTCGAGATCTCGATCCAGGGCATCGGCAACCTGAGCAACAAGGTGGTCTCACGATGACCGATCCCGTCCTCGGCGATCTCGCTCCCGAGCAGGTCCGCGTCCGGTTCCCACCATCGCCGACCGGCAACCTGCACGTCGGCAACGTGCGGTCCGCCCTGTTCAACTGGGCCTTCGCCCGCCACTACGGCGGCAAGCTGGTGCTGCGCATCGAGGACACCGACCTCGCCCGCAACACCCCCGAGGGCTACGCCTCCGTGATCGACTCGCTTGCCTGGCTCGGCATCGACTACGACGAGGGCCCCGGCGTCGGCGGCGAGTTCGGCCCCTACAAGCAGTCGGAGCGGTTCGACATCTACCGCGACATCGTGACGCGGCTGCGTGAGGCCGGCTCGGCGTACGACTGCTTCTGCACCAACGAGGAGGTCGAGGCGCGCCGCAAGGTGTCCGGCTCCAAGGTGCAGGGGTACGACGGCCACTGCCGCTCCCTCACCGACGAGCAGCGCCTGGCCTTCGAAGCCGAGGGCCGCACCCACGTCGTACGCATCCGGATCCCCGACGGCCCGATCGTCTTCGACGACCTCGTCCGCGGCGAGGTCGTCTTCCAGCCCGAGCACGTGCCCGACTTCGCGATCGTGCGCGCCAACGGCGACCCGCTCTACACGCTGGTCAACCCGGTCGACGACGCCCTGATGGGGATCACCCATGTCCTGCGCGGCGAGGACCTGCTGTCCTCGACGCCTCGCCAGATCGCCCTCTACCAGGCGCTCGAGGCGCTGGGCATCGGCACCGGCTCACCGCGCTTCGGCCACCTGCCGATCGTGATGGGGGAGGGCAACAAGCGCCTCTCCAAGCGCGACGCAGGTTCCGGGCTCGCCGAGTACGTCGAGCGCGGGTTCCTCCCGGCCGGCCTGCTGAACTACCTCGCCCTGCTGGGCTGGGGGATCGCCGAGGACCGCGATGTCTTCACGATGGCGGAGATGGCCGAGGCCTTCGACATCCGCCGGGTCAACCCCAACCCCGCGCGCTTCGACCTGAAGAAGCTCGAGGCGATCAACGCAGCCCACATGCGGCTGCTCAGCATCGAGGAGCTCGAGCAACGACTCGTGCCGTTCCTCCGGGAGGCGGACCTCATCGAGGACCCGCCGACCCAGGAGGAGACGCTCAAGATCACCGAGGGCAGCGTGCTGGTCCACGAGCGCGTCGGCACCCTCGGCGAGGGCGCGGACATGCTCGCCTTCCTGTTCCTCGACGAGGTCGTCTACGACGAGACCGACGTGGCCAAGGTGCTGACCGCGGACGGGTTGGCGGTCGTGGCCGCGGCCCGCGAGGCCCTGGAGGCGATCAAGGACTGGAACACGGCGACGATCGACGAGGCCCTGCGGGCCAAGCTGGTCGACGAGCTCGGCCTCAAGCCCCGCAACGCGTTCGGGCCGGTGCGTGTCGCCGTCACCGGACGTCGGGTCTCGCCGCCCCTGTTCGAGTCGCTGGAGCTGCTCGGCCGTGAGCAGTCGCTGGCACGGCTCGCCGCGGCTCCCGCGGCAGCGGGGAAGCAGGGCTGATGTCCTACCCGCAGGGTCCACCGCCTGGTGGCCAGCCGCCGTGGCAGCCGGGTTACCCGCCGCCGCCGCAGCAGCAGCCCTACGGCACGCCTCCGCCGCAGCAGTGGCAGCCGCAGATGGTCGCCCACCCGCACCCGGAGCCGCGGCCCTATCCACTGATGCTGCGCACCTGGGACTACGTGTGGTGGAAGCCGGTCGTCGGCATCCTGACCATGTTCCTGTTCGGCCTGGTCGTGGCACCGATCGTGCTGATGCCGATCCTGGCGATCGCGGTGGCCCTCCAGGGTGGGTCGGGGTCGTTCGCGGACCGGTTCATCGACTCCGCCAGCGTGGAGTCGGTCACCCCCGCCTCGATGCTCTACCTCAACCTGACGCTGGCCTCGTTGACCCTCGTGGCGATGGGGGTCGTGCGGTTCATCCACCGGCTGCGCCCGCGCTGGCTCTCCTCGGTGCTGCCGGGCATGCGGTGGAAGTTCTTCTTCGTCTGCGTCGGCCTCTCCGTCGTGGCGCTCGTGGTCTCGATCCTGGTGAGCTCGGCGCTGCCGGACAACCCGAGTGATGTCGGTGGCAAGCCCAACGAGCTCACCGGTCGCCTGATCGCGACCGGGATCGTGATCCTGGTGACCACACCGCTGCAGGCACTGGGGGAGGAGTACGCCTTCCGCGGCTACCTGATGCAGGCGTTCGGCTCGCTGACCCACGGCATCGCCGAGTCGGTCGGGCTGAGCAGGACGGCGGCCACCCGGGTGGCCATCGGCTTCGCCCTGCTCGTGACCTCGAGCCTGTTCGCGCTCGCGCACGGCACCCAGAACGCCCCGCTCTTCCTCGACCGGTTCGCGTTCGGCCTGATGGCCGGCCTGATCGTCGTACTCGCCGGCGGGCTGGAGGCCGGCATCGCGCTGCACATCCTGAACAACCTGCTCGCCTTCGCGCTGGCCATCTTCTTCGGTGACCTGCAGAGCGCACTGACGGTCTCCGAGGTGTCGTGGTGGCAGCTGCCCGTGACCATCTCCCAGAACGGGGTCTACCTGGTGCTGGTGCTGCTCGTGGCGCGCCGGATGGGACTGCGCAGCACGACGACTCCGCCCGCACCCGTCACGAGCGCTCCGACCGCCCCGATTGGTGGGTGACCCGGGCGTATGTGTATCTTTGACCCTCGGTTCGCCCGGTAATCCTGGCGGGCCGATCCCATGGGGTATGGGGTAATTGGCAGCCCGACTGGTTCTGGTCCAGTTAGTCTAGGTTCGAGTCCTAGTACCCCAGCGAGCACGTCGATTTGGCTCCGCTGTGAGGCGGACGTTAGAGTCTCGTCGGCTCTCAGCGCAACCAAGCAGGCCCCCGTTGTGTAGTGGCCTAGCACGCCGCCCTCTCAAGGCGGTAGCGCGGGTTCGAATCCCGTCGGGGGTACAGATACGAAAAGGGGTCCTGACCAGCGCAAGCGCTGGGAAGGGCCTCTTCGTCGTTTCCGGCATCGTGAGCAGTTGGCAACGGATTGGCAACAGCAGGGAGAGCGCTGGCAGCAGCGGCGGTCTTCAAGCGCTTCGCGCGCTCCGCTCACCGGGCGGCGTCCGTCGTCGCGGCCACCTCGTCGAGGAGGTCCTCGAACAGGTGCCCGTAGGTGTCCCGTGTCATCGTGGCCGAGGCGTCACGAGCCTTTCCTAGACGACCTTCACATCGGGCCGTAGGCGATGGCGAGACTCAGGGCGGAAGGGTGAGGTTGGTGTGGATGCGTCGGCGAAGCTTGTCGGCAGGTTCGGCCCCGGGGTGTACCAGGTACGGGTCCGGCCAGCGTCGTAGCAAGGGAACTGGCCCGAGGTGGGTGGCCTGCGCCGGCGGTTGTAACCGCCCGGTCATGGCTCCCCTCTGTGTCAAGACGCAGCGGGCAGTGTGGTTCTAGGCTTGGTGGTGACGGGTCCGGGAAGTGGCTGATCCGAAGAGCCGGTGTGGGGATGTGAACCGGTCGCGCTGGAGTCAGAGTCGTTGCCCCGTTGCCCTCCCGGGCTCGTCACCAAGTGCGCGGCTGCGTCGTCGACGAGGTGGCGAAAGACGATGTCGGAGAGTCGCCGTTTGAGGGCTCGCATGGCTTCCATCGAGGTCTTGCCCTCGGCTTTGCGTCGGTCGTAGTAGGCGCGGCCCGGTCCGGGGTTGCGGAGCTGGACGGTGGCCATGATGTGCAGGACGCGGTTGATCTGACGGTTCCCAGCCCGCGAGAGCCGGTGCCTAACCTGGTCTCCCGATGACGCGTCGATGGGTGCGGTGCCGTTCCAGGACGCGAAGTGATCGCGGTTGGGAAACCGGGTGATGTCGCCGATCTCGACGAGCAGCCGGGCTGCGCCGGAGGGGCCGATGCCAGGCAGGTCCGTCAGGGTGGTGCCGGTCTCTGCCAGCAGCGCAGTGAGTTCCTTGTTGGCCGCCTTCTTGCGGGCATAGATGCGTTCCAGGTCGCCGATCAGCTCCGCAGCCACCCGCCGGCGGGTCTTCCCGACGACGTCACGTGGGCGGACCTTCGCGAGCAGCGCCTTGGCCTGGGCCGCTGAGAGATCCTTCTTCGCCCCGCCTGGAATCAGCTCGAGCAGCAGTTGGTGGAGCTGGGCGATCATTCGGGTGTGGTCCTCACCCAGGGAGCGGCGTCGGTCAACCAAGACCCGCAGTACCGCGAGCTGCTGGTCGTTGACCACCGGCCGCAGCCCAGCCATCCGCGTGCCCACCAACGCAACGGAGTGGGCGTCGGTGGCGTCGGTCTTGCGGCCCTGGCCGGTGGCAAAGACCCGAGTCCGTGCCGAGAGTTTCGGCGGGACGTCTACGACTTCTTCGCCATCAGCGAGCAGACGCATCGCGACGTGGTGCCCGATGCCGCTGCAGCCCTCGATCGCCCAAACTCGGTTGGGCCACGTGTGTGCGTAGCGCAGCAGCGCCTGATAGCCGGCGCGGTCGGTGGCGAACCTGCCGCCACCGTGCACGGTCTCATCACCGGCCATCACCTCGATGGTGACTGACCTCTTGTGCGGGTCCATCCCGATCACAACGCGCGTTGTCGTTGGGTCCATCTGCTTCCTCCGGTTCTCGATCCATCACTGGTTGTCGAGCCGGGAGGGCAACGCTACTTCGAGCTGAGCAAACCCCTCTTGAGCCTCTCCCTGCCCTGGAAGCACCCGGGCTGCGCAGGCCAAATGAGAGCCACACGACGGGTCGTGGGCAGCCGATGTGAGAGCGACAGCCCGGGCGCCTAGACCGAGCCTCGCCAGGCACCGGTCATGAGGCAATAGAACAAGTAGCCGATGAGCGGGCGCATGTCACAGACTCGTCTCGCAGGCAGCAAGCCTGCCTGGACCTCGGTCGAGATCGGCCGATGCGTTCTGCTTTAGGGCAGAACACGCTTTTTCGCTTCTGAGAAGTACATGCACCTTTCAGCCGAGTGTGGGTCGCGGACCGATGAGTCTGCTTTCCACAACAGGTCGTAGCCGTCGTGAGGAGTCAACGAGCACGACACGACCACGGCCGCGCGCCGCGACGCGGAACGACACGAGCCGGGACGGGAGGGGCAGATGACTGAGCGGGCCACTGTGACCCCAGTGCTGACAGCCGACTTCGGAATCGAGGCCGGGAGCGGCGGGCGCATGCCCGTCTATGTGCACCTGATCGATCACGGGGGCACTCGCATCCTCGTGGACACCGGCATCAAAGATCAGCACCCAGCCCTATCGGACATGGACCCTCGACTGCGCGCGTGGACCGAGGAGGTCGATCTCGCCAGCATTGACATCGTGGTCAACACTCATCTGCACGCCGACCATTGCGGCGGGAACCACTTGTTCGCGAAGCACCCGGTCTATGTCCAGCGCCGAGAGCTCGCCGATGCGCTTTCAGTCGAGGACTACACGCTGCACGAGTGGGTGGAGGCACCGGGCGTCAGCTACACAGCGCTCGACGGCGAGACCGAGGTTGTGCCCGGCATCAGGCTCCTTCCCGCACCCGGGCACACTGATGGCTCGCAGATCGTCGTCGTCGATAGCGGCAAACAACGCCTCGTCATCGCCGGCGACACCGCAGTGTGGTTTGGTGAGCTTGACGAACCAACCACCGAGGGTCAGAAGCTCATAACGACCCTACGTCCCGACGCTGTGTGGCTTTCGCACGAGCACCTTCCCTGGAAGCCGTCGACCTAGGCCACGCCCCCACCAAACGACGGCCGCGTCACAGGCCGACTCACGACCATGCCGCCCGTCGGGCTCCGCCCGACTCTGCCGCAGATGGTGCAGGGATGTCGCGTCGCCGTTGGATTGCTCGTCTGGACGTCGACGTCCACGGGGTCGTCCTCTGGCAGCAGGGGTTGTCGACGGTGCTCTGACCCCAACGTTGGCACGATGCCTGCTGCGAGCATCTCGATACGCACTTCAGAGACGCACAACGACTCGTCGCGCGCAGACTTGCCAGATCGTGGCCAGGACCAAGGAGCCGAGGACCAAAGCGATCGTGCCGACTACTGCCCCGCGAAATGCGATCGCATGCAGTCCCAGGGGCGCGCGGGACAAGCCGGCGAGCACCGCGATGATCGCGATCGCGAGAACAACTACGGCCATCGCCCTGACGCCGAGCTCTGGCACCCTCGGATTCCGCGGCCGCCGCGGCGTTTGACGCAGAGAGCTCACCGCCCAGGCTCCCACGAACACGACTCCCAGCGCACCCGAGACGTACTGTGCCCAGGCGGACCCCATCAGCCCGGCGTGCATGGTGCGCAGCCACAGGACGTGCTCTACACCCCACCGGTTCTGATGGGTGAACGCATCCCACACCACGTGCGTAAGTGCGCCGAGAGCGACGGCCACCGGCACCAGGACCCATTGCGCGCGCGAGTACCGGGCGGTCGTTGGCAGACGCTCACGAACCAACGCTGGCGCAACATCGACCAACGCGTCGCGAACCAGTCCGAACCACACGACGACGCCGAGCATCCCCAGCACCACATCGACCGTCAGCACGCCCAGCAGGCTGTGGGTGACGGCGTATGACCCCGATACGTGGACGAACATTGGCACATCCGGCGCCATCGACCCTGCAACCATGGCAGCGACCGGGAGCCCCGTCTTGCCCATCAGCAGCACGGCTGCCGGATGGCTCAGGGTGAACGGCACCGGGTCAGGCTATGCCCCACATCCTCTGCCCTGCCGCCCCCAACCACTACCTGCACAACACCCGCACATTCGGACCTGACACCCAAAAGCCAATAGTGGTACGCGACGTCAGGACCTAGCTGGCGGAAAATGCGCAGTGCCTCCGAAAACTGCACAAATCACACTTATCGCCGGTAGCGTCATGGTGGTGGAGTTGTTCAGTGGTGAGGTGGATGGCGTCCCGTCTTTCTGGGTGGATACGGGTCGTCCCACATTGACTGCCCAGCTCATGTTTCGTGCCGGCTCGGCGGACGAGACGCTTCCCGAGACCGGCTGGCTCCACGTTCTCGAGCACATGGCACTGCATGGGCGAGGCCGGGGTGCGCTCCACGTCAACGGTTCGGTCTCGCTCTTGCACACAGCCTTCGACAGTCATGGCCCACCGGACGCGGTCGCCCGCCATCTCGGCGACCTGACCCGGTGGCTCTCTGCGCCATCGTTCTGGGAACTGGAGCGCGAACGCAACGTGCTTCGCGCAGAGAGCAACCAACGGGGCGGGCCGGTTCACCGCGCACTCCTTTCACGTTACGGCGCGCGCGGGCCGGGGGTTGTCGGGTACGGCGAACCGGGGCTCACCCGGGCCCAGCATTCGCAGCTCCGGGAGCGAGCCGACCAGGTCTTCGGCCGTGGCAACTGTGTGTTGATGCTGGACGGGCCGCCGCCGCCTGGAATGCGGCTGCATCTGAATGACGGCGGCTATCTGGCACTGCAGGACGCTCAGGCGCAGGAGCTGTCGCCGTCGGCCTACGCCGAGGAGTCCGGCGTGGTTCTCAGCGGTGTGGTGGCGCGGGAGGCTGCAGCGACCTTCTTGCCCGAACTCTTGGAGAGGGCCTTGCGGGAAGACCTGCGGGGGCGGCTCGGGGGCGCGTACTCCCCGTTTTCGAGCTACGAGCCAGTAGACGCGCACCATGCCGTCGTAGTCGCGGCCAGCGACATGCTCGGCGAGTTCAATACCGAGGGCATTCACTCGGCGGTGAATAGCAGTTGGAGGTTCGCCGCGGAGGGCGTGCCGCCGGAATGGGTGACGGACATCGTGGCGGCGAGGTCGCAGTCAGTCCAGGACCCGTACGCCGCCTTCGGGCTAGCGGTCCGAGCCGGGCACTACTGGCTTGGTGGCCTACGCCCGCTCACCCTTGCCGAGACGCTCGAGGAGTTGCACTCCACTACTGCGGACTCAGTTCGCGCGGCGGCACGCAGCTTCTACGACACCCTGATGGTCGGTGCGCCATCGCCAGCAGAGACTGTGCACTGGTTGCCGGTCCCAAGGTTTCCCGAACGCACGATGCCAACAGAGCAGAGCCAGCGGCACCGGGACTGGCCCGCTGTCGGCACCCGGATCATGGTCGACGACTCCGGAATGGCGCTCCTCGACGGGCACACGGCGCGGGCCATTCCCGCCGACGAAGTCGCTGCGATGTATGTATTCGCAGACGGCATCCGACACGTGGTCAGTGATCGTGGGTGGGGTTTGACCCTGGATCCTGACCAGTGGCATTCGGGCACCACACTGACCCAGACCCTCGACCGCATCGTGCCCGCCGAGCTCAGACTCCCTCAGCCAGCCACACCGCGGCCCGAGTTTCGGAGACAACGCTTGCCGCGCCGATGGTGGCAGGGCGTGCGGCGGGCGCTGCACTCCGATGTCGCGTCCTGGTTCGGCATCGTGGTGTTCTCGGCTTTGGGCTTGTCGGCAGCCGTTCTCGGTTCCGAAATCCGGCCGCTGCCCCTCCTGATAGGAGCCGGCATGGCAACCATCACCTATCGGGAGATGGCGCAAAGAAAGAAGGCCAGACGGTCGACGTCTCTCGACGAATGACGTGCGGCCGCACGGGGACTCACCAACCGGCACTCCTGTCAGTGGGGTCGTGGCTGAGGCGATCGACCTGGGGCATGGGCCCTGGTCAGCGACGGCGAACGCCCGCATCTAATGGCTTCCATCAAGCTGGTTTGAAAGGCTTGGTTCCGGTAGCGGCCGGCGGGTCAGCACTCTTCGGATCTGACTCTTGAGGTCTTGCGGCAGACCGTGCGCCTGCTGGTCGTGAGGAGGCGAAACCGCTGCTGGGATGACGTGCCCCCGAGGTTGTGGTGAGCACTTGACCATTAGATCGCTGGCTGTCTCTCTCCACGCTGCCGACGGTTCTGCACCGTGCAGACCCGGGACGGGAGAGTGCTGATGCTGTTCGTGGGAGATGACTGGGCCGAGGACCATCACGACATCGAGATCGTCGATGAGGACGGGAAGATGCTGGCCCGGCGACGATTGCCGGAAGGGCTCGAGGGAGTCACCCGGCTGCACGCGCTGATCGCCGAGCAGATGCCGGATGACTGGGCCGATCGCGACCCCGACGAGGTCGCTGCGTTGGTCAAGGTCGGGATCGAGACCGACCGCGGATCCTGGGTCGCGGCCCTGGTCGCGGCGGGCTATGAGGTGTTCGCGATCAACCCGCTCTCGGTGGCCCGCTACCGGCGAGCGGCACTCGACCTCGGGCGCGAAGTCCGATGCTGCTGATGCGCACCTGTTGGCCGAGATCGTCCGCCTGGACCGGGCCCACCACCGCCCGGTCGCCGCCGACACCGACCAGGGCGAGGCGATCAAGCTGGCCGCACGCACCCACCAGTCGCTGATCTGGGACCGCACCCGTCACGTGCCCCGGCTGCGTTCGACGCTGCGGGAGTACTTTCCCGCAGCCCTGCTGGCCTTTGAGGACCTCGACGCACCCGATGCCCTCGAGCTGCTGGGCCGCGCACCCGACCCCGACCAGGCCGCCCGGCTGACCAAGACCGTGATCACCGCTGCTCTGAACCGCGCCCGTCGGCGTCGCGTCGAGGACCGCACCCGAGCAGCTGCGAACATCTTCGGTGCGCCCGAGCTGCGCCAGCCACCGGCGCTGCAGGGCGCCTATGCCGCGGTCGTGGCCAGCGAGGTCGCGATCATCACCGCGCTCAACACCCAGATCGACCGGCTCGGGGCGGTGGTGGGCGAGCATTTTGGCCGGCACCGGGACGCTGAGATCTACCCCAGCCTGCCCGGCCTCGGTGTGATCCTCGCGTCCCGGATCCTCGGCGAGTTCGGCGACGACCCCGACCGCTACGCCGACGCGAAAGCACGCAAGAACTACGCCGGCACCTCACCGATCACCAAGGCCTCCGGCACCAAGAAGATCGTCCTGGCCCGCTACGCCCGCAACCGCCGGCTCGGCGACGCACTACAGCAATGGGCGTTCTGCTCGCTGCGCGGATCACCCGGCGCCAACGCCTACTACCACCAGCTCCGCGACCGAAAGATCGGCCACCAAGCCGCGCTGCGCCAGCTCGCCAACCGCCTCGTCGGCATCCTCCACGGCTGCCTGAAGACCCACACCACCTACGACGAAAACACCGCCTGGGCACACCACTCCACGACCGCTGCTTGACTTCTAAGAACCTGGGATGTCTGCCGCGATCCGCGCGGTCGTGCCCATGAGCGGATGGCCGCTAGTTCCATAGTTTGCCCGGGTGCGTGGAGGACTCATGAAGCAGATGACCTGATCTGAACGTCCAATTGGCGTGCGCGGAGCGGCTCGGTGACGTGGACGCCCCTACCCGGAGCTACGGCAGGAAAGGCCACAGGAGGAGGCCGTCGACAAGGATGATCGGGCCGGCCAGTAGGGCTCCGATCAGGAGGCCGGTGCCAAAGCTGCGCCAACGGATGGACCGGTAGCCAGCGAAGCCCGCGAGCAGCAACGCAACGGTGGCTACCCAGGAGAACTCACGATCGAAGACGACAACGGTCCCGACGGAAACGACGAGCGTCACGAGTACGGCCACCCAGAATCCGGACCAGGAGGCATGAACGCGCGGCGGCGTTGCGGTCTGGTTCTGGGACATAGCCGAAGCATGGCATAACGGGCGCCCCCGCTTCACGAGATTCGTCGTGCTCATCATCGTGTGGTGACCCGGCGCGAACGTGGCGCCCTCGACGTCGTGACGTGCCGATGAGCGGTTGGCTGGCCGCCACTCAGCGATGATGTGCAGATGAGCGAACAGGATGCACGGCAGGCGCTCTTCGATGCGGTGGCGCTGTGGGAGGTGAGGTCGACCTTCGGAGTCGAGGAGGTCATCTCGGCTGCTACCGATGCCCTTGTCGCCGGAGTCGATTCGCCAATGCTGCGCGAACTGGCTGGGGGTCACCACAGGAGGACTACTGGACGATGCGTCCCATGATCGAAGGGACTCTGGATGAACTTGGGATTCCGCACCCTGGACCAGGTAACGACGAGATTCAAACCGCAGCCGCACGAGTGATGTGCAAGCGTCTTCTTGACGGCACCGTGATACCTCACGAGTTTGCCACCTGGGCGCACAGCGCCATCGGGCACGAAGGGGCTGCTCGACTGCAACCGTTGGTAGAGCTAGATGATGTCTACGACATGTGCGAGTACACCGGCGATACAGCCGACGAACTGGACGAGGCTGCTCGCGCGGCGGCGAGGAGCCTGCTGGCTGGGGAGCCCATGCCGCCCACGCCGACTCGACTGGAGCCATCAAGTGACCAGCGCCGAAACAGCCGTCGGTCTCTGCTTGGCCGTGCCTGGGACCACTGGCGCGGCTAACGCTGCTCCGCATCCGCACATGCCGCTGATCGCGCTCGTGCCGAGCGAATGCGCGTCAGAGTCGAATGGTGGTGACGAGGTTGGTCCCGTAGATGCTTCTTCACGGTCAGTCTCGATGAACCCGACCTTCGCCAGCACACGGCGAGAAGCGGTGTTCCAGTCCCAGACGGAGGCCCACAGTCGCGCGTACCCGGACGATCTCGCCCAGTCCAGCACCGCCAACGATGCCTCGGTCGCGTATCCCATGTCCCCAGAACCGACGCAGGAATTCGAACGCCAGTTCCGGTTCCCTGCGCGTCCTCGTCCGCTCTCGACCAGTCCGCAGTAGCCGATGGCGTCACCAGCCGCCTTCCGCTCGACCGCCAGCAACCCGATTGACGATGGCTGACTGGTGCGGATCGACTCCTCGAGGTCGGCGACCGTGGGGCGTCCATCCGCGTCGATTCGGCGATGCGGCGGAACTCGTGGATCACGTTCGGTCCACAACTCGCGCTGGATGACAGCCTCAGCTACGCGCCAGGGCCTGAGCAGCAGGCGATCCGTATCGAGCACCACCGCGTGGCCAGGAGTCAGCTTCGCCTGCCATGACGGCAACCCTTTCACGGGCGAACGCACTGTCATGCCGCTGATCGCGCGCTCGCGCCGAGATGCGGGTTACCAACCCGGACCGAGTTGCCGCCTGACGCGAGTGGCCACCCTCCGTCCGGCTGAGAGGATCCCTGCATGTCGGAATCGGGAAATCTTGTTCCTCTTCGAAGCATCTCGGGGGGCAACCCCGGATGCGACCGATGCATTGAGGGAACTTATCTACCTAGACGAGGTGGAGCGCCAAGCCGAGCTATACAACATCGCCTTCTCCGACGTCATGCGCACTTCGGCGCGAGGCGACGCCTCCGCGACGTTCCGCCACATCCAGGCCTCGATCTTCTCCGCCATCATCGTGTACAGGTTGGTCACCAATAAGCGAAACGAAGTTGCAGCAGCCCGATCAGAGAGACTCCGGTCCCTGCTGCTACTTGAGGGCGCCGAAGTACGCACCCCCATCTTGACTATGTCGCGGCTGCGCGATCACCTCGAACACTTTGATGAGCGCCTAGACGCAGCCGTACTTGGCCCGGCCTCGAGCCTTTCGGACTGGTACCTGGCGGATCGGCGCTTGATCGTCAGCGACGAACCATCCGACTCTCGATTGGCGCCGAGGACCGGGCTGCGCGCGTTCAGCCACCGGCTCGGAACGCTGTACTTCGACGATCAAGAACTGAGCATGCTCCAACTCGACATCGACATGCTGAAGTTGCGCTGCAACGTCATCGAGGCGCGCTCAGATCTCAAGAGCCGGATACCGGGGCGGAACGAATTCGGTGGTGGACGCTCGGTCGTGCTTCCAAACGGCCACCCAGTCGATGCGTGGCGCAAACGACGCGCGGAGCTGCTACGCGAGATTTCAGGCATGCTTACGGCCTCCGAAACCTACGGATCGAGCTGAACGCACCGAGCTGAACGTCACTTCTGCCGCGTTGTGGGCGGGTTACGCCCGCCCGGATGTCTGCCGCGATCCGCGCGCTCGCACGGGCGCAGACGATCACCTGTACGCCTGGACGACCTCGATTTCACCAATGATGTTGGCGTTGAACTCCGCCAGATCCTCAGCGGGGATCCAATACTCCAGAATGGTCTGGCCGCCAGCCTGCTGAACGTCGTACCTGTCAAGAAAGCGCTTGGCGACCTGAAACCGAGTCACATACCCAACCCCGCTCGCTCTAACATTCCAGTCGCGAGCAATCCCGGATGGCGTAGTCCTCGTTTAGTACGGGATAGAAGATCGGCTGGTCAGGAAGCCTGGGCGGCCATTCGCGCCAGCGGGACGCCTCGACGAGCGCAAGCTCCTCGGGCCCGGTCGGTCGCCAAAGCGTCACGGTCTCCATGTCGCGAAGCATCGCAGCAAAGCTCCGGCGCAGCATCCGGATTCGCCGCGTTCGCGCGGTGTATCGATGCGCCGCTAAAGCTCGACGAGACTCTTTCGATTGAGCTCATCCTTGAGTTGCCGTCGATACCAGATGAACCACACGAGCGCCGTGACCCAGCCGAAGATCACCATCAGAACAAGGATGGCTGCCCGTTCACTTTGCGAGCCGAAGGCCTCGTCCGGCATTCGCCATGCCTGAACGAGTGCTGCCAACCAGAGAAGCGTGAGAAAGCCGCCCAGCGCGAGGGACAGGACCGTGTCTGCGTCGGTGGACATGTGGGCAAGTATCAGCGATCGGTCGGCAGATTGTGCCGAACCCCTTCTACGCGCGGATCTACCGTGATCCGCTTAGTTGAGCACCACCCTCCCGTAGCCTCCACGGATGCGCACACGAACCGGCCTGCCGCTCGGACTGGCCTGCGGGTGCGTTGGTGCGATGCTCGCACTCCTTGGGGTTAGGGCGCTTCACACACTCGGGGGCGCAGATGGGCCAAGCAAGGTTGCCAGCACATGCGGCAGGGCCTCCTATCACGTAACTCTCGCGACGGGACCGGGCGATAGTTCGCAGGATGTGACGGCTCAGGTCGCCATTTACGACCCGGCTGCACGGATGTGGCAGGTGCTGTGGAGGGGCTACGGATACGGCATCGTTGAAGTCGCTACCGACGAGAGCCCCCCGATCGGGCAGGCTGCTGCTCTCCTTGGCGATGTCGACAACGGCAGTCATCGGCAGGTCTGGGTGCGCCCTTCTGGTGACAAGACTTGGTGCAAGGTCACTGCGCACCTCTGACTCCCGCAGACGTCCGCATCTACGCGATCCGCGTTCAGGATGTCGCTCCCAAAGGTGGCGTTCGTCAGCACTCAAACACTGACCAACAGATGTCGTTCCGCAGCCTCTGATCATCAAGCACGAGCTCGCGAATAGGCTCCGGGAGCTGGTCGCGCTGCCACGTGCACTCGAGGCGCCCTGCATTCTTGCCCTCGCCCTCCGGCGCCGCAGCGCGAGCAGCCTTGATTGCATAGGCGGCCGCGCCGAGCTCGTGTGCGGCGACATGGGCGACCGCCCCTGCCTGGCCAGCGGCGTACGCGGCATGCCGTGCCGCCCCGCGCAGGGATCTGGCGGCACCCATGGCATGGCCGCCGGCCGCGCGTGCCTGCATCATCTTGACCTCGCCACGCACCCAGGCGCGCGCATGCTCGATCGCCTGGCGCGGGCGAGGGTCCAAGGGCTGAGCCGACTCAAACAAGTCGAGAACATGCTCAGCGCACGCGGCTGCCCAAAGCGCCAGAAGATGGTGATCCGAATCGGAAAGGGTTCCGCCGCGGCGAATCGTGACCAAACGTGGGTCCCGAACATTCGGGAGAATCATGGTTGGAGTCTGCCGGAGAACTTCCTCAACTGCCGCGATTCGCGCGTGGGCCGGGGTCTTTCGGCGCGCATTGGTCCTGCAGACGCCGTCGCCAGTTTCGTAGGATTCTTCGATTGCTATAGGCCCAGCGTTCTACCCTCAGTGGATGCTCGACCTGGGTGGGATCGACCTTGAGGAGCTCGCGACCGCGCTAGCGGATCAGACTGACTACGAGCACCGCTGGTTGCTGGACCCGCGAACGGGGCAGGTGGCTTTCTGGACCAGCGACACCGGGATCGACGGGGAGAATCCCGTCGAGATCGACGAGCTGGATCTGATTCCGATCGATCCCGTTCCGTCTTACGTGTGGTTCCAGGACATGGCCGACTTTGCTGAGGGCATCAGTGACAGGACGGCTGGCCGCCGCCTGACCCAGTCGTTGCAGGGACGAGGAGCGTTCAGACGATTCAAGAACCTGATCTATGAGCGCTACCCGGAGTTGATTTCCGCGTGGCAAGCCCTGCGTGATGTTAGAGCTAAGCGCCGGGCAGTGGATTGGCTGCTGGACGAAGGACTCGTCGACGACGGCGCCGCGCAAGAGTTCGTGGCGGGCCACCCGGATCCCGGCTTCCCCTGAGGCCCACATCCGGCTGGGCCCAGCCATACCGCGGGCGGCCGCAGCCAGCGGACGGCGTGCGTCATTCCACCGCGATTGGGCGTTAGCAATTCCTTCCCAATCGGAGCCCGCAATCGGCACCTGACGGAGAAGTCTCACAGGCGCAGAACGGTCGGACACTCTCCAGTCACCCGCCACCGACGAGCTTCGTCCGGTCACGTCGGCCGACGATCACCCTCTCGACACGCGACTGGATGACACCTCGACTCGTCGAAGCCCCATCCTGCCGTCGTCAGCAGCCCGTGAAGACGAAGGCGGCCCAATAGTCCGGGGCCGAGAGCGGCTTGCCCGACGCGTCTCCACGCTTGCCCAGCTCATCGAGCACCACAGCGAGCGTGTCTTCGGGCAGACGACCCGCGTCACGGAGCGCCGTCAGGTGAGCTTCGATCTCGGCGCGCGACTTGTCCCGGAGCACGGCTTGAGCTCTGGCGAGGGATTCCGCAGGCCCCAGGTTCTCGGCGAGGAAGCCGTACAGGCAGGTCACCAGCACCAACGTGGCCAGGTCAGCGACCTGCCAGAGCGACGACACGACTCCTTCGGCTCCGGCGCCGAAGAACGAGGTCCCCAAGGTCAGCGTCTCGTCGGGGGCCTTGGCCCCGGGCACTCCGGTCTCGCAGGCAGACAGGATCACCAGGCGGAGGTTGTCCAGGTCGAGATTGACCAAGGTGGCGATCTCAAGCGGTTGGTCGTTCGCCAGGATCAAATGACTGGCTCGCGGGTCGGTCACGTCCGCAGCGGCGTGGCAAGCAAGGTGCAGCGTGGTGGAACCCGCCATGCGCGCGGCCACCTGATCGACTGTGGCGTCGGGGCCACTGAGGACGACGGCATGCTCGGCGTACACCGCCGCGACCCCTGCCTCCGCGGCCGCGAACCGCAGGGTGGCAAGCCGGGTCGGACTCGGATCGGCTACAACGAGCATGCTGCCGCCGGTCCCTCCCGCGGCGTTCGCGCGCGCCGCGGCGAGAGTCGCTGCCGTGGGCGCGAGCGAAACCGCGGCCACCGAAGGCGGTGTGCACCGGCAGGAACGACAACGATCCGGTTGGTACGACGGACAGGGGCGTGTCGGGCAGCTCGCCCAGCGCCGCTGAGAGGGTTTGGTGGAGCCAAGCCAACGTGCGGTCCAGTGCCAGGCGCCAGCCACGGACGTTGGCAGTTGCCTCCGCTGCAGCCTGATGGAAACGTGCGACGGCGCTGCCGAGCTGCGATTCGGTCAGGCCAGGCAGTTCCAGGACGCGGACCGGCTTGCCTGCGGACGGGTCGAGGAGCAGCGCGAACCCCGTGTCACGGGCGGGCACCAGGTACAGCAACGGCTGGCCCAGGGACGCCACGATCTGGTCCAGGGTGGGCGTCTCCTCGGAGCTGGGCACCAATCCAGGCGCGTTGCGGACAGCAGGCGGCGTTGCGTTCGAGCACCAGGCACGGCGATCGGGGTGGCCTGCGCCGATCCAGTTCGCGGCGGCACGCGTCGGTGAGGCGAAGCCCTCGCGAGCCAGCATCGCGGCCGTGGTCGGCCGGTGCGCTGCCACGAGACCGCCCACGGCCTCCACCACCATCGCGTACGACGTGGCCGCGGCGGTGTAGTCCTGGTCCTTCTCGGCCCGCACTCCCGCGTCCCAGGCCACACGCAGCAAGGTCTCATCCGAGGTCTGCGCCGCCCAGGCGACAGCTTGTTCGCTCCAGCGCTGCGCGCGCCGCAGCTCCGAGGCAGCGGCCTGCTCGCCGGCACGCCGGCGCACGGCCTCGGCCAGCCGGTTGGCAGCCAGGGCGGCGTCGGCCGAGGGACGAGGCAGCCCCTGAGCGGCGCGCTCGAGCAGTCGCAGCGCTTCGTCGACCTCCCCAGGTGAGTCTCGCTGCAACAGGGCATTGCCGAGGTTGTAGCTGACCAGGGCCGCCCCCTCCTCTCCCCGGTCTGCTCCGCTGCCCGCCAGTCGGCGATGGCGGCTTCCAGGGCGGCCGCATCCTGGTCCCGTTGATAGCGGTCGTGGGCGACGGTGGCCCGGATCGACAGTGCCGCGGCCCGCGCCTCCGGAGGCCCGGTGGCGGTCAGGACGACACCTGGCTCGGCCACCTCGCCTGCCTGGGCCAGATCCTCGACGCTACCGGTCAGCCGTGCCCGCGTGCGGAGCGCGGTTGCCAGGTTCCCCAGAGTTCCGGCCGCTTGGGGCACCGGAAGCCCGTCAACGTCGAGGCTTCCAGCGCGTCGATCGCGCGTTGGAGATCCATCACCTCGCCGTACGCATCGAAGCGGGTCAGCAGGAGCGCAGCCACGTCGTTGGTGTACGCCGCGACCTCGGCCGTGGGTGCCAACCGGGAGGCAGCGTCCAGAAGTGCGATGCGCACCTCTAGCCGACGCCGCGCATCGAGCTTCGGCGCATGGTCGGCCAACAGAGCTGAGAGCCGACCCGCCCGGCCTGCGACAACCGCGTCCTTGCCCCACCGGCCGAGCGCAAGGAGGGCGAGGTCCACCACGTCGTCTGTCGGCGGCACACCCAGATCCGCTTCGACCAGGCTCAGCAACCGATCAGCGGTGCTGCCCGGTCCGGGGGGCAGCACCGCATCGACCTGTGCCCGATCACCGTCAGAGAGGAAGTCCTGGAGGCCGGTGATGACAAGCCAGCGACGGGCCTGCTCCCCCAGACGGCTGTTGGGCGGCTCCGCCGCGACGACGGAGGCCATCAGGTCCTCCCCACCTGCACGCTCCCCCGTGCTGCGCTCCAGCAGGGCGATCGCCTGATACAGCCACACCACAGCGTCGGGAGCCTCCGGGTGGATGATCATGACCGTTCCCTGCAGCAGCTGATGCGCCTTCGCCGGCTCGTCGTGGGCCAGGGCTACCGCACACGCTCCAGAGATCCGCGAGAGCCGAGGATCCAGATGTACGCGGCACTGGCTTGCAAAGCCGTCGTACGCGCGGAAGGCCGAAAGCGTGTGCTCGAGCAGACCACGGCGCTGCTCGGCGCGGGTCGGGCTGCCGTTGAGGGCGAAGGCCAGCTCGTGCAGGGCGATTCCATCGCACAGCAGGCTGACTCGTTGCGGCTCGGCAAGCTCTTCGAGTGCGCCGCTCCCGGCCAGCTCGACCCAGACCGCCTCGGCTCGGACGCCAGCAGACTCGTCCCCGCGGAGCAGCTCGGCAAGCGCCTCGTCTATCCGGCTCAGCGCCGGCACGATCTCGGCGGCGCCTCCCGCCGGAGCCTGTGAGCGTTCGCCACGAAGGCCTCCAGACTCCGACGCGGCTCACCTCACCGAGCAGCTCAGCGAGGCGTCGGTGGGCAGCTGCCCCGGCCGGATCGCCAAAGCCGTCGTCGAGGACTGCCAAGGCTTCCAGCCCGGCGACGGCACGAGCGAGGTCCAGCTCCGGTACGACGTACGGGAGCTCCGACGAGGCGGACAGGGTCCGCACCGGCCAGCTCGGGATACGTCAGCTGGAGCGGCTCGGTCACTCGGTGAGCGCGTCGTAGATCCTGCGCGCCACCGTGGGGTCGCTCAGGTAGCCGATGATGCCGTGCTGGTTGTCGGTGAAGTTGTCCACGCCGTCGAAGTTCTCCACCTCCGGCGTCACCGGGAAGTGCTTGGCATCCAGAGGGTGCAGGGCGACGACGTCCTCCGGGTCGTAGGCGTTGAACCACGTGATGACCTCGGCCGGACGTTCCAAGGGGCGCAGCTTCTCCTTGATCGGGCCCATCGCCAGGGGGCTACCGACCGTGATGTACGCGGCACGGACCAGTCGCGGGGCGTGCCGGCCCGGGTGATCACGTCGAAGGCGACGATCCACCCACGAGTGGCCCACCACCACACACTCGCCGCGTCCCTCGAGCGCTGACCGCACACCGTTCGATCGGCGTCTGGATGCCTGGGTTGTTCAGGTAGTGGTAGACGTCCCGGGTGAACGCGGCGACCGTCGGCATGCCCAACGGCTTGATCCTGTCCAACAGGCGCAGGGCGGCGAGGACGGCCTTCCAGGTCTGGATGCCGGCCTCCACGACGAACACCTTTCCTCGGCGGCGATCTGCTCCTCGGTGACCCCGGCGGTGGCGACGAGGTCTCCACAATCGCCTCGATGAAAGCTCGCTCCTGTTCGCTGGCTCCGTCGGCCAGGCCCATCACGATCACATCGGGGGCGTCTCCCTTCTTGCCTCGGGAGAGGTGGTCGAGGGTGTCGCCGTAGAACGGAAACCGCACTTGGTCGTCGGGTAGGGCAGACTCAAGCTCGGCCTTCCTCAGCCCCTTCTGCAATGCGTCGATCCACTCGGCCTTGAGATCCTTGGCATTCTT
>CAWAJJ010000005.1:0-53030 GCA_963782305.1 uncultured Actinomycetota bacterium | reverse complement strand
GAGGTCGGTCCTGCCTCCGTTGACCCAGGCTCTTCCCCAGTGGTGGGCTTCGCACCAGGCGGCGGGGATGGTGCATCCTTCGGCGCGACACTCCTTGTCGCGGACGATCATCGCCTTGCGCTGGGCTGGTTTGAAGAACCTCGAGGAGCGGCCGAGGTCGAGGACCTCGGACTTCCCACCCAGGACGGCGGGGATGATGTTCGCGGTGCACGCCAGGCGGCGTACCTCGCCTGCGGTGAGCTTGTCGGCCGGGCCGAGGTCACCGGTGCCGAGGTCCTTGCGGAGCTCATCGAGGCTGATGGTGACGATCACCGTGGTCGCATCCCCACCGTGGACCGGCACCCTCTTCGGGTCCATGGCCTCCAGCAGTTTGGCGAACGCCTGACCGCGCTTGCGGGCGATCGGGATCCGATCCGCCTCACCCGTCCCGTGGTGGCGAGGTGAGGTGTAGGCCTCGAGGTAGGTGTTCAACCGGGTCGCGACACCGTCGGGGATGTTGATCGTGATCCTCGTGGTTCCATCACCCATCCGCTTGCTGACCAGGCTGGTCTTGCGCTCCGCCCTGGCCTCTTCTGCCGCGAGCTGCTCGGCGTCGTGCTGGTCGGCGATCTCCGGTGCCACCACCTCGAGGATCCGACGACCCAGCCACTTCAGCTCCCGTGGCCCGAAGTGAGCCGCCTGCTCCACCAGGTGGGCCTCGGCCTTCGCGAGGACCTCCGCGCCGACCTTCTCCACCGGCAGCTCATCGAGCGCATGGGTGATCACCTGCGCCTGCGCGAGGTTCACCTCACCCCGACCCAGACCGTCAGCGACTTGGCTCCAGCGACGCTCCAGTGCCAGACCCCAGAGCCAGATCGCGCCGGTTGGCCCCGGCATCGGTGCGGGTGTGATGAGTGACCAGCGCAGCGACGTCCCGGGCACCCTCATCCAGGGCAACGTCATCAGCCACCGCCATCACCCGCAGCTTCAAAGCGGAGACCTGCGCCTCGACCCGGGTCAGCTCCAAAAGAGCCGCCTTCTTGTCAGCCGGCGCCATGAAGACGGCCTCGACATCAAGGGTCTCCTTCAACGCAGCCTCGATCGAGGCCACACAGGACAGCACCGGGTGCACGTGATCGAACGTCGAACTCACCCCGGGCACCTCCCGCAACCGAACACGGACCAACGAAAACAGGTGTCGACGCAGCTGCCTACGAGAGAGGCGGACCAGACCGTCGGGGCTGAGCGGTCAGGTCGCTGATCGAACTTATGTTCGATTCTACAGGTGATTTGATGGGGAGGCAAGAGCGGCGGACTCACTCTTTCTCCGCCACCCGAACGGTGGGCTGGCCCTTCCTCACAGTCGGTAGCGAGGCGAGATTGGCCCAACTTCTGCTTCGGGCTGGTCGCCGGGCGCGCGGCTGGCCAAGATGATCCCGTGCTTGGACTCGAAATGGTGGTCGTGCTCGGGGTCGCCCTGGTCGCCTGCGGCGCACTCGCGCGCCGCTACCCGATCGCGCCGGCCATCCTGCTCGTGCTGGTCGGGGTGCTGATCGGCTTCGTGCCGCACTTGCGGCAGGCGCAGCTGCCACCCGAGGCAGTGCTCCTCGTGTTCCTGCCGGCCCTGCTGTACTGGGAGAGCCTGACGACCTCACTGCGCGAGATCCGCAACAACCTCCGGGTCGTGGTGCTGAGCAGCACAGCTCTGGTGGTCGCCACCGCCGCAGCGGTCGCCGCCGCCGCGCACGGGCTCGGCCTCGCCTGGGGGCCGGCGTGGGTTCTCGGCGCCGCGCTGGCACCCACTGACGCAACGGCGGTCGGGGTGCTGGCACGCGACCTCCCGCGCCGTACGGTCACCGTGCTCCGCGCCGAGAGCCTGATCAACGACGGCACCGCGCTGGTCCTCTACGGCCTGGCCGTGGGCGTGACCGTCGGCGAGGAAGAGCTCACCGGCTGGCACGTGAGCTGGCTGCTGGTGCTGTCGTACGGCGGGGGCGTGCTCGCCGGCGCCCTGATCGGGTTCGTCAGCTGGCAGGTGCGCCGCCGGATGGACGACCCCATGCTCGAGGGCATGGCGATGCTGGTGACTCCGTTCGCCGCGTTCCTGCTGGCCGACCTCGTCGACGCCTCGGGTGTGCTGGCGGTCGTGGTCTGCGGACTGTTCATGAGCCAGGTGACGTCGCGGATCACCGGTGCCGCGACGCGGCAGATCGTGATGCCTTTCTGGGCACTGTCCACCACGGTCCTCAGCAGTGCACTGTTCGTCCTGGTGGGGATCTCGGCCCAATCCGCCATCCGCGACCTGGACAGCACGTCCATGCTGCGTGCGCTCGTCGACATCCTCGTCGTCACTGCCGTCGTGATCGGCGTGCGGTGGGTGTGGCTCTACACGCTGCCCTACGTCATCCGTGTCCTCGATCGCCGTCCCGCCCAGCGGTTGCGCCGGATCCCGGCGCGACAGCGCACCGTGAGCGCGGTGACCGGGTTCCGCGGCGCCGTCTCACTCGCCGCGATCCTGGCCGTCCCGCACACTCTCGACTCCGGAGCGCCGTTCCCGGACCGGGACGTGATCGTGCTGATCACCTGTGGCGTGATCGTGCTGAGCCTCCTGCAGGCATTGCTGCTGCCGTCGGTCGTCCGGTTCGCACGGCTGCCCGTCGACACCTCGGTCGACGAGGAGCTCCAGTACGCCGACGAGTACACCCTCGACGCAGCCATCGACGCTCTCGACACGACGGCCGACGAGCTCGGCAGCGGCGAGAAGGTCGTGGCGCGGGTGCGTCACGAGCTGGACAAGCAGCGCAAGCTCCTGGCGGCCGGGGGCGCGGAGGGCGACCCGATGGTCCAGCACGACGACCAGTACGCAAGCCTCTCCCTCGCTCTCATCGGACGGCGGCGAGAAGCGCTCCTGGAGCTGCGCGACGAGCAGCGCATCGACGACATCGTGCTGCGCCGGGTCCAGGCCCGCCTCGACATCGAGGAGATGCGGTTCCTGGGTGCCAATCCTCTCGACTGAGGCGTCTGCGCCTCACCGAGGACAGGCGATTTTCGGTGGGGTTCGGCGAACGCACCCTGGGTCGTGGAAGCCCGAGGACGGGTTGGTGGCCACCGGCGGCGGGTCGGGCTCCGCAGTCTTGGATGAGGAGTCTGTGCCGCATCCTCCGAGTGTCAGGATCAGGAGCGCCGCCAGGACGCTTGCACCGAGCTTGTTCATCGTGTCCTCCGAAAGCTGGTGGCCCACCTCGTGCAGGCCGCTGGAAGCAGTTCTGCATTCGTCGGTAACGGCTGGGCGCGCAGCGGTAACACCGCGGTAACAGCGACGTTGACGTCACGGCAAGTGAGGTCGACAGTCGAGGTGTGAGGATCCGTGTGCTGGGTCCACTCGTCGTTGACACGGTGGACGGGTTGGGGCCGCGGGATCGCGTCGTACTGGCGACACTGGTGGTGCGAGGCGAGACAAGCGCGCCCAAGGAGCTCCTGGCGGACGCGTTGTACGCCGCGGAGCCGCCGCCGACCTGGCCCAAGGTCGTGCAGGGTTCCATCGCCCGTCTGCGCAAGGCGCTGGGCGCCGGCGCGATCGAGACCAGCCCCTACGGCTACCGGCTGATCGTCCACGAGGACGAGCTGGACTCCAGGAACTTCGAGCGCCTGCTCGGCCGTGCCCGAGATCACCTTCTGACGGGCGATCCCGACCGGGCGACGTACGTCGTCACTGGTGCCCTCGCCCTGTGGCGCGGACGGGCTCTACCGGACCTCGAGGAGTGGGAGCCAGGGCGCGTCGAGGCGGAGCGGCTCGACGGTCTTCGGATGGATGCACAAGAGCTCCTGATCGAGGCCGAGATCGCAGCAGGTCGCGCGCGGGCCTGCTTGGAACAGGCGCGGGCACTGGTCAACGAGGCGCCCGTGCGCGAACTGCGCTGGGGCCTGTGGGCGCGAGCGCTGTACCAGTCCGGGCGGCAGATCGAGGCGCTGCAGGTCCTCGGGCGGGCGCGGACGATGCTGCGCGAGGAGCTGGGCCTGGACCCCGGCGCAGACCTCGCCGAGCTGGAGCAGGCGATCCTGCGCCAGGACCCCGAGCTTGCCGGCACCGATCCCGTGACCGCCAGTCCTGTGTGCCCCTACCGCGGCCTACTGCCCTATGAGGCCGGGGACGCCGAGGCCTTCTACGGGAGGGATGCGGACGTGACCGCGTGTCTCATGCGGCTACGCGAGAGCGGGGTCCTCGCCGTGGTGGGCCCTTCGGGCGCAGGAAAGTCCTCCGTGGTGCGCGCCGGCGTCGTGGCGACCTTGGCACGCGACGGACTCACCGTCGTCGTGACCACGCCCGGGACCCGCCCGCTCGATTCCCTCGCAGCCCTGGCTTCGCGGGAGACGGGCGCCGTGCTGGTGGTCGACCAGGCAGAGGAGCTGATCACCCTCTGCGACGATCCGGAGGAGCGAGCGGCCTACGTCGAACGACTCCGGGCACACCCTGGACCGCTTGTCCTGGCGATCCGCGCCGACCGGCTCGGTGATCTCTCGGCGGACCCGGGGCTCGCTCGTCTGATCGAGCGCGGACTCTACCTGTTGTCGAGGATGGACGAGGACGAGCTGCGCAGCGTCGTCGAGGGTCCCGCACGCAACGTGGGGCTGCGCCTTGAACCGGGCCTCGTGGACCTCCTCGTGCGGGAGGTACGCGGCGAACCCGGTGCGCTTCCGCTGCTGTCGCACGCACTCCGCCAGACCTGGGGGCGACGTGAGGGCGTCACGCTGACCGTCGACGGCTATCGGCAAACGGGCGGCATCCGCAAGGCGGTCGCTCAGTCGGCCGAGGAGCTCTACGACCGGCTCGGCGAGCAGGAGCAGCAGCAGCTTCGGTCCCTCTTCCTACGTCTGGTGACTCCCGGCGAAGGCGGCGAAGCCACCCGCCGGCGGCTCTCACGCGAT
Source organism: uncultured Actinomycetota bacterium (assembly GCA_963782305.1). Taxonomy (GTDB): domain Bacteria; phylum Actinomycetota; class Actinomycetes; order Propionibacteriales; family Nocardioidaceae; genus Marmoricola. The sequence goes on along the minus strand of CAWAJJ010000005.1, from coordinate 48,125 downwards.
CAGCTGACTCCGAACGTCGCGCGGGAGGGGCTCGTCGAGGCGCTGGTCATCGCGAGGCTGGTCAGCACTGACGGCGACAACCTCCAGATCGCGCACGAGGCGCTCGCGCGCGAGTGGCCCCGGTTGCGTGGTTGGCTGGAGGAGGACGTCGAGGGTCAGCGCACGTTCCGGCACCTGGCGGCCGCGGCCGTGGCCTGGGACGAGATGGACCGTCCCCAGAGCGAGCTCTACCGAGGAGTGCGTCTCGGCGCTGCGGTCGAGTGGCGGCCCAGCCACTGGGCCGAGCTCACCGACGTCGAGCGGGCATTCCTCGACGCATCCACGGTCCAGGCTGACCAGGAACAGAACGCCGCCAGGGAGCAGCTCGTGGTGCAGCGACGCCACAACCGCCGGCTCCGGCTTGCCGTCGTGGCGACCGCCACTGGCCTCGTTGCCGCGCTGGTCGCCGGAATCCTCGCCGTAGCCGCACAGCGGCAGTCCGAGCGCGACGCCGACGCTGCCGAGTCCGCAGCCATGGTGGCCGACTCGCGCCGGCTGGGTGCGCAGGCGCTTGTCCTCGCCGAACCGGATGTCTCCCTGCTGCTGGGCGTCGAGTCCGTACGTCGCGACGACTCGATCGCTGCTCGCTCGACGCTCTACTCGGTGCTCGGGAAGGCAGCCCGGCTCACCGGGGTCGCTCGTGGACCGTCGGGCTTCGAGTCCCTGGCCGTCAGCCCGGATGGTCGCTCCGTGGCCGTCACCAGCGGCACGAAGGGTGGGTTGCTGACCTACGACGCGGCCACGTTGGAGAACACTGGCGTCCGACAGGATCTCGGTGCACTGGGTGTGGAGTACACCCCGGACAGCCGGTATCTCGCGACCGCCGTCGGCGAGATCAAAGACGGTTTTGTGGACCCCGATACGGCGTCATTCGAGCTCCTGGACGCAGCCACCCTGCAGCGGACGGCGGTGTTCGGGGGCCTCAAGCCTGGAAGCTTCGTGGATGACGCGATCGACTTCAGCGCGGACGGTCGGCGCCTTGTCGCCGTGGCCTGGAGCGCTCTCGAGAACAGGGCGGTCGAGGCCCTCGTCTGGGATGCCTCGCGGACCGGCAGGCCGATACTCAGGATCCCCATGCCGGGTATCTACGGCAGCGCCCAGCTGAGCCCGGACGGCGACCTCCTGTACCTGGCACAGCGCGACACGGAGATGCGCGTCATCGAGGTCGCGACCGGCCGGGTGGTGGCGCGTCGCGCTCCCAACTTCACCGGGGAGGTCGCGCAGTCGCTGGTACTCAGCCCGGACGGACGCTCTGTCGCCACCAATGACGCCGACGGTGTGGTGCTGCGCGATGCAGCTGGCCTGCGCCCGGAGTACGTGCTCTCGGGCGTCGCCGAGGGCGTCTCCTCGCTGGCCTTCAGCCGCGACGGCCGGAGGCTCGCTGCTGGGTACGTCGACGGCGGTGCGGTGGTCTGGGATCTCGCGAAGCGCAAGCCCATGGAAAGCGTGCGTGGTCACAGCCAAGAGGTGAACGCGCTGCGGTTCAGCCCCGACGGGGAGAGCCTGTACACCGTGTCCTGGGACGGCAAGCTGCTTGCCTGGGACCTCGACGGAAGTCGCGGATTCCCGCCGTGGCGGAGGTTCGCCACGAACCCGAACGCGCAGAATCCGTACCTGGCCCTCCCGTCACCGGACGGCCGCACCATCGCCTACGTCGCCTACGGCAACGGGCACAACGAGCTCCGCTTCCGAGACCTGGAGACCGGTCGCCTGACCCAGCGGCAGGTGCTGCCTCATGACGGCGTGCCCGAGGCGGTGTGGAGTCCGGACTCACGGCGGTTCCTGACCGGCGGCGTGGCCAACTCCCCGGCAACGAGACCGCCTGAGGGCGAGAAACGGGTGCTCATGCTCTGGGACGCCGTCTCCGGAAAGCTCCTCCGTCAGGACCTCGACTCGGGGGTGGGCGTGGCGAGATTCATCCGGGACGGAAAGGCGGTGCTCGCCACCACTCATCCTGACGTCGGTCTGCAGGTCCTGGACGCCGAGACGCTTCAGCCTCAGGGCGCGCCGATCGACCTCGGGGCCGCCGATCTTGACCTCATCTCTCCCTGGGTGGTGTTCCCGGACGAGCGGCACGTCGTGCTCGTGGGCGAGTACACGAACGATGGAGTCGTCGTCGACCTGGTGGACCGCACGATCACGCCGACCACGTTCCCGTCACCGCCGCTCGACATGGCCCTCTCTCCCGACGGCGAGCGCTTGGCCGTGGTGGACGGCGCCGGGAAGTGGGGAGTGCTCGAGGCGGCGAGCCTGACCGCGAGCAGGCTGCGGTGGACGGTCTCCCGCCGGCCGTTGAAGAGCAACTTCGTCTGGCACATCTACTGGAGCGCGGACGGAGAGCAGCTGATCACCACCGCCGCCGGGACCATCGACCTGTGGGACGCCGAAACCCTCGCGCGCGTGGGCAACCTCAAGGCGGGAATCCAGGAGGACGTGGCCAACGTCCAGCCCATGTCGGACGGCCACACGTTGATGATCGGGCGCCCGACCGGCCCGGTGCTGACCTGGGACCTGCGCCCGGAAAAGCTCGTCGAGCTCGCCTGCTCGCTGGCGGGACGCAACCTGACCCGCGAGGAGTGGCAGGAGTTCATTGGGGCTCGGCCCTACCGCCACAGCTGCCCGAGCTGAAGGTCCACGGGAGGCCACAGCAGTGGTGAAGGGCACCCAAGCAACTGCAGGGAGCCGCCGAAGCGACTCCCTGCAGTCATGGCTCAGCCAAGCGTCGGTCAGCTGCACCCAGAGGTCGAGCCGCAGCCCTCACACACGAAGCAGCTCCCGGCCGGGCGCATCTTCGTCCCGCAGGTCATGCAGAGCGGGGAGTCGACGGCGGTGCCGGTGAGCTTCTCGAAGAGCTCGGCGGAGGTGTGGGCCTCGCCTACGCCTGCTTTCGCCGGGACCTCGCGGGCTTCGGCGCCGTGGGTGTCCTTGGTCTCGACGACCTCGGCGCGGGCGTCGACGTCCTCCACGCGGTCAGCGGCATGGGCTCCTTTGGTGCGTAGGGCCTTGAGCGCCTTGGCGTCGACGGGACCGAAGACCGTGTCGACCTCGCCGGCCTCGTTCGTCGTCTGCATCAGCTCCTCGGCTCCCCCGGTCTCCACGAGTGGCTCGTAGGAGCCGGTCTCGAGGTGACGCTGGCGCTCCTCGGCGGAGTAGATGCCGAGCATGGAGCGGTCCTCGAAGGACAGGTAGTCCAGGGCGAGCCTGCGGAAGACGTAGTCCATCAGGGACTGGCTCATCCGGATGTCCGGGTCGTCGGTCATGCCCGAGGGCTCGAAGCGCAGGTTGGTGAACTTCGAGACGTAGGTCTCGAGCGGGACGCCGTACTGCAGGCCGATGGAGACCGCGATCGAGAAGGCGTCCATCACGCCGGCCAGGGTCGAGCCCTGCTTGCCCAGCTTGAGGAAGACCTCGCCGAGCTCGCCGTCGTCGTGCGCACCCGAGGTCATGTAGCCCTCGGCGCCACCCACGGTGAAGCTCGTCGTACGCGAGGCGCGGCTCTTGGGGAGACGCTTGCGGAACGGCTTGTGGACCTCGACGATCTTCTCGGCGACAACGGGCTCGTCGACGGCCTGGCCCTGATCCTTCTTGGCGGAGTCGGACTTGCCGTCCGACAGCGGCTGGCCGACCTTGCAGTTGTCGCGGTAGACCGCGGTCGCCTTGAGGCCGAGCTTCCAGGACTGGAGGTAGATGTCCTCGATCTCCTCGACCGTCGCGGTCTCCGGCAGGTTCACCGTCTTGGAGATCGCGCCGGAGAGGAACGGCTGGCAGGCCGCCATCATCCGCACGTGGCCCATCGGCTTCAGCGCCCGGGCACCCATCGCGCAGTCGAAGACCTCGTAGTGCTCGGGCTTCAGGCCGGGGGCGTCGATGACGTGACCCTTCTCGGCGATGAACTCGACGATCGCCTCGATGGTCTCCTCGGCGTACCCCATCTTCTTCAGCGCCCGCGGGATCGTCTGGTTCACGATCTGCATGGAGCCGCCGCCGACGAGCTTCTTGAACTTGACCAGCGAGAAGTCCGGCTCGATGCCGGTGGTGTCGCAGTCCATCATGAAGCCGATGGTGCCGGTGGGCGCGAGCACGGAGGCCTGCGCGTTGCGGAAGCCGTTCAGCTCGCCGAGCTTCTGCACCTCGGCCCAGGCCTTCGTGGCCAGCCTGTGTACGCCGGCGTCGTGCGCGCCGAACGTCCGGACGACATCGTTGGCCGCCTGGTGCTTGCGCATCACGCGCTTGTGGGCGTCGGCGTTGCGGGCGTAGCCCTCGTAGGGACCGACGACCGACGCGAGCTCGGAGGAGCGCTTGTAGGACTGGCCGGTCATCAGCGAGGTGATCGCCGCAGCCATCGCGCGGCCACCGTCGGAGTCGTAGCCGAGGCCCATCGCCATCAGCAGCGCGCCGAGGTTGGCGTAGCCGATACCGAGCTGGCGGTAGTCGCGAGTGGTGTCGCCGATCGCCTCGGTCGGGAAGTCCGCGAAGCAGATGGAGATGTCCATCGCGGTGATGATGAACTCGACCGCCTTCGCGAACAGCGGGGCGTCGAAGGTGTCGTCGTCCTTGAGGAACTTCAGCAGGTTCAGCGAGGCGAGGTTGCAGCTCGAGTTGTCGAGCGACATGTATTCGGAACACGGGTTGGACGCGGTGATGCGGCCCGTCTCCGGGTTGGTGTGCCAGTCGTTGATCGTGTCGTCGTACTGCAGACCCGGGTCGGCGCAGGCCCACGCGGCCTGGCTGATCTTGGTGAACAGCTCACGCGCGTCGACGGTCTCGATGACCTCACCGGTGCCGCGGGCACGCAGACCGAAGTCGGTGCCGTCCTCGACCGCACGCATGAACTCGTCGTTGACGCGGACCGAGTTGTTGGCGTTCTGGTACTGGACCGAGGTGATGTCGGCGCCGCCGAGGTCCATGTCGAAGCCCGCGTCGCGCAGGGCGCGGATCTTGTCCTCTTCCTTCGCCTTGGTCTCGACGAACTCCACGATGTCGGGGTGGTCGACGTCGAGGACGACCATCTTCGCCGCGCGACGCGTGGCGCCACCGGACTTGATGGTGCCCGCGGAGGCGTCGGCGCCGCGCATGAAGGAGACCGGGCCGCTCGCCGTACCGCCGCTGGAGAGGAGCTCCTTGGAGGAGCGGATGCGGGAGAGGTTCAGGCCGGCACCGGAGCCGCCCTTGAAGATGAAGCCCTCTTCCTTGTACCAGTTCAGGATCGAGTCCATCGAGTCGTCGACGGCGAGGATGAAGCACGCGGACACCTGCTGGGGCGAGGCGGTGCCGACGTTGAACCAGACGGGTGAGTTGAAGGAGAAGTACTGGTTGGCCAGCAGCCAGGTGAGCTCGTGCTCGAACAGCTCGGCGTCGGCCGGGGACGCGAAGTAGCCGTTCTCCTCGCCGCCCTTGCGGTAGGTCTTCACGACGCGGTCGATCAGCTGCTTGAGGCTCCACTCGCGGGCGTCGGTGCCGACTGCGCCGCGGAAGTACTTGGTGGTGACGATCGTGGAGGCGTTGACGCTCCAGGTGTCGGGGAACTCGACGCCGCGCTGCTCGAAGACGACCGAACCGGTCTTCCAGTTGGTCTGGACGACGTCACGACGCTCCCAGGTGAGCTCGTCGTAGGGGTGCACACCCTCGGAGGAGAAGACACGCTCGATCTCCAGACCGCCCTTCTTGTGGGTGCCTGATGTGTCGGTCCCGCTCACCGTTTCGGTCATGTTCGCTGCTCTCCCTTGTTGGTCATCTGCGTCGTGCTTGTCCGCTGTGCTGCAACTGCTGGCGCCCACTTGCTGGAGCAACCGATGTTGGTAGCCCGGCGCACGGCTTCCCCACCATGCGCCGGGCGGTCTGTGGTCAGCCCGTGGGCTGAGGTTGTACGTCGGTTGAGCTTGTCGAAACCAACGTGTCGTCCTGGCGAGCGGTCGAGCCGGAGCATCGCGATCTCGGTCTCGAAGTCCTCGGCGGACTCGAACGCGCGATAGACGCTCGCGAACCGCAGGTAGGCCACCTCGTCGAGGTCGCGCAGCGGCTGGAGGATCGCCAGGCCGATCTCGTTGGCCGGCACCTCCGCGAAGCCGACGCCGCGCAGGGCGTCCTCCACGGACTGGCCGAGGCGAGCGAGGTCGTCCTCGGAGACCGGGCGGCCCTTGCAGGCCTTGCGGACGCCGGAGATGGCCTTCTCGCGGGTGAACGGCTCGGAGGTGCCGCTGCGCTTGATCACGGTCAGCTGCATCTGCTCGACGGTGGTGAACCGCTTCTCGCAGGAGGGGCACGAGCGCCGACGACGGATGGAGGAGCCGTCGTCGGCAACCCGCGAGTCGAGCACCCGGGTGTCTGTGCTGCGACAGAAGGGACAGTGCATCTCGGGGCTCCTCTCAGGGTCTTTGCTCGGCCGTCCAGTAGTCGTGTCAGAGGCCCGTACTAGGTTCAACCTGTGCGTTCAACTGTGGATTCCGCGGTGGATAACCCGGGTTTCTGTGGGAAACCCCACCAGTCCTGTGGGACTAGATGTGGATAACTACAACGGTGTAACTACTAGATGTAGTGGTTAACCTACGCCCGCGGTACGACGTGCGCAAGGCAATCCGGCGAATCGATCCGGCGTACTCCGGGTATGACTGCATCACCGCAGGTCAGGGCCCATTTCGGCCGCGGAAAATAGTCACTTCGGGTGGTGTGTCCCCGACGGTTGTCGGCCCCCGATGACCGGCCTGTGGGTTGTGCAGCCTGTGGACGAGCGGCGTGCGCCACAATGTGGCCGTGGGCACGCATGCAAGGGCCGAGGAGCCGTCGTACGTCCCCCCGAAGCCGCCTCGCCGCAGGATCTTCCTCCTGGCGCTCCTCGTGACCGTCACGCTGGTCGCGTGGGGCGTGCTGGTGTACGCCGCCATCGACTTCGGCGGCGAGGCCCGCTCCGGCGAAGCGACCGCGTGGACCCTCCTGGCGATCACCACGATCGGGGCTGCGGCGTGCCTGTTCGTGACCCTCATCCTCGGAGCGCGGATCGTGGCGCTCGTCCGCGGGCGCCAGGCCCCGGTCCGGACCAAGGGCGGGCACCGGGCGGCTCGCTGAGGCTCGCACCGGTTCGCTTTGGTCGGGGTCCTGCGGCCTGCCGTCCCGGAACTGTCGGTCCGCCGCCGTAGGCTCAGACCGTGAGCAAAATGGACGCCCTGAGGGCCATGCGCGAGGCCAAGTACGCAGCGAACAGCGCCAGCGGCCCCACACGTCGCGAGGCGGCTGCGGCTGCCGCCGGCGGGGCACCCGTCGCCCCCCGCCAGGCCTCCCCCGCGGCCGCCCGCCCCCGGGCCGCTGCGTCCCGGCGCACCGACACCGCCGCCTCGCCCGAGGGCGAGCGCTGCGGGCACAAGTCGATGAACGGCCGGGCGTGCACCCGCGACGCGGGGCACTCCGAGAAGAGCCACCGCTACAGCTGAGCACCTTGCTCGCTCAGGTGCGGTCCTTCACGCGCCGGACGAACTTCAGGCCCGACCACACCTCGTCGACCGCGCAGACCTTGACGTCGACGAAGCCTGCGGCCAGCCCGATCCGGCGGACGACACTGTCGTCGAGGTCGGTCTCCACCTTGGCGGCCTTCTTGGGCCAGCAGACCCAGACCATCCCCGCCTGCTCGGTGCGCTCGAACAGCTGAGGCAGCCGCCTGGTCAGCTTCGCGGCGCTGGTGTGGAAGGTGAGGCTGATGTCGAGCCGCCGTGGCAGCCGCCGCGTGGTGGGCGCCTCGAGGTCGAACGCCGCCGGCGCCCCGTCGAGGTAGACCACGTGCTCGGGCTTCACCCCGAGCTTGCGCTCCAACGGAGTGCCTGAGTAGCCGGCCATGGCTGCAGTCTGGCATCGCAGACGGTTGTCCACAGGGAGCAGATCCGGTGTAGTCAGTGTGCGATCTGGGTAGTTAACTCCGCATCACGCAGGGCACGACGGTGGTTGGCAACGATGGCGAGGAGTTGGCCGATGCGAACGGTGGGGCCCCGGCTTGCTGCCGGGTTGGTCGCGGCTGGGCTCGTGCTCAGCGGCTGCGGCGGCTCCCCTGAGCCTTCACCCGCGCCCAAGCCGACGACGAGTACGTCGCCCTCCCCGTCCGCGTCGGCGACTCCGAGCCCGCCAGTGTTGCCTGAGGCTGCGAAGGCGAAGACGAAGGCTGGCGCGGAGGCATTCGTCCGGCACTTCGTGGACTGCGCTCAACTACTCGGGCGTCGACTGGCGACACAGCACGCTTCGATCGCGCGTCTCATCGTCACACTGTGCACTCAGTGCGAGGCGATCGCCGACGGCATCGACAAGATCTACGCAGCGGGCGGCTACGATCGACGGCGGCGGCTGGGCAGCTCCGCGAGTCAAGTTCTACAAGATCGACGGCGACGTCGCGATTCGTCGACGCAACGTCGACTACGCGCCTCAGAATGGTCGAGAGGACAGGGCGCTACGCCGACACCAGTTCCCAGGCGAGCACGAACACCTCACATGCGTTCATGCTCGAGCGGGAGCGAAGCTGGCTGGCGTGTTGGCGCGCTTGGACTCCGACGGCTATGAAGTGCGACTGCTGCTTGCTGCACTCGTCATGAGTCCTGCTGCGATCGTCAGCCGCACCTGCGCATGCGGCGGATCTCGCCTGTGCAACGCGAGTGCGGATGACGCGCTACGACGCGGCTCTCACGAGCCAGGCGACTCGGTCATCCTGGCAGGTGAGTCAGCCCAGTCATGAGGCAAGTAGCGCCGCAGTCAGCCCCGCGCTTCGAGTGGCGAACCGTCTGCGGTGACGGGCTGAACGGCGGTCAAGCTACCTGTGCGCAGAACACCTGCCCTCCTGGACAACAGATCTATCGGCTCTGGCAGGTGGCGCCACCGCCGGTGACTCCCATGGGCCTCGTCTGCTCCGGCGACGGACCTCCGCCCGGCGTGGCTGCACCGCCGCAGGTGACCGAGGGGATGGTGCTGCAGGCGTTCCGGCGGATCCCGCTGCCGTCGTTGCGCTCGCACAGCCAGCCTGCGGACAAGACGTTGATCAACTTCGACACGATCTTCTTCACCGATGCGCAGCCACTGTCGCGGCAGCTGACCCTGCTCGGGCAGCGGGTACGGCTCGAGATCACGCCGAGCCGGTTCGAGTGGGTGCACGGGGACGGGACGACGGAGACCACGTCGACGCCGGGAGCGCCGTACCCGGCCAAGGACGTCGTCTACCGCTACGCCGATGCGCACCGCACGGTCGGGCACCGGGTGGTGGTCACCTGGAGCGCGCGCTGGTCGCTGAACGGCGGGCCGCTGCAGCCGGTCAACGGGACGGTCACCACGACGGGGCCCGCCACTCCGCTGCGGATCGCGGAGGCCAGTCCGGCACTGTCCGGCAGCGGTCACTGAGAGCGGCTACGCGGGAGTCGCTGAGGGTCTAGGTTCGAAACCGTGCCCACCCTGAAGACCTCGACCACGCTCAAGCTCGCCTATGTGGGCCTCGCGAGTGCCGACACGTGGCTCTCGGGTCAGCCGAGCCCGTGGGCGCACCGGGCCCGTTTCGTGACCAAGCCCCTGCTGATGCCGGCGCTGGCCGGGTCGCTGGCGACCAACGCGAAGGCAGCCGACTCGCCGCTCCGCACGAGCACCCTGATCGCTCAGGTCGGCGGGTGGGGTGGCGATGTCGCACTGCTCGGCGAAGGCACCAAGCCGTTCCTGGTCGGCGCCGGATCGTTCGGGCTCGGCCACCTCGCCTACCTCTCGGGGTTCCTGCGTCATCGCGGGTCCACGCCGATCACCGCCGGGCTGGGCGCTCGCTCGGTCGCCGGCTCCTGGGCACTGACGGCGCCGGTGATGGCGCTGATGGCGGGCCGAAGGCAGCGAGAGCTCGGTCGGCCGGTCTTCGGCTACGCGACGATGCTCGCGGCCGTGGTGGCGAGCGCCACGCATCTCGACCCGGCCCTCTCCCCCGCCTCGCGACGGTTCACCGCAGCAGGCGCCGGGCTGTTCATGCTCTCGGACACCCTGCTGGGGGTCCGGAAGTTCATGATGCAGAACCCGCCGGCCGAGCTGGAGACGGCCGTGATGGCGACGTACACCGCAGCTCAGTTCCTGCTCAGTGAGGGCGCCGCCCGGGCATAGGCGAGTGGGGTGGGACCGAGTGTGATTCGGTCCCACCCCACCTCTTCCCCCGTACCGATCGACCCGGGTCGAAGGGAGCCGTCGGCACGTCTGTGTGTTGCTCGCTCAGCCGCGGGGGACGGCGAGCTTCTGGCCCTCGATGATCTGGCCGCCGGGGAGGGAGTTGAGCTCCTGGATGCGGTGGACCATCGCCCGGATCTCGCCGGGAGCGGCCAGGTCGGCCGCGATGTCGTAGAGGGTGTCGCCGGGGGCGACCTCGATCACCCGGACAGGCTCGGGAGTGCCGCCACTGAGGGTGGCGGTGGCCCAGCCACCGAAGGCCGTCATCAGGGCCAGGGCGAGGCCGAGGAAGGTCACCACCGCGAGGATGCGGCCACGGCGGGTCAGTCGGACGGCGCGAGGAGGCGCGGGGCGCGGCTTCACCGCAACGGCGCGGACTCGGCGAGCGGCCTTCACGGCGCGAACAGCGGGCTCCGGGGCGAACGCGGGCTGGCCGTAGTCGAGGTCGAAGACCGTCTCGAAGTCGGCGCCGCGTTGGGCCGGGACCGCGGTGCGGACGAGCGCGTCGAACCGAGCGTCGACGTCGGTCGAGGGCGTGGTCCGCGGGCTGGAGATGCCCGGCTGTTGAATGCCCGGCTTCTGAATGCCCGGCTTTTGAATGCTCAGTGTGCTCATCGGTCAACCTCTTTCGGGGAAGTGCTCGGCCTAGGTGGTCGAGCGGTCGGTTGGCGACCCCTGCTGTGTGTTGATCGAAGTCTTGCGGTGACCACTGACAAGCTTGCGTCAGCGACTGATCGAGCAGGTGTTCGATCGAACACATGTACGACGTTAGAGCACGTGTTCGAACGAATCAAGGGCTGGTCGAACATTTGTTCGTACAGTCCGTGACGCCTCCGGAAGAGGTCAGGACTTGCGCAGCGCCCGACGACCCTGGCGGCGTACGACGGGCTCGAGACGGCCGGTGAGACCCGGGAGCAGGCTGCTCAGGCGCATCAGCGCGCCGCGTCGGCCGGGCAGGGTGCGGACGACGCGAGTGCTGCCGATCAACGCCACCGTCGCGCGGGCCACGTCCTCGGCGGCGAGCATCGCGCCTCCGGAGGCGACGAGCTCCTTCGCCTGCCCGTCAGGCTTCATCGCGGCGACCATCTCGGTGGCGACGCCGTCGGGGCAGACGGCGTGCACGCGAACCCGCCTCGAGGTCTCCCAGCTCAGGCTCAGCGCCAGGGAGATCACGGCCGCCTTGGTCGCGGCGTACACGGAAAGCCCGGGGACCGGTCCGTGCCCGGACAGGGAGGCGATGCTGATCAGGTCGCCTCCTTCGGGGCCGAACGCCGACAGTGCAGCGCGCGAGCCCCAGATCGGGCCGAGCAGGTTGATCTCCACCAGGGCGCGGATCTTCTCCTCGCTGAGCTCCTGCACTCCCCCGTCGAAGCCCACGCCCGCGTTGTTCACCCAGACGGCGAGCCGGCCGTGACGACCAGCCTCATCAGCGGCGTCACGATGACCCTGAGGGTCGCGGACATCCTGCGCCAGCCCGGCGACGGCCCCGATCTCCCCCGCCGTACGACGGACCGCCTCACCGTCGACGTCGGTGACGACCACGGCATGCCCGAGCCGAACCAGCTCGACGGCGATCGCGCGCCCGATCCCACGTGCAGCACCGGTCACGACGGCCGAGGTCGGCCGGGAGGGGGAAGTCATGGTGCGCAGCAAACCACGACACGCGGTTCGAACATGTGTTTGAAGTGACCCCTGTTACTGGACTACCTTGCCCCTATGGCGACTCGCGATCATGACACCGACATTCCCCGAGACGTGCCCCGAGACATCTCCGGCGGCAAGAAGAAGCCCGACGCGACCATCCCGGTCTCCGACGGCGGACCCGGACGCGGCCACGCCCGCATCGCAGAGATGCCGGACGCCGCGCCGGACAGCACCGGCCTCACCCCACGCCAGCAGCGCATCCTCAATGTGTTGCGGGAGTCGATCGAGAAGCGCGGCTACCCGCCGAGCATCCGTGAGATCGGCGAGCTGGTGGGCCTCACCAGCTCCTCGAGCGTGGCCCACCAGCTGCGCGTGCTCGAGTCGAAAGGCTTCATCAAGCGCGATCCCAACCGCCCGCGCGCCCTCGAGGTGTTCATCCCCGAGCTGATGGCCGCCCGCCGTGCGATCGCCTCCGCCGACGAGGCCGGCTACGACCAGACCGGCCTGGGCGACGCGATGCCCACGCCGACGATGGTGCCGATGGTGGGCCGGATCGCTGCGGGTGGGCCGATCCTGGCCGAGGAGCGGGTGGAGGAGATCTTCCCGCTGCCCAAGAGCCTGGTCGGCGACGGCACCCTGTTCCTGCTCGAGGTCTCCGGCGACTCGATGGTCGACGCCGCGATCTGTCACGGCGACTACGTCGTCATCCGCCAGCAGCCGGACGCCGAGAACGGCGAGATCGTGGCCGCGATGCTCGATGGCGAGGCAACCGTGAAGACCTTCCAGAAGAAGGACGGCAAGGTCTGGTTGCTGCCCCACAACGACGCCTACGACCCGATCGACGGCACCTACGCCACGATTCTCGGAAAGGTCACCGCCGTCCTGAGACGAATGTGACTCATTTTAGGCGTAATCCACCTAAATAGGACATCATGAGGGGATGTCCCCCCGGCCCTGGCGCTTCACCATCCCCGTGATGGCTGCGCTGAGCCTGCTCGTCACGTCGGGCATGGTGCTGGGCGCGGGCCCGGCGGCGCAGGACACCGGGCAGCACTCCACGCAGGTCACCGGCTCGAAGCCCGTCCAGGCCCGGCAGCTGCGGACCTCTCCGGCAGCCACCGATCCCGCGCCTGCGAGCACGTCCTCCGCCCCGGGCAACGGCTCGGTCTCCGGCGCGGACACGGGGACCGTCTCGAGCCGGACCGCCGTTTCGCACGCCGCCAAGGTGCTTCCCACCCAGATGCACGGCCGTGCCGCGATCCGCGCGCTGGGCAACCAGCTGGCTCCGGTCGCCGCACGCAACGACGTCACGCCGGCCCACCTCGAGCAGCTGCTCACCGAGGACGAGACGGCCTGGCTGTCCGCCGAGGGCCAGCTGTTCTACCAGGAGGCCGCCCCGGCGACGGCGACCCCGTCGGTCGCCGCAGCCACCGTCGCCCCGGCGTACAGCACCAGCCAGACGTTCGCCCTGCACAGCCGGGCCGGCGCCACCCGCAAGATCTTCCTGGACTTCGACGGCGGCACCGTCTCGAACACGGGATGGAACGCAGACCCAGAGCACCCGATCACCAACGGCGCGCACATCGGCTTCGACACCGACGGCTCCCCGGGGACGTTCAGCTCCTCCGAGCACGGGTTCATCCAGGAGGTGTGGCGTGAGGTCGCCGAGACCTACGCCCCCTTCGACGTCGATGTCACCACCGCCGACCCGGGCGTCTCGGGCATCACCCGCTCCTCGTCCAACGACACCACCTTCGGCACCCAGGTGATGATCACCAGCGACCTGACGCCGCGGGCCGAGGTGTGCGGCGGCTGCCTCGGGGTCGCCTATCTCGGCACCTTCGACCGGGTCAGCTCCAACCCCTACCTGCAGCCGGCCTGGGTGTTCGCCTACGACAAGGGCTTCGACCCGATGGTGGTGGCTCAGGCCGCTGCCCACGAGACCGGTCACACGCTCGGCCTCGAGCACGACGGCACCACCTCGCAGGCCTACTTCGCGGGCACCCGCGCCTGGGGCCCGATCATGGGCTCCTCCTCGACACGGGCGGTCAGCCAGTTCAGCAAGGGCGAGTACACGGGCGCGAACAACCAGCAGGACGATTTCGCCGTGATGCAGAGCAACGGCCTGCCCCTGCGCGTGGACGACCACGGCAACACGACGACGGGTGCGGACCTGCTCGGCGCCCACCCGTCGTACGACGTCGGCGGGGTGATCGGCACCCGCACGGACACCGACGTCTTCTCGATCACGCTGCCCTGCGTCAGCACGCTCACCGTGTCGGCCACCGGCATCGGTGCCCAGTCCGCGCTCGACCTGAAGCTGGACGTCCTGAACGCTGCGGGCATGGTCGTCGGCACCAACGCGCCGACCTCGGACTACACCCGCACGAACCCGCCGAAGTCGACCGGGATGGACGCCAAGGTCACCGTCAACCTGGCGACCGGCGTCTACTTCCTGCGCGTCGACGGCGTCGGCAACGGCAGCCCGTCCGGAAGCGGGTGGTCGGACTACGGCAGCCTCGGGCAGTACCGCCTCACCTCGACCGGCTGCGAGGACGTGCCCACGCTCCCGATCCCCGCACCGAGCCAGCTGCCCACCCCGACGCCGACCCCGACGCCCACGCCCTCACCGAGCCCGACGCCCACGCCGTCCGGCCAGCCGACGCCTGACCCAGGCCCCAAGCCCACGGCCAAGCCGGCACCCAAGGCCAAGCGGCCCTCGGCACCGCGCATCGGCCTCGCCTCTCCCGGCGCCAAGCGCGGCCCCAGGACCGCCGTCATCCGGTGGAGCGCGCCGACCACCAACGGGGGAGCCGCGATCACGAGCTACCGCGTCGTCGCCTACAGGCTCGGCGCCCACAACCGCGTGGTCCGCAGCTATGCCTCCGGCTACCAGCGTCCGAACGTGCGCTACCTGACCTACCGGCTTCCCAAGGGGAGGTACGCCTTCAAGGTGCTCGCGTTCAACCGGGTCGGCTCCTCGCCGTACTCCGCGGTGTCGCGCGCGGTGAAGGCCCGCTAGCTAGCCCCCTTCGGCCAGCCGCTTCAGGGCCTTGCGTACGACGGCAGGGTCATCGGTCTGCCACATCGGAGCCAGGCTGGCCCGCAGGAAGCTGCCGTAGCGCGCCGTGACCAGCCGCGGGTCCAGGCAGGCCACCACGCCGCGGTCGGTGGTCGTGCGGATCAACCGGCCCGAGCCCTGCGCGAGCAGCAGGGCGGCGTGGGTCGCCGCGACGGTCATGAACCCGTTGACCCCCGCCTTGTCGGCCGCACGCTGCCGCGCCGACATCAGTGGGTCGTCGGGACGCGGGAACGGAATCCGGTCGATGATCACCAGCTGGCACGTCTCCCCCGGGACGTCGAGGCCCTGCCACAGGCTGAGCGTGCCGAACAGGTTGGTGTGCGGGTCGCCGACGAACTGGCGCGCGAGCTCGGGCAGCTGAGCATCGCCCTGGGCCAGTGTGGTCAGGTGCGGGAGCGCCTCGCGCACGTGCTCGGCCGCTGCCTCCGCCGCCCGCCGGCTCGAGAACAACCCGAGGGTGCGGCCGTCCGCCGCGTCGACCAGCTCGGTGATCTCGTCGAGGTGGGCCTGCGTCAGCCCGTCGCGTCCCGGGGGAGGCAGGTGCCTGGCCACGTAGAGGATCGCCTGCTGGGCGTAGTCGAACGGCGACCCGACGTCGAGACCCTCCCAGTCCTCCCCTCGGTCGCCGGCCGTGAGCCCGAGCGAGGTCGCCACGGCGTCGAAGTCGCCGCCCAGTTTCAGGGTCGCGGAGGTGAAGATCGCGGTCTTGTCCGCCAGCAGCTTCTCCCGCATCGGACCTGCGACCTCGAGCGGCGCGACACAGAGGTGGTTGCCACCACGGTTGCGGTCACGCTCGCTGATCCAGAGCACGTCCTTGTCCGACCCGGCGGCCATCCGCTCCGCGGTCTTGAACAGCTCCTGCGCCCACCCCTTGGCCTGGGTGCTGGCCGCATCGCCCTGGCCGGGGCCCGAGGAGTCCTTCGGGAAGGCGCTGACCAATGCCCGCGCCGCGTCGCGCACCAGCACCAGCGCGTCGCCCAGCTCCTCGGACATCCGGTCGATGCGGCCGGGCTGTTCGGCCGCGATCGCGTCGCGCAGGGCCTCCCCCGCGTCAGCGAGATCGTCGGCCTCGCTGCCTTCGACATGGCGACCGGCGCGGCGCGAGGTGCGTTCGATCTCGGGGAGGGACAGCTCGTCGGTGGCGGCCTGGGTCACCCGCGAGACGAGCTCGTGGGCTTCGTCGATCACCGCGACGTCGTACTCCGGGATCATCGGGATGCCCTCGACGGCGTCGATGGCGAGCAGCGAGTGGTTGGTCACGATCAGCTGCGAGCGCCCCGCACGCTCCTTGGCCCGCTCGGCAAAGCACTCGGCGCCGTAGGGACACTTGGCCGCGCCGAGGCACTCCCGGTGGCTGACGCTGACCTGGCGCCAGACCCGGTCGGTGTGCCGCGGGGCGTGGTCGCGCTCGCCGGTGCCCCGCTCGGTCGCCTCTTCCTCGATCCACTCGCGCAGGGCCACCACCTCGGCGCCGATCGAGCCCTCGGGCATCTCGACCAGGGCACCCTGGTCGTCGGGCACGCCTTCACGCACCCGGTGCAGGCAGGCGTAGTTGGATCGCCCCTTGAGCACGGCGTACGTCCCGTTCTCGCCGAGCTGCTCCTTGGCCGCCTCGAACAGGGCCGGGATGTCGCGCTCGACGAGCTGGTGCTGGAGGGCGAGCGTGGCGGTGGCGACGACGACGCGGTCGTGGTGGAGCAGCGCAGGCACGAGGTAGCCCAGCGACTTGCCGGTGCCGGTGCCGGCCTGGACGAGCAGGTGGCGCTTGTTCTCCATCGCGTCGGCGACTGCCTCGGCCATCGCGATCTGGCCGGGTCGCTCCTGGCCGCCGAGCTCCTCGACGGCCGCGCTCAGGACCTCGCGCACCCCCCGCTTCTCGACCACCCGAGCACCCTATGTCGATCGTGCGACCTGTGCTTCGTCGACGCACAGAGGGTCTCGACGGGACCGCTGTAACGCGGAGTCATCGCCACTGAACAAGAGGTGTACGACGCACCCAGCGTCGATGACACCGCGTTACAGTCGCGGGCATGACGCGAGAGCTCACCACTGTCCTGTCCGAGCGGTCCTACCTGGAGTGCCCCCGCTGGCACGACGGCCGGCTCTGGATCGTCGACTTCTACACCTACGAGGTGCTGTCGCTGGCCGAGGACGGGTCCGACGTACGCCTCGAGGCGAGCATCCCGCAGCAGCCCTCGGGGCTCGGCTGGCTCCCGGACGGACGCCTGCTGATCGTCTCGATGCGCGACTCGAAGCTGCTCCGGCGCGAGGAGGACGGCTCGCTCGTCGTGCACGCCGACCTCTCCGCCCACGTCGCCGGGCACCCGAACGACATGGTGGTCGACGACCAGGGACGGGCGTACGTCGGCAACTTCGGCTTCGACCTGATGGGCGGCGCCGACCTGGCCTCGACGGTGCTGCTGCGCGTCGACCCGGACGGCACCGTGACCGAGGTCGCCGACGACCTGTGGTTCCCGAACGGCAGCGTGATCACCGAGGACGGCGTGCTCCTCGTCGACGAGACCTTCGGCAACCGGGTCACCGCCTTCGACATCGCGCCGGACGGGTCCCTCGCGAACCGCCGTGACTGGGCGAAGTTCGCTGACCTGCCCACGTCGAAGGCCCTGGGCGAGGTGATCCCGACCCTGACCGTCGCGCCGGACGGCTGCGGCCTCGACGCCGAGGGCTGCCTGTGGCTGGCCGACGCGACCAACGCGCGGGTGCTGCGGGTCCGTGAGGGAGGCGAGATCGTCGACGAGATCGCGATCCCGGACATGGGCGTCTTCGCCTGCATGCTCGGCGGCCACGACGGGCGCACGTTGTTCCTGTGCTGCGCGCCGGACTTCGACGAGAACGCCCGCAGCGCCGCCCGGGAGGCGGAGCTGCGATCAGTACGGGTCGACGTACCCCACGCCGGGACGCCCTGACCCCCGGGAGACGCGAGTCGGCCGGGGGGCGGACTCAGAAGCTGACGGTCGGCGCGGTCGCCTGGCCCTCGGGCGCCTTGTAGAACTCGCGCTTGGTGACCTTGGCGATGCCGGTGAAGAACATCCAGGGGATCGTCTGGGTGAGCTTGTTCAGGGTGGCGACGGCGTCGTTGTAGTACTGCCGGGCGAAGGAGATCTGGTTCTCGGTCTCGGCGAGCTGGGTCTGCAGCTCGAGGAAGTTGGTGTTGGCCTTCAGGTCCGGGTAGGCCTCGGCGACGGCGTTCAGGTGGACCAGCGACTGGGAGAGCTCGGCGTCGGCCGCTGCCTTGGCCGGCACGTCGTCCTCGATGGCCGCCTTCTGCACCTTGGCCCGCGCGTTGGTGACCTCCTCGAAGACGCCCTTCTCGTGGGCGGCGTACCCCTTGACGGTCTCGACGAGGTTGGGGATCAGGTCGGCACGCCGGGTGAGCTGTACGTCGATCCCGCCCAGCGCCTCCTGCGCCCCGATGTCGGTCGTGCGCAGCTTGTTGAAGCCGATGATGCCGAAGCCGACGAGGGCGACGACGATCACGAGGATGACGATCAGAGCGATCATGTTCAAGATCCTTTGTTAAGTGGTTTCGACAAGCTCAACCAGCGTGCACATTCGATTGTCGCGGAGTCGCTCACCAGGAGCCACCCCCGCCGCCGCCTCCGCCGCCACCACCGGAGAAGCCACCCCCACCGCTGCTGGACGACGACGAGGACGACTGGGTGGCGTCGTACGCCGAGATGGCGGAGTCGACCGTGGCGGAGAAGTCGTTGGCCATCGAGGAGGCGAAGCCCCCACCGCCATAGCCGAAACCCGAGCCGGCGTAGAAGGGCAGCGGGGGTTCTTCACCTGTTTCGATGCGGTACTTCTCCGCCCACTGGTCAGCGACCCCGAAGGCCACCGCCCAGGGGATGTAGGCGGTGTAGAGCTCCTTGCGACCGGAGAAGTCGAAGCGCTGTTCCGCGGACGGAGTGGCCAGGACTCGGCGGAAGCCACCGGTGCGCGACCACAGCTCGCGACCTGCAGCGGTCCGCTTCGTGCCGGACCCGGGAGCGAGCAGCTCGGCGGCGAACAGGGCGAACAGCCCGGGGACCAGCGCCAGCACGGACAGGTTCCACGGGTTGATCAGCGCGAGGAAGCCTGCCAGCAGGAAGGCGGCGACGACCAGCAGGCCGCCACCGCTGCCGATCCCCGCCTTGGTCATCAGCTTGTTCTGACGCGCCCAGTCCTTGGTGGCGGAGTTGAACTTCGTCAGCGACGACTTCAGCTTCTTGCCGGCGGAGACGCTGGTGTCGGCGGTGAACGCGCCACCCTGTACGCCGAGCACCTGGGCGGAGTAAGCCGAGACGGGGTCGAGCGACTGCCAGCTGGCCGCCCTGCCGGTGTCGGTGATCGTCCAGCCACCTTCGTGGGCCAGCGTGGTGGCGCCCTTCTCGGCGGTCTGCATGATGGAGGCGACGAAGTCTTCCTTCTCGACCTTCTCGGTCAACAGGTAGTTCGCCTGCGCGGGGCCGAGACCGTCGGGGGGCGCATACATCAGCGGGAACTGTGGGGACTTCTCGCGGGTCTGCGCCGCGAGAGAGTTGCCCAGCCACGCGGCCAGAGCTGCCAGGAGCAGCAGCACGGCCAGCGCGATCACGCTGCTGCCGAGGACCGGGTCGAAGCTCAGCGGCCACGGCGAGAGGTTGCGCGTCGGCGTTGCCATGTCCAGGGCCGTCTTCACGGTCACCGGGGTGTTCGGCGACAGGGCCCCGGTCGTGACCACGAAGCCCTTGTCACCCGCGGCCTGCGCCTTGCAGCCGCTGGTGGCGCCGTTGCCGATGGCGCACTTCACCGCGCCGGGCGCACTCGGGAGGTGCACGGTCAGCGTCGACTGCGTGATCCCCATGCGCCAACCGCTCGGAATGAGGTTCCAGTAGAACTGGGAGGTCTTGCCGGCAGGGCTGAGGACACCGTCGATCGTGTAGCGGATCACGTAGACGTGCTCGCCCATGATCGTCGTGGACGCCGAGCCGATCTTGACGTCGCGGATGCGCCCGCGTCGCTCGCTGAGCACCTCGAACGGCTCGGGCTGCCCGTCCCTGGTGACCGTGATGTTCTTCGGTCGCAGCCGCGCGTGCGAGTCGTTGGGGTCCTCGACGTCGAAGAACCGGAAGATGCCGTGCTTGACGCCGGCGAGGTTCACCCGCAGTGTCTCGGTCGCAGACAGGCGACCGTCTGCGGAGACGATGAAGTCGGCGTTGTAGTCGGTGATCGTCGCGGTGTCGGGGACGATGTCGCCGCCGCTGCTCCAGCGAACGGCCGGGAACAGCACCATCAGGACCAATATGAGCAGGCCGAGAAGGCGGCCCACCCAGCGCGTCATGACCGCAGACTACTGCCAGCACTGCTCCCCAGGGCTCGATCGCCCTTTCGCACGCGCAGTTCCGCCACCACGGCCAGGTGGTCGGTGGCGTCAGGCGGTCCGGGCGTACGCCGCGAGCTCGCCGGCCAGCGACTCGTTCACCCTGGCCTTGAGCAGCGTCCCGTCGGCGGTGTGCTCGACGGAGATGACCTCGCCGCCCTCGTGCACGCGGCTGAGCAGGTCGCCACGGTCATAGGGAAGCAGCGCGTCGATGTCGATCTGCGGGTGGGGCAGGTCGGCCTCGACCGCCTCCAGCGCCTCGGTGATTCCCTCGCCGGTGTAGGCCGAGACCACCACGGAGTGCGGCTCCCGCTGACGCAGCCGGGCGAGCACGAGCGGGTCGGCGATGTCGGCCTTGTTGATGACCACCAGCTCGGGCACCTTGTCGGCACCGATCTCGGCGAGCACCTCGCGCACCGCGGCGAGCTGGCCCTCGGGATCGGGGTGCGAGCCGTCGACGACGTGCAGGATCAGGTCGGAGTCGGCGACCTCCTCGAGCGTGGAGCGGAAGGCCTCGATCAGCTGGTGGGGCAGGTGCCGGACGAACCCGACGGTGTCGCTCATCGTGTAGATGCGGCCGTCGCTGGTGGTCGTCTTGCGGGTCGTGGGATCCAGGGTCGCGAACAGCGAGTCCTCGACGAGGACCCCGGCGTCGGTGAGCCGGTTGAGCAGCGAGGACTTGCCCGCGTTGGTGTAGCCGGCGATCGCCACGCTGGGGATCTCGTGACGGCGACGCCCGGCCTTCTTGGTGTCGCGGGTGGTCTTCATGTGCTTGAGCTCCTGGCGGAGCTTGGCGATCTTGGTGTTGATGCGGCGGCGGTCGGTCTCGATCTTGGTCTCGCCGGGGCCACGACCACCGATACCGGCGCCACCCGCGACGCGGCCACCCGCCTGCCGGGAGAGGTTGCCACCCCAGCCGCGCAGGCGCTGCTTCATGTAGCTGAGCTGGGCCAGCTCGACCTGCGCCTGACCCTCCTTGCTCTTCGCGTGCTGGGCGAAGATGTCGAGGATCAGGGCGGTGCGGTCGACGACCTTGACCTTGACCTTGTCCTCGAGGTTGCGCAGCTGGCTGGGAGCGAGCTCGCCGTCGAGGATCACGGTGTCGGCGCCGCTGACCCGGACGATCTCGGCCAGCCCCTCGACCTTTCCGCGCCCGATGTAGGTGGCGGGGTCGGGGCTGTCGCGACGCTGGTAGAGCGCGTCGAGCACCTCGGACCCGGCGGTCTCGGCGAGCAGGGCCAGCTCGGCCATCGAGTTCTCGGCGTCCTGGACGGTGCCGCTGGTCCAGACGCCGACGAGGATGACGCGCTCGAGCCGCAGCTGGCGGTACTCGACCTCGGAGATGTCCTCGAGCTCGGTGGACAGGCCGGCGACACGCCGCAGCGCATAGCGCTCGGCGAGGTCCATCGAGCCGGTGGTCTCGTCCGGGCGCGAGTCGGTCTCGGGAGCGTCCCCAGCCGGGTTGCCGGTCGCGTTCTCGTCCCAGTCGGCGGTCTCGGCGAGCTCGTGGGCAAGGTCGAATTCTTCGGGTGCGTTCGTCATACAGGACCAAGGCTATGCGGCCCGGCAACCCATTTCGGCAAATGCCGGTGGGCGGACCCCGGAGCAGCCAGACTGTTCTCATGTCATTAGTCCGTTTTCGGGTGCCTTGGGGCTATATGACCGTCTACTCGGTGGCGGTCGGCCTGGAGCGCCTGGCCATGCGTGACTTCACCGCCACGGCCTTCTTCTGGCCCGCTGCCGGTGTCGCCGCGCTGTGGATGCTGCGTGGACGCACACGCCAGCAGGTGGTCCTGGACGCGTCGCTGATCGTGCTCCTCACCGCGGCCCTCGATGTGCTGCTGGGCGTGGACCTCGTGCCGGCCCTGCTGTTCGGGCTCGCCAACCTGGTCGTGGGCGCCACGATCAGGCACAGCAGCTCGGTCATCGAGCACCTGTCGTACTGGGGTCCACAACCCCGCCGACTGGCGCGAACCCGCGACCTCTCCAACCTGGCCATCGCCGCGGGGGTCGCGGGCCTGGCCAGCGCCGCTCCGGGCCTCCTGGGCCTGTTCATCGAGACCGGGCGCCTGACCCGGGGCCAGGTCGCGCTGTGGGTGGTGCGGGACGCCTGCAGCACGTTCCTGGTCGTCGCTGCGGTTCTCGCCCTGCTCACGGCCGTACTCCGTTCGCATGCGAGGCGCGGAGTCGGCGCCATCTTCACGCCGTCACCCAGGCGGTTCTGGGTCCACGAGCTGGCCCTGCTGACGGGCATCTCCCTCACGGCGGCCATCGTCATCTTCGGCTCTCACGGCGCGCTGCCCATCGCCTTCCTGATGATCGTGGCCTCCACCTGGATCGGCTCCCGGTTCTCCCCCGCCGTCGGCGGGGTCTATGCCATGGCCCTGTCGTCCCTGGCCGCACTGTGCACCGAGTTCGGCCTCGGTCCGTTCGGGCCCATCGAGGACCTCACCACCCGGGCCATCATCATCCAGGTCTACGCCCTGATGACCGCCATCATCGTGCTGATGCTCTCGCTCGGCGCCTCGGAGAGGGCGGCCCTGCTCGCGCGCGCCCTCGAGTCAGAGGCCGAGGCCACGTCGCGAGCCGACCTGTTGGACGCGGTCACCCGGGTGATGATCGACGGGCTCGTCGTCATCGGCGCCGACAACGAGGTCCTGATGAGCAACCCGGCCGCAGAGGAGATGGCCGGGGTCGGCCCGGCGCACACCCAGGTGGGCTCGGCACGTGCGCACGGCATGACCCAGACCGACGGGCGACCCATCCCTGCCGAGGACATGCCTCGATCCCGAGCGCTGAGGGGCGAGCACGTAGCGCCGATGGACCTGTTGCGCGTCGACCCGCAGACCGGAGAACAACGCATCCTGTCGGTGAGCGCCGTGCCGTTGCATCCCAAGGTCGGCGACCCGCTCGCCGTCCTCGGCATGCGCGACGTCACCAAGGTCCGCTCCCAGCGACGCGAGCTCGAGAACTTCGCCGGCGTGGTCGCCCACGACCTGAAGAGTCCCCTGACCGGCGTGATCAGCTGGGCGGAGATCCTCGAGGAGCAGCTGGGCGACACCGAGCGCGGTGGCGACCAGGAGCTGGTCTCCAGCGTGCAGCGGATCCGCAGCTCCGCGGACCGGATGGCCAACTTGATCTCGGACCTGCTGGCCTACACGCAGGCCCAGAACGCCGAGCTCTCGGTCCAGTCGGTCGACCTCGACGAGATCGTCGACCAGATCGCGGCCGAGCTCCGCGAGACCCACCACCTCGAGCTCCCGATGGTCGAGCACGCGCCCCTGGGCCGGGTGCTGGTCGACCGCACGCTCATCCGCCAGCTGTTCACGAACGTGATGGGCAACGCCGTCAAGTACGTCGCACCGGGCGTCATCCCCCACCTCGTGATCGGCTCGGCCCCGGCCGAGGACATGCTCGAGATCTGGGTCAGCGACAACGGCCTCGGCATCCCCGACCAGGACCTGGGTCGCGTCTTCGACAGCTTCTTCCGGGCGTCGAGCACCAGCGACTACCCGGGCACCGGCCTCGGGCTGGCGATCTGCGCCCGCACCGTGGAGCGTCACGGGGGCAGGATCTCGGCCCGCCCGGGCCTCGACGGCCAGGGCACCACGATGCTCTTCACGCTGCCCCTGGCCCCGGCCGAGGCTCAGGACGAGGTCGGGGCGCCCGTGCTCGAGCCCGAGTCGCTGAGCGCTACCTCCTGACGACCAGGGCCGAACCGCCGCCCCGTCGCCGCTGCTCGGAGACCGCGGTCAGCTGACCCCGTGGTCCGAACTCGATCGCGGTCGCTGCGCCGATCTCGGACTTGCTCGTGAACCGGTCACCTGCGGCCTTCAGCTGGTGGCCATAGGGCGTGAGCTGGGCGCCGTACGCACTGATGAACTCAGGCTCCGCGTTGACCGTCTCGGTGTTCGACTGCTGCGCGCGTGGGGCCTCCAGCGCAGCATGGATGCTCATCCCGCGGTCGATCCGGTTGAACAGGATCTGCAGCACGGTCGTGATGATCGTCGAGCCTCCCGGTGACCCCAGGGCCAGGAACGGCCTGCCGTTGCGGAGCACGATCGTCGGCGCAATCGAGGAACGCGGGCGCTTGCCACCCTGGATCCGGTTGGGGTCCTTGGGGTCGTACGCCGCGGTGAAGTCGGTCAGCTCGTTGTTGAGCAGGAACCCCCGACCCGGGACGGTGATGCCGGAGCCGCCGGTCTGCTCGATGGTGAGCGTGTACTCCACGATGTTGCCCCAGCGGTCGCTCACGGTGAGGTTGGTCGTGTTGATGTTCTCGGTGTCCGGGGCCGTCCTGCCCGCGGCAGCGGCGGTCTCGCAGCGGCCGTCGTAGCTCGCGGCGTTGCCGGCGGTCACCGGCTTGGTGGCAGCGTGCGCAGGGTCGATCGCGCAGGCTCGCTCGGCGGCGAACCGGTCCGAGAGCAGGTCCCACGTGGGGACCTTCACGTAGGCCGGGTCGCCGAGGTACTTCGCCCGGTCGGCGTAGGCCAGGGCACTCGCCTCGAGGTAGTGGTGCAGCGCCGCGCCGTTGTTCATGCCGCGGATCCCGAAGCGCTCGAGGATGTTCAGCGCCTCACCGACGGTGGTCCCGCCGCTGGAGGAGGGCGCCATCCCGTAGACGTCGTACCCGCGGTAGCCGACGTGGGTCGGCGCCTGCTGCTTGACGCGGTAGCGCGCGAGGTCCTTGGCCTTCAGAAAGCCCCTGGGAACGGGCAGGTTGGGGTGCTTGCGCTTCGGCGGGTGCTGGGCCGTGCGCGCGACCTGACGGCCGAGCCTGCCCTTGTAGAACACCTTGGCGCCGCGCCGCGCGATCAGCTGGTAGGTCCTGGCGAGATCGCGGTTGCGGAACACCGAGCCGACTCGCGGCGGCTTGCCGCCGGGCAGGAACAGCTTGCGGGTGGCCGGGAAGTTGGCGAACCGCTTCTGGTTGTCGGCCGTCTGCTCGTTGAACGTCTTGTCGACCACGAAGCCTCGCCTCGCGAGCCGGGTCGCCGGCTTCAGCGCCTTGGCCAGGCTCTTGCGTCCCCACTTGCGCACTGCGGTCCGCCAGGTGGCGAGGGTTCCCGGCGTACCGACCGAGACGCCGCTCGTGACCAGCTCGGGGGTGAAGTTGTAGGGCTTGCCGGTCTTCGGGTCGACGAACGCGTTGTTCGGCATCGAGCGAGGTGCCGTCTCCCGGCCATCGAGCGTGCTGACCCTGCCGGTCTTCGCGTTGTAGTGGACGAAGTACCCGCCCCCGCCGATGCCGGAGCTGTAGGGCTCGGTCACGCCGAGGGCTGCGGCCGTGGCGACAGCGGCGTCGACCGCGTTGCCGCCCCGCCGCAGGACCTGGATGCCGATGCGCGACGCCTCCGGGTCGACCGAGG
Source organism: uncultured Actinomycetota bacterium (assembly GCA_963782305.1). Lineage (GTDB taxonomy): Bacteria > Actinomycetota > Actinomycetes > Propionibacteriales > Nocardioidaceae > Marmoricola. Next base: position 22,474 of record CAWAJJ010000005.1, on the reverse strand, counting down.
TGACGGCGCCGCCGAAGCCGGTCCTGACCGCGGTCTTCTTCGTGTACCGGCGGCCGCCTGGGGCCTTCGCGACCGCACCCTTGGCGCCGGCGGTGACGACCGTCTGCGTCGGCGCACCTTCTGCCGCGGGCGGGACGAGCGCGAGCCCGCTCACGCCGGTGACGACAGCCACTCCGGTGGCCAGGATCCTGCGACGTGCGTGGGGCATGTGTCCTCCCGAGACGTGGACGTTCCGCTCCATTCAAGACACCTCGCAGGCCGCACCGCAACCAGCGAGGGTGTTTGCCGGGATACCTCCCGGGTACGCCGTCCCCATGACCGACGCGCAGAACGACGAGACCAAGCAGGGCCCGCCCAACCCCCAGGCGGAAGGTGTCGAGGAGCCGTCACCGCCCGGCGGTCCGCTCCGCCAGGACGGGAAGGGTGCCGGCGGAACGAGCGGTGGTCATGACGACGAGGCCTCCGCGAGCTCCACCAACGACAAGCACGCCTCGGAGTCGGGCGGTCACACCATCCCGATCGAGGACGAGCAGAGCCACCCGGAGCCGGACTCCGAGCCTGACTCCGGGGAGTCCGGCGTCCAGGAGGAGAATGCCGAGACCTCCCTCGACCAGCCCTCGGAAGGATGAGCCCCATGAGCGAGACACCAGACGGCGCCACGCCGGTCACCGGCATCGAGGAGTCCGACCCGAACGCCGACAGTCCCGACGGGCTGGCCGGGGACATGGGCGTCAGCAGCGAGCGCAAGGGTCCGGTGCGCGGGCAGGCCGAGGAGGTCACCTACGCCGCGGCCCCGACGCACACCGAGGACCCGGAGGGCGACGTGCCGCCGGAGCAGTCGGCGTACGACGGCCAGCCCGATGCCAACCCCGACTCCCCCGGCCGGCACGAGTCCGACCCTGCCTCCAACCCCCGCCACGGGGTCTGAGCTCACCCGCTCGAGGTGTCCCCGTCGCCGGGCCGGGGACGGTAGATCGCGGTCTTCGCGCCGTCCGGGTCGATCCGGTCGAGCACGGCCTCACAGATGTCGCGAAGCTCGGTGACCTGCTCGGGTGAGAGTGCGTCGATGACGTGGTGGCGCACCGCTGCCAGGTGACCCGGCGAGGTGTCCACGACCTTCGCCCAGCCTTCCGCGGTGAGCACCGCGTTCGTGGCGCGGCGGTCCTCGGGGCTCGGCTGCCGCTCGATCAGCTGCTTCCCCTCGAGCCGTTCGACGACGTGCGAGAGCCGCGGCAGCGTCGAGTTCGTGCGGGCCGCCAGGGCGGTCATCCGCAGCGTGCGGTCCGGCGCCTCGGAGAGCATCGCGAGGACCTGGTAGTCGAAGTGGCTCAGCCCGGCGTCACGACGCAGCTGGGTGTCGAGCACGCCCGGCAGCAGCTCCACGACCGCGATCAGCCGCAGCCAGGCCGCCATCTGCTCGTCATCGAGCCACTCCGGGTCCATCTGGCTACTTGGGGGGCATCCGGATGCCGCCGTCGACGCGGATGGTCTCGGCGTTCATGTAGGAGTTGGTGACGCACTCGATGACCATGCTCGCGAGCTCGTCGGGCAGGCCGAGACGTCTCGGGTAGAGCACGCTCTCGCCGAGCTTGGCCTTGAACGCCTCGGAGTCCTCGCCCTCACCGTAGATCGGGGTGTCGATCAGGCCGGGTGCCACGGTGTTCACGCGGATGCCGACGGCTGCGAGGTCGCGGGCCACCGGGAGGGTCATCCCGACGACACCGCCCTTGGAGGCGGAGTACGCCGCCTGGCCGATCTGCCCGTCGAAGGCGGCCACGCTGGCCATGTTGACGATCGCGCCACGCTCGCCGGACTCGGTGGGCTCGGTGCGGGCGATCGCCGTACCGACGAGGCGGATGCAGTCGAAGGTGCCGATCAGGTTGATGGCGATCACCTTGGAGAACGCGGCGAGGTCGGCGGCGGAGGCGAACTCGCCGTCGCGGCCGACGGTGCGCTGGGCCCAGCCGATGCCGGCGGAGTTGACGAGGACGCGGACCGGGCCGAGCTCCTCGGCCTGCGCGATGGCCGACTCGATCTGCTCGGTCCTGGTGACGTCGACCGGGGCGAAGACACCGCCGATCTCGTTCGCCAGGGCCTCGCCCTTCTCGGCGTTCAGGTCGGCCACGACGACCTTGGCGCCCTTCGCGGCGAGCTGACGGGCGACTGCTGCTCCGATGCCGGAGGCGCCGCCGGTGACGATTGCACTGGCTCCGTTGATGTCCATGCGCGTGATGCTAGTGGTGGGCCGAGACGTCATACGAAGTGGTGCCTATTGCGGCGAGGTCGGATGACGTCCTGGGCTCAGAGGCGGGTGACGCCCTCGGCGGTCAGGATCGCCGGGCCGGTCATCAGGATCCGGTCGTCCTCGGTCCAGACGATCGTGAGCGTGCCGCCGGGGAGGTCGATGGTGTACGCCGTGCCGCGGGGCGCCTCGTCGGCCAGGGCTGCGGCCACCATCACGGCACAGGCGCCGGTGCCGCAGGACCGGGTCTCGCCGGAACCGCGCTCGTGCACGCGCATGGCAAGGTGGTGCTCGCCGCGACGGGTGACGAACTCGACGTTCACGCCGTCGGGGTAGAGCGCGGCGTCGTGGCCGGGCGCCTCCAGCAGCGGGCCGGCGTCGTCGAGGTCGTCGACGAAGGCCACGGCGTGCGGGTTGCCCATGCTGACGTGGCGGGCGTCAAGCGACCGACCGCCCACCGTCACGGTGGTGCTCCCCGAGGACCTCGGGGGTGCCCATGTCGACGGTGATCTGGTTGCCGCGGTCGAAGGTCAGCGTCTTCACGCCGGCGCGGGTGGCGATCGGCAGCGGGTTGCGCGGGTCGACATCGGCGTGGGTGGCGAGGAAGTGTCCGAGCACCCGGATGCCGTTGCCGCACATCTCGCTGAGCGACCCGTCGGCGTTGCGGTAGTCCATGAACCACATCGCCTCGCCGCGCGCGGCGACCGCTGCGGGGTCGTCGGTCGCGTCGGTCCGGACCACCCGGATCACGCCGTCGGCCCCGACCCCGGCCCTCCGGTCGCACAGCAGCGCCACCTGCTCGGCAGTCAGCTCCTCGCGTCCGTTGGCATCGGGCACCAGCACGAAGTCGTTCTCGGTGCCGTGGCCCTTGACGTACGAGTACTCGCTCACGGGGTGGATCCTGTCACGGGTCGGGGGGGTGCTGGGCTCGCCGGCCGGGGTGCCGGTTTCCCCGGGTAGCCGGGGATCCCTGACGTTCTGGGGCGTTGCAACACCCGAAGACGTCGGGCCTTGCCCACGAACCCCATCCTTTTTGTCCCGGCCGACGAGTCGACGGGCCCATTGCCAGCCAGCCACGTCGTCAGAGCACCGGGTTGCGATAGAGGCCCTCGGCGTACGCCGGGCCGTAGTACAGGTCGAGCTCGTCGACCGTGGCGTCGGGGCGCTCGAGCTTCTGGGCGAGTACGGCGCGGCGCGCCACCACAGCCTCCGGGTCCCAGGTCTCGGGCTTCCACAGCGAGGAGCGCAGGAATGCCTTGGCGCAGTGGTGGAACAGCTCGTCGATCTCCACCACCATCGCCAGCAGCGGCCGGTGGCCCTTGACGACCAGGTCGTCGAAGAAGGGTGCGTCGGAGACCAGCCGCGCCCGGCCGTTGATCCGTAGGGTGTCGCCGCGACCCGGGATCACGAAGAGCATGCCGACGTGCGGGTTCTCCAGGATGTTGCGGTAGCCGTCGGCGCGCCGGTTGCCGGGGCGCTCGGCCAGCGCGATCGTCGTCGAGTCGATCACGTGCACCAGGTCTCCCGCGGGGTCGCCCTTGGGGGACGCGTCCGCGTCGCCGGCGGCCGAGGCGGTCGCGAGGACGCAGAACGGCGAGGCCCTCAGCCAGTCCACGTCGAGGTCGGTCAGCTCGTGGCGAGCCTTGTCGCGCACCGCGGGCGCGGGCTCGCCCAACAGGGCAGTCAACGTGTCGAGATCGGGGATCCCGGTCCACGAGGCGTTTTCAGTCATGGCGTGAACCTACGTCGGGCAGCTCCGGGTGGAAACCGAGGTACAGGCTCCACGGCTTTCCGGCAGGATCGCTGGGCATCGCCGCGACATCCCGAAGCAGGTCGTGGAAGCGCTCCATCACCCGCTCGCGGTCGGCATCGCTGAGCCGGAAACCGAGCCGCGCGCTGTCAAGGACCCCCGCCGGCAGGTCGCGGACCTCCTCGAGGAACGTCGCCAGCAGGAGGTCCTGGCCTCCGTGCAGCATCGAGTCGCCGATGTCGAGGTAGAAGCTCTTCCCCGAGGCCAGGTAGGGCACCTCGCGCGAGCCGCGCTGCCCACGTCGCCGGGGCTGCTCGATCAGCATGCCCGTCTCGACCAGCGTGCGGACGTGGTGCAGGACCGAGGCCGGGTTGCGCCCAAGGGCCTCGGCGATCTCCTTGTTCGTCCGCGGCTCGTGCAGCGCGACGCGCAGGATCCGCAGCCGCAGCGGGGAGGCCAGCGCCTTGGCCTCGGCCTCGTCGGCGGGTCGTCGTTCCCACCGCTTCCGGCCGGATCCGACCGGCAGCACGCCGTACGGCGGCGGCTCGAGCGGCTCCCCGTCAGCGGCATCGTCCATGGAGCAGACGATAGCGATCACTGATTGATAATTCCCAATCAGTGATCGAGAATGTTCCCGTGACCGCTCAGCCACCTCCGCCGAGCACAGCGGCCTCCCCTGTCGAGCCACCCCCTGGGTCGAGGGCTCGAGGCGGACTGTTCCGGCACCACGACTTCCGCCAGCTCTTCGTCGCCGACACGCTGAGCCAGTTCGGCACCCAGCTGACCGGGCTCGCACTGCCGGTTCTCGCGGTGCGCCAGCTCGACGCCAGCGCGTTCCAGATGGGCCTGCTCGGTTTCTGCGAGTTCCTCGCCTTCCTCGTCATCGGCCTGCCGGCGGGCGCCTGGGTGGATCGGTGGCGCAAGAAGCGGGTGCTGATCCTCAACGACGGCATCCGTGCGCTCGCGCTCGCCTCGCTGCCCCTCGCCTGGGGCCTCGACGTGCTGACCTTCGCGCAACTTCTCGTCGTCGCACTGGTGATCGGAAGCTGCACGGTGTTCTTCGACGTCGCCTACCAGAGCTACCTGCCCGACCTCGTCGAGCCGAAGGACATCAGCGAGGGCAACGCCAAGCTGGAGGCCAGTCGCGCGGTGTCGCAGATCGCCGGTCCGGCTGCCGCCGGAGGACTGATCAAGCTGGTCGGCGCCCCGCTGACGATCGCCGGGGACGCGCTCAGCTTCGTCTGGTCGATCTTCTGGGTACGCCGGATCCACCACGTCGACACCCCTCCCCCGGTCGAGGACCGGCGACCGCTGCACGTCGAGATCCGCGAAGGTCTCTCGTTCGTGCTCCGGCACTCGCTGCTGTGGCGGATCACCGCGTGCACGTCGGCCTCCAACTTCTTCTCCTCGATGACCGGGTCGCTCCTGGTCATCTACGCGCTGCGCACCCTCGACCTCGACGAGGGCCACCTCGGACTGGCGATGGGCCTGGGCGCGGGCGGCGGCCTGGTCGGCGCCCTGCTCGCACCACGAGTGACGCGGTTGCTGGGCGAGGGCCGGGTGATCCCGGTCTCGGCACTGCTGATGGTGCCCGCGGGATTCCTGATGCCCTTGGCCGGGACGGTGATCCCGCCGATGGCCGCGCTCGCCGGCTACATGCTGATCGAGACGTTCAGCGTGGTCCTCTACAACGTGACACAGGTCAGCTTCCGGCAGCGGCTGTGCCCGCGCCCGCTGCTCGGCCGGATGAACGCCTCGATCCGGTTCCTGGTCTGGGGCGTGATGCCGATCGGCAGCCTGGTCGGCGGCTTCCTCGGCGAGGCGATCAGCGTGCGCACCGTGTGGTGGATCGGTGCCTTCGGGGCGATCGTGGCGATCCTCCCGGTGCTGTTCTCCCCACTCCTCGGCATGCGCGACCTGCCGCGCGAGCTGGACCGGCTCAGCTGACGATCGCGTCCAGCGCCTTCTCGACGCGCTCCGGGTCGTCGTACGCCACCCAGGTGATGCGCGGGTCCTTGCGGAACCAACCGTCCTGCCGTCGCGCGAACCTGCGCGTGCGTTGAACGGTCCGCTGCCTCGCCTCGGCCTCGGTGATCTCCCCGTCGATGAACGCGAGCACCTGCTGGTAGCCGAGTGCCCGGTGCGCCGTACGCCCCTCCCGCAGGCCGCGTCCCTCCAGTGCCCTCACCTCGTCGACGAAGCCGCTCGCCCACATCTCGTCGACACGCAGCTCGATGCGTCGGTCGAGGGTGGCGCGGTCGATGTCGACGCCGATCTGCACCGCGCCCTCGTAGTGATACCGCTGCTCGGGCAGCGCCGCGCTCCACAGGCGGCCGGTGAGCTCGATGACCTCCAGGGCGCGTACGGCGCGGCGGCCGTTCAGGGGCTCCATCCGCTCGGCTGCGGCCGGGTCGATCTCGGCGAGGCGGGCATGCAGCGCCTCCGGACCGATCTCGGCCAGCTCCCCCTCCAGCCGGGCGCGTACGACGGGGTCGGTGCCCGGGAACTCGAACTCGTCGATGATCGCGCGCACGTAGAGCGCCGATCCGCCGACGAGCACGGGGGTCACCCCGCGCCGGCGGCAGTCCTCGATCACGTCGCGTGCCCAGCCCTGGAACTGCGCGACGGTGGCCGGCTCAGTCACCTCGAGCAGGTCGAGCAGGTGATGGGTGACCTCGCGGCGCTCGTCGACCGGGAGCTTCGCCGTACCGACGTCCATCCCTCGGTAGACCTGCATCGAGTCGGTGTTCACGATCTCCCCGCCAAGACGCTGGGCGAGCTCGAGGGCCAGCGCCGTCTTGCCTGCTGCAGTCGCACCCACCACCGCGACGACCCGGGGGGCGGCCGGGGGGTTGCTCGCTGGGATGGACACGGCCGCTAGTTTGGCAAAGGTGTCGGCGGGTACCCCGACCGGCACGGGCCGCAGACAGATCTGGCACAGACCTGGCTCTACTAGCGAGGAGAGACACAGTGGGTTTCCTGGACGACGCGAAGAAGAAGCTCGGCGACGCCGTCGACAAGCACGGCGACAAGATCAGCGAGGGCCTCGACAAGGCCGGGGCCGCGATCGACGGGCGGACCGGTGGGAAGTACCGCGACAAGATCGACACCGGCGTGGGCAAGGCCAAGGAAGCCCTCGATGGCTTGGACGGCAAGCGCGACGACCTCCCCACCGCGTCGGGTGGCAGCCAGCCGCCGGAGCCCTCGGCCGACCCGCCCGGCAACCCGAGCACCAAGCCCGGTGGCCCGACCGGTCCGACCGGCCCCTCCGACCCTGGCGAGCCGACCGACCCCACAGAGCCCACGGCCCCCACTGGGCCGATGGGCTCGACAGGCGGCGACTCGGACCCGGTGCCCACCGACCCCTCCCCTGTCCCGCCCGAGCCCGGCGCCGACCCCAACGAGGACATCGCCTCGGGCACCCGGCCCGTCCCCGCGGGCGGCCCCAAGTGAGCAGCAGCCAGGACCCGGGCGAGAAGCCGGAGCCGCACCTCGACCCACCCCCGGACGAGGGTCCCGGCGGCCCGGCCGACGTCGTACACCGCGACGAGGACGACCTGCCCCCCGCGACCCCCGACCAGCCGCGCTCGGCCCAGGTCGAGGAGCGAGCACGTACCCGACGAGATCGCGGAGCCGGAGGAGATCGACGAGGAGGAGAAGCACGTCGACTCCTCCACCGAGGAACCCGCCTAGGACCAGTTCCGCGATGGTGTGGACTTCCAGTCACCTGGTGACTCGAAGTCCACACCATCTCTGTTTTCCACAGGGCTGCAGTCGAGGCTGGTCCGTGGCCTCGTCTTCGCTCACGCTGGCGGGATGCCACGACGTGACCTTCTCGATGCCGTGATGGCACAGCAAGACGGAGTGGTCAGCCGCCGGCAAGCCATGGATCACGGACTGTCCGACGCCGACGTGCGACGACTGGTACGCCGACGCGAGTGGGCCCGCGTTCATCCAGGCGTGTTCATCAACCACACCGGTCCGCTGACCTGGCAGCAACGAGCCTGGGCCGCCGTCCTGTACGCCGCGCCCGCTGTGCTCTGCGCCAGCTCCGCACTGCGGGCGGCCAATGGCCCAGGCCATCGCGATCACGACGACACCGGCCCGATCGATGTCGCCGTCGACCGAACACGAACAGTCCTCGCTCCGACCGAGATCGTTCTCCACCGCCTGATCGACCTGAAGTCTCGCGCTCAATGGAACCTCTCCCCGCCGCGACTGCGCATCGAGGAGGCAGTCCTCGACGTGGCGGCAGCGGCGAGTGACGACTACTCCTCCATCGCGATCCTTGCCGAAGCCGTGCAGTCTCGGCGCACCACCGCGCAAAGGCTTCTCAAGACATTGAAGTCACGGAAACGGATCGCTCGAAGGGCGCTTCTGGAGAGCGTTCTGGAGGACATCGCTGAGGGCGCCTCCTCTGCCCTGGAGCACGCGTACCTGACCCGGGTGGAACGACCTCATGGGCTTCCCGTGGCTCGCCGTCAGGTCCGCGCCTCCAGTCGAGGGCCGGTCTACCGCGACGTCGTCTACAACGACCTCTTCACCATCGTCGAGCTGGACGGTCGGCTCGACCACACGCGCGTTGTGGATCGGGATCGTGATCTCGATCGAGATCTGGACGCCGCCCTCGACCAGCAGCTCACCGTGCGACTGGGATGGGGTCAGGCCATCCACCACCCGTGCCTGACCGCCCAAAAGGTCGGAAGGCTGCTCCAGCAGCGCGGCTGGGAGGGCACGCCTAGACGGTGTCCCGAGTGCGCTGCGGAGGATGATGTGGATCTCCAGTCACCAGGTGACTCGAAGTCCACACGGTCAGCGTGAGCAGCCGTTGTCGACCGGCAGCGGGGCGGGGACCCCGATCGTCGGCAGACCGAGCGAGACGCCGGCCGGGGCGGCCGTGCGGCTCTCCCACGCATCGCCTGCCCGCGTACGACGTACCGAGCGCACCGGCCCGTCGGCGACGAGGTGGTGCGGGGCGCCGTAGGAGATGACGCACTCGACCATGTCGCCGGGGCGTACGTCGACCGGCGAGCCATCGGCGTCCACCGGTGTGAAGTGCACCAGCCGGTTGTCGCGCGCACGGCCGGAGAGCCGGTGGGTCGCGGCGTCCTTGCGGCCCTCGCCCTCGGCCACCATCAGCTCGACCAGTCGACCCTCGAGCGCGCGATTCTCGGCCCATGCGACCTCGTCGGCCACCTCGACCAGGCGCAGGTAGCGCTCCTGCACCACGGCCTTCGGCAGCTGGTCGGGCAGGGTGGCGGCGGGCGTGCCCGGGCGCTTGGAGTACTGGAACGTGAATGCCCCCGAGAAGCGGGCCGCGCGCACGACGTCGAGCGTGGCCTGGAAGTCCTCCTCGGTCTCGCCGGGGAAGCCCACGATGATGTCGGTGGTGATCGCGGCTTCGGGCATCGCGGCACGGACCCGCTCGATGATCCCGAGGAACTTCGACTGCCGGTAGGAGCGGCGCATGTTCCTCAACACGCGATCGGACCCGGACTGCAACGGCATGTGCAGCGACGGCATCACGTTGGGGGTCTCCGCCATCGCCTCGATCACGTCGTCGGTGAACTCGGCCGGGTGGGGCGAGGTGAACCGCACCCGCTCCAGACCGGCCACCTCCCCGCACGCACGCAGCAGCTTGGAGAACGCCTGCCGGTCACCGAACTCCACGCCGTAGGCGTTCACGTTCTGCCCCAGCAGGGTCACCTCGGTGACGCCCTCCGCGACCAGCGCCTCGATCTCCGCGAGGATCTCGCCGGGGCGGCGATCCTTCTCCTTGCCACGCAGTGCCGGGACGATGCAGAACGTGCAGGTGTTGTTGCAGCCGACCGAGATCGACACCCAGGCGGCGTACGCCGACTCGCGCTTGGTGGGCAGCGTCGAGGGGAACACCTCGAGCGACTCGAGGATCTCGACCTGCGCCTCCTCCTGCACCCGGGCGCGCTCCAGCAGCACCGGCAGCGAGCCGATGTTGTGCGTGCCGAAGACGACGTCGACCCAGGGCGCCTTCTCGGTGATCGTCGAGCGATCCTTCTGCGCCAGGCAGCCACCGACGGCGATCTGCATGCCCGGCCGGGTCTTCTTCACCGAGGCGAGCTGGCCGAGGTTGCCGTAGAGCTTGTTGTCGGCGTTCTCACGCACCGCGCAGGTGTTGAACACGACCACGTCGGCGCCGTCGCCCTCGGGCGCGGCCACGTAGCCCGCCTCCTCGAGGAGACCGGCCAGTCGCTCCGAGTCGTGGACGTTCATCTGGCACCCGTGGGTGCGGACCTCGAAGGTGCGAGGGGCGGAGATGGTGGGTGCAGTCATGGCCGCACCAGACTACGTGGCCTACTCGGCCTCGATCACGATCGGCTCGGGCAGGTCCTCGGGGGCCGGCGGCGGGAAGGCGGCCAGGTCGGGGCCGGGGATGTGGTCCCTCGGGTCTTCGGCAGTTGCCGGCTTCTCAGCGGGACCCTTCGTGGCGGCCGGGGCCTTCTCCGCGGCCGGCGCCTCCTCGGGGGCGGGAGCCTGCTCGGCAGCGCCACCGATGCGGCTGCGGACCAGGCCGATACCGGCGCCGGCCGTGTCCAGGACGAGGCCGGTGGCCTTGGTCGCGGTTCCCCGCGGGTCACGGACGGCCGCGACGGCCGTGTTCACGGCGGTGTGGGTGATGGTCTCGACAGCGCTCTTGATCGTCATGGAGGTCAAGTGCCCGACGGTTCATCGAGGAAACCGTTGCAAAGATCACTGACAGGAGCGTGAAACGCCGTCGTCCAACGGCCGGTGAGCTCCATGACAAACGTGCAACGGTGCCGCGCCACAGGTCGACTAGGGCCCGGAACCCCCCTAGAGTCTCGGAATGACGCAGCCTGAGCAGGAGGGCGAGCCGGTCGAGACCGTGACGGCTACCTACGAGCCGTTGATCGTCCTCGACTCCGTCGACAAGTGGTTCGGCGATCTGCACGTGCTCCAGGACATCAACCTCACCGTCGGCAAGGGTGAGGTCGTCGTGGTGATCGGGCCCTCGGGATCGGGCAAGTCGACGCTGTGCCGCGCGATCAACCGGCTCGAGACCATCGACAAGGGCACCATCACCCTCGACGGCCAGGCGCTTCCCCGGGAGGGCAAGGCGCTGGCCGGACTGCGGGCCGAGGTCGGAATGGTGTTCCAGAGCTTCAACCTGTTCGCTCACAAGACAATCCTCCAGAACGTCACTCTGGGACCCGTCAAGGTGCGCAGCAAGAGCAAGGCGGACGCCGACAAGCGTGGCCGTGAGCTGCTCGAACGGGTCGGGGTCGCCCCCCAGGCGGAGAAGTACCCCGCCCAGCTCTCCGGCGGCCAACAGCAGCGGGTCGCGATCGCTCGCGCCCTGGCGATGGATCCCAAGGCGATGCTCTTCGACGAGCCGACCTCCGCCTTGGACCCCGAGATGATCAAGGAGGTGCTCGACGTGATGGTCGACCTCGCCCAGGGTGGGATGACGATGATCGTGGTCACCCACGAGATGGGTTTCGCCCGGACGGCGGCCGACCGGGTCGTGTTCATGTCCGAGGGAGCCATCGTCGAGGAGAACACTCCCGAGCAGTTCTTCACCAACCCACAGTCGGATCGGGCCAAGGACTTCCTCGGCAAGATCCTCAAGCACTGACCAACAACCATCCACACAGAGGAGAGTTTCGATGCGGTTCACGAGGACGAAGGCACTCATCATGGCCGGGGCGATGTCGTTCGCGATGACTGGTTGCGGCAGCGACGACGAGGGCGGTGACACCGAGGTCGTGGACAACCCGAAGTTCGAGTCAGGCACGACGATGGCCAAGCTGTCCGACGCCGGGAAGATGACCATCGGCACGAAGTTCGACCAGCCCGGCTTCGGGCTGCTGAACCTCGAGGACACGCCGGAGGGTTTCGACGTCGAAGTCGCCAAGATCATCGCTGGCGCCATGGGGATCGGCGAGGACGACATCAAGTGGAAGGAGTCGACCTCCGACGTCCGCGAACAGCTGATCGAGGACGGGACAGTCGACATGGTGGCGGCGACGTACACCATCAACGACGAGCGCAAGCAGCGGATTACGTTCGCCGGTCCCTACTACGTTGCGGGTCAGCAGCTGATGGTGAAGTCCGACAACGACGACATCACCGGCCCCGAAGACCTGAAGGCCAACGCCGGCACGAAGGTGTGCTCGGTGACCGGGTCCACGCCGGCCGAGCAGATCAAGCCCTACCTGGCCGACGTGAAGAAGCAGTTGGTGCTCTTCGACGTCTACGACAAGTGCGCGGACGCCCTCAAGAACGACCAGGTCGGCGTGGTGACGACCGACAACGTGATCCTGCTCGGGTTCGCGGCCAAGTCCGAGGGCGACTTCAAGCTGGTCGGGGACCAGTTCACCGAGGAGCCCTATGGCCTCGGCATCAAGAAGGGCGACGTCGCGTTCTGCGAGTTCATCAACGACACGTTGAAGAAGAACGAGGACGCCTACGACAAGGCATGGGCCAGCACGGCGGGGAAGATCGAGGGCACGCAGGCACCCAAGCTGCCTGAGGCCGCACCCTGCTCCTGAACGTGAGTGGTCCCGCAGCGACGCCCCTCGGCGCCGCTGCGGAACCACTCACCACACCTGGTTCTGAGAAGAGGCGGCCATGGAGGGAGTGACCCAGAATCTCGACCTGTTCTGGTCCGGATTCCTGCGGTCCCTGGGCATCTGCCTCTGGGGCATGGTCGGTTCACTGCTGCTCGGGACCGTGATCGCGTCGTTCCGGGTGTCCCCGATCCCGTCACTGCGCTGGTTCGGGACCGCGTGGGTGACCGTGATCCGCAACTGCCCGCTCACGGTCCTGCTGTTCTTCTTCGCCTTCGGGCTACCCGAGATCGGGATCAACCGGTCCTACTACGTCTTCGGCGTCGGCGCGCTGATCGTCTACACCTCGGCGTTCGTCTGCGAGGCCCTGCGTTCGGGCATCAACGCCGTACCCGCCGGCCAGGCGGAGGCCGCGCGCGCCATCGGCCTCACCTTCGGCCAGTCCCTCGGGCAGATCATCTTGCCGCAGGCGTTCCGGACGTCGGTTCCGCCGCTCGGGAGCGTGATCATCGCGATGTTCAAGAACTCCGCTGTCGTCGGCGCGTTCGGTGTCGGCAGCGACCTGTGGGCCTTGGGCAAGAACCTCTCGAGCGCCCAGGGCTATGCGGCGCTGCCAGTGTTCACCGGTGTCGCCATCGGCTACCTGTGCATCACCATCCCGGCCGGCATCCTGCTCGGTGTCATCGAACGACAGGTGGCGATCGCGCGATGAGCTCCGACAGCGTCCTGTACGACGTACCCGGCCCTCGGGCGCGCCGCCGCGCCCTGATCGGCACCGTGATCGCGGCCCTGGCGATCCTCGGGCTGGTCTTCGTCGCGATCAGACGGCTGGTCGACCAGGGCCAGTTCTCCATGGAGCTCTGGGGACCGCTCGTCGACCCGGGCAACGAGAACTTCGAGCTCGTCTGGCGGCTGCTCGGCAAGGGCCTGCTGGCCACCCTCGTCGCCGCCGCGCTGGCCATCTCGTTCTCCCTGGTCATCGGCACCCTGCTGGGCACGGTCCGGATGCTGCTCGGCCGCTATCAGCGGATCCCGTTGGTGGTGGTCATCGAGCTGTTTCGCGGCCTGCCCGTGGTGGTGACGATCTTCTACGTCTATGTCCTCGTCCAGGCCCTGGACCTCGACCTCGGTGTGCTTCCTGGCGGGGAGGGCCTGTGGTTCGTCGTCATCGGGCTCACCCTCTACAACTCGGTGATCATCGCCGAGATCATCCGGGCAGGTGTCGCCTCCCTGCCGCGAGGCCAGGGCGAGGCGGCGCTGGCGATCGGGATGACCTCAAGGCAGGCCATGACCAGCGTGTTGCTTCCCCAGGCCTTCCGGACGATGCTCCCGGCCCTGATCAGCCAGCTCGTGGTCGTGCTCAAGGACACCTCGCTCGCCGCACTGCTCGGGCTCTACATCGAGCTGCTCCGACGCGGCAACATCATCGCGCTGAACCTCGACAACCCGATCCAGGTGCTGTTCGTGGTGGGTCTGATCTACATCTTGATCAACTACGCCCTCTCCCGCCTGGCCACCTGGCTGGAGAATCGACTCGGCCGCTCCGGTGCCGGGAAGGGCACGACCCAGGCAGCCGAGCAGGTCGTCCCCGCGACCTGAGCGGAGTCAGCCCTTCTTGGGCGTCACCCAGAGACGGATGGTGCCCTCGATGACGACCGTGCCGTCGGTGCGGACACCTTTCACGCGCACCGGCACGTCGGGGTCGTCGCCGATCCACTGGGCGGCGTCGGTCTCCGCGATGCAGGTGATGTCGCTGGTGGCCTTGGCCGTGTAGCTGACCTCCATCCCCTTCGGGATCCAGCGCTTGTGCGCCGGGATCGACGCCTCGGCCAGCACCCCCATCGCGGCCTCGAGGCCGTTGCACAGCGCGATCGCGTGCACGGTGCCGATGTGGTTCTGCACCCCGCGTCGCTTCGGGATGACCACCTCGGCGTGGTTGGGCTCGATCACGGTGAACCGGGGCCGGATGCTCCAGAAGTACGGCGCCACCTGGCTGAACGCGAACGAGAAGATGCGGTCCCCGACGAACGGGATCGCGCGGGACTTGGCGTACAGGTCGACGACTCGGCTCATGTCCCGAACCTTACTCGTGGGTAACCTGACGCGACCCGACTGTGGTCAGCCTCACGCCCCGCCCAGCCGGGCGATCAGCTTGCGGGCGTCATGCGGGGCGAACCCCTTGGCGTCGTTGTCGAAGTAGACGTAGCCGTCCCGCCCGGACGCCGTCCAGCCGACGAGGCGCTCGGCCCAGCTGTCGAGGGCCTCGTCGCTGTAGCCGCTGGTGTAGAGCTCGGTGTCGCCGTGCAGCCGGACGTAGACGATCGGGCCGACGGCCTGGTCGAAGCGAGGCCACTTGCCGGCGGAGTCGGCCACCACCAGGGCGACGTCCTGCTCCTCGAGCAGCGCGGACACGGCGTCGGAGCCGAAGCTCGCGTGCCGGGGCTCGAGCGCGTAGCGCAGCGGCCGCTCCTCGATCTCGCCCGACCAGACCCGGTCGCCGGAGATCTTGTCGTCGTGACGCAGCGCCAGTCGAGCGGCCTCGGTGGTGGTGCGTGGCAGCAGTGCGAGGAAGTCGCGGAGGACCTGCTCGTCGTAGGTCGAGGTCGCCGGCAGCTGCCAGAGGATCGGCCCGAGCGCCGGGCCCAGGTTGAGCACCCCGGAGGCGAAGAAGTTGGCCAGCGGCGTCTCGACGTCGCGCAGCTTCTTCAGGTGCGTGATGAACCGTCCTCCCTTCACGCTGAACACGAAGTCCTCGGGCACCTCGGCGCGCCACTTCGCATAGCTCGACGGCCGCTGCAGCGAGTAGAAGGACCCGTTGATCTCGATCGAGGTGAGCTGGCCGGCGGCGTACTCCAGCTCGCGGCGGTGCGGCAGTCCCTTCGGGTAGAAGTCGCCTCGCCAGCCGGGATAGGTCCAGCCGGAGATGCCCACCCGTGTCACGCCGCTCATGCCCGCAGATTAGGGGAGGATCCTCGACATGCGATCTCTGGCGCTTCTCGTGTCGCTTCTGCTCGGGGCCGTGCTGCTCGGCCCCGTGACGCCGACCGCCTCGGGTGCGACGGTCCCTCAAGCGGCCGCACCGGGCGATGAGTCCGGTCGACTGGTGCTGCTGCTCGACTCCTCGGGCTCGATGAAGGAGAAGGCCGCGGGGGGTGGCACCAAGATCGCGGCCGCGAAAGACGCACTCGACGCGGTCGTCGACCAGCTCCCGGCATCAGCGCAGGTGGGAATCCGGGTGTTCGGAGCCCAGGTGTTCTCCCGCAAGGACCCGGGCGCGTGCACCGACACCCAGAACGTCGTGCCGGTCGGTCCGCTCGACCGCGCCCGGCTGCGTACGGCGGTCTCCGGCTACCAGCCCTTCGGCGAGACCCCGATCGGCAACGCCCTCCAGGGCGCCGCGAAGGACCTGGGGCCTTCGCGAGCCGGCGAGAGACGCACCATCGTGCTGCTCTCCGACGGTGAGCCGACGTGTGCCCCCGACCCCTGCGCCGTGGCGCGCCAGCTGCGATCACGGGGCATCGACCTGAGGATCAACGTGGTCGGCCTCGACGTCACCGGCAAGGCCCGCAACGCGTTGAGGTGCGTGGCCCGCGCCGGAGGCGGTCGATACTTCGACGCGGCGAGCTCCCAGGAGCTCGCCGACAGCATGGTCCAGGTCTCCGTGCGTGCACTCCGCCTGTTCAGCCTCGCGGGCGAGCCCGTCACCGGTGGCAGCTCGACCGCGGACCCGACCGAGGTCGAGCCCGGCGACTACGTCGATGAGTCGCTGCCCGCCAAGGCGCCGAAGTTCTACCTGGTCGACGTGCCCGATGGCGGCGCCGTCAGTGCGTCTGCCGTGATGCGTCCCGGACAGAGCGACGGCATCCTCGACACGGTCCAGATCAGCCTGCTCACCCCGGACGGGACCTCCTGCCAGTTCGACTACAGCAGCGGCCTCAACGCCCTCGGACTGGCGTCCATCGTCGGGGCTGCGGCGTACTTCGGCCCGCTGGTGAGCAACGCGCATCCTCCGTGCACCGAGGCGGAGCAGCTCTTGGTCCAGGTCGTCTTCAACGGGGCGGCCACTCCGTTCGGGCTGCGGATCCGCACCTATCCCGAGGTCACCAACCGGAACTCCATGCCCGAGGCCGTGGGCAAGGACGACCGGGCGAGCTGGGAGCGCCCGGCCGCCCTCGAAGGCGACGGCACTCCGATCGTCGGCGGCGCCAGCTTCGAGGACGCCCCCGAGCTGCAACCCGGCACGACGTACGCCGACTCGCTGCGCCCGCGGGAACAGCTGATCTACAAGGTGAAGGTGGACTATGGCCAGAGCCCACGGATGACTGCTCGGCTGGAGACAGATGCCCAGGCGGCCCGCCTCCAGGGCATCCTCGGCCTCCAGGTCCAGGCACGCGCGTTCAACCCGCTGGGCAAGGAGCTCAGCCTGAGCAGCAACTCCGAGACCGGGATGCGCCCGACCGGTCGCTACAACGGCGACAAGCCGGTGACGGTCTCCCAGGGTCACCCGCCGGTGCGCGTGCTCAACATCGGATCCCCCGACTCGACGATCAACGGGGTCGCCTTCGACGGCTACTACTACTTCACCGTCGAGATGGGCGGGGACCCGACGCCCGCGAGCGAGGACTTCCAGGCACCGGTCCGACTCGCGGTGGCCGTTGACGGCGAGGAGACGGGTGAGCCGGAGTACGCCGGCGAGGTGGGAGGCGCCTCCACGAACCCGGCTCCCGCGGACTCCGAGAAGGCCACGCCCTCGTCGAGCGCCTCCAACATCCCCACGTGGTGGCTCGTCGGCGGAGGGCTGCTGCTCCTGGTGCTGGTGGCGGGGGCCGTCGGCGTCGGTTTCCGCGCCGGCCGCCGCCGAGACGCCTAGGCCTGGCCTCGCAGGACCGTCGCGACGTCGATGCTGCAGCCGACGACGGTATCCACACCGCCCCCGGCCTGCGGCTCGTCGAACCACAGTCCCTGCTTGGCCCCCAGCTTCTCCAGGACGCGCAGGGAGCGGGCGTTGCGGTGGTCGGGAGCGGCGAACACCTCGCTGACCGGTGCGTACGCCGGGACGACGATGTCGCGCAGGAACACCCACAGCAGCTTCGTGCCGAGCCCCCGGTCGACGAAGGCAGGCTCACCGATCACGTAGTCGAAGCCGATCGCGTCGGGCCGGCCGCACAGCAGCGCGAACTCGGGGTGATCGGCGATCCGGTAGTCCTGGCAGAACCCGACGGAGCGGCCGTTGACCTCCCAGACCCAGTAGCGGACCGCGTCCTCGCCCCGGATGCCGGGAGCGTGGTAGGCGGTGACCTGCTCCAGTGAACGGTTCTCGTCCCACCACTTCACGACGTGCGGGGTGTTGATCCACCGGGTCACGTCGGGAAGATCGCCCATCGTCATCGGTCGCAGGGCGAACCGGTGCTCGTCGTCCACGCAGAAACGGAGCGGCTCGGCCGACAGGTCCACGGCGAGGACAGGACCTGGCCCACCGGCCAGCCGGTCCGCAGTCTCGGCCCAGGACTCGCCCGCGCGCACGTCCTTCCGGGTGAACTCGATCTGCACGGGGTCATTGTGACTGGTTGGATGCTCGCGTGGACATCGACGAGATCGAGCAGGCCTTCGCGCACTACCAGCAGACCGTGGTCCGGATCGCCGGGAGCGGCGACTGGGCGAGCTTCGCCGACCTGTTCACGCAGGACGCGACCTACGAGGAGCACGCCCTGGGAACCTTCGAGGGCCGCGAGGCGATCCGTGCGTGGGCGGTGGAGACCATGACCAGCTTCCCGGGCAACACGATGACGAGCTTCCCGATCGCCTGGCACGTCGTCGATGCCCCCACCAACCGGGTGATCTGCGACGTGCGGAACCTGATGCCCGACCCGGGCGACGGCTCCACCCACGAGGCGAGCAACCTGACGATCCTCACCTACGCGGGTCAGGGGCTGTGGTCGCGCGAGGAGGACGTCTACAACCCGATGCGGTTCATGAAGATGAGCGTGCGCTGGGCACGGATCGCGCGTGAGCACGGTCGCCTCAGCCAGGAGGGCCAGGAGTTCCTCACCAGGTTCGGCGGCTGAGGTCAGGATCCTCGAGGTCGACGTCGAGCTCCTCCTTGACGACCCGGAAGGCGACCGAGCTCGAGTGGCCCTTGCGGGCGAGCATGCCGACCAGGCGGCGGACGGCCTTGTCGCGGTCCAGGCCGCGCATCGAGCGCAGCTTGGCGCGCACCAGCGCCCGGGCGACCTCGACCTCGTCGTCGGGGTCGATCTCGTCGAGCACCTCGCGGGCCAGCTCGTCGTCGATGCCCTTGCGGCGCAGCTCCTGGGCGAGCGCGCGCCGGGCCAGGCCGCGTCCCGACTGGCGCTGCTCCACCCACTCGCGGGCGAAGCCGGCGTCGTCGATCAGGCCGACCTCCTCGAACCGGTCGAGGAGGCGGGTCGCGACGTCGTCGGGCACGTTGCGGCCGGCCAGCTTGTCGGCCAGCTCCGAGCGGGTGCGGGCCCGTCCGGTCAGCTGGTCGAGCAGGATCTTGCGCGCCACCGACTCCGGGTCGGCGTCCGGCCCGGTGTCCAGATCCGCGCCGGGCTCGGCGGTCTTCGGAGAGGCCACGGTCGGCCTACCAGCCGGTCGCGTCAAACCGTGGCAGTGGCAAGGCGGAGGAGGAAGGCGGCCTGTGAGCGAAGCGGCCGTCGACCGACGACAACGCCGCCAATGCCGCGGTTTCACGCGTCCGGTCAGAAGTCGATGCCGTCGGGGTCATCCCGGCGTCGGCGGCGAAGCCGGGGGCTGCCGGGTCGGCCGGGGCGTCGACCGCCGGGCCGATGCCGAGCTTCTCCAGGATCCGCTTCTCGAGCTCGTTGGCGAGGTCGGGGTTGTCGCGCAGGAAGGTCCGCGCGTTCTCCTTGCCCTGGCCGAGCTGGTCGCCCTCGTAGGTGTACCAGGCACCGGCCTTGCGGACGAGGCCTGCCTCGACACCGACGTCGATCAGGCCACCCTCGCGGCTGATGCCCAGGCCGTACATGATGTCGAACTCGGCCTGCTTGAACGGCGGCGCGACCTTGTTCTTGACGACCTTGACGCGGGTGCGGTTGCCGACCATCTCGGTGCCGTCCTTGAGCGTCTCGATGCGGCGCACGTCGAGGCGGACCGAGGAGTAGAACTTCAGCGCCTTGCCACCGGTGGTGGTCTCGGGCGAGCCGAACATCACGCCGATCTTCTCGCGGAGCTGGTTGATGAAGATCGCGGTCGTCTTGGAGTTGCTCAGCGCGCCGGTCATCTTGCGCAGCGCCTGGCTCATCAGCCGGGCCTGGAGGCCGACGTGGCTGTCGCCCATCTCGCCCTCGATCTCGGCGCGCGGCACCAGGGCGGCGACCGAGTCGATCACGATCAGGTCGAGCGCACCGGAGCGGATCAGCATGTCCGCGATCTCGAGCGCCTGCTCACCGGAGTCGGGCTGCGAGACGAGCAGCGCGTCGGTGTCCACACCGAGCCGCTGGGCGTAGTCGGGGTCGAGCGCGTGCTCGGCGTCGATGAACGCCACGATGCCGCCGGCAGCCTGGGCGTTGGCCACGGCGTGCAGCGCGACGGTGGTCTTGCCGGAGGACTCCGGACCGTAGATCTCCACGACGCGACCGCGCGGCAGACCGCCGAGCCCGAGGGCGATGTCGAGGGAGATCGCCCCGGTCGGGATCACCTCGAGCGGGACGCGCACCTCGTCACCGAGGCGCATCACCGAGCCCTTGCCGAACTGCTTGTCGATGTTGGCGAGCGCTACGTCCAGCGCCTTGTCCCGGTTGTTCTCGGCAGATGCCATGGTGTTCGTCCCTCACGTCTCGATGCGATGTCCTGCCAGACGTTAGGAGCGACCACCGACAACCCGCTCGGCTGCGTCCCCCACCTGTGGAGAACTCGGTGTCGACCCCTGCCTGTGGACAGAACCGTAGTACGAACAGGTGTTCGATCCAACCCGACACGCGCACTCTTTCTCCGCGAGTCGTTGTGGTCGCCCGGGGCGTGCGGGCCGCCGGCTCGTGCCCCCGACGAGTCGCTTGGCGGCCCGAGTCGCTCGGACTTCTGTGGGGCGCGCGACTTGGTCTTCGAGCGCCTCGCGTCGCTCTTACGCGACCTCGTCGGGTGCCCGTCCGTCGTCCCGCCCACCCAGCGGCCACGTCACCATACCGAGGGTGACGAGCGCGGCAGCGGGGTGAGAGCAGCCCTGTCCGCACTCCGCTAGGGGCCTCTAGCGGGTGATCCGGTCCAGCGGTCCGGGGGTGTAGGGCGAGTGGGCGGTCAGGTAGTCGGAGAAGGCGTCGATGTCGAGGCCGCCGAAGTACTTCGCGGTGCCGTCCTTGAAGGCCGGGAAGCTGTCGCCGCCGTCGGAGAGGAAGTTGTTGGTGACGACCCGGTAGTTCGCGGTCTTGTCGATCGGGGTGCCGTCCAGCTTCACGGTGCCGTCGACCGGGCCGTCGTCGCCGAGCTGGTAGCTGAAGCCCTGGGAGACCTGCGAGGATCTTCTGGTCGGCCGCGTTCGGTCCGGTGACCTGCTGGGTGAGCACGTCGTAGATCTGCTGGCCGGTCAGGTCCAGCGAGACGAGGTAGTTGTTGAACGGCTGGACCGTGAACGCCTCCTCGTAGGTGATGTCGCCCGGCGCCTCACCGCGCGCCGAGCTTGCGAAGGGCAGGTCGGCCCGGATCCCGCCGGGGTTCATGAACGCGATCACCGGCGTCCTGCCCACCGGTGACCACCGACTGGTCGGCGAGCTGGGCGTCGGCGATCAGGTCGCCGAGCTGGCTCTCCCCCGCCTCGTTCTGCGTCTTGGTCACGTCGGTGGTCACGTGCCCGACCACCTCGCCGGCGATCGGCGGCGACCAGCGTCCTTGTAGATCTTCGAGCAGCGCGGTCTGCGCCGGGTCCTTCGGTACGTCGCGGCTGACCTGCAGGTTGCTGCCCCTGACCGAGCGGCGGACGATGTCGCGGGTGCGCCGGTCGTAGGTCAGGTCGGTCTCGGTGAACAGCCGGCCGAACGACGAGGCCGAGGTCAGCAGCCGTGGGCGGCCGGCCGGGTCCTTGACGTTGCACACGTAGGGCTGGTGGGTGTGGCCGGAGACCACCATGTCGATGGCGGGGTCGAGGTTGGCCGCGATCGGCAGGATCGGCGAGCTCGCGGCGACCAGGCTGCCGCCGCCGCCGCAGGTGTAGTCGTAGGTCGGGTTCACGGCGTACTTCTTGCCGGTGCCGGGTCGGTCCACTTCTGCTTGTCGGGGATGCCGCCCTGGTGGATCAGCACGACGATCGCGTTGACGCCCTTGCGCCGGAGCACCGGCACCAGCGCGTTGGCGGTCTGCACCTCGTCGGTGAACTCCAGCCCCGCGACCCCGCTGGCGGTGACGATGCCGGGCGTGTCCTTGAGGGTCATCCCGATGAAGCCGATCTTGGCGCCGTGCACCTTCTTGATCGCGTACGACGGCAGGATCGTCTCGTCGGTGCCGGCGTACTTCACGTTGGCGGCGAGGTAGTCGAAGTCGGCGCCGCGGAAGCTGTGGGCGGCGCAGGAGTTCTGGTTGTTCGCGCCCTCGTCACCGTCGTCGATGCAGCCGCCGTCGGCCATCCGCTGGAGCTCCTTGTAGCCCTCGTCGAACTCGTGGTTGCCCACCGAGGTGACGTCGAGGCCGAGCTTGTTCATCGCCTCGATCGTCGGCTCGTCGTGGAAGGCCGCCGAGAGCAGCGGCGAGGCGCCGATGATGTCGCCCGCGGCGACGGTCAGGCTGTTGCGGTGGCCCTTGCGCGCCTGGGCCAGGTGGGTGGCGAGGTACTCGACGCCGCCCGCGTCCGCGGTGACGTCGACCGGCTTGCCGGTCGTCGGGGTCGATCTCGTGGCCGACGACGTTCCTGCCCGAGGAGCCGCTCGGGGGCTCGAGGTTGCCGTGGAA
>CAWAJJ010000004.1:0-331236 GCA_963782305.1 uncultured Actinomycetota bacterium | reverse complement strand
CGCTGCATCAGGCCCGGCCACACCGCGCCGAGCAGGACGGCCGAGATCGCGAACAGGGCCAGGCCGACGCCGGGCAGCAGCCAGGTGCGGCGCAGGATGTTGGCGAAGAACAGGATCGCGCAGATGATCGCGATGAACATGAGGATGTTCTTCGACGGCAGCACGGCATGGTCGCGCGTGTAGGTCATGCCGGTGACCAGGCCACCGGTCTGCGAGGTGAGGTCGAACCGGTCGAGGTAGTAGTCGACGCCCTTGAGCAGCAGGAACACCCCGAACAGCGCGGAGAGCTGGGCCTGCGCCGCACCGGAGACCTTGTCGGTCGCGGACTGCAGCCGGATGCCGCCGTAGAGGTAGTGCACGACGGCCGCGAGCAGCAGCGCCGTGAACACCGCCGTCATCGCGAAGTCGACCAGGAAGTGCAGCCAGGGCAGGCTGAAGACGTAGTAGCCGATGTCCTTGTGGAAGTAGGGGTCGGCGCGGCCGAAGTCCTCGCGGTTGGTCCACAGCAGGTAGGAGCGCCACTTGCCGGTCGCGGAGACGCCGGCGAAGATCCCGAAGATCACGCTGACGCCGACGAGCAGCACCCGGCGCATCGGAGTGATGACCTCGCGGTAGCGCTCGAGGTTGGCCTGCTCCTGCGAGTGCGGCCGGAACATCGGCCGCAGCCGGAAGGCGAGGAAGAGGTTCACCCCGACGATCACGGCCATCACCCCGCCGAACAGGACGAACAGCAGTACCCGCGTCCAGATCAGCTTGCTGAAGACCTCGCCGTAGCCGATGCTGCCGAACCACAGCTTGTCGGTCCAGATCCCCGCGAACAGCGAGAACCCGACCACCACGACGCCGACCACGATGACGGTGAGCAGCAGCGGCCGGTTGCGACGAGGACGACGTGCGGCCGCCGTCGGTGGGCCCCCACCGGAGGCGCCGCCACCGGGCGCTCCTGCGGTCTCGTCTGCGAAGAAGTCACTCATCGTCTCGGGGGTCTCCGGGCTCTGGTTGGAGGGTGGTGTGCAACAACTCTAGAAGGGCAGGCACAAGGTCAGGCCCCGCGAGGACCAGGTCGTCCTCGTCGTGGGCACGTTGCCGGATGGCACAGAAGCTCTCGCCGGAGCGCAGGGCGCCGGCGACAATTCGTGCTTCTTGACGGTCGGGGTGGGAGGCGGCGTACTCCGCGGCGGCCTCGGCGTCGGTCGGGACCTGCTCCGCGTCAGGGGGCACCGTGAGCGCCTCCACGACGACCGCGCAGCCCGCGACCTCCGGCGGCCACAGGATGCTGGCCAGCAGCTCCTCGAGGCTCTCCGAGCTGGTCTCCTGCTCGACCGGGGTGAGCGCCTGGTCCTGCGCCTCCACGCCCAGCAGCTCGGCCAGGTGGGGCTCGCGCTGGAGCAGGTCCGCGGTGTCCACGAGGGCGAACAGCTGCGCGGGCTGGTCCCAGCCGGCACGGGCGGCATGCGCCTCGACCTCGCGTACGACGCTGCCGAGCGCCTCCGCCGGGTCGTTGATCGGGCTCACCTGACCTGCCTCACTTCGTGCACCGCGTCAGCTTCGCGTCGGGGTTCTTCTCCCACGCCTGCACGTCCGCGATCGCCTCGGTCAGGGTGTTCACCTTCACCAGCCGCATCTTGTCGGGGTCGTAGTGACCGCCCAGCGCCTCGGCGCAGTTCGCCGCCGGCACCAGGAACAGCTTGGCTCCGTCGTCCTGCGCGCCGACCAGCTTCTGCTGGATGCCGCCGATCTCGCCGACCTTCCCCTGCGCGTCGATCTCGCCGGTGCCGGCGATGACCTTGCCGCCGGTGAGTGATCCGGGCGTGAGGACGTCGTAGATCCCGGTGGCGAACATCAGGCCGCCCGAGGGGCCGCCGATGTTCTCGTCGAGGTTGAGCTCGATGTCGAAGGGGAACTCATAGCTGGGCGCGATCGAGACCTGCAGGGCGCTGGACTTCTTGTCGATCTGCGACTTGGCGGTGGTCAGCTTCTCCTTCTCCTCGCGTCCGTCGCGCCGGATCGTCAGGGTGACCTCGGTGCCGATGGGCAGCTTCCGGATGGAGCTCGTGACGCCCTCGAGCGTGGTCACCTCCTTGCCGTCGACCTCGAGGATCAGGTCGCCGGGCTCGAGCTTGCCGTCGGCGGGACCGCCCTTGGTCACCTCGGCCACCTTGACCGCGGAGGTGTACGGGATCTTCAGCACTCCCAGGGCCGCCGCCACGGCGTTGTCCTGCGAGGAGACCATCTGCACGGCCGACTGCTCGCGCACGCTCTTCTGGGTGTCCGTCGGGGCGTGGACGGCGTCGTAGGGATAGACGGCGCGGTCCTTGCTGAGCCAGGCGGTGACCAGCTGCGCGATGCTGATCTTCTCCCCGGCACCGCTGGCGATCACCGTGGTCAGCCGCAGGGCACCGTCGTCGCGATAGGTCTTCCGCCCGGAGACGCTGATGATCTGGCCCTTGCCGCTCTTGCCGAGCACGTTGACCGTCGGCCCGGGCGCGAAGGTGGCGAACGGCACCGGCTTGCCCGCCGCGAACACGGAGAGCCCGATGACGAGCACGACGGCGAGGACTCCGGCCCAGGTACGTCGCCTCATCAGCGGCGGTCCGCGGGCGTGGTCATGGCGTCACCCTCTCATTCGGCGACAACCCGGGAGCCCCGGGCTCGCTGGGCTGCTTCCGGGCCGGAGCGTGCGTCAGGCGGAGCGGCGGGTGGCGTCGTCGGGCTCGATCGGCATCTGCGACGGGCGTACGGCGATGCCCGTGCTGCGCTCGCGCATCGGCCGCGGCGCGCTCACCCGGCTGGTCACCTCGGTCGGCAGCTCACGCATGATCGCGGCCGCGAACCGCTCCTGCGCAGCGTCGGACCGGTCGGGGCTGACATCGCGGGCGCGACCCAGCCAGCTGACCCACAGCATCGCGATCAGGGTCACGATCGCGGGCGGCAACCACCAGAGCAGGATCTCCACCCGCCCATGATGCCGAGCGGGACCGGCCGAAACGGACAGCAACACACCTTGAACCCGCTGGTTGAGGGGCGAGCGCGCTGGCCGGTGGTTGAGGAGCGAGCGTCAGCGAGCGTCTCGAAACCACGCTGGCCATGATCCGAGGTGATGGGGCCCGAGCGGGTGGGCGGGGTGACGGGCGGGCACTCGGCGAGGTCGCGAGGCGGGGGCGCTTCGACATGCGAATGTCGCTGGAGTGAGAGTTGCGCCCCACTTGGGCCACGTGCGTCACATTCGCATGTCGAGGGGTTGGGCGGGCGCCGCGTAGAACATGCGAATGTCACTCATGTGGCGCCTGAGCGCCACTTCAGTCGCGCTGGCCACATTCGCATGTCCAGGCCGGCCCCCCGTCCGGCCCTATGGCGAGTTGACCCACTCCTCGCGCCCGTCCCCGAACACCTGGTGCTTCCAGACGGGGACGCCGGCCTTGAGGCGGTCGATCAGGGCGCGGGAGGCGTCGTACGCCTGTCCGCGGTGGGCCGCAGAGACCGCCACGACGACCGCGATGTCGCCGATGTCGAGGCGTCCGGTGCGGTGTACGGCGGCGAGCGCGATCGCCTCGAACTCCTCGGCCACGCCGTCCGCGACCTCGCGCAGCCGGTCGAGCGCGCTGGGGTGCGCGGAGTACTCGAGGTGGTCGACGGACTCGCCGTGGTCGTGGTCGCGGACCACCCCGACGAACAGGTTCAGTCCCCCGGCGCGCGGGTCGCTGACAGCCGCCAGGACCTCGGCCGGATCCAGCGGCACCTCGCGCAGGTCGAGCAGCCGGATGACCGAGTCGGGACCCACAGCGGGGCCGGGGTCGGGGTCGGGAGAGCTCGTGGAGGTCACCGGGTGAGGGTACGACCGCACCGCGGGCTCCGCGACATTGGTCGCGACCGCTAATTTGGGGGGCATGGCAGACCGACCGGACGACAACAACAACCCCTTCAAGGGGACCCCCTTCGAGCAGATCTTCAACGCGCTCGGCGGGACCGGCGGCACGGGCGGCCAGGGCGGCGCCGGAATGCCCGACCTCTCCGGCCTGATGGGCCAGATGCAGGCGATGATGCAGCCGTACGACGGGCCGGTGAACTGGGCCCTCGCGACCGACATCGCGCGGCGTACCTCCGCCCAGGAGCCCGACCCCAGCCCCGACCGCAACGACCAGTCGCGGGTCGCGGACGCGATCCGGCTGGCCGACCACTGGCTCGACGACGCGACCGTGCTCCCGTCCGGAGTGACCACGACGGCCGCCTGGAGCCGGGCCGAGTGGATCGAGCAGACCACCGACGTCTGGCGCGTCCTGGTCGAGCCCGTGGCCGAGCACGTCGTCGCCGCGATGGGCAACGCGATGCCTGAAGAGGCGCGCGCGATGGCCGGCCCGCTCATCGGGATGCTCGGCAAGGCCGGCGGCGCGATGTTCGGGAGCCAGGTCGGTGCCGCGCTCGGTGGCCTGGCCGGTGAGGTGCTCACCGCGAGCGACGTGGGCCTGCCCCTCGGCCCCGCGGGCAAGGCCGCGCTGCTCCCCCACAACATCGCGGAGTTCGCGGAGGGACTCGACGTCACCGCCGAGGACGTTCTCCTCTACCTCTCCCTGCGCGAGGCCGCACACCACCGCCTCTTCGCCCACGTCCCGTGGCTGCGCCAGCACCTGATCTCCTCGGTCGAGGACTTCGGCCGCGGCGTCACCATCGACGTGTCGGGCATCGAGCAGGCCATGGGCCAGCTCGACCCGACCAACATGGAGGCGATGCAGGAGGCCCTGCAGGGCGGGCTGTTCGAGCCCCAGCAGACAGCGGAGCAGAAGGCCGCGCTCGCTCGCCTGGAGACCACGCTCGCGCTGGTCGAGGGCTGGGTCGACGAGGTGGTCGGCCAGGCGACCGCCGAGCGGATGCCCGCCGCCACCAAGATGCAGGAGGCGATCCGCCGCCGTCGCGCTGCCGGTGGCCCCGCCGAGGAGACCTTCGCCGCGCTCGTCGGCCTGGAGCTCCGCCCGCGCCGACTGCGCGACGCGTCCGCGCTGTGGGGGTCGCTGCGCTCGCGCCAGGGCAAGGAGGCGCGCGACTCCGTCTGGGCCCACCCCGACCTGCTGCCGACCGCCGCGGACCTCGACGACCCGCTGGGTTTCCGCGAGGACCTTCCCGAGGTCCCCGAGCTCAGCGACGAGGACTTCGACGAGGCCATCGGCAAGCTGCTGGACTCCGAGTCTGGCGGTGGGGAGTCCTGGTGGTGGGGAGTCTGGTGGCGGTCCGACGGGCCCGGGGCCCAAGGACGAGTGAGCCAGCTCGCACGGGCAGCTGAACAGGGACGCGCTCGACGTACTCACCCACTGGCAGGCGCCGAGCCCCGAGCAGGAGTCGACTGCGGGCGTCGTACGTCGAGCACCTGGTCCAGCACGACGACGGGGTGTGGCGCTCCTGCTACCCGGACCACCTGACCGCCGGCGCGCTGGTGCTCAGCCACGACCGGCGCCAGGTGCTGCTCAACCTGCACCGCAAGGCGAGGCGCTGGTTCCACTTCGGCGGACACCTCGAGCCCGCGGACGTGACCCTCGGCGGCGCCGCGCTGCGTGAGGCGACCGAGGAGTCCGGGCCTCGCCGGGCTGGTCGTGGAGGCCGAGCCGCTGCACCTGTCCCGCCACTCGGTGGCCTTCTGCGACCCGCGTGGGCCGGTGGACCACCTCGACGTGCGGTTCCTGGCCCTGCTCGGGTCCGACGTGGAGCCCGTGGTCAGCGAGGAGTCGCTCGACGTGCGCTGGTGGCCGGTCGACGACCTGCCCACCGACGAGCCCGACATGGTGGAGCTGATCGGGCTGGCGCTGCAGCCGAGCTAGTCGGTCTCGATCAGCTCGAACGGCTCCTCGGAGTCCGCGTCGTCGCTGTCCGGGCACGGCTCCAGGTCCATCGCCACCGCGTGGGCGACTCCCTCGAGGTAGCCCTTGGCCCGCTCGGCCTTGGGGTAGCGGTCGACCCAGTGCCAGAACCGCTTGTTGTGGCTCGGCTCGATCAGGTGGGCGAGCTCGTGGAGCAGCACGTAGTCGACCACCCACGCCGGCATCGGCTGCAGCCGGTCGGAGAGCCGGATCTCGCCGGTCGTGGTGGTGCAGGAGCCCCAGCGGGTGGTCATGTTCCCGACCCAGCGCACCGAGGCGGGCTCCACCTTGTCGTGCAGGTATTCGTGGCACAGCTCGCGCGCCCGCCTCATCAGCTGGTCGTCGGTGCGGCGACGGCGCTGCTCGGACCGGTCGAGCCGGTCGAGCATGGTGGTGACCCACTCGGCCTCCTCGGCGCGGGTGAACCGGTCGGGGATCATCACGATGACCTTGCCGTCGCGCCGGTAGGCCGACACGGTGCGCTTGCGGCGCCGGGAGCGCCGTACCTCTACCCGGGAGTCGATCGGACTGGGCATGGAGGAAAACTAGCCCGCCGCCGCCGACAAGGTCCCGCATTGCGGGCAGCGGGATCGGGAAGCCCCGACCCCGCCGACCCCGCCGGCCCCTCACCGGCCCCTCACCGTCACCGGCTCAGGGCGTACGCCGGCTCCGGCTCCTCCACCGTCTCCCCAGCAGGCGGCGTCGGCATCGAGGGCCACCAGGCGCGGTCCCCGAGCAGGACGAGGATCGCCGGCAGCATCACCAGCCGGATCACCGTCGCGTCGATCAGGATCGCCGCCGAGAGGCCGACGCCCATCATCTTCATCTCCAGCATCGACAGGGTCGCGAAGATCGCGAACACCGACACCATCACCGCAGCCGCGCTGGTCACGACGCCCGCCGTGTCCCGGATGCCCTGCAGCACCGCGAGCCTGGTGGGCAGCCCGGCCTGGACGTGCTCACGGACCCTGCTGAGCACGAACACGTGGTAGTCCATCGACAGGCCCGACCAGCACCACCATCACGAACAGCGGGATCCACGAGATCACGAACCCCGGACTGGTGAAGTCGAGCGCTCCGGCCCCCCAGCCGTGCTGGAACACCAGCGTCAGGATCCCGAACGCCACCCCGACCGAGGCGAGGTTCAGCGCGGTGGAGATCAGCGCGATCGGCACGCTCCGGAAGGCGAACGCCATCATCAGCATCGTCAGCAGCAGCACCACCCCGATCACGATCGGGAGCCTCGGCGTTCTGGTTGCTCGGCGTAGTCGAGCGACTCCGCGGCGTCGCCGCCCACGGCGTACGTCGCGTCCAGACCCTTCAGCGCGGCCGGCGCGAGGTCGGTCCGCAGGGACTCGATCGCGCGGTCCACCTTGGGGTCGGACTCCTCGAACGGGATGGCGAGCTCGAGCACCGACGTGGTGCCGTCCTCGGAGACCCGGACCGGGTCGCGGCCCGACTCCACGAACGAGGAGGTCTTCACCGCCGCGCGGTCCAGCGACGTCAGCGCAGCGCCGACGGCCGCCCGGTCCGAGGCCGGCGCTCGGACCACCAGCGAGGCCGTGGTCCCCTCGACCGGGAACTCCTCGGTGAGCCGCTGGAAGGTCTGCACCTGCGGGATGTCCGCGGGCAGGGTCTCGAGGTTGCCCGAGTGGATCTTCATGCCCGAGGGCGGGCAGCGCCAGCAGGATGACGGCGGCGCCGGAGATGACCAGCGCGACCACGGGGCGGCGTACGACGGGGCCCAGGATGCGCGTGCTGATGCCGCCGCGGCCGATGCGACGGTTCAGCCGCCACAGCAGCGGGACGCGCGGGCGGTCGACCCAGCGGCCGAGCTTGACGAGCAGCGCGGGCAGCACCGTGATCGAGCCGAGCACGGCGACCGCGACGACCATGATCGCGCCGGTGGCCAGGGAGTTGAAGGTCGCGTCGTCCATCACGAACAGGCCGGCCATCGAGGCGATCACAGCGCCACCGGAGACGAGGATCGAGTGTCCCGAGGTCTGGGCGGCGATCTCCACGGCGTCGAGGGTGCTGCGACCGGCGGCACGTTCCTCGCGCTCACGCTTGAGGTAGAACAGCGAGTAGTCGACGCCGACGGCCATCCCGATCAGCACGATCATGCTGCTGACGGTGCCCTCCGCGTGGACCAGGTGGGACAGCGGCGCGATCAGTCCGATGGTCGCGGCCACGCTGGTGGCCGCGAGGAGCACCGGGATGCCGGCGGCGATCAGGGCTCCGAACGCCAGCAGCATCAGGATCAGGGTCACCGGGAGGCTGATGCCCTCGGCGGAGGAGAGGTCCTCGCCGACCCGGTCGTTGATGCCCTGGTCGATGGTCAGGTCGCCGGCCTCGCGCACCTGCAGGGTGGGGTTGGCCGCCTGCACCCGGTCGGTCACCTTCTGCAGACCGGCGGGGTCGTCCTGGTCCTTGGCGAGCTGTGCGGAGAGCAGCAGCGCCGTGTGGTCGGGGCTCCACTGCGGCTCGGTCACCGACGCGACGCCCTTCACCTCGCGCATCCCGTCGCGGATCTGCTGGGCTGCGGACTCCGCGGCAGTGGTGTCGATGGTGGCGCTCCCGCGGGCGTTGATCAGCACGTTCTCGCTGTCCGGCGAGTTCGAGCCCCGCCTCGTGCACCCAGGCGTCGGCGCGTCCCGACTCACCGAGGCGGTAGTCGCTGTCGGTCGTGTCCTGGGTCGGCACCATCACCGCCAGCCCGACCGCCACGAGGACGAAGGTGAGCCAGGCGAGGATCGCCCGCCAGGGATGGGTGGCACTCCAACGGGCGGCGCGGAGCGGGATCACGGTGAGGGGATTGCGGCTGCTGCTCGTGGACATGACGCCTCCTGAAGGGCTGTTTCTGGCTGTCCTCCGATCCTCGTGAGCGCGGCGCGTTCGCGTCTGTGGCGCACGCACCCCAGTCGTTGGTGGTGCCAGCACCACCGCCCGAACGCCGGATGTCGGAAACAATGGGGTCCATGAGCACGGCACCACTTCCTCCGGCACTTCCTCCGGCACTTCCTCCGGGCCGGCTGCGGATGACGGCGTACGCCGCGGCGCAGCTGGTGCTGCTGGTGCCTGCACTCCTGCTCTTCGTGCTCACCGTCGTCGGCGGAGCGCTCTCCCTCGCGGTGATCGGCATCCCGGTGCTGCTGCTGACCCTCCCGTCGCTGCGCTGGGTGGCCAACCAGCACCGCCTGATGGCCGGACGCGTGCTCGGCACCCCGCTGGTCCCGCAGTACCTGCCCACCCGACCCGGCGGGCTGATCCCGCGGCTCGTCGGCTGGGCCTCCGACCCGATGACCTGGCGCGACCTCGCCTGGGTGCTCGCCGCCTGGACGTTGGGCTTCGCGCTGTCCCTGGTCTCGGTGCTGCTGCTCCTGCTCGTGGTCACCGGGGCCTTGTGGTGGTTCGGGGTCGAGCCGATCATGCGCGCCCGCTCCGCGATGGACCGCTGGTTCCTCAGCTATGGGCACGCCGAGCAGCTCGAGCAGCGGGTGCAGGTGCTGACCGAGACCCGCGCCGAGACCCTCGACCACTCAGCCGCCGAGCTGCGTCGCCTCGAGCGCGACCTGCACGACGGCGCGCAGGCCCGGTTGGTCGCCCTGTCGATGAGCCTCGGTCTCGCGGACTCCCTCTTCGCCAGCGACCCGGACGGCGCCCGGCAGCTGGTCAGCGACGCCCGGGCAACGACCTCCGCCGCGCTCAGCGACCTGCGCTCGGTCGTGCGCGGCATCCACCCGCCGGTGCTCGCCGACCGAGGTCTCAGTGGCGCCGTCGAGTCACTCGCCCTGGACATGCCCGTCCCCGTCGAGGTCACCGGTTCCCTCGACGCCCGCCCACCGGAGCCGATCGAGTCGGCGGTCTACTTCGCGATCGCCGAGTGCCTGGCCAACGTCGGCAAGCACTCGGGAGCGACCAGTGCCTGGGTGACCCTCGACCACGAGGAGGGCGCGTTGCGCGCCGTCGTCGGCGACGACGGGCGCGGTGGCGCCGACCCGGCGCGGGGAACCGGCATGCTGGGCGTGATGCGGCGGCTGGCGGCGTTCGACGGCACGATGAGGGTGTCGAGCCCGGAAGGCGGCCCGACCCTGGTCAGCCTGGAGGTGCCGTGCGACTTGTCCTCGCCGAAGACCACGCCCTCCTCCGAGCCGGCCTGATCCAGCTCCTCGAGCACAGCGGCTTCACCGTCCTGCATGCGGTCGACAACGCTGCGGACCTCGCCACAGCACTGGCTGATCCGGAGGCCGAGGCCGCCGTGGTCGACGTACGCCTCCCGCCGACGCACACCGACGAGGGCCTCGTCGCCGCGATCTCGGTGCGGGCCGCGCGGCCGGGGTTCCCGGTGATGGTGCTCTCGCAGTACGTCGAGCGGCTCTACGCCCGCGAGCTCCTCGCCAGCGGCGAGGGAGCCGTCGGCTATCTGCTCAAGGACCGCGTCTCCGACGTGGCCGAGTTCGTGGACGGCCTCCGACGAGTGGCCGCCGGCGCCACCGTCCTCGACCCCGAGGTGGTCGCCTCGATCATGGCGCGGAGCCAGAGCCGCCCCGTCGACCGGCTCACCCCGCGCGAGCGCGAGGTGCTCGCCCTGATGGCGGAGGGGCGGTCCAACACCGCGATCGCCACGTCACGTGGTGGTCTCCGAGAAGGCCGTCGCCAAGCACATCAACAACATCTTCACCAAGCTCGACCTGCCCATCGGCGAGGACGACCACCGCCGGGTGCGCGCCGTGCTGACCTGGCTGCAGCTCTGACTCCGTCGGACGAGCCCTGACTCCGTCGGTTGAGCCTGTCGAAACCTCAGGCGGGCTTCGCCCACTCCAGGAGCTTCTCGAGCGGCCAGGTGTTCACGATCCGGTCGGGCTCCAGGCCGAGCTCCTCGGCGCGGGCGCAGCCGTAGGACAGGAAGTCCAGCTGGCCCGGGGCGTGGGAGTCGCTGTCGATGGAGAACAGGCAGCCCATGTCGATGGCCTGCTGCAGCAGGTCCGTGGGCGGGTCGCGGCGCTCGGGGCGGGAGTTGATCTCGACGGCCGTGCCGGTCTCCAGGCAGGCCGCGAACACCTTCTTCGCGTCGAACTCCGACTGCTTGCGCTTGCCCCGGTTGCCGGTGACCAGGCGTCCGGTGCAGTGACCGAGGACGTTGGTGAACGGGTTGTGCACCGCCGCGACCATCCGGCGGGTCATCGGGTCCTTGTCCATCGCCAGCTTGGAGTGCACCGAGGCGACGCGTACGTCGAGCCGCCCCAGCATCTCGTCGGTCTGGTCGAGCGACCCGTCGTCGAGGATGTCGACCTCGATCCCCTTGAGCAGCCGGAAGGACCCGCCGAGGTGCTCGTTGACCGCCTCGACCACGCCGAGCTGGCGGGTCAGCCGGGCCACCGAGAGGCCGTTGGCCACGGTGAGCCGGGGCGAGTGGTCGGTGAGCACGAGGTAGTCGTGACCCAGCTCGATCGCGGTGAAGGCCATCTCCTCGATCGGCGAGCCGCCGTCGGACCAGTCGCTGTGCGAGTGCAGGTCGCCGCGCAGCAGCGCGCGGAGCTCCTCCCCGCCCTCGACGAGCGGGCCGCCGGTCTCCCGCTCGAGCTTGGCCAGCCGGTCCGGCGTACGCCCCTCGACGGCGGCCTCGATCACCTCGGCCGTGGAGGCGCCGATGCCCGGCAGCTCGCGCAGCGTCCCCGCCCGCACCCGCTCGCCGACCTCGTCGCCGAGCGGCAGGATCGTCTCCGCCGCCGCGCGGAACGCCTTGACCTTGTAGGTCTCCGCCCGGCTGCGCTCGAGCAGGAACGCGATCCGGCGCAGGGCCCCGACCGCACCCCCGGCGTAGTCGCCGGCCAGCTTCTCGTCGTCTGCTCCGGTCACCCAGACATTGTGGCGCGCCTCCTGTGATCCACAGCACAGGCCCGGTCCTCCACACGCTGTCCACAGGGTTATCCACAGCCGGTGTGTAACCAGCGCACCACAGGTTGCCCCACCGCATTGACCCGCGCGGATTGGCTCACTAGCGTTACCGCCCAGAAGGGGCCCTCGATGAGCCGCTTCTGCGTTCGCAAGGGGAAGGCAAACGCAGAAGTCTCATCGGGGGCCTCGTTTTCGTGTCTCCGAGGCTCGTTTTTCCGTCCGGGACCGCAACCAGCAGCACGCATCACGACGAATGTGCGCAAACCACCCGGACTGGGTATACCCATCTCGATGAAGGCCCCCAAAAGGGCATGTGGCGGGAGAGACTGCAGAGGTGGACGTGGTGAGCCGATGACGACGCAGGCCGAACCGACGGCAGATGAGCCGCGGGTTCTGAGCGGACCGCAGAAGGCTGCCGACCGGCATCAAGGGCTTCGACGAGATCACCAACGGTGGTCTGCCCCGGGGTCGACCGACGCTGGTCACCGGTGCAGCAGGCTCGGGCAAGACGATGTTCGGGATCGAGTTCCTGGTCCGTGGCGCCCGCGACTACGGCGAGCCCGGGGTGCTGATGGCCTTCGAGGAGTCGCAGAGCGACCTGTCCACGAACGTGGCCTCACTCGGCTTCGACCTCGAGCAGCTCCAGGACGATGGCCTGCTGGCCATCGACGCCTTCCGCCTCGACCCGGCCGAGATCATCGAGACCGGCGACTTCGACCTCGAGGGCCTGTTCATCCGGCTGCAGATGGCCGTCGACGCAGTCGGCGCCAAGCGGGTGGTGCTCGACACCATCGAGTTGCTCTTCAGCGCGCTGCCCAACGAGGCGATCATCCGGGGCGAGCTGGGCCGGCTGTTCCGGTGGCTCAAGGAGCGCGACCTGACCGTCGTGATCACCGGGGAGCGCGGCAAGCTGGGCAACCTGACGAGGTTCGGCATCGAGGAGTACGTCTCGGACTGCGTCGTCACCCTGGACCACCGGGTCGACGACGAGATCTCCACGCGCCGGCTGCGCGTGGTGAAGTACCGCGGCTCCCTGCACGGCACCAACGAGTACCCGTTCCTGATCACCGAGCAGGGCCTGGTCGTCGTCCCGATCACCTCGGTCGGCCTGAACTACCACGCCTCCGAGGAGCGCGTCACCACCGGCATCACCAGGCTCGACGAGATGCTGGTCGGCGGCGTCTACCGCGGCTCGTCGGTGATGATCAGTGGCACTGCCGGCACAGGCAAGACCAGCATCGGCGCGATGATGGCCGATGCCTCGTGCGAGCGCGGCGAGAAGGCGCTCTTCTTCTCCTTCGAGGAGTCACCGGCCCAGCTCGTCCGCAACATGCGGTCGATCGGCATCGACCTGCAGCGCTGGATCGACGCGGGACTGCTGCAGGTGCGAGCCATCCGGCCGACGGCCTTCGGCTTCGAGGAGCACCTCGCGATGCTGCATCGACTGCTCGACGACCACGAGCCCCAGCTGGTGGTGCTCGATGCGGTCGCCAGCCTCACGCACGCCGGCGCGCGCGGCGACACGACCTCGGCGATCTCCCGTGACCTCGACCTGCTGAAGGGGCGCGGGATCACGACTGTGATGACGACCCTGACCCACGGCGAGAGCCAGGAGTCGAGCGAGGTGGACGTCTCCTCCCTTGTCGACACCTGGCTGCTGCTGCGCAACCAGGAGAGCAACGGCGAGCGCAACCGGTTGCTGTTCGTGATCAAGAGTCGTGGCTCCGCCCACTCCAACCAGGTGCGTGAGTTCGTCCTCACCGATGACGGTGCCGAGCTCCTCGACGTCTACGTCGGCCCCAACGGAGTGCTCACCGGGTCGGAGCGGATCGAGCAGATCTCGTGGGAGCACCTCGCCCAGACCACCCGAGCCGACGAGACGGAACGTCGTCGCCAGGAGCTGGCCCAACGGGCCGCGGCCCTGCAGGCCCAGGTGGCGGCCCTGCAGGCCCAGCTCACGGCGGAGAACGCCGAGTTCGAGCGGTTCGTGGCCTCGGAGGCCGAGGGCCGCGCCTCGGGTGTGGCCGTGCGTGCCTCGCAGGGACGTGAGCGCTCGGGTGACCAGGCGTTGGACAGCGGTGGCGAACCGTGAGCGAGGACGAGACCAGGAACACTGAGTCCGACGACTTCTCCGACGACATCAACGAGGCTGGCAACGCGGCCGACGGTGCACCCATGTACGACCTGCGCCTCTACGTTGCCGGCCAGTCACCCCGGTCGGTGCGAGCGCTGGACAACCTGCGCAAGGTCTGCGACGAGCATCTCGCCGGCCGCTACCGGGTGGAGGTGATCGACCTCCTGGTCAATCCCTCGCTCGCGCGTGGCGACGAGATCATCGCGGTGCCGACCCTCGTCCGCAAGCTGCCCGAGCCGATCCGCAAGATCATCGGCGACCTGTCCGACACCGACCGGGTCCTGGTCGGCCTCCAGGTGCGTCCCCTCGGGGGTTCCACGCCGTGAGCGCGGAGTTCTCGCCCGAGCGTTGGGAACTGACGCTCTACGTCAACGGCGCGTCGCCGCGGTCGGCGGAGGCCATCATGACGGTCCGGGAGATCTGCGACGACGACCTCGCCGGGATCGTGGACCTCACCGTTCTCAACGCGTCCGACCACCCGGAGCTGGTGCTCCGCGACCACATCCTGGCCCTCCCGACGCTGGTCAAGCACTCACCGGCCCCGCTCCGGCACCTGGTCGGCCACCTGACCGACGCTCGCCGGGTTCGCTCCGGGCTGGACCTGGCCCCCACCCATTCCGTCTCGGCACCCCCGACCGAGGGAGGCACCGCCACATGACCACCAAGGACGAGTTCGAGGAAGGCGTCGAGGCCGACCTCAGCGAGCTGCGCCGACAGATCTCCTACCTCCAGGACACGCTGGGCGCCATCAGCAGCGGTGGCGTGGACGCGGTCGTGATGGGCAACCCGGAGCAGGAGCAGGTCTACACGTTGACCAGCGCCGACCGGCCCTACCGCGTCATCGTGGAGCGGATGGGCGAGGGGGCTGTGACCGTCTCCGAGCGTGGGGTCATCCTGTTCGCCAACCCCCAGCTCGCCCACTTCCTGGGCATCGATCGCGACACGATGATCGGTCGCGACATCACTGACTACGTCGGCACTGCCCAACAGGAGAGCCTGGTCAGGCTCTTGGGCACGGAGGCCCCCGAGACGCGCCGCGCCGAGCTCACCCTCGCTGGCAACACCGGCCACGACGGCGTACCCGTCCTCGTGGCCGCCACCGCTCTCGACCTCGACGGGGTCCTGGTCCGGTGCCTGGTCTTCACCGACCTCACCATGCAGAAGCAGGTGGAGCGGCAGGTGGCGGAAGACGCTGCCCAGGCGGAGCGGCAACGGGTCGCCCGCGAGGTCAACGACACCATCGTGCAGGGGTTGGTGACCGCCGAGATGGCCCTCGACCTGGAGCGCTTCGCGGATGCCCGCAAGGCGATCGCCAGCACCTCGCTGCAGGCACGGCGCTGGATCGGCGAGCTCGCCGTCGACCACCAGGTCCAGCCCGGGACCGCCGTACGCAGCACCGCGGCCGCGCCGGAGGCTCCATGAGGAAGAACGTCAACGTCCTCGTCGTGGACGACTCCGCAGACCTGCGGGACCTGATCAGCCTGGTGATCGAGCGCCACCCCGATGGGTGGCAGGTCGTCGCCACCGCGTCGGAGGGCCAGGAGGCAGTCGACGAGGCCAGGACCCAGCAACCGGACCTGGTGCTGCTCGACATCGCGATGCCCGTCATGGACGGCATGCAGGCGCTGCCGCTGATCCGCGAGGCGGCGCCGAGCGCCGTCGTGGTGATGATCTCGGGCTATCCGTTCGCGACGGCCGGGCAGGGTGCCCTGAACGCCGGCGCCCACGGCTACCTCGAGAAGTCAGACCTGGTCAGGAGCATGCTCCCCCGGCTCGAGCACCATCCTGCAGGACCGCCACCGATGGCCGCGCGAAGGCCTAGACGCCCTTGAAGCTCGGGGCGCGCTTGTCCCGGGCGGCGGCGATGCCCTCCTGCAGGTCGGCCGTGGCGAGCGTCACCGGCTGTGCCAGCGCCTCCCACTGCACGCACGACTCGAAGTCCTGGTGGCCGCCGTCGCGCAGCGCGACCTTGGTGTAGCGGCTCGCGATCGGGGCGGTGGCGGCGATGCCGACCGCGATCTCGTCGACGCTCGCGGCGAAGTCGTCGGCCGCGAAGACCCGCGAGACGAGTCCGAGCTGTCGCGCCTCCTCGGCCTCCACGGTGCGACCGGTGAGCAGCAGCTCGCGGGCGTTCGCCTCGCCCACCGCGTTGGGCAGCAGGTAGGTCGCCGCCATGCCGGGGTTCATCCCCAGCTTCACGAACGGCGCCCCGAGCTTGGCCCCCTCCGCGGCATACCGGATGTCGCAGGCCAGGGCGAGGCACAGGCCGGCACCGATGGCGTGGCCGTTGACGGCGGCGATGGTGGGGACCTCGAGCTTCCGGATCGAGAGCCAGGCCCGGTAGAACGCCATCATCCGGGTGCGCAGGTAGTCGACCTCGGCCTCGGGCTCGCTCGCGATCCACCCGGTGTTCCCACCCGAGCAGAAGGCGCTTCCCTCGCCCGTGACCACCACCACCCGCACCGAGCGGTCCGCCGCCAGCTCGTCGACGGCCGCCACCCAGGAGGCGGTCATCGCGTCCGACATCGCGTTGCGCTGGGACGGGTTGTCGAGGACCAACCTGGCAACGCCCTCGGCCGGGCGCTCCAGGCGAAGGTGCTCGAAGGGGGTCGTCTGGTCGGATTCGGGTGCCATGGGCGGAGATTACCGCCGCGGGACACGCCTGGCGGCCCGGCCCTCCCCTGCGTGGATTGAGCCTGAGCGTGGTCTAGTGTCGATTGAGGTTCGACAGCACCGAACCCCCGGCGGGTTCCCCTAGACCCTCCCGCCGAGACGACCGATACGAACTATGAAGGAGGCCGTCATGGCGGAAACCTGGAGCGGCGAGTTCTACTGCGTGAAGTGCAAGGAGAAGCGCGAGGCAAGCGGCGAGGTCAGGGTCAACGACAAGGGCACCCGGATGGCCAAGGCCGTCTGCCCGGTCTGCGGCACCAACCTGAACCGCATCCTCGGCAAGGCCTGAGCACAAGCAGTCCCAGCTCAGCCGACGAGACACGGCGGGATCCCTCTTCGGAGGGGTCCCGCCGTCGCCGTTTCCACGCCCGTTCCGCGTCCCCTGTGGATGGCCCGGCCTCCGTCCCCCGGAGCCCGCCTACGGTCCGGGCATGCACCTCCCCCGCCCTCGCGCCCCATCTCGCCCCCGGCCTGCGCGTGGTCCGACGTGGGAGGGACCACCTCCAGATCGGGCTGTACGACGGACGCCGGGCGCTGCTGCCCCGCACCGAGACCGTCGAGCAGGCACTCTCGGCGCTCCTCGAGCACCGACCCGCCGAGGCTGGCCCCGAGGTCGCCGACGTGCTCGACCACCTCGAGCGCAGCGGGTGCCTGACCTGGGAGCAGGCGCGCGTCCCGGCTCGACGGACGGTGGCGGTGCTGGGCCGCCTCGACGTCCCCGGTCTCCCCGATGTGCGTGCGCTGCTCGGCGCCGTCGGGGTCGCCACCACCCCGTCGCCGTACGACGCGGACGCCGTCATCGTGCTCAGCGCCGGCGAGCTCGAGCGCGAGCGGCTCGACCCGCTCGTACGACGCGGGACCAGCCATGTCGTCGTACGCCTGGTCGACGGGGGTGCGATCCTCGGGCCGTTCGTGGTCCCCGGCACGACCGCCTGCCTGCGGTGCATCGACGCGCACGCGAGCGTGCACGACCCGGACCACGTCGCGGTCACGTCCCGCTACGTCCGCGCCACCGCGCAGGCGCGACCAGACGGAGTCCCCGACCTGGACCCGGCGCTGGCAGCGGTGGCGGTGGCCTGGGTGGTCCGTGACGTGGTCGCCCACCTGGGCGGGCGGGAGCCCTCGACGTGGTCGCGGACCCTGAACCTGTCGTCCGACCCGGCGAATCGCCACGAACAGGAATGGTTGCGACATCCGCGTTGTGGATGTTGCTGGGCGGCCGATGCCCTGCCATCAGGCACAATTGGGAAATGACCCGTCCCTCGAGCCGAGCACTCGCGTGAGCGAGCTCCCCCGCAAGGCAGTCGCGCGCACCGCGAAGCTCGCTGCGCTGCCCTTGGGGTACGCCGGGCGCACGGCCTGGGGCTTCGGCCGCCGGATCGGCGGCGCCTCGGCCGAGTCCGTGCTCACCGAGGTCCAGCAGCGCACCGCCGAGCAGCTCTTCCGCACGCTGGGTGACCTCAAGGGCGGGGCGATGAAGTTCGGCCAGGCGATGTCGATCTTCGAGGCAGCACTGCCCGACGAGCTCGCCGCGCCCTACCGCGAGCAGCTGACGAAGCTGCAGGACTCGGCCCCGCCGATGCCGACGATGACCGTCCGCGAGATCCTCGCCCGCGAGCTGGGCGCGGACTGGAAGGACCATCTCGTCGAGCTCGACCCGGTGCCCGCAGCGGCCGCCTCGATCGGCCAGGTGCACAAGGGCCGGTGGTCCGACGGCCGTGAGGTGGCGGTCAAGGTGCAGTACCCCGGCTCCGCCGAGGCGCTGACCTCCGACCTGCGCCAGATCGCTCGCGTCGCCCGAGGGCTGGGGCCGCTGATCCCCGGCATCGACATCAAGCCGCTGGTCGCCGAGCTCCAGGCCCGCGCCGTCGAGGAGCTCGACTACCAGCTCGAGGCCGAGGCCCAGCGCACCTTCGCCCAGGAGTTCCGCGACGACCCCGACATCGTCATCCCCGATGTGGTCGCCTCGGCCGGGACCGTGCTGGTCACCGAGTGGATGCAGAGCTCGGACTCCCTGGCCCGCACGATCCGTGAGGGGACCCAGGAGGAGCGGGACCACTACGGCTACCGGTTCCTGCGGTTCATGTTCGGTGCGCCCAGCCGCACCGGGATGCTGCACGCCGACCCGCACCCCGGCAACTTCCGGCTGCTGCCCGAGGCCGACGGGAAGCCCGGCAAGCTCGGCGTCCTCGACTTCGGCGCGGTGGCCCGGCTGCCCGAACGCCAGCTCCCCCGCTCGCTCGGGGCGCTGATCCGGATCGCGACGATGGAGGACTACGAGCAGCTGGTGACGGCGCTGCGCAACGAGGGCTTCATCCGCGAACGGATCCGGGTCGACGCCGACCAGCTGCGCTCCTACCTCGGCCCGTTCATCGAGCCGGCCAGCGTGGAGGAGTTCCAGTTCTCACGGGCCTGGATGCAGGACCAGTTCAAGCGGATCAACGATCCCAAGGGAGACGCGTACGCCGCGATGCTGCGGCTGAACCTGCCGCCGGCGTACATGCTCATCCACCGGACCTTCGCCGGCGGGGTCGGCGTGCTCAGCCAGCTCGAGGCGCGGGTGCCGTTCCGCCAGGTGCTGCGGGACTCGTTCCCGGGCTTCGTCGCCTGAGGCTCACCACCACTCCGAGTCGAGCTTGCCCTCCATCGCCCGCAGGTGGGTGCGGGAGCAGTCGTCGCAGAACCACCGGCGCTTGCCGTTCTCGACCGCCGAGATCCAGGTGATCGGCGGGGTCTCGGCCTCGACCGTCGTACCGCAGAAGGAGCAGGTGACCACACCCCCACGATAGGCCCGGACATGGCCCCCGAACATGACCCAGACATGGCTGAGCCCCGGGAACGTCGTGTTCCCGGGGCTCAGCTCTCGGTGGCGGTCGAGGTTCGCTGCCTGCCCGCTGGCGGCCGCGTCAGATGACGCGGGCGACGGCGAGACGGGCTCGCGAGGCTGCCTGCTCGGCCTTGCGGCTGACCCGCTCGGCACGCTGGGACAGCCGCGCTGCCCGGCGCTGCAGCCGATGGGCGGCAGCCGCGCGACTGGCGCGGCGGCTCTCCTCGACCTCGACCAGCAGCGCGTCGTTGTGGGCGCGCGCCAGGTCGTATGAGGTGAAGCTCATCGTCGTACTCCGTTCTGGGATGTGTTCTGGTCATGGGTCCCGGCTCCCCTAGGCGGCCGTGACGGCTGCGGTGGGGCCTGTTTCGTGAACGGTCTGTTGAGCCGGGATGGAGACAGGGAGGGCGTCCTTGCGGGGTCGGCCCCGGGGGCGCTTGCGGGGGATCACCACTCCGGAGAGGAACAGCTCACCACCCCAGACACCCCACGGCTCACGCCGCTCGAGAGCGCCCGCGAGGCACTCCGCCCGGACCGGACAGGCCTGGCAGTTGGCCTTCGCGAGCTCGACGTCGCTGGGCGACTCCGCGAAGTACAGCTCCGGGTCCGCGTTCCGGCACGGCAGCTCGGACTCGTCGATGCCCTCCTGGTGGACAGCGCTGGTGCGCATCCAGGTCACCTCCTCGTGATGTGTGCTGATTTGTTTCGACTCAGGTTTTGGGAAACACAAAGGCCGCGGATCCCGGTGGGGTTCCGCGGCCTGGAGGCTGCTGATGTGTGAGTGCGTGGACTCAAGTGATCAGAGGACTCCAGGAGGAGCGGAAACCCGTGGCCATGCCGGCGGCGGAGCGGACGGCCCAGAACTTGGCGGCAGCGTTGTCCTGGACGTGGAGGTCCACCGGGCTGTAGCCGGTCTGCGGGCAGACTCCGGCCACGGAACCAGCGAGGGTGGGCGCGACAAAAGCCGGCCGCAGAACGGTCGGGGTGATCTCGATGTTGGAATCCATGTCGCACCTCCTTCGGGTCGTGGTGGGCTCGAGGCCCTGTGAACAGATGTGACGGTACGCCGCCTCAGATGAGGGGCGCAAATGATTTATTGCGAGTTTCTTGAAAAGCTCGAGAACCGCCTGTACGGCGAGCCGGTCAGCTGATGATCTCGAGCAGCTGGTCGGCGTACTTGTCGAGCTTGGTCTTGCCGATGCCGTTGATCGACTGCAGGCCCCGACGGTCGGTCGGCTTGACCTCGGCGAGCGCCTCGAGGGTGGCGTCGGAGAACACCACGAAGGCGGGGACGCTCTGGGCCTCGGCCTGCTCCTTGCGCCAGGACCGCAGCAGCTCGAACAGCTCCTCGTCGTAGGGCACCGGGCAGTCCTGGCAGTAGCCGCGGTTGCGCTCGCGCGAGCTGGCCAGCGGCTTCTGGCACTGCTTGCAGACAGCGGCCTTCTTGCCGCGGTGGCGGGAACCGCGGGCAGACCCCGCGCCGTCGGCGCGGTCGGTGGCCGACTCGGGGCGCAGGCCCGCGAGGAACCGGGACGGCTTGCGCCGCGCCTGTCCCCCGGGGTTGCGCGCCAGCGACCAGGAGATCCACAGGTGGGCGCGAGCGCGGGTGACGCCGACGTAGAGCAGCCGGCGTTCCTCCTCCACGGCCGCAGGGGTGTCCGCGTAGGTGATCGGCATCGACCCCTCCTGCATCCCGCACAGGAACACGGCGTCCCACTCCAGGCCCTTCGCGGCGTGCAGCGTCGCCAGGGTGACGCCCTCGGCCACGGGCGCGTGCTGCTCGTGGGCCCGGCGGTCGAGCTCGGCGACGAAGCTCGCGAGGGTGGGCACCCGCTCCTCGGCGGTCTCGCCCGCCACGTGCACGGTCGCCTGGGAGACCAGCGCCTGGAGCGACTCCCACCGGTCGCGCGCCTGGCCGCGGGCGGTCGGCGCCTCGGTCGACCAGCCCATCCCGGAGAGCACCCCGCGCACCTGGTCGACCAGCTCGTCCGACGCCTCGGACTCGGCGCGCAGCTGGCCGCGCATCAGGGCCA
Source organism: uncultured Actinomycetota bacterium (assembly GCA_963782305.1). Lineage (GTDB taxonomy): Bacteria > Actinomycetota > Actinomycetes > Propionibacteriales > Nocardioidaceae > Marmoricola. Next base: position 309,825 of record CAWAJJ010000004.1, on the reverse strand, counting down.
GCGCCTGACGGACCTCCTGGCGCTCGAAGAACCGCGCCGCACCGCGTACGACGTAGGCGATGCCCCTGGCCGTCAGCGCCTCCTCGAAGGTCTCCGACTGGGCGTTGATGCGGAACAGGATCGCCATCTCGCTCAGGGGGACGCCCTGCTTGATCAGCCGGCTGACCTCCTCGGCGACGGCCTCGGCCTCGGCCACCTCGTCGGTGGCCTCCCGCCACGTCAGCGCGGCCCCGGCCTCGCGCTGGGAGCGCAGCAGCACGCTCGCGGTGGCGGAGCCCTTGAGGAGCGAGTTGGCGGCCTCGATCACCTGCGGCGTCGAGCGGTAGTTGCGCACCAGCTCCACGTTGGTCACGCCCTCGAACCGGGCCGGGAAGTCCGTGAGATAGCTGGCCCGGGCACCGGCGAAGGAGTAGATCGTCTGGGCGGGGTCACCCACGACACAGATCTCGTCGCGGCCGCCGAGCCACAGGTCGAGCAGGGCCGACTGGATCGGGCTGACGTCCTGGAACTCGTCGACGGTGAACCACTTGTACTGCCGTCGCACCTCGGCGGCGACCCGGTCGTCCTCGCTGAGCAGGGCCGCCCCGATGAGCAGCACGTCTTCCATGTCCATCCGGCCCTGGTCGCGCTTGAGCTCCTCATAGCTGCCGAAGACGTGCGCCACGGTCGAGGCGTCGAGGCCGCTGACCTCGCGGCCGCGGCCGGGCGCGATCCGCTCGTAGTCGTCGGGCCGGACGTTGCTGACCTTGGCCCACTCGATCTCGCTGGCCAGGTCACGCAGGGCCGCCTGGTTGACGTCGACCCGGTTGCGTCGCGCGGCACCGGCGACGATCGGGATCTTGGAGGCGGTCAGCTCGGGCGGCTGGCCGCCGTACACCTTGGGCCAGAAGTAGCGCACCTGGCGCAGCGCGGCGGAGTGGAACGTGCGGGCCTGGACCGCGGAGGCGCCCATCGAGCGCAGGCGGGTGCGCATCTCGCCGGCCGCCCGGGTGGTGAAGGTGACCGCGAGCACCTCCATCGGGTTGTAGACCCCCGAGGCGACGCCGTAGGCGATCCGGTGGGTGATCGCGCGGGTCTTGCCGGTGCCGGCGCCGGCGAGCACGCGCACGGGTCCGCGCAGCGCCGTGGCGACCTCGCGCTGCTCCGGATCGAGCGCGCTGAGCAGTTCGTCGGCATGCATCGGAAATGTTCTCCGTCGTCGTGGTGTTGGACCGGAGTCGAGCGTAGACGCGAGAGAGGACACTCAGTGACCCAGGAGTCCACAGCTGTGGAGACCAAGGCCGGATTCATCATGTACACCACCCCCTGGTGTGGGTACTGCCACCGGCTCAGGAGCCAGCTCGACCGCGAGGGCATCGCCTACGACGTGGTCGACATCGAGCAGGACCCGGCCGCCGTCGAGATCGTGATGTCCGCCAACAACGGCAACCAGACGGTTCCGACCCTGGTCTTCAGCGACGGCACCGCCCACACGAACCCCTCCCTGGCCCAGGTCAAGAACAAGCTCGCCAGCCTCTGAGCCGAGGGGCATGATGCGTCGGTGAGGCCTTCACTCGAGGACGTGTCCTGGCGCGCGCTCAACCCCAGCTGAGCCGTGTCACCACTGGCTCCTTCACCACTGGCCCCTTCACCACTGGCCCCTTCACCACTGGCCGGGCAGCGTCCCGCCGTACCAGCTCTCGATCAGCGACCGTGAGATCGAGACGCCTCCCGGGAGCACGAGCCGACCCGACTCCGCCTCGGTGCGCATCTCCTCGCGGGTGAACCACTGCGCCTCCTCGATCTCCGAGCCGTCGACGTCGATCTCGGTCTGGGTGGCGCGCGCAGTGAACCCGACCATCAGGCTGGCCGGCAGCGGCCAGGGCTGGCTGCCGAAGTAGGTCACCTCGCCGACGACCACGCCGGTCTCCTCCTGCACCTCACGGCGTACGGCGTCCTCCATCGTCTCGCCCGGCTCCACGAAACCGGCCAGCGTGGAGTAGCGGCCCTGCGGCCAGGCAGGGCTGCGACCCAGCAGGGCACGCTCCTCGTCGCTCCCGGGCTCGCCGTCGGTGACCACCATGATCACGGCAGGGTCCGAGCGGGGGAACTGGTCCTTGCCGCAGTTCGTGCAGCGCAGCACGTGTCCGGCCTGGCGCGATTCGAGCGGCCCACCGCACCGGGGACAGTGCCGGGTCGACCAGTGCCACTCGGCCAGGCCGATCGCGTGCAGCACCAGCGGTGCGTCGACGAGGTCCTGGTCGGCGAGCGACTGCACGATCGCGCGCAGCACCACCCACTCGTCACGGTCGCCGGGAGCCTCCGAGGGATGCACGATGACGGCGAAGTGCTGCACCCCGTCGCGCTCACCGAGCAGCACGCGGAGACCGTCCGGCGCCTCGTCCGGCGAGACCCAGGTGATCCGGCCGTCCACGGGCCGCAGCCGCGCGCCGGCGATCACCAGCACCCGGGTGGACGGGTCGGCGAAGCTCTCGTCGAGCCACGCGTCGTCGGTGCGGTGCAGGCCATGCCGGTCGTGGGCGTTCTGCGACAGCGCGACGTGGGGCAGCACCCGGCCGGACTCGGTCATCGTGCCTCCTCCGGGGCCGTCTCGAGGGGGGCCGTCTCGAGGGGGGCGGTCTCGAGCCACGCGGCGAAGGCGCGGTTGTCATACGGCCGCCCGAGGAACGTCTCGACGAGGTCGGCTGCGTCCCGGGCGCCACCCGTGGCGAGCACGGTGTCGCGGTAGCGGTGGGCGATCTCGGGGGCGAAGAGGTCGTCGCGGTCGAACGCCGAGAACAGGTCCTTCGCGATGACCAGGCTCCACATGTAGGTGTAGTACGCCGAGGTGTAGCCCTCGAGGTGGCCGAACCCCGCATGGAAGTGGGTGTCCGGGACCAGCGCGACGAGGCTGTAGCGCTCCATCAGGCTCTGCATCCCGGCGGTCAGGTCGTCGGGCCGCTCCTGGTGGAACCAGTAGGAGATGGCGGCGTACGCCATCTGCGTCCGCGCCAGGAAGCCCTTGCCGAACTCGTCGGCCGCGCGCATCCGGACCACGAGGTCCTCGGGGATCGGCGTGCCCTCGGCGTCGGTGGCAAAGCTCGCGAGCACACCGGGGTCCCAGGCCCATTCCTCGAGCAGCTGCGAGGGCGCCTCCACGAAGTCCCACTCGGTGGCCACACCGGAGAAGCGCACCCACTCGTGCCGCCCGGCGAGCACGTGGTGCATCAGGTGGCCGAACTCGTGGAACAGCGTCACCACGTGGTCGGGGTCCATCAGGCCGCGCGAGAAGTTGCAGACCAGCACGCCCTCCGGCAGCTGGCGACCGAGCACGCCCGGCACGAGCGTGAACTGCGCGGCGTGGTTGAACTTGCGCTTGCGCGGGTGCAGGTCGAGGTGGATCCGGCCGAGCCGCTGGCCGTTCTCGTCCAGGGTCACGTCGTACGACGTCACGTCGGGGTGCCAGGTCGGGTCCGAGACGGGCGTGTAGCTGAGCCCGAACAGCCGTCCGGTCACGTCGAGCAGTCCCTGGCGAACCTTGGCGAAGTCGAAGTAGCGGCGTACGACCTGGGCGTCCACGTCGTGCCGGTCGCGCTTGAGCGCCTCGACGTAGTGGCGCCAGTTGGAGAAGTCGATGACGTCCTCGCCCTCGTCGCGGGCGTAGTCCAGCAGCTCGGCGATCTCGCGACGGCCGGCGGTCTCGGAGGCCGCCGCGATCTCGTCGATGAACTCCGGGATGCGCGGCCCCTCGGCGATCATCTTGACCTCGGCGTCATAGCTCGGCCAGTCGTCGTACCCCAGCAGGTGGGCCTTCTCCTCGCGCACCTCGAGCAGCTCCGCCAGGACGGGCTCGTTGTCCGGCCACCCGAGGTTGAGGAACGCGTGGGCGACCGCGCGACGCGTCTCCGGGTCGCGGCCATGGGTCAGGAACGGCAGCGTGTCGGGGTAGTCCGTGCCGATCTCGACGGTGCCGTCGTCCTCGGCGGGGTGGTCGTCGACGTAGTCCTGCGGTAGCCCCGCCAGCGCTGTGGCCGGGACCCGGGTGGTCCGCTGCCCGTCACGGATGCCGCGCGAGAACGACTGCGACAGCTCGCTCGCGCGCTGGTTGAGCTCCCGGAGGCGGTCCCGGGTCGCGTCGTCCCGGTCGACACCGGCCCGGCGGAAGGTGCGCAGCGAGTCCTCGAGCACGCGCGCAGCCTCCTGGCCCAGGGCGGTTCCCTCCAGCGAGGACAGCTGGGCGAACACATCCGCGTCGAGGTAGAGGTCGGTGCTGAACCGCCGGGCCTCGATCTCGTAGGACTCGGCGGCCTCGATCACCGCCGCGTCGGGGTGTACGGCGCTGACCAGCGAGCTCAGCGCGAAGACGCCCGACAGGGCGATCTGGACGTCGTTCCACACCTGCAGGATCGCGCCGTCACCGGCCGGAGCACTCTTCAGGGCGGACACGTCGTTGCCCGCGTCGCTGAGGCCGGTCGCCGCCCGGTGGTTCACCCACGCCAGCCAGGCACCGTCCTCGGCCGGCAAGGTCAGGGGCTCCAGGGGGGTCGACTCCATGTCGGCGAGGTTAGCCCGCTCTAGGATCTGCTGGCATGAGCACCCACATCGGCGCGAGACCGGGACAGATCGCACCCACCGTGCTGCTGCCCGGTGACCCCCTGCGAGCCCGCTGGATCGCCGAGAACTTCCTCGAGGACGCGGTCTGCCACAGCGAGGTCAGGGGCATGCTCGGCTTCACCGGCACCTGGCAGGGCCAGCCCGTGTCGGTGCAGGGATCGGGGATGGGCCAGCCGTCGATGTCGATCTACGTCAACGAGCTCTTCCAGGACTACGGCGTACGCCGCATCATCCGGGTCGGGTCCTGCGGCGCGCTCACCGAGGACGTCGCGCTGAGGGACGTGGTGATCGCCTCGGGCGCGTGCACGGACTCGTCGATGAACCGGCTGCGGTTCCACGGGCTCGACTACGCGCCGGTGGCCGACTTCGCGCTGTTGCGGGCCGCCCACGACGCAGCGGTGTCGCGTGACGACGTCACCGCGCACGTCGGCCTGATCTTCTCCGGCGACACCTTCTACACACCGCGGCCCGAGCTGATGGAGCCGATGGTGGCCCACGGCGTGCTCGCGGTGGAGATGGAGGCCTCCGCGCTCTACACATTGGCCGCGTCCTATCGACGTCAGGCGCTGGCCATCTGCACGGTGAGCGACCACATCGTCACCGGCGAGGAGGCGACCTCACACGAGCGGGAGCAGACCTACTCGCCGATGGTCGAGATCGCCCTGGCGGCCGGCCTGGGCGAGGCCTGACGGTCGGGTGGGGGGTCGGTCGGCCGGGCGGGGTTGGGCGGCTGGTGCGGTGTGGGCGGCTGGGGTTGGGCGGCTGGGGTTGGGCGGGCCTTCGACATGCGAATGTCGCTGGTGGGACGCGTGGGTGCCCCCTGCGTCGCTCCAGCCACATTCGCATGTCCAGCGAGGGCCCCAGCCTCGGCGTACGACGTGGTTCCTCAAACCGGACAGGGTCGTGCACCTGTCCCTGACGTTGTGGTGTGTTGCAACGGTGCACGACGACCGGTTTCACCGGCCGGCCGGTGAAACCTGCACCGACCGGACTTCTCAGACCTGATCCGCGTGCTGGCCGATCGCCCAGGCCTGCTGGTCGTCCAGGCTGCCGCTCTCGTGCTGGAAGGGGCCGCTCTGCTGGGTGGGCACGAAGGGCTCGTTGGCCCGTGACGGCAGCCGCACCGCGGTGATCGTGTCCTGGCGGACCACGCACAGGTCGCCGTTCTGCTCGAGCATGGCCACGCCGTGGCCGTCGCTGTTCAGGATCCGCCCGGTGACCCATTCACCGCCGATGTGCAGGCGCACGGTGAGCTCGTCGTCCTTGGCGCGGTCGAGGGCCTGCCCGATCGTGAGCAACATCGTCGATCCGAACATCGCCGCCACCTGTCCAACTGGTCCGTTTCCAGGATTTTTGTCCAGTACGCGCGGTTTGCATAGATGAATCCGGATTCACCGGGAGGTGGTCTACACCGGCTGTCCACCTGTCAGCAGGATCCGCTCCAGGCCTTGACGATCCGGCAGATCGGACGGCGTCACGGTCTCCCCGGATCGGACGTAGTGGAACGCCGCCTGCACCTGCTCGAGCGGAACCCCCATCAGCTCGGCCCACGCGACCCGGTAGATCGCGAGCTGGAGGGCGTCGGCGTCCTGCTGCCGGTTGGTCTTCCAGTCCACGACCAGCCAACCGCCACCCGGCTCGGCGTACACCGCGTCGATGCGTCCGCGCACCACCTGGCCTGCGAGGACGAGGGCGAAGGGCGCCTCGACCGCGTGCGGCACCCGGTCGCCGAACGGACCGGCCTCGAAGGTGGCGATCAGCTCGCGCAGGTCGTCCTCGTCGTCGATGCCCAGGTCCCCGCGGCCAGGGAGGTCATCGGGGTCGAGCAGCGACTGCTGACCGAAGCGGGCCTCGACCCACGCGTGGAAGCGGGTGCCGAACTGTGCGGCGGGCGAGGGCTGCCGGGGCATCGGCCGGGCCAGCTCGCGGGCGAAGGCGTCGGGGTCGTCGCGCAGCCGGGCCAGGGCCGTGGCCGAGAGGCTGGTCGGCAAGGACACCTCGAACGTCCCGGAGCGGTCGGCGCGTGCCTCGCGGAGCAGCCGTTCGAGCTCCTGGTCCCACTCGGCGACCCGAGCGGCCTCGATCATGTCGAGGTCCTCGTCGGGCAGGTCAGGCGACGTGCCGTGCACCAGCTCGGCCGCGGCGATCCGCAGCCCCACCTCGTGCCCCCGGCCGGTCGCGGGCCACGGCCGGGAGAGGTCGACCCCGTCGTAGGGGTTGGCGTCACCCTTCTGGGGCTTGTCCATCCAGGTGCACGCCTCGCCCCACTCCTCCAGCTGGTCACGCATCAGCGCCTGGTAGCTGGAGGGACCGAACGGGGTCTTGCGCTGCCCCCAGAGATAGGAGGTCACCGAGAGCCGGTGTGCCGCCCGCGTGAACGCGACGTAGCCCAGGCGCAGCTCCTCCTCGGCGTCGTGCTCCCGGGTGTCGGCCCGGAAGGCGTCGAGGGCAGCCTTGTCGTAGCCGTTCAGCTGCGGCTGGTCGGCGGCGTCACCGCGCAACGGGGCCGGCAGCACCGCCGGAGAGGACGTCCACAGGGTGCGGGAGCGGCTGGACGGGAACTTGCCCTCGCAGACCCCGACCAGGAAGACGGAGTCCCACTCGAGGCCCTTGGACCGGTGGACCGTCAGCAGCTTGACCGAGTCGGCCTCGGTCGGGGTGGCCACGTCCAGGCCGTTGCCCTGGTCGTCCTCGGCGGTCAGGTAGGCCAGCAGGGCCGGCAACGTGACGTCGCCGTCCACGGCCTGGAACTCCGCCACCGCCTTGAGGAACAGGTCCAGGTTGTCGCGCCGGGCTCCGGCAGCCGGGCTGGTGGAGGAGGCGAGCTCGATGTCGACGCCGGTGGTGTCGATGATGCGGCGTACGACGTCGAGGATCGGCTCTCCCGCCGATGACCGGAGCGCTCGCAGCTCGGCGGACAGCAACCCGAAGCGCTCCCTGGCCTGGTCGGAGTACGCCGCCTCACCAGGATCGTCGAGAGCATCGCTGAGGGCGGCCATCTCGGCAGGGTCGATCCCGTCCGCGATCGCGGTCAGCTCCTCGGCGATGGAACCTCGGTCGTCGGACTGGGCCCGACGCCCGGCGATCTCCGCAGCTCGCTCACCGAGCAGCCTCAGGTCGCGCGGTCCGACGGCCCACCGCGGGCCGGTGAGCAGGGTGAGCACCGACGGGTTGGCGGTCACGTCGTGCAGCAGCGTGAGCACGGCCACCACCTCCGCCACCTCGGGCAGCCGCAGCAGGCCCGAGAGACCGACGATCTCGACGGGGATGCCGGCGCTGGTCAAGGCGTCGAAGACCGCCTCGGCCGTGCTGTTGTCGCGGGTCAGCACCCCGATCTCCGACCACTTCTCGCCATGGACGGCCTGGACCCTCTCCGCGAGCCAGGCCAGCTCGTCGTCCGCCGTGGTGAAGACCTCGGTCGTGACCACTCCTGGCGCTTCGGTCGCGGCGCTGAGCGGGGCCACCTCGGGGAGCTGGGCGTAGAGCGGAGCGGCCAGTCGGTTGGCGACCTGGAGGATGCGCTGGTCGGAGCGGCGGTTGACGGTCAGCGGCAGCACCGGGACGGCGCCCGAGGCTGCCGGGAAGGTGCCGGCGAAGTTGAGGATGTTGGAGACCGAGGCGCCCCGCCAGCCGTAGATGGCCTGGTTGGGGTCGCCGACCGCCGTCACCGCGTGGCCGCGGCCCTCCTCCACCGTCCTCCCGGAGAACAGCCGGGACAGCATCTGGGCCTGCGCGACGGAGGTGTCCTGGTATTCATCGAGCATCACGACCTTGAACTTGGCGCGCTCCAGCGCGCCCACCTCAGGCTGCTCGTCGGCCAGGTTCGCCGCCAGCGCGATCTGGTCGGAGAAGTCCATCAGGCCGAGATCGGACTTGAGTCGCCGGTAGGCGCGGACCAGACCCATCAGGTCGGCACGTCGGTCGACTGCGGAGATGGCCTTCGCCGCTGAATCCTTGTAGGTCGTTCGGTTCTTCCCTGCAGCCTCCTCCTCCAACGCCCGCTGGAACCCGCGGCGGGCGTCCGCGTCGAAGGCGAGCACCTCCTCGGGGCCGACGAGGTGCTCGCTCATGGCTCCGTCGAGCGCGAGCAGGTTCTGGATGACGGTCGGTGGATGGTCGGAGAGGAACTGGATGTCACCGGTGTAGCGCTCCACGGCGCGCGCACCCAGCTGGTAGCGCGACGCGTCGGTGATCACCCTGGTGTCGGGCTCGTGCCCGATGCGCAGGCCGTGCTCGGTGAGGAGGTTCGCGGCGTAGGCGTTGTAGGTGACCACCGTGGGCTCGAGCTCGTCGTCGGGATCCTCGTCGACCCCCGGGGGCGGGAGGCCGACCTCGACGCCCAGCACCCCTGCGGTGGTCAGGGCCTCCCGGATCCTGGTGCGCAGCTCGCTGGCGGCCTTGGTGGTGAAGGTCAGCCCGAGCACCTCATCCGGGACGGACCTGACCGGTGACGACCAGGTAGACGACCCGCGCCGCCATCAGCGTGGTCTTGCCCGAGCCGGCGCCGGCGATCACCACCGCCGGGGTCAGAGGAGCCGAGATCGCCGCCCACTGCTGCGGGCTGACCTCGTAGTCGGCCTTCATCACGGCCCGGAGGTCTGCCGGGGATGCGATCGCCCTCACTGGGACAGCACCGCCCCGGCACTGCGCGACGGGCAGATGGGCACGAACGGGCAGTCCTTGCAGTGGGCACCAGGGGTGGCGGGAAAGCTCTCGGTGCGGAGGTACGCCGCGGCGCGGGCCAGCTCGATGCGGAGCCCGTCACGATCCGGCCCGTCCTCCGGGTGCACGGGCTGTGGCTGCACCATCGCCTCGGTCGACTCGTCCAGACGGCCGAGCTGGATCAGCTCCGCTCCCCCGCTGGTCACCTGCCGGTCCGGCACCGGGCCGGCGACGGCGCCGTGGTCGACGGCGTACTGGTAGAGCGCGAGCTGTCGGTGGCCGAGGACGGAGGAGTTGCTCGGCGGCGTGCGCCCGGTCTTCAGGTCGACCACCACGATGCGGCCCTCCGTGTCGAGCTCCACCCGGTCGGCGTACCCGCTGATGCGGACCTTCTCGCCGTTCTCGAGGTCGACCTCCGTGGCGAAGTGCTGCTCGGTGCCGAGCAGCTCACGCCGGTTGCCGTAGTGCCACCGCAGAAAGCGCCCGAGGGCGGCGCGGACCCGGTCGAGCTCACGCTGGCGCGACCACGGTGTCCGGAACTCGAGGCGGTCCCACACGGTGGCGACCTGCTCCATCAGCACGTCGACGTCGTCCGGCCCCGCAGCGATCTCCCCCTTGGCCACCCGGTCGGCCAGGGCGTGGAGCAGCTGGCCGACGTTGGCCGACTGGTGCACCTTCTGGCTGCCGCCCGCCTCCCGCTCGAGGAACCACTGGGTCGGGCAGACGGCCATCGACTCGAGCACGCTCGCCGAGATGGGCACCGGTCGCGACGGGTCCCGGACCGCCTGCTCGGAACGGCTCAGGCCGCGGGTCCCCCACCAGGCCGACGGGTCGGCCTGGGGCGCGAGCAGGCGTCCCCCGACCTGCTCCCCGGACAGGCGTGCCAGTCGCGTGGCGGCTGCCTGGCGCAACGAGGGCGTGGTCTCCGGGTCGGTCACGCACCGGCGCAGCTCGCTGACCAGCCCCGCCATCGACAGCGGCCTCACCGGCCGGCCGACGACGCGGCGCGGCTCGATGTCGAGCTCGTCGAGGAACCGCGACGGCTGGTCTCCGTCGTCCTCGGGAGACTTGACGGCCGTGACCACGAGTCGCTCCCGAGCCCGGGTGCACGCGACGTAGAACAGCCGGCGTTCCTCCACGAGCAGCTCCCGGCTCGAGGTCGCCTCCTCGAGCCCCGTGACGCCGATGCGGTCGGCCTGGAGCAGGGTGCTCCGTCTGCGCAGGTCGGGCCACCCCTCGGCCTGCACGTGGGCCACCACCACCAGTCGCCACTCCAGGCCCTTGGACCGGTGAGCGGTGAGCAGCCGGACCGCAGCACCCCGCACACCCTGCTCGGCGAGCGTGTCCGCCGGTAGCTCCTGGGCCACCAGCATGGCCACGAAGGCGCGGGCACCCAGGTGGTCGCGCTGCTCCTCGGCTCTCGCAGCCGTGGCGAACAGCGCCACCACGGAGTCCAGGTCACGGTTCGCCCGGCGAGCGGCGCCGCCCCCGCTCTCGACGGTACGGCGGAGCCGCTGCGGCCAGGTGGTCCGCGACCACAGCGTCCACAGCACGTCCTCGACGCCGGCACCGTCGTCGAGCTGCCGGCGGGCGGAGACCAGGAGGTCGTTGAGCGCCTGCGTGCGGGTGACCTCCGGGCTCGACAGGCCGTCCAGGAGGCCCTCCAGGAACCCCGGCCGGATCACCGCCAGCCGGAGCAGCTCGCGGGAGGAGCGCGGTGGCCGGCTCTCGGCGGAGTCGTCCACCTCGTGCAGCGCGGCCTTCTCCCGCGAGCGCAGGGCACGACCCAGACGGCGTACGTCGCCCGCGTCGAGCCCGGCCAGCGGACTCATCAACAACGCCTCGATCCGGCCCGGGTCGAGGAACTCCACGTCGTCGGGGTCCTCGTTGTCCAGGTTGAGGGCGGCGCGCAGGCCGTCGATCAGCGGGCGCACCGAGGGGTCCCGGATGAGCGGCAGGTCGTCGCTGGCCACCTCCACGGGCACGCCAGCGGCCGAGAGCGACCGTCGCAGGCCGGGGATCGACCCACGCCCGGAGCGGACCAGGACGGCCATGTCGTCCCAGTCCACACCGTCCTCGAGATGGGCGCGACGCAGGAGGTCGGCGAGGTGCTCGGTCTCGGCGCGCTCGGTGTCGAAGGTGACGACCTCCACCCGGCCCGGGCCGTGCTCGCTCTCGGCCCGCGGGTGCAGGAAGGCCTCCTTGGCCGCGTCCGGCAGCCCGCCCGGGAGCGGAAGCCGTCGGGCGATCCGCTGGGTGCCGACGAGCAGCCGCTCACCGAAGCGCCGGGTGGTGCCGAGTGCCACGACATCGGCGCTGCTGCCGTCCTCACGCGGGAAGTCCCGGGGGAAGTCGAGGATCCCGCGCACCTCGGAGCCGCGGAAGCCGTAGATCGACTGGTGCGGGTCGCCGACCACGGTGAGGTTGCGCCCGTCGCCTGCCAGGGCGCGGAGCAGCGCCACCTGTCCCGGGTCGGTGTCCTGGTATTCGTCGACGAAGACGTGGCTGAACTGCTCGCGCAGCTGGCCCTGGTTGGCGACTGCCTCGAGCGTTGCCCGACGGATCAGGTCGGCGTAGTCCGTGGCACCGAGGTCGTCCAGGATCGTGAGGTACTGGTCGAGGAACCGCCCGGCCGCCACGAACTGTGGCAGGCCGTTGGCGACGCCCAGAGCGGTCAGCGCCTCCCCGTCGAGGCCCTTCTCGCGCGCCCGGCTCAGCACGGCGTGCACCTCGCGGGCGAAGCCCCGCGTCCCGAGGGCACTGTGCAGCGCTGCGGGCCACGTCACGGCCTCCGGGGTCTCGGCGAGCAGCTCGCGCAGGACGACGTCCTGCTCGGGGGCACTGAGCAGTCGCAGCGGGCCGGCGTAGAGCTCGGCGGGCGAGTAGCGCCGGATCAGCCCGTAGGCGAACGAGTGGAACGTGGAGCACATCGACGTCGAGGTGGTGCGCCCCAGCCGCGCCGCGACCCGGTCACGGAGCTGCTCGGCGGCCTTTCGGCTGAACGTCAGCGCGAGCACGGACTCGGGCGAGGCCCCGCGGTTCTCGATGCGGTCGACGATGGCCTCGACGAGCGTCGTCGTCTTGCCGGTGCCGGGGCCGGCGAGGACCAGCACCGGACCGCCCTCGTGGTCCACCACGGCCTGCTGCGAGGCGTCGAGCTCAGGTGCAGTGACGGACCCCGGTCTCCGGACGACGAGCTGGTAGGCCGGGGCCGCTGGTCCGTTCTTCACCCCACCACCCAACCATCAGATGCCGACAGGGCTGCGGGCGCGATCGCGCCCGCAGCCCTGTGGCTGTCGCTGTGCTGCTGCGGTCGTGCTACTTGCGGGTGTAGAACACGTCGCGACCGAGCGCTCCGTAGTTCGCCGCGGAGCTGGCCGACGAGTCGAGCCACCAGGAGCACGGGGTGCCCTCGCGGAGGGCCGAGAAGTAGATCAGGCCGCGGAACTGCGAGTACTTCGGGTCCTTGAAGGTGGCTCGCACCTCGTTCATCCACTGACCCTTGCGCCCCGGCACTGCCTTGTCCTCGACGCTGCCGAACTCGGGAAGCCACAGCTCCTTGCTCGGGTGCGTCAGACCGAACTTGCGGAACGACTCGATCTCCTGGGACAACGGGCGCCAGGGGGCCTTGTGATCGGTGCGGCAGGTGTAGTCGTTGTACTCGTCGGAGCCCATGGCGTCCACGTAGGCGTCACCGGGGTACCACTTGGACGCGTAGCGGGCATCGCTCGCCACCGTCTCGTAGGCCCAGCCGGTCATGATCCACAGGTACTTCGCGTTCGTGACCCCGCGCTGCTTGAACACCGTGACGATCTTGCGCCACGCGGCGATGAAGTCGGCGGAGGTGCCCAGGCTGCGGCTCGCGGCGGCCTCGGGCTCGTGGTTGAAGGTGAAGTAGACGGGCGCGTTGAGCGACTTGATCTTGTCGGCCCACGCAGCGATCTGCTTGCCGACGGTGCTGGTCGAGGAGGCGTTGGCAACCGTTCGCCAGGAGAGCTTCCCGCCGCCCTGGATCGTGTTCACCGAGATGACCGGTGTGCGGCCGGTCGAGGCGAGCCACTTCTGGTAGGAACCGATGCCGGAGTCCCAGTGCAGGTAGACACGGGCGGCCGAGACCTTGCGGCCACCCTGGGACTCGATCTTCTCGAGCGCGGACTGCAGGTTCTCCGATCCTCGGGGCTTCGCGAACGCCCCCCAGATCATGTTGGGTGTGCTCGCGTAGGCGGCCGCAGAGGCCGGCGCTGCCGCTGACGCGGCCAGTCCCGAGGCGAGGGCTCCGGTCACCAGAAGTGACCAGGCGAGGAAGAGGGGCACGCTGAAAAAACGGCGCATAGGGGGATCTCCAAGTTCATCGGACGAACCGACCAGATAGGCCGGTACCCCCCGGCGCCGAGGACGATAACGAGAAGAAACGCCCCTTGGCGAATCGAAAACCTCTCAGCTGGTGGCGGAGATCCCCCAGAGAGTGACGTCGGGCACGACGTACCTAGCGGCCTAGGAACAGGCGTCGAGCCACGAGACCGAGGCGTCGAAGATGGCCTTGGCGTCCGCAGTGAACCGTGCCGGAGATGTGTGATATGCCGGGAAACCCACGCGGCAACCGGCCGCGACGCCACCTGTGGGCAGGGCCGCCCCGGCGGCGTAGGAGAACAGCGCGCTCTTCCCCCCGACGGTGGCCGCGACCTTGGCTGCGGGTCCGACATCGCCCCACGGCATGCTGTCCGCAGAAGTGAGAAAGACCACAGTTCCGGACCGACCAGCTGCAAGCGGACTCGTGGGGTCGACGACGTTGATCGACGTCTGCTTGGTGAGCGCCCCATTGGCGCCCTGGGCGGTGAGGCCCATGTCGTCGTACAGCGTCGCCTTCCAGATCAGGACAGGGGCAGTCACCGTCTTGAGGCGTTGCTTGACCTGGGTGTCGACGGAGGTGGAAGTGACCACCACGATGTCCTTCCCGGCCGCGTCGGTGGCCTGCACCAGACCGTCGTCGACCACGGTCACGGTGTAGCCGCTCGCGACGAGCCGATCGCGTACGGCGACGTCACCGACCCCGAGCGTCGTCTCACCCACGACGAGCAGCGCGTTCTTGCCCGGCGGTGGGGGTGGGGGCGGGGGGGTCGTGTCGCCGTTGAACCGGCTGTAGAAGACGTCCTGGCCCATCGTCTTCCAGGCCTGCAGCGAGCTGGCGGAGGAGTCGATCCACCACACGCAGGGAGTGGCGGCGCGGACGGCGTGGAAGTAGAGGATGCCGCGGAACTGCGAGTAGAGATCGCTCTTCATGGCCGCGGCGAAGTCGTCGACCCAGGCACCCTTGCGACCGGGCACGTCGGGGTCCTCGAAGCTGCCGTACTCCGGCAGCCACATCTCCTCGGTCGGGTGCGCCAGCCCGAACTTGCGGAACGGCTCGATCTCGGAGGCGAGCGACTTCCAGGGGGCGTCGCTGTCGGTCCGGCAGGTGAAGTCGTTGTACTCGTCGCTGCCGAGTGCGTCGACGTAGCTGTCGCCGGGGTACCACTTGATCGCCTGGCGCCGGTCGCTCGCGGGCACCTGGTAGCTCCAGCCGGCCATGATCCAGAGGAACTTCGCGTTCGTGACCCCGCGCTCACGGAAGGTGGTGATCACCTTGCGCCAGGCGGCGATGTAGTCCGCGTCGGTGCCGAAGCCGGTGCTCGCCGCCGCCTCGGGCTCGTGGTTGTAGGTGAAGTACACCGGCACGCCGTAGGCCTTGATCTTGTCGGCCCAGCCGTTGATCTCGTTCTGCAGCGCCGACCCCGGCGCCGCGTTCGCGACGTCGCGCCACGGAACGATGGCTCCGTTGGTGCGCTTGGAGAACACCGAGATGAGCGGCATCGTGTTGGTGGTCTTCAGCCAGGAGGCGTACGTGTCCGGGAACGGCGCGTTCCACAGCAGGTAGACCCGGGTGGCCGCCATGTCGCGGCCGGCCGAGGTCTGGAGGTGCTGGAGCGCGGTCTGGTTGGTCTCGCCGGTGCGGGGCTTGGCCGTACCTCCCCAGATCAGCGTGGGCTGCGACGGGTCGACCGCCGCCGCCTGGACACCCGCCGCTTGGGCAGCCCCCTGGCTGGCCCCCTGGCTGGGCGCGACCGAGGCTCCCAGCGCGAGTGCCGAGACGAGAACAGTGACGAGCAGTGGCGCGCGGTGCATGTGAGTCCCCCAGAACTGAGCGAAGAGCCGGCCGGGCAACGGCGGGCCGTTCGTGGGGGCAGACTAAGTCGGGCCGTGGACCTTCCGGAAGCAATCGGGGTCACGGGGACCGAGTGGTCTATCCCGCCACCTGCGGAGGCGGGGGCGGCTGCCAGAACGCGTGCGTCATGTCCACCCGGCCCGTCGGACGCAAGGGCGTGCCCTCGTCGAGGTAGTGCGCCCGCGCCTCGTCCCCGTGGCTCGGCGGCAGCGACCCGTCCGCACGTACGACGCGCCACCAGTCGACCGACCCGCCGTACTGCGACATCACCCGGCCGACGCGACGCGGGCCACCGACGCCCACGCAGTCGGCGATCGCGCCGTAGCTCGTCACCCGTCCCCTGGGGATCTGCTCGACCACCACGAGCACCGCCTCGACGTACTCGTCTGGATCCACGCCCCCGATGATCGCAGGAAGAGTGCTCTTCTTCCGCGGGCAGCACCACCTCGACGACGACGCCCAGCTCGCGTTCGCCGAGCTCCTCGGCCCGCTGACCACGGCCCACCCGACCGTGAACACCGGCAGCGCCCGGGTCCTCAGCGTGAAGGCCACCCGCGGCATGGCGGCCAACTCCTGGCACACCGACGTCACCTTCGTCGACCGGGTGCCCGCGATCTCGGTGCTCCGCGGCGTGACCCTCCCGGCGTACGGCGGCACCACCAACTGGGCCAACACCGTCACGGCCTACGAGAGCCTCCCGAAGCCGCTGAAGGCGCTCGTCGAGAACCTGTGGGCGGTGCACACCAACGCCTACGACTACGCCCGCGACACCGAGTCCGGCGAGGAGGACGACGACTCCGACTTCGCCCGGGCGGAGTTCGAGTCGATCCACTACGAGACCGAGCACCCGGTGGTGCGCGTGCACCCCGAGACCGGCGAGCGCTCGCTCGTGCTCGGCCACTTCGTGAAGAAGTTCGTCGGCCTGAACAGCTCGGAGTCCTCGGCGCTCTTCAAGGTCCTGCAGGACCGCGTCACCAAGCTCGAGAACACGGTGCGCTGGACCTGGGAGCCCGGCGACGTGGCGATGTGGGACAACCGCGCCACCCAGCACTACGCCGTCGCGGACTTCGACAGCCAGCCCCGCGAGATGCGCCGGATCACCGTCGCCGGCGACGTCCCGGTCTCGATCCACGGCGAG
The DNA here is from genome assembly GCA_963782305.1 of uncultured Actinomycetota bacterium. Classification (GTDB taxonomy): domain Bacteria; phylum Actinomycetota; class Actinomycetes; order Propionibacteriales; family Nocardioidaceae; genus Marmoricola. The sequence goes on along the minus strand of CAWAJJ010000004.1, from coordinate 293,230 downwards.
CAGAGCATCGTCCGGTCCGGCAACGCCGACCACTTCTCCTCGATCGACCACCTGATCACCTGAGGGTCCTGCTGTCGCGGCAAGCACGCACAGGACGACGCCCCACCCTCTCCGTGGAGAGGGTGGGGCGTCGGTGTTACCCCTGAGATACCCGTCAGAGAATGGGGTTGAACGCCTCGGTGCCCTTGACGAAGGCCAGGCCGGAGATGCCGGAGTGCGCCTGCGCGAACGCGAGCTCCTTGGCCAGGTCACCGATGTTGTTCGAGGCCGGCAGCGGGGCCAGGCCCAGCGTCGACAGGGTGCCGACGGCCTTGCCGCCTGCGGACATGAAGCCCGAGCCCGAGTCTCCGGGGACGCCGGGGCTCACGGTGTAGAGCGGGTGCGACCAGCCACCGTCGGCGGCGTCGTCGCCCAGGCTGATGCCCGTGTGCGGGGACAGCGGCGACAGGCCGGCGCGGAGGCTGGAGTTGCCGTAGGTCCACACGCGGTCGCCGGCCTTGGTGCCGTCGGTGTCGATGCCGGTCGGGCCGCCCCAGAAGGGAACCGAGGGGTTGACCTTGCCGACGTCGGCCGCGTCGACCTTGACCAGGGCCAGGTCGTTGTAGGCGCAGGTGTTGGCGTCGGAGGTGCCGAGGTTGTGCTCGGTGATCCACGAGCTGTAGGCCGAGCGTGCCGTGACCGACCGCGGTGCCCTCGGAGGCGAGGTTGCCGTCGTTGGTGAAGGTGACCTTGGTGCCGAGGGGGACCGAGTCCACGTTGCAGCCGTTGGTGTCGGTCGACTCGCCCTTGCCGGCGCAGTGCGCGGCGTACCCGACGTAGACGTTGCCCGCAGAGTCGGTGTAGACGAAGTTGGCGGTGCACTGGGCGCCGTCGGTGTACATCATCGTGCCGGGGTGGATCGCGGCCGTGTCGGCGGGCGCCCACGAGGGGGCGGCCTCGGCCGAGCCGGTGGAGGCGGTGAGGCCGGCGACGGTGATCAGCGCGGAAGCGGCTGTCGCCAGGAGGGTGCGGGTCAAGCGCATGGGTGAGCACCTTTCGGGTCATGGCGTTTGAGTGCCCAACGACGCATGACCCGACTGGTTACGTGGGGGTAGTCAGTTGGAACTACCCCAGAGAAGTCGCTCGGTCAGTACGACGGCTGCGACGGGTCGATCTGGTTGACCCACGCCACCACTCCGCCGCCCACGTGCACCGCGTCGGCGTACCCCGCACCCTTGAGGACCGCGAGCGCCTCCGCGGAGCGCACCCCGGACTTGCAGTGCAGCACGACCGGCTTGTCCTGCGACAGCTGCTCGAACGCGTTGCCGTTGAGGAACTCGCCCTTGGGGATCAGCACCGAGCCCGGGATCCGGTTGATCTCGTACTCGTTCTGCTCGCGCACGTCGACCAGCGTGAAGTCGCGTGAGCCCTCGTCGCGCTCCTTGAGCATGTGCTCGAGGGTGGTCACCGAGATCGTGGACCCGGCGGCGGCCTCGGAGGCCTCGTCGGAGACGGCGCCGCAGAAGGCGTCGTAGTCGATCAGCTCGGTCACGGTGGCGTTCTCGCCGCACAGCGCGCAGTTGGGGTCCTTGCGCACCTTCAGGGTGCGCCACTCCAGCTCGAGGGCGTCGTAGATGACCAGCTTGCCGACGGCCGGGTCGCCGATGCCGGCGAGCAGCTTGATCGCCTCGTTGACCTGGATCGAGCCGATGCTGGCGCAGAGCACACCGAGCACGCCGCCCTCGGCGCAGCTGGGCACCATGCCCGGCGGCGGGGGCTCGGGGTAGAGGCAGCGGTAGCAGGGCGCGTCGGCGCTGGATCCGTCCTCGTTGGTCAGGGTCGGCCAGAACACGCTGGCCTGGCCGTCGAAGCGGTAGATCGAGCCCCACACGTAGGGGATGTTCAAGAAGTACGCCGCGTCGTTGACCATGTAGCGGGTCGCGAAGTTGTCGGTGCCGTCGACGATCAGGTCGTAGTCCTTGAAGATGTCGAGGACGTTGTCGTTGTCGAGGCGCACGTTGTGCACGATCACGTTGACCAGCGGGTTGGTCTCCGCGATCGACTCCTTGGCCGAGATCGCCTTCGGCTTCCCGATGTCGGACTGGCCGTGGATGATCTGGCGCTGCAGGTTGGACTCGTCGACCTCGTCGAACTCCGCGATGCCGAGCGTCCCGACACCGGCGGCGGCCAGGTAGAGCAGCGCGGGGCTGCCGAGGCCGCCGGCGCCGATGACCAGCACCCGGGCGTTCTTCAACCGCTTCTGACCGGTCATGCCGACGTCGGGGATGATCAGGTGCCGGCTGTAGCGGCGTACCTCGTCGATCGTCAGCTCGTCGGCTGGCTCGACCAGTGCGGGAAGTGACACGGCTTTGACTCCTCGTCGTGGAACGGGTTCTCGGAAGTCCCGACGCAGCGGGCCCTGGTGGAGGAACACCACTGCTCCCCACCATGTTCCCCGCCGCGTACGGAGGCCGCCCCGCGACCTGCCCGCCATCCGGACAGGTCGGACGCCGCCTGCCTATAGGCTGCGGGAGTGAGCACGTTCGAGGAACCCCGGCAGCAGCGCCGGACGGCCGACCGGGTCGCCGAGCGCCCCGAAAAGGGTGGCGGGAAACGGCGGGGCGGTCCCCAAGAGCGTCCGCCTGCCGAGGCGCGCGCGACGCGCCCAGCTCCTCACCGCCGCGCTGGAGGTGTTCGTCGCGCAGGGCTACCACGCCGCTGCGATGGACGACATCGCCGAGCGGGCCGGGGTGTCCAAGCCGGTGCTCTACCAGCACTTCCCGGGCAAGCTCGAGCTCTACCTCGCGCTGCTCGACCAGTCCTGCGACACGATCATCGCCGCCTGCGCGAAGGCCCTCGAGTCCACCGAGGACAACAAGCTCCGCGTGGCCGCCACGATGCACGCGTTCTACGACTACGTCGCCAGCGCCGAGGGTGCGTTCCGGCTGGTCTTCGAGTCCGACCTGACCAACGAGCCCGCCGTACGTGCCCGCGTCGACCGGGTGACCGTCGAGTGCGCCAAGCTGATCGCGCACGTCATCGCGGACGACACCGGGCTCACCGCCGAGCAGTCGCAGCTGCTCGCCGTGTCACTGGTCGGCATGGGCCAGGTCAGCGCCCGGTTCTGGCTCACCGAGAGCGGTTCCATCGACCAGGCAGAGGCGGCGGCTCTGGTCGCCGGGCTTGCCTGGCGCGGGATCCGCGGCTACCCCCGCACCGACGAACACCGCTGAACCGGTCTGCCACTGCCCCCGGGCGGATGGCAGGCGTCAGGCGCTGCCTGACAGAGTTGCCCCGAGCAAGATCCGAGTCCAACTAGGAGGTCCTCCCCATGGAGGTCAAGATCGGCGTCCAGAACGTCACCCGCGAGATCACCATCGACACGACCCTCGACGCCGACGGTGTCGAGAAGGCCGTCGCCAACGCCCTCGAGGACGGCGGGGTGCTCGCCCTCACCGACAGCAAGGGCCGACGCGTCGTGGTCCCCGGCGCGAAGCTCGCCTACGTCGACATCTCGACGAGCGTCACCGGTCAGGTCGGCTTCCGCTCCTGATCCCGCTTCGCAGCTGATCCCAGCATGAGGAAGGCCCCCATCGACTCGATGGGGGCCTTCTTCGTTGGTCTTCTGGTGGCTGGGTGTGTCAGACCAGCACGTCCTCGAGGGCGCTGTCCTTGTCCTCGGCCGGCGTGTCGTCCTCCTTGCGGATCGTGGTGCGCAGCTCCGTGACCGGCATCAGCGCGACCGCGACGAAGGTCAGCACGGCGATCACCCCGGCGATCAGGAAGATCCGGCCGGTGGCGTCGGCGTACGCCGTGCGCACGATCGCGGCCACTGCGGGCGGGAGCTTGTCGAAGTCCAGCGAGCCGGAGACGCCCTTGCCCGAGGTCGGGATGCCGGCGTTCGCCATCCCCGTCGCGATCTTGTCGGTGACCCGGTTGGCGAGCAGGGCACCGAGCGCCGCGACGCCGATGGTGCCGCCCAGCGAGCGGAAGAAGCTGACCGTGCCGCTGGCAGCGCCGACGTCGGTCACGTCGACGATGTTCTGTACGACGAGCACGAGGTTCTGCATCAGCGCCCCGGTGCCCAGGCCCATCAGCACCATGAAGATGCTCAGGTGCCACAGCGGCGTCAGGTGGGTGATGGTGCCCATCAGCGAGAGGCCCAGGACCAGCACCGCCGAGCCGAGCAGCATGATGCCCTTCCAGCGGCCGGTGCGGGTGATGTACTGCCCGGCGCCCGTGGCCCCGATCATGTTGCCCGCGATCAGGGGCAGCATCAGCAGGCCGGCCTCGGTGGGGGTGTGGTCACGGGCGACCTGGAAGTACTGGCTCAGGAAGACCGAGGCGCCGAACTGCGCGACGCCGACAGCGAGGCTGCCCAGGATCGCCAGCTGGGTGATCCGCGACTTCAGGATGCGCGGCGGCACCAGCGCGTCCGGGTGTCGCACGCTCGACGAAGATCGCGGCGACCAGGGCCACCAGGGCGACGCCGAGGAACTCCGCGGTCTCGATGGACCACCAGGCGAAGTTGTTGCCCGCGAAGGAGACCCAGACCAGCGGCAGGCTGGCGGCGATGGTGATGAACAGCGCGCCCCAGTAGTCGATCTTGACGGGGCGGCGGATCGTCTCGAGGTGGAGGAACTTCTGCAGCATCACCAGGCCGAGCAGGGCGAACGGGATGGCGATCCAGAAGCACCAGCGCCAGCCGAACGCGTCCACGACGACGCCACCGAGCAGCGGGCCGGAGACCGTGGCGACGGCCATCGTGGCGGCGAGGTAGCCGCTGTAGCGACCGCGCTGCCGCGGCGGGATGATCGAGCCGAGGATCGACTGCGCGAGCGAGACCAGGCCACCCATGCCGAGGCCCTGGATGGCGCGGGCGGCGAGCAGCTCGGGCACGTTCTGGACGGCGCCGGCGGCGAGTGAGCCGACGAGGAAGATGACGATCGCGAGCTGGACCAGGAACTTCTTGTTGTAGAGGTCCGAGAACTTGCTCCAGATCGGGCTGGTCACCGTCATCGCGAGCAGCGAGGCCGTGACGACCCAGGTGTACTGCGTCTGGGTCCCGTCGAGGTCGGCGATGATCGTGGGCAGTGCCGTGGAGACGATCGTCGCGCTGACGATCGCCACGAAGAGCGCCGACATCAGTCCGACGAGGACCTCGACGATCTCCTTGTGCGACATCTCGCCTTGAGGTGTCGGTGTTGAAGCTGTGGTGTCAGACATGTGCGTCCTTGCTGTCTTCGGTGGTTCGGGTGGTGTTCTCGCTCGTGCTGGTTGTCTCGTCGCAGAGGACGGCGGCGAGGTCGTCGACGACGGTGGCGGCCTGGAGGATCGCGGCCGGTTCCCACTCGCTCAGCCGGACGGCCAGTGCCTCGCAGGTGGCCGCGCGGGCCTGGAGGAGCCGCTCGTGGCCCAGCGGGGTGAGGCTGATCAGCTCGGCCCGCCGGTCGGCCGGGTCGGCGCACCGGGCGATCAGCCCCAGGCGCTCCAGCGCGACGAGCTGACGGCTGACCACCGACGGGTCGACGCCCAGCGTCTGCGCGATCGTGCTCGACCGGAGGCTCCCCTGCCGCGCCACGACCCCGAGCGTGACGATGTCGCCCCGGCTCAGGTCGCGGACCGCGTGCGTCCAGTCGCCCGAGCGTGACCGCAGCGCGCGACTGAACAGCATCAGCCCGTCGAAGAGCACCTGGACGGCTTCGGTCCGGGTCTGCTCCTCATGGATAGTTGTCATGATCAACATTCTAGGACAGTTGGTTGACACACGCAACTATCTGGGCTGTGACGGCGGCCACGCCTGGGTGGGGCTGGTGAGGTGGCGCTGTGGGCGGGCCTGGCTGGGCGGGCCTCAACTGCGATCGGCGGTGGCCCTTCGCGAGTGTTCGCATGTTCGGCTGACCGCCGACATGCGAATGTCGCTGAAGGGACGCGTGGGTGCCACTTCCGCCGCTCGAGCCACATTCGCATGTCCGGGCGCCCACCAGCCCGCCCGGCGTACGCCGCAGCACGCCCTGGCCAGGCGGCCCGGCCCGCCGTACGCCGCCGACCGGCCATGCGCGACAAATCGGATGGGGTTGTGGGCCGATCCCTGACGTTGTCGGGTGTTGCAACGGCCGACAAGCGCAGGTTTCCCCGGCCGACCGGGGATTCATGCACCCCCAGCAAGCCCCCGTCAGGAGGCCAGCCCCAGCTCCGCCATCCGCTTGGCGTGGTTCTCGGTGAGCCGGCTGAACATCCGGGAGAGGGCGGCGAGGTCCATCCCGGGGCGGTCCACGCCGCCGGCGAGGAGGGCGGCGAGGGAGTCGCGCTCGGCGGCCACTCGCTGGGCCTGGGAGAGGGCCTCCCCCATCAGCCGGCGGCCCCAGAGGGCGAGCCGGCCGCCCACCCGGTGGTCGAGCTCGATGGCGCGGCGGACCCGGTCCACCACGAAGTCCGCGTGGCCGGCGTCCGCGAGGGAGTCGACGATCAGCTGGCGGGTGCCGGCGTCGAGGAAGGCGGCGATCTCGACGTAGAAGTCCGCCGCTAGGCCGTCGCCGACGTACGCCTTGATCAGCCCCTCGAGCCAGTCGCTGGGCGCGGTTGCGGCGTGGAAGACGTCGAACGGCTTGACGAACGGCGCCATCGCCTCCATCGGGTCGACGCCGAGCGAGGAGATCCGCTCGAGCAGGGGCTCGACGTGGCCGAACTGGACCGTGGCCATCTTGCGCGAGCGCAAGCTTGTCCGGCAGCGCCTCGGCGAGCTTGGCGTCGTCGGCCAGCCGCTCGAAGGCCGAGATCTCGCCGTAGGTGATCGCGCCCAGCAGGTCGACCACCGCCGCGCGGTAGCCGGGGTCCTCGAACGCGACCGAATCCTGCTCGGGAGCCTGCGGTGCGACGGGCGGTGCAGAGGCGTCCTGAGGTGAGGTTTCGGTCATGTCGGCAGCCTACCGATAGACTGACGGAGGACCGCAGGCTTGATGCCCCCTTGAAGCGACACTGTGGGCGGCTCGCTAGCGGCGCACTACCTACCTGACGCGAATCCATCGACCCGTTCTGCGGGTCACCCACAGAACGGCAAGATCCTGACTACCTTCAGAGAGCTCGGGGTACTCCCCGACATCGCCGACGCGCTCGAGGCGCACGGCATCGTGAGCCCCTTCCCCATCCAGGAGATGACCCTCTCGGTCGCCCTGATGGGCACCGACCTCATCGGCCAGGCCCGCACCGGCACGGGCAAGACGCTCGCGTTCGGCATCCCGGTGCTGCAGCGCGCCGTCGCCCAGCACGACCCCGACTTCGAGGACCTCGCCGCCCCCGGCAAGCCCCAGGCGCTCATCGTCGCCCCGACGCGTGAGCTCGCCCTGCAGGTCAGCAAGGACCTGACGATGGCCGGCAAGCAGCGCGGCATCCGCGTCCTGACCGTGTACGGCGGGGTGCCCTACGAGGGCCAGCTCGACGCCCTGGCCGCTGGTGTCGAGGTGGTCGTCGGTACGCCGGGCCGCCTCATCGACCTGATGAACCGCCGCGCCCTCGACATCTCGCACGTGAAGTCGCTCGTCCTCGACGAGGCCGACGAGATGCTCGACCTGGGCTTCCTGCCCGACGTGGAGCGCCTGCTCCGGCAGACCCCCGAGACCCGGCAGACGATGCTGTTCTCGGCGACGATGCCGGCCGCGATCGTCGCACTGGCCCGCACCCACATGCGCCACCCGATGAACATCCGCGCCGAGTCGGCCGAGGACGACCAGATGGTGCCGGCGACGGCGCAGTTCATCTACCAGGCCCACGACCTCGACAAGCCCGAGATGATCGGCCGGCTGCTGCAGGCCGAGGGCGCCGACCTGATGATCGTGTTCACCCGCACCAAGCGTCAGGCCCAGCGCATCGCCGACGACCTCGAGGAGCGCGGGTTCAACTCGGCCCCGCTCCACGGCGACATGGCCCAGGCCGCGCGCGAGAAGGCGCTGACCAAGTTCCGCGAGGGCAAGCTGCAGGTCCTCGTCGCCACCGACGTCGCCGCCCGCGGCATCGACGTGACCGGCGTGACCCACGTGGTCAACTACACCTGTCCCGAGGACGAGAAGACCTACCTGCACCGCATCGGCCGCACCGGCCGCGCGGGTGCGACCGGCATCGCGATCACCTTCGTCGACTGGGCCGACCTGCACCGCTGGAAGATGATCAACAAGGCGCACGACCTGCCTTTCGACGACCCGCAGGAGACCTACTCGAGCTCCGAGCACTTCCTGCACGACCAGGGCATCGCGCCCGGCACCAAGGGCCGCCTCATCCCCGAGGGCCAGGTCGTCATCGAGCGCAAGCCCCGCACCGACGGTCGCGGCGGCAGCGGTGGTGGTCGCGGAGGGCGTGACGGCGGACGTGATGGCGGTCGTGGCCAGGGTGGCGGCGGCCGTGGTCGCAGCCAGGGCGGGTCCACGGACTCCGGCAGCGACAGCCGTCAGGCAGCCCCGGCCGGCGAGAGCTCCGGCGATCGTCCCAAGAAGAAGCGCAACCGCAGCCGCAGCCGCACGCGCGGCGGCAAGCCGGCTGCCGCAGGCGAGAACAGCTGACGCACGGCACTAAGCCGTGACGACGACCTTCGTGCCGACCGGCGCGAAGGCCCACAGCCTCTTGGCGTCCGTCTTCTCCTGACGGATGCAGCCGTGGCTCTGCGGCGTGCCGAGCTGGTCGACCGTCTGCAGCAGGCGGCCGTTCTTGGTCGGGATGCTGTGGAAGCCGATCGCGGCGTTCGCCCCCCGGGTGAACCTGACGAAGTACTCCATCACGCCGGAGTCGTCGATGCCGACGGCCCAGCGTGAGCGCGAGTAGACCGCGAAGGTGCCCGGGCTCAGGTTGTTCGTGAGGCTGCCCGAGACGAGGTAGGTGCGCGCAACGTCGTCCGCACCCGAGTCGTCGCCGGAGTCGTCCGGGTCGACCAGCCAGACGCGCTGGTCGCTCATGTCGAAGACGACGCGCTTGCCGGAGCCGGAGTCCGCGGGAAGAGCCGCCTCGGTCGAGGTCTCCGACTGCGTCGAGGCTCACTGCGTCGGGAGTCGACTGCGCCGACGAGTCAGCCGGCGTCGGCGAGACCGAGCCCAGCGCGTCGGGGATGGTCACCGTCGCCAGCTCGGCCACCGGACCGGACGTCTCGCGGTCCTGACCGGACGCCGACGCGGCGGAGCTCCCGACCGGCAGCACACCCATGCCACCGAGCAGGGTGACCAGCGTGATGACCAGCGCGGAGCCGGCCGCACCCAGCCGTCCGTAGCGGGGCCGGGTCCGCAGGTGTCTCCCGGGGTCGGGAGAGGACCGCTGGACACGGCGCCGGGTCAAGGGCTCAGGCCCTCTTCAGGAGACCGGCTGCGACGTCTCGGTAGGCCTGGGCTCCCTTGTTCGTGCGGGAGGTCTTCAGGATCGAGCGCCCGGCGGCGGGTGCCTCGGCGAACCGGATCGACTTGGGGATCGGTGGCTCGATCACGTCCAGGTCGTAGGTCTCGGAGATCGTCTCCAGCACGGTGCGGGCGTGGTTGGTGCGGCCGTCGTACAGCGTCGGCAGCACGCCCCACACCTCGAGGTCACGGTTGGTGAACCGCTTCACGTCGTGCACGGTGTCGAGCAGCTGCCCGACGCCACGGTGGGACAGCGTCTCGCACTGCAGCGGGATGAGCACTCCGGTCGCCGCGGTCAGCGCCGCGACGGTGAGCACCCCCAGCGAGGGCGGGCAGTCCAGCAGCACCCAGTCGTAGCCCTCGGTGTCCTCGACAGCCGTCCGGATGACGTACTCGCGGCCGGTGCGGGTCAGCAGATCGGCCTCGGCACGGGCCAGCTCGATCGTGGCCGGGAGCAGGTCGACGCCGTCGTCGGTCTCGATGATCGCCTCGGACGGGTCGAGACCCTTGGTCAGCACGTGGTGCACCGAGACGTCGAGGTCCTCCGGGTCGATCCCGAGGCTGAACGTGAGACAGGCCTGTGGGTCGAGGTCGATGAGCAGGACCTTCTGTCCCTGCTCCGCGAGCGCGGCTCCGAGCGAGGCGACGGTGGTGGTCTTGGCGACGCCGCCCTTCTGGTTGGCGACGGCGAGCACGTGGGTGTTCATCACGGCACATTGTGCCGTACGACGCGGCTCACGCCACGCACGTCTCGCGCGTCCTGGACGGCGCGTCCCCGACTTCCGCGCCGAGTCGGCTCACCAGGTGGGACGCGGGCCCCCGAACGGCATCTCGAGAGCCTCCGGGCCGAATCCCGTCACGTCGGCCAGCAGCCAGTCGTCGTGGAGCAGCAGGGCTGCCGAACCGGGCTTCATCACCAGCCACAGCCAGCGTCCGTCGGCCTCTCCCGCGAACACCGCCCGGGCCAGGATGTCGTCGTCGGTGTGCTGCGTGGAGCCCGCGTGCGAGTCGTCGCGCGAGTTGTCGACCAGCCACAGCGGCACGGTCCGGCCGCCCGCGCGCACGTGGATCGCCGGCGGGCCGTTGCTGATCTGCGGCCCGGGGTCGTCGTACGCCGTCATGGCGCAGCGCGCACCCAGACCGATGCCCGGCTCCTCCGAGACGATGGTGACCTCGACCTCGCCGTCGAGCTCGCTCGTGCCGACCGTCGTGGTGACCGTGGCCCGCACTCGGCCACCGTTGCCGACACAGCCGAAGTCGGCGATCGACCAGCCAGGGCTCATCGGCCAGGGCAGGTACGTCGGCAGGTCGTCGCTGCGGCCGACCAGCTCGGCGAAGGAGTCGTAGTCGGCCTCCTCGGGACGCCACAGCGGCTCGATCGGCCCGTGCACCGAGCAGGCGAAGGACACGCCCTCACCGGTGACCGGCGAGGTGCAGCGAGGACACGACGCGGCGAGCGGCACGGGATGAGGATAGGGCTCAGGAGTTCCAGCGCGCCACGGTCGGCGACTCGTGCTCGTAGGCCAGCACCGAGATCGTGGCGGTGTCGAGCGAGAACAGCCGCCCCTCCTCCACCGGCTGGTCCAGCCAGCGGGCCGCCAGGGCGCGCGACGCGTGACCGTGGCTGAACACCAGCACCCGCCCACCGTGGTCGCGGACCTTCGCGACCACGCGGTCGAGCCGGCCGGACACCTGCTCGGCGGTCTCGCCGCCGGGACACGGGTGCGTCCACACCGTCCAGCCGGGCACGTCCTCGCGGATCTCCGGCGTGGTCAGTCCCTCGTAGTCGCCGTAGTCCCACTCCGTGAGGTCCTCGTCGGGCTCGACGTCGGTGAACCCCGCCAGCTCGGCCGTACGCCGGGCGCGGATCCGCGGACTGGTCAGCACGAGGTCGAACTCGACACCCTCGAGCCGGTCGGCCAGCCGGCGGGCCACCGACTCGCCCTCCTCGGTGAGCTCGAGCTCGGTGTGCGAGGTGTGCAGCCCGTCGCGGCTCCACTCGGTCTGGCCGTGGCGGATGACCCAGAGCTCGTCGGCGTCCTCGTGCGTGTCCATGTCGGGGCCAGTACCCATCCCGGACCGGCTCACTGCCCCTGCGGGCCGGGCCAGTTCTTGTCGGGCTGCGGCACCGGTCGGCCGGGCTGCTCGCCACCGCGCTCGGTGAGGTAGCTGTCCTTGGGCACCATCACCTTGCGGCGGAAGATGCACACGATCTTGCCGTCCTGGTTGTAGCCGATGGTCTCGACGTGCACGACGCCGCGGTCGTCCTTGCTCTTGCTCTCCCACTTGTCGAGCACGGTGGTCTCGCCGTACAGCGTGTCACCGTGGAAGGTCGGCGCCACGTGCCGCAGCGACTCGATCTCGAGGTTCGCGATCGCCTTGCCGGAGACGTCGGGCACGCTCATCCCGAGCAGGATCGAGTAGACGTAGTTGCCCACCACGACGTTCTTCTTGAACTGCGTGGTCTCCTCGGCATAGTTCGAGTCGAGGTGCAGCGGGTGGTGGTTCATCGTCAGCAGGCAGAACATGTGGTCGTCGAACTCGGTGACCGTCTTGCCTGGCCAGTGCTTGTACGTCGCACCGACCTCGAACTCCTCATAGCTGCGACCGAACTGCATCCCGCGGGCTCCTCCGTGCTGGCTACCTGAACCTGCGGAAGTCTGCCACGCGTGCGGCGAGCGGCCCGGCCCGCTCCCCCTGCGGTGCCGTAGATTCCTTTCAGCCACAGATCTCGATCGACCCGGAGGCACCAGGCAGTGACGCTTTCCGCACGCGTGGACGACGCGGGCATCGAGTTGAGCGATCTCCTCGACACCCCGCTCGACGTACGTTTCAACGGCCACCGGCTCTGGTCGTTCAACGCCAAGCGTGACGCGTCGCGTTCCATGGGCAAGATCCGTGTCGACTGGCCGCGCGCCATCCAGGAACGACTCACGGGCGTCGCCGAGGTCATCGTGGAGGGACACCTCGACGGACTGGTCTGGTTCGAGGGCGACGTGGCCTTCGGCTCGTCCACCGAACCGCTCAGCTTCGTCGACGACACCGGCCAGCCCCTCACCCTCGACAAGGGCGGCCGGCTGCAGCGCACGTTCGACCGGATGGACGCGGCCTCGGTCAACGAGCTCGTGGCCGCCTCGCGCAAGGTGCTCGACGACCTCGTCGACGTCTGCGGCCTGGACGCCTACCTCTGCTACGGCGGGCTGCTCGGCGCGGTCCGCGACGGCAAGATGATCGGCCACGACTCGGACGTCGACCTGGCCTGGCTGAGCAAGTACACCCACCCCTTCGACATCATCCGCGAGAGCCGCCGGGCAGAGCGGCAGATGCGCGACCGGGGCTGGGCCGTCGTACGCATGTCAGCGGCCAACTTCAAGGTGTGGGCTCCGCTGCCGAACGGCAAGCGGGCCGGGGTGGACGTGTTCGGGTCCTTCTACATCGGCGACCACTTCCACATCACCGGCTCGCTGCGGGGCCAGCTCGACCGCGACCGGATCATGCCGTTCGGGACGATCGACCTCGAGGGCGTGGAGTTCCCGGCTCCCCATGACGTCGAGGCGTTCCTGGCCTACACCTACGGGCCGGGCTGGAAGGTCCCGGACCCGGCCTTCCACTTCGACCACCCGCCGGAGAACACCCGGATGATGGCGCAGTGGTGGCGCGGGGCCCGGTTGCGGCTCTGGTACTGGTCGGCCTTCTACGACTCCCCCCGCGTCGCGCTGGTCCCCGAGGGCCCCTCGCTGTTCGCGCAGTGGGTGGCGGGGCAGCTCGAGCCCGGCTCCCGCGTCGTCGAGCTCGGCTCCGGCACCGGCCGCGACGCCGTGTGGCTGGCCAAGCAGGGGTTCGAGGTCAACGCCAGCGACTACGCCGGTGCAGCGCGCAGCATCACCCGTCGCCGGCTCAAGGAGGAGGGGTTGCAGGTCCCGGTCAAGGGCTACAACCTCGAGGCGCCGTACAACTTCCTGACCCATGGGGCCAAGCTCGCGCACGAGCCCGGGGTGAAGCACGTCTACGCGCGGCTGCTGATCGATGCCCTGGCTCCCACCGGCCGCGACGGGCTGTGGCGGTTCTGCTCGATGGTGTGCCGCTCGGGTGGCCACACGTTCCTGGAGTTCCGTACGGCGGCCAACCGTGGGGACCCCACGTTCTTCGGCCCGCACATCCGGACCTTCGCCCGCGTCCCGGTGGTCGAGGCCGAGATCGCTCGCCACGGAGGCACCGTGGTCAGCAAGACCGTCGGGCGCGATCTCGCACCGCTCGCCAAGGAGAACCCCATCGTCTGCCGACTGGAAGTGAGCTGGACATGAGCAACAAGGCAACTCGGGCGCTCAACCGCCTCAGCGGCAAGGGCGAGATCGAGGCCCTGCGCGACGAGGTGCGTCAGCTCCGCGACGCCGTCGAGGAGTCGCGGCGCCTCAACGAACGGCTCTCCGACGTGCTCGACGTGGTCACCGAGCTGCTCGTCCCGGCCGTCGACCGCAACGAGGAACGCCTCGCGGAGTCCCTGAAGAAGCTCTGAGGGGGCGCCGGCCTCGACGGTCACCTCGCCCGGGTGGGCGGCCGAGCGTCATACGAACCGGCTGTTGTTGCGACCGGAGTGCATGACGTCCCGGGACCCGTCGTACGCCGATGCGCAAAGCGGGCGGGGTTCTTGGCCAACCCCTGACGTTTTCGGGTGTTGCAACGGCCCAAAACGTCAGGGATCCCCGGCTAACCGGGGAAACCTGCACCTGCCGCTAGCTCAGGAGCCCCCGCCACCGGCCTTGCGACGGTGCATCTTCGGGCCGGCGCCACCGGTCACCTCGGACCCGTGGGCCTTCTCCTTGGTCGGACCGTCCTTGGGTACGCCGCGGTCGTTGGCCTGCTTGCGGTCGAGGGCTTCACGCATCTTGGCCTTGATGTCCTCGTTGCTCGTGTCATCACCAGGCATGCTCACTCCTCTGCGGGATTCGGTACCTCACCATGTCAAAGCTCTGCTGAGGCGTCGAGCGACTTACGGACCGCAACCGGGTCTCCTCGTACTCTCCCACGCCCAGCCGGGGCCGACAGCCGCCGAGCGCCCGGGGGCCGAGCTACGTACTGATCTGCCGCGTCACCGCGGCGGCCAGCCACGCCAGCGCGGCCTCGTTCACCTCGGCCGTGTCGACGCTGCCGGGATCCACTCCGGGCACCGACCGGGGCGTGAGCTCGTCCCAGTCCCCGACGAGGGTGAGGTCGCGCGACTGCAGCTTCGAGACCATCGTCGCGGCGTACTCCTCGACCCAGGGCTCGAGCGGCAGCCCGACCCTGGGCTCGGCAACGCGGCTCGCGGCTGGCTCCGACCTGAGGTCCGACCACAGCCGCTTGCGCTGGTGCTGCCCCGCGGGGAAGGCCATCCCCTGCTCGTCCAGCAGCGCGTTGACCCGGCGCAGGACCTCACCCGACGCGGCGCCGACCGACTCGTTCGCGCGCGGCGGCGGCACCAGGCCGTCGGCCGGAGTGCCCAGCACGGTCAGGAACCGATCGCGGAGTACGTCGTGCGGTGCGCCCGGCTGCGGCACCGTGACCAGGACCAGGGGGGTGTCGTGCCGCGACCAGTTGCGGCAGATCCGGACGAGGTTGTGCTGTCGCCAGAAGGACCTGCCCGCCTCGGTGAGGTCCCCCGGGTCGCGTCCCGGGTGCGGCCTGCCGTCGCGGGCTCCACGCACGTAGTCGTCGAACGTCCACGACCGGCCGTTCTGCACCGTCTCCTGCCACATCGCCGCCAGGTTGCGGTTGAGGTCTCGAGCCGTCACGACGACGGTCACCTCGTCGAACTCGTCGAGCACCCGGTCGACCTTCTCGGGTACGGCGGGGCCGAGGAACTCCATCGAGATCACCGACGTGCCCTCGTGACCGCGCACCTGGTCGAGCAACGCGTCCCACGCACCGCGATGGGCCCGTCCCGCCACATGCCCGAGCACGTCCATCACGCCGCGCGTCTGGTCACCGGCGCTCTGCCCGGGCACGAGCACCCCACGCTCGGCGAGCAGCGCCTTGTTCGCGAACAGCAGCGACTGGAGGTACGTCGTCCCCGACTTCATCGCCCCGACATGGAGGACCACGCGTGCCATGCGCCGGAGTCTAGTGGGGACGCAGCGGGCGTGCGGCTCAACCCCGGCCGGACCACCGCCGGTCGAGCTCTCCGCGACGTACCCCAGGGTCAGGGCGCGCTCGATGTCGGCGGCCTTGACCCGGGTGTCCGGTCCAGGTCTCGACGCAGGGCCATCGCCACCGCCTGGCGCGACGGGCGCTCGGTGTCGCGTCGAGGACCGGGGCGCCAGCTCGGCCGGCAGTCCGTCGCGCTCGCCCAGCTCCTCGTCGTGACAGCACCTCGCCGTCGCCGCGGCACACGCGAAGCGCACCACCCCTCGGCGTCCCAGAAGGCGCTCGCGGAGCGGCCTGGCGCGAGGTCGACTCGAGCACGTCGGGCTCCGAGCCGATGGACCCCTTGACCTCGACCGCGACCAGGCAGCCGGCCACCTCGGTGAACGAGATCAGGGCGGGCGCGTCCTCGTCGTCGGCGGAGGCCGCGCTGTTCTCACGCGACTCGGGCGAGGCCAGATCGACGCCGAAGGCGTTCACGAACTGCTCGCGGTTCACGCCGGTGGCGACCGTGACGCACGCGGCCTCACCGAACCACGACAGGTCCCCGTGCAGCCAGCCGTAGTTCGGTCGGGTCTGCGGTGCTCATCCCGGCAGGTTAGGGGATCGACCCAAGGCGGCCGACTAGTCTCGGGACATGGCCGAGACACCCAGCATCCACGAGTGGATCGGCGGCACCGCGGCCATTCGGCGCTGGCTGGACGCCTTCTACGACGAGGTCGAGCGCGACCGCCCTCATCTCGTTCACCGAGGTGGCCGGCGCCTGGTCGTCGTCGACGGTACGGAGGTCATCGGCGCGGAGCCCGACGTACTCGAGTCGACCTCGGCGGCCGAGGTCGCTCGGCGAGCGCCGGCTGGACACGCCGAGGGTGGTGCGCTTCGCGTGGCCGCCGACGGCGACGTGGCTGTACGACGAGGCAGCCGCGGCCTGGCCGATCGGGCTGCCCGCAGCAGCTGGCGCCGGTCGTCGACGCGTCGCCCGAGCCGCCTCGCGCCAAGCCGTGGCGATGGCCCTCGTCGAGACCCGGACCGGCACCCGGGTCGAGGCCGCCGACATCGAGCGCGGCGCTGACACTGGGGTACGTCGCAGGAGGCCTGAGCGCGGTCTGTCGGCTCACCGGGTTTCGACAGGCTCAACCGGCGGGGCGTTGGGTCTCCCGTCGGCTTGCGTGGTTTCGAGACACTCGCTGACGCTCGTTCCTCAACCGGCGGGGGTTCGGGTCATCCACGGTCGGCTCGGTCAGGACTTGAGCTTGTAGTCCTTGAGCAGGCTGCGGCCGATGATCATCTTCTGGATCTCGGCGGTGCCCTCGCCGATCAGCATGAAGGCGGCCTCGCGGTAGAGGCGCTCGATCTCGTACTCCTTGGAGTAGCCGTAGCCGCCGTGGATGCGGAAGGAGGCCTGGACGACCTCGTTGCAGTACTCCGCGGCGAGGTACTTCGCCATCCCGGCCTCGACGTCGTTGCGCTCGCCACGGTCCTTGATCCGGGCGGCGCGGGTCATCATCGCGTGGGCGGTCTCGACCTTGGTGGCCATGTCGGCGATCTGGAACAGGATCGCCTGGTGCTCGGCGATCGGCTTGCCGAAGGTCTCGCGCTGCTGGGCGTAGGAGATGCCCAGCTCGAAGGCCCGGTTGGCGATGCCGCAGGCGCGGGCGGCGACGTTCACGCGGCCCACCTCGACACCGTCCATCATCTGGTAGAAGCCCTTGCCGGGCGCCCCACCGAGGATCTGGTCGGCGGAGATCTTGTGACCCTCGAGGATCAGCTCGGTGGTCTCGACACCCTTGTAGCCCATCTTGTCGAGCTTGCCGGGCACGGTGACGCCCTGGGCGGTCTCGCCGAAGCCGGGCTCCTTCTCCACCAGGAACGTGGTCATGTTCTTGTAGACCGAGTCGGCGCCCTCGTCGGTCTTGACCAGCAGCGCGACCAGCGTGGAGGTGCCACCGTTGGTCAGCCACATCTTCTGGCCGGTGATCGAGTAGCCCTCACCGTCTTTGACGGCCTTGGTCTTGATCGCCGCGACGTCCGAGCCCAGCGCGGGCTCCGACATCGAGAACGCCCCACGGACCTCGCCGGTGGCCATCTTCGGCAGGTACTTCTGCTTCTGCTCGTCGGTGCCGTGCTGCATCAGCAGGTAGGCCACGATGAAGTGGGTGTTGATCACGCCGGAGACGCTCATCCAGCCACGCGCGATCTCCTCCACGCACAGCGCGTAGGTCAGGATCGACTCGCCCAGGCCGCCGAACTCCTCGGGGATGGTCAGCCCGAAGATGCCGAGCTCCTTGAGGCCCTCGATGATCTCGGTCGGGTACTCGTCAGCGTGCTCGAGCTCCGTGGCCACCGGGATGATCTTGGTCTCGACGAACTGCCGGACCGACTTGAGGATCTCCTCCTGGATGTCGGTCAGGCCTTCGGTCTGGCAGAGGCGACTCATGCGGTGGTCCTTTACGGGTGAAGGAAGAGGAGATCCCGGGCGGCAGGCGCGTTCAGTCGTACGCCGGGAGGCGGGTCGACGCAAGGTTACTGGTGGGTATAAGCGCTCGCCATGACCAACCTCACGTCGAGGCTACGGGCCGGCCGGCGGCGGAGGCATCGGGCGACCGCGCAGCAGCACGTGCCGCAGCGCGGGGAACCTGCGTGTCAGCCCGACCCGCAGACCGGGATCCTCCTTGGCGCGGCTCTTGGCGAGCTGGTGCAGCAGCCGCCGCCGCTCCTGGCGCAGGTCGCGGACGTCGTGCAGCATCCGGGCCGCCAGCTCGACCGCGACCTCGGCGACCTCGTCCTCGGTCACGGACTCCGGCACCCGCCTCGGCGGCAGCCGATCCGGCACGAGCAACGAGTCCAGGTCGCCGACCACGTCGAAACCCTGCGTGGCGATGTACTCGACCGCGGCCTTGCCTCGCACGCGGATCTCCTCGATCCGGTCCGCCTCGGGCCAGAAGGGGTCTCCCTTGCGCGGCACCAGCCGCTCGTCGGCGAGGAAGGTGCGGATGTAGGTGCCGCGGTCGATGGCCGCGTTGAACTCGTCGAGGTGGAAGTTGATGCGACGCAGGGTCTCTGCCTCCGCGACCCCCATCGACGCGTTGGGGAAGCTCTTGGCCAGGTCGACGGAGTCGGGGTCGACCCCGATCAGCCGCGCGAAGCGGTCCCAGATCTCGCGTCGCGGCGCCTGCGCTCCCGGCAACGGCAGCACGTGCACGCGCTCGGGCGCGAAGTGCGGGGACCACCGCTCCAGCACCAGACGGATGTCCAGGGCCCGCCAGTTCCAGATGGCGGTCGGCTCGTCGGACACCGTCCGGCTGTAGTCCGCCATCAGCCAGGTGTCCTTGTTCTTGATGCTCTCCTGCCAGCTGGCGGTGAACAGTCCCAGCGGCTCACGGCCGGTGACGACGAGGTGCACCTCCGCGGGTGCCAGGTCCGCGACCATGCGGGCGACCTGCTCGGAGGAGGCCGCCGAGAAGAACTCGTGGCTGATCACCGACGTACCCGGCCAGGCGGCGACGTCGGCGCGCAACCGGTCCCAGGCAGTACGGCGATGTTCGCTGAACTTCTCGAACGCCGGGTCCTCGCGGATGATGCGGGAGCTCCAGAGGTGCTCCTGCCTCGCCCTGCCCGGGAGCCGCACGTTCTGCGCCTCGAGGTACTCGCGGTTGCCCCACAGGATCGTCTGGAGGTACGTCGTGGCCGTCTTCGGCAGGCCGACGTGCAGGTAGACCCGAGATGTCCCCCGAGGTGTCATGGCAGGCCCCGCTCCCTACATCGTCCGGGAGTACTTCTCGACCGCAGTGGCGATGGCGTCCTCGTCGCGCGCGGCCATCGGCAGCAGCAGCTGCTCGACGAGGTCGGTCACCTCGGCCAGCCGGACGTTGAGCTTGCGGCACTCCTGCACCTCGGCCTCGAGATCCTCGAGTCGCTGCTGGAGCTGGTCGAGGCGATCGCCCGCAACGGCGCGCGCCATCCGCTCGACCATCCGCTCCCGCATGGGCCGCTTCACCGCTGCCATTCCGCCACCAATCGCGCGACCGGGCGGTCCGGTTTCCCGGCGCCGCGTCTGACTTCCGTCTCAGTGCTGAGCACGATATCGGCTCCGCCGCCCGTGAGTGCCGCCTCGACGAGACGGAGGTCCTTGGGGCGGACGATGTCGCGACGTCCCTCGGGCGTGTACTGCTCGCCCGGGCGCAGGACGTCCAGCTCGAGGTAGAGACGGCCCCCTCGATCAGCACCTCGCCCGACCAGGGCCATCCGCGCCAGCCGCACGAGCGCGTCCAGCCCCCGTGGGTCGGTCGAGTCGACCAGGTGGTTCGCCATGAGCACGACGCGACCCTTCCGTCGGCTGATCCGGGCGCCCTGGGCCAGCACCGACCGTGGCTCGTGCAGGTTCACCCAGGAGATGTCCAGGTCCAGCGACTCCGCGTCCGCCTTCCGGCGTACGCCGTTGCTCGCGCCGTGCGCGTAGTCCAGCGTCATCGTCGAGACGCCCTGCCGGGCGAACCAGAGAGCGTCACCGCCGCGACCGGCACCGACGTCCACGAGCAGGTCGAGGTCGCTCTCCTCGGCCCGGACGTACTGCGCGAGCGCGCTGGGCCCACCCGGTGGGACCCGGTTGCGGACGCCGCCGCTGTAGCGCGCGTCCCACTCGTTGCGGAAGACCCGGATCCCGCGGAACCAGCCGTTGAGCCGCCGGTGCGTCGTACGCGGAGTCTCGAAGTGGAACGCCGGGTCGGGCACCTTCCAGCCGGGACCGTAGGTGGCCTCCAGCAGCTTCTCGGGTCGCGCCGGGGCGGGCAGCGTGCGGCCGGCGAGGGTGCAGGTGCCGAGCGGGAAGATCCAGTCGCGCTCGAAGGGGGTGCCGATCTCGCCCATCAGGTAGAGCATCCCGTCGAGGAAGTAGCCCCCGAACACGTCGAGACCGCGCACGGTGCCGTCTGCTTCCACCACGTCCACCTTGAGCGCTGCGGCGCTGTAGCGGTCCACGGCGTACCCACGTTCCTTGAGGTGCCGCTGCAGCCTGAACGACTCCCGGATCACGTCGAGCGGGTGCGTCTCGCGGCTGACGTAGGCGAGGTCGACGTCGCTGTCGTGACCGATGAAGTCCTGCTCGCGTACGGCGCCGAGCAGGGTGCCGTACGCCGGGAAGGCGTCCACCCCGGCCTCGTGGAGGACCGTCAGCAGCTGCTCGGTGGAGTCCAGGAGCGGCTTGGTGTGCGCCGCATCGCGGGTGTCGAACGTGGTGACGATGCGGTCGGACTTGTCGATCCCCAGCGGGCGGCCCTGGGCGTCGACGATGGCGACCCGACCCTCACCCGAGCCGAGGCTCACCTCGGCCTCGAAGGCCACCGTGCTCGGTGAGGTGCTCCACCACCGAGACGGTCGCCGTGCCCTTGAGGTACTTCTTCAGCTGACGGGGCCACCCGGCGAGGCCGTCGACGGTGTCGCGCACGGTCCAGAAGGACCAGATCCGGCGACCGTCGAAGAGCACGTCGACGACGGTGTCCTCCTCCGAGGTGAGGTGCACCCCGGCATCGTCGACCGCTGTGACACTGCAGCGCGGCCACCGTCGCTCAGTCTCCGACGAACTCGTTGGCTCGCGTGAGGTCCTCGTCGAAGTCGACCTCGACGATGTGGAACTCGGAGATGTCGAGCGCCTCGATGCGCAGCCCGTCCTTCTCGATGCCCAGCTCGATGCCGCGCTCGAAGTAGTCCTGGTCGCCGGCCTCGTCGAGCCGCTTGATCAGCGCAGCCTTGTCCTCGGCGGAGATGAAGTTGATCCCGACGGCCTCGCCGAGCCCCCCGACGACGCTCTTCGAGAGCTCCTTGATGTAGCCGTCGTCGTCGAGGGTGTACTTCACCTCCTCCTCCGCGACCGAGTCGGTGTTGACGCACACGAAGCTGCGCCCGGTCTCGATGTGCTCCTGGATCAGGGGCAGCACCTGCGGGTCGAAGACCACGTCGCCGTTGAGCCACAGCACGCCGCCGGGCTGCGAGAGCCGAGTGCCTTGAGCAGGCTCTTGGAGGTGTTGGTCGAGTCGTAGACCTCGTTGTAGACGAAGGAGATGTCCGGCATCGCCTCGATCACCAGGTCGAGCTTGAAGCCCACCACGGCGGTGACGAAGACGTCGGCGCCGTACGCCCCTCGCAGCGCGTTGACCGCGCGCCGCATGATGCTCTCGCCCGAGCGCAGCGGCGTGAGTGGCTTGGGGTGTGGTTTGCCGAGGCGGGTGCCGAGACCCGCGGCGAGAATGACGACCTGCTTGGCCACGGACGGAACTCCTTGGGTGCGTTGCGGCGAACGATCCCGCTGAACCTACCAACGACTAGGGTTCCCTACCGTGAGCACCACACCCACCCGCGTCTTCGCGGCACGTCTCGCCGGGCTCCCGGTGTTCGACCCCCAGGGTGACCAGGTCGGCAAGGTCCGGGACGTCGTCGTGGTGCTGCGATCCGACATCCGCCAGCCGCGCGTGGTCGGGCTGGTGATCGAGGTGTTCGGGCGCCGGCAGATCTTCGCGCCGATGACCCGGGTGACCAACATCGACGCCGGCCAGGTGATCACCACCGGCCTGCTCAACATGCGCCGGTTCGAGAAGCGCTCCACCGAGACCCTCGTCGTCGGCCAGATGCTCGACCAGAAGGTCAAGGTCCGCAGCAGCGGCGTCGAGGGCGTCGTCTTCGACGTCGCGATGGAGCAGGCCCGCACCCGCGACTGGGTGCTGTCCCGGGTTGCCCTGACCGAGGGCGCCAAGAGCTTCCGCCGGCGACCGCAGACCCACGTCGTCGAGTGGGACGACGTCGAGGGGCTGCACCAGCGGCAGGCCAACCAGGGCGCCGAGCACCTCATCGCCGCGCTCGCCGACCTGCGCCCGGCCGACGCCGCCAACGTGATCCACGAGCTGCCCGCTGACCGTCGCGCCGAGGTCGTCGCCGGGCTCGACGACGAGCGGCTGGCCCACGTCCTCGAGGAGCTGCCCGAGGAGGACCAGGTCGAGATCCTCGAGCACCTCGACTCCGAGCGCGCCGCCGACATCCTCGAGGAGATGTCCGCCGACGACGCAGCCGACCTGATCGCCGACCTGCCCTACGAGACCGCACAGACGCTGCTGGGGCTGATGGACACCGAGGACGCCGCCGAGGTCCGGCGGCTGATGGTCTACGGCGAGGAGACGGCCGGCGGCATGATGACGCCGGAGCCGGTGATCCTGCCGCCCGACGCCACCGTCGCCGAGGCGCTCGCCCACGTCCGCAACGAGGACCTCACCCCGTCGCTCGCCGCGCATCGTGCACGTGTGCCGACCGCCGTTGGAGACCCCCACGGGCAAGCTCCTCGGCATCGCCCACATCCAGCGCCTGCTGCGCGAGCCACCGTCCACCCTGGTGGCCGGCGTACTCGACACCGGCATCGACTACCTCAGGGCCGAGGCCACCCTCGAGGACGTCTCCATGTTCCTGGCCACCTACAACCTGGTGGCCGCGCCGGTGGTCGACGAGGAGGGTCGCCTGCTCGGCACCGTCACCGTCGACGACCTGCTCGACCACCTGCTGCCCGAGGGATGGCGCGACCGCAAGCTCGGAAGGGGGTGAACGTCGTGGACAAGCCCGAGAAGAAGCAGGACCGGAAGCCGGAGAGAAGGACCGAGCGTCGGCTCGAGAAGCGCTCCCCCGAGGAGCGCGCCCGGTTGGCACGGCTGGACACCCCTCGGGAGGTACGCCGCAGCCTGGTCCGTCGACCGGCCGTCCGGCAGGACGCGTTCGGCATCTTCGCCGAGCAGTTCGCCCGGTTCATGGGCACCGCCCGGTTCCTGATCTACATGACGCTGTTCGTCATCTTCTGGGTCATCTGGAACCTCGCGGCGCCGGAGGACATCCGCTTCGACGACTACCCGTTCATCTTCCTCACCCTGATGCTCAGCCTGCAGGCGTCGTACGCCGCTCCGCTGATCCTGCTCGCCCAGAACCGGCAGGAGGTGCGCGACCGGGTGATCAACGAGCAGGACCGCCAGGCCAACGCGCGTGCCCACGCCGACATGGAGTTCCTGGCCCGCGAGGTCGCGTCGCTGCGGATGGCACTCGGCGAGGTCGCGACGCGCGACTTCCTGCGTTCGGAGCTGCGCAATCTGGTCGAGGAGCTGGGCGAGTCCGAGGACGAGGACTCCACGGACGAGGGCTCGTGAGGCCACGTACGCTGGTCCCATGACTTCCCCTGATATCGACCGGATTCAGGCTGCGCTCGCACGGGTCAACGACCCGGAGATCAAGCGCCCGATCACCGAGCTCGGCATGGTCGAGAGCGTCGACGTCGACGACACCGGCCTGGTCTCCGTCACCGTCCTGCTGACCGTCTCCGGCTGCCCCATGAAGGACACCATCACCCGCGAGGTCACCGCCGAGGTCTCCAAGGTCGCGGACGTGACCGCGGTCGACGTGAGGCTCGGCGTGATGACGGCCGAGCAGCGCGCCACCCTGCAGGAGACACTCCGCAGCGGCCAGGCCCAGCGCGAGATCCCCTTCGCCGCTGCCGACTCGCTCACCAAGGTCTACGCGATCGCGTCCGGCAAGGGCGGTGTCGGCAAGTCCTCGGTGACCGTCAACCTCGCGATCGGGCTGGCCAAGCAGGGCCTGCGGGTGGGCATCGTCGACGCCGACATCTACGGCCACTCGGTGCCCGCGATGCTCGGGGTGGCCGACACCCGGCCGACCCAGGTCGAGGACCTGATCATGCCGGTGCCCACGCCGAGCGGTGTCTCGGTGATCAGCATCGGCATGCTCAAGCCGCGACGCGACCAGGTCGTCGCCTGGCGCGGCCCGATGCTCGACCGTGCCCTCGTGCAGATGCTCTCCGACGTCTACTGGGGCGACCTCGACGTCCTGCTGCTCGACCTGCCGCCCGGCACCGGTGACGTCGCCATCTCGCTCGGCCAGCACCTGCCCAGCGCCGAGGTGATCGTGGTGACCACCCCGCAGGAGGCCGCGACCGAGGTCGCCGAGCGCGCCGGCACGATGGCCTCGATGATGCACCAGCGGGTCATCGGCGTCGTGGAGAACATGTCCTTCCTGCCCTGCCCGCACTGCACCGCCGAGGGCATCGAGCACAAGCTGGAGATCTTCGGCAGCGGCGGTGGTGCACGAGTCGCGGCCACCCTCGGCAGCCGGTTCGGGTACGACGTCCCGGTGCTCGGCGAGATCCCCATCGACGTGAGCCTCCGCGAGGGTGGCGACACCGGCAAGCCGATCGTCGAGTCCGACCCGACCGCGCCAGGAGCCCTGGTGCTCAGCGAGATCGCGCGCGGCCTCGCCAACCGTGGCCGTGGTCTGGCCGGGATGCAGCTCGGGCTCAGCCCCACCAGGAAGGGCTGACACCTCCGTGTTCGGGATCGGGCTGCCGGAGCTGATGGTCATCGCGATCGTCGCCGTGGTCGTCTTCGGTCCCGACCGGCTGCCCGAGTTCGCCCGTCAGGCCGGCAGGTTCGTGCGCCAGATGCGCAACCTCGCCAACAGCGCACAGACGCAGCTGCGCGAGGAGCTCGGGCCGGAGTACGCGGACCTCAAGCTCTCCGACCTCGACCCGCGCCAGGCGATCCGCAAGCACATCCTCGAGGCGATGGACGAGGACGACGACGACTTCGTCTCCGAGCCGCTCCCGTCCTTCGAGGTGCTCGGCCAGGGCGAGCGTCCGCCGTACGACCAAGAGGCGACCTGAGCCGGGCTGATACGCCGCCGTCCGACTGGTACGTACCGGTCGTTCGGGCTATGGCGGCTGCCCGGGCGCTGTGCCATCATCCCGAACGCTGGAGCATCTGACTCGGGCCATCGGAGGACTGCCGAGGGGGTGTCATGAAGGGTCGCGTCTCAGGCGTCGTACGCGTTGCCTTCGCCGCCCCCTTGCTGCGCAGGTTCGCCTTCCACATCAACCGGCTCACGCACAACGTCGACCGCAGCTTCTTCCTCCGGCTTTTCGCCGGACTCTTCGGCATCGTCCTCGTCGCCGCACTCGCGGTCACCCTGATCGAGGGTCCCCGCGACGGCGTCGGCGAGTTCTTCTCGACGCTGGGGAGCAGCTTCTACTGGGGCGTCACGACCGTGATGGGCTCCGGCGACGCGTCGCACGTGCACTCGCCCGGTGGCTTCGTCATCTCCTGGCTGCTGGTGCTCTTCGGGGTGGCCATCGTCGCCTCCATCACCGGTGCCCTGGTGGGCTTCGTGATCGACTTCATCCTCAAGGAGGGCCAAGGCATGGGTGCATCCGGATATCGCGACCACATCGTCGTGTGTGGGTGGAACTCGACCGCGCGCGAGCTCGTCAACGAGCTCAACGGCGACGACTACGAGCGCAAGATCGTGGTCATCCACGACAGCGACAAGAACCCTGCAGGCAACGACGTCTACTTCGTCAGCGGCGACGTGACCGACGTCGAGGACCTTCGTCGTACGGGCATCGAGGAGGCCATGGCGGCGGTGATCTGTCCCGCCAACGCCACCAACGAGGCCGACATGCGCTCGATCCTCACCGTGATGGCCATCGAGGCGATCGCGCCGGACGTCCGCACCGTCGTCGAGGTGAACAACCCCCAGCACGTCGACCACTTCCGGCGCGCGAACGCCGACGAGATCCTGGTGACCTCACGCATCTCCTCGCGCCTGCTCGCCCGCTCCTCCCTCTACCCGGGGCTCGCCGAGATCGTCACCGACATCGTGTCGGGCGGCGAGGGCTCCGAGCTCTACCGGGTGACCCTCCCGGCCGAGTTCATCGGCCTGACCGTCGACGAGCTCTCCGCCAAGCTGCGCGGCGACCACAGCGCCACGCTGCTGGCGATCGGCCGCAACGGCCACGCGCACGTCAACCCACCCACCGACTTCCGGCTGGCCGAGGGTGACGACGCAGTGGTGGTGGCGGAGTCACTGGGGACACTGGCGCCGTTGGAGCTCCAGCAGGACTGAGCCCGCTCGGGCCAGGACTGAGCGTGGCTCAGGCGGCGCGGGCGGAGTGGCGCGGCTGCTCACGGACAGTCTCGCCGGCTGCTTCGTACCCTTCGGACCATTCGAAGATCCGGTGGACGAACATCCCCACGAACAGCGCCGCGCCGACCCCGAAGAGCACCGGGTGGTCGGCCAGTGGCTCGCGCATCGAGACCAGCGCCACGGCCCCGAGGACGAGGAGTGCGTCCACCCAGCTGATGGTCCGGTTGACCGAGGCGCTCAAGCGGTGGTTTTGTCCCATATGAGGATCATGGCAGCACTTGCCCGTTTCGGTGACGGAACTTCGCAGGACCGTAATCCTGGGCGGCTCCGTCGTTGCCCGGGGAGGACGAACCGGGCGGGGTTGTCGGGCCATCCTTGACGTTCTTGGGTGTTGCAACGCCCGTTAACGTCAGGGATCCCCGGGTAGCCGGGGAAACCTGCAGCCCCTCAGCCGGTCTTCGCGTCCAGCCCGACCTTGACCTCGAAGGTGCGCTTGCCGCGCTCGACGGTGAGGGTGACCTTCTCGCCGGGGACGTGCGAGCGCACGGCCACGACCAGGTCGATCGAGCCGGTCACCGGCTTGCCGTCGACCTTGCGGATCACGTCGCCGACCTTGAGGTCGGTGTCGGCGGCTGGGAGGCCGGGGGTGATCGACTCGACCTTGGCGCCGTCGAGGCTCGTGGTGGGGCTCACGTTGGCGCCCATGAGTGGGTACTGCGCGGTGCCGGTCTTCAGGATCTGCGCGGTGGTGACCTGCACCTGCTCGATCGGGATGGCGAACCCGACGCCGATGTTGCCGCTCTGGTCGCTGGCGCCCATCGAACCCAGCGAGGCGATCGCGGAGTTCACGCCGACGACCTGGCCCTGCAGGTTCACCAGCGGCCCCCCGGAGTTGCCCGGGTTGATCGCCGCGTCGGTCTGCACGGCGTTGATGTAGGAGTTGTCGTTGGCGCCGTCACCGGTGGTGACCGGTCGGTGGACGGCGCTCACGATGCCCGAGGTGACGGTGGCCGCGAGTCCGAGCGGCGACCCGAACGCGACGACCGTCTCGCCCACCCGCATCTGGTCCGAGGAGCCGATCGCCAGCGGCTTCAGCTTCTTGGCGGCATCTGTCTGCAGCACGGCGATGTCGTAGACCGTGCTCCGGCCGACCACGGTGACCCTGGAGTGCTTGCCGTCCTGGTCGATGATCTCGATCGGCCCGTTGTCCTTGTCGGCCTCCGCGACGACGTGGTTGTTCGTGATGATGTGGCCCGCGGTGTCGTAGACGAATCCCGACCCGGTGGCACCCTGCGGCTTCCCGTCGTACTCCGCCACGATCTGGACCGTGCTCGGCAGCACGTTCGCGGCCACCGCCGCAACGCTGCCGTTGTCGGCGGACAGGGGCGGCGCCGTACGCCGTTGGACACCGATCACCGCACCCGGACCGCTGTCCCCGCCGTTCGCGACGAGTGCGCCAGCGATGGCACCACCGCCCGCGCCGAGCACGAGCGCCATGATCGCGACGACCGGCCACAGCCAGCCGGGCAGCTTCGAGCGAGCCGGCCGGTCCTGGGCCGGGTAGGACTGACCCACAGGAGGCTGGCCGCCGTACGCCGGTCCCGAATAGGGCTGGCCCGAGTACGACTCGCCCGCATACGACTGGGGCGGGTACGACGGAGCCGGCGGCTGGCCGTAGTAGCCGCCACCCGGCGGCTGACTGGGCGACTGGTAGGGCGCTTGGTAGGGAGACTGGTACGGCGGCGGGTAGGGACTCGACGGCTGACCCGACTGGCCCGAGCGACTGACCTGGGGACTGACCCTGCCCGGGCCCCGCGTAGGGAGGCAGGGGCGTCGTCGGGTCGTCCTGGTCGTCGTTGCTCACAGGTCCTATCTTGACCTACGGGTCCACGCCGGGGAGTTGTTCGTCTCAGCGCCCGTGGGCGACCCCACCGGTTGCCGCACCTGGTCGCCGCGGATCATCGCGGGCGACGGACGGGCGGGGACGTCGGTGCGAGCCAGCGGTCCGCCGGTGATGGTCAGCAGTCCGAGCACGCAGGCTCCGACGGCGCCGCCACCGATCACCACGGCGGTCGTACGCCGGCGCCGCGACTGTTCCTCGATCTGGTCGACCGCGGCCCACGCGTCGACCGCGTACAGCGAGCCGAGCAGCTGCGGAGGAGGGTCGGCTGCCGCAGGGTCGGAAAGTGAACCGAGCTGGCGCTTGACCCAGCCCTCACGCTCGACGAGACGCCGGCACCCGGGGCAGGTCAGCACGTGCGACCAGGCCCGCTCCTCCTCCGCAGGGGAGAGCTGGCCGTCGACCAGCGCCGACGCCTTGGGACCGATGTGACCGCTGAGCGACAGCATCAACGCACCTGACCGGCCAGACCGTGTCCGAGCAGGGGGCCGGCGAAGCGGGTGCGGCCCGGGCGAGGTGCACGGTGGGCCAGGGCGGCGCGGAGCTGGGCGCGGCCACGGTGGATGCGGGAACGGACGGTGCCGAGCTTGAGCCCGAGCACGTCGGCGATCTCCTCGTAGGTGAGCCCCTCGACGTCACACAGCACGACCGCGGCCCGGAAGTCGGGGGCCAGCGAAGCGAGTGCGGCCTCGATGTCGGCGTCGAACATCCGGTCGAGCTGGGCCACGTCGGGGGTCGGCAGGGCACTGGGCAGCCGACCGGCAGCCTCGTCGCTGAGCGCGTCGAAGCGGATCCGCTGCTTGCGCCGGGCCTGGTCGAGGAACAGGTTGGTGGTGATCCGGTGCAGCCAGCCCTCCATCGTCCCGGGCGTGTAGGTGTGCAGCGAACGGAACACCCGCACGAACACCTCCTGCGTCAGGTCCTCGGCGTCGTGGAGGTTGCCGGTCAGGCGGTAGGCGAGCCGGTAGACCCGGGCGGAGTGGTCGGTGACGATCTGCTCCCAGCTCAGCTGGGGGTCGGAGTCGCCGGCCGAAGGCCCGGACACGTCGCCCGAGGCTTCGCCGGGATGGTCGCTGGAGGGGGTCACCATGGGTCCACGCTAGGGAAGTTCCCTGAGACGCGGCTGAGCGCAAGCCAGCAAGCCGCCCAAGGTTTGTTCACGAGCAGGGAACGAACCAACCGGACCGGTTTGTTCCCGGTCGTCCCGAACCACCTCACGACAGCGGCTCTGACCTACTCGGAGGCGCGCCGAGCCTGCGTCGGCACCCCCGCCCCGGAGGGTAGGGTCCGACCCATCAAGGCCACGCACGTCAGGAGACCGTCATCGTCACGCCAATGAAGCCCGCGAGCTGGACCTACGCCGAGGAGTTCGTCGCCGAGGACGAGGTCCTGGCCAACGCCCGCGCACGCTCGGAAGAGGTCGGCGTCACCGCGATCGGCTCCGGTGGCGGCGCGACCCTCCGCTTCCTCGCCTCGGTGCTCGAGGCCCGCGCGGTCGTCGAGCTCGGCACCGGCACCGGCGTCTCGGGGCTCTACCTGCTGCGCGGCATGCGGCCCGACGGCGTACTCACCACCGTGGACACGCAGGCCGAGCACCAGCGCCTCGCCAAGCAGGGCTTCACCGAGGACGGCATCGCCTCGCAGCGCTTCCGGTTGATCCCGGGCGCCGCACTCGAGGTGATCCCGCGCCTGACCGACGGTCACTACGACCTCGTCTTCTGCGACGGCGACAAGCAGGAGTACGGCGACTACCTCACCGAGGCGCTGCGCCTGCTGCGTCCCGGCGGCGTGGTGGCCTTCGACAACGCCCTGTGGCACGACCGGGTGGCCGACCCCGCCCAGCGTGACGAGGAGACGGTCGCGATCCGCGAGCTCGGGCGCACGGTCCAGGAGCACGAGGGCCTGGTGCCGGTGCTGCTGCCCGTCGGCGACGGGCTGCTGGTGGCCAAGAAGGTCTGGACCCCCGAAGCCTGATCAGCTGGACCTGACCCCCGCGAGCGGCTCGGCCTCGCCGAGCCAGTCGAGCAGGAGCCTGGCGCCGAAACCGGTCGGTCCCTCGGTCCACTCGAAGCGGTCCTTGGGGGCATCGCCCACCGAGGCGATGTCCAGGTGCGCCCAGGGCAGGCCGCCGACGAAGTGCTGCAGGAACAACGCAGCCGTGATGGCGCCGGGCCCGCCGGGAGCGTTGTCGGCGTCCGCGATCTTGGAGCTGAGCTTGGACTCGTACTCGCTGCTCAGCGGCATCCGCCACAGCGGCTCACCGGAGCGGGCACCGGCGGCGTCGAGCGAGCCGGCGAGCGCGTCGTCGTTGGCGAACAGGCCACCGATGCTCTGCCCCAGCGCGACCTTCATCGCACCGGTCAGCGTCGCGACGTCGACGAGCGCATCGGGAGAGAGCTTGTCCACGGCGTAGGCCAGGCCGTCGGCGAGCACGAGCCGGCCCTCGGCGTCGGTGTTGGTGACCTCGGTGGTGCGGCCGCCGTACTGCGTGATCACGTCGCCGGGGCGCATGGCGTTGCCGCTGACGGCGTTCTCGGCCATCGGCAGCAGGCCGGTGACGCGCACGGGGCAGTCGATCTCGGGCAGCGCCGCCATCACTGCCGCGACCACGGCCGCGCCGGTCATGTCGCGCTTCATCGTGACCATGCCCTGCCCGGTCTTGATGGACAGGCCGCCGCTGTCGAAGGTGATGCCCTTGCCGACGAGTACGACGTGGGGGGTCTTGCGCGAGGATCTCCCGGCCGGCTTGTAGTCGAGCTGCACGAACCGCGGAGGCGCGGCAGCCGCCTGGCCGACGCCGACGACACCGCCGAAGCCGCGCTCGGCCAGCTCGACCTCGTCGAGGACGGTGGCCTTGAGACCGGCCGCCTCGGCTGCGGTCACCGCCTGCTCCGCGAGCCAGGCAGGGGTCTTGATGTTGGAGGGCACGCTGGCGAGGAGCCGCGCCTGCCAGCTGGCGCCGGCGCGGGCCACGGCACGTCGCAGGGTGGTGCTGCGGCCCTCGTCGCCCTCGGTCAGGCACAGCACGATCCGCGCGACCGGAAGGTCCTCGGGGCCGTCGCGGTGCAGCGAGAAGCTGAACGAGCCGAGGGTGGCGCCCTCGATGAAGGCCGTGATGGCGGAGTCGTCGCCCACGGCCGAGACGGAGGAGGCGACGGTCCCGGCGTTCGTCGTACGCCGGGCCAGGGTCGCGCCGGCCCGACGCAGGTCGGTGGTGGTCGCGTCGCCGACACCGACGAGCAGCACCTTGGACAGGGGCGAGCCGGCCGTTCCCGCGACGGGGAGCTCGGTCACCTCGCCCGTGGCACCGGTCGCCTCGGACGAGCCGAGGACCGCGAGCAGGTCGATGCCGAGGTCATCGGCGAGCTCGGCGGCTCCCGGACCGAGGGCGACACCGTCTGGTCCGGGAAGGACCGCGACGGCCACGATGCCGGCGCCCACCAGCCGGGACGGTGCGGCGTCGCTGAGGGTGAACTGGGGCGGGGAGACCTGGGGTGGCAGCGGCACGTCGTAGACCTTAACGGACCAGAACCGAAGGCCCCCGCGGTCCCTGTCGGGACCACGGGGGCCGTCATCACGTTCGGGGGTCGGCCTCAGCCGACCACGTCCTTGAGTGCATCGCCCAGGGCGGTTGCCTCGTCCTTGTTGAGCTCCACCACGAGCCGGCCACCGCCTTCGAGGGGAACCCTCATCACGATGCCTCGACCCTCCTTGGTGACCTCGAGCGGGCCGTCACCCGTCCGGGGCTTCATGGCCGCCATGTGCACACCTCTTCCTATTCATTCCGTGCGCAGGACGCGCCCAACTCGGCCATTATTCCTCATCCACGAAGTCACCCCGTCATCCGACCAATCGGACGCCCAACCAGCCGACCGACCGGCCGTCCAACCGGCCGTCCAACCGGCCGGCAGAATCGATGCGGCAGACTCAGCCGGACCGACCGTCCGGACACCACAGGAGAGCCCCATGAGCGAGACCGTCCGCTATCACGTGAGCGACGGGGTCGCCACGATCACCCTCGACCGCCCCGACTCCATGAACGGTCTCGACATCGCCACCAAGGAGGCCCTGCTCGGGGCCGTCCAGCAGGCGGAGCTGGACCCCGAGGTGCGGTGCGTGGTGCTCACCGGCAGCGGGCGCGCGTTCTGCGTCGGCCAGGACCTCAAGGAGCACATCACGATCCTGAAGAGCGCCGACGCCGAGTCGCTGTTCCGGACCGTCGAGGAGCACTACAACCCGATCGTCACGGCGATCGCCACCATGCACAAGCCGGTGGTGGCGGCCGTGAACGGCGTGGCCGCGGGAGCCGGCGCCAGCCTCGCCTTCGCGTGCGACTTCCGGATCCTGGCCGAGTCGGCCGGCTTCAACCTCGCCTTCACCGGGGTCGCGCTCTCCTGCGACACCGGTGCCTCCTGGACGCTCCCCCGGATGGTCGGCCGGGCCAAGGCCATCGAGCTGCTCTACTTCCCCCGCACGATCGGCTCCGCGGAGTCGCTCGAGCTGGGCCTCGCGACCAAGGTCGTCGGTGCCGACGAGTTCGAGGACGAGGTCGCGGCACTCGCCCGGCGGCTGGCCGACGGGCCGACGTTGTCCTACGGCGCGATCAGGCGCTCGGTGGAGTACTCCGCGGGCCACGGGTTCGCCGAGTCACTGGAGTTCGAGGCGTCGATGATGACGCTCACCGGGTCGACCGAGGACCACCAGAACGCCGTGAACTCGTTCGTGAACAAGGAGAAGCCGACCTTCTCCGGTCGCTGAGCGTCAGCGCGCGGCGCCGACGGCCCGCAGCAGCCCGTTCGGGCCGGTGCGCCTGGCCTGCTTGCGGCTCACGCCGCGGCCGTACTCGACCGTGACCGCGACTCCGGGGAAGTTGGCGTTGAACCACTCGGTCATCGTGCCGTGGCACACCGAGGAGCAGTTGAACGACTTCACCGGCAGCCGCAGGCCCCTGTGCAGGCGCTTCACCAGCGCGGCTCCCTTCGGTCCGGCCCGGCCGACGCCGTTCAGGGGCTGGTGGAAGCTGACGACGTACGCCGGACGGACCGCCTTCAGGAAGGCCATGATCGCCCGGGTCTCCGGCTCGGAGGCGGCGCGCGGCCCGGAGTAGTAGGAGCCGGTCAGGTGCACCCAGTGGCGCGGGTAGTTGCGGTTCAGGTCGACGCCGTGGGCGTTCTGGCGCCGGTGCGCCACGGCTCCGTCGACGTTGTACGTCGGCACCACCCAGATGTCGGCTCCGCGGATCGGGCGGCCGTCACGCAGGTTGTTCAGGATCCGCGAGGGTCCACGCTCGTTGCCGTGCATCGCCGCGAGGATGACCACCTTGCGGCTCGAGGTCGGGACCCCGAGGCGCCAGGCCACGATGTTGCGGCCCTTGACGGTCTTGCCGATGGAGCGCACCTCGACGACGGCCGGCTTCCCCCTGCCTGAGCTGCCGGCGGCGGCCTCGGAGACGAGCGGCGTGGCGGCGGTGAGCAGCAGCACCGGCAGCAGCACGGCGGACAGCTTGAGGAGTGGGGCCTTGGGCCAGATCATGCGCGTCAGTCTGCACCACGGGACGTGGTTCCGTCCGTGCCGTCCAGCTGTTCGGCGAGACGCTCCAGGAGCGCGTCCACCTCGCTGGCCCGGTAGCCGCGTACGGCCGTGTTGAACCTCAGCGCCCGCAGGTCCTCACCGGTGACGGGTCCGTCCGCGGGCAGGCGCACGTCCGCGCGGTCGTCGTACGCCGGCCCGAGCGAGCCTCCCCGCCCGGACGCCACCACGGCCACCGCCCCCATGAGCAGGACGACGAGCACCGCGAAGAACCAGGTCATCAGTCCGCGACCCCCTTGACCATCATCGCGACAGCCTCGTCGACGTCGTCGGTGACCTTGAGCATGTCGAGGTCGGCCTGCGAGATCTTGCCGTCGGCGAGGACGGTGTCGCGCAGCCAGGCCAGCAGGCCCGACCAGTACTCCACACCGATGAGCACCACCGGGAACGAGGTGACCTTCTGCGTCTGCACGAGGGTCAGCGCCTCGAAGAGCTCGTCGAAGGTGCCCAGGCCACCGGGCAGGGCGACGAAGCCGAGGGAGTACTTCACGAACATCGTCTTGCGCGCGAAGAAGTAGCGGAAGTTGACCCCGACGTCGACCCATTCGTTGAGGCCGGACTCGAAGGGCAGCTCGATCCCGAGGCCGACGCTCACCCCACCCGACTCCGAGGCCCCCTTGTTGGCCGCCTCCATCGAGCCGGGGCCGCCTCCCGTGATCACCGCGAACCCGGCGTCGGCCAGGCGGCGACCGAGCTCCTCGGCCTTGGCGTAGTAGGGGTCGTCCGGCTTCGTCCTCGCCGAACCGAAGACACCGATCGCCGGGCCGAGCTCGGCCAGCGCGCCGAAGCCCTCGACGAACTCCGACTGGATGCGCAGCACCCGCCACGGGTCGGTGTGCACCCAGTCGCTGGGCCCGCGCGAGTCCAGGAGTCGCTGGTCGGTGGTGGAGCGGTCGACCTGCGAGCCCCGCAGCACCGTCGGGCCCTTGTGCTTCTCCCCGCGCCCCGTCGGGGTCTCGCCGTCCGCGCTCACGTGTCGGCTCCCAGCCAGGTGCGGAGCGTGGACTCGCAGGAGCGCAGCTGCTCGATCGGCACGAACTCCTCCTGCTTGTGCGCCAGCATCGGGTCACCCGGGCCGAAGTTGACCGCGGGGATGCCCAGGCCGGTGAACCGGGCGACGTCGGTCCAGCCGAACTTCGGGTTGACCTGCCCGCCGACCGCCTCGACGAACGCCTTGGCGGCGGGGAGTCCGAGGCCGGGGAGTGCCCCGGGGGCGGAGTCGGTCACCTCGACCTCGAAACCGTCGAAGAACTCCTTCACGAACACCAGCGCCTCGGCCTCCGACGTGTCGGGCGCGAAGCGGTAGTTGAC
Organism: uncultured Actinomycetota bacterium; assembly: GCA_963782305.1. Lineage (GTDB taxonomy): Bacteria > Actinomycetota > Actinomycetes > Propionibacteriales > Nocardioidaceae > Marmoricola. Next base: position 258,004 of record CAWAJJ010000004.1, on the reverse strand, counting down.
CGTGACCACGCACTCGTCGGGGAGCACGTTGGTGGCCACGCCTCCGCTGATGAGTACGGCGTTGAGGCCCTCGTGGTACTCCAGCCCGTCGATGACCGGCTTGCGTGCGTCGTACTCCCCCAGGCGGCGGAGGATCTCGCCCGCCTTGTGGATCGCGTTGACACCTCGCCACGAACGCGCTGAGTGCGCCCTCTCGCCGCGCGTGGTGACCTCGACGCGCAGGGTCCCCTGGCAGCCCGCCTCGACGACGGCGTCGCTCGGCTCCATCAGGATGGCGAAGTCGCCCTCGACCAGGTCGGGGCGCTGGTTCGCGATGATCCCGAGGCCGTTGTAGACGTCGTCGATCTCCTCGGCCTCGTAGAACACGAAGGTGATGTCCCGGTTGGGCTCGCTCAGCTCGTGGGCCAGCCGGAGCGCCACGGCCACGCCGCCCTTCATGTCGCAGGTGCCGAGCCCGTGCAGCTTGTCGCCGTCGTTGCGCACCGGCAGGTTGTGGTTCAGCGGCACCGTGTCGATGTGCCCGGCGATCACCACGCGCTCACCCCGACCGAGGTCGGTACGCGCCACCAGCGAGTGCCCGATCCGGGTCACCTCGAGGTGCGCGATGCCGTTCAGGGCCCGCTCGATCTGGTCCGCGAGGACCTCCTCGTTCTGGCTCACCGACTCGATGTCGACCAGCGTTTCGGTGAGCGCGACCACGTCTGCGCTGAGGTCCAGTGACATGCCCGTCATCTTGTCATCCGGGGCCTCGGACCGGCCGTCACGGTGGCCGAGGAGCGAGCGTCCCGAAAGCCGGTGGTTGAGGAGCGAGCGTCAGCGAGCGTCTCGAAACCAGGCGAGGCACCAAGCAGCCGCAGCAACGGGGCGCCCCGGTCGCCTCAGACGTCCATGGTCACCGGGTTTCGAGACGCTCGCTTGCGCTCACTCCTCAACCAGCGGCGTGCGGGGATGTGTGCGCGGGCTGGGCGGGCTTCGACATGCGAATGTCGCTGGAGAGGCTGGTGGGCGCCACTCCAGTCGCGTTGGCCACTTTCGCATGTCGAAGGCCAGCCCCCGCTCCGCCCTCGACATGCGAATGTCACTCAGGAGGCTGGTGAGCGCCACTCCAGTCGCACCAGCGACATTCGCATGTCCAAGGCGGCCCAGGTTCAGCCGCGCTCACAACCCAGGCGTGTGCGGCGGTCGCGGGTGCACCTGGATCTCGTCGGACAGGGTGGCTCCGTCGAGGAGCTCGAGGTCGTCTCCCGACCAGAAGGTGCCGGGGTCGTAGTAGTTGGTGGGGCGCTCGGAGCCGAGCAGGCCCATCTCGGCGTACGTCGTGGCGACGACCTCGGCGCAGTAGGTCACCTCGACGCCGGCGGAGCGGCGTACCCGACCACGGGCCCAGCGCGCGGCCAGGGCGGCCGTGGCAGGGAAGGGGGTGCCGTCGAGACGGGCGATGGTCGTGAGCAGCGCGGCCTCGCGCTCGGGGGTGATGTCGGCGCTGAGCTGGCGCATCCAGGGTCGCTGACCGTAGCGGCCGGACCACTGCTCGACGGCCGCCCGCAGGTCATGGAGCTGGACACCGCGGTGGTGGCTGCCGGTCCACACGTCGAGCAGCCCCTTGCCGAGCTCCGCGTGCCACATCAGCGGGGGCAGGTCGTCGAGCACGACCGCCATCCCGACGTGGTTCACCGGCGCGTTGGTGAGCGCCCGGATCGCGCGGTCGGCGGCGGAGTCCCCGCGGAAGAGCCAGAGGTCACCGGTACGGGTGAGATCGACCGCCTGGTCGAGACTGATCGTGCTTTCGCCGCTCACCGTGGGATTCTCTCCTCGTGAAGATCTGGAAAGCACTCGGACTCGCCGGGCTGGCCGGCGTGGCCGCCACCGGCGCCGTCATCGCCCGCGACCAGCGCAAGCGCTCGGACCTCACCCCCGAGCAGATCAAGGACCGGCTGCACGAGCGCCTGGGGTCCCCAGAGACGTCCGAGGACGTCATACACCCCGGCGGCAGTAGCGACCACAACGTATGACGCTCAGCGGCGAGCAGCAGCCAGCCGGCCCTTGAGCAGTGCCTTGGCGGGGTGGGCCTGGTCGCCCATCACCGCGAGGCAGACCTCCATCACCTCGGTGTCGTACGGCGCGAGCGCGGTGTAGCGCGCCACCGCCTGCGGCTGCGGGTCGGTGAGCAGGGCCTCGCGGAGCGCGACCGCCACGTAGTCCGCCAGCTCGACCAGGGCCGGAGACTCGGTGCCGGGCAGCAGGTCTCCGCCGTACGCCGCGACGGCCGCCCGCACCTGTCCCCTGCGCAGCAGGCGCAGCACCTCGTTCACGTCGATCTCCACCGGCATCGTCAGCCGGTAGGGCCGCGACGCGAGCTGGCCGTCGAGGGCGCTGCGCAGGTGGGAGACCTCGGCCTTGAGCGTGGAGAAGGTGATCGCCTGGTCGCCGTAGAGCAGGGCGTGCAGCTGCTCCAGGGAGAGCCCAGCAGGGTTGAGCGCGAGCAGCGCCAGGATCTCGGTCTGCCGACGGTTGAGCAGCAGGCGCCGGCCGTCGAGGTGCGCCTCCGCGGCGCCGAGGAGGGTCAGGTCGAGCCCGGGCACCGGGCTCCGCTCCTTCCCGGCCAGGCTGGGGTGGTGCTCCGAGGCCGGCATCGCGGTCTCGATCAACCGCGCCATCACGCGTGCGGTGGCGAGCCCGATCGGGTGGGTCCGGTCCCAGGTGGTGGAGAGGTCGATGACGCCGAGCTGCTCGCCGCTCACCGGGTCGTGCACCGGCGCCGCCCAGCAGACCCAGTTGTGCACGATCGGGGCGTAGTGCTCGGCGCTGAACACCATCGACGGCGCGTCGTGACGGGTGGCCAGGTCGAGGGCGTTCGTGCCGACGCTGGTGTCGTCCCACCGCCCGCCAGCCACGAAGTTGACGGTCTCGGCCTTGCGGCGCATCACCCGGCCGCCGTACGTCCACAGGATGCGGGTCTCGGCGTCGGTGACCGCGACGACGAGGTCGCCGTCCTCCGCCGTACGACGCAGCTCGGACTCGACCCGCTCGACGGCCACCTGCAACGGCGAGCCGTCCCACATCGACGCCGTGTCCGACTCGTCGGCCAGCGGTGCCTCGGTGACGTCGATCCCCACGGCCGGGGCCGAACGCTCCCACGAGCGGAGGATCTCGGGCCGGACCATGCCCTGGGCGCCGTCGCCGTGCTCGACGAAGTTCGTCCATGCCTGGACAGCCTCGAACCTGCGGCTGTGCAGCTCGTTGATCGGACTGGTCATGACGTCGTCTCCCGCGGTGTGACTGCCGCCACGTTAGCCCCCGGTGCCAACGCGCGACAGACTCCTGCTCGCCCCACGAGAGACCGGGCGAGAGACCGCACGTGGAGGGGCCCTCAGCTGCGCAGCTGGCGTCGCAGGAACCGCACCGTGCGCTCCATCGACAACGGCCACTGCGGGCCGAAGGCGTGCTGCTCCCCCTGGTAGATCTCCAGCCGCGAGTCGATCCCCGCGCGCTGGAGCAACCGCTGGGTGGTCCGCGACCACGCGACCGGGCAGGACTCGTCGAGGGTTCCGTGGTGGATCAGCACGGGCTCGGTGATGCGGTCGAAGTACGTCCGAGCCGAGAGCCCGCGATAGAACTCGGGCTCCTGCGCCGGAGTGCCGAAACGGCGGTAGGTCGCGGCGGCGACATCCGGCCGCTCGGCCACCGTCCAGCGGTCGAAGTTCTCGACGAAGTCCGAGCTGACGGGGGCGAACACGACGGCTGCCTTCACGAGCCCGGGCTTGGCCACCAACGCGTTCAGGGTGACCCCGCCGCCCATCGAGCGGCCGAGCATCGCAACCCGGTCCGGGTCGACATGGGCCTCCTTCTTGAGCGACTGGACGGCGTTGATCGTGTCGCGGGTGTAGCCGAGCCTCGACTCCCGGCTCACCGCCGAGGCCGGGTCGGAGCCGGCATGTCCGCGGTAGTCGGTGTGCAGCACCACGAAGCCGGCGCGGGCCAGGTAGTCCTGCTCGCGCATCAGCCCCTGCCCGTTCACGTAGACCGACGGCTCGATGTAGCCGTGGTTGAGCACGACCGCCGGGAACGGACCCTTGCCGCGCGGCCGCAGGAGGACGCCGGACACGGTCACCGAGCCGCTCGGATAGGTGACCTCGTGTCGGGTGTAGGCCTCGTTGGCCAGGAGAAGCCGCTCCCGCCGGATGCGGCCGCCCGCGAAGTCCTCGCGCATGAGCGCGGCCAGCGAGACCCGGTTGCGGACCGGCGGCAGCGCGTCCGGTTCGGCCTGCCCAGGCGTAGGACCAGGCGTGGGCCCAGGCGTGGGCGGCGTTGCGCTCGGAGACGGAGAAGGTGCCGCGGTGGTGGCCTCTGGCCGCTGCGCCTCGGGTTCCGCGGCATCGGTCCCACCACAGCCGGTGAGCAGCAGTGCGGTCACCCCCGGCAGCGCCGTACGCCGGAGCAGCGTCGCACCCGCCGAGGAGAACATGCCCCCCATGTTGGCCCATGGGCCAAGCGGGACCTCAGCCTCGCGGCTCGCCCGGGTAGCTGCCGAAGGACCACTGGTTGCCCTCGGGGTCGCGCAGCCCGAACTCCCAGCCGCCGTAGCCGGGCTCGTTCAGCTCGCGGGTGATCTCGGCGCCGGCCTGCACGGCCCTGTCGTGGACGGCGCGCGGGTCGGCGGTGACGACGTAGAAGCCGGCGCCTCCTGGCGAGAGGCTCCACCCCTCGGGCTTGTGGCTGCCGAACATGACGCCGCCACCCTCCGGCCAGTCGAGCTGGGCGTGGAGGACGGTCGCCGGGTCGTTCTCGTCGGCGTACACCGCGGTCGCCTCGAAGCCGATGCCGGTGAGGAACTCGATCATCGCCCGGGCGTCCCGGGCCTGGAAGGTGCCCCAGACGGTGGGGGCGGGTGCTTGGTTGCTCATGACGCTCAGTCTGGCCGGTTGCGGTGCCCGCCGTCTTGGATGTTTCGGCGCTCCTCGGCCAGCCACTGCGTGGGCGTGCAGCCGGCCATCTGCCGGAACTCACGCGTGAGGTGGGCCTGGTCGACATACCCAGCGGCGGCCGCGACCTCGGCCAGGCTGGACGCCCCGTCGGCCAGCCGGGCGATGACGCCGTCGAAGCGGAACTGGCGGGCGAGCTGCTTCGGCGAGAGACCGGTCTCGGCGACCATCAGCGACCTGAGCTGTCTCGGACTCAGGGCGACCTCGCGGGCCAGCTCGTCGATCCGGCGTCGTCCGCCGCTCTCCTCCAGCAGCCGCCACGCCCAGACGAGCTCGGGCCGCACCGACGAGTGGCGCGATTCGTCGACGCGGTCCCGCATCCACTGCTGCAGGACGTCGAGCCGGTCCTGGCCGTCCGCCCGGGAGCTCACCCGGTCGTGCAGCTCGGTCGCCGCCCGGCCGATCACCTCGTGCCCGTGGTCCCCCGGTCCCACCAGCTCAGCGGCGCTGCAGCCCAGCACCGCCTTCGCCGCGAGGGGGTGGAGCGCCAGCTGGACGCCCTGCTGGGCGGTCGGCTGCTCGACCACCGCTGCGACGGGGTGCAGGCCGGCCACGCAGACGTCGTACGACGTGGCGCGGGCGGGGTCGAACCGGTCGCCGTCCTCGAACGTGCCGGACACCCGGACCGGTGCGTCCACGGAGACGATGAACGTGATCCACGGCGACGGCAGACCGCGGTGCTCACCCTGGGGCTGCCCGCTCGACTCGTAGGCGCAGGCCGACACCACGGCTCCGGGCAGCAGGTCGTCCCGGCGCCGGTAGTGAGCGGCCCCGGGCACGGGCTCAGTTCCCGCCGGGTGTCGTGTGTGCGTGGATCCGGCCCTCGGTGGCGGCGAGCCGGCCTCCGGTGCCGCCCCAGCGCCCGGCGACGATCTCGGCGGCGATGCTCACCGCGGTCTCCTCGGGCGTGCGAGCGCCCAGGTCGAGCCCGACCGGGCTGGACAGCCGGTCGATCTCCTCCTCGGTCACGCCCGCCTCGCGCAGTCGGTCGAGCCGGTCCTCATGGGTACGACGGGAGCCCATCGCCCCGACGAAGGCGACCTCGGGCAGGCGCAGCGCCACCTCGAGGAGGGGTACGTCGAACTTGGGGTCGTGGGTCAGCACGCAGATCACGGTACGGCTGTCGATGCGGCCGGCCTCGCTCTCGGCCCTGAGGTACTTGTGCGGCCAGCTGACGACGACCTCGTCGGCGTGCGGGAACCGGGTGTTGGTCGCGAACACGGGCCGGGCGTCGCACACGGTGACGTGGTAGCCGAGGAACCCACCCATCCGCGCGACGGCTGCAGCGAAGTCGATGGCGCCGAAGACGAGCATCCGAGGTGCGGGCGCGAAGGCCCAGACGAAGACGCGCATCCCCTCGCCGCGACGTTCGCCGTCAGGCCCGTAGGTCAGCGTCGCGCTGTGGCCCGAGGCGAGCAGGCCCAGGGCGTCGTCGTGGACCGCGGCGTCGGCTCGCTCACTGCCCACGGTGCCGTGCAGGTGCTCCTCGGGACGGACGAGGACCCGGCGCCCGACGCGATCGGGGTCGGGGTGCTCGATCACGGTCGCCAGCGCCACGGGCCGACCGGCCTCGATGTCCGCGGCGATCTCACCGAGCTCGGGGAAGGTCTGCTGGTTGACCTTCTCGACGTACACGTCCAGCATGCCGCCGCAGGTCAGGCCGACGGCGAACGCGTCGTCGTCGGAGACGCCGTACCGCTGCAGGACCGGGTCGCCGTCCTCGACCACGGACTGGCCGAGCTCGTAGACGGCACCCTCGACGCAGCCACCGGAGACCGAGCCCACGGCCGTGCCGTCGGGTCCGACCAGCATCGAGGCGCCGGGCGGGCGGGGGGCGGAGCGGAAGGTCGCCACGACGGTGCCGACGCCGACGGTCTCGCCCGACTCCCACCACTGCATCAGCTCGTCGAGTACCTCACGCACGGCTGACCACCTCCAACACCTCGGCGAAGGCCCTGAGCGAGTGACCTGCGACGAAGTCGTCGCAGTGCGGCAACGCGGCCTGGATCCCCAGCTGCACTGGCTCGTATCCCTCCTTGCCCCGGTGCGGGTTCACCCACACCACGCGGTGCGCGAGCCGGTGCAGTCGCTGCATCTGCTCGCCGAGCTCGGAGGCGTCCCCGCGCTCCCAGCCGTCGCTGAAGACAACAACCACGGCACCCCTGGCCATTCCACGGGCGCCCCAGCGGTCCAGGAACGCCTTGAGCGTCTCGCCCAGCCGGGTGCCTCCCGACCAGTCCGGCACCTGCTCGCCGGCACGCACCAGGGCTCGCTCGGGGTCGGCGGTGCGCAGCGGCAGCGTGACCCGGGTCAGCCGGGTGCCGAGGGTGAACACCTCGACCCTGGCCCCGCCCTCGCCGGACGACACCATCAGGTGTGCCAGCCGCAGGATCGCGTCCGCGTAGGACCGCATCGAGGCGGAGACGTCCACCAGCAGCACCACGCGGCGTGCCGCCGTCCCGCGGCGCCGGTGCTCGACGCGGCCGGGCTCGCCCATCTGCCGCAGCGTCGTCCGCAGGGTGCGGTGCATGTCGATCTCACCCCGACGCCACGGCGTACGACGACCGGAGCGGCGCCGCGGCAGCCGCGGGTGCAGCGCGCGGATCATCGCGTCGAGCAGGGCCTTCTCGTCCGGCTTCAGCTGCGCGACGTCGCGGTGCCGGAGCACCTCCACGTCACTGGCGGCGGCGTGCACCACGTCGGGGTCGACCGCGCCACCCTGCTCGCCGGACTCCCCCAGTGGCAGCGGCGGGCTGATCTCACGGGGCTTCTCTCGTGGCACGGTGCGCGGAAGCTGCTCGCGCGCGCCGAACCAGGCCTCGAAGACGTGGCCGTAGCGGACCAGGTCGTCCGGTCCCGCGCAGAGCGTCGCCCTCCCGGCCCGGTAGGTCGCCTGAGGATCGTCGGCCCCGACCATCGAGGCGGCCTGCAGGAAGCTGGTCGCCCGGTCGTGGGTGACGGCCAGCCCGGCCGAGCGCAGCGCGCGGGTGAAGCCGAGCAGGATCTCGTCGGCTTCGTGCAGCGTCATGTCTGCAGCATCCGGTCGAGGGCCTGCTTCACCTTGTCGGTGTCCTCGCGATACTTCACCACCGCGCCGAGGGTCCGCGCCGCCGTCTCCAGGTCGAGCTCGTCGACCCCGAGGCGGTGCAGTGCCCGCGCCCAGTCGAGCGTCTCCGCCACGCCGGGTGCCTTGAGGAGCTGCTCGTCGCGCAGCCGCTGGACGACACCGACGACCTGCTCCGCCAGGCGCTGGCTCACCTCGGGCAGCCGGCTCCGGACGATGGCGACCTCGCGCTCGAGCCCGGGGTGGTCGATCCAGTGGTAGAGGCACCGGCGCTTGAGGGCGTCGTGCAGCTCGCGCGTGCGGTTCGAGGTGAGTACGACGGTCGGCGGGGTCGCAGCCGTGACGGTGCCGAGCTCGGGGATGCTCACCGACCAGGTCGAGAGCACCTCCAGCAGGAACGCCTCGAACTCGTCGTCGGCGCGGTCGACCTCGTCGATCAACAGCACCGCAGGCGCCTCGCGCAGTGCCTGCAGCACGGGCCGCGCCAGCAGGAACCGCTCGTCGAACAGGGACTTCTCGGCCTCGTTGGCGTCCAGCTCGCCGGCCTTGGTGGCGGCCTCGAGCGTGCGCAGGTGCAGGATCTGGCGCGGGAAGTCCCAGTCGTAGAGCGCCTGGGAGGCGTCGATCCCCTCGTAGCACTGCAACCGGATCAGCGGCACGTCCGCGAGCTCGGCCAGCGCCTCGGCGAGCGCGGTCTTCCCGGTCCCTGGCTCACCTTCGAGGAGCAACGGACGCTGCATGCCGTCGGCGAGGAAGACCACCGTGGCCAGGTCGTCGTCGGCGAGGTATCCGGTGCCCTCGAGGGCGTCCCGGATCGTCTCCGGAGAAGTGAGCTCCATCTGGGCAGGCTACTCAGCAGTCGGTTGGCCAGAAGTTGGTCGGGCATCCACGTCCCGCCCCGTGGCGAGGTCAGCACACTCCACCAGCTCGACGTCGTGCCGGGCCAGGTAGGTCCGCGCGCCCTGGTCGCCCACGGCCGAGCCGATCACGCCGGCCCAGTGGTCGCTGCCGATCAGGACGGGGTGGCCGGGCTCCCCGTCGTACGCCGCCCGGGCGAGGCTCGACGCGGCCACCGACCGGTCCAACAGCCGCTGGACCACCGCGGGGCCGACATCGGGGAGGTCGACGAGGCTCAGCAGCACTGCCGTCTCGTCCGCGGTCGACGAACCGACGGCCGTGAGTCCTGCGCGCAGCGAGGCGCCCATGCCCTCGGACCAGTCCTCGGCGACCACGACCTCGACGTCCTGGCCCATCAGCAGCACACGCGCCTCGTCCGCGGCGGCACCGAGCACGACCGTCACCAGGTCGCAGCCGCCTTCTCGCAGCGTCGCGATCGACCGCAGCAGCCAGGACGTCCCGTCGGCGTCGTGGACGAGCGCCTTCGGCGTACCCATCCGACGTCCCGCGCCCGCAGCGAGGAGGAGTCCGTGCACCATCCGTGCACCCTTGCACGTCCTCAGCGGCTTCCTCAGACCGGAGAGACCCCAATCTCGGATGCGAGCCTGGCTCCCCAGGTACGGGCACGCCCGAGCTCCTCGGGAAGGAGCGGCCCTGCGGCGCCCTCGACGTAGAAGCTCTCCGGGGCGACACACTCGAAACCGTGGCCCTGGCCGATGCGTGTCAGCTTGCGAGCTGCCGATCCGGGGAGCTTGCGCGTCATCGCCACACGGGTGTCGAAGGCGGCGAAGAGTGCCCGGTGCGGGCGGTGGTCGAGCTGGGCGAGCCAGTCACGCAGGCCGGTCTCCACCTCGCCCTGTGTCGCCCCCTGCCGGACAGCGTCGACCCGGGTGGCGGGGCGACTAGCGAGAACGCGTGCGTCGGTCCCCCGACCACGAGGAGGTCGATGGGCCCAGTGACCGGCGACGGAGCACGTGACACCTCGTAGACCTCGACCTCCATGGACCCGGACAACCCTCCGGCGACGGCACGCGCCACCGCCTCGGTGTTGCCGAACATCGACTCGTAGACCACCAGTGCTCGCATGACGAGCTCCTCTCAGCCTCGCGGACCAGCGTGAGATAGAGGCCCGGGACCACTGGGCGAAGGACCTTCGGCCTCTCACGGACGTCAGGACACCGGGGCTTCCCAGTCGATCCGGTGCCCGGACATCCAGGCCGTGCTCTTCTCCGTGACGAGGTGACGGAAGACGACCTTCATGACCATCTCCTGGACCCGTCGCCCGACGGGGCCAGGGATCTTCGAGCTGCTGCTCCGGGCACCGGCCGCGACGATCTTCTCCACGCGCGGTCGTCGCACCTGCTCGTAGGACCCCAGAGCAGTCGCGACGTCGGGGCTGTCGCGCAGGGCCTTGGCCAGCACGATCGCGTCCTCGAGCGCCATCGACGCCCCCTGGCCCGAGCTCGGCGACGGCGCGTGCGCGGCGTCACCGATGACGACCAGCCCGTCGCGGGACCAGGTCGGGACGGTGGGCAGGTCGTAGGTGTTGTCGCCCGCGAGCTCCAGGGTGCCGGCGGACACCAGCGCGGCGGCGGGACCGGCGTCGTCGGCGACGAGGTCGAGCAGCGACCTCTGCCACTGGGCGTCGCTGGTGCGCTGTCGCCGCTCCCGGCTGATCTCGGGTTCGGGCACGTTGACGAACCAGACCACGTCGCCGTCGGGCGTCGGGTGAGCACCGAAGAAGGCACGGCTCCCGAAGACGAAGTGCCAGCTCTCGGGTGCGAGCTCTCCCGCGATGGGCGTACCCCTGGTGATGCCACCGAAGTTCGTGAGGCCCACGTAACGACCGCTCGGCGCCCCGGGGTCGATGGTCCGTCGTACGAGCGAGTGCACGCCGTCAGCCCCGATCAGGACGTCACCCTCCACGGTCGTGCCGTCCTCGAGCTCGGCGGCGACCCCTCCGGATCCGCCGCGCACGGCGACGACCCTCGCGCCGCGGCGTACGTCGACCCCACGGCGCTCTGCCTCGTCGGCCAGCAGGACGGCCAGGCGCGAACGCTTCATGGTCAGGCCCGTCGTACCGTCCGGGAGCGGCTTTCCGAGCGGGATCTCGCCGAGCAGTCGACCGGTCGCGCCGTACATCGTGTTGAGCCGTGAACGGAAGCCGACCTCCTCCGCCAGGTGCAGGGCCCCGATGGTCTCCAGCGCGGCGAGGCCGTTGGGGCTCACGGTCAGGTAGGAACCTTCCTCCGGATCGGCATCGGGCCGTCGCTCGAGCATCACCGAGTCGATGCCGGCACGCTGCAGCGCCAGTCCCGCCGCCGGTCCGGCGACGCCACCTCCCACGATCACGGCTCTCATCGCAGTATCCTTTCTTACGAAGATCAAATATTTCGATTTTCGAAAGGATACGTTCGATGTCGAGAACCCGTCAAGCGGCGATCGCCGGGGTCGGCGACGCGATGCAGCGCTACCAGCGCAGCGTGCAGTCGTTCGACGACACCGTCGGTCGTCACCTCCAGCTGGGTCCCGCCGACCTGCGCTGTCTCGACTGGCTCGTCGACGGCCCCAAGACCGCCGGGGAGATCAGCTCCGCAACGGGCCTGCGCCCGGCCGCCACCACGGCCCTGATCGACCGGCTGGAGAAGAAGGGGTGGGTCGAGCGAGTGCGGGCCGAGGGCGATCGGCGGCAGGTGTTGGTGCAGATGACCGCTGAGGGCCAGGAGCGCACCTGGGCGGTCTACCGCCCCTTGGTCGAGGAGGGCGCCACCCTGCTCGCGCGCTTCACCATCGCCGAGCTGGACCTGATGCGGAAGCACCTCGACGCGATCCGGGACCTCACCGACCGGCACCGGGAGGCGCTGGCCGACGGAACTCTCTGACGGCCGGTCAGCCGATGCGGGAGATCTTCGGAAGCCTCGGGACGTCGAGCTCGCCCCGACGGAGCCGGTAGACCTGGAGCCTCAGGTCGAAGTACTTCTCGGACTCCCCGACCCACTCCATCCCGATGGACTTGGCCGTGCCGGCGCCGCGCTCGTTCCGGGGGCGTACGACGGCGAACAGCTCCTCCACGCCGGACTCGAAGGCGAAGTGCGCCACGGCATGTCCTGCCTCCCCGGCCAGGCCCTGCCCCCAGAACGAGGGCGCGAGCTGCCAGCCGACCTGGAGGTCGTCCCCCTCGGGCGGCAGCGGCAGCAGCACCACGCTGCCGACGAGCTCGTCGGTCTCGGCCAGCTGCAGCGCCCACCGACCCGCGGGCCGCGGCAGGGAGTCATCGAGCCAGCCGCGGATGACGTCCTCCATGGTGGCCACGTCGTCCACCCGACCGATCGCCGGGCTCAGCCATCGGGTGACCTGCTCGGACCCGTAGATGGCGAGGGCTGCCTCGGCGTCGTCGACGGACCACGGGCGCAGGACCAGGCGAGGACTCCGGATGGTGTGACCGTCGATCAGGACTCGGTGCTCGGGGTGGCTCACGGTTTCCTCCATGGCTCGGCTGTGCTTGGCAAAACCCGCCGCGGGTCGGCCCCATTCCCGGGACACGCCAGGCCGGTCGAGCCTGTGGAAACCAAGGCCACGCCGGGTGAGCCTGTCGAAATCCACTCGCACATACGTTCGAACCTCTGCTAGGGTCGACATCGTGTCGGTGGACTTCCAGCCCTCGCTCCTCGACGCCGCTCTGGGCGGCGGCGGGAAGGTCGGGGTGGGCCCGCTCCGGGGTCGCGTCCAGCGCACCGAGCTGTCCCACGGGGCCTGGGTCGACGTTCTTCCCGGCTGGTTCGAGGGCGCCGACGAGGTCTTCGCCGAGCTCGTCGAGACGGTGCCGTGGCGTGCCGAGCGGCGGCCGATGTACGACAACGTGGTCGACGTGCCGCGCCTGCTGCACCCCTACGGCGTCGGCGAGGAGCTGCCACACCCGGCCCTCACCGAGGCCCGCGAGGCACTGAGCGACTACTACCGGCCCGAGCTGGGCGAGCCGTTCGTGACGGCGGGCTGCTGCTACTACCGCGACGGTCACGACTCGGTCGCCTGGCACGGCGACAACATCGGCCGCGGCCGGTCCCACGACACCATGGTCGCGATCGTCTCGTTCGGCTCCCCGCGCAAGCTGCAGCTCCGCCCGGTCGGCGGGCACATCGAGGTCGCCCACGCGCTGGGACACGGCGACCTGATCGTGATGGGCGGCTCCTGCCAGCGCACGTGGGAGCACGCCGTACCCAAGACCGCGCGTGCCGTCGGTCCGCGGATCAGCGTGCAGTTCCGACCACACAACGTCTTCTGACCTGGGTTTCCGGGACCGGGCAGACTGGCGGGATGAGTACGCCGAAGGACGTCGATGCGGCTCTCGAGCGCACGATCCTGGACCTGCTCGACCAGCGGGCACCGTCAGCCACGATCTGCCCCTCCGACGCCGCCCGAGCCGTGGGCACCGACGACACCTGGCGCGACCTGATGCAGCCGGCGCGCGACGCGGCAGGCCGGCTCGTGGCGGCCGGAGAGGTCGAGATCACCCAGGGCGGGGAGGCGGTCGACCTGGCCACGGCTCGCGGGCCGATCCGGATCCGGCGGGTTCGCGCACACCAGTCCTGACTGGATAGACTCAGCGCTGCACAGGGGTACGGCGAGTCAGTGGTGGGGTGGCGCGCACAGATCTTCAGCGCACCCCCGGAGCACCCCATGAGCACACGTCTCACCACTTCCCCCAGCACGCCGCCACGCACCTCCTTCCGCACCCTGACCGGCGCGATGGACAGGCGCTTCCTCGTCCTCGACATCGGCGTCCGGCTGCCCACGGCGATGCTGCCGCTGGGTCTGTTGCTGTACGTCGCCGACCGCACCGGGTCCTACGGCACCGGCGGACTCGCCGTCGCCGCCCTGAGCATCGGCGGCGCGGTCGGTGGGTCGATGGTCGGCCTGACCGCCGATCGGTTCGGTCAGCGACTGGTGGGCCTGCTCGTCACCCTGGTCCAGGCGGCCGCGCTCCTGGCCTTCCTGGTCCTGGGGCCCGGTGACGTCCTGCCGGTGACGCTCGGTCTGGCCGCGCTGATCGGTCTGAGCAACCCCCAGGCCGGGGCGATGGCCCGGAGCCGCTGGGCCGCGCTCGCCCGCACCCGCAGCGACCGCCGCTCGTTCACCTCGACCGCGATGGCCTGGGAGGGCGCCCTCGACGAGAGCTCGTTCGTCGTCGGACCCGTGCTGATCAGCACCGTCGCCGCCCTCACCGAGCCGACCTGGGTCTCGTGCTCGCACTGCTGCTGGCGGTCACGAGCCAGACCGGGTTCGCGCTGCACCCGAGCGCGCTGCCGGGACGAGGTCGGGCGCGCCTGGTCGAGACCCACGCCACCGCTGGCCGAGCAAGGCCGCCACTGCCCGTGCTCCATGTCGGCGCCCTGCTCCTGGCCATGGCCGCGGTCGGTCTGGTCTTCGGCGCCACGCAGACCGGTGTGGCGGCACGGATGGCCCTGGGTGGCACCGACGAGCTGACCGGACCCGTCTACGCGCTGATGGGTGTCGGGTCGGCCGTCGCGGGCCTGCTCACCACCCGGCTGCCGCAGCGGTTCACCCTGGAGGCGCGCATCGCCGTCGGTGGAGGTCTGACCGTGCTGGGCGGGCTGGCCAGCGCCGTCGCTCACCAGCCGGTGTGGCTGGCCGCAAGCTGCCTGCTGCTCGGCATCGCCCTGGCGCCGGTCCTGATCAGCGCCTACGCGCTCGCCGAGCGGGCGGCCCCCGAGGGCTGGGCGACCACGATGATGACCGGCCTCGCGACCGCCAACATCGTCGGCGTCGCGGCAGGAGCAGCGGTGGCCGGCGTACTCGTCGACCGGGTCTCCCCCGGCGCCGCCCTGCTCGTCGACATCGCTGCCGGCGTGCTCGTGCTCACCGCCGGGCTGGTCGCCGTGGTCGGCGCCCGCCGCTCACCCGCCAGGCCCACCAGATCAGCGGGAGCTGCAGAGGCAGCCTGACCACGGTGGCCGCGAGGTACCCGCCGCCGGCATCGCCGGCCCGCCAGTCGTGCCAGGCATGCGACGGCCATGGTGACGTTGGCCGGGAAGACGGCGACCAGCAGCCCCACCGACGCCAGGCCCGCGAGCCGTCGGGTACGACGCCACACGAGTCCTGCGGCGCACGCCAGCTCGGCCACCCCGGAGACGTACACCAGCAGCCGGTGCGCCGGCAGGAAGTCCGGGACGATCGGCGTGAACGTCTCGGGGTGCACCAGGTGGAGGGTGCCCGAGACGAGGAACAGCCCGACGACCACCCAGCCGCCCAGGCGCAGTGCGGGTGGCTCCGGGGCCGTCACCGTGTCAACGTGGCTCTCCGACGTGGCCCTCGAAGTCGGCCTTCATCGCGGCCAGGGTGCGGGCGATGTTGCGACGCTGGAAGTCGCAGAACAGCCGGCCTCCGGTGGCGACCTTGTCGAAGATCGCAGCTGCCCAGTCGGGCCAGCCGGTGCGCAGGTCGGTCCACGTCTCGGTGACGCGGGTGCCGCCCTCGGCGGGTTCGAAGGTGTACTCCCAGGACGCGATCTGGCCGCGCAGGATCGGCTTGCGCGGGCCGATCTTGCGTACGTCGAAGCCGAACCGCCGGCCCGGCTCCGCAGCGGTGACGACGCACTCGGTGTTCCAGCGGGCACGTCCGCGCTTGTTCGACCCGTCGAAGACCTCGCCGACCGTCAGGGTGCGGCCGACACTCGACGTGGTGGCGCCGGTGTTCTCGGGGCTCCACCGGGCCATCTGGGTCGGGTCGGCGACCTGGTCGTAGATCGTCTGCGCGTCGGCGTCGATGACGACGCTGTCGCTGACCTGCATGTCGCGGCCCATGGGACTCCTCGGGTTGGTGGTCTGACTGTCCTACATACCCAGAAGGGCCCCCGCCGAAGCGAGGGCCCTTCCGTTGCAACTGTTTGCTCGACGAAGCTGGACCAGGTTTCGAGACGTCTCGCTCCGCCCCGCGCTGACGCTGCGTTTCGGAGCCCGCCGAACCTCCTCAACCTGATTCGGCTGTTCGCTCTCTTCGCTTCGCTCAGGCTCTGGCCGAATCAAAAGTCCATGCCGCCCATGCCGCCGGAGGGGTCGCCACCCATGGGGGCGGCCTTCTCCGGCTTGTCGGCGACGACTGCCTCGGTGGTGAGGAACAGCGCGGCGATCGACGCGGCGTTCTGCAGTGCCGAACGAGTCACCTTGGCCGGGTCGGGGATGCCGGCGGCGAGCATGTCGACGTACTCCCCGGTCGCGGCGTTCAGACCGTGGCCGACCGGGAGCCCGGCGACCTTCTCGGCCACGACGCCACCCTCGAGACCGGCGTTGACCGCGATCTGCTTGAGCGGAGCCGCGAGCGCGACCTTGACGATGTTGGCGCCAGTGGCCTCGTCGCCGATCAGCTCGAGCTTCTCGAACGCGTTCACGCCCGCCTGCACCAGAGCCACGCCGCCACCGGCGACGATGCCCTCTTCGACGGCAGCCTTCGCGTTGCGAACGGCGTCCTCGATGCGGTGCTTGCGCTCCTTGAGCTCCACCTCGGTGGCTGCTCCGACCTTGATGACCGCAACACCGCCGGCCAGCTTGGCCAGGCGCTCCTGCAGCTTCTCGCGGTCGTAGTCGGAGTCGCTCTTCTCGATCTCGGCGCGGATCTGGTTGACGCGGCCACCGAGCTGGTCGGTGTCGCCGGAACCGTCGACGATGGTGGTCTCGTCCTTGGTGACGACGACCTTGCGGGCCTGGCCGAGCAGCTCGATGCCGGTCGACTCCAGCTTGAGGCCGACGTCCTCGGAGATGACCTGGGCGCCGGTCAGGATCGCGATGTCCTGCATCATCGCCTTGCGGCGGTCACCGAAGCCCGGAGCCTTGACGGCGACGGACTTGAAGGTGCCACGGATCTTGTTGACCACCAGGGTGGACAGGGCCTCGCCCTCGATGTCCTCGGCGATGATCAGCAGCGGCTTGCCGCTCTGCATGACCTTCTCGAGGAGCGGGAGCAGGTCCTTGACCGTCGAGATCTTCTGGTTCGCGATCAGGATGTAGGGGTCGTCGAGGACGGCCTCCATGCGCTCCGGGTCGGTCATGAAGTACTGCGAGATGTAGCCCTTGTCGAACCGCATCCCCTCGGTCAGCTCGAGGTCGAGCCCGAAGGTGTTCGACTCCTCGACGGTGATGACGCCTTCCTTGCCGACCTTGTCCATCGCCTCGGCGATGGCCTCACCGACAGTGGAGTCGGCAGCGGAGATCGAGGCCGTGGCCGCGATCTGCTCCTTGGTCTCGACGTCCTTGGCCATCCCCAGCAGCTGCGCGGAGACGGCCTCGACGGCCTTCTCGATGCCCCGCTTGAGCTCCATCGGGTTGGCACCCGCGGCGACGTTGCGCAGACCCTCGCGCACCATGGCCTGGGCCAGGACGGTGGCCGTCGTCGTGCCGTCACCGGCGACGTCGTCGGTCTTCTTGGCAACTTCCTTGACGAGCTCGGCCCCGATCTTCTCGTAGGGGTCCTCCAGCTCGATCTCCTTGGCGATGCTCACACCATCGTTGGTGATGGTGGGGGCTCCCCACTTCTTCTCGAGTACGACGTTGCGGCCCTTGGGGCCGAGTGTGACCTTCACCGCGTCGGCGAGGATGTTCATTCCTCGCTCGAGGCCGCGGCGGGCCTCCTCGTTGAAAGCAATCAGCTTCGGCATGGCTTCTGGTGATTCCTCACGCTCAAAAATGTGGCGGCCGCTGTGTCGCCCGCGACGGACGGCTCGGGCTGACCCGGCGGACCCTTCCCGCCAGCGCCTTCGAACCTCGACTCAGACGGCCGTGGAACAGTGCATTTCTGTCACTCTCACAGGGAGAGTGCCAACTGCATTTTTAGCACTCGACCCAAGCGAGTGCAAACGCCGGGCCGGCGATTTCGCGCGGTGCGCTCAGACGACCTCGTCCGCGCCGAGGTTGGCGGCGACCTTGTCTTCCCGGCCTGGCGCCAGCCGCGCGTGCGTGCGGCCGTAGAAGAAGTAGATCGCCAGGCCGATGACCAGCCACACCAGGAACCGCAGCCACGTCTCCACGGCCAGGTTCGCCATCAGCGCCACGCAGGACAGCGCGGAGATGATCGGCAGCAGCGGAACCTGGGGGGTCTTGAAGGGTCGGTCCATCTTCGGCTCGGTGCGGCGCAGCACCGCGACCGCGATGGCCACGACGACGAAGGCGAACAGCGTGCCGATGCTGACCATCTCGGCCAAGGCGTCGATGGGCACGAACGAGGCGATCACGGCGACGACGATGGTGGTCCCGACGGTGATGCGGAACGGCGTCTTGAAACGCGGGTGCACCCTCCCGATCCCGGCGGGGAGCAGGCCGTCGCGACACAGGGCGAAGCCGATCCGGCCCATGCACACGATGTCGACCAGGATCACCGAGGTCAGCCCCGCGACCGCGGCGACCGAGACCAGGGTTCCCGCCCAGTCCAGCCCGACCTGCTTGAAGGCCTCGGAGATCGGCGCGCTCTTGTCGATCGTCTTGTAGTCGACCATGGCCGTGAGCACCAGGCAGACCAGGATGTAGAGGGTGGTGCAGATGGCCAGGGTGCCGATGAGCCCACGCGGCATGTCCTTGCCGGGGTTCTCGGTCTCCTCGCCCAGGTTGGCGACGGCCTCGAAGCCGCTGTAGGCGAAGAAGACCACCGCCGCGGCGGTGAGCACCCCGGCAACGCCGTACGCCGTGGGATCGGCACGGGTGACGAACTGCCACAGCGGCTGGGCGACCCCGCCCTTGGCCTCGGGGTCCGGCCTGCTCTCCGGGAAGAACGGGGTCAGGTTCGAGGCCTTGACGTAGAACAGGCCGGCGATGATCACGAAGACGGTGATGCTGACCTTGATCAGCACCAGGCCGTTGGTCACCCACTTGGCCTCCCGGATGCCGACAGCGGCGACGGTGCCGAGAATGACGACGATCAGGGCTGCCCCGACGTTGACGGGCGCGTCCTCCCCGAAGAGCGACGTCGGGAGGCCCAACGCACTCTGCAGGTAGCCGGACCACCCTCGCGCCACCGTGGCCGCTCCGAGGGCGAACTCCAGGATCAGGTCCCAGCCGATGATCCAGGCGAAGACCTCGCCGATCGTCGTGTAGGCGTAGGTGTAGGAGCTGCCGGCAGTCGGCACCGCGGCCGCGAGCTCGGCGTAGCAGAGGGCGGCGAGCATCGCGACGACGCCGGCGATCGCGAACGAGACGGTGATGGCCGGCCCGGCGTGCGACCTGGCTTCGAGGCCGGTCAGCACGAAGATGCCGGTGCCGATCACGATGCCGATCCCGAAGCCCATCAAGTCCCGGGAGCTCAGTCGCTTGGCGAGCCCGCCGCCGCCCTCGGTCCCCTCGTCGTTCTGGTGGATGACGGTCTGGACGTCCTTGGTGCGAGTGATGCCGGTCTTCTCAGCCACGGGAACACGCCCTGTCCGTTGTACGAGGCAACTGGTCAGGGCAGGTGTTCCCCTTCAGTGGGTGGTCAAACGTGTCACCACCAGGTCGGCGAACACGGCGGCGTTGCCGGGCAGGACGTCGAGATAGAGACCGGGCTCGGTCGCCTCGAGCTCGCTGACGGCCAGGGTGCCGTCGGCGAGACGCATCTGGTCGACCCGGGCGTAGTCGATTCGGCTCGCCCGAGCAGCGCGCTCGCCGCCGCGACCGTACGCCGGGCCAGGTCGGCCGCCTCGTCGGTGACGGCGACGGCGACCGTGGTGCCGCCGTACTGCTCGTGGACGCGGATCTCCCCGCTCGCCGGGACCTTCTGCGCCTGCGAGACGACCTGTCCGTCGAGCACGAAGACCGAGGTCTCGCCCTCGGTGCGCACGGAGTCGACCACCGGCTGCACCACCCAGGGACCTGGGCCGAGCTGGGCGAACTCGTCAGGCACGCTCTCGAGCCCGTCGAAGACGAGCAGGCCGCGACCGCCCGCACCGACAGTGGGCTTGACCACGGCGCTGAGCCTGTCGGACGGCGAGACCTCGGTGATCGCTGACAGGAGCCGCTCCTCGCCCTCCACGACGATCGTGGGCACCACGGGGACGCCCCGGGCCGCGAGCTGGGGCAGGTAGGACTTGTCGGTGTTCCACGCGAACAGCTCGGCGGAGTTGAGCATCCAGGGCAGCGAGCGCGCCCAGGTCAGGAACTCCTCACGACGCCACTCGTAGTCCCAGGTCGAGCGCACGGCGACGAGTCCCGCGGACCAGTCGACGTCCGGGTCGTCCCAGACGACCCAGCGCGCATCGATGCCGCGCTCGGCGAAGGCTTCGGGAAGGTGGCTGGTGCCGGTCCACTCCTCGCCGTCGGGCATCTCGGCCCAGGTGGCGAGCAGTACGACGGGCGGTGCGTTGTCGGCCACCGGTCAGCCGGCGTGCTCGGGCGGGAAACCACCCGTCGCGACGGGGCCCCAGGACTCGATGGTGACGCGGATCAGGGACTTGCCCTGGTCGCGCATGGCCTGGCGGTACTCGTCCCAGTCGGGGTGCTCGCCGGAGATGCTGCGGAAGTAGTCGACGAGCGGCTCCACGGCGTCCGGCTGGTCGATCACCTCGGCGGTGCCGTCGAGCTGGACGTAGGGCCCGTTCCAGTCGTCGCTGTGGATCAACAGGGTCACGGCCGGCTCGCGCCTGAGGTTGGTGACCTTCGCGCGCTGCGGGTAGGTCGAGATCACGACCCGACCCTCCTCGTCCACCCCGCAGGTGACCGGCGAGACCTGCGGTCGGCCGTTCCTGCGCGTGGTCACGAGGGTCGCGTTGTGCCGCGGCCGGACGAACTCCAGCAGCTCGTCGCGCTCGACCCGGTCGGTGGTGGCGATGTTGCGTGGCATGTCGATCAGTCTCCCGGGTTGTTGGTTTTTCTGGTTAACCAGAAAAACTCGCAGATCCCAACGTTGCAACGTGGGGACGTGGCGGTTTCACTGGTTAACCAGAAAAACCGCCCGCCCACTCAGCCCCCCGCAACCGCCGGGATGATGCTGATCTTGGTGCCCTCGGGGGTGGGGCTGGCGAGGCCGTCGAGGAAGCGCACGTCGTCGTTGCCGACGTACACGTTCACGAACCGGCGCAGCTCGCCCGCGTCGTCGAGGACCCGGGCCCTGATCCCGCTGTGGTTGGTCTCGAGGTCGTCGAGGACCTCGGCAGCGTGCCGCCCTCGGCGGTGACCTCGGAGGCGCCGTCGGTGTAGGTGCGCAGGATGGTGGGGATCCGGACGTGGACGCTCATGAGGCTCCTCCTCGAGATCGGCGAGTGGGTGAGGCGGACGGCCTCGTTCAGATGATGCCGGAGGCGGAGAACGCGGCGTACGACGGGTCGATGGTCGCTGCGGGACCGACGGCGCCGGAGACGGCGTCGAGGGTCTTCAGCCCGTGGCCGGTGTTGATCACGACGGTCTCCAGGCCGGTGTCGAGCTGTCCGGTCTCGACGAGCTTCTTGAGCACGCCGACCGTGGTGCCGCCGGCGGTCTCGGTGAAGATGCCCTCGGTGCGCGCCAGCAGCACGATCCCGTCACGCACCTCGTCGTCGCTGATGTCCTCGACCGCGCCGCCGGTCTCCCGGCAGATGTCGAGCACGTAGATGCCGTCGGCGGGGTTGCCGATCGCGAGGCTCTTGGCGATCGTGTCCGGCTTGACCGGGCGGATCGCGTCGATGCCGGCCTTGTAGGCGACCGAGACCGGTGAGCAGCCGGTCGCCTGCGCGCCGAAGACCCGGTAGGGCTTGTCCTCGACGAGGCCGAGCTTGATCAGCTCCTGGAACGCCTTGTGCACCTTGGTCAGCTGCGAGCCGGAGGCGACCGGGATGACGATCTGGTCCGGCAGGCGCCAGCCGAGCTGCTCGGCGATCTCGTAGCCGAGCGTCTTGGAGCCCTCGGCGTAGTAGGGCCGCACGTTGACGTTCACGAACGCCCAGCCGTCCTCCTCGCCGGCGATCTCCGAGGCGAGCCGGTTGACGTCGTCGTAGTTGCCGTTCACGGCGACGAGGTTCTCGGTGAAGACCGCCGAGTTGACCTGCTTGGGCTTCTCCAGGTTCGAGGGGATGAACACCACGGTCTTGATGCCGGCACGGGCACCGGCAGCAGCGACCGCGTTCGCCAGGTTGCCGGTCGAGGGGCAGGCGAAGACCTTGCTCTTGAACTCGACGGCGGCGCTCAGCGCGCAGGCCACGACGCGGTCCTTGAAGGAGTTCGTCGGGTTGGTCGAGTCGTCCTTGACCCAGAGGTTGTCGATGCCGAGCTCGCGGCCGAGGTTGTTCGCCTTGAGCAGGCGGGTGTAGCCGGGCTCCATGTTGGGGCTCTGCTCGATGTCGTCGGGCACCGGCAGCAGCGCCTTGTAGCGCCAGATGTTGCGGGGGCCGGCCTCGATCTGCTCGCGGGTGACCTCGGGGAAGTCGTAGGCCACCTCGAGCGGACCGAAGCACTCCGGACAGGCGTAGTGGGGACCCAGCTCGACCTGGTGGCCACACTCGCGGCAGGCGAGGCCGGTGGCGTTGCCGAAGGCACGGTCCCGAAGGGCGGACCCGGTCGTGGCCGGTGAGGTGTCAGTGGCGATGCTCAAAGGAGGCCTCCTTCTCATCTTCCCTGGACCGGATTTCGGACCAAGACGGATTTGGCACCGCACCACACGAATCCGATGAGAATCGGAGGCTCGGCGTGGCGGTTGCCGGGACTTCAACGGGCCGTTTCCCTCAGTCCCTCTCGATGAGCTGTGCTCCAGCGTAGGTAGTCGTCTCAGAATGTGCACACCGATCCCGCCATTCGAGACGAGCGGTCTCGCCCCGCGTACACCCGGATCGCGCGCTCGGGAGCGTGCTCGGGAGCCCGCTTCAGGCGCGGGAGTGCTTGATGTCCGCGGTCAGCTCGCGCAGCAGGTCGAGTACGCCGTCGGGGCCGGCCACCACGACGTCGGCCAGCTCGGCCAGCGCGTTCTCCTCGTCGGAGGCCGAGCAGACCAGCAGGGCGGGGAACCCCTTCCCGCGGAGCTCCTCGACCGCCTTGAACGCCTCGACGTCGCCCAGGTCGTCGCCGCAGAACACGAACGCCTTGGCCCCCAGCTCGTCGGTGAGCCGGCGTACCGCGGCGCCCTTGTTCATCCCGTGGGCGCGGACCTCGACCACCCAGCGGCCGGGCTCCACGTCCAGGTCGTGGCTCTTGGCCACCTCGGTGAGCAGCGGGAGCAACCGCTCGAAGGCGGCCTCCGGGTCGTCGAGCCGGCGTGTGTGCACGGCCACCGCGAGGCCCTTCTCCTCGACCCAGGCGTCTGCGGCGTCGGCCCTGCGCAACAGGCGTGGCAGCTCCCCCATGAAGGAGGCGAGCCCGCGTGGTGGCTTCGGCGAGATCACCCGGCGGTTGGTGGAGGTCCAGCGCTCGTTGCCGTACTGGCCCAGGACGAACAGCTCCCGCCCGGACTCCCCGATCGCGTTGCCGACGTCCTCGAGACCGCCGAGGTCGAGCGCCTGCCGGGCCGGGCGGCCGGTGATCACGGCCACGGCGCGCACCTGGGCCGCCAGCGCGACGAGCACCTCGCCGGCGTCGGGATGGATGTGGGCGTACTCCGGGTCGTCGACGATCGGGGCCAGGGTGCCGTCGAAGTCGAGGCCCACGACCAGGTCGTTCGCGGCACGCACCAGTGCGGCGTACTCCCGCTCACCCGTCGTCGAGCCGAACTCCATGGGGCTCACTGTTCCAGCCCCGCGACGTGCTTGTCGAAACCGCACGCGCCGCCGTGGTCAGACGAGAGGACCCGGGCTCAGCGGTAGTCGTCGGTGAGGATCACGGTCACGCGGTCGAAGCGCATCGGCTCCTCGGCCGCGCGGACACGCTTGATCCCGAGGTCGCGGCCCAGCGCCTTGGCGGCTTCCTTGAGGCGCGGCGGGAAGTAGACGGAGGTGCCGTCGACGGTGCCGTACCAGTTGTCGGAGCCGACGACGTTCCAGCCGGCCGCCTTCGCCTTCTCGGCGACGCCGCCGGCGAGTCCCTTGGTGCGGGTGTTGTTGAAGACCTCGACGTAGACCTCGCTGCGCTTGATCGGCTTGGGCTTGGGCTTGGCCGACGGGGTCGTCGTGGGCACGGTCGCGGTCGGGGTCTCCGTCGGCTTGCTCACGGCAGGCGTGGCGGCGTGGTCGACCGGCGCCTTGTCGGGGTCGTTGGCCACGAAGACGAGACCGGCCACGGCGACCGCGGAGATGCACAGGACGAGCAGCCGGGTCGGGAGTACGACGCCGCGCTCGTCGCGAACCCGTGAGAGGCGACCCGAGAACGGACGCTGTGGCATCCGGGTCACTCCGAGAGGTCGAAGCCGAGCCGGCGCGCGGAGCGCTGGCGCTGACGGGTGGCACGCAGGCGACGGAGACGGCGGACCAGCAGCGGGTCGTGGGCCAGCGCCTCGGGACGGTCGATCAGTGCGTTGAGGACCTGGTAGTAGCGGGTCGAGGACATGTCGAACTTCTCGCGGACGGCCTGCTCCTTGGCGCCGGCGTACTTCCACCACTGACGCTCGAAGTCGAGCATCGCTGCGTCCCGCTCGGACAGCTCGGCGGGTCCCTCCGGCTGGGAGGGGTTGAGCGCGTGGCTGGCGACCATCTGGGCGACTCCTCGGGCGTGGCACGGCTTGCTGTCCGATCATCATAGGGGAGGAAATACAACGATGTCATTTGGTCGGCGGCGTGGCGCGTGCGGCTCCGGGGCGGGTGCGCGGTGTCTGCCGGGATCGGTACGGTGCCTCTCATGGAGCCAATTCGCTGGGGAGTGCTCGCGCCGGGCCGGATCGCCCGCAACTTCGCGAGCGACCTGCTGCTGGTCCCGGACGCCGAGCTCGTCGCCACGGGCTCGCGCAGCCTGGAGCGCGCCGAGGGCTTCGCGGCGGAGTTCGGGGTGCGGCCCACGGCTCCTACGAGGAGCTGGTCGCCGACCCGGCCGTGGACGTGGTGTACGTCGCCTCCCCGCACAGCCTGCACGTCGAGCACACCCGGATGGCCCTCGCGGCCGGCAAGGCGGTGCTCTGCGAGAAACCGATGAGCCTGGACGCAGCGTCGACCACGGCCCTCTTCGAGGACGCGGCGGCGCGTGGGCTGTTCCTGATGGAGGCCATGTGGATGGCCTGCAACCCGGTGATCCGCAAGCTCCGCGCCCTGCTCGCCGACGGGGAGCACGGCACCGCGCGGCAGGTGCACGCCGGCATCGGGTTCGTGGTCCCCGGCGCCACGGACGGGGGCGACCAGTCGGACCGGCTGCTCGACCCGGCGCTCGGTGGCGGAGCGCTGCTCGACATGGGCATCTACCCGCTGACCTTCGCCCAGCTGGTCCTCGGCGAGGCCGAGCGGCTCAGCGCCGTCGCGAACCGGTCGGCCAGCGGCATCGACCTCGACGTCTCCATCGCCGGGCTCTATCCCGGGGGCGCGACCGCCGCGCTCACGGCGACGCTCACCTCCCAGGCCCCCGTGACCGCCACCGTGGCGACCGAGATCGGCTGCTTCGAGCTGCCGCGCCCGTTCTACGCCCCGCAGCGGATCCGCTGGACGTCGTACTGGGACTCCGAGGGCGCCAGCGAGTGGATCGAGCCCGACGAGCCGGTGGTCGGGCAGGGCTACGGCAACGAGATCCTGGAGGTGCACCGCTGCCTGCGGGCCGGTGCGCTGACCAGCGAGCTCGTCCCACCGGCGCAGACGATCTCCCTGATGCGACAGATGGACGACCTCCTGGCTCAGGTCGGCGTCTCCTACCGTGGGTAGGGTCGTGCCGTGAGCCCGAGCCCCAAGAAACGCGCCAGCGCCGACCTGGTGGTGGTCGCGAACAGGCTGCCCGTCGACCGGGTCGTCGACGACGACGGCGAGGTCACCTGGCGACGCTCCCCGGGCGGGCTGGTCTCGGCCCTGGAGCCGGTGATGCGCGAGAACAGCGGCGCCTGGATCGGCTGGCCGGGTGACACCGGCGACGTACCGGAGGCCTTCGAGGACGAGGGCCTGACGCTGGTCCCGGTGGCACTCACCGAGCAGGAGGTGGCCGAGTTCTACGAGGGCTTCTCCAACGACACCCTCTGGCCGCTCTACCACGACCTCGTCGCCAAGCCGTCGTTCCACCGCGAGTGGTGGGACTCCTACGTCCGGGTCAACCAGCGGTTCGCGGAGGCGGCCGCGAAGTTCGCCGCCGAGAACGCCACCGTCTGGGTGCAGGACTACCAGCTCCAGCTCGTCCCGGCGATGCTGCGCGAGCTGCGACCCGACCTGCGGATCGGCTTCTACCTGCACATCCCGTTCCCCCCGGCCGAGCTGTTCTCGCAGCTGCCGTGGCGCCGACAGATCCTGGAGGGGCTGCTCGGCGCCGACCTGGTCGGGTTCCAGCTCTCGGGCGCGGCCCAGAACTTCGTCCGGCTGGTGCGGCAGCGGGTCGGGCACAAGACCCACCGCGACTCGGTCTACCTGCCGGACGGGCGCGTCGTACAGGCCAAGGCGTTCCCCATCTCCATCGACACGGCGGGCTTCGAGAAGCTGGCCCGTTCCGAGCCGGTGGTCGAGCGCGCCAAGCAGATCCGCAAGGACCTGGGCAACCCCCGGAAGGTGTTCCTCGGCATCGACCGGCTCGACTACACCAAGGGCATCTACGCCCGGCTGCGCGCGTTCAGCGAGCTGATCGCCGACGGCCACTTCACCGTCGAGGACGTGGTCTTCGTGCAGGTCGCGACCCCGTCGCGGGAGCGCGTCGACCAGTACCGCCGGCTCCGCGACGACATCGACCGGCTCGTCGGCCACATCAACGGCGACCTGGGCCGGATCGGGCGCCCCGCGATCTCCTACCTGCACTCGTCCTTCCCGCGCGAGGAGATGGCGGCGCTCTACCAGGCCGCCGACATCATGGTCGTCACCCCGTTCCGCGACGGGATGAACCTCGTGGCCAAGGAGTACGTCGCCTGCCGCTACGACAACAACGGCGCCCTGGTCCTCTCGGAGTTCGCGGGCGCGGCCGACGAGCTGCGCCAGGCCTACCTGGTCAACCCCTACGACATCAACGGCATGAAGGCGACGATGCTGCAGGCCTACCAGGCCGACGAGAAGGACCTCACCCGCCGGATGAAGGCGATGCGCAAGACGGTGGCGGAGAACGACGTCTCCCACTGGGCCTCGACCTTCCTCGACCAGCTCTCCGGCACCCAGCCCACCCACTCGATGAACCCCCGCCCGGCGAAGCGCGGGTAGGTGGGTGCAGGTTTCCCCGGCTAGCCGGGGATCCCTGACGTTAATGGGCGTTGCAACACCCGAGAACGTCAGGGATCGGGCCACAACCCCGTCCGCTTTGTCGGACCGCCCCGTTCCCTCGACGTACGCCGATGCCCGCCCGCCTGAGGTGCCGGCAATCGCGATCTCCGGCCACCCGAGGGCTGACAGCGGTCCCGCCGACTGGGAGAGTCGAGAGATGAACGCTCAACCAAGTCCTGATCTCGCCGCCATCGAGACCACTCGCCAGCGGATCCGCGACGACCACCTGCGCCCGGTCGGCGAGCGGCCGGAGTCCACGGCCCGCGGGCTGCACCACACAGCGCTGATCAGCAGCGACGTCGAGGCCACCGTGCGCTTCTACCAGGACGTGCTGGGCTTCCCGCTCACCGAGCTGATCGACAACCGCGACTACCCGGGCTCCTCGCACTTCTTCTTCGACATCGGCAACGGCAACCTGTTGGCGTTCTTCGACTTCCCAGGCCTCGACGTCGGCCCGTACGCCGAGGTCCTCGGCGGCCTGCACCACTGCGCCATCTCGGTCGAGTCCTCCCGCTGGGAGGCCCTGGTCGGTCGCCTCGAGAAGGCCGGCGTCGACCACGAGGTGCACAGCGGCGTCTCGGTCTACTTCCGCGACCCCGACGGCGCCCGGATCGAGCTCATCGCCGACCCGCTCGGCGAGATGTACGGGCAGCACGTGCTCTGACTGGCTCGCGCGCAGGGCGGCTGTCGCGGCGACCCGTCGCGGCCGGGGCGACGGGTGGGCACTCGCCGAGGTCGCGTCAAAGCGACGCGAGGCGCTCGAAGACCAGATCGGGCACCGCGCAGAAGTCCGAGCGACTCGGGCCGCCAAGCGACTCGGCGAGGGACCAGCCGGCGAACCGGGCGCGACGCCCCATCGCTCAGTCGCCCGTGTCCGTCCCCCACTTGTGCTGCTTCTCGCCTTCGCCCGCCTCGATGGACTCCTTCTCGGCCCGCATCCCGCCCGGCTGCATCAGCTGGGTGATCTCGGCCGCGAGGTCCGGGCCGAGCTCGCCCCAGCCGTCCTTGTAGCCGTAGACCGCACGCAGCGACTGCGCCGAGTAGTCGCCGCGGAAGATGTCCACGTCCTCGGCGGTGATCAGGCCCGGGTGGGCGACGCCGACCGACTCCGACACCTTGACCAGCTCGTTGCGGAAGGTGCGGATGTACTGCGCACACCGCTCCGCCTTCGAGACCGGGTCCAGCCCGTGCGAGAGCCACGGGTCCTGGGTCGCGACCCCGGTCGGGCACCGGTCGGTGTGGCACTTCTGCGACTGGATGCAGCCGATCGACATCATCGCCTCGCGCGCGACGTTGACCATGTCGGCGCCGAGGGCGAAGGCGACCACCGCGTTGTCCGGCAGTCCGAGCTTGGCGGACCCGATGAAGGTCACGTCGTCGGTGAGCCCGGCCTCGGCGAACGTCCCGTAGACGCGGGAGAAGCCCATCCGGAACGGCAGCGCGATCGAGTCC
Organism: uncultured Actinomycetota bacterium; assembly: GCA_963782305.1. Lineage (GTDB taxonomy): Bacteria > Actinomycetota > Actinomycetes > Propionibacteriales > Nocardioidaceae > Marmoricola. The sequence goes on along the minus strand of CAWAJJ010000004.1, from coordinate 229,380 downwards.
GCGAAGATCGGCGGTGACGCCCCGGTTCCACCTTCGCCCCCGTCGACGGTGACGAAGTCGATGCCCCGGTCACCGCGCGACATCAGCCTGGTCAGCTCGTACCAGAAGCTCATCTCGCCCACGGCGCTCTTGATGCCCACCGGCAGGCCCGTCTCGGCGGCGATCATCTCCGCGAAGTCGAGCAGCCCGTCCTCGTTGCCGAACGCACTGTGCCGCGAGGGGCTCGCGCAGTCCTGGCCCATCGGGATCCCGCGGATCTCGGAGATCTCCTTGGTCACCTTCGCGGCCGGCAGCAACCCGCCGAGACCTGGCTTGGCCCCCTGCGAGAGCTTGATCTCGATCGCCCGCACCGGTGCGGAGTCGACGACCTCCTTGAGCTTGGAGAGGGAGAAGTTCCCGTCGTCGTCGCGGCAGCCGAAGTACGCCGTACCGATCTGCAGCACGATGTCCCCACCCTGGCGGTGGTACGGCGAGAGCCCGCCCTCCCCCGTGTTGTGCATGCACCCGGCCTGCTTGGCGCCGCCGTTGAGGGCCTTGATCGCGTTGCCGGACATCGACCCGAAGCTCATCGCCGAGATGTTGACCAGCGAGTCGGGCCGGAACGCCTTCGCCCGGCCGTGCGAGGCGCCGAGGACCTTGGCGCTCGGCAGGCCGGTGGTCTGCGCGTGGTCGTGCGGAAGGGACGCCGCGAAGGTGCGGTGCTTGATGATCGCGTAGCCCGGCAGGTGCTCGACGTCGTTGTCGGTGCCGAAGCCGGAGTAGTTGTTCTGCTGCTTGGACGACGCATAGATCCAGGAGCGCTGGTCGCGGCTGAACGGCCGCTCCTCGTCGTTGTCCGCCACGATGTACTGCCGCAGCTCGGGCCCGATGGTCTCCAGCCAGTACCTCGCGTGGGCGATCAGCGGGTAGTTGCGCATCAGCGCGTGCTTCTTCTGCGTGAGGTCACGCGCTGCCACGGCCCCGAGCGCGAGGCCGACACCACCCACTACCCGGGAGAGTTTCATGAGCCAGTCCTACTCTGCGCGAACCGGGGTGTCCACACACCGGACCCGGCCCCCGGACGAACGCACCTGGAAACAACCAGTCGGTAACCTCGACACATGGATCTGATCCCCAAGCCGGACCAGGTCGCGTCCGCCGCCAGCAACGTCGCGCACAAGGTGCTGTACGGCGGGCTGGCCGACCTCCGCCCGATGCCCAGGACGCTCATCGACGACGGACCGCTGCGCGAGGTCTACCACTACCGCCCGCAGAAGAAGACCCGCGAGACCGGTGACCCGATCCTGCTGGTCACCCCGCTGGCCGCCCCCGCCATCTGCTACGACCTGCGTCGTGGGTGCTCCCTCGTCGAGCACTTCGTGCAGCAGGGTCGCCCGACCTACCTCGTGGAGTACGGCGAGGTCTCGTTCAAGAACCGCGGGATCGGCCTCGAGCACTGGGTCGACGGGGTTGTGCCGGAGGCCATCAAGACCGTGAGCGAGCACGCCGGCGGCCGCCCCGTGCACGTGATCGGCTGGAGCCTGGGTGGCATCTTCGCCGCGCTGGCCGCCGCCGACGGGCCGCAGCTGCCGATCGCGTCCCTGACCATCGTGGGGTCGCCGTTCGACGTCAAGCAGGTGCCGATGGTCGCCCCGCTGCGCCCGATCCTGAAGCTCACCGACGGCGGGCTGGTCACCCAGCTCTACCGGCTGCTCGGCGGTGCCCCGAAGCCGCTCGTACGACGTGCCTTCCAGCTGAGCTCCGGCACCAAGCTGATCACCAAGCCGCTGGCGATCCTGCAGCATCTCGACGACAGCGAGTGGCTCGCCCAGATCGAGGCGGTCGACCGGTTCACCGACAACATGCACGCCTATCCCGGCCGTTCGTTCGGCCAGCTCTACCACCGGATGCTCAAGGCCAACCAGCTGCTCACCGGCAAGGTGAACCTCTCCGACCACGAGATCGACGTCGCCGACATCAAGGTGCCGGTGCTGATCTTCGCCGGCAACACCGACGGCATCGCCCCCATCCGCGCGGTGCAGGCGATGGTCCCCCTGCTGACCGGCGCCCACGAGGTCCGCTTCGAGATCGTCCCCGGCGGGCACCTCGGCATGCTCACCGGCCGGGCAGCCAGGACCACGACCTGGGTGACGATGGACGAGTGGATCGACCAGTACTCCACCCCCGACGACCGGGCCAGCACCCCGCGAACGCGCAAGAAGACGGCCCCGAGAAAGAGCGCTGGGAAGGCCGTCAAGAAGGCAACCTCTGCCGGGACGCCCCGCAAGAAGCCGACACCCCGCGTCGCCAAGCCCGCGAGCGAGGTCGCGCCTGACCGCTCGGCCATCGGCTCCAACCCCGACCGCAGGTTCGCGTCAGCCAACTCACGCGGACTCGCCCGCAAGTCTTGAACCTGCCCCGCCCGCAGACCCCGCAGCAGGCGCTGCGCCTCGTCGCCGCAGTGGTGACCGTGGTGGTGGTCCTGCTGTTGGCCAACGTCGGGGCCAGCGACCCGGCGCGCCCGACGTACCACCACTACGTCGCGATGGGTGACTCCTACACCGCCGCCCCGTTCGTGCCGCTCACCGACGTCGCCCACGGCTGCTTCCGCTCGAGCAACAACTACCCGCACCTGGTCGCGACCTCGTTGCACATCGACGACCTCGAGGACCGCTCCTGCAGCGGTGCCCAGACGAAGGACCTCCCGGGCCGTCAGGTCACCACCCTCGGGTCGACGGTGCCGCCGCAGTTCGGCGCGCTGTCCAAGACCACCGACCTGGTGACCGTGGGCATCGGCGCGAACAACTACCACCTGTACGCGCAGATGGCGACGGCCTGCCGGCGCTCGACCCGCATCTGCCCGCTCTACGACAAGCGCGACTCCCTCGGCGCGATCGTCGACCGGCTGGGCCCGACGCTCGTCACCACGCTCGAGCAGATCCAGGACCTGGCGCCGAACGCACGCGTCCTGCTGATCAGCTATCCCAAGCTGCTCCCGCCGACGGGGAACTGCGCACGGCTTCCCCGGATGCGCCCGCAGGACCGCGCCACCTTCCGCGACATCAACCTGCGGCTGCGACTGCAGATGAAGCAGGCTGCCGAGGACACGGGGGTCGAGTTCGTGGACTTCTACGCCGCCTCGTTCGGGCACAACGTCTGCGCACGGCACCCGTGGGTGCAGGGGCGGACCGGCAGCAACCGCCACGGCGCGGCGCTGCACCCGCTCCCGGCGGGACAGGCAGCCCTGGCCAAGCTGGTCGAGGAGACGCTGCGCAAGCCGGCGCCCGGGTCGAAGAGCTGATCAGTCCTCGGCGAGCACGACGACCCGGTCGCCCTCGTCGATCGTGAACAGGGACGCCTTCGACGGGTTGATGCGTACGCCGGACGTGCCGTCAGCGTCGCGTGACAGCGAGAGGCTCCGGTAGCCGATCGCGGTCTCTCCACGCCGAGCAGCAGCCGCGACGATCGTGGCGAAGTTGGCCTGCTCCCCCGACCTGACGTACCACTCGGCCGGCCGCAGGTAGATCTCCGCACCGTCGGCGTCGAGGAGGTCCGCGAACACCGCGGCGAGACGCGCGTCCTCGGAGAGCTGGGTCAGCATCAGGCTCAGGATCTGGTCGGACACGATCACGTCGTCGACCTGCGCGACCTCGGCCAGCGCACGGTTGCGGTCGTCGAGCATCTCGCTCACCACGGCCGGTCCACCGGCCTCGTTGCCCACGATCTCCCGCACGTGCAGCAGCGTCACCAGGGTGCGCGCATCCGCCTGCTGGGTGGGGAACTCCTCGGAGTAGCAGAGCACGATCACCTGGTTGAGGTCCCCGTGCACGTGCTGCTCGAGGGTGGCCCGGTCGGTGGTGCGGCCCCGCTCGAGCGTGGAGGTCAGGTTGACCAGGTCGGGCAGCACCGGCGTACCGAACTCGGTCAGGATGACCAGCTGCGATCCCGGCTCGGCGTACGCGTCGAGCTCACGGACCACTGCCGCGGCGCGCTCGTTCCAGCCGATCAACAGCGCCTGGGACGGCGACTCGTCGCGCCCCTGGAAGCCACTGATCACCGCGTCGTCGACGGTCGCCCTGCTCGCGCCCGCGCCGGTGAGCGCGGAGTCGTCCTCGGTGACCACGATCAGCAGGTGCGACCCGACGACGGTGTCCTGCGGCGGGTTCAACCGGGCGACGTCGTTCTCGTCCACCAGGCCGATCACGGTGACGGCGTCGTAGGCCTGCAGTGCCTCGGCGTACGTCGAACCGGCCAGCGCCGCGTCGGTGTGGAAGTAGATCTCGTCGCCGTCGAAGTCGAACAGCTCGGTGTAGACGGCCGCCGCACCTGACTGGCGTGAGGTCTGCACGATCAGCCGGGCGACGGTCTCGCGCTTGTCGACCAGCACCGCGCGCTCGCGGCCGACCATCCGTGCCGCCTCGAGGTTCTGCGGCTCCTGGATCTCGGCGACGATCGGCGGCCCGTCGCCGGCATGCGTGAGGGCGAGCAGCGTCTTGATGACCTCGCTGTCCGGGTCGTCGCCGCCGGGTGAGAGCACGATCACCGAACGTGCCGCGTGGTGGCTGCAGAGCTCCAGGTCACCCAGGTCGATCGGCGAGCCGGAACGGCAGATGACCCGGGTGCCGCGGAGGTCGGGCACCTTCTCGCGCAGCTCGTCCTCCATCTCGACCTTGTCACGGTCGGCGAGTACGACGATGACTGCGCGACGCCTGCTCTCGTTGGCGATCGTGAGCTCGCTGACGATCGTGAAGACCGCCTCCGACCAGCCGAGGATCACGGTGTGGTCCTTCTCGATGACCACCGAACGGCCGCGTCGGAGGTCGGAGAGCTTCGCGTCGATGCCGGTGGCGATCACGCCGATCAGCGCACTGACGATGAACAGCCCGGCCACGGTGAGCGCGAGCATGGTGAAGATGAAGCGCCAGCTGGCGCCACCGTCCCCCGCGACCGTGCCGGGGTCGAGCGCGTGGAACAGGCTGTTCAGGAGCTGGTGCCCGAAGTTCGGGGAGTCGTCGCCGGCCAGGTCGAAGACGGCGACGAACACCGAGAACGCCACGATCAGCAGCAGCGTCGCGATCGCCAGCCAGGCGACCAGCGCCGGCGTACCCCGCGACATGGAGTTGTCGAACCAGTAGTGCAGCCGGTCCCACCGCCCGGGCGCACGCACCGTGGGTGTCCGTGCCGGCTGACCGGTCCCCTGCGCCATCGCCTTCGTGGTGCGCTGGCGCATCTGCTGACCCGTGCGGCCCATCGTGTCTCCTGCATCATCGATCCGAGGCCCGAACACGACGTGCCGGACAGTGCATCGTCTCGCACCTTTGCCCGTGTGGATCACCGAATGGAGTTGCCGGCGGCGCGCGACGGCCGGTGGCACTAGGTTTGCCCCGTGACCGACGCCCTGCAGGAGCCAGCTGCGCCCTCGACAGCACACGAGCTGCCGCGGAAGGTGCGGGCCGGCTACGGGTTCGGGTCGGTCGCCACGGGGACCTTCGGCACCGTGCCGGGCCTGATGCTGCTGCCCTACCTGACCGACACCCTCGGCATCGCCGCTGTGCTCGCCGGTCTGATCGTCTTCCTCCCGAAGGCGTGGGACGTCATCCTGAACCCCATCGCGGGTCGGATCAGCGACCGCTCGACCGACCCGCGCGGCCCCCGTCGACCGTTCCTGCTGAAGGGCGGGTTGTCGCTCGCCTTCTTCTTCGCACTGCTCTTCGCCGCCCCCGACCTCGGTTCGAAGGCGTTCGACGCCGCCTGGGTGCTGGTGATGTTCGTGGCGTGCGCGACGGCGTACGCCTTCTTCCAGGTGCCCTACGTCGCGATGCCCGCCGAGATCACCGACTCCTACGACGAGCGCACCCGGCTGATGACGTGGCGGGTCGCGATCCTCGCGTTCGCGATCATGCTCAGCGGCGCCACCGCCCCGGCGATCCGCGACGCGTTCGACGGTCGGGCCGGCTACCGCGTGATGGGCGTGGCGATCGCAGTACTCCTGGTGATCGGCGTCGTCGGGGCGTACGTCGGCACCCGGCCGGCTCCGATCGGACGCGTGGCCTCCAGCCCGGGCACGCTGCGCGAGCAGCTGCGGATCGTCGCCAGGGCACGCGACTTCCGGCTGCTGCTCGTCACCTTCGTGGTGCAGGCGCTCGCCGTTGGCGCCATGCTGGCGGGCGTCGCCTACATCTCCCGCTGGGTGATGGTCGACAAGGCCGCCGCGACGCTCCTGTTCGTCTGCTTCGTGGGACCGGCGCTGCTGCTCACCCCCGTGTGGAGTGCGGTCGGCCAGCGCATCGGCAAGAAGCGCGGCTACGTCTACTCCTCGCTGGTGCTGGCGCTGGCGGCGCTGCTCCTGCTGTGGGCGCGGTCCGCGCCGGACTGGTGGATCTACGCCGCTGTGGCGCTGGTCGGCGTCGGGTACGCCGGCATCCAGGTCTTCCCGTTGGCGATGCTCCCCGACGCCGCGGCGGTCGACGCGCAGCGGACGGGCGAGAACCGGACCGGCGTCTACACCGGCGTCTGGACCGCTGGCGAGACGCTCGGCCTCGCCCTCGGCCCGGCCGTCTACGCCCTGGTCCTGGCGATGGGCAGCTATCGCTCCTCCGACCTCAACGCCGACTGGACCTCGCAGTACCAGCCCTCCTCCGCCCTGACCGCCATCGTCCTCGGCTTCTCGCTGATCCCGGCCGTGCTCATCCTGGCCAGCCTGTTCACGCTCTCCCGCTACTCCCTGGACGCCGCTTCGCTGGTTGAGCCTGTCGAAACCTCGGGTGGCGACACGTGACCGACATCCTGGCCCGCCTGAGAGAGATGCAGTCCGCCGACGTACCCGTCACCGGCGGCCGCACCCTGGCCTACGTCTACGACTCCGGGCTCGAGGAAGCAGACCGGGTCGGGCGCGAGGCGGTGGCGGCGTACGCCGGGTCCAACGGCCTCGACCCGACCGCGTTCCCGAGCCTGCTGACGATGGAGAACGAGCTGATCGGGTTCGCCGCGCGCCTGCTCGACGGACCGGAGTCGACGGTCGGCACGATCACCTCCGGCGGCACCGAGTCGGTGCTCCTGGCCGTCCAGGGTGCGCGCGACTCCCGGCCGGACATCGAGCGACCGCGGATGGTGCTGCCGGTGACCGCGCACGCGGCGTTCCACAAGGCGGCGCACTACTTCGGCGTCGAAGCGGTGATGGTCGACGTGGACGCGGACTACCGGGCCAGGCCCGAGGCGATGGCGGCCGCGATCGACGACCGCACCGTGCTCGTGGTGGCCAGCGCCCCGTCGTACGCCCATGGCGTGGTGGACCCGGTCACCGAGATCGCCGCAGCCGCTGCCTCCCGAGGCGTGCGCTGCCACGTGGACGCCTGCATCGGTGGCTGGGTGCTGCCGTACGCCGCTCGGCTGGGCCGGCCGGTGCTGCCCTGGACCTTCGCCGTCGAGGGGGTCACGAGCATCTCGGTGGACCTGCACAAGTACGCCTACGCCCCCAAGGGGACCTCGATCCTGCTGCACCGGACGGCGGCGATGCGGCGGCCGCAGTTCTTCGCGAGCGCCCAGTGGCCGGGCTACACGATGCTCAACCCGACGTTGCAGTCGACCAAGTCGGGCGGCCCGCTGGCCGGTGCGTGGACGGTGGTGAGCACGATCGGGGACGCCGGCTATCTCGCGCTGACCGAGAAGGTGCTCGCCGGGGTCGACCGGCTGGTGAGCGGCATCGCGGAGATCGAGGGCCTGCGGGTCGTCGTACCTCCCGAGTCGACGCTGGTCGCCTTCGCCACCGACGAGACCTGCGACGTCTTCACCATCACGGATGCGATGACGCGGGCCGGCTGGTACGTCCAGCCGCAGCTCTCCTTCCAGGGTCACGAGCCGACGATCCACCTGTCGCTGAGCGCCGCGACCGCGGACCACACCGACGAGTTCCTCGCGGCCCTGGCCTCGGCCGTCGCAGGGGCCGTGGCTGACGGCCCGATCAGGATCGATCCCGAGATCGTCGCGTTCGTGGAGTCGCTCGACGCGGCGGCCCTGACCGACGAGGACTTCGACGGCCTGCTCGCCGCCATCGGGATGGCCGGTGGCGACGGCGGCGGGGTCGGCCTGCCCGAGTCGATGGCCGAGATCAACGCCCTCCTCGACCTGGCCACCCCCGACCTCCGCGAGGCGCTCCTCTCCGCCTTCCTGGATCGCCTCCTCCGCCCCACCCCCGGGCTGTAACCGACCCGTTGCGGTGCCAACCACGGCCGCGCTATGCAGGAGAGGACCGCTTTCCCCTCGCGAAAGGTGCTCGCCGTGCCCCAGATCGACTCGAACGGAATCTCCCTCAACTACACCGACTCGGGCGGTGACGGTCGCCCCGTCGTACTCGTCCACGGCTGGCCGCTGAGCGGCGCCTCGTGGTCGGAGCAGGTGCCTGCGCTGACCGAGGCCGGCCATCGCGTGATCACCTACGACCGCCGCGGCTTCGGCGACTCCGAGAAGCCCGCGGACGGCTACGACTACGACACCTTCGCGGCGGACCTCAAGGGCCTGCTCGACGGTCTCGACCTGAACGACGTCACCCTGGTCGGCTTCTCGATGGGCGGCGGCGAGCTCGCGCGCTACGTCGGGGCGTACGGCGAGGACCGGCTGCACTCACTCGTGTTCGCGGGCGCGGTGCCGCCGTACCTGCTGAAGACCGACGACAACCCCGACGGCGGGCTCGCCGAGGACGACGTCGCCGGGATGGAGAAGGGCGCGAGCGCGGACCGCGAGGGCTTCCTCGACGGGTTCACGAAGGGGTTCTTCTCCGCCAATGACGTGCTGAAGGTGACCGAGGAGCAGCGCCAGCAGGCACTCGCGCTGGCACGGCCCGCCCGCGACGAGGCCGTGGTCGGCTGCATCGGTGCGTTCGGCCGGACCGACTTCCGCAACGACCTGTCCCGGGTCAGCGTCCCGACACTGGTCATCCACGGCGACTCCGACGCGATCGTGCCCTTCGAGGTCTCCGGCAAGCGGACCGCCGAGACCATCGAGGGCAGCACTCTCGTCGTCGTCGAGGACGCCCCGCACGGCTTCAACGTGAGCCACCCCGAGGAGTTCAACGCGGCCCTGCTCGACTTCCTGGGCTGACCTCGCTCGCTTGTAACGCGGGGTTCACGTCGCTGAGTGCCCTCCCGGGAGGGGCCTCAGTGACATGAACTCCGCGTTACAAGCGAAATCGCGAGCCCGACCCTAGGGTGGCCCCATGAGCGCGCTCGCCGGACTCGTGGACAAGGGCCTGATCGCCCCCGACTGGGCCGAGGCGCTCGCACCGGTGGACGGCCAGATCGCGACGATGGGCCGCTTCCTGCGCGAGGAGGTCGCGGCCGGGCGGCCCTACCTCCCGGCGGGCGAGAACATCCTGCGCGCCTTCAGCCGGCCCCTCGCGGACGTCAAGGTGCTCATCGTCGGCCAGGATCCCTACCCCACTCCCGGGCACCCGGTCGGCCTGAGCTTCTCGGTCGCCCCGGACGTCGCGCCGCCGAAGAGCCTGATCAACATCTTCAAGGAGCTCGTCGACGACCTCGGCGTACCCCGTCCGACGAGCGGTGACCTCACCCCGTGGGCCGACGCCGGCGTACTCCTCCTGAACAGGTCGCTCACCGTGACGCCCGGCCAGTCCGCCTCGCACCGCGGTCGCGGCTGGGAGCCGGTCACGGACCAGGCCATCCGCACGCTGGCGCTGCGCGCGAAGGAGGGTACGCCGCTGACCGCGATCCTGTGGGGCCGCGATGCCCAGTCCCTCAAGCCGGAGCTGGCGCCGATCCCGTGGGTCGAGTCGGTGCACCCGAGCCCACTGTCGGCCCACCGCGGGTTCTTCGGGTCGCGGCCGTTCAGCCGGGTGAACCGGATGCTGGAGGAGCAGGGCGGTACGCCGGTGGACTGGCGCCTTCCCTGATCGAGGAATATAGTTGTAGCTTCAAGTAGTTGGAGAAGACATGAACTCGCAACGGATGCCGGCGCTCTACATCGGCCACGGCGCACCCCCGCTCCTCGACGACCCGGTCTGGTCGGCCCAGCTGCGCACCCTCGCGGCCGACCTCCCCCGCCCGACGGCGATCCTGATCGTCAGCGCCCACTGGGAGTCCGCTCCCCTGTCGCTGTCCGCGTCGGGTGCCGGCGTCGGCCTGGTCTACGACTTCGGTGGCTTCCCGGAGCGGTACTACCGGATGACCTACCAGACCCCCGACGCCAGCGCCCTGGCCCAGCGGATCGCGGCGATGATGCCGGACACCGAGCCGGTGCACCAGCACGCGTCGCGCGGCCTCGACCACGGCGCCTGGGTGCCGCTGAAGATCATGTACCCGGACGCCGACATCCCCGTTCTGCAGATGTCACTGCCGACGCAGGACCCCTACAAGCTGCTCGCCCTCGGCGCCCGCCTGCGCGAGCTGCGCGACGAGGGCGTCCTGGTCATCGGCTCCGGATTCCTGACCCACGGCCTCCCGTTCCTCACCGAGTTCCGCATCGACGCGAAGGCCCCCGGCTGGTCGGTCGACTTCGACAAGTGGGCCGCCGAGGCCCTCTCCCGCGGCGACGTGGCCGAGCTGGCGGCGTACAGGTCCAAGGCGCCAGGCATGCCCTACGCCCACCCGACCGTCGAGCACTACACCCCGCTCTTCGTCACCCTGGGAGCAGCCACCGACGCCGAGACCCCCGGCGACCAGGTCATCGACGGCTACTGGATGGGCCTCTCCAAGCGCTCCCTCGTCGTCGCCTGAGGGGCCGCTCGTTCTTCTGAGTTGGTGCGGTTTTTCTGGTTAACCAGAAAAACTCTCAGGTCACCACGTTGCAACGTGGGGAAGTGTGAATGTCACTGGTTAACCAGAAAAACCGCACCACTCAGCAGCAAGCCGTCAGCGGATCCCCAACCGCCGCATCATCGCCAGCCCCTTGAGCGTCTGCTCGACATGCTTCTCGAAGGGCTCGTCGCGAGGAGCCGAGAGGACCTGCTTCTTGAGCACCGACAGGTTGATCGCGTCGGTGTACTTGAGCAGCCCCTGGTCGCCGTGCCGCGCACCCACGCCGGACTGCTTGACGCCGCCGGACGGCGTGCCCTTGGAGGCGTACGCCGCTGCCAGCGCGTCGTTGACGTTCACGTTGCCGGCCTCGATCCGCTCGGCCACCGCCGTCGCCTTGTCGAGGTCGGTGCCCCAGATGCTGGCGTTCAGGCCGTACTCCGTGTCGTTGGCCAGCGCCACGGCCTCGTCCACCGACGAGTAGCGGTGCAGCGCCACCACGGGGCCGAAGGTCTCGCACGAGCCCGGTGAGCATGTCGGCGGTGACGCCCTCGAGGATCGTCGGCTCGTAGAACGCCGGGCCGAGGTCGGGCCGCTCGCGGCCGCCGGTGACGACGGTCGCGCCCTTCTCGATCGCGTCGGCGACGTGCGAGGCGACGCGGTCCTTGTGGTCGACCGAGATCAGCGAGCCGAGCTCCGGTTCGAAGTCGTACGCCGCACCGATCTTCAGCGCCTTCGTCGCCGTGACGAAGCGCTCCTTGAAGTCGTCGTAGATCGAGTCGTGGATGTACATCCGCTCGATGTGCATGCAGATCTGGCCGGTGTTGCCGAAGACCCCGAAGAGCGCGCCCTCGACGACCTCGTCGAGGTTGGCGTCGGGGAGCACGATCATCGGGTTCTTGCCGCCGAGCTCGAGGCAGGCGCCGATCAGGTTCTCGCCGGCCCGCTGGCCGATGAAGCGCCCGGTCGCCGTGGAGCCGGTGAACATCACGTAGTTGGCGTTGTCGATCAGCGTCGGACCGACGTCCGGGCCCTCTCCGCAGACCACCTGGAACAGGCCCTCGGGCAGGCCGGCTTCGTAGAGCAGCGAGATGCCGAACAGGGGCGACAGGGCGGTCTTGTTGTCCGGCTTGAGCACGACTCCGTTGCCGGCCATCAGCGCGGGAATCGCGTCGGAGAGCCCTGTTGCGAAGGGGAAGTTCCACGGCGCGATGATGCCGACCACGCCCTTCGGCTGGCGGATCTCGGTCGACGTGCTGATCACCGGCACGGGCCCGCCGCGCTTGGTCGGCGCGAGCAGCTTCGCGGCGCGCTTGAGGTAGTGCGAGGTGACCATCGCGGGGTCGCAGGTCTCGTCGAAGGCCATCCGGCGGGCCTTGCCGGACTCGGCCTGGATCAGGTCCACGATCGTGGTGTTGTTCTCGAGCAGCAGCTTGTGGAACTTCTTGAACACGCCGAGCCGCTTCTTGACCGGCCACTGCGACCAGGTGCGCTGGGCCTCGCGGGCCCGCGCGAACGCGGTCTCGATGTCCTTCGGGCTCGACTGCGGCAGCGTGGTGATCACCTCGCCCGTGTAGACCTCGGTCAGCTTCCATTCACCGCCGCCGCTGGAGACGACACGTGCAGTGATCCGGTCGAGCAGCTCGTCGGTGATGGTGGCCGGACGGGCCAGATTTTCGGAAGTCAGGTTCTCGCTGGTCATGTCACTCCTGGGGTGACGTACGACGGGTCAGGGGTTCAAGATGAGATCGGCAGCCTTCTCGCCGATCATGATCGAGGCTGCGTTGGTGTTGCCACCGGTGATCGACGGCATGATCGAGGCGTCGGCCACGCGCAGGCCGTCGACGCCGTGGACCTTGAGGTCGGGACCGACGACCGAGAGCTCGTCGACGCCCATCCGGCAGGTGCCGACACCGTGGTAGACCGACGTGGCGCGGTTCAGGATGGCGTCGCGCAGCTCGGAGCCCTGCAGCTTCGCTCCCGGGTGGATCTCCTCCTTGATGGCACCCCCGAACGCTGCGCCGCCCATGATCTCGCGCACCATCTCCGACCCCTCCGCCAAGACCTCGAGGTCGGCGGTGTCGGCGAGGTACTGGAAGTCGATCAGGGGTGCGGCCAGCGGGTCGTTCGAGGCGAGGCGCAGGGTGCCGCGGCTCTTCGGGTAGATCAGCGTCGCCAGCACGGTCAGCGACGTCCGCGGGTCGACCTTGTGGCGGATCGGCTCGTCCTGGTTGGGCGAGACGTAGGACCACGGCAGCAGGTGCAGCTGGAGGTTCGGGACGTCGGTCGCGGCAGACGTACGCAAGAAGGCCACCGACTCGAAGACCGAGTTGGCCATGAAGCTCTTGCCCCGCCGTACGGCCTCCTTGAGGACGCCGGTGCCGAAGAACAGTGCGTTGCCCTTCATCTTCGACGAGGTCGCGTGGAAGGTCAGCGCGTGGAACATGTGGTCGTGCAGGTTGTCGCCGACCGGCAGGTCCGCGATCGTCGTGATCCCGTGGTCGGTGAGGTGCTGGGCGTGCCCGACCCCGGAGAGCATCAGCAGCTGGGCGGAGCCGACGAAGCCGCCGGAGAGGATGACCTCCTTGGCGGCGCGTACGACGCGGGTGGAGCCGTCCTTGTCGACGACGGAGACGCCGACCGCACGGCCCTTCTCGATCACCACCTTGGTCACCATCACCTCGGTCTGGAGCTCCAGGGAAGGGACGTCGAGGTTGTGGATGTAGCCGCGTGAGGCGCTGTAGCGCAGGCCGTGGGCAGCGTTCTGCTGCATCCGGCTGACGCCCTCCTGCGACTCGCCGTTGTAGTCGTCGAGGACCTTCACGCCGATGGCGTCGGAGGTGGCCTGGATGAACTGGAGGGTGCCCTCCTGCGGGATCTTGTTGCGGGTGATCTTGATCGGGCCGCCGGCACCGCGGAACTCGTTGGCGCCGTCCTCGAAGTCCTCCATCCGCTTGTAGGCGGTGTTCACCGAGTCGGCGTCCCAGCCGGGGTTGCCCTCGGCGGCCCAGGAGTCGTAGTTGGCGCGGTTGCCGCGCACGTAGACCATGCCGTTGATCGAGCTCGAGCCGCCGACGACCTTGCCGCGGGGCACCGGCATCTTGCGGTCCAGGATGTGCTTCTGCGGCGTCGAGTAGAAGCCCCAGTCGACCTTGGCCTTGATCTCGGGAACCGAGTGCATCGGGCCGATCATGCCCGGCTTCTTGACGAGGTACTGGTCGTCGCTCTTGCCGGCCTCGAGCACGATCACGCTCGCACCCGACTGCGCCAGCCGCCCGGCGACAGCGGCGCCGGAACTGCCGGACCCCACCACCACGTAGTCGGCTTCGTTCTTGTACGGCGCGTGCTTGGCCATGCTCACCTCGTCGATCGACATTCTGGGCGTACTGCGAGGAATGTGCTGTGCGCCACAACTATAACCTGTTCTAGTTTGGCGGACTAGGGACGGGGCACGCCAAGATGGGCCCCATGGAACTGCTGTCCATCCAGTCGTCGGTCGCCTTCGGACACGTCGGCAACAGCGCCGCGGTCTTCCCCTTGCAGCGGCTCGGGATCGAGGCGTGGCCGGTGAACACGGTCCACTTCTCCAACCACACGGGGTACGGCGAGTGGCGCGGTCCGCTCCTCTCGGCCGAGGACCTCCGCGCCGTCATCCAGGGTGTCGAGGAGCGTGGCGCCCTGGCGCGCGTCGCCGCCGTGCTGAGTGGCTACCAGGGGGCCGAGGAGGTCGGCGCCGTCATCCTCGAGACGGTCGCACGGGTCAAACAGCTCAACCCGTCGGCGGTCTACTGCTGCGACCCGGTGATGGGCGACGTGGGGCGGGGCATGTTCGTGCGGCCGGGCATCCCCGAGTTCATGCGCGACCGCGTCGTACCTGCCGCCGACGTGATCACGCCCAACCACTTCGAGCTCGACTTCCTCGCCGGCCGCGAGACGCGCACCGTCTCCGACGTGCTCGCCGCCGCGGACGCCGTCCGCGCGGCCGGCCCCTCGACCGTGCTGGTGACCAGCGTGCTCACCGACGAGACGCCGGAGGGATCGGTCGACGTCATCGCGGTCTCGGACGACGGCGCCTGGTCGTGCCGTACGCCGCTGCTGCCGATCTCCCCCAACGGCTGCGGAGACGTGACCGCCGCGGTCTTCCTGGCCCACCTGCTCCGCACGGGTTCGGCCGAGACCGCGTTGCAGCGGGTCACCTCGACCGTGTTCGGCATCCTCGAGCGGACCATCGAGGCGGGCACCCACGAGATCCAGCTCGTGGCCGCCCAGGACGTCATCGCCGACCCGCCCGACCGGTTCGCGCCGACCCGACTGCGCTGACCGAACGGGCACCGGATGCCCAGACATCAGGCACGAATGGGCACCTGGCGTTCCGTATAAACGTTTACCCGAGCCTGAATCCAGCATTAACGGAACACAACCGGGCAGGGATCGGGCAGACGAGTGCGCCCAGTCGGGCTCACCGAAGCAGCGGTCTTGGTGCAAACTGAGTGACGTGACACACGTCACATCGAGGTCACACTCGGTGTCCCGGGAAGCTCAGGAGGGCCAGCTGTGATGGAAGCAGACGAGCGCCAGCGGCAGATCCTGGCTCGGGCCCGCAACGACGGCAGGGTCGAGGTCTCCTCCCTCGCCAGCGACCTGGCGGTCGCGCCCGAGACGGTTCGCCGCGACCTGCGGCAGCTGGTCGAGCGGGGGATGCTCCAGCGGGTGCACGGCGGCGCCCACCCGGTCGAGGGGGTCGGTTACGAGAGCAACCTGACCCACCGCACCAGCTCGATGATCGGCGAGAAGCGCCGCATCGCCTCCGCCGCCGCGGCCCGTCTCGGCGGCGCGGAGTCGGTCTACATCGACGAGGGCGTGACGCCCCAGCTGGTCGCCGAGGCGATCTCGGCCACCCTGCCGGCCGGCACCAGGCTGACCGTGGTCACCTCCTCGCTGCTCGCCGCCGGCGCCCTGGCCAACGACCCCAACATCACGGTGATGCTGCTCGGCGGGCGCCTCCGCGGGCTGACGATGGCGACCGTCGACCACTGGGCCACGCGGATGCTCAAGGAGCTGGTCATCGACCTCGCCTTCCTGGGCGCCAACGGCATCTCCCGCGAGCACGGGCTGACCACGCCCGACCCGGCGGTCGCCGCGGTCAAGGCCCAGGTCGTCGCGAGCTCGCGCCGCCGGATCTTCGTCGGCGTGCACACCAAGTTCGGCGTCTCCGGCTTCTGCCGGTTCGCCGATCTCCCCGATTTCGAGGCGCTGGTCACCGACACCGGGGTCAGCGCCTCCGATGCCCACCGCTACAGCGTGTTGGGCCCGCACGTGATCCGGGCCTAGCTCCAACCCGTCAACCAATCCCTCAACCAACCCTCAGGCACCACACCACCCGAAATACTGGAGGTACACCGTGACCAGCAGGTCAATCGCAGGCAGGACCACCTTGGCCCTTGCGGCCGTCACCAGCCTCGTGCTCAGCGGATGCGGCGCCGGCGGGGGTGGCGGCGGAGGCGACGAGAAGAGCATCAACGTGCTCATGGTCGGCAACCCGCAGATGGTCGACATCGAGAAGCTGACCAAGGACAGCTTCACCAAGGACACCGGGATCAAGGTGAAGTACACGATCCTCCCGGAGAACGAGCTGCGCGACAAGGTGACGCAGGACATCGCCACCAAGGCGGGTCAGTACGACGTCGCGACGATCGGCGCCTACGAGGTCCCGATCTGGTCGAAGAACGACTGGCTCACCGACATGACCAAGTACGCCGACGACGACAGCAAGTTCGACAAGGCCGACCTGATCAAGCCGATCGCCGAGTCGCTGTCCACCGACGGCAAGCTCTACGCCATCCCGTTCTACGGCGAGTCGTCGTTCCTGATGTACCGCAAGGACATCCTCGCGCAGAAGAAGATCACCATGCCCGAGCACCCGACCTGGGACCAGGTGGCCGACATCGCCGCCAAGGTCGACGGCGCGCAGCCCGGGATGAAGGGCATCTGCCTGCGCGGCCTGCCCGGCTGGGGCGAGATGTTCGCGCCGCTGACCACCGTGGTCAACACCTTCGGCGGCACCTGGTTCGAGAAGGACTGGACCCCGAAGGTGAACAGCCCGGAGTTCAAGGCCGCGGTCAACTTCTACGTCAACCTGATCAAGGCCCACGGCGAGCCCGGTGCGGCCCAGGCAGGGTTCACCGAGTGCCTGAACGCACTGAGCCAGAACAAGGTGGCGATGTGGTACGACGCGACGTCGGCAGCCGGCTCGCTCGAGGACCCGAAGGTCAGCAAGGTCGCCGGCAAGATCGGCTACGCCTTCGCGCCGACCAAGGAGACCGACAACTCCGGCTGGCTCTGGGCCTGGGCCTGGGCGATGCCGAAGACCACCAAGAAGGCCGACTCGGCCGCGAAGTTCATGCTGTGGGCCTCGGGCAAGGAGTACGAGAACCTGGTCGGCGAGAAGCTGGGCTGGGCCCGGGTGCCGGCCGGCAAGCGTGAGTCGACCTACGAGAACCCCGACTACAAGAAGGCCTCGGCGGCGTTCGGCGCCACCACGCTCGAGGCCATCGAGTCGGCCAAGCCCACCGATCCCGGTGTGCAGCCCCGTCCGACCGTCGGCGTCCAGTTCGTCGCCGTCCCGGAGTTCCAGGACCTCGGCACCAAGGTCTCGCAGGACATCTCCGCGGCCATCGCCGGCCGAGGCTCGGTGGACGACGCCCTGAACAACGGACAAGACCTCGCCGAGAAGGTCGCTGCCGAGTACAAGTAACCCCCCGGATGCCGGGGCGGGCCGTCACCACGGCGGCCCGCCCCGGTCACCAGGTCACCAGGTCACGACACGGAGGACCAGATGAGCGCCACCACCACTGAGACCGCGGAGGCCGAGCCGGAGTACGGCGCCCGCAACAGCCCCAAGCGAAGTCGCGGGGATGCCTGGCGCCGCCGCGGGCCGCTGTTGCCGGCACTGGTCTTCACGATCATCGTCACCCAGATCCCGTTCCTGATCACCCTCGCGATCTCGACGCTGAACTGGAACATCCAGCGGCCCGGTGAGAAGAGCTTCCTCGGTCTGGGCAACTACCAGTCGTTCGCCGGGCTCAGCAACTTCGCCACCGTCTTCACGGACGCGCGGCTGCGCACCGCTGTCGTCAACACCGTGGTGCTCACGGTCTCCGTCGTGGTGATCAGCGCACTGCTCGGGCTCGGCATCGCCGTCCTGCTGGACCGCAAGTTCCCGGGTCGGGGCCTCGCCCGCACCCTGCTGATCGCGCCGTTCCTGGTGATGCCCGTGGCCGGGGCACTGCTGTGGAAGCACGCGCTCTACAACCCCGACTACGGCCTGTTCAACGGCGTTCTGAACTGGATCTGGCAGCTCTTCGGCGCCGACGAGGGGCCGACCGTGGACTGGATCTCCTCCTTCCCGATGCCGGCGGTCATCGCCTCCCTGGTCTGGCAGTGGACACCGTTCATGATGCTGATCCTGCTGGCGGGACTGCAGTCACAACCCGGCGACGTCCTGGAGGCCGCCCGCATCGATCGCGCCAGTCCGATGCAGATCTTCCGGCACATCACGCTGCCCCACCTGCGCCGCTACATCGAGCTGTCGGCCCTGCTGGGATCGGTCTACGTCGTGCAGAGCTTCGACGCGATCTACACGATCACCCAGGGCGGTCCCGGCTCAGCGACGACGAACCTGCCCTACGAGATCTACCTGACCATGTTCCGCAAGTTCGAGTACGGCGAGGCCGCGGCTGCCGGGGTCGTCGTGGTGATCGGCACGATCGTCGTCGCGACGTTCGCCCTGCGAACGATCTCGTCCCTGTTCGAAGAGGAGATCTCCTGATGAGCGCTGACACCGAGGCCCGAGCCGTCGAAGTCGAGTCGGACGCGGGCGACCCGCCTCCCCCCTCGCGAGTACGCCGGCGGCGCAAGAAGGGCAAGGAGAACGAGGAGAAGGCGGGTCCGCTCTGGGGCATCCTCGCCTGGGCGGTGACCCTGATCTTCTTCGCCCCGGTCGCGTGGATGGTCCTCACCTCGTTGCACATCGAGGCCGACGCCGCGACCAACCCGCCGTCGATCTTCGCGCCGCTCACCCTCGACAACTACAGCGCCCTGTTCGACCGCGACGTGGTGCCCTACCTGCTCAACTCCCTGATCGCGAGCGTGGGCTCCACCCTGATCGTGCTGGTCGTCGCCGTGCCCGCGGCGTACGCCCTCTCGATCAAGCCCGTGGAGAAGTGGACGGACGTGATGTTCTTCTTCCTCTCCACGAAGTTCCTCCCGCCGATCGCGGCGCTGCTGCCGATCTACCTGATCGTGCAGAACGCGGGAATGCTGGACAACATCTTCACGCTGGTGATCCTCTACACCTCGATGAACCTGCCGATCGCGATCTGGATGATGCGCTCGTTCCTGGCCGAGGTGCCGGTGGCGATCCTGGAGTCCGCGAGCCTCGACGGGGCCGGGCTGATCCGCACGCTGGTCTCCGTGGTCGCGCCGATCGCGGCGCCGGGCCTGGCTGCCACCAGCCTGATCTGCTTCATCTTCAGCTGGAACGAGTTCATGTTCGCGGTGAACCTGACCTCGGTCTCGGCAGCCACGTCGCCGATCTTCCTGGTCGGCTTCATCTCCAGCCAGGGCCTGTTCCTCGGCAAGCTGTGCGCGGCCGCCACGCTCGTCTCGCTGCCGGTGCTCATCGCCGGGTTCGCAGCGCAGGACAAGCTGGTGCGGGGGCTGTCACTGGGCGCGGTCAAGTGACCTCACGGATGGCGAGGCTTCGATGACCGACCTGAACGCGAAGACCCTGGGCGAGATCGGCGACCGGGTCCCGGGCCCGTCGTACGACCGCAGCCAGGTCAGCACCGGCATCGTCCACCTCGGAGTCGGTGGGTTCCACCGGGCCCATGAGGCGATGTACGTCGATGCCCTGCTCAACGAGGGCAAGGCCACCGACTGGGGCATCACGGGGGTCGGCCTGCTCGACCAGGACCGGTCGATGCTCGAGGTGATGCGGGCCCAGGACTGTCTCTACACGCTGGTGGTGAAGAACCTCGACGGGACGAGCGACGCGCGGGTGATCGGCTCGCTGGTCGACTACCTGTTCGCGCCCGAGGACGCCGAGGCGGTGCTCGACCGGATGGCCGATCCGGCCACGCGGATCGTCTCGCTGACGATCACCGAGGGCGGCTACCACGTCAACCAGGCCGACGGCACCTTCGACGACAGTGATCCGGCCATCCAGGCCGACATCGCCGTCGACGGGCTGCCGACCACGGCCTTCGGCTTCATCACCGAGGCGCTGGCCAGGCGACGCAAGGCCGGCACCGAGCCGTTCGCCGTGATGTCGTGCGACAACATCCAGGGCAACGGGACCGTGGCCCGCGAGATGATCACGGCCTTCGCGACGCTGCGCGACGAGGAGCTCGGCGGCTGGATCGGCGAGCACGTCGCGTTCCCCAACTCGATGGTCGACCGGATCACCCCGGTCACGACCGACGCGGACCGTGAGCTGGTGAGCCAGGAGTACGGCATCGACGACGGCTGGCCGGTGGTCTGCGAACCCTTCGCCCAGTGGGCGCTCGAGGACAGCTTCCCGCTGGGTCGCCCCGAGTTCGAGCGTGTGGGGGTGCAGGTCGTGGACGACGTCGAGCCCTACGAGCTGATGAAGCTCCGGCTGCTCAACGCCAGTCACCAGGCGCTGGGCTACCTCGGCTACCTGAGTGGCTACCGCTACGCCCATGAGGTCTGCAGCGACCCGCTGTTCACCGACTTCCTGCTGGGCTACATGGACCACGAGGCGACCCCGACCCTGGAACCCGTGCCCGGCGTGGACCTGGACGACTACAAGCACCAGCTGATCGAGCGGTTCGCCAACCCCGAGATCAAGGACACGCTCGCGCGGCTGTGCGCGGAGAGCTCCGACCGGATCCCGAAGTGGCTGGTGCCGGTGATCAAGCACCAGCTCGCGCACGACGGAGACGTACGCCGCTGCGCGCTCGTCGTCGCCTCCTGGGCCCGCTACGCCGAGGGGGTCGACGAGGACGGAGACCCGATCGACGTCGTCGACCGCCGTCGCGACCAGGTGATGGAACGCGCCCGCCGGCAGGCCGAGGAGCCACTCGCCTTCCTCGAGGACAAGGATCTGTTCGCCGACCTCAAGGACCAGCCGCGTTTCACCGAGCACTACCTCGCTGCCCTGGAGTCACTCCACTCCCACGGGGCGCGGGCGACGCTCGAGGCCTGGCAGCAGTGACCGCAACCCGCTGACTCAGTTGCCGAAGAAGATCCGGGTCGCCTGCTGCTGCCGCAGGGTGAGGTGGCGTGACTCGGGCGCGCTGAGCCGGTACTTCGCGGGCAGGGGGGCCGAGCACGCCTCGCCCCGGCAGTCGTCGTACTGCCGGTAGAGCGCCTTGAGATCCGCCAGGACGCCGGCGAACCTCGGTGTGCGACTCAGGTTGTCCAGCTCGAGCGGGTCCCGCTCCAGGTCGTAGAGCTCGGTCTCACCGGTCGAGTAGCGGGTGATCTTCCAGCGGCCCAGACGCAGTCCGCGCGTGTTCAGTGGCGACGGCCCGAGCCGGTGGAGCGTGGCATAGCGGCCCACCGGCATCCTGCCCTCGGTCACGACCGGACGGTCCCAGCCGTGGTCGCCCTGCGCGATCAGCCCGCGCAGGCTCAGCCCGTCCGCAGCAGGCATCCGCACTCCGGCGTACGCCGCCAGGGTCGGTGCGATGTCCACGGTGGAGACCGGGTCGAACCGCTTGCCTCGAGGCACTCCCGGCCCGGCGATGAGCAGCGGGACCCGCAGGGAGGGCTCGTGCAGGTTGATCTTGCCCTGGCGCTTGCGGTGCTCGCCGAGGTAGTAGCCGTTGTCGGAGGTGAACATCACCACCGTGTTCGCGAGCTGCCCACTGCGGCTGAGCTCGGAGATCGTGTGGCCGATCTGGAGGTCGAGGGCGAACAGCGACTCGGCTCGCTGCCGGGTCACGTCGGTCTCCGCATCGCGCTCCTGCGCGGTGAGCTCTGGGAGCTTGCGCAGGTAGCGCGGCTTGTCCGTCACGTCCCTCTCGGCCGATCCGACGGGCGGTGTGCCCGCGCCGTGGGTGATCCTCGAGTCGAACCGGCCCTTGACCCACTCGGGTCGAGCCGGTGTCCCCCAGGTCGTGGAGAACCCGTCGGTGCGCGGCGTGGTCCCGGGGTCGTCGGACTCGATGGGCGAACCATCGTGCGGGGCGATGGGAGTCCACCAGATGAACCACGGGTGCGGCTGCTCGCCGAACCTGCCGATCAGGTCGCGGGTCTGCCGTCCCATCACGTCGGTGGAGTAGTGGCCGTTCGAGGCCACGATCCGGCCGTTCACGTTCTGCACCAGGTTGAAGTAGTCGTAGGTGTTGCCGTGGACGGCGTCCCCGGCCTGCCACAGGTGGTCCGAGCCGGCCATCCACTGGTCCCATCCCGGCGGGACGTAGTGAAGGGATGGCTGATGCGTGCGCCTGATCCGCTGCTGGCCGTAGCCGTTGAGGTACTTGCCGATCAGCCCGGTCCGGTAGCCCGCCTTCTGCAGCACCGTCGCGATCGTCCGCTTGTCGTGGAACGAGGCGAAGCCGTAGGGCGGCAGGTGACTGTAGACGTGGTGGTTGTGGGCGTACCTCCCGGTCAGGAAGCTCGCTCGCGACGGGCAGCACAGCGGGTAGGGCGCGAAGGAGTTCTCGAAGGTCAGCCCCTTGCGCTGGATCAGGCGCCGGACGTTCGGCATCCACTTCAGCTCGTCCCAGCGCATGTCGTCGGCCTCGATGACCAGCACGTTCGGGTGCTTCTGCCTGGGCTCGATCGTCTCCGGCGCAGCCGGCGTGATCCGCGTCTGCCGGGGAGTGGCCGCGCCACCGGCATGGTGGCCGCTCCCGGAGTGCTGCGCCCCGCACCCGACGAGCGCGAGCGCCATCAGGGCGACCAGCAGCCCAAGGAGCCGCGGGCCTCCGCGCACGGTCGAGCCGGCTGGATGCGAATCAGGCGACGTACCGGCCGGTTGCACGGCTCGGATCATAGCGACCTCTCCGGGACGACCTGGGTTCCATCTCCTCGTTCACGCAGTCTGGGGCCAGTTCCCGCGCCCGCGTCTGTCAGGGTGGAGCACGCAGTGCTACTGGCGGAGCCGACACACCTGAGGGACGGTTGAGCATGGACAGCTTCGTCCTCATCGCGGTCCTCATCCTCGGGGTGGTGGTGCTGACTCCGCTTGCGGACCGATTCGGAGTCCCGCAGCCGGTGCTCCTCACCATCTACGGGCTGTGTCTCGCACTGCTGCCGTTCGCGCCCGTGCTGGACCTGGACCCCGACCTGATCCTGCCGGTGGTGCTGCCACCACTGCTGTTCGCGGCGACCCAGCGGGCGACGGTGCGCGAGTTCCGCGACAACGCCGGCCCGGTGTTCTTCCTCGCGGTGGGACTCACCCTGGCGACGATGGGGGCGGTGGCGGTCGTGGCGCACACCTACGACCTGCCGTGGTGGCCCGCCCTGATGCTGGGCGCGATGGTCTCCCCACCGGACCCGGTCGCAGCCACGGCCGTGGCGAGGAAGCTACGGCTCCCGCATCGCCTCGTGACGATCCTCGAGGGGGAGGGCATGTTCAACGACGCGACCGCGCTGGTCGCGTTCAAGGTGACCCTCGCCGCTGTCGTCACCGGCGAGGTCTCGGGCGCCGGTATCGGCGTCGAGCTGGTCGTCGGGTTGGTCGTCGGCACCGTGGGCGGTCTCGCGCTGGCCGCAGTGACCAAATGGATGCTCTCCGTGGTCCACGATGCCTACGCGGAGACCACGCTGACCGTGCTCGCTCCGTTCATCGCGTACGTCGCGACCGAGCGCCTCGGCGGATCCGGGGTCCTCGCCGTACTGGCCCTGGGACTGTTCCTGCGAACCTACGGGCACGCCGCCACCACGTCGCAGGGATGGTTGCTGGGCAGGGCCGTGTGGTCCTACGCGGACTTCCTGATCACGAGCCTGGTCTTCGCGATCCTCGGATACGAGCTCGTCAACGTCATCAGCGAGACCGACGTGACCCGCCACGCCCTGGCCCTCTCGGGGCTGGTGGTGGCGACCCTGGTCATCCTGCGCGCACTCTGGGTCTTCACCAGCAACGTGCTCGCCCGCGGTCTGGCCCGGAGACGTGACATGCCGTGGCCCAGCGGGTGGCGGGAGTCGGCGGTGGTCTCCTGGGCAGGGATGCGCGGCGTGGTGACCGTTGCTGCCGCACTGGCTCTGCCGGCCTCCATCGAGGGAGGCGACCTCTTTCCGGGGCGCGATGAGATCGTGGTGGTCGCGCTGTCCGTCGTGCTGGCCACCTTGGTGCTCCAGGGACTCACGCTCGCGCCGCTCACCGCCGTGCTGGGCGTCGGTCGACACGGTGATGACTCAGCCGAGGTGGCTGAGCTGCGGCGGCTGGCTGCACAGGCGGCGCTGGACCACCTGCGCGGCGACGGGCTGGAAGGCGTGCGCGACGAGGTCGCGAACGCCGCAACCCTCCAGTACGAGGGGTACCTCTCCGCCCAGGAGGCGATCGAGCACGCACGGCGGGGAGGATCAGAGGAGAGCGACGACGTGATCGACCAGCTCGGCCGTGTCCTGCGCGAGGCAACCGACATCGAGCGTTCGCTGGTGCTCGATGCGCGACGAGGAGGACAGGTGAGCCCGGCCAGTGCGGACGAGGTCCTCCGCGACATCGAGGGACGAGTGCTGCGCGACTTCGGATGATCCCCCGTGGTGCCTGATTCCGACCGCCAACCTGACTGCACTCCAGCCATCGGACGAGGCCGAAATCTCGCATCAGCGCCAGAGTCGCGGCCGAACCAGCTACGAACGCTCTCGAGGAAGGGTGAACACGAAGGTGCTTCCTTCGCCGGCAGGGCCGTCATGGACGTGGATCTGTCCGTGGTGACGCTCGACCACGCGGCGACAGATCGCCAGGCCGATCCCGGTCCCTGAGTAGCCGGCCGGGTGAGCCCTGTGGAAGTTGTCGAAGATCCGGTCCTTGTGGTCCATCGGGATGCCGATGCCGTTGTCGGTCACGCTGACCTCGAGCATGGCGCCATGGATCTCCGCTGTGATCTCGATGCGTGGTCGCACTCCCGGGGCGACGTACTTCACGGCGTTGGAGATGAGGTTGTCGACGAGCTGACGTACCAACGCCTCGTCCGCCCATACGCGCATGCGGGGCTGGATGTCGACGATGGGTCGGGCGCCGTCCTCTCGGCGCAAGTCCGCGGTGCGCTCAGCGAGGTCACTCAGGTCCAGCTCGTGCAGGTCGAGGGGCCGGTCACGCGCCAAGGTATAGGCGAGCAGGTCCTCGATGAACAGATGCATTCGCTGTGTGCCTACCTGGATCCGCCCCACGATCTCCAGGCCCGGGCCAGGATCCACCGGTCCTTCGGCGAAGGCATCGCCGAGCACGTCGGCCCACCCACTCACCACCCCCAGGGGGTTGAACAAGTCATGGGCGATGACTCCCGCGAACGATGCGAGGTTGTCGCGGTCCTGCCGGTCAACGGTGACGTCTCGGAAGGTGACCACTGCCCGATGCGGCTCACCGGCGGCGAGCCCCGGCAACGGCGTGGCCGACATCTCCAATATCCGGCGCCTGGACCCGTCAGGGCTGAGGATCCAGTAGTCCTCGGCAAGCACACTCTCCCCCGAGAGTGCGCGTACGAACGGGAGCTGTTCATGGGCAACCCGATGTCGATCCGAGGAGAACAACTCCGGTGCTGCGGCATCAAGCGTGGCGGGTCTGGACTCCTGATCGTCTGGGGTTGCCCCGGTCTCGGGGCCCTGCAGGCCAAGAATCCTGGATGCGGCGGGATTCCGGACCAGGGCACGGCCGTCTGCCCGCACGACCTCGACGCCTTCCTGCATGCTCTGGAGCACCGCGCCGAGCAGCCTCGCTCGTTCCGCTTCAGCCTCCTCCGAGGCACTGGCCCGAGCGGTCGCTTCGATCCGCTCGGCGATGCTGAAGGCAAGAGTGACCGCGGTGATGGACAGCACGATGAGGAACAGCTGAGCCAGCATCGCGCTCGACCGTGGATCGCTCAAGGACACGAAGGCACCACGATCGTCGAGCGTGTAGAGCACCGCGACGGTTCCAGAGATCATCGCCTGGAGGCTCGAGGACGCGGGCGTGAGTCGTACGGCGGCCCACACCGTGGCGAGCATCAACAAGAACGTGCTCGGAACCTCGGAGGACCGCGCGAACACAGCCACGTACAAGACAGCCGTCACCAGCGCGATCAGCCCGGCCTCGGCACCCCGGGAGACCCCAGGGGCGAGCAGCACCGCACGCGTGCGGCGTACCAGGTTCCTCGTCGAGCTGCTCTGCACCAAGCTGGGGGCGACCTGCAACGCCACCGAGGCGACGGCCACCATCCAGGCGAAGTTCCGGATCCACACCACGGCCAGCTCGAGCAGTTCACCGGACGGGATCAGGCCAAGACCCGTCCACCGCACCACCGAGGCGACTCCAGAGGCCACGGCACACGCCACCAGGAAGGGTCCAACATCCTGGACCCGTCCGAACGGCCTGCTGCCACCGCTGCCCCAGAGCGCGGGAGCGAGCCTGCGCATGACGATGAGATACACCAGAGGCTGGAGAACGGCGAGCACACCACCCATGAGCGCCTCGGCCAGGCTCCCCTCCGTGGCCCCGACGGCCAGCCCGGTGACCAGCGCCAGCGCACACAGATCCACCGGCCACGTGCGGCGGTTGCCACTGGCGAGCCAGATGATCCCGATCCCTGATGCCGGCCACACCAGACTGAGCCCAGCAGACTCGAGGAAGGTCGCGCGTCCCACCCACGCAGCCACCAACAGCACGATCGAGAACCCGACCAGGCGGACCGCGTCAGACGTGCGGCCGCTCCTGATCGTCACGAGCACGGATGGCGCAGGAAGCTCTGGGCAAGCATCTGGTCAGTATGCCGCTCGATCTCCCATGGGTGTCGTGCTTGTCGGGTTGGTGGCATCAGCCGAGGGGTTGCTGATCCCCAGGGTCGGGGTTTCCAGCGCGCCCGTTCTGCTCGGTGTAGTGGCACGGCATGCACAAGGGGGCCATCGGGAGGGTGTCGAGCCGATGTGCCGGCAGAAACTCTCCGCACGCCACACACGTGCCGTAGCAACCCGCATCCATGCGCGCCAAGGCGGCATCGATCTCACCGAGAATGGAGGTGGCGGCAATGCGCAGTGCCTCGTCCACGCTTGCGCGGCGGTGACCGCCTGGGGGTTGAGCCGCCAGTGCGGCCAACTGCTCGACGCGGAACCGGCGATCCTCCTGGAGTCGGTGCCAGCGCTCGAAGTGGTGCTCGTCCAGGCCTGCGACGTCGTGCGACGACATGGTCGACATGCAGTTCACTCCTCAGTCTGGTCGGCTACGTGCGGATCTGCTTGCCGCGACGCCCGGCTTGCGGTCGACGCTCGAGCACGCCTTCGATCCGTGTGGTCGTCGGCTGTTTCACCCATCATCCACCGCGCTGTCGCCCCACCACAGGTTGTCGCCCGGCCGTCCTTGCGCTGCCTTCGTTGCCGACGCCCGGCAAGGGGCGGAGCTGTCGTCACGGCCTAGCGGAGCACACTGGTGACATGGTCAATGCCCACACATCTGCGAGATCTCTGGATTCGTCCGGTTCCGCCATGGTCCTGGCGGTGTTCGAGAGGATGTCGAACCGGATCACCCTGGGCGGTGAGCAATTGGACGGTACGGACCTGGCGGCCATCCGGAGGGCGGGATCCGAGGCCGCAGAGCTGGGCATGTCCGGGCGAGCCACCGTCGACCTCTACCTGGCCTCTGCGACACAGGCGTGGAGTTCGAGGCCGCGACGGCATCACAAGGATGCTCAGTCAGCTGCCCAGACGCTCTTGGACGGCATCCGAGCCGCGGTGCCCGTGCTCGTCGAGGGGTACCAGGATGCGGGACAACAGCTGGTCAGGCAGGAAGAGACCGTACGCCGAGAGTTCATGAGCGACCTCCTGCGAGGGGAAGCCGACGCCGCTGGCATCGTCCAGCGCGCCGAGCCGTTCGGAATCGATCTCACCGCCTCGCACCAGGTCGTGCTCGCCGGACTCCGCAGCGACGGTCTGGTGGACAAGAGTGACGAGACCGTTCTCGAGCGTGAGGTCATCCAGAGGTACGGCGACCGAGACGTCCTGGTCACGACCAAGGGTGGCCTGCTCGTCGCCCTGGTGCCGACAGGGCCTGAGTCCACCGATGTCGACGAACCGGCGCTGCACGTGCACACGGTGCTGAGCAGAACCTCACCGACGAGACGATGGCGCGTCGCCGTGGGACGCCCGTACCCGGGACCCTACGGAGTCGCACGATCCTACGAACAGGCTCGCGAAGCGATCACCCTCGCCGAACGGCTGCACCCCGACAGGGACATGGTGCAGACGCGCGACCTGCTCATCTACCGCGTGCTCGGACGAGACAGGGTTGCGCTCGCAGATCTCGTCGAAACCGTCCTCACGCCACTGACCCGTGCCAGGGGCGGTGCCGCGCCCCTGATCGACACCCTCGAGGCGTACTTCGACTCGGGGGACGTGGCCACGAAAGCCGCCCGCCACCTCCATGTGTCAGTCCGCACCATCACCTACCGGTTGGCGAAGATCGCCGACCTCACCGGGTACGACGCCACGAATCCTGCCCACCGCCTCACCCTCCAGGCATCCGTGGTGGGGGCACGCCTGTTGCCGTGGACGGGAGAACCCTTGCCCGGCCGTTGAGCGACACCACCCCTCGGGGCAGCTGCGCGCTCGGCTCATCGATCGACGACGACCACCACACGTCCCACAGCGTGTCCCGAGGCGAGGTAGTGCAGGGCCCGTGGTCGCCTGGTGCTCAGGCCAACGACAAGAAGAGCTTCTCCATCTTCTTGACATCGACGCTGTCCGTGTCGTCGCCGTTGGCCAGGCATTGCTGGAGACCGGTCGCGACGATGGCGAACCCGGCACGGTCCAGAGCTCGGGAGACGGCCGCGAGCTGGGTGACCACGTCCTCGCAGTCGCGACCCTCCTCCATCATGCGGAGCACACCGGCCAGCTGTCCCTGGGCGCGCTTGATGCGGTTGATGACGGGCGCCATCTGCGTGGGTTCGAGCTCCACTAGTTCTCCTCGTTGAGTGTGGCGAAGGCCGCGATGAGTCGTTGCTTGGCGTCGGTTGCGATCGTGTGCAGCGCCTCGTTGTCCGCGAGCCCCATCATGACGTCGGGGTCGAAGGCCTCGACCACTGTGGTGGCAGGGTCCAGGGATCTGACGACCACGTTGCACGGGAGGACGGCCGCGATCGAAGGGTCGGCCTGGACGGCCTCGTAGGCGAGCGCGGGGCGACAGGCCCCGAGGATGATCTGTGGCTCGATGTCGACATCGAGCTTCTTCTTCAGGGTGGCCTGGAGATCGATCTCGGTGAGCACGCCGAAGCCCTGGTCGCCGAGGGCGGTGCGGACTGCGTCCACGGTGGCGGCGTAGGGCCGATTCAGGGTGGTGGTGATCGTGTAGGTGCTCATCACTCGCTCCTTGGATTCTTGTGGTCGTGCGATGCGGATCTCCCGTGCGGATGCCTCGGCACGGCCGACTGGTACTGGGTCGCGTGCTGGGCCTCTCAGCCCCTGTCGAACACTATACCCCTGGGGGTATATTCGCTTTCGTGGGTGGATCTCAGCCTGGTCGCCGACTCCGTGTGACGCAGGTGCGAGCCGGGCACGCTGTCCGCTGGCTCAGCTGCGAAGTCGGTCGGCCACCTCGCGCAGGTGCCGCCCGAACTCCCGGCCACGGGCAGCCTTGGCCTGAAGGTCAGCCGACTTGGACTCGACCCGCTCCCGGTGGGCATCGAGCTGCACCGCCATGGTCGAGCGCTTCTCCGACTCGATGTCGCCCTCTCCGAGGGTGTCCAGCAGGGTGAGTACGTCGACCATCTCCTCCACGGTGAACCCGAGAGGCTTGATGCGTTTGATGATCTCGAGCCGGTCCACCGCGCCGACCGAGTAGAGCCGGAACCCTCCTGCGGTCCGCGACTCGGGCACCACGAGACCTGCCTCCTCGTAGAAGCGGATGGTGCGCAGGCTCAGCCCGACGCGTTCGGCGACCTCTCCGATCTTGAGCAGGGCCTGACCGTCTGTCGCCGAGGGCCCGGGTGTCCAGCCAACGGCCGCCATCAATGGCTCCCCAGGGTTCCGGCGAGGCGCTGGTGACGATCCAGGCTGGCCTCGTTGAGTCCGCGGATCTCGACACGCTTGCCCTTCGAGGCGTACTTGGTCTCGATGGCGTCCAGGGTTGCCACGGTGGAGGCGTCCCAGATGTGCGAGTCGGTCATGTCGATGATCACGTGGTCCGGGTCGCCGACGTAGTCGAACTGGTAGACCAGATCGTTGCTGGAGGCGAAGAACAGCTCCCCGACGACCTTGTAGACCCGGGTGTCCTCGTCGTGGGAGACGTCGACGACCTCGGTGAAGTGCGCCACCCGGCGTGCGAACATCACCATCGCGACCACGACCCCGACCACCACCCCGATGGCCAGGTTGTGGGTCAGGACGGTCACCAACACGGTGGCGAGCATGACGGTGGTCTCGCTCTTCGGCATGCGACGCAGCGTGGCGGGGGCGACCGAGTGCCAGTCGAAAGTGCCGACCGAGACCATGATCATCACCGCCACCAGGGCCGCCATCGGTATCGTCGCCACGACGTCCCCCAGGCCGACGACCAGGATGAGCAGGAAGACACCGGCCAGGAAGGTCGAGAGCCGGGTCCGGGCACCCGAGGCCTTCACGTTGATCATGGTCTGCCCGATCATGGCGCAGCCACCCATGCCTCCGAAGAACCCGGTGATCAGGTTCGCGGCGCCCTGACCCCAGGCCTCTCGCGTCTTGTCCGAGTGGGTGTCGGTGATGTCGTCGACCAGCTTGGCCGTCATCAGAGACTCCAGCAGCCCGACCAGCGCCATCGCGAGCGCGTACGGCGCGATGATCTGGAGCGTCTCGAGATTCAGCGGCACGTCCGGCAGGAACCAGCCCGGCAGGCTGTCAGGGAGCTTCCCCTCGTCTCCCACGTCCGGGACGCCGAGCGAGACCACCAGAGTGAAGGCCGTCAGGAGGACGATGGCGACCAGGGGTGCAGGGACGGCCTGGCTGACCTTGGGCATCCCGACCATCACCGCGATTCCGGCCACGACCATCGGGTAGACCACCCACGGGACCCCGATCAGGTGCGGCAGCTGTGCACCGAAGATCAAGATGGCCAGCGCGTTCACGAAACCGACCATCACCGAGCGCGGGATGAACCGCATCAGCTTCGCAACCCCACCCAGGGCCAGCGCCACCTGGATGACACCGCCGAGGAGGACGGTGGCGATCAGGTAGTCGAAACCGTGGTCACGCATCACCGGGGCGATCACCAGTGCGATGGCCCCGGTAGCCGCAGAGATCATCGCCGGGCGCCCACCCAGGAACGAGATCGACACCGCCATCGTGAACGACGCGAACAGCCCCACCCGCGGGTCGACACCAGCGATGATCGAGAACGAGATCGCCTCCGGGATGAGCGCCAGCGCCACGACCAGGCCCGCGAGGACCTCGATGCGCAGCAACCGCGGCGACCGCAGTGCAGCGCGCACACCGGTGGATGCCGGCGCCTCTCGAGGCAACGGGTGCCTGGACGGCTCGCCCTGGGAGTTCAGGGCAGGTGTGTTCGAGGACGGGCGAGACATGGGGTTCCGTTCGGGTCTGGCGCGGTGCGGGGAGAAACTACCCTAACGTAAGGGTTGGTTCAGCCAGGCCTGCCCTCCATGGCCGCGGCTCACTCGCCGAGGAGGGCACGCAGGGTGGCGCAGTGTCGCTGGTAGGCGCGACGACCGCCCCTCGTCACCTTGTACGCCGTCACGGCGCCGCGGCCCCGCCCGGTCTTCGCGACACTCACGTACCCGGCCGCCTCCAGGGCCGCGGCCTGTTTGGAGAGATCGGAGTCGCTCACCCCCAGGTGCGCACGCAGGAAGCCGAAGTCCGATGAGGACGAACGTGTCAGCACAGCCATGATGGCCAGCCTCTTGGGCGCGTTGAGGATGGGATCGAGGCCCGCGAGAGCCGACGAGGTCTCGGTCACGCCAGCCGCGCGCGGATCCGCGCCGCGATCGCCGCGTAGGTCCGCTCGTACCACGCCACGACCGCCCACGCACCTACCCCCGCGATCGCCGCGGCCACCCACGCGCTGACCAGCTCCCCGACCACCCAGGCCACCACACTCGTCAGGGCAGCTCCGAGCACCAGCCCGCCGATCACCCAGAGCAAGTCACGAGGGGGACGTCCGTTGGGATAGGTCCCACGGCGTCGCCGGTCCCACGCGATCACCAGGAACAGGATCAGGATCAGGCCCAGCTGCGCCAGTGACTGGACAACGCCATCGAGCAAGCCGATCGCCAGCGCCAGTGCCGCAGCCCACAGGCCGAACCCGGGCGCCCACCAGGCGGGGGTTGGCGGACACACAACCCATGAGACCAGTTCTCCGCGCTCGATCACCCGAAGTTGCTCCCGGGCAGCATCGCGATCTCCATTGCTTTCCATGGTGGAAAGCATAAGACATTACTTTCCACCATGGCAAGCGATCGATCAGCTTGGTGGTCCACCCTCGATGGCGTTCAGCACGGCCATTGGCCCCTTGCCTACTGCGGTGCCAGCACGATCGACCAGTTCACACCACGCGCACTGGTGGAACTCGTGGTCGCCGTACTGCCGTCCACCGAAC
Organism: uncultured Actinomycetota bacterium; assembly: GCA_963782305.1. Lineage (GTDB taxonomy): Bacteria > Actinomycetota > Actinomycetes > Propionibacteriales > Nocardioidaceae > Marmoricola. The sequence goes on along the minus strand of CAWAJJ010000004.1, from coordinate 196,911 downwards.
CGGTGCGAGGACCGTTCGAGTCAGCCACCGCCTCGGTGACCGAGCCACCACCGGTGGTGTACTGCTCAGCACGCAGGGTCGTCCCCGGAGTGGACCAGGCAGTGTTGGAGCTCTTGTCCGCCCAGAACGAGACCACCCACGAGCCACCCGGCACCGTGACCACCGGCGTCGTGTGAGTGCCGGTGTTCGCATCAGTGTTCGCCGTCGCCGTCACCTGCGCCGTGTTCACCCCGCGATAGGCGGTGATCGCCAACGTCGACTTGTGCACAGCATCGAGGGTCACCGTCACCGAACTGCCAGCATCACCAGCCGTCGCGGTCTTCACCCACACCACGCTGCGCAACGACGAAGTCGAGTTCTCATCACCCTTCACGGTCCATCCCGCCGGAGCAGCCGCCGAGGTCACGTTGCCCAGACTCGAGGTCAACAGCAGCGTGTCACCGGCCTGCACCCCACCAGGAACCGCCACCGAAGGCGTCCTCGTGTTCGCCCCCGCCGTGCTCCTGGCCACGAACGAGATCGGGTTCGTCTGGCCCGCCGCCGTCACCGTCACCGTCGTCGTCTTGGTGTTGGTATCACCATCGTCATCAGTGACCGTCAACTTGACCTGGAAGTCCCCAGCACCAGAGAAGGTGTGGTTGGCCATCTGCCCGGTCGCCGTGTTGTCCGCGGTGTCCCCGAAGTCCCACGCATAGGACGCGATCGTCCCATCAGAGTCACTCGACCCAGACCCATCGAACTGACACACCAGATCAGTACACGACTGCGTGAACGCAGCCGTCGGCGCCTGGTTCGCCGGCGGGTTGCCCGATTGCGGTGCCAGCACGATCGACCAGTTCACACCACGCGCACTGGTGGAACTCGTGGTCGCCGTACTGCCGTCCACCGAACCGGTGCGAGGACCGTTCGAGTCAGCCACCGCCTCGGAGACCGAGCCACCACCGGTGGTGTACTGCTCAGCACGCAGGGTCGTCCCCGGAGTGGACCAGGCAGTGTTGGAGCTCTTGTCCGCCCAGAACGAGACCACCCACGAGCCACCCGGCACCGTGACCACCGGCGTCGTGTGAGTGCCGGTGTTCGCATCAGTGTTCGCCGTCGCCGTCACCTGCGCCGTGTTCACCCCGCGATAGGCGGTGATCGCCAACGTCGACTTGTGCACAGCATCGAGGGTCACCGTCACCGAACTGCCAGCATCACCAGCCGTCGCGGTCTTCACCCACACCACGCTGCGCAACGACGCAGTCGAGTTCTCATCACCCTTCACGGTCCATCCCGCCGGAGCAGCCGCCGAGGTCACGTTGCCCAGACTCGAGGTCAACAGCAGCGTGTCACCGGCCTGCACCCCACCAGGAACCGCCACCGAAGGCGTCCTCGTGTTCGCCCCCGCCGAGCTCCTGGCCACGAACGAGATCGGGTTCGTCTGGCCCGCCGCCGTCACCGTCACCGTCGTCGTCTTGGTGTTGGTATCACCATCGTCATCAGTGACCGTCAACTTGACCTGGAAGTCCCCAGCACCAGAGAAGGTGTGGTTGGCCATCTGCCCGGTCGCCGTGTTGTCCGCGGTGTCCCCGAAGTCCCACGCATAGGACGCGATCGTCCCATCAGGGTCACTCGACCCAGACCCATCGAACTGACACACCAGATCAGTACACGACTGCGTGAACGCAGCCGTCGGCGCCTGGTTCGCCGGGGCCTGGTTGCCGGGCACCAGGAACAGGGCGCGGGCCCGCCAGTCGTTGCCACCCAGGGCCGGACTGTCCACCACCGTGGACGGGCCCAAGGGTCCGCTGGGGGCCAGCGGCACCATGTTCAGGTTCCCGTCGGCCTTGGTGACGAAGTAGAGCTTGCCCTCAGCGGCGAACATTCCCAGGGTGCCGGTCCAGTTGCGACCCCCGCTGGCGGTGTTCTCGTTCGACCCGATGATGCCGCTGTCGGTGTTGAACCAGCGCCAGTAGAGGTTCGCGTCGTTGCTCTTGACGTAGTACAGCTTCCCGGCGGAGTACGCCATCCCGGTGACCCCGCTCATCTGGCCGTAGAGCGCCACAGGCTTGCCGTCGTAGGTGTTGCCCGAGCCGGTGTCCCTCCCGGCCCAGTCCGGGTCGTTGTAGGGATCGATCTTGACCTCGGGGCCGAAGCTCCCACCGGAGTAGGTGCGCGAGTCGAACGTCCCGTCCTTCTTGCCGTACCAGAGCTTGCCGCCGGCCACGAAGGACCCACGGATCGAGGTCCAGTCGACCCCCCCGGCGCTGACCGAGGACCCCGGCTGCGCGCCGGTGGCCGACAGCGGCACGGTGCGCAGATCGTTGGTGCCATCGGCCGGCGGGGCCTGGTCGGTGCGCAGGATCTCGATCGCATTGAGCAGCGGGTTCTCGACCTGGTGGGCGAAGTCGATGTTGACCGTGCCGTCGCTGCTGGCGATGTCGTAGGCGCGCATGGTCCCGCGCTGGTCACCAGTTGCGGCAACGATGTCGAAGTGATCCAGGAACTTGGTGCCCTCCACGCTCACGTCGAACTGGCGCTGGCCAGAGCCAGAGGTGCACGAGCACCGGTTGGAGAAGTACAGCCGGACCTGCAGCGGGACTCCGGCCTGTGTCGGAAAGGCCCAGTTCATCGCAGGGTTGTCCGAGGGCGACCATCGCTCGGTGTCGAAGACAGCGTTGGGAGTCGAGGACGGAACCGTTGAGTCGACAGTGGCGCCGCTGGCATAACCAGCCGCGTTGGACCCGGTGTTGCGGTAGGGGCTCGTCGAGCCGTTGTCGGCGGCCCAGTCCGGTCCGTTGTCGGCCGCGCCGATCGTGCCGCCACCCGCGTTGACCCGATAGACGACGTTGCCGTTGCTGCTCGCCGGGTTCGCGCCGAGGTAGGCGGTCCCGGGCAGGCCCGCCGTCGCGTCAGAGGCCTCCTCAGCACCTCCGGCAAGGGGGAAGAACGCCAGCCGCGGCCGCTTGTACTGGTAGTGGTCGCCGATGTACTCGGTGTCGCTACCCATCCACAGACCCGTCGGGGTGGCATACAGCGCATAGACCGCCGCCCCGCGCGGGTTGCGACCAGGGTTCCACTTCAACGGCACCCCGGTGTCAGGGTTCAACGCCGCCAGACCAGGACGCGGCACCGCACCGGCACCGGCTGTGTCGCTGGCCAGGCTGTTGTTCAACCAGCGCTGGTGACCACCGACATAGACAGCCTTCTCCGTGATCGTGTTCGCCCACAACGTGTCCCCACCGGTGTAGTTGACCCACGTCGGCTGCACATCGGTACCAGTCGCCGAGGTCTCGAAACGAGCCGCCGTGTCGCACAACGTGTTGGCCACATAGCCACCCGTCGCGGTGACCACCAGGTAGGAACCGTCCGGGGAGAAGCTCACCCCACGCACATAGGTGTCGAAAGCGAAGTTGAAGCACAACGGGGAGTACCGCGTCGTGGCCCAGTCAGGACTCACCGTCGAAGCCGAGTCACCCAGGTTGATCATCACCATCTGGTCGCGCAGCAGACCGTCGACCCGCTTGAAGTTGCCGATCGCGACCAGCCGGGTCCCGGCAGCGTTCACGTCCAGGTCACGCACCCCGACCGCGCCCTGGGCACCCGAGCCACTGTCGTTGTGGTGCCCCGAGACCTGGTTGCTCACATAGCCGTCCACCGCACCGCTCGTGCCGTTCAACGAGGCCAGACCCGCGTGCGCCACCCCACCAGCAGTGGTGAAGTTGCCACCCAAGACCAACCGGGTGCCGCGCTTGGCCATCGCATTGACCACACCATTGGTCGCAGCAGCCTTGAACCCACCCACGACCGCACCGGTCGAGGTGTTCAGCAACGTCACGTGCGAGGTGTTCACCCCGTTCACCGACGTGAAAGCACCACCCACGTAGACCGAGTCACTCGTGGGGCCAGGCAGCAGCTCGTTCACCCCACCGTTGAGACCCGGCGTGAACCCCGGCACCAGAGCACCCGTGCTCACGTTGAACGCCATGATGTAGTTCCGCGTCGTCACCCCACCACCCACGGGCGTCACCTGGGTGAACGTGCCACCGACCACCATGGTGTTGCCGACCTGGACGATCGCGTCGACCTCACCGTTGTTCACCGCGGGTGTGACCCCCGGAGCCGCCGAGACCACCTGGTTGTGGTTGACCACCGGCGCCGCCTGGGCACTGGGCGTGAACCCCAGGAACAGGGCCAGGCACGCCAGGGCGGCGAGACCCGGGACCGAGCGGCGGGTGCGCGTCGAGCGGGAACGCAACATCATCAACAAAAACCCCCGTGTGGCGGTGCCCCCGATCGAGGACCCGAACATGAAACCCGAGACGCGACTAGCCCGGTCACTGTAGGCATTCCTCCGCAATCATTGCCACCGCGCAAGGAATCCAGGGAATCGCGGACTAGATCACCTGGACCATGAGGGGTTTCAGAGTTCGATCCTCTCGTGGACGCTCGTCAGCGGATCCACGGAATCACGGATTCACTGCCATCCGGACTCGTGCTCAACCCCGAGCCGTTGGCGGCGACCATGAATGCCGTGAGCCCACTGACCAGACGACGCTGTTCAACCTGTGACAGCTGGCCGACGATCTCGTCCAGAATCACCCGCCTCGACTCCATCAACGACCCGACGAGTCGCCGACCTGAGGCGGTCAACGCGAGCGCCACCTGGCGACGGTCGGCCGGGTCCTCCTCGCGGGCGACCAGTCCGGAAACGACGAGCTTCTCGCACGTGCGACTCGCGTTGGAGGCGTTGACCCCCAGGCCCTGCGCGATCGCGGTCAGGTTCAACGGAGCGCGATAGGAGAGCATGACCAGCACGCGCAGCTGCGGGACGCTGACCGCGTCATTGAGATCCATGAGCGTGCGCGCGACGACCGCGGTCATCAATCTCGAGGTCGCCATCAATGCCTCGGTAGCAGCCTGCCGGTCGGAGGAAGGCATCGTCTCGGTCACAGGGAACAGCGTAGAAGACAGAATCAGGTCGCGATCGCGGCGTCGGTAGCGGGCACCGAGATCCTGGCCGGCGAGTGCATGGTCAGCTGGGCTCCACTGACCTGCTTGAACAGAGCCGGTGACAGGAGTCGAACCCGCGACATCCTCATTACAAGTGAGGCGCTCTACCAACTGAGCTACACCGGCGCGGCCGCCTGGCAGTCCCTAGGACGCCCGGCGGCCAGCCCGGCAATCGTAGGTGACGGACCGGGTCGTCCCGGCGACCACCCGAGCCGGAGGCCGGCTCAGCCGAGGTCGAGCTCGACATAGTCGGCGACCGAGATCTCACCGGTGGTGAGCACCTTGACCGGCTGGATGCCGACCGGCCGGCCGTCGCGGTAGGTGACGAGGGTGAACTCCGCCACGCGGCGAAGCTTGCTCCCGATCGCGATGGCGTACGCCGCCCCGCCGGTCGTCCCGTTGGTGTAGCTGTAGCCCGGCTTCCCGTTCTCGCCCACCACCCGGGTGGGTCCCTTCTGCACGTGCAGGTGGCCGGCGATCACCAGGTCGGTGCATCCACGCGCGAGGGCGGTCGCACCGAGGTTGGCGTCGTGCACCATGAGCGTGGCGACCCGCTCCCCGTCCTCGTCCAGCTTGCAGACGCCGTCCGCGACGGCCTCCTTGACCTCGGCGAAGGTGAGCCCCTTCTCGTCGCGCCAGTTGCCGAGCCCGCTGGAGCGCGGATCGTCCACCCCCGTGATCCGGACTCCCGCGAACGTCTCCTCCGGATCACCGTCGAGGTGGGTCCACCCGAGCTTCTCCAGATAGCGGTTCACGAAGGTGCCGTGGTCGTGGTTGCCCGACACGGCGACCCGGGCGTCGTAGTCGTCGAAGACCTCGTCGAGCGAGTCGAGGCTGAACGCCTCCCAGGGTTGGCCGGTCGAGGTGTCGTCACCGGCATCCAGCACGACCGTGGCGCCGGCCGCGTCGCCTGCGGCGCGCACCACCGGGTCCATCCCGATGTTGTCGTGCCGGTCGCTGACGAGCACGGCGACCGTGTCGCCCTCTTCCGGCTGGTGGAACTGGTCGGAGACATCGTCGACCCGGCCCGCCACCTCCTTGTAGAACACCTTGCTCGTCGCGTAGGTGTCGAAGAGGCTGAACACGAGCCGCCGGGTGCCCTCGGTGACCAGTCCGTTGCGGATCTGCCACCCCGCAAGCTCCTTGGGCACGGTCACCTCGGGGAACGCGGCGACTACCCCGATCCATCGCTTCTCCTCCACACGGTCGGAGTCCGACCGCCAGGGCTGGACCATGAGCAGAGTCCCCACGGCGAGCACGCTCACGGCCGCGGCGCCGGCGCGGCCGCGGTGTCGGAACAGCTGGGCACGACGGACCGGTCCGAGCAGCAGCCACAGGCCGAGCGGCACGAGCGCGATCAGCCCCGCGCGCACGGCCTGCTCCCAGGCAAGCTCGGTGACGGCCGCGCGCACGCGGCGGATCTCCGCATTGGGGCGGGCCGCGATGGCGGCGTACCGCACGGCGATCTCGGCGGCCGTGGTGGCGGTGGTCTTGCCGAGCTCGACGTCCACACCGATCCGCCCGCCCGACTTCGACCGGGCATCCGGCAGGTAGGGGCCGAGGTCGAGCCGCACGTACCCGTCGAAGTTCGGTCGTACGACGGCGTCGTGGCTGGCCACGACCATGTCCTCGTGCGAGTGCGCGAACAGCACGGCCCACGTCGGAATCGCGACGACCAGCCACACCAGCACGTGGGCGAGGACAGGCAGCCCCCGGCGGATGAACGGTCGGGTGCTCGTGCGGGGGCTCGCGGTCTCCACTACGTCCGGCTGGCCCGTTCCTGGGCCACGGCATAGAGGGTGACGCTTGCGGCAACACCCGCGTTGAGTGACTCCAGCGAGCTGGCCATCGGGATCGAGACGAGCTGGTCGCAGGTCTCCGACACCAGCCGGGAGAGTCCCTTGCCCTCGGAGCCGACCACGATCACCAGCGGACCGGTCGCGAGGTCGAGGTCCCGCAGCGACACGTCCCCGTCGGCGGCCAGGCCGATGACCATGCAGCCGGCCTTCTGGTAGGCCTTCAGCTGCCGGGTCAGGTTGACCACCTGGGCCACCGGGACGCGGGCGGCGGCACCGGCCGAGGTCTTCCAGGCGCTGGCGGTCATGCCGGCTGCCCGGCGCTCGGGGATGACCACGCCGTGCGCGCCGAACCCTGCCGCAGAACGTACGACGGCACCCAGGTTGCGCGGGTCGGTCACCGAGTCGAGTGCCACGATCAGCGCGGGCTCGTTGTTGGCTGCGGCGAGGTCGAGCAGATCGTTGGGGTCGGCGTACTCGTAGGTCGGGATGCGGGCCGCGAGGCCCTGGTGCACGGCACCGGCAGTCATCTTGTCGAGCTCGACCTTGGGCACCTCGAGCAGCGAGATGTGCTGGTCCGCCGCGATCGAGAACACCTCGCGCAGCCGGCTGTCGCGCTCGGCGCCTTCGGCGACGTACACCGAGATCACGGGCAGCCCGGCGCGCAGTGCCTCCACCACGGAGTTGCGCCCGGCGATCCACTCGTGGTCCCCGGTGCTCTTCCCCGGGGCGGAGCGACGCGGGCGACCGGTGGGGGCGCCGCCCTTGTCGTCCTTCACCTTCTTGTGGGCCTTGTGGTACGGCCGGTCCTTGGCCTTCGGTGTCGGCCCCTTGCCCTCGAGACCACGACGCACGCGACCCCCGGAACCCGCCGTGGGGTTGCCCTTGCCGGTCTTCTTGATGGCTCCACGCCTCTGCGAATTACCAGGCATTTCTCACACGCTCCACTTCGGCCCCGAAGGGGTGTCCTCGATCGTGACGCCAGCCGCCTTGATCCGGTCCCGGATCGCGTCGGCGGTGGCGAAGTCCTTGTCGGCGCGGGCCTCGGCGCGCTGCTCGAGCAGGCCCTGGACCAGTGCGTCGACGACGCTGGTCAGGTCGTTGGCGCTGTCGCTCGACCAGTGCTCGTGAGCGGGGTCGAGCCCGAGCACGGCGAGCATCGCCTCGACCTGCACGAGCACGTCCACCAGGCTGGCATCAGGGTCGGTGCCGTCCTCGCCCGCCAGCAGCTTGTTGCCCTCGCGGACGAGGTCGTAGATGACAGCCACAGCCGCAGGAGTGCCCAGGTCGTCGTCCATCGCCTCGGTGAACTCGACCATCAGCTTGCGTCCGGCGGCTCGGACCGTCGCGAGCTCGTCGGCCGGGACAGCCGCGGTCGCTCGCTCGAGGAAGTGCTCGATGCGCCTGAACCCGGCAGCCGCCTCGTCGAGAGCCTCGAAGCTGAACTCCACCGTGGAGCGGTAGTGCGCGGCGACCATGTAGAACCGCAGCTCGATCCCGCGCACCCGCTCGAGCACCTGCGGCACCAGCAGCGAGTTGCCGAGCGACTTGCTCATCTTCTCCCCGGAGGTGGTGATCCAGGCGTTGTGCATCCAGTACGACGCGAACGGGTGCCCGGCCGCGCGCGACTGGGCCTGCTCGTTCTCGTGGTGGGGGAAGCGCAGGTCGACGCCGCCGCCGTGGATGTCGAACGCCTCGCCGAGGTACTTGCACGCCATCGCGGAGCACTCGATGTGCCAGCCCGGACGGCCACGTCCCCACGGGGAGGCCCATGAGGCGGTGGTCGGCTCGGACTCCTTGTGCCCCTTCCACAGGGCGAAGTCCCGGGGGTCGCGCTTCCCGCGCGGGTCGGCGTCGGTGGCCGCCTCCATGTCGTCGACCTTCTGCCGGGTGAGCTCGCCGTACGACGACCAGGACTGCACGTCGAAGTAGACGTCACCCGACCCGTCCTCGGCGGCGTACGCGTGCCCGCGCTCGATCAGCGCCTCGATCAGCTCGAGCATCTCCGGGACGTGACCGGTCGCGGCGGGCTCGTAGGTCGGCGGGAGGACGTGCAGTGCGTCGTAGGCCCGGTCGAGCTCGCGCTTCATGTCGTAGGCGAGGTTGTACCAGGGGCGGCCCTGCTCAGCCGCCTTGACCAGGATCTTGTCGTCGATGTCGGTGATGTTGCGGATGAACGTGACGGCGTACCCGCTGGCCTGGAGCCAGCGCCGCAGCACGTCGAAGTTGACCGCCGAGCGGACGTGCCCGACGTGGGGCTCCGACTGCACGGTCAGTCCGCACACGTAGATCCCCACCCGCCCCTCCTCGAGGGGGACGAAGTCGCGGACCGCGCGTGCCGCGGTGTCGTAGAGCCGGAGAGTCACTCGGCAATCCTAGGGGCGGCAGCGGTCCGCTCTGACCGCGGTGGACCGGGGTGACAGCGGAAACCGAGGGACGAAAATGTGACAAAACCTTACTTGTGTGACTGATGAGCACTACTGTGGTCTCGTGCTTCCCCACCTGTCCTCCCCGGTACGCCTCCAGGCGCTGGCCGTCGGCTCGCTCGCCCTCGCTCTCGTCGGGGCGCTGCTCACCGACTCCCCCACGCCCGAGCACGCCCGGCTGGCGGCCGCGGCCGTTGCGCCGGCGCCGCAGCAGCGGTTCAGCCAGTTCAGCACCGACGCGTACTTCCGCGCGGGTCTCCAGGAGGGCGTCCGGATCGCGGGTGGCTCCTTCCGGATGTCCACACCGAAGGGCCAGATCAGGTACTTCGGGGAGCGCTGGTCGTGGTCGCGCTGGACCGCGCCGGTGGTCACCCCCACCCAGTCGTTCAGCCAGCTCATCCCGTCGTGGAACATCACCACGCCGCCGAACACCGCAGGTCCTCGTCCAGGCGCGCGTCCGCAGCACCGCCGGCGTCTTCAGCGGCTGGAAGGGACTCGGCGGCTGGTCCACGCGCGACGCCCGCATCCGGCGTACCAGCTTCGGCGCCCAGGCCGACTCGGTCGCCCGCGTCGCCACCGACACCCTGGTCGCCCGCAGTGGCACCTTGTCCAGCTATCAGCTTCGGGTCCTCCTCCTCCGTCGACCCGCCAGCACCGCCTCCCCGACGGTGCGATCCCTCCAGGCAGTAGCCGGCCGGCCCGTCTCCGCCCTCCCGGCGACGAGCCGGCGGCTACTGCCCGCCAAGACGCTGAACGTCCCGCGCTACTCGCAGATGACCCACCGCGGCCAGTACCCGAAGTACGGCGGCGGTGGCGAGGCCTGGTGCTCCCCCACGGCGCTGTCGATGCTGCTCGGCTACTACGGCGCGCTGCCGAAGCCGGCCAACTACGCGTGGGTGAAGAAGGGGTACGCCGATCCCTGGGTCGACCACGTGGCCCGACTGGTCTACGACTACGGCTACGAAGGCACCGGCAACTGGGCGTTCAACACGGCCTACGCCGCCATCCTGACCGGCGACGCCTTCGTCACCCGGCTCGCCAACCTGCGCGACGCCGAGCGGTTCATCGCCGCGGGCATCCCGCTCGCCGCCTCGATCTCCTTCTCCCGGGGCCAGCTCAGCGGCGCCCCGATCAGCTCCACCGCCGGCCACCTGGTCGTGATCGCCGGCTTCACCGCATCCGGCAACGTCGTCGTCAACGACCCGGCGGCCGCGACCAACGCGTCCGTGCGACGCGTCTACGACCGCGGCCAGTTCGAGCGGGCCTGGCTCGGCAAGTCCAGCGGCACCGTCTACGTCGTCCACAACGCCTCGCACCCGCTGCCTGCCCGGTGGGCCAACCGGAACTGGTGAGCGGCGCAGTTTTTCTGGTTAACCAGAAAAACTGCCACTTACCCCACGGTGCAACGTTGGGTTTTGACGGTTTTTCTGGTTAACCAGAAAAACCGCACGAGCCTCACGCGCCGTACCCACCATCAACGTCCAGCTTCTGCCCGCTCACGAACCCGGCCCGGTGAGACGCGAGGAAGCAGACTGCCTCGGCGATGTCGTGGGCGATGCCGAAGCGGCGGAGCGGGATGTTGGCGCGGGTCACCTCCAGGGCACGCTCGTCCAGCTCGCCGCTCTCGATCAGCCGCTGGGCCATCCCGTCGGTGAGCATGCCGGGGCCGACACAGTTCGCGCGTACGCCGTAGCGCCCCTCCTCGACCGCGAGCGCCCTGACCAGCGCCTCGACCGCGGCCTTGGGTGCCGACGAGAGGCCGTCGCGCACGGGGAAGCGGGTGGTGGCCGCGGTCGTCACGGCGACGATGCTGCCCTCGTTCGACCGCAGGCTCGGGAGCGCCGGGCGTACGACGTTGAAGAACGCCCCCACGTCGACGCGCAGCTGCTCGCTCAGGTGCGCCGGCTCGACGTTGCTCAGGTGGACCATCGGGATGTGCGGACCGGCCGCGCTCACCACGGTGTGCAGCGCGCCGTAGCGCCCCACGACCTCCCCGACCACTCGCTCACACGCGGCCGTGTCGGTGATGTCGAGCTGATGGGTGCTGACCCGGACGCCGTACGACGCGACCTCGTCGTGCAGCCGCGCGGCGGCCTCCTCCCCTGAGCGCCAGGTGAGGGCGACGTCGCTGCCTCGCTGGGCCAGGAGTCGTACGACGGCGCGGCCGATCCCGCCGCTGCCTCCCACGACCAGTGCGGCACCGGTCCGATCGGAGAAGTCATCCATGGCGACAGGTTAGACCGGTCAGCCGTGGAGGCTTGGGGACCCGCCTTGGACATGCGAATGTGACTCAGGGGACAGAAGACCGCCACTCCAGCCACGACAGCGACATTCGCATGTCCAACAGCCGCGCCCGCCGAACAGCAGGCCGGAGCCCTCAGGCGGCGTCGAACGGGATCGAGTCCCAGCCGGTCGCCCCGTTGGGGACCACGTCGGTCTTCACCGAGGTCTGCGTGTAGCCGCTGGTGTCGGTCGCCCGCACCACCACGCGGTGCTCACCGGGCTCCACGTCGACCGTGGCCGCCCACTGCACCCAGGTGTCCGCTCCCGGCACGCGACCCAGCTCGGCCTCGCTCCAGTCGGCGCCGTCGAGCTGGTACTCGACCTTCTCGATGCCGGTGTGCTGCGCCCACGCGCTGCCGCCGATGCGCACCGAGCCTGCCTTCACGGTGGCGCCGTTGCCGGGGACGTCGATGCGCGACTGGGTCTTCACCGGTCCCCGCTCGGACCAGCCCCGGTCGGTCCAGTACGCCGAGAACTTGTCGAAGGTGGTGACCTCCATGTCGACCACCCACTTGGTCGCGGACACGTAGCCGTAGAGGCCCGGCACCACGGTCCGCACGGGGAAGCCGTGCTGCACCGGGAGCGGCGCCCCGTTCATCGCCACGGCCAGCATCGCGTTGCGGTCGGGGTCGGTGAGCGCCGCGAGCGGAGTGCCGCAGGTCCAGCCGTCCTTCGAGGTCTGCAGCACCGCGTTGGCGCCGGCCTTCACCCCGGCCTCGGCCAGCAGCTCCCGGACGAGTACGCCGGACCACCAGGCGTTGCCGATCAGGTCCCCGCCCACCTCGTTGGAGACGCAGCACAGGGTCACCCAGGCCTCGGTGAGCTGGCGGTCGATCAGGTTCTGGTAGCTGATGGTCAGCTCGTGGTCGACCATTCCGTGGATGCGCAGCTCCCAGTCGACGGGCGAGATCGACGGCGGCGCAAGAGCGGTGTGGATGATGTAGAAGTCGTCGTTCGGCGTACGCCACGGCGCGATCCCGGGGACCTGCAGCGACACCCCGGCGGGCGCGTCTCCACGATGCACCGGCAGCCGCAGCAGCCGACGCGCCTGTTCCACCTGGCGGCGACCGCTCCCGGCCATCCGGCCACCGACGCTGAGCAGGCCGACGCCGACCATCACCCAGACGGACCGCTTGAGGAAGTCACGCCGGCGCAGGTCCGTGGCCGCGTGCCCGGGGATCTCCCCGAGCAGGGGTGCGGTGAGCAGGCGCAGGGTGACGATCCAGGTGATGAACCCGATCATCAGGGCGAGCGAGGCGCCGATGCCGGGATTGGGCTGGTGCAGCACCGCGGCCAGGCCCACAGCGGCCAGGACGAAGAAGACGACGTCGGGCACCAACGGGAAGCGACGCATCCAGGAGGCGGCGTAACCGCAGATGCCGAGCAGCACCACGGCCGTCCCGCCCAGCAGCAACGGCTTGTCGAGCTGCCCCACGAGATGGATCAGGAACAGGGCCACCGGTCCGGGCGTCAGGTCGCGGATCGCAGCGGCGACCGCCTCCACCGGACTGGACTCGGCGCGCAGCGCAGTCGCTGCCGCTTCGCTCAGCGCGATGCCGGCGGCAGCAGCGATGACCCCGGCCAGGGCGAGCATTCCCCGGGACACGTCCGTGCCGCGCTCCCCCGGAGGTGGTGTCTCCAGTGGCGTGCGCGGGATCTGTCCGGTGGGACTTCCGGACCCCTGCTGGGCCATGCTCACCTCTCCATCGTCGCGCATGCGGCAAGGACGTGCACCTCAGCGCAGCTGATCCGGGGCATGATCGTGCCCGTGAACCAGCGCATCGGCATCGGTACCGACGTCCACCGCCTCGCACCAGGTCGTTCGATGCGGGTGGCCGGACTGGATTGGCCGGAGGAGGAAGTGGGTCTCGAGGGCCACTCCGACGGCGACGTGGTGCTGCACGCGATCTGCGACTCCTTGCTCTCGGCCGCCGGGCTGGGTGACCTCGGGAGCAACTTCGGTACGTCGGAGCCCGAGTGGGCCGGGGCCGCCAGCGACGACCTGCTGGCCGAGACCCTGCGGCGGGTCCGCGCTGCCGGCTGGGAGGTCGGCAACGTCGCGTGCCAGCTGATCGGCAACCGCCCCCGTTTCGGCGCGCGCCGCGAGGAGGCCGAGCGTGGACTCGCCGAGCGGCACGGCATCAGCGTCTCGATCAGTGCCACCACGACCGACGGCCTCGGCCTGACCGGGCGCGGTGAGGGACTCGCCGCGATCGCGACAGCCCTGCTCAGCTCCTCGCCCTCCTAGGCTGTTCCTGCCACCATGGGCGCATGCAGCCGGCCGCTGGATCCCTGCTGATCGCCTCCGCGACCCTGGTCGACCCCAACTTCGCGCGGTGCGTGCTGCTCGTCCTCGACTCCAACTCCGACGGCAGCCTGGGCGTGATCCTCAACCGCCCGTCCGACACCCCGGTGGGCGAGGTGCTGACGCCGTGGCAGGACGTGACCAGCGAACCGGGTGTCTTCTTCCGCGGTGGGCCGGTGGAGCTGAACGCGGCGCTCGCGATCGGAGCGATCGCCGAGGGCGACGAACCCCCCGGCTGGCGACCGCTCACCGGGTCGCTCGGAATGGTCGACCTGGACAGCCCGCCCGATGAGTTCCTGGGCCGGCTGACCGCCCTGCGGGTGTACGCCGGGTACGCCGGCTGGTCCGCCGACCAGCTGGAGAGCGAGATCGCCGAGGGCAGCTGGCACGTCGTACCCGCCACCGAGACCGACCTGTTCAGCCGCGCACCCGACCAGCTCTGGGGCGACGTGCTCCGCCGCCAGCCCCCGCCGCTGTCGATGCTGGCCACCCTGCCTGAGGACGCGAACCTCAACTGACCGCGCCGGCCAGGCAGTTCCGGCAGAATACGGCCGTCCCCCAGCACGGAAGAGACGCATGCGCACCTATGACGGGCTCCACCTCGACGTCACCACCTACGGGCCGGACGACGCGCCGCTGACGGTCTTCCTGGCCCACTGCTGGACGTTGAACCAGGAGGACTGGCACTACCAGGTCCGCGACCTGCAGCGGGAGTTCGGCCATGGGATCCGCATCATCACCTGGGACCACCGCGGCCACGGCGAGTCCGACCCGGTCCCGCGGTCCGAGGCGACCATCGAGAACCTCGCCCGCGACTGGTCGGACCTGGTCGACCGGCTGGCGCCGACGGGTCCGCTCGTGCTGGCGGGCCACTCGATCGGTGGGATGACGATGATGCAGCTGGCCGCGATCCGGCCCGACGTGTTCGAACGCGTCCTCGGCGCCGCGTTCGTCTCCACCTCGTCCGGACAGCTGGACACCGTGACGCTGGGCCTTCCCGAGGCGGGCCAGCTGGTGCGCGCCCAGATCCCGCGGATGCTCGCCCTGCGCTCCCGCACCCTGTCCCGGCGTCAGCGCCGCCGCGCGCCGATCGTGGAGCGGCTGGTCATGCGGAGGTTCGTCTTCGGCCGGCCGCTGCGGCTGGCCGACGCCGCACTCGCCGTCGACGGCCTGATCAACTGTCCCGGTGACACGGTGGTCGGGTTCTACGAGGACTGCCTCAAGCACGACCGGGCCGATGCGCTGAAGGTCCTCGACGACATCCCCACCCACGTCCTCGTCGGCACCCGCGACGTCCTCACTCCGCCGTCCCACGCGAGGCGGATCGCCGACCACGTCCACGGTTCGGTGCTCACCGTCGTCCCCGACGCCGGCCACATGCTGCCGCTGGAGCGCGACCAGCTCGTCTCCGGCGTACTCATCCGGCTGATCCGACCGCACCTGTGATTCCCCAGACCGCCGCTGTCCTCCTCGCCGCCGGGTCCGGCACGCGCGTGGGCTCGTCGGTCAACAAGGTGCTGCTGCCGGTCGACGGGATCCCGATCCTGGCCCGGTCGGTGCGGACCGTGCTCGACGTCGAGGGCGTGCACCGGATCGTGCTCGTCATCCGTCCCGAGGACCGGGAGGCGGTCCGCGAGACCGTCGGTCCCGCACCTCGGCGCCCATGACCTCTGGGTGGTCGACGGAGGTGCCCAGCGGCACGACTCGGAGTGGCAGGCACTGCAGGCCCTGGCCGCCGACATCGACGGAGGCGAGATCGACGTCGTCGCGATCCACGACGCTGCCCGGCCGCTCGCGCCGGAGTCGCTGTGGCGGACGGTGATCGACAGCGCCGCCGAGCACGGTGGCGCGATCCCGGTGACCTCGCTCCCCCGGCTGTCGCGGCGCGACGGCTCACTGGCCCCGGCGGGTCTGGTCGGCGTACAGACACCGCAGGCGTTTCGCGCCCGCGACCTGCTCGACGCCCACCGGAGCGCCGCCGCGGCGGGGTTCGTCGCGACGGACACCGCGGCGTGCCTGACCGAGTTCACCGAGATCGTCGTACGCGGCGTGCCCAGCACTGCCGCCAACCTCAAGGTCACCTTCCCCGAGGACGTCCTGCTGGCCGAGCGGTTGCTCAGCCGGTCGCACTGAGCGCGCTCAGCACCTCGAGGTCCGCCTCGTCCACGATCCGCCTCCCCAGTGGGGGCGCGGGCAGGTGGCGCACCGGGAACCGACGCGTCAGCAGGTCCACGAGCGCGGCGAGGTCGTCGGTGTCCAGGCCGTCGAGCGCGGCCACGACGGCGGCCGGCAGGACGAGCGGCGAGGTGACGCAGACCAGATCGTCGCGGTCGAGGGTCGCGCCGAGCGACCCGGGCTGATCCGGCTCGGCGCCGTCGTACTCCTTGACCGTGTCGGTCACGGGGCGTACGCCGACCACGACGGCGCCCGTCCTCGCGGACTCCTCGATCGCCTCGACGAGGAACGACGCCGGGGTGAGCGGACACAGCGGGTCGTGGACGACCAGCATCTGACCGGTGTCCTTCACCGCGGAGAACGAGGTCCCGTAGTCGAACAGCTCGGCCCCGGCCGTCGTCAGCGCCCACGACGCAGCGGCGACCAGCGACTCGCCGTGCACCAGCGCGAACGGCAGCGACCCCCGCCCCTCCACCGGCACCACCCCGAGCGGCCCCGGGGAGTCCTCGGTGATCTCGTCGCTGATCTCCATGGGGTCACCCTAGGGCTGCGGTTTTTCTGGTTAACCAGTGAAGGTGTCACTTCCCCCACGTTGCAACGTTGGGTAGTTGCGGTTTTTCTGGTTAACCAGAAAAACTGCGGCACCCCCCGGACAGACATCGAGCCCCCGGACGCAAGGTCACGGGGGCTCGACGGAGACTATCGAGTAGTCAGGTTGCTCTAGGAAGCGAGGACCTCGTCGAGGATGGCCTCGGCCTTGTCCTCGTTGGTGTGCTCGGCCAGAGCCAGCTCGGAGACGAGGATCTGGCGCGCCTTGGCCAGCATCCGCTTCTCACCGGCAGAGAGGCCACGGTCACGCTCGCGGCGCCACAGGTCGCGGACGACCTCGGACACCTTCATCACGTCACCCGAGTGCAGCTTCTCGAGGTTGGCCTTGTAACGGCGCGACCAGTTGGTCGGCTCGTCCGGCACGACGGCCCGGAGTACGTCGAAGACGCGGTCCAGGCCTTCCTTGTCAACGACATCGCGGACACCCACGAGATCGAGGTTGCACGCCGGCACGCGGACCACGAGGTCCTGCTGGGCGACAATGCGAAGAACCAGGTACTGCTTCTCTTCTCCCTTGATGGTGCGCATCTCGATGTTTTCGATGACCGCGGCCCCGTGATTTGGATAAACGACCGTTTCGCCGACAGTGAACGTCATATGAAGTGAACCCCTTTCGAGGTGTCCAGTCTAACACGACCGTGAGGGTGCCCTATCCAGCGTTTGTGCAGGTCAGAGGCCATTTCGGGGCTTGACAAAGTCCTAATTCGTGTGTTGCGACGGCCGCGATAGGTGAACTCGGCATGTCCGAAACGTCGCCGGTAGGGCGCCTGATGCTCAATACTGCGAGCCATGACCACAGAGGCCGTCCCGAGGACAACGGGGCAGTTGCGATCCTTCGTGCGGGCAGTCCACCCGCGTCAGGCTCTGGCCTTTGCCGTCGTCGTCGGGGTGCTCGTCGCACTGATGGGCCGGCCCTTCCGCGAGATCGTGGCCGCGGCCGCGGCCGTTCTGGTCGCCCAGCTGGTGATGGGCCTGCTCAACGACCTCCTCGACGTGGAGGTCGACCGGGCCTCCGGCGCGCCGGGGAAGCCGGTGGCCGAGGGGATCATCCCTCCGGGCAACGCCAGCTTCGGCATCGCCGTACTCCTGCTGCTGGTGCTCCCCCTCTCGCTCCAGAACGGCCCCACCGCGGGCATGTTCCTGCTGGCCACACTGGTCGTCGGCTTCGTCCACAACCGGTGGCTGAAGGCCACCGCACTGTCCTGGCTCGGCTGGTCGGTCACCTTCGCGCTGCTCACCTACTTCGTGACCTACGGCGGCTGGGGCAGGGACGCCGACGGGTCGGCACCGTTCGCCAGCTTCGTCGTGCTCTGCGCGATCCTCGGCCTCCTGGTGCACTTCCTGACCGCCCTGCCGGACCTCGTCGTCGACAACGTCGCCAAGGTCCGCCACCTCCCGCTGCGCGTGGCGTTGCGCACCGGGGCGCCGCGCCTGAGGTTGCTGACACTGGTCGCCACGGTCGTCGTGCTCGGTGCGATCGTCTGGACCACGGCCCTGAACGCATCCATCGCCCGTTGAGCGATAGGCTCGGCCCCGAACTCAAGACCCATTCGTGACCACTGCCCCGGACTCGACGCCCGGTGGCGTCCCGAGAGGAACCGCATCGCCATGTTGAGGCCCGTACGCCGTCGAATCGCCGTCCTGGCCGTGGTGCTGCTGGTCCCGGCTCTCGGTGCCTGCAAGTACCAGACCGATGAGGTCTACCAGCCGAGCGTGGGCGTCAACAACCGCAGCGGGATGGTCGACGTCCTCGGCGCGGTCGTCGTGAGCGGCGCCGACGGCTCCGGCACGTTCGTGGCCTCGCTCGCCAACAAGGACCTCGACGAGCCCGCCGCCCTCACCTCCGTCACCGGCGAGGACGGCCTGGAGATCCAGCTGACCAAGCAGATCAAGGTCGAGCCGGAGAGCCTGGTCAACATGGCCAACCTCGGGGCCGTCAGCGTCAAGGGCGACGCGGTCACGGCGGGCAACTTCGTGCGACTGACCCTGGTGTTCGACACCGGCCAGAAGAGCGATCTCAACGTGCCGGTCGTCAACCGCGACGGGGACTACTCCCAGGTCAGCCCGGCAGTCCCCGGCGCCTCCCCGGCCAGCTGACCCGTCCGGCACAGGTAGGCCCTGCGCATCGGGTCCGTGGTCTGTCTAGGATTCGGTGAGCATGAGCGAGTCGACCCACACCCTGATCCTGCTGCGCCACGGCGAGAGCGAGTGGAACGCCAAGAACCTCTTCACCGGGTGGGTCGACGTGGCCCTGACCGACAAGGGGCGCGGCGAGGCGATCCGCGGTGGCGAGCAGCTCGTCGAGGCGGGGTTGCTGCCCGACGTCGTACACACCTCCCTCCAGCGCCGTGCCATCACCACCGCCCACCTCGCGCTGGACGCCGCTGACCGGCACTGGATCCCGGTACGCCGCTCCTGGCGGCTCAACGAGCGGCACTACGGCGCCCTGCAGGGCAAGGACAAGAAGCAGACCCTCGAGCAGTACGGCGAGGAGCAGTTCATGACGTGGCGCCGCTCCTTCGACGTACCCCCGCCGCCCATCGACGATGACGACGAGTGGTCCCAGGCCGGTGACCCGCGCTACGCCGACCTCGGCTCGGAGATGCCCCGCACCGAGTGCCTCAAGGACGTCATCGCGCGGCTGCTGCCCTACTGGGACGCCTCGATCGTCCCCGACCTGGCCGGTGGGGACACCGTGCTGATCGCCGCCCACGGCAACAGCCTGCGCGCGATCGTGAAGCACCTCGACGGGATCAGCGACGAGGACATCTCCGGGCTCAACATCCCCACCGGGATGCCGCTGATCTACGAGCTCGACGGAGAGATGAAGCCCATCGAGAAGGGCGGCCGCTACCTCGACCCGGAGGCCGCCAAGGCCGCCGCGGACGCCGTGGCCAACCAGGGCCGCTAGGTCCGCCCGGACGTCATACGAACTCGTCGCTATGCATGCGACAACGTATGACGTCCCGGGCCGGCCTCAGCTGCTCGACCGGAACTGGTGTGGTCGACGCAGCAGCGCCGGCAGGTTCGCGGCGCCGGGGGCGTCGTCGCTGGACGCCATCCAGTCGCCCTGGTTGGTCATCTGGCAGCGCTGCAGGGACAGGCACCCGCACCCGATGCACGAGTCGAGCCCGTCGCGGAGCCGCTCGAGCGAGGCGATCTGGTCGTTGATCCGACCACGCCAGTGTCGCGAGATCCGTTGCCAGTCGGCCTTCGTCGGCACCCGGGACTCAGGCAGCCGGTCCAGCTCCTCGCGCACCTCCTCGAGGGTGAGCCCGATGTTGGACGCGGCCCGGATGAAGGCGAGCCGACGCAGCACGTTGCGCTGGAACTGGCGACGCCCACCCGGCGTACGCGTCGCCGAGATCAGCCCCTCCGCCTCGTAGAACCGAAGTGCCGAGGCGGCGAAGCCACTGCGCCTGGCGACATCCCCCATCGAGAGCATTTCACGCGAATCCATGGACACCTCTTGATCTCAAGTTAACTTGAACTTTAACACTGGGTTCATGACACCAACACGAACCACACCACCAGTAGCACTCATCACCGGAGGCTCCTCCGGCCTCGGACTTGCCCTCGCCCGTCAGCTGGACGCCACCGGCTGGGTCGTGGTGACGGACGCGCGCGACGAGACCCGGCTGCGCACGGCACTGGACGGCACCACGATCCACGGGGTTGCCGGCAACGTCATCGAGGCCGACCACCGGGCCGAGCTCGTCGACATCGTCACCGAGCTCGGCGGGCTGGACCTGCTCGTGCTCAACGCGAGCACGCTCGGCCCGCTCCCCATGCGTCCGCTCTCCGCCTACGAACCGCTGGAGATCGGCGAGGTGCTGCGTACCAACTCCGGTGCCCAGGTGGCCCTGATGATCGCGCTCCGCGACGAGCTCGTACGACGCGGCGGCGCCGTCATCGGCATCTCCTCGGACGCCGCGGTGCAGCACTACGAGACCTGGGGGGCGTACGGCGCCTCCAAGGCCGCCCTCGACCACCTCGTCCTGACCTTCGGGGCCGAGACCGGCCTCACGACGTACGCCGTGGACCCGGGCGACATGCGTACCCCGATGCACCAGGACGCCTTCCCCGGTGAGGACATCTCCGACCGGCCGCTCCCGGAGGTCGTCGTACCCCGGATCCTCGCGCTCCTCGAGCAACGACCCGAGTCCGGGCGCTACCTCGCGGCCGACTTCGCCCGGGAGGTCGTCGGAGCATGAGCACGCTCACCGAACGCTCGGGAGTCCGGTTCCGGCTCCCCGAGGACTCGACCGCCCCGGCACCTGCGGAGACACGCGGCTCCTCGCGTGACGACGTACGCCTGCTGGTGGCCCGACCCGGCGGCCTGGAGCACCACGGATTCGGGGACCTTGCCGAACAGCTCGAGCCCGGAGACCTCGTCGTCGTCAACAACTCGGCGACCGTGAACGGGGAGATCGACGGCATGCGTGGTGGACGGCCGATCGTGCTGCACGCGGCCGGCCGGCTCGACGACGACACCTGGGTGGTGGAGCTGCGTACCTCCCCCGATGCCTCCGCGCCGATCCTGGACGCGGTCGCCGGCGAGACCATCGGCGTGGGCGAGCTCCCGGTGACCTTGGTGGAGCCCTACCCGCACGAGGACTCCTCGCCCACCGGGAGCGGCAACCGGCTGTGGCGGGCCCGTGTCGAGGGCGACCTCCGCAGGCTGCTCGACCGCCACGGCCGGCCGATCGCCTACGGCTACCTGGACCGTCGCTACCCGTTGACGGCCTACCAGTCCGTCTTCGCCAGCGTGCCCGGGAGCGCCGAGATGGCCTCCGCCGGGCGGCCGTTCACGGATGCGCTGGTGACCCGCCTGGTCTCCCGCGGCATCAGCATCGCGCCGATCACGCTGCACACCGGGGTCTCCTCGCAGGAGGCCGGCGAGGGGCCCCAGCCGGAGTGGTACCACGTCCCGGCCACCACCGCGCGACTCGTCGAGCACACCCGTTCCAACGGAGGCCGCGTCGTCGCCACCGGCACCACCGTGACCCGCGCGCTGGAGTCAGCCGTGCTGGACGGGAGGGTCCAGGAGTCCTGGGGCTGGACGACCCGCGTCGTCACGCCGGCCCACCCTCCGGTCGTCGTGAACGGCCTGATCACCGGCTGGCACGACGCCCAGGCCTCCCACCTGCTGCTCGTCGAGTCGATCGCGGGGACACAGCTCGCCCAGGCGGCGTACGACGAAGCCCTCGGGCACGGCTACCGCTGGCACGAGTTCGGCGACTCGGCGCTGTTTCTGCCGTGAGGCCCGCGGGACGTCATACGAACTGGTCGCGATGGCGACCGCTTCGTATGACGTCCCGGGGACCCTCAGGCGTACTGCGGGTGCTCGCCGGTGACCAGGAAGACGACCCGGCGGGCGATCGAGACGGCGTGGTCGGCGATCCGCTCGTAGTACCGCCCCAGCAGGGCGATGTCGACGGCCGGCTCGACGCCGTGCGTCCAGTCGGAGCCGAGCAGCTCGCGGAAGGAGTTGCGGCGCAGCTTGTCCATCTCCTGGTCCGCCTCCTCGAGCTCCTCGGCGGCAGCGACGTCGGAGTTGGCGATGATGTGCTCGACCTTGCCGATCATCACCTCGGCGACGGCGGCCATCCGGGCGATCATCGGCACCACCTGGTCGGGTACGGCGACCTCGGGGACGCGCAACCGGGCGATCTTGGCGATGTGTACGGCGAGGTCGCCCATCCGCTCGAACTCGCTGACCATCCGGAGCGAGGCCACGAGCATCCGCAGGTCACCGGCGACCGGGTTCTGCAGGGAGAGCAGCTCGAAGCTGTGCTCCTCGAGCTTGATCCGGAGGGCATCGATGTCGGCGTCGGCAGTGATCACCCGCTCGGCACGCAGGGCGTCGCCATCGAGGAGGGCCGCCGTACCCTCGGAGACGGCTTCCCGCACGAGGCGGGCCATCGTCACGAGGTCGTCGCGGATCGAGTCGAGCTGGTCTGAGAAGGCATCACGCATGACAGGGAACCTACGGGGGCCAGGTGAAGCGTTGGCGTCGTTTCGTGAACCGGAGGTGAACAGTCCCGGAAGGAGCGGTCCGCGAGCCGAACCCCCGGTGAAACCCTGCGTACGATCAACTGTGTGAGCCCGACCATTCAGGCCCTTCTCTTTGCGCTGCTCGGAGCAGTGCTCGGTGGCGGCGCCGTGCTCGCGTTCAGGGTGAGTGAGCGGCAGATGCGACCCGAGGACGTGCCGCAGCCGGCCCTGCCGCCCGGAGTCGCCGCCGTACTCTCCGTCCTGCGCAGCAGCGCCCTCGTCGTCGACGCCAGCGACACCGTGCTGAAGGCGTCGGCCCCCGCCATCTCCATGGGCATCGTCCGCGGCAACGAGATCACCGAGCGCGAGCTGGCCGATCTCGTCCGGCAGGTACGCCGCGACGGGCAGATCCGCGAGACCGAGCTGCTGATGCAGCGTCCGGGGATGCCGCCCCGCCACGTCACCGCACGGGTGGCGCCGCTGAGCTCGCAGCTGGTGCTCGCGCTGATCGAGGACCGCACCCGCGAGCGTCGGGTGGAGTCGATCCGCCGCGACTTCGTGGCCAACGTGAGCCACGAGCTGAAGACGCCGGTGGGTGCCATCAAGCTCCTGTCCGACGCGGTGATCGACGCGAAGGACGACCCCGAGGCCGTGCAGCGGTTCGCGGGACGCATGCACACCGAGAGCGAGCGGCTCTCCCGGCTGGTGCAGCAGATCATCGAGCTGTCCCGCCTGCAGGGCGACGACCCGCTCGACGAGCCCGTCGCCGTCGAGGCCGACAAGATCATCGCCCGAGCGATCGACGAGAGCGTCACCGACGCCACCGCCCGCGACATCGACCTGGTGGCGAACGGCACCCACGGGCTGGTCATGCTCGGCAACCGCGAGCAGATCGCCGTCGCCGTGAGCAACCTGGTGGCCAATGCGGTCGCCTACTCGCCGGAGGGTTCGTCGGTGGTCGTCTCGGCCACGGGGCACGAGGCGGCCGTCGACATCAGCGTCACCGACCGCGGCATCGGCATCCCTGCCAAGGAGCTCGACCGGATCTTCGAGCGGTTCTACCGCGTCGATCCTGCGCGGCACCGCTCCACCGGCGGCACCGGCCTCGGCCTCTCGGTCGTGAAGCACGTCGCCGCCTCCCACGGCGGCGAGGTGCGAGTGTGGTCGGTGGAAGGACAGGGATCGACGTTCACGCTGACCCTGCCCCGCAAGCCCGGCCCACTGCCGGCCCCTGAGACCACATCTGAAAGACCCGCGAAGGAGACTGCGTGACCCGCGTACTGGTCGTCGAGGACGAGGAGAGCTACAGCGACGCCTTGGCCTACATGCTGCGCAAGGAGGGCTTCGAGGTGGCCATCGCCGCCACCGGGCCCGATGCGCTCACCGAGTTCGACCGGGCTGGCGCCGACATCGTGCTGCTCGACCTGATGCTGCCCGGGCTGCCCGGCACCGAGGTGTGCCGACAGATCCGGCAGACCTCCAACGTGCCGATCATCATGGTCAGCGCGAAGGACGACGAGGTCGACAAGGTCGTCGGCCTCGAGCTCGGGGCGGACGACTACATCACCAAGCCCTACTCGCCCCGCGAGCTGGTCGCCCGGCTCCGCGCCGTACTCCGCCGCGGCGTCGAGCCCGACCTCGCCCCCGCCACCCTCGAGGTCGGCTCGGTCCGGATGGATGTCGAGCGCCACATCGTCACGGTCGCGGGCGGGGAGATCCGCCTGCCGCTCAAGGAGTTCGAGCTCCTCGAGATGTTCCTCCGCAACCCCGGTCGCGTGCTCACCCGGGGCCAGCTGATCGACCGGGTCTGGGGCTCGGACTACGTCGGCGACACCAAGACCCTCGACGTACACGTCAAGCGCCTGCGCGCCAAGCTCGAGGACAACCCCGCCGACCCGAAGCTGCTCACCACGGTGCGCGGACTGGGCTACAAGCTCGACCTCTGAGGGACGGGGCCGGATCTCGACGTACGACGGCCGAAAACCGCCTGCCTCCTGTCGGTGGGAGTGCCTAGTGTGTCCAGCGTGACCGAGAAGACCGCCCCCACCTGGCTCCCGTTGGCCGCCGTCGCCTGCACGCTGGTGTTCTGGGCCTCGGCCTTCGTGGCGATCCGGCACCTGGGCCACGACTTCACCCCGGGCGCGCTGTCACTGGGTCGGCTGTTGGTCGGCTCGGTCTGCCTCGCCGTGGTGGCCCTGTCCCGCGGCGTACCCCGGCCCGACCCGCCAGGAGCTGTTCACGATCACCGTGATCGGGCTGCTCTGGTTCGGGCTCTACAACGTCGCGCTGAACGCCGGCGAGCGGATGGTCGACGCCGGCACGGCCGCGATGCTGATCCAGGTCTCGCCGGTGCTGATCGCCCTGCTCGCGGCCGTCTTCCTCAAGGAGCCGTTCACCCTCCACCTCGGCATCGGCCTGGGTCTGGCGTTCGCCGGGGTCGCGCTGATCGCGTTCGCCACCTCGCCGTCCGGGTCGGTCGACGGGCACGACTACGTGATCGGCGTGCTCCTGTGCCTGCTGAGCGCGGTGGCCTACTCGATCAGCCTGATCCTGCAGAAGCCCCTGATGGTGCGCCTGCCGGCCGTCCAGGTCACCTGGCTCGCGTGCACGGTCGGAGCGATCAGCTGCCTGCCGTTCGCCGGCGACCTGCTCACCCAGGCCCGCGACGCCCCGGCGTCCTCGTCGTGGTGGCTGGTCTACCTCGGGATCTTCCCGACGGCGATCGCCTTCACGACGTACGCCTTCGCCCTGAAGCACATGAGCGCCGGCAACCTCGGCGTGACGACCTACCTGGTCCCGCCGATCACGATCGTCATGGGCCTGGTCTTCCTCGGCGAGGCACCCCCGACGATGGCGTACGCCGGCGGCGTACTCGCCCTGGTCGGTGTGGCCGTCGCCCGCCGCAAACCCCGCCCTCCCGCCGCCGACGCGGCCGCCCCGGAGACCGCTGCCCTGCACGGGTGAAACCTGCAGGCGCCCCTCAGTCCCCCGAAACCCCGCGCGCATCGAGGCCGAGCGACCCCCGGAAGGCGTCAAGGTTGCGGGTGGGTTCGCCGCGGGAGACGCGCCAGTCCCACTCCTTGCGGATCGAGGAGGCGAAGCCGAGCTCGAGGATGGTGTTGAACGAGCCGTCGGCGTACTCCAGCACCGCCCCGAGCAGCCGGTCGATCTCGGCCGGACTGACGCCCTCCAGCGGGAGCCGGGCGTCGAGGTAGATGTCGCCCATCGGGTCGAGCGCGAAGGCCACGGCGTACATCTTCATGTTCCGCTCCAGCAGCCACCGGTAGACGCCCTCGAAGTTCTCGTCGGGCTTGCGGCAGACGAACGCGTGCACCTCGAGCGCGTGCTTGCCGACGTCGAAGCGGCACGGCGTCTGCAGCTTCTTCTCCCCGGGCAGTACGACGTTCAGCGAGGTCGGCGAGATCGCGGACCACTCCAGCTCGCCCTCGTCGAAGACCGAGCGCAGGGCGTCGAGCACCCGGGAACGATCCGGGGTCAGCTCCTCGTCGCTCACGGCGTCGTCGGCTGGCCCGCTCACAGCGCGATCCCGCTCAGGTCGGCGCGCATCTTCTCCTGCGCCTTGGCGTAGACCTTGAGCATCGAGTCGGCCGTCCGGTCCCAGCCGAACTGCTGCGCGTGCGCCTCGGCGCCGGCGGCGAGGATCTCGTAGAGGCCCGGCTCGAACAGGGCGCGCTCGAAGGCCGCGGCGTACGACGCCGGCTCGTGGTCCGCGACCAGAAGTCCCGACCGGCCGTCGCGCACGGCCGTGGTCAGTCCCCCGACCGAGGCCGCCACGACGGGCGTGCCGGTGGCCTGCGCCTCGATGGCGACCAGCCCGAAGCTCTCGTTGTACGACGGCACGCAGACCAGCGTCGACGCGGCGTACCAGTCGACCAGCTCGGACTGTACGACGGGAGGCACGAACTGGACCAGGGAGTCGATGCCGAGGTCCTCGGCCAACCGGACCAGCGAGTCGGGGTGCTCGAGCCCGGAGCCGGAAGGCCCACCGACGACCGCGACGGTCAGCGTGGACCGCAGCTCCGGACGACGTTCGAGGAGCACGGCCACGGCCCGCAGCATCACGTCGGGAGCCTTCAGCGGCTGGATCCGGCCGACGAAGGTGATCACCGGCCCGGACTCGGGCAGCCCCAGCCGGGACCGCGCCCCGGACATGCCGACGTCGCGGAAGGTCGCGAGGTCCACGCCGGGGTGCACGACCTCGACCCGACCTGGGTCGGCGTCGTAGAGGTCGATCAGCTGCTTCGCCTCGTCGTCGGTGTTCGCCACGAGCATGTCCGCAGCGGCGACGACCTGCTCCTCGCCGATCAGCCGGGCCATCGGCTCGGGGGTGTCACCGGCGGCCATCGCGGCGTTCTTGACCTTGGCCATCGTGTGCATCGTGTGCACGAGCGGGACGCCCCACCGGTCGCGGGCCAGCGCACCGACCTGGCCGCTGAGCCAGTAGTGGCTGTGCACGACGTCGTAGTAGCCGGGCGAGTTGTACGCCTCCGCGCGCAGCACCTCGCGCGCGAAGACGCACAGCTGCGCGGGGAGCTCGTGCTTGGTCAGTCCCTCGTAGGGACCGGCGGAGACATGGTGGACGCGGATGCCGTCGCTGACGTCGACCACGGGAGGCAGGGAGCTGCCGGTCGCGCGGGTGAAGACGTCCACCTCGACCTGTCGCTCGGCGAGCCGGCGCGCGAGCTCGAGCACGTAGACGTTCATGCCGCCCGCGTCACCCGTCCCCGGCTGGTCGAGGGGCGACGTGTGCAGACTGACCATCGCGACCCGGCGCAGGGGTGAAACCAGTGCCGTGCTCGCGTCGTACGCCGAAGAGTGCCGCATTCATACCTCCGCAGGACGGAACCCCGTCCGGGCCGCGTCCATTCCGCTCCTATCATGACGGGACGGTCACCAGCCCTGTCTCAGGAGGTCCCCATGACCCGCACCGCCGTCGTCACCGGAGCCAGCAGCGGCATCGGAGCCGCCAGTGCCCGCGCTCTCGCCGGGGACGGTTTCCACGTCGTCTGCGCCGCCCGCCGGGAGGACCGGATCACCGCGCTCGCCGAGGAGATCGGCGGCCGGGCCGTGGTCTGCGACGTCACCGACCCGGAGTCGGTCGCGGCGCTGGCCGCCTCCGTCGACAGCCTGGACGTGCTGGTCAACAACGCCGGCGCCGCCCTCGACCAGGCCACGGTCGAGCAGGCAGACCCCGAGGTGTGGGGCCGGATGTTCGACGTGAACGCGCTCAGCGTCGTACGCGTCACCCAGGCGCTGCTGCCGGCGTTGCGGGCCGACGGTGGTGGGCTGGTGATCAACATGGGCTCCACCGCAGGGCGGGTCTCCTACGAGGGCGGCGGCGGCTACGCGGCGGCCAAGCACGCCGTCAAGGCGATCACCATGGCGTTGCGGCTGGAGCTGGTCGCCGAGCCGCTCCGGTTCACCGAGATCGCGCCGGGGATGGTGAAGACCGACGAGTTCACGCTCAACCGGGTCCAGGGAGACCAGGAGCGCTACGACAAGCTCTACGAGGGCGTGCCCGAGCCGCTCGTCGCGGAGGACATCGGCGAGGTGGTGCGCTGGATCGCCTCGCTGCCCTCCCACGTGAACATCGACGAGCTCGTCGTACGCCCCCGGGCCCAGGCCGCCCAGCACAAGGTGCACCGGGTCACGGGCGGTTGAACACGGTCCCGGTCGTCTTCGGCGGGGGCTCGAACGGCTTCAGCGCGAAGCAGCTGGCGACGTAGGTGCCGTTCTTGTCCGGCCACATCGAGGGCGACCCCAGGTAGGCGCGTCCCTTGATGCCGTTCTTGACCGTCGAGACCGAGGACAGGAAGGTCTGGCAGACGCGGTCGAGCCTGGCGTACTGCGCGTCGCTGATCGCGACGTAGGGCCCGTCCGGCCCCTTGCGGATCGCCTTGCCGGCCGGGAGCTGCCCCTTCTCGATCGCGGCGCTCACCCCGAGGTCGGCGATGTTCTCGGCCTGGTGCTTCCCGCTGCAGGGGACGTACGTCGCGGGCGTGTTCAGGCAAGCCCGCGCCGCCGACGGGATCTTGCTCGTGGTCAGGTCGGCGAAGCGGAGCAGGCCGGGCTCGTCCTGCTCGAAGGTGCACACGAACTTGTGCTGCCCCTTGGCCCACAGGTCGGCGGGGAACGGGTCCCAGGCGCCGTGCAGCCCGCCGTCGCTGTTCAGGAACGGGCTCAGCGAGACCGCCAGGCCGGACGCGACGCGCGGCGCCACGTCGTACGGCGAACCCGCCATGCAGGCCTCCGTCACCTGGTCGTTCACCTTCCGGTAGAGCGCGCTCTTCTGGTCGAGCAGGTCGGCGTACTTCGTGACCCGCGCGGCCGTCGACGGCGGCAGCTCGACGACGTTGTAGAGCTCCAGCGAGTGCGGGTCGGAGCAGTCGATCAACTTGTTGAACGCCGCGTCGTCGCCCATGGACTCCCCGAGCGTGGAGTCGCCGCCGGCGTACTTCTCCACCCAGGCCGCGAAGTCCTTCTGGCCCAGTGCCTCGACCAGCGTCTCGTTGTCCCAGCAGGTGTCCGCGGTCAGCGCCTTGCTCGGCGCCGCCGCCTTGGCGCGCGGACTGCTCGGTGCGTCGTCGCCTCCGCAGCCTGCGAGCAGGGGAAGCAGGAGAGCGAGCAGGAGGACAGCAGCGCTGCGGCCAGCACGGGGGGTCATTCGAGCCTTCACCTTCCGAGGTACGCCCGGATCCCCTTCACGACGGCTTTCGCATAGCGGGCCTGCCCGCGCCTGGAGGTCATCCGGTGCGCGTCACCCGAGTTGCGCATGTTGCCGATCTCGATCATCGCGACCGGCACGTCAGACATGTTCAGAGTGCCGAGGTCGCTGCGCACATTCAAGCCGGAGCCGCTGCCGACGTAGCTCGAGCGGGGTACGCCGGCCGCGGTGAACGAGTTGCGCAGGGTGGTCGCCAGCCGCAGCGAGGAGGTGGCGATGTCGGTCGTCCAGGGTGAGCGTCGGGTCGGTGCGATCACGTGGAAGCCGTACGCCGAGGACGCGGCGCCGTCTGCGTGCAACGAGACCATCAGCCTGGCGCCGACCCGCTTGCCGAACTCCCCGCGGGTGTCGACGCAGGGCCCCCACAGCCCTTCGCTGTTGGTCGTCCGCGTCATCCGGACGCGCGCGCCGAGCTTGCGGAGACGCTTGCGGACGAGCTGGGAGAGCCGGAAGTTGACGGTTGCCTCCGCGACGCCGCTGTTGGTGGCGGTGCCGGTCGTGTTGCACGGCTTGGTGAAGCCACCCGCTTGGACCGCGGCGTTGGTCTGCCGGGGGTAGTTGTGGTTGCCGAGCTGGTGGCCCGGGTCCAGGGCGATGGTGATCGAGCGCAGCGGGCGTCGCTTCTTCTTCTTGCGGCCCGGCTGGGCCTTGGCCGTCGTCGGCTGAGTCGTCGGCTGGGCTGCGGGAGTGGTGGGGGCACTCGACGGTGTCGCCTGCTCCTTTTCCGGCATGGTCGTCTCGGCGGCCGGCGAGGACGAGTCCAGGGAGGCCACGCTCGGCAGCGTCGTACCGGCACCCGTGATCGCCAGGATGACGACCAGCGCGCGCAGCAACGACCTCATCAGCCGAGGCCCTTGGCGATCCGCTCGACGGCGGCAGCCATCGCCTGCGCCGCGACCTGGTGGGCCTCGTCGCCGCGGCTGTAGGGGTCGGGGATGTCGTAGTCGTCGAGCGCGGCGCGCGACCGCTCCTCGGCGGCCGACCGGACCAGGACGGCCGGGTCGGGGTCGGGCGCCACGACGTCGAGCAGGGCTGCGAACTCCCGCACCGTGAACGTACGCCGCAGCGCGCCCGGTGTGTCTTCCAGCACACGCGCGCGGATCGCTGTCGTCGCAGCGAGCACGAGATCGCTCTCGCGGACGATCGCCGGGACCAGCTGGCGGGCCACGAAGCCGTCCGCCGTGCCGCCGTACGACTCGAGATGGGTGGCGGCGTCGGGGTCCATCGGTGAGCCGGCCAGGGCGCCGACACCGGCGCTGGAGACCTCGAAGCGCTCAGCGGGCAGCTTGCTCGCCAGCAGTCGTTCGCCGAGCGGGGACCGGCAGACGTTGCCGACGCACACGAACAGGATGTGGAACCTCGTCATCGGGGCCTACGAGCACGTGGGAGTGCCGCCTGCTGCCACGTCCGGGGAGTCACTCGGATAACGATAGACTCAGGGTTGGCGTCCACGACGCCCATCCCTGATCCCCAACCCTGTCTGTCTGCCTGCCCGCCCACACATCTGCTGGGTTGGGGCGGCGACGACCGAAGGCAACAATGACTCAGAAGTCCCGTTCCGACCTCCGCAACGTCGCGATCGTCGCGCACGTCGACCACGGCAAGACCACCCTCGTCGACGCGATGCTGTGGCAGGGCGGCGCTTTCGGCGCCCACCAGCACGTCGACGAGCGCGCGATGGACTCCGGTGACCTCGAGCGCGAGAAGGGGATCACCATCCTCGCCAAGAACACCGCGATCAAGTACACCGGCGCGGCCGCCGAGGGCGGCTCGATGATCATCAACATCATCGACACCCCCGGCCACGCGGACTTCGGCGGCGAGGTCGAGCGCGGCCTCTCCATGGTCGACGGCATCGTCCTCCTCGTGGACGCGAGCGAGGGCCCGCTCCCCCAGACCCGGTTCGTGCTGCGCAAGGCGCTGAACGCCGACATGCCCGTCGTACTCGTCGTCAACAAGGTCGACCGCAGCGACGCCCGCATCGCCGAGGTCGTCGACGAGACCTACGAGCTGTTCATGGACCTGCTCGACGAGTCGCACAGCCAGGACGCGCTCGACTTCCCCGTCGTCTACGCCAGCGCCCGCGCCGGCCGTGCGTCGCTCGAGCTCCCCGAGAACGGCGGCATGCCCGACTCCCCCGACCTCGAGCCGCTGTTCAAGACGATCCTCGAGACCATCCCGGCGCCGGTGTACGACGAGGGCGCACCGCTCCAGGCCCACGTCACCAACCTCGACGCCAGCCCGTTCCTGGGTCGCCTCGCGCTGTGCCGCGTGCGCCAGGGCGAGATGAAGAAGAACCAGACCGTCGCCTGGATGAAGACCGACGGCAGCAAGCAGAACGTGAAGATCACCGAGCTCCTGGTGACCGAGGGCCTCGAGCGCAAGCCGGGTGACTGGGCCGGACCGGGCGACATCGTCGCGATCGCCGGCATCCCCGACATCATGATCGGCGAGACCCTCGCCGACGCCGAGAACCCCGTCGCGCTCCCCCTGATCAAGGTGGACGAGCCGGCGATCTCCATGACCATCGGCATCAACACCTCACCGCTCGCCGGCCGCGGCCCGACCAAGAACACCAAGGTCACCGCCCGCCTGGTCAAGGACCGCCTCGACAAGGAGCTGGTCGGCAACGTCTCGCTCAAGATCCTCGACACCGAGCGTCCCGACGCCTGGGAGGTCCAGGGCCGTGGCGAGCTGGCGCTGGCGATCCTCGTCGAGCAGATGCGCCGCGAGGGCTTCGAGCTCACCGTCGGCAAGCCGCAGGTGGTCACCCGCGAGGTCAACGGCAAGGTGCACGAGCCCGTCGAGCGGCTGACCATCGACGCGCCGGAGGAGTACCTCGGCACGATCACCCAGCTGATGGCCGTCCGCAAGGGCCGGATGGAGCAGATGACCAACCACGGCACCGGCTGGGTGCGGATGGAGTTCCTCGTCCCCGCGCGTGGCCTGATCGGCTTCCGCACCGAGTTCCTCACCGACACCCGCGGCACCGGCATCGCCCACCACGTCTTCGAGGGCTACGAGCCGTGGGCCGGCGAGATCAAGTCCCGCTCGCAGGGCTCCCTGGTCGCCGACCGCACGGGTGCCGTCACGGCGTACGCCATGACCAACCTGCAGGAGCGCGGCGTCCTCTTCGTGGAGCCGACGACCGACGTCTACGAGGGCATGATCGTCGGTGAGAACTCACGCGCCGACGACATGGACGTGAACATCACCCGCGAGAAGAAGCAGACCAACGTCCGCTCGGCCACCTCGGACAACTTCGAGAAGCTGATCCCGCCGAAGAAGCTGTCCCTGGAGCAGTCCCTCGAGTTCTGCCGCGAGGACGAGTGCGTCGAGGTCACCCCGGACAACGTCCGCATCCGCAAGGTCGTCCTGATGGCCGGCGAGCGCGGCCGCGCCGCCGCCCGGGCCCGTCGGGTCTGATCCCTCACCCGCGTAGTCCGGCTCCCCGCGGGCTCGCCCTGGGTGGAGGCAGTTGGCCTGGCCCCGGCCAGGGTCCGCGCTGGCATTCTCAGGCGGTATGCCGAACTGCCTCCTGCTGCCGTAGGGCGACGACGTCGGCGAGCACCTCATGGACGTATGACTGCCGCGCCATGACGTCCTCGTAGAGAAAACGCAGCACCAGCCAACCGAGTCGGATCATCTCGGTGTAGCGCCGGATGTCGTGACGGAAGGCCTCCGGCACGGCGTGGAACTCGAACGACTCCGCCTCGATCGCGATGCGCAGCCGGCGGTCGGCCACGTCGGCGTGGTAGCGCCCGACGGGGCCCTGGGCTTCCACGGTCAGTCCGGGTACCTGCAAGGCGATCGACCGCAGGACGGATTCGAAGGGGTTGGCCGCGTCCTTCGTGGCCGCCTCGATCACGCGCAACGCCTGGGGCCGTCCGGTTCTGGGGCCCGCCTCGGCTGCTACGACAAGATCCGGTCGGCGGACCTTGCACGAGCGCAGGGCCGAGTCCGCAACCGCCAAGGCCTCGTCGAACGGCAGCGCCCGAGCGCAGTCGAGAACAGTGCGCACTGGCGAGGTCCTCCCCTCGACCACGGCGGCATCCGGGAGGTTCGCATATCGCACATCCAGATTCGTGACCTTCCCCGGATGACGGTTGCGCGCCACGGTCACCATCGGGTGCTCTGGCACCGTCTTGACCTTCCAGCCCCAGGCCAGCGCAGCGCTGAGGTGGGAGACCACCCCATGCACCCTCCGCGCCGCGACAGCGGCCTCGTCAGCGGCTGGGAGGGCGTAGAGGTTGTGCCCCGCCCGGACCACAGTTCCTGCTGACAACCCACGGTTGAGCTCTCGGGCAGACACCAGGGCCAGCAGCGACCGCCGATCGCTGATCCCGCCGAGGCGATGCAGCGCTGTGATGACCTCCATGCCGACGCAGGCTGCCACGTCCGGAAGGCCGACGCATCCCGTCATCCACAGGCCACGAGGAGGCAGTTCGCCACGAGCGCTGGCGCACCAGGCGGGCAGCACCGCGACCTCCCGCTCAACTGCCTCCCCTGGGGCTCACTCCCCCAGGACGATCCGCGCCAGCTCCCGCAGGTCCCCGGTGAGCTCCTGCTCGTGGACCTGGGTCTGGGTGCCGAGATAGCCGAAGCGGTAGACGAACCGGTCCGGCTTCGGCTCGCCCCCGCCGACGGCCCGGAGGTCGATCCGCTGCACGAGGCGGCGTACCGCAGGGGCGCGGGGGTCGGTCGAGTCGAGGTCGACCGCGCCCTCCTTGGTCTGGCCGGCGAAGCCGCCGCTGCGCGCGACCTGCACGACCAGCCCGACCGGCGGCGAGCCGGCAGGAGCGGCCGGGGCGGCGGAGGAGCCGAGCACCCCCACCTGCGTCCACGCGTCCGTGACCGCCGAAGAATGCGGGCCTGCAGCAGCCACGGTGGCCGAGGCGAAGGTGGCGAAGTCGCTGTCGGCGGAGAGGCCGGAGGTCAGCGCGGCGTACCAGATCCGCCCGGCGCCCTCCCACGAGAGACCCCCGATCGCCTGGGCGGCCAGCACGAACGCGCGGTTGGGGATCCCGCTGTTCAGGTGTACGCCGCCGTTGTCGTCGGCCGTGTCCACGAAGTCCGCCATCGAGCCGACCTGCGGATCCTTCCCCAGAACAGGGTCGTCATAGGCAGTTCCGGGCGCGGACATCGACCGCAGGCGACCCCGTTGATGCCGGGCAGGAAGATCCCCTCCCCGACGAGCCAGTCGGCCGAAGCGGCGTCCTGCCCCAGGTGTCGCTGCTTGATGCAGGCGCCGAAGACGTCGGACATCGACTCGTTCAGCGCACCCGACTGCCCCTGGTAGGTCAGGTCGGCGGTGAACTGCGTGACTGCGTGCGAGAGCTCGTGGCCGAGTACGTCGATCGGCTTGGTGAACCGGTCGAAGACCTGCCCGTCCCCGTCGCCGAACACCAGCTGCGTCCCGTCCCAGAAGGCGTTGTCGTAGTCCTGCTCGTAGTGCACCGTCGCCACGACGGTCGCCCCCCTGTCGTCGTACGACGAACGCCCGAGGTCCGCGAACAGGGCCAGCGACTCGGTGATGCCGGTCGCCGCCTCGTTCACGGCGACGTCCTCGACGGGAGGCGAGGTGGGCGACAGCACCAGCGTCCCCGGTAGCGAAGAGCCGTTCTCGGCGTCGTGGATCTGCCAGGCAGCATCGCCCACCGCCGGCAAGGCCAGCGAGGGTCTGGAGAGCACCCGTTCGTCGATCGCGGCTGTACGACGCCCGCACTCGGCCACGGTCTCGTCGTCGGACCCGACCAGCCGGTCGAGCAGATACCCGGGAATGAAGTGACACCTCATGCCACCAAACTTTCCCTCAGCGCCCGACAGGTCTCAAGAGAAGGGCGTAGGTTCAACGAGCGGATCCACCAAGAACCGGTCAGGTTCAGGATCGCCAAGATCGGGAGTGCCCAACCGTGGAGCAACCCACCGACCCGCGTGCAGCCGCCGCCTTCTTCGCCCAGATCAGCCGTGAGCTGATGGAGGAGAAGGCCGAGCTGTCCACAGTCCATCGCATCGTGGATCGAGCCGTGGCGGTCGTCCCGGGCTGCGACCACGCCGGCATCTCGATGCGTCGGCGACGCCACAAGGTCGAGACGGTGGCCACCACCTCACCCACGGCCGAGGCCTGCGACGCACTCCAGTACGAGCTGGAGGAGGGTCCGTGCCTGGACGCGATCTGGCGCGACGACTGCTACCTGACCGCGAACACCAGCAACGACCCACGGTGGCCGCGGTGGGGCCCGCGGGTGGCGGAGCAGGGTGTGGGCTCAGTGCTGAGCATCAGGCTCGCCACCAGCAGGGAGACCCTCGGCGCACTCAACCTGTACGCCGACCGGGTGGACGGGTTCACCGCCGATGACGTCGACCTCGCCCTGATCTACGCGCAGCACGCCACCAACGCGATGAGCGTGGCCCTGCTCGTCTCGGGCCTGCAGACGGCGATGGACAGCCGGCACCTGATCGGGGTGGCCCAGGGCATCTTGATGGCCGACCACGGCCTCACCGTGGAGCAGGCGTTCGAGGTGCTCCGGCGCTACTCGAGCCACGCGAACGTCAAGCTCCGCGAGGTCGCCGCCCACGTGGTCGAGACCGGCGCCCTCCCGGAGATGGAGCCGCTCGAAGCGACCTGAGCTAGGCCGCGGAGCCGGGCTTGAACACCACCTTGATCGTCCCGTCCGCCTTCTTCTGGAACTGGTCGTACGCCGCGGGGGCCTCCGTCAGCGGCACCTTGTGCGTCGCGAACTCCTCGGTGCCGAGTGGGTCGGCGTCGTCGATGAGGAGCGGCATGATGTCGTCGACCCAGTGCTTGATGTTGGCCTGGCCCATCCGGAACTGGAGCTGCTTGTCGAACATCGTGAGCATCGGCATCGGGTCGCTCTGGCCGCCGTACACGCCGATCAAGGAGACCGTCCCGCCGCGTCGTACGGCGTCGATGGCGGTGTAGATCGCCGACATCCGGTCGATCCCGACCTTGTTCATCAGCGGGGCGACGATGCGCTTCGGCAGTGCGTTGAAGATGCGCTGGCCGACCTCGGCGACGGGTGAGCCGTGCGCCTCCATCCCGACCGCGTCGATGACGGAGTCGGTGCCGCGCCCCTTGGTGCGCGAACGGACCTCCTCGCCGATGTCGTCGACCTCGTCGAGGCTGACCACCTCGGCGCCGCGGGCCTGGGCGCGGGCGAGCCGTTCCGGGACGTTGTCGACGGCGATCACGCGCTTGCCCTGGAGCAGCGCGATCCGCGTCGCCATGTCACCGATCGGGCCCAGCCCCAGGATGAGCACGGAGCCGCCGTCGGGGATGTTGGCGTAGGCGACGGACTGCCACGCGGTGGGGAGTACGTCGGACAGGAACAGGAATCTCTCGTCGACCGGGCCCTCGGGCACCTTGATCGGCATGAACTGGGCCTGCGGCACGCGAAGGAACTCCGCCTGCGCGCCGGGCACCTCGCCGTAGAGCTTGCTGAAACCGAACAGCGCGGCGCCCATCCCCTGCTCGCGGACCTGCGTCGTCTCGCACTGCGTGTGCAGTCCCTGGGAGCACATCCAGCAGTCGCCGCAACAGATCTGGAACGGCATCACGACCCGGTCGCCGACCTTGAGGTCACCGACCTCGGGACCGACCTCCTCGACGATGCCCATCGGCTCGTGACCGAGGATGTCGCCCTCGCCCATGAAGGGTCCGAGCGTCTCGTAGAGGTGGAGGTCGGAACCACACAGTCCGCTCGAGGTGATCCGCACGATCGCGTCGTTCGGCTGCTCCAGGATCGGGTCCGGCACCTCCTCGACACGCACGTCTCGTCGGCCGTGCCAGGTGACTGCCTTCATCGCGATCTCACTCCTCGTTGCAGGTTCGGGGGGTCATTGAGGTGGTACCCGATGACTCGACCCGCATGCGCGATCCGGCGTCCGGCACCAGATTCGCACGCGTGACACCGGCCACTCTGGGTAAGAAGAACTCATGCCGGAGCAGGACCAGAAGAAGCAGGACCAGAAGTTCGCGCCGACGCGCCAGAGCCGCGAGGCCTTCGACTGGCTGGCCTCCTACGGCAACGTCGAGGTCGAGCAGTCCATCGTGCGGATGGGTCGCCAGGTGCGCGAGATCGTGCCGGAGTGCGTCGGGCTGAGCCTCACCGTGGCGGAAGGCGAGCTCACCTTCACGCTGACAGTCGACCGGCCGGGTGCCGCCCTGCTCGACGCGATGCAGTACCTCGGTGGCGGACCCTGCGTGGCCGCCGTCGAGCAAGGCCGCATGTGGTCGACCGACGACCTGCCGACCGATGAAGGGGCCTGGCAGCTGTTCGCCCGAGCCGAGGCGTTCACCGGGGTCGCGAGCACGCTGTCACTGCCCGTGATGACCGGCGAGCAGGTCACGGGCGGGGTGAACCTCTATGCCTCGACAGCGGACGCGTTCGACGGACACCACGAGGAGGTCGCCAAGGCCTGCGGGGCGTGGGCCCAGGGAGCCGTGACGAACGCAGACCTCTCGTTCTCGCAGCCGCATCCGCTCTGCAGCCGCCCCTGGTCGCCTCCGCGAGCGCGGGATCATCGACGTCGCGACCGGGTTCGTGGCGGAGAGCCAGGACGTCGACACCGAGTCAGCGGCCGACCGCATCCGTCAGGCAGCAGCGCGAGCAGGGGTCACGCCCGCCGACTTCGCGCGGTTCATCATCGACGCCCACGGAGAGACGTTGACTGAGCCCGCGACCGAGCCCGAGGGCCTCAGCGGCGACGCGTGACCGAGGCGAGGGCCGGCTTGGCGTCGAGGATGTAGACGAACGCCGCGACCGTCCCCACGATCGAGAACAGTCCCAGCGGCGAGCGCCACAGCAGCGAGCTCACGACGGTGAGCCCCAGGATCAGCACCCAGCCGTTCTTGGTGAGCTTCTCGGCGGCGACGTACGCCGCGGCAGGGCGGGTGAGCGCGTCCACGAGAGCCCAGATCTTCACCGCGATCAGCGCGAGGAAGGCCAGGTTCGTGAGGAGGTACTGGAGCTCGAACACGTGGGACACCCTCTGAGCGTATCGGGCGGCTGGCTGGATCCGCGCATACGACGGTTGAGCCTGTCGAAACCACCACCGTCGGTCGAGCCTGTCGAAACCCCGCAGACAGAGCAGCGGGCCTCCGGAAAGAAATCCGGAGGCCCGCCGGCTCGCCTCTGGCGAAGGGAGGATCACCAGAGGTCGAGCTCCTCAGCACCCGTCGGTGCCGAGTGTCTGGGTCAGGCCGTGGCCGCGGCGGCCGTGTTGGAGGCCGTGGTGGCGGCCTTCTTCGCGGTCGTCTGAGCGGACTTGGCCGTCGACTGCGCGCCCTTGGTGGCGGCGGTCTTGGTGGCAGTCGCCTTCTTGGCGGTGGTCTTCGCCGGGGTCTTCTTGGCGACGGCCTTCTTGGTGGCCGACTTCTTCACCGGGCGGCTGCTGTTCTTGGGCTTGTCAGCAGCGACCTTGGCCTTCTCGCGGCGAACCACGGAGGACTTCGACGGAGCCTTGCGCACCGCGGTGGCGGCCTTGACGCCGTCCTTGCGGATGGCGGCGACGATCTTCTCGCCGCGGTCGACGAGGTCGGCGTAGGTCTTGGCGAGCTCGGTGACGGTGTCGTCGATCTCGTTCTGGACCTTCTTCGGCAGCGCGGTGGCGGCCTTCTGCAGCTCGGTCACGCGGGCCTCGAACTTGGCCTGCGCGTCCTTGGCGTCCTTCTGCAGCTCGGCAACGCGGGCGTTGACGGCGGAGAGGGCCTGGTTCTGCAGCGCCTTGGGCTCACGCTCGATCTTGTTGACGCTCTTCTGGACGTCGTTGAAGCGCTCGACAGCGGTCTTCTGCGCCTCGATGGTGTAGCCACGAGCGAACTCGTAGGCGACCTCGGTGGCGCCGGCGACGGCGTACAGGGGCTTCACGGTCTCGGTGATGATCTTGGACTGGGTCTTAGCCATGTCGTTCTCCTTCTGTTGATGTCTCGAGCCCGATGACTTCCGTCACCGGTGTGGGCTCAGGGACTTCGATGGGTAGGGCGTTCTCGGCGACCGCCCTGAAGGACTGGTAGACGTCCAGCAGGGACTGCTTCTGCCGCTCGGTGAGCACGGGGTCCCCGAGGATGGCCAGCTCGACTGAACGAACCTGCCCGTCATCGGGGTTCAAGATCCCGGCCTGCACGTAGAGCTGCTCAGCAGAGATCCGTAGTGCCTTTGCCAGTTGCTGCAGCACTTCGGCCGATGGCCTGCGCAGACCGCGTTCGATCTGGCTCAGGTATGGGTTCGACACGCCCGTCTGCTCCGCCAGTTGCCTCAGCGAGAGCTCGGCGTTGACCCGCTGCTCGTGGAGGTACTCCCCGAGCGACGAGACGGTCTTGCCGACCTTGATCTTGGCCATGGCTTCATCCTGCTAACTCTTGCTAGCAAAAGCAAACCCACAGACGGTGAAGCGAGTCACAAACACCCTTATCTCACAATGAAAGATGAACGTTTGAGGTTGCTAGCCGCCAGACAGCAACCGTCTAGACCGCGACGACGGCGCGAACCTCACCGACCGGCTTGCCGCCACCGAGCAGCACCGACTCGCCCGTACGCCGCACGGCCCGGCCGTCCACGCCGGCCTCCTCGGTCACGCCGAGCTTCTCGAGCAGCGCGGCCATCACGACGGGCCGTGCACGGGCACCGCCGTCGTCGGTCTTGGTGGCGAAGGCACGGCCGTCGGGCAGCGCGACGGCGTAGCAGGACTCGGCCCCCGCCTTGCCGATCGCCCCGGGGATGGCCCGCAGCAGCCTCAGCTCGTCGCGGGTGGTGCCGGAGACGTACTCCGGGTGGTTCCGGATCGCCTCCGCAACCCGGGTGCTCGCCGAAACCGAACCCCCGCCGACCGAACCACCGCCGGTTGAGCCTGTCGAAACCCCGCCCGTCGCAAGCCGGGAGAACGCCCGCGCCAACCCGGTCAGCGACGTCGACAGCAACGGAGCCCCGCAGCCATCGACCGCGACCTGGGCGGACTCACCGGTCATCCGCTCGAACGTCGCCCGGATCGCCACCTGGAGCGGGTGGTCGACCTCGAGATACGAAGCGATCGGCCACCCGTTGACGACACAGGTCGCGAGCATGGCGGCGTGCTTGCCCGAGCAGT
Source organism: uncultured Actinomycetota bacterium (assembly GCA_963782305.1). Lineage (GTDB taxonomy): Bacteria > Actinomycetota > Actinomycetes > Propionibacteriales > Nocardioidaceae > Marmoricola. Next base: position 156,477 of record CAWAJJ010000004.1, on the reverse strand, counting down.
TCATCAGGATCGACGCCTTCACCCCGCCGGAACGCATCAGCTTCTCCCGCGCCGCGTCGTCCAGCGGGTAGTCGGGCGGAGTCTGCAGCGCGTCCTCGGTGAGTCCGGCGGAGTCGAGGATGCGGCGTACGCCGTCGATGTGGAACGGCTCCCCGGAGTGGGAGGCGCAGGCCAGCGCGAGCAGCTCCCCCTCGAGGCCGAGTCCCGCCTCGACCATGCCGAGCGCCTGGAGCGGCTTGTTGGAGGAACGCGGGAGCATCGGCCCGGTCACGTCCCCCGCGGACGCGAGCACCGAGCCGTCGGCAGCGAGTGCCACCCACGAGCCGTGGTGGTGGCCCTCCACGATTCCGGAGCGGACGATCTCGGCGATGACGACGGGGGCAACCATGAAGGCGACGCTATCCGCCCGTCCGGTCTGGCACGATTGCCCGGTGCCCGCACCGCAGTACTGCCCGAGCCCACGCGAGCTGGACGACCTCGAGCTGCTCCTCTCCGGTGCCCTGGCCCCGCAGACAGCCTTCGACGTCTCGGACCCCGGCGTCACCCTGGCCCTCCCCGCCGAGCTGGCTGACGCCCCCGAGATCGAGCTCGTCGACCCCGAGGGCCTCCCCCTCGCCCGATGGGCCCCCGACGCCCTGACCCCCCTCTCCACGCCCTCCTACGGCCCCTTCCGTCGACTGCACCTGACGCCGGCCGAGGCGCGTGAGCAGTACGCCGGGGCGCTGGTCGTCCCGGTCGCGGCCCCGCTCACCGACGACGACTTCGGCCTGATCGAGCAACGGGCCGAGACCGCAGGCGTCGTGCTTCTCGCTCTGAGCGGCACCGGCACCCCCCAGGACGTCTCGCCGGTCGGGCTGGTCCGCACGACCCTTGCCGCGGCCGAGATCCTCCGGACCAACGGGATCAAGGCGCACGTGGTCGCCGTACCTCTTCCCTCCCACGGCGACCCCGAGCTCGACCACCGACTCGGCCAGCAGGTGGCCGCCAACTACGCCACCGCCGAGGTGCTCGGCCTCTCCGGAGCAGGCGAGTGGCCCGCGCAGATCGCGGCGATCGTCGACCAGGACCAGCCCGACGTGGACGAGCGCGGCGTCGTGGTCTTCTTCACCGGCCTCTCCGGCAGCGGCAAGTCGACGCTCGCCCAGGCGCTGCGCGACCTGATCCTCGAGGACGGCCGCCGCACGGTGACCAGCCTCGACGGCGACGTCGTACGACGAAACCTCAGCGCCGGTCTCACCTTCTCCAAGGCCGATCGCGAGACGAACATCCGGCGGATCGGCTGGGTGGCGGCGGAGATCGCCCGCCATCGCGGCATCGCGATCTGCTCGCCGATCGCGCCGTACGACGAGACCCGCAAGCAGGTCCGCCAGATGGTCGAGGAGGCCGGCGGCGAGTTCGTGCTCGTCCACGTCGCCACCCCGCTCGAGGAGTGCGAGCGCCGCGACCGCAAGGGCCTCTACGCGAAGGCGCGGGCCGGCGAGATCCCCGAGTTCACCGGCATCTCCAGCCCCTACGAGGAGCCCGCGGACGCCGCCGTACGCATCGACACGACCGGCCGCACCATCGCGGACGCCCTCGACGACCTGATGCCCCACCTCCCCTTCCACAAGGCCGACTCATGAGCGACCTCCTCACCTACTCCGCCTTCTCGATCCTCATCGTCAGCTTCGGCGTCGGCATCGTGGTCGGCCTCACCGGCATGGGCGGCGGCGCCCTGATGACGCCGGCGCTGATCTTCCTGGGGGTCAACCCGGCGGCCGCGGTGGCCAACGACCTGGTTGCCGCCAGCGTGAACAAGTCGGTGGGCGCGAGCGTGCACTGGCGACGCGGCTCCCCCAACCTGCGCCTGGCCGGCATGCTGATCATCGGATCGGTGCCGTTCGCCTTCGCCGGCGGTTTCATCGTCAAGAGCGTCGGTGGGGCGAAGGAGCAGCAGGAGTTCCTGACCACGGCGATCGGGGTCGCGCTCCTGTTCACGGCAGCGACGTACACGCTGCGGATGTATCTCCAGCTCCGCCAGGTCAGCGGCGGCAACATCGCCCCCACGACCGACCCGAAGGTCCGCGTGGTGCCGACGATCCTGGTCGGCGCCATCGGCGGCCTGCTCGTGGGGATCACCTCGGTCGGCTCCGGGTCGCTGATCATGGTGGCCCTGCTGCTGCTCTACCCGACCCTGTCCGCCGTACGCCTCGTCGGCACCGACCTCGTCCAGGCGGTCCCCCTGGTGCTGGCGGCCGCGATCGGTCACGTGTTCAACGAGGGCGTCACCTGGGCGGTGCTGATCCCGCTGATCCTCGGGGGTACGCCGGGAACGTTCGTCGGCGCCCGGATGGCGGCCTGGGTGTCCCAGTCGGTGATCCGACGGGGCATCGTGATCGTGCTCACCCTCACTGGACTCAAGATGCTGGGTGTGCCTCCGGCCGGAGTGGGCATCATCGGAGCGGGCCTTTTGCTGCTGGGCCCGCTGGTGTGGGGCTGGATCCGACAACACCGAGGGTTGGAGGCGTTCGACAACAATGCTGCCGCTTGGCGTTTGCCGGACTAGACCGCGTGGACCCTTTGAGGTATCCCGTAACCCCCGAACCGCTCACTCGTAACTAAGGTAGGAACCCGATACCCCAACATGGGTATATCGGTTGAAATCGGGGGATTCTCAATGACTACATCTGTCGTTCAGTCGACTCGGCTGAACGCGCCACCACGTGGTGGTCTTCGCTACATTCCGACCGTCGCGTTCGGCATGGACCTGGTGCTCATCACCTTCAGCGTCTTCGCCGCCATTCTGGGCCGCGAGAGCCTGCACTTCTCGGCCGGGATCCCGTCCGTCCAGGTCAGCAACTCTCTGCAGGTCGCCGGCCCGATCATGATCGTCGGCTGGATCGCCGCCATCTTCCTCTTCGGTGGCTACCGCCCGCAGTCCTTCGGCGCGGGTCTCGACGAGTACAAGTCCGTGGTGAACGCCTCGCTGGTCACCGCGGCCACCGTGGGCATCGGCTGCTTCCTGGTCCAGTTCGAGCTCTCCCGCGGCTTCTTCGTGCTCGCCTTCGCGATCGGCATCCCCGTCCTGGTCCTCGGCCGGCTGCTGCTGCGCCGCAGCGTCCAGAGCGCCCGCCGCTCCGGCGCCCTCCAGCACCGCGTCGTCATCGCCGGCGGCGAGGGCCACGTCGACGAGATCGCCGCGATCCTGGGCCGCGAGAAGTGGCTCGGCTACAACGTCATCGGCGCCCTGACCCCCGAGCCCGGCGACCGCTCAGCGACCCACTCCGGCATCCCGCTCCTCGGCGCCTCCCGCTCCCTGGCCCAGGTCGCCATCGACGCCGAGGCCGACGTCGTCTTCCTCGCCGGAGGTGCGTTCAGCACCTCGGTCGAGATGCGCCGCCTCGCCTGGGACCTCGAGCACGAAGACATCGCCGTGGTCATCGCACCCTCGGTCACCGACGTGTCCTCGGAGCGGATCAGCGTGCGCCCCGTCGGCGGCATGCCGCTGATCCACCTGGAGAAGCCCCGCTCCCAAGAGGCCGTACGCCGCGCCAAGCGCACCTTCGACATCATCGGCTCCCTCGGCCTGCTGCTCGCCGTTCTCCCCGGTCTTCGCGTTCGCCGCGTTCCGGATCTGGGCCTTCGACCGCGGCCCGGTGATGTTCCGCCAGACCCGCATCGGCCGCGACGGCGCCGCCTTCCACTGCTGGAAGTTCCGCACCATGGTCACCAACGCCGAGGAGCTCCTCGCCGAGCTGCACGCCAAGCAGGGCTACGAGGGTGGTCTGTTCAAGATGGAGAACGACCCCCGCATCACCGCGCCCGGCACCTGGCTCCGCAGGTTCTCCGTCGACGAGCTGCCCCAGCTGGTCAACGTCCTCAAGGGCGACATGTCCCTGGTCGGACCCCGCCCCCCGCTGCGCCACGAAGTCGCCCAGTACGAAGACGACATGGCCCGCCGCCTCCGCGTCCGCCCCGGCATGACCGGCCTGTGGCAGGTCTCCGGCCGCTCCCAGCTGTCCTGGTCCGAGGCCATCCGCCTCGACCTCTACTACGTCGACAACTGGTCCATGCTCCAGGACCTCACCATCCTGGCCCGCACCTTCGGAGCCGTCTTCAGCTCCCGCGGCGCCTACTGACCGACGGTCTCGTCCCCGGCCATGGTGCTGGGGCGCACCATGGTCAGCATGCGACACCTTCCGCGGACCGCGGGCGCCCTCAGCGCCCTGGTGCTCCTGACCGCCTGCGGGGCGAGCTCAGACCCCGCGCCGGCCTCGGCGCCGTCTCCCTTGGCAAGACCAGACGCGACTGCCGCACCCACGTCCTCCGGGGCCGCCGTCACCATCGACCCGACCCGGCTGACCCGCGGACCCGACCCGCAGCTGTCCTGGTACGACGTGGGCACGCACACGCTGCACCACGGCACGCACGCCACGGTCGTGCACGTGTCCGGGATGGTGGAGTCCCTCGCCGCGGCCGGCAACAGCGATCTGCTCGTCGTCACCACCCCGGCTGACCGACCTGAGGTGGTCCGCGTCAACGGGGACGGTTCCACGACCGTCCTGGCACGCGCTCGCTACGCGGCGCCGTACGTCGTCGTGTCTGCGGACGGCAGCACGTTCGCGTGGGTCATGGGCAATCGTCGGCAGGCCTCAGTCCTGATCGCCCGCACCAGCGACGGCCACCAGGTTGCCCGAAGGACCTTCCTCAACGAGCAGCTCGACGTACTCGACCTGACGGCCGACCGTGCCCTGGTCCGGGCCTATCAGCACACCACTCGGTGGAACTTGGCCCAGGACACCACCGAACCCATCTCCGCCGACACCGCGGTCGCGGCCAGCGCGCGCGGGGACCTGGCCCTACGCATCGAGAAGACCGGCCGCACCTACGTCACCCCTGCCTCCGGGGGGCCGGCGTGGTCGCTCCCGAAGCACGAGACGGCGAACGCGTTCGCTCCGGACGGCGCGTCCATCCTCACCGGGAAGGTCGCCGCCTTCGACGAGCGCGGCTACGACGTCTACCAACAGCCGCTGCAGGTGCGCGACAGCGCAACCGGTGCGGTGCGCGCCACGTTCGACGGCCGGTTCGGGTGGTACGACACCGGCAGCCCCCGCTGGGAGGACAGCGACCAGTTCATCGTCGTGGCCCGGGACCCGAACTACGCCTCCGGCGACGCGACCATGCGCCGCGCGTGGGTGCGGTGCAGTGTCTCCCGCCACGCCTGTGAGACCGCCGGGCCGCTCGAGACACCGAAGCTCGACGTGCCGCCGTACGGCCCCTTGGAACGGCTGGTCGCCGGCCCGGCGTACCGCTGACCAGTCCTGCTGGTCCGGCAGGTCAGCGCAGCGGACGGACGTGCAGGCCGACCTCCGGGTCGACCACGGTCTCCTGCATCGCGGGCAGGCCGTCGGCATCCAGCTCGGCGTCGAGCGGCACGTTGCGCTTGAGCAGGGCGAGCGCGATCGGGCCGTACTCGTGGTGGCGCGCCGAGCTGCCCACGAAGCCGACCTCCTTGCCGTCGCCTCCCTCAGGTGAGCCTGTCGAGACCCGCACCGGGGCGCCGCGCTCGGGCAGCCGGTTGTCGGAGCCGTCGAGGTGGAGCAGCGTCAGCCGGCGCGGCGGGCGACCGAGCGTGTGCACGCGGGCGACCGTCTCCTGCCCGCGGTAGCACCCCTTGTCGAGGTGTACGGCGGACGGGATCCAGCCGACCTCGTTGGGGATCGTGCGGTGGTCGGTGTCCTGGCCCAGCCGGGGCTCGCCGCGTGCGATCCGCAGCGCCTCGAACGCCCACATCCCGGCGGCCGGACCTGCTGCTGCGGCGTACGCCTCGAGCTCGGAGCGGGGGAAGACGTCGTACTTGCCGGAGGTCATCGCGTCGATCGGCTCGTTGGGCGGCGCGGCAACCGGGCGCCAGGCAACGGCCAGGTCCTGGGTCAGGTCCTCGACCTCGACGCGCATCATGAACCGCATCCGGTCGAGCCAGGCCACCAGCGGCGCGGCCTCCCCCGGCTCGACGTGGGCGGTGAACGCCTCGCCGTCGTCGACGCCGTACATCGCGTGCTCGACGTGCCCCTGCGGCGAGAGCACCAGCGTGATGGTGGGTACGCCGGGCTGCAGCGCCTCGAGGTGCTGCGTCGTCAGGGAGTGCAGCCAGGTGAGCCGGTCGGGCCCGCTGACCCGGATCACGCCACGGTGCGAGAGATCCACGAACCCGTTGCCGGCGACCAGCGCCCGCTGCTCGCCGTTGAACGACCCGTAGTGCGCCGCGACAGGAGCATCGATCCCGTCGCCACTCACCGCGCCGGGGAGGCCAAGGAGAGGGCTGGGGGTGAGGGTGACTGCGTCGGTCATGGGTCCATTGTTGCGCGGGCACGGTCAACCGACGATTCGGCGCTGGTTAAGGTGGCGGCCCATCCGTCGACCGAGGAGTGCTGTGGCACGACGCGTCTGCATCGTGGTGGTCGGTCTGGTGCTGACGGTGCTCGCTGTCGCAGCGGTTGCCGGGCACCATCGCTATGCGGGGCGAACGCTCTACTCGATCACCGAGAACCACGGCATCGACGCGGGCGACGTACCGATCGGCCTGGCCTGGCTGGTCGCCATGTGGTGCCTCGTCAAGCTCTGGCCGCGCGGGTGACAAAGCGGACGGGGTTGTGGGCCGATCCCTGTCGTTGATGGGTGTTGCAACGCCCGCCAACGACCGGTTTCCCCGGCCGGCCGGGGCTCGCTCGAGGAACGGATCAAGATCGTGTGCGGGCTGGCGACTGCGTGCTCGATCCGCACGATCGCGACCGGGTTGGGCAGGTCGGCCTCGACGGTCTCGCGCGAGATCGCCCGCAACACCTGTGAGGGACAGGTCTACTCGGCCACCCGCGCACACGCACGCGCCTGGGTGGAAGGGTCTCGTCCCCAGCCGAGCAGACTGGAGACGAACCCGGTCCTGCGGGCGCGGGTGCTCAGCGATCTGCGCAAGAAGGACTCACCCGAGCAGATCGCGGGACGATTGGGCAAGGAGTTCCCCCACGACCCGGAGATGAACGTGTCCCACGAGACGATCTACCGGTTCATCTATCTCCAACCCCGCGGCAGCCTCAAGCGTGAGGTGGCCTCGGCTCTGCGCACAGGGCGGATCATGCGCAAGCCCCGCCGCAAGCCCGGCCAACGGGCCCAGGGGCGGATCGCGAACATGGTCTCGATCAGCGAGCGTCCCGATGTCGACGACGAGGACGCCCGGGGAAACCTGCAGCCCCTCAGCCCCCAGCCGGTCGAGGTCTGCTCCGGGAGGTACTCCTGGATCAGGGCCTCGGTCTCCGCCTCCAGGGGGATGGCCTGGAGCGGGGTGCCCATGGCGTCGAGGGTTCGGCGTACGCCGGCCTGGCCGTCGCTCGCGTAGCGCGCACGCAGCAGGTCGCGCCACAGGAGCTGGTTGGCCGGGTCGAGGCGGAGGCCGGCCTCGGCAGCGGCGGCTGCGCCACCCGGGTCGTCGTCGCCGGAGAGCAGATCGACCAGCCGGTGTGAGGAGGCCACCACGACGCGGCGGATGGTGCGCTCGAGGTCGTGATGGGCCACCCAGCCGTAGCGCCCCTCCGGGATGCCCGCGAACGACTCGCCCCGCACGAGCTGCAGCCCACGACGAAGCAGCTCGATCTCGTCACGGCGCGAGCTGGCGGCCCGGGCGCGCAGGAACAGCGAACGCGCGGCGTCCCAGTCGCAGACGACGGCGTCGCTGAGGGAGAGCCGCCCCTCGGCGTCCTGACGCAGATAGGCGTGGCCGTGCAGGTCATCACCGAGCCAGGCGCGCGCACGCTCGACGGCAGCGTCGCTGACGTCGGCGGTCACGCCGCGCGGCCACAGGACTCCGGCCAGCACGTTGGGGTGCACGCCCTCCGGGTTCAGCGCGAGGTAGGTGACCAGCTCGGTGAGCTGCTCGCCGCGTGCCTCCTCCGCGGTGGGTACGCCGGTGACGGCGATCGTGCCCAGCACACCGACGCGTCGCGGCGCGGTGGTCCAGGAAGCGTCGTCGACCTGGCGCAGCGGCTCGGGGATGCGCACCTGGCCGCCGTCGTCGGGGCTGTCGGGCAGGCGGGCCGCCTCGAACAGAGCAGCCACACCCTGCACCTGCTCGTGGCCGATCCGGTTGGCGGTGACGGTGATGCCGAGCTCGTCGAGCCGCAGGTGGCCGAAGCTGTCGACCTGGAGGGTCCAGCGGGCGGCCTGGTGCCCGCCGGCGAGTACGACGGACAGCGACTGCCGCTCCGGACCGGTCAGCCCGACCAGGCGCTCACCGATCTCGTCCTCGGTCAGGTGACCGACCACGACGAGCTGCGAGGGCGTCGTCGACCGGCGGCCGACCCGACCGGTGAGCACGTCGGCGCGCAGCGTCTCGAGGCCCTGCTCGAGGGTGTCGATCTCGGGGCCGAGGTCCTCGACGATGCGGATGCGCTCGTCGCCGACACCGGCCAGGCCGGCCGGCAGACCGGTGGCCGTGACCCGGACGTCGGTGGCCCAGGACGCCGTACCGCTCTGCAGCGCGATCGCCGCCGCGACCTCGCTCGCGACGTTGGGGTCGCCGTCGATGGCGACCACGCCACCGGCGGCCTCGAGGTCGACCAGGACGTCACGGCCGGTCTCGTCGATGCCGAGGCTGACCAGTGCGGGGTACGGCGAGGCCTCGACGTCGAGCTCGGCGTTCGGCTCGAAGTGGTCGCGCACCCAGGTCGCACCCGCGTCGGCGGTGTGCCACTCCCCCAGCGGAGTGGGCGATGCCGGGGCGAGGCGGAGGGTGACGGACGTGTCGTCGAGCACCACGGCGTACACCGCAGGAAGGGGGGCGGCGGCCTCGCGGCACGCGGCCATCAGGTCACGCAGAGCGCGGTCGAGGAAGGCGGCGCGAGTCGGTGTCGCGGCACCCCGGAGCTCGGCCTCGACGTCCTCGGCACCCGAGCGGGCACCGATGCGACGCCGGCGCTCGAACGCGAGCGCGGCCAGGGCGGTGGCGGCGAGCAGGCCCGTGCCGAGCAGCCCACCGGGCATCTCCTGCACGCCCTGCTCGGCAGCCATGTCGGCGCCGGTGTCGACGCCCGTCTGCTGCATGGGCGGCGGTGTCGGTGGCGTCTCGACCCGCGGCGCCTCGGTCATCCGGTGGACCCCCACGGCGTCCTCGGGCATCACCATGTTCCAACCGGGCTGGATCAGCCGGGCGAGCTGGAGCTTGCGGCCGTCGGGCTGCAGCAGGTCCTTGTTGAGCTCGTAGATCTCCTTGTAGCGCCGACCGTCGCCGAGGTGGTTCTCCGCGATGTCCCAGAGGTTGTCGTGGTAGCCGTCCTTCGGTGCCGCGACCGTGTAGACCTTGTGCCCCAGCAGGTGCTCCTGCGCGGTGATCTCGTGCGCCGACTTGCGCTCCAGTCGGGTCTTGGTGGCGGCGTCCGTGGCCTGGTCCGCGGCGTCCTGCTGTACGGCGGCCGCCGAGACCTGCGTCCCGGTGTGCTCAGGAGTGACCATCGCCGACGCAGCACCACCGGAGATGACCTCGGCGAGCAGCACGGCGCCGACCAGGGCCCGTGCGAGCTTCTGCAGCGGACCACCCAGGGGCACCGGCTGGGCGAGACCGCCGCGGCGGGCGGCGGCGATCTCGACGAACACGCAGACCACGAAGAAGACCCACGCCACCCAGACGATGAACAACAGCACGTTGAGCAGCGTGGTGAAGGTGATCTGGCCGGTCAGGGTGTCCTTGTCCGGGAGCTTGGTGGGGAACGGGTCGGAGCCGGCGAGCAGCCACAGGGCCAGCGGCACCCCGATGACCAGCGCGAACAGGGCGAGCACGGACAGGGCGCGGCTGCCCCCGGAGGCGGCCTCGGCCGGTCCGGCGGACTGCTGGAAGCGCCCGGGGTCGGTGGACCGCGGCTCCAGCGTGGAGTCCGGCTGGTCGGGAGTGATCTGGTTGCTCATGGTTCTCCTGGATCTCTCGCCTACGGCGCCGCGTTGGGCTGGCCGGGATCGGGTTGGCCGGGGATGGCCCCGTCGGTGTCGGGAAGGGCTTCGGCGGAGGCGTACGGGTGGTACTTCACCCCGACCAGCTGGAGGATGTAGGTCTTGCTCGGGGCGTTGACCTGGACCCACACGTGGCCGTTGGGGAACTTGACCTCGAAGTTGCCTGAGCCGTAGCCGAGGTCGGACATGTAGCCGTTGACCCGCTGGCGCGCCAGCGACTCGTTGATCACGAGCTTCTCCGAACGCCGGAACTCGTTGACGTCGATGCTGTCGGCGCCGATCCGCGCTGCCTGCTCGGCGTCGTCGGCGATGCGCATCCGCTTGTTGATCGCCAGGCCGCCGTCGATGACGAGGCCGGCGCAGAGGAAGAGGACCATCGCGAAGCCGATCATGAAGATCGTGGCGGAGCCGCGCTCGTCTCGGTTTCGCCGGGCGGGGCGGGGCGGGCCGGGTGGGCGGGCGTTGGACATGCGAATGTCGCTGGTGGGGCGCATGGGTGTCTCTTTGGCCGCAAGAGCCACATTCGCATGTTGAAGGACCCCACCCGTGGCAGGCGGACCCCCCTCACGCCGCGCCAGGACATGCGAATGTCGCTGAAGGGGCGGATGAACGCTCCTCTGGACGCACGAGCCACATTCGCATGTCGAAGCCGCCCCCCACGCCGCCTCATCGGGTGCTCCGGTAGGTGTCGATGGGGGCGTGGCCCTCGGCGTCCACGTCGATCGAGCCGGGGATGCCGAGCATGCCCAGATCCTCATAGCTGACCGTGCAGTTGAGGCGTACGACGGCCGTGCCGCCGGACTCGAAGTTCCCTGACAGGCCGGTCGGCTGGCAGTCGCGGGTGGCGCGGAGGCCCTTGGCGATGGCGGTGCGTACGGCGGACTCGGCGCCCGCGCGAGTGTGGCTCTGGGAAGCAGCGCGGGCTGCGTCACGGGCGGTCGCGTCGGCGTCGGCGCGCGCGTTCACGTAGCGCCCACCGGCGACGACGAAGAGGGTGAACATGAACAGCACCGGGATGAGTACGACGACCTCGACGGCCATCGACCCGCGCTCGTTGCGGGGTTTCGACAAGCTCAACCGGCGGGGTTTCGACAAGCTCAACCAGCGGAAGACGCGTCTCACGGGACCGCTCCGGCGCCGTCGTCCTCGACGAACCGCTCGATCGGACCCTCGACGGTCTCGGTGACGCGCGGGAAGTCGATGACCGGGAGGATCTGCGCGGCCCTCCCGCTGACCGTCACGCTCGCGACGTCCTCGCCCACGTGCGGCTCGACCCGGGCGTCGTCGAGGACGCCCTTCCCGATCTGGGCCACGATCCGGTCGCCGACGGCCTTGGCCGCAGCGCCGTCCTGGGTCACGCGCGCGGTCCGAGCCGCCTCACGCGCCGCCCCTGAGGCGACCTGGCCGCCCAGGTAGATCAGTGAGAACTGGACCGCGAGCAGGATCGTGAACATCAACAGCGGCATGTACATGACCAGCTCCACGGCCGACGCACCGCTCTCGTCCCTGCTGGGACGGAGCCGACGTGCACCTGCCGCTCGGGTCACTGGCTGCCGACGTCGCTTCCGACCTGGCTGGCCTTGTCGACCAGGGCAGTGCGCAGGATCGCGGCGACCGCGATGCAGATGCCCACCACGATGGCCGCGATGATCACCCACTCCACCGCGGAGGCGCCGTCCTCGCGCCGGGTGCGTGCGAGACGGCTTTCGAGCATGAGCAGGCAGAACCCGATCGGGTTCAGGGGATTCACGAAGTTCGACATGGACGAACTACCTCCAGTTGGTTGGACGGATGAGTCATACCCATCTCGCAGAGTGGGCACACAGGATCAGAACCCCAGGATCTGGGAGATGGGCGGATAGATCAGGAACAACAGGAAGCCCATGCAGAGCAGCAGCTGGGCGATCAGCATGGACTGGGAGCGCTGGGCGGCCCGACCCTCCGCGTCGGCGAGCTCGCGCTGGCGCATCGAGACGGCACGTGCGGCCAGGGACTCGCGGACCTTGGCCCCGTCCTCGGCCACCAGCGCCAGGGCCGCGGCGAGGTCGCGCAGCTCCTCGACGGCCATCTCCTCGCCCAGGTCGCCGAGCGCCGACCACGGGGTGATGCCCTGCAGCCGCGCGCTCTGCAGGGTCTCGCGGATGCGCACCATCGCCCAGCCGTTGCTGAGGCTGACCGCCGACTGGAGTGCCTCGGGCACTCCACGTCCACCGGCGAGGTTCATCGAGACCAGGTCGAGGAAGGAGCTGACCACGTGGCGGAAGTCGCGGCGACGCTCCTTCGCGGTCCCCTGCAGCTGCAGGGTGGGGAGTACGGCGCCGATCAGGCCGCCGAGCAGCGCCAGCCACAGCGGCGAGGAGATGCTCGCGCCGAAGAAGTAGATCGCCGGTGCCAGGGCGACGGTAGGTGCGAACAGCCCGGCGACACAGGCGAGCACGCTCATCCCCAGGTGTCCCTCGACCGTGCCGCCGACCACCGCGAGGTCGGCGCGCGTGCCGGCCGGCAGGTTCCAGCCGCGCGCCTCGAAGACGGCGCGGATCTGCGCGCCGAGCTTGCGCACGCGCAGCGACTCGCGCTCCTCGGTCTCCTCCTCCGCATGCAGCACGGCCGTACGACGGGTGCGCGCGCGGGCGGCATCGAGGCGAGCCAGCTCGGAGGCGCCGCTGGCCCGGCCGGTGTCGAACTGCAGCACCAGGAGGAGTACGCCGAGGCCGGCGCACGCCCCGACCAACATGACCGCGGTCATCGGGAAGCCCCCCGACTGGCGTTGCCCGTGCTCTGGGCGGAGAACAGGAACCGCTCGGGCAGCTCGAAGGCGGCCAGCCGACGCATCCAGAAGAACCCGGCGGCGAAGCAGGCGAGGATCAGGAACAGCACGATCTGGCCGACGGTGCCGGAGTAGGGCTCGACGTAGCTCTTGTTGAACAGCGCGAGGCCCAGCACGAACAGCACCGTGATGCCCATGACGATCTGCACGCTGCGCCGCGTGCTCGCGCGGCCGGCGTTGACCCGGCGGCGCATCTCCAGCTCGTCGCGTGCGGAGCCGGCCAGCGAGGTGAGCACGTCACGGAGCCCGGGACCGCGCAGCTGGGAGTTCAGCATCAGTGCGGCCACGATCAGGTCGGCGCTCGCGTCGTCGAGGTCGTCGGCGAACTGCTGGAGCGCGGTGGCGAGCGGCGTACGCACCCGGAGGCGGTCCGACAGGTCGAGCAGCTGCGGGCGGATCGACGGAGAAGCGGCTGTGGCCGTTGCCGGGATCGCCTGCTCGAGGCCGACCGCACCGGCGATCGTGTCTCGCAGCGACTCGGTCCACGCCGCCAGGCCGTCGAGCCGGGCGATCGCCACCCGCTCGGAGCGGGCGCCACCGAACAGCGACGGGGCGAAGAAGACGAGCAGCGCCGTGGCACCACCGAGCACGATCCAGCGGGTGAGCAGCAGGATCACGATGCCGGCCAGGATCGCCAGCGGGATCCGCGCGCCGAGGCGCTTGAGCTGCGGCAGCAGCGACGACGGCTGCACCGGCTTCGGCGTCTCGTCGACCACCTGGAGCGAGTGGACGAGCAGCGCGATGCCGCCCCCGATGAGCGCACCGAGGAGGACGATCAGCAGCTGGTCGGTCCTCATGCATCAGCCCCCATGTGGTGGGGCTGGTAGCCGGCGGCGACGAGCTCCTGGATGCACTGGATCGGCGCAGCGGCCACGGCCACCCCGTCCGGACCCTCGGCGAAGACCTCGCTGGAGAGCACGCGCCCGTCGACACCGTTGACCTCGCGCACCGAGGTGATGAGCCGACGCAGGCCGCCACCCTCGGCGTACTCGTTGCGGCGCTCGACGAAGATCACGAAGTCGATCGCGCCGGCGATCAGCATCATCGTGGCGTCGGCCGGGAGCCGCTCGACCGACTGGATGGCGTAGGTGCAGATCCGGTTGAACACCTCGAGCGAGGAGTTCGCGTGGATCGTGGACAGCGAGCCGTCGTTGCCCTGGCTCATCGCGTTCAGCATGGTGACGATCTCGTCGCCGAGGACCTCACCGACGATGACCCGGCTGGGGTTCATCCGCAGCGAGCGGCGGACCAGCTCGCCCATCTGGATCGCGCCGGAGCCCTCGGAGTTGGCCAGCCGCTCCTCGAACGCGACGACGTTGGGGTGCAGGTCCTCGAACTCGCCCAGGCCGAGCTCGAGCGCCCGCTCGACGGTGACGAGCCGTTCCTTCGGGTCGATCTCGTTGGCCAGGGCACGCAGCAGCGTCGTCTTCCCGGCGTTGGTCGCCCCGGCGATCATGATGTTCTTCCGCGCCGCCACGGCCGCCGAGAGGAACCCGGCGAGGTCGGGAGACATCGAGCCGTTCTCCACCAGCATGTCGAGGCTGGCCCGCTGGATGCGTGAGCGCCGGATCGACAGCGACGGCCGCTGGCAGACGCCCATCACGGCCGAGAGCCGGCTGCCGTCGGGCAGGCGCAGGTCGAGCTGGGGGTTGGCGGTGTCGAACGGGCGGCTGGTGATCGAGGAGTAGGCACCGAGCACCTGGACGAGCTCGATCAGCTCCTCGTCGGACTCGGCGACGGGCGGGAAGCGCTTCTCCTCGCCGTTGGCGTAGCCGACGAAGACCGCGTCGCAGCCGTTGATGTCGATGTTCTCGACCTCGGGGTCGTCGAGCAGGGGCTGGAGCCGGCCGACGCCGTACAGCGCGGCGTGGATGCCCTCAGCGAGCTCGGACTCCTCCGAGACCGACGGTGGGGTGCGCCCGTTGGCGATCTCCTTGGCGGCGTGGCCCTCGAGCACGCGGGCGATCACCGCCCGGGCGAACTGGCGCTCGTCCTCCGAGCTCATCGTCGGCAGGCCGTTGGCGGTGTCCTCGCGGCGCTGGACCGAGAGCGCCTCGGCCACCTCGGTGCGCAGGTCGCGCAGCAGTTGCTGGTCCATGGTCTTAGCTCGCGTTCTGACGGATGCGGCCGGTCAGGTTGGTCAGGGCGTCGATGCGCGTGCTCAGGTCGGAGAGCGAGCGCACCAGCACGGAGCGGCGGATGTTGCGGCCGGACTCGGTGCGCAGCACGTTGGCGGTCTTCGAGTCCTCGGCGATGACGCCCAGCCCGCGGACCGGCAGCCCGGCCGAGGCCATCAGCTGCTCGGCGTCGGTCAGGCCGCGCGAGTCGGAGGCCGGGGCCACCATGGCGATCCCGGTCGGCTTGGCGTCGATCGCGCCCAGGTGGAGCGAGGACTGCAGCCCGCGCAGGCGCTCACGCAGGTGGGCGATGTCCTCGAGCTCACCGCGGCTGATCAGTACGACGGCGTCGGCGTGCTCGATGATCGACATCGCCGGGGAGCCCGGGGTGAGGCGACCGCAGTCGGCCAGCACGTCGTACTCCCTGGACCGGCGCAGCGTCAGCGCGATGTGCTGCCACGCGGCACCGAGCCCGAGCACCTGGCCCGGCGTGTTCACACCGACGAGGGTGCGCATGCCGCCGGCCGTGGTCTGCAGGTGGTCGTCGAGCTCGGCCTTCTGGCCCGCACGCACCGCGGCGCCGAGCGAGAGCAGTCCGACCGACGGGTTGAGCGGGTCGCCGTTCTCGCCGCGGTAGCGCAGCCCGGTGTCGCCGCCGGCCGGGTCGAGGTCGGCCACGACCACCCGCCGGGGCCACAGCTGAGCGAGGCCCGCGACGGTGACGCTGACGCCCGGCGACCCCTTGGCCGAGGCGAAGGCGATCAGAGCCATCAGTTCTTGCCCGCCGCGAGCTCGGTGATGTCGGCGTCGTCGATCGCCACGCCACGGCCGACCAGCGCGATGCCGAGCTGGTCGTCGCCGGTGGCGCCCAGGACGTCGTCGACCACGGCCTGGGGCACGAGCACGGTCGCGACGGAGGTCTTGGCGTCGCTGCCGAAACCGCCGGACTTGGAGGTCCCGACCCTGAGCACGAGACCGGTGCACAGCGCCTGCGAGCGGCGACTGCGAGTCGCCGATCCGGACCATGCGTACGGCGTCACCGCTGCGCAGACCGGGCGGGAACTTCCCCGACGTGAGGGGTACGCCGACCTGGGCCTGGTCGACCTCCAGGGGAGGGTCACGGCGCAGCAGGTTGGTCGAGAGCAGCTGGTCCTTGTAGATCGTCTGCCGCGCGTAGGTGCCGAGGATGCTGTTCAGCCCGTCGGCCGGGATCGAGTTGTCCGCGTTGACGCCGGAGACGTTCACCGACTTCAGCATGTCCCTGGTGATCTCCTGGCCCACCGGGATGTCCGCGGCGACCACCAGGACCGGCTCGCGCGAGTCCATCCTGACCGCCAGCAACCCGGCCAGGGCGGCACCGCCCACGATCAGCAGGACGGCCAGCGCGGTCAGCGCGGGCCGGCGGCGCTTGGGCGGTGACGGCACCGAGGCGAAGGACGAGGAGGCCTTGGTCCGGGTCTTCTTCTTGCCGAGAGAGGGGCCACCGTTGGCCCTGCTGCGGGCCTGGTCGGTCGTCTGGGACATGAGGCGATGCTCCGTGATGTCGAGTGCGAAACGTGTGGGCACGGCTACGTTCCGCCCCCGCCCCTGTTCTTCCCCGGAGAGAAGCGGACGAAACAGACTCTAATCGCCACATCTGCATCTATAGACCGTCTTGCCGAAGATGGCCTTAACCTCATCCAGACGGACCTCCACCGCGACCAGATTGCGACCACATGCGTTTGCTCGTGACGATCGAGGCTGCAGCCCCGGCGACGCAGCACGACATCGTGCTCAGCTACACGCCCGAGACCCGGGTGTGCGACCTCGCGACGGCTCTCACCGGCAGCTCCGAGGGCCTGCCCGCCAACGTGGTCGCGCTGCCCGGCGCCGCCAGCGTCCCCACCCTCACCGGGCCGGTCGACCTCTACCTCGGCGAGGAGCTGCTCGACGGCCAGCAGCTGATCGACCAGAGCCCCATCCGGCACGGCGTCATCCTCGGGCTCGGGCAGCCGTCCTCGCAGCGGGTCCGCGAACCACAGGGTCTCGTCGAGATCCGCGTCTCCTCGGGTCCCGGCGCGGGTCACGTGCACCGGCTCGGCATCGGGCGGGCCACCGTCGGCGCCGGCAGGCACTGCGCGATCCGGGTGCCCGACCTGGCGGACGAGCCCGGGCTGGAGGGGGTCGAGCACGTCCTGGTGCTCGAGGTCACCACCGACGGCACCGTGACCGTGACCCCCGAGGACGTCGTCCTCGACCGGGTGATGCCGGTCCCGCTGCGCCGCGAGCCGGTCACCGCGCCGATCGTGCTGGCCGCGAGCTCGGTCACCGAGGCCAGGAAGAAGCGTCGCTGGGGCATCGGCCGCCGCAAGATGGTGCAGGAGTTCCAGCTCGGTGACCGCATCGACCCGGCGGACCGGCGTACCCCTCGCGCACCTGGACCGCCGCCCCCTCACCGGCCCCACGCCCTGGGTCCCGGGACAGGTGCTCGGCCTGGGACCCGTGCTCCTCGAACGCGTCGAGGTCACCCAGCCCGACGCCTCGCTGAGCCCGAGCCCGGCCACGCCGGAGCTCGACTACAACCGCCCACCGCGGTTGCACCCGGCCTCGGGCGTCAAGGAGTTCAACGTCCCGACCGAGCCGCGGCGACCCGACAAGGCGCCGTTCAACGTCCTGATGATGATGGTGCCACTGCTGATGGGTGTCGGGCTGTACGCCGTCACCGGCTCCGCCTACAGCCTGATGATGATCGGCGCGAGCCCGCTGATGATGGTCGCCAACACGACCGGCTCGCGTCGTGAGTCGAGGAAGCGCTACGTGCGCGACATGGCGGACTACCAGAAGCGCCGCGTGCAGGTGGAGGAGGCGGCGCTCGACTCGCTCGTCTCCGAGCGCGGCACCCGGCGCCGCAACTTCCCCGACCCCGCCACCGTGCTGCTCTTCGCGACCGGCCCGCGCGCCCGGCTCTGGGAGCGGCGTCGCTGGGACAGCGACTTCCTGCACCTGCGGATCGGCACCGCCGACCTGCCCTCGGAGGTGTCGCTGCGGGACCCGGCCAGGGAGTCACACGAGGGACCGCTGCTGTGGACGGCGCCCGACGTACCGGTCACCCTGCCGATGGCCGGCGTCGTCGGCATCGCAGGTGCGCCCGAGCTCGCCAGGTCGGTCGCCATGTGGGCAGTCGCGCAGGTGGCCGCGATGCACAGCCCCTCGGACACGACGCTGACGGTGCTCACCGGTGAGGACGCCTCGGCCGACTGGGACTGGGTCAAGTGGCTGCCGCACGCCCGCAACGGCGAGGACCACCCCCGGCCGGTGCGGCTGGCGACCGACGACGAGACCCAGGCGATGGAGATCAGCCAGCTGCTCGCGGAGCTCGAGGCCCGCAGCGCTCTCAAGGAGCAGGAACGCTCCGGGCTGGCCTGCCGGATCGTCGTGCTCGACGGAGCCCGCCGCATCCGGATGGCCCCGGGCGTGATCTCGCTGCTCAAGCAGGGCCCGTCGTGCGGCATCTTCTTCCTCTGCCTCGACCAGACCGTGCGCGAGCTGCCCGAGGAGTGCAGCACGGTGGCGGTCTGGGAGGGCGACCAGCTCAACCTCGAGGTGAGCACCGAGCGCAACGTCGACGCCGTCCGGCCCGATCTCGTCGACGCCCTCTGGCTCGACCGGATCGCGCGGGCGCTCGCGCCGATCCGCGACGTCTCGACCGAGGACCTCTCCGCCTCCCTCCCCGGCGCGAGCCGGCTGCTCGACGTGCTCGGCCTCGACCAGCCGGACGCTCGCAGGATCATGTCGGGCTGGTCCCGCGGAGGGCGTACGACGAAGGCGGTGATCGGCGAGTCCACCGACGGGGTCTTCTCGATCGACATCCGCAGCGACGGACCGCACGGCCTGGTCGCGGGTACGACGGGCTCCGGCAAGTCCGAGCTCCTCCAGACGATGATCGCCTCGCTCGCGGTGGGCAACCGGCCCGACGAGTTCAACTTCGTGCTGGTCGACTACAAGGGCGGCGCGGCCTTCAAGGACTGCAACCTGCTGCCGCACACGGTCGGCATGGTCACCGACCTCGACGGCCACCTGACCAGCCGGGCGCTCGAGTCGCTCGGTGCCGAGCTGCGCCGGCGCGAGCACCAGCTGGCACGTGCGGACGCCAAGGACATCGAGGACTACCTCGCCGGTCGCGGGCCCGACGACGAGCCGATGCCGCGGCTGCTGATCGTGATCGACGAGTTCGCCGCGCTGGTCGCCGAGCTGCCCGACTTCGTGACCGGCCTGGTCGACGTGGCCCGCCGCGGCCGCTCGCTCGGCGTACACCTCATCCTGGCGACGCAGCGCCCCGCCGGCGTCGTCAGCGCGGAGATCAAGTCCAACACCAACCTGCGCATCGCCCTGCGGGTGACCGACGCCGGCGACTCCGACGACGTGATCGAGTCCCCGGCCGCGGCCCGGATCGCGAAGGTGTTCCCGGGCCGCGCCTACGCCCGGCTGGGCCACTCCTCGCTGATCCCGTTCCAGAGCTCGCGCGTCGGGGGTCGACCGGCAGGTGCCGGCGGCGGCGCGGTCCGCTACGAGCCGCTCGACTGGGACCACCTCGCCGACCTCGGTCGCGGACCCACCGAGCTCGTGGCCGAGGACGACGACATGAGCGTGCCCACCGACCTGGCCGCGCTCGTGGCCGCGATCACCGACGCCCGTGACGAGCTCGGGCTGCCGCCGATGCGCAAGCCGTGGCTGGAGCCGCTCCCCGGGGCCCTCACGCTCGACGACATCCTCGGCGAGTTCCCGGCAGCCACGCCGTCCGCGGACAACCTGGTGCTGCCGTTCGGACTGGTCGACGTGCCCTCCGAGCAGCGCCGCGACGTGGCCACCTTCAACCTCGAGGGCGGCGGCCACCTCGGCATCGTGGCGGCCCCTCGCGCCGGACGGTCCACGGCGCTGCGGGCACTCGCCGGAGCCATCGGTCGCTTCACCAGCCCCGCCGACGTACACCTCTACGGCGTCGACTGCGGCAACAACGCCCTGCTCCCCCTCGTCGGCCTCCCCCACGTCGGCGCCGTGGTGACCCGCGACCAGACCGACCGGATGGACCGGCTCGTGACCCGCCTGCGTCAGCTGATCTCCGACCGGCAGCAGGCGCTGGCGGTCTCCGGGTTCGCCGACGTCACCGAGCAGCGCAAGCACGTGCACGGACCTGATCGGATGCCCTACGTGGTCGTGCTCTTCGACCGCTGGGAGGGCTTCTTCCAGGCGTACGACGGCCTCGACAGCGGCCGGCTCGTGCAGGCCTGGCAGCAGATCATGCAGGAGGGCGCGGCCGTCGGGATCCGGGTCGTGATGACCGGTGACCGCACGCTGCTGCTCGGCCGGATGTCGACCCTGTTCGACGACAAGCTGCTGATGCGGATGGTCGACTCGACGGACTTCACCACGATCGGGATGCACTCGCGGCAGATCCCGTCCACCGTGGCCGACGGTCGCGGCTTCCGGGCCGAGGGCATCCGGGAGACCCAGGTCGCGCTGCTCACCGACGACGCGATCGGCACCGCCCAGGTGGCCACGCTGCAGACGATCGGCCGCGAGGCCACGGAGCGGTACGCCGACGTACCCCGCGAGCAGCGCCCGTTCCGGCTCGACGTGCTGCCCGTCCGGATCGGGCTCGAGGAGGCCCTCGCGGTCGAGGGCGAGCCGCTCACCCCGTCGACGCTGGTGCTCGCGGTCGGCGGCGACACCCTGGGCCTGCGCACCCTCGACGCGTTCGAGCACGGCCCGGCTCTGCTGGTCACCGGTGCACGGCGGTCGGGCCGCTCGACGACGCTGCGCACGATGGCGACCTTCGCGCTGCAGCAGGGCTGGAAGGTCGTCGTCTTCACGCCTCGGCTCAGTCCCCTGCGCGACCTGTGCGCCGACCACCCGGACGTCCACGGACCCTTCGACACGTCCTCGACCGAGAGCGAGGTCACCGCGCTGCTCGAGGAGCTGCGGGCCGACCCCGCTCCCCTGCTGACGCTGGTCGACGACGTCGAGCTCTTCGGCGCCGACGGCTGGGTGCCGGCGCTGCTGGAGAAGCACCTCGACCAGCTGCGCGACTCGGGCTCGGTGCTGGCTGCCTCCGGGACGCCGAGCGAGATGGGCGGCATCTACCGCGGCCCCGTGGTCGCCCTGAAGCGCACGGGCTCCGGGATGATGCTCTCCCCGCAGTCCAGCAGCGACGCCGACATGTTCGGAGCCCGCCTCCCCCGCTCGGCGCTGGGCCAGTCCCTCCCCCCGGGCGGCGGCTTCCTGATGCGCACCGGCTCCGCCGAGCGCGTCCAGGTCATCTGGCCCGAGTAAGGGCGGGGCGTACGACGAACGAGGTTTCGACAGGCTCAACCGGCGGGGGTGACGACTGCTTCTCGGCTTGGCCTCAGCTCAGCCCCTGCACCCGCTTCACGACCTCGGCCATCGCCGGGCCGGCCTCCTTCATCGCGTCGGTCCCCTTCTCGGGGCGTACGACGATGAGCCGCACGATCCGGTCGGGGAGGATCGTCGTGATCCGGGCGCCGTTCTTGCCTTCAGGAAAGGCGAAAGTCGTCTCGTCGATCTTCACGAACCCGTCGGTCGCGTCGCCCTCGGACATCAGCTTCTGCGCCTCGGCATAGCTGGGGTCCTTGCGGTTGAAGATCACCAGCTCGAGCAGGTTGCCGTCGTCGTCCTTGAGATCACAGCGCCCGTCGTACGCCGCAGGCAGGGACTGGTCCTTGACGACCAGCCCGGGCGTGGTCTTGAAATCACCTGTCCCGACGAGCTTCTTGACCAACGACCGCGGCACCAGGTCGGTCAGTGGCAGGTCGGCGTCACCCAGCGCGCAGTCGCCACTGATCTGCAAGGACGCGGGCGGGTCGTCTCCGCCGCAGCCAGAGACGCCCACCAGGACGACGCAGGCCGCCGCAAGGGCCAGCCGAGAGGAACGATGCACGCGCCTCATCCGATGTTGGGGAACGTCGAGGCATACGCGTCGCCGCACGCGGCCGGGGAGGTCCATGCCGGGGGCCAGGCCCCACCACGGCGGATTGCCGCCACCACTGGTGCCCTGCACCCAGTTGGCGTAGTCGTCTGAGGCGAAGTTGAACCCGGTCACGTTGCCGTCGGAGTCTCGGTTCAGCGCGCCGGGCGGCGGCGCGGCAGCGCCCTTGCCGCCCATCTCCGCCGAGCCAGCCTTCATCACCGACTCGTCGTAGAAGCCGTTCTGCAGCAGCAGGTTCATCGTGTCGTGCTGCAGCGCCTCCTGGGTGCTGGTGTCGCGCGAGGAGTAGAGCGACTCGGCGGTGCCGCTCGGGCCCTTGGCGAGCTGGCCCAGCGCGGCGCTCTTGAGCTTGTCGACGCCCCAGTTGGCGTAGACGACCTTGAGCCCCTCGCCCGGGATCTTCAGCACCGGGAGGCTGCCGGCGATGTCGAGCCACTTGGAGATCGCCTCGGCCTTGGCCTTGTCCCGCTTCTCCTTGTCGTCCAGGCCGTCGTAGGCGTCCTGCAGGATGCCGCCGAGGACGGTCGGGCCGACGAGGGACGGGTTCACGTATTCGGGGACGTCGTCACCCTTGAGGATCTTCCACTTCAGCTCGGGGTCGTCGATCTGGCCCAGCGCGTAGTTGACCTTCACGCGGTTGAACGCCAGCGCCGCCACCGAGATCTTGTCGATGTTCTCGGGGTTCTCGCCGAGGGTCTTCAGGACTTCCTTCATGTCGTCGCGGTTGAAGACCATCCCGTAAGGGCCGTTGGGCAGGTCCGCGGGGTTGTTCGAGTTGAACCATCCCGCGGCGATGTCGTCGGGAGCTCCGCTGTTCTCGGAGTACTCGCGGTACATGTCCGGCGTGTAGTCGGCGATGATGTCGGCCACGTCGTCGCGCATGTCGTCGTACATGTGCCAGCCGTCGTCGTCGTGCGTCTTCCACCCGACGAGTGCGATCGTCTGCGATGCCAGCGTGGCCGAGGTCTCCCCGCTGGGAAGCCGGTTGCGGAAGACCGTGGTCGCGGCCCGGAGCGCCTGGCCGAGACCGTCCCCCTCGTCGCTGTTCTTCGAGCCGGCCCAGGTGCGGTCCTGGGTGAGGTACTTCAGCCGGGAGTTCACCACCAGGTCCTGGTCGTGCATCTCGACGGTCTCGTCGCCGCCCTGGGTGAAGAAGTTCTGCGAGGCCTCGGCGTTGTGCCCCAGCGCCCCGAGGACGCCGGCCAGCGGGTCGTGTACGTCGAGGTAGTCGCCGTTCGCGTCGTAGGCGTACCAGCTGCTGTCAGGGGTGCGGTCGCCCCAACGCCGACCGCTCTCGGCCAGGTCGCCTCGCTCGTAGTCGTAGACCTTCGTCGACACGGTGTCGAGGAAGTCCGTGCCCCAGGCGCCGTCCTTCAGCAGGTTGCCCAGGATCGCGGCCTCGCCGTTGATGTTCTCGTCGTCGGTGATCGTGTCGGCGAAGTCGTCGGCGTACCCGCTGGGCAGGGCGAGGTCCGGCGACTCGTTGCGGGTCGCGGTGCTCAGCGCCGTGCTCAGCCCGGCGACGGTGGCCTTGTAGTCGACGAGCATCGACTGGAAGTCCTCCTCGGAGTTGTACATGCCGTCGCTGCGCGTGCTGCCCATCTTGTAGCCGGCATCGCGCAGATAGGTGGCGATCTCGTCGGGGGTGCTGCCCTTGGCCAGGGCCGAGGCGAAGTAGGGGTCGTTGGCGTACTCCGAGAGCCACTTGGCCAGCTCGGGGTCAGGCCCGTCCTCGCCGCCGTCGTTGATCCGGTTGGCCGCCTCGGTGCCGATCTTCATCGCCTCGGTGGGGCTCAGCGTCGAGAGCTTCGACTCGTCGATCGGCACGGCGTTGCCGGCCTTGAAGTTGGGTGTCGAGGCGGCGATGGCCTGGGCCATGGCGAGCCGACGGCGAAGTCCGGGCACCTGGCTCTCCACCCAGCTCGCGGCGGTCTCCAGCGGCTGGGGCGGGCTGGTGTCGAGCGAGACGCCGCCGAGGATCCCGGCGAGGTCGGCCTTCACCCCGCGCAGGTCGGTGGCCGCAGTCCCCATGGTCGTGACCAGGGACTGCATCGCCTCGAGGTCGATGTATGCCTCGCCCATCAGATCGGTCCGTGGCCCGGAGGAGGGGTGTCGTCGGCGTTCGGGTCCTCGATCTCGGCCGGGCAGGTGTCGTAGGCGTGCTGGATCTCGTCGACCGACGCGGTGCCACCCTTCTGGGCGGTCGACTGCTGCCCGGTGAGGTCGCCGGAGAAGTCGCCCGACGTACCGCCCGTCCACGCCTTGGAGGTCATCGCCGTCTCGGCAGCCTGCAGGATCGCGGGAATCGTCCCCGACTTCGCCTTGGCCTGGCCGAGGGCGACCTCGAGCTCATGCTTGCGCGGGTTGGCCTTCATCTTCGGTGGCAAGACGTCCCCCCTCCGTGCCTGACGTCGCGGTCACTCAGCCACTCTGCCCTATCGCAGCGACGGCGAAACGCAGCGCCGCTGTCCCGATTATCCGTTTCCTAGTTTGGTGGCGAAAGGAGGAGGGCAATGTCTACGGTGAAGTGGTCACGGGCCCCGTTCGAGGGGAGCGGACCTACGCACACACCTCTAGAGGGGGATGCACCATGGCAGAAGTTGGTGGCGATCTCGAGACCCTGCGCAACCTGCACAAGGGGCTCGACGAAGGCGCACAGAAGGCAGTGGAGTTCAAGACGACCCTGGACGGTCACGTGAACCAGGCTGTCTGGAAGGGCGCCAACGCGGACAAGTTCCGCCAGGCGTGGGAGGAGTTCAAGCCGCACTTCGACAAGCTCGGTGCCGCGCTGAACGAAGGCCGCGACGACGTCCGCACGCAGCACAACAACATCGCCGCTGCAACCGGCGAGGCCTCGCACATCTGAGGATCCTCACGACGAAGGGCCGAGCGTTCCGTTCGGCCCTTCAGTCATGCCCTGCTCATGACCAGGCTCAGGCCCGGCACTCCGCACAGGTGCCGAACACGGTCAGGTGGCCGTAGTCGGGGACGAACTCGTGCCGGGCCGCCAGCTCGCCCAGCGCCTGCTCCGTCTCACCCAGCCCGATGCTGATCACCTTCTGACAGCTGCGGCAGACGAAGTGGGCGTGCTCGTGTCCGCGTGCGGAGTGGTACGTCGGCGCGCG
Source organism: uncultured Actinomycetota bacterium (assembly GCA_963782305.1). Lineage (GTDB taxonomy): Bacteria > Actinomycetota > Actinomycetes > Propionibacteriales > Nocardioidaceae > Marmoricola. The sequence goes on along the minus strand of CAWAJJ010000004.1, from coordinate 131,454 downwards.
GTCGGTCAGGTGTGCGTGCCGGATCAGCCCGAGGTCGTCGAGCAGCTCCAGCGTCCGGTAGACGGTGGACAGGTTGATCGACTCGGAGTGGGTCCGGACCTCGGCGTACACCTCGTCGGGGGTGGCGTGCCCGAGCGTCTCGACCGCAGCCAGCACCAGCTCACGCTGGGGAGTCAGCCGGTGTCCGCTCGACCGCAGCCGCTCCTGCCAGGCGGTCCCTCCGTCGGTTGAGCTTGGACCTCCGTCGGTTGAGCTTGTCGAAACCATCATTGCCGCTCGAGCTGGGCGTGCGTGTGCGGCTGCAGCTCCTGACCCATGGCCGCCATGTCGAAGGCGTAGAGCAGGTCACCGTTGACGTAGCCGTAGAGACGCTTGCCCGCCGACGTACTCCTTCGCGGTGGCGGTGCGTACGACGGCATCGGTGGACATCTCGAACCGCGGCTGGTCGGGGTGGATCTCGCCGTGCCAGGTCTCGACGAAGCCGGTGTTGTGCGCCATCAGGAACTCGAGGGTGCCGTCCTCCTGGGGCCGGATGAACCCGGTCTCCTGGGCCGCCTCGCGGACGTGGTTCCCCTGCTCGTCGACGATCCACGCGCGGCTCATGTAGTGGATGAACGGGCGCCCGTCCTGCTGGAAGATGATCTCCTGGCCGAACTGGAACGGCTCGATCGTGGGGTACTCCCCGTGCCCGTTGCCCGCCCACGTGCCGATCAGCCACGCCAGCCGCGCACAGTTGGGATGAATGTTCTGGGGGATCTCGAACGGCATGCAGATGAGTCTAGAGACCACCCAGCCAACCCCGCCGACCCACCGCAAACCGCACCCCCGCCGGTTGAGCTTGTCGAAACCAACCCCCGTAACCTCAACCGCATGCGCGACCTAGTCATCAAGTGCACCGCCGGCGCCGACGAACCCGAGCGCGCCAACCAGGCCTTCACCGTCGCAGCAGCAGGTGTCGCCGCCGGCGCGCAGGTCTCCCTCTGGCTCACAGGCGAGGCGGCCTGGTTCGCCGTACCCGGTCGCGCAGAGGACTTCGACCTCGACCTGGCCACTCCCCTCGACGAGCTGCGCGACCTCGTCCTCTCCGCCGGCACCCTGACCGTCTGCAGCCAGTGCGCCCAGCGCCGCGGCCTCGTCCAGGGCGACCTCGTCAAGGGAGCCCACATCGCCGGCGCCGCCCTCTTCACCGAGCAGGTCCTGGCCGACGGCGTACAGGCCCTCGTCTACTAGGCGTCACCTCGACGGTGGAACCCTCCCGGCGCCAGACGCCGGCATCTCACCATTGTCGGCCGGGCACTGTGGGCACCGGATGACCTGACCCTCCCAGCCGCGCGATCGGAGAAGCTGGCCCATCAGCTGCGCCAACCGACACGGACTGGCCACCAGTCCCCAGCCGAGGCGCGCTGTCACGAGGTCCCCCGTCGCTGCCTCCAGGTCGCGCGCCAGATCGGCCCACTGGTCCTCGGCGAACTCGTGGCCCATGCGCCCGTCGAGCTCGACGAGAACGGCTTGCTCTGGATATCGAACATCCCGGAATCCTGTGCGGCTCGCGCCGACGAAAGGGTCTTGCCGCTTCCCGATCGGCAGTCCGTGAGCCGTTTCGACCCGCGTGAGGTAGCGATGTTCCAGAGCGAGAAGGCGCCGGTCGACACGTCGTCCAGGAGGGCGCGGATGAAGGCTCGACCGGGCAGCCTGGGATGCGAGTCGAGTTCCTTCAGCAGCCTGTCCGGCGTGGACAGGCGCTGTTGACAGAGATCGGCCAGCACAGCGACGGCTGCGCCCTCTCCCTTCCGTTGCCAGGCTCTCGAAGCCACATCGAGCGCGGCCTCCTCGATGCGAATGCGGGGTGGCGACCGGTTCCACTGCACGCGCTTCTTGAAGTCCTTCAGCCGGGTGACGCCCACCCCCGGCGGGGCGACGACTTTCCGGCTTGTTGCGACGCAGACTCGGATCAGGTCCTCGGTGACGTTTCGTACGCCGCTCGCCACCAGGGCCGACTCCCCGGCAAGCGCCGCCGGGCACGCGTACAGCACGGCAGCCATCCGCTTCTGCACGTCTGTGGGCGGCCCGGTGTGATTCACGTAGACACCGGGATGCAGCGGCTTCCACTCCCTGCGCCGAACCGCACCCCCACCCGCTGGTTGAGGAGCGAGCGTCTCGAAACCCCGTACGCCGAGAAGCAGACTCAACCCCAACGCCGGTTGAGCCTGTCGAAACCCCGTACGACGACAAGCCTCACTGAGGAACAGCCGGCGCCTGATAGGGATGCGTCTGCTGCACCTTCCCGTCGAGCGTGGTGGAGAGATACCCCGACTCCTGGAAGTCGTTGGTCAGATAGACGTTCACTCTCGGCCCCGCATCGAGCCCGCTGATCGCCCGCACGATCACGTAGGGCTTCGCCGGCTCCTCGACGTTCAGGGTCTTCCGGGCGCGGGTGATGTTGCGCATCAGCGCCGGGATGGCCAGCTGGTTGGTGTCGACGACCTGGGTGCCCGGCGACATCGCGCGCACTCCACCGAAGTCGCTGAAGCCCGCTGGGTTGCGATAGATCCATCCGGACTGTCGTGCCTTGCCCGGCACGGGGACCTGCACGATCGCGTAGTCGCCGAAGAGCGTCAGGTCCACGACCTTCGTCGTGTTGAAGCGCTTCTGATAGGTCTGCAGGAACCCGCGGATGCCTGGGGCAGACAGGGTGTACTTCGTGGCCTTGCCGCCCGGCTGCCCGCCCGGTGCTGTCGGCACTCCCGTTCCCGGTTCGGTCTGCCCGCCGGGATTCGCGGTGACATCGCCGGTGTCGTCATCGGTGCCACGGAAGTTGAGGAAGAGCGCCACGGCTGCGGCGAGTACGGCGATCGCGATCGCCACCGAGATCGTGGCCGCTCGCGAGCCGGGAGTGGTGGTGCTCGTCGTACTCCCTACCGAGTCGTCCTCGTCCTCGTCGTCATCACCCTTGCCGGGCTGGAACGTCGACCACGGCTTGTCCTCGGGAGTGACTGCCTGCGGCAGCGGCTGGGCCTCGAGCTGGTCGAGCTCGCGGGACATCAGGTCCAGCTCGGACATGCTCGTGGCCGTCCACACGTTGCCGAGGCGGATGTCGCGGTCCGCGCCACTGATCCGACCCTCGTCGCCGGCACGCTTGATCCGCCCCGCCACCTGGGAGCGGTCGGTGTCCTTGGGTTGCCGCTGGGGATCGTCCACGGATGAAGAGTAGGGGCCTGCGTGCGGGAACGTCTCCGACCATCCGCCTGCGGGCCGTGGCCAGCAGAGATACCGTCGCCACGTGGGAGACCTGCTGATCACGGTGGCACCAACCGGTGCCGAGACCACGAAGGCCGACTGTCCGCAGCTGCCGACGACCCTGGCCGAGCTCGTGGAGACCGCCCAACGCTGCGAGGCCGCGGGCGCCGCGATGGTGCACGTGCACATCCGCGACGATGACCACCGACCGACGCTCGACCTGCAGCGACTCAAGGACACCGTGGCCGCGCTGCATGAAGGCACCGGTCTGGTCGTCCAGCTCTCGACGGGTGGCTCGGTGCACGACCCGCTCGAGGACAGGCTCAAGGTGCTCGACGCCGAGCCGGACTCGTGCAGCCTCACGATGGGCACCACCAACTTCGGCGACGACGTGTTCCTCAACCCGTGGCCGTTCGTGTGCGAGCTCTACCAGCTCAGCCAGGAGCGCAAGGTCGTGCCGGAGTTCGAGCTGTTCGACCTCGGTCAGGTCGCGTCGCTGCACCGGCTGCTCGACCTCTACGGCCTGCCCCATGGCGGGAAGGTGCACGCCGACCTGGTGATGGGCGTTCCGGGTGGCATGCCCGGCACTGCCGATGCGCTGGTCGCCGCGGTCGCGATGATGCCGGAGGAGACGACGAGCTGGTCGGCCACGGGCATCGGGCGCTCCACCCTGCGGGTGGCGCTGGCATCGCTGTCCAAGGGTGGTCACCTCCGCGTCGGCATGGAGGACGTGCTCACCCTCGCCCGCGGAGTGCCCGTCGAGCACAACGACCAGCTCGTCACCCGAGCCGTCGAGCTCGGTGTGACGGCACAGCGCACCCCGATGACTCCTGCCGAGGCGCGAGCGCTCCTCGGGATGGCCTGACCCGGTCATGCGCGCTGTCCTCCAGCGGGTGACCGCTGCCTCCGTGTCGGTCGGTGACGAGGTCGTCGGCCGCATCGACGAGCCCGGCCTCGTCGTACTCCTCGGCATCACGCACGACGACGGCCCCGACCAGGTCGCCTGGATGGTCCGCAAGATCCGCGACCTCCGCATCATGCGCGAGGAGCGCTCGGTCGCCGACCTCGGCGCACCGGTGCTGGTGGTCAGCCAGTTCACGCTGTACGGCGACGCCCGCAAGGGCCGCCGTCCGACCTGGCTGGCCGCAGCTCCAGGTGAGGTGTCGGAACCGCTCTACGAGGCGGTGTGCACGGGCCTCGAGGAGCTCGGCACCCACGTCGAGCGCGGCCGGTTCGGCGCCGACATGGCCGTCGAGCTCGTCAACGACGGTCCGGTCACGATGATCCTCGAGAACTGAACGACCTACGTGGCCCGCCCGACCTCGATCTCGCTGATCGCCGTGGTGTCGCGAGGGCCCTTCGCCACTGCGAGGATCTCCAGCTCGATGGTGTCCGTGGTGGTTCTCGGAACCCTGATCAGCTGAAGACTGCGGTCATCGGGCTTCCCAGACATCCTCTGCACCAAGGTGGTGTCGCCGATGGTCCATCGCACCCTGGTGACCCGGTTGTTCTCCGCGAAGCGGTCGGCACTGCTCTGCTCGTCGGTCTTCGCGTAGCCGGGGATCATGCCCACCTCGCCGATCGACACGTCCTTGCCCAGGTCGAGCGAGATCTTCTCGCCGACGGCTGACCCGTCGCACCGCCAGGTGGTGTCGGCGACCCCGTCCGTGAGGTTGCCGGCGTCGTAGGACACCTTCTTGCCGCTCGCGTCCACTCCGGCCTTCGAGGTGCAGCCGGCCTTGGCCCGCACATCACCGAGGCGGGCCACACGTCCGGTCCAGGCTCCGGCACCGGGCTTCTGGTTGGTGACCTGTTGCTTGGCCCCGTTGACCCCGCCCTCGCCGAGTACGACGCTCGGCTCGGCGCTGGGCTCGTCGGAGGCGACCTGGTCGGCGACCTTGCGCCCGACTCCATACGCGCCGAGGATCAGCAGCAGGGCCAGCAGTGCCAGGAGCACCGGCACGAACCAGGCAGAGTCACGGACCCGCTCGAACCGGGTCGGCGCCTCGTCGGCGTACCACTCCTGATCCTGCTGCGACTCCCCCTCTGCTGCTCTGCGGGCCGCTCTCTGGGCCGCTCTCTGGGCCGAACGGTGCGTGCCGACGACCAACCGACCCCTCCCCTGTGGGAGCGCGTCGTCCGACTCTCCCTCAGCCTCGGGTGCGATCTGGTGACGCGGGCCTTCACGCTGGTCCGCGAGCGCGCGCTCGTAGGCCGCGCGGTAGGCGGCCTCGAACTCCTCCGGAACCTCCGGAGGCGGTGAGCCCGGCGGCAAGGGACCTGACACGTCTTCGAGCCTAACGGGATCGTCCGACGACGAACGGCTCACCCGAGCGTGAGGGCGTCCCGCCGGCCGAGGGCGCGGTACTTCCAGCCAGCGGCCCGCCAGGCCTCCGGGTCGAGGCAGTTGCGGCCGTCGAGGACGCGGGCCTGCGCGACCAGCGTCTTGGCCTCGGCTGGATCGATGCTGACGTACTCCGGCCACTCGGTGAGCACCAGCACGAGCTCGGCACCGGCCAGCGCCTGGGCGGCCGTCTCGACGAACTGCAGGTCCGGCCACTTCTTGCTCGCGTTCGCGATCGCCCTCGGGTCGGTGACCACCACGGAGGCGCCCTGGAGCTGCATCTGGGCGGCGACACTCAAGGCAGGTGAGTCGCGTACGTCGTCACTGTGCGGCTTGAACGCTGCGCCCAGGACGGCGACGCGGCGCCCGGCGATCGATCCGCCGCACTCCTCCCGGGCCAGGTCCACCATCCGCACGCGCCGGCGCATGTTGATCGCGTCGACCTCGCGGAGGAACGACAGAGCCTGGTCGGCACCCAGCTCCCCCGCCCTGGCCATGAACGCGCGGATGTCCTTGGGGAGACAGCCGCCACCGAAGCCGAGCCCGGCGTTGAGGAAGCTGCGCCCGATGCGCTTGTCCATGCCGATCGCGTCGGCCAGCTCGGTCACGTCGCCACCGGTCGCCTCGCACAGCTCGGCCATCGCGTTGATGAAGGAGATCTTGGTGGCCAGGAAGGAGTTGGCGGCGGTCTTCACGAGCTCGGCGGTGGTCAGGTCGGTGATCTGGCGCGGAACCCCAGCAGCCAGCACCGAGGCATAGACCTCGTCCAGGACGTCTGCGGTCGCCGAGCCGAGGTCGCCCTGGCGTACGCCGTAGACGAGCCGGTCGGGCTGCAGCGTGTCCTCCACCGCGTGGCCCTCACGCAGGAACTCCGGGTTCCACATGAGCCGCGCCTCGGGCTCGACCTCCTGCACCCGATCGGCGAGCCGGGCGGCCGTGCCGACCGGAACCGTGGACTTGCCGACCACGAGGTCGTTGGGCTTCAGCACCCCGACGATGCTCTCGGTCGCGGCGTTGACGTAGGTCATGTCCGCGGCGTTCTCCCCATGGCGCTGGGGCGTGCCGACACAGATGAAGTGCACGACAGCGTCCGCTGCCTGGGACACGTCGGTGGTGAACACCAGGCGCCCGGTGTCCAGCGCGCTGCGCAGCAGCTCGGGGAAGCCCGGCTCGTGGAACGGCGGCTCGCCACGCGTGAGCGCGGCGACGTGCTCAGGGAGTACGTCGACACCGACGACTTCGTGGCCCAGGCTCGCCATGCACGCGGCGTGGACGGCGCCCAGATAGCCGCATCCGAAGACGGAGATCTTCACAGTTCGACTCATTCCTCGAGGTTGACGTGTCGTGGACAGGCAACCAGGATCCGGTGCCCCCGCGCGGCGATTCTCGCAGTCCGCCCCCGCATCGCTCAACTTGGGCCGGACAGACGCCGACCCCCCGCCCGGGAGACGGGCAGGGGGCCGAAGGTGGTCCGGCGCGTGGCCGGGACGTCGAGGGTCAGACCTGGACGGCGACCTCGCGGATGGCACCGACCTCGGCGCTGACCGCAGTGTCCACGGGCTCGGCCTTGGGTGCGAGCGTGCGAAGTGTCCAGTCGCCCGGACCGGCGAAGAAGCGGAAGTGTCCCGTCGCGGAGGTGGGAACCTCCGCGGTGAACTCACCCGTGCGGTCGAGCAGTCGCACGTAGGCGTTGCCGACCGGGTCGCTGTGACCGTTGGATGCCGCACGGACGACCTGGCCCTGGATGATGGCCTCCTTGGCGACGTTGATGCCGTCGAGGGAGAGCCCGCCTTCAGTCGCGCCGCACATCAGGCTTCACCGGGCTCGTCGCCGAGGGCGACCGGTACGCCGACCAGCGAGCCGTACTCGGTCCAGGAGCCGTCGTAGTTCTTGACGTTCTCGTGGCCGAGCAGCTCCTTGAGCACGAACCAGGTCAGCGACGAGCGCTCACCGATGCGGCACAGGGCGATGGTGTCCTTGCCGTTGTCGATGCCGACCTCGGCGTAGAGCTCCTGCAGGTCCTCGTCCTTCTTGAAGGTGCCGTCGTCGTTGCAGTTCTTGCTCCACGGCACGTTCAGCGAGGTCGGCACGTGGCCGGCGCGCTGGGCCTGCTCCTGCGGGAGGTGGGCCGGGGCCAGCAGGCGGCCGGCGTACTCGTCAGGGCTGCGGACGTCGATCAGGTTCTGTACGCCGATGGCTGCCACGGTCTCGTCGCGGAAGGCGCGGATCGAGGTGTCCTGCTCCTGCGCGGTGTAGGTGGTCGTCTCACGCTCGGGCAGCTCGTCGGTCAGCTCACGGCTGTCCAGCTCCCACTTCTTGCGGCCGCCGTCGAGGAGCTTGATGTCCTGGTGGCCGTAGAGCTTGAAGTACCAGTAGGCGTAGGCGGCGAACCAGTTGTTGTTGCCGCCGTAGAGGACGACGGTGTGGTCGTTGCTCACACCACGCGAGGAGAGCAGCGCCTCGAACGCCTCCTTGTTGACGAAGTCGCGACGGACCTGGTCCTGGAGGTCAGTGGTCCAGTCGAGCTTGATCGCTCCCCGGATGTGCCCCTTGTCGTAGGACGTGGTGTCCTCGTCGACCTCGACCAGCACGATGCTGGGGTCGTCGAGATGCTCCTCGACCCATTCGGCTGTGACCAATGCTGTTTCGCGGCTCATGCGACTGCCTCTTCTTCCTTGGTGTGCTCGGCTGGGATGCCAGTCGAAGTTGGTGCGTTGTCGGTCGTGCTACGGGCGGGGGCGATCCGGCGGATCAGGAGGTACATCTCGCAGCCCAGGCAGAAGCCGAAGACTGCGTTGAGCAGGGCGGCCACCAGGGCGAAGCCGGTGGCGATGGCACCCAGGAGGGTGGCTCCGGACAGGTAGCCGGCCAGCCCCACGACGGCGAAGGCCAGGCCGACGCCCTGGGCGAACCGCGGCGGCTCCGGGTCCTCGAGGTGGGCCGGGGCGGCGAGCTGCGGTCGCACCAGGCGCTTGAACAGGAACGCCGCCGGCGTCCGCTGCACCCCGAAGACCACGGCCGTCGCGAACAGCACCGCCTGGACGGCCAGCAGCACGATGCCTGCCGTGTCCGGAGCGGTCAGCAGGGTCAGTGCCAGCACGACGCTGGTGAGCATCGCGTTGAACTGCGGTCCGCGCGGATCGATCTGCCGCTGCTGCTGGGTGGTCATGGGTTCTCCTGGAAGTCCTGAGGGCGTCCGTCGGGATGGGCGGGCGGGGCCGGGCGCAGCGCGAGGCACTGCGGTCTCGAGCCGGTGTCAACCGGACTGGGGTCGACGGTTGGGGCTACTCGGGACGGGCTGGCGCGGTGCGGCCGGTCAGGACATTCGACACAGCGACGAGTGCACGCGGCAGTTGTCCACTGCGCGGCGACGGGTCAGCATGGTCGAGAACATGGAGCCAGCGTAGGCAGTGCGCGGCCGCGCCCGAAAAGCGCGTCTCACGATGCGGTCATCAGGTCCACATTTCGGACGGGTTAGGCTCCGCGGGTGAAAACAGCGTTCATCACCGGAGTCACTGGGCAGGACGGCTCCTACCTCGCCGAGCTCTTCTCGGCAAGGGGTACGACGTCCACGGGCTCGTCCGCCGCTCCTCCACGCTTGAACCGGAGTCGGATCGACCACCTGCACCACCACGACCGCCTGCACCTGCACTACGGCGACCTCACCGACGGCACCAGCCTGGTCAACCTCGTCCGCAGCATCGAGCCCGACGAGGTCTACAACCTCGGCGCGATGAGCCACGTGAAGGTCTCCTTCGAGATGCCCGACTACACCGCCTCGACCAACGCGATCGGCACCCTGCGACTGCTCGAGGCGATCCGTGCCGCCGGCCTCGACTGCCGCTTCTACCAGGCGTCGACCTCGGAGATGTTCGGCTCGACGCCGCCCCCGCAGGACGAGGACTCGAAGTTCCACCCGCGCTCGCCGTACGGCTCCTCCAAGCTCCAGGCCCACTGGGTGACCGTCAACTACCGCGAGGCCTACGACCTGTTCGCCGTCTCCGGGATCCTGTTCAACCACGAGTCCCCGCGCCGGGGTGAGAACTTCGTGACCCGCAAGATCACCAAGGCCGCGGCCGCGATCAGCGCCGGCGTCGAGGAGTACGTCTCCCTCGGCAACCTCGATGCGGTCCGCGACTGGGGCTTCGCCCCGGAGTACGTCGAGGGCATGTGGCGGATGCTGCAACAGGACGAGCCCGACGACTTCGTGATGGCCACCGGCGAGGGCCACACCGTGCGCGAGTTCTGCGACGCGGCGTTCTCGCACGTGGGGCTGAACTGGGAGGACCACGTCCGCTACGACGAGAGCTTCACGCGGCCCTCCGAGGTCAACGCGCTCATCGGTGACGCCTCCAAGGCACACCGCGAGCTCGGCTGGAAGGCGCACACGACCGCCCTGGACCTGGCCCGGTTGATGGTGGATGCCGACGTCGAGGAGATCAAGCGCTTCCTGCGCAACCTCCGAGTCGGCTCGATCCACGGCGTTGGCGAGGGCGCTGAGCACCTGCTGCTTGGTCGGGGCGCCGGTTGCTCGGGTCACCTCGACACCGCTCTGACCCAGCACCAGCGTCGTGGGGGTGCGCAGGATCCCGAGTCGGCGTACGACGTCGAGGTGGTGCTCCGCGTCGACCTCGATGTGCGCGATGCCCGGGCGTGGTCGACGCGACGTCCTCGAGGATCCGGCGGGTGGCGCGGCAGGGGGCGCAGAAGGCCGAGGAGAACTGGAGCAGCGTCGCGCGCTCGCCGAGATCCGTGGCCCAGGGGGTGCCGGTGAGGACCGAGTCCTCGGTGTTCTCGGTCACAGTTTCGCCCGTCGCGTCGGGGGTGTTCTCGGCTCCGTGCACCTGGTGGGTTCCGCGGAAGCGGCCGTCGGTCAGGGCGCGGAAGGCTCCGAAGGAGAGCGCGGCCACGACGGCCACCACTAGGACCCAGGCTCCGGTGTTCATGGGTGCCCTAACGACCTGATCGCCGAAAGGCTTCCCCGGGGTTTCGACAGGCTCAACCGGCGGGGGTTGGGTTTTGCCCTTGGGCTAGCCGCCGGCGAAGGGTGGGAGGAACTCGACCGTGGCTCCCGGCGGGACCATCACCGTTGTGGCGTCGCCGGTGGTGACGGGGCGGTCGCCGACCATCACGGCGCAGCAGGACAGGACGTCGGAGAAGCGCGAGGAGTCCGTGTGGGCTGCGCGGGCGCGGCTGACCAGCTCGGCGAGCGAGACCGGCCCGACCACCTCCATGGCGTCGGAGTCGGTCCCGGCGGCGGCGCGCGCGGAGGCCCAATAGCGGAGTGTGACGAGGCCAATGCTCGCCTGTTGGTCCGGGGCGGCGCTCATGTTGGATATCCTGACGCATCGTGGTGGGGAAGTTCATCAGCGTAGATGACCCGCCGACCGACGCAAGGAACTCACCCAGGAGGTGCCATGGGCACCGTGCTCCTGCTTACGAAGGCGCTACAGGCGTCCGCCGAGGTGCTGCCCGGCCTCGCCCTGCTGAGCCACCAGGTGAAGATCCTTCCCGCCGAGGGAAGCGCTCTGCTGGAGGCTCCTGACCACGACCTGCTGATGATCGACGGACGTCGTGAACTGGCCCAGTCGCGCGACCTGTGCCGGCTGATCCGCACCACCGGCTCCGACCAGCCGGTGCTGCTGATCGTCACCGAGGGCGGCCTCGCCGTGGTCGCGGCCGACTGGGGCATGGACGACGTGATCCTCGAGACCGCCGGCCCCGCCGAGATCGATGCCCGCATCCGTGTCGCCGCCGGCAGGCTGGCCGCGCGCAGCAACCACTCCGACCCGGACGCGCACATCATCCGTTCCGGCGAAGTGGTGATCGACGAGGCGACGTACACCGCGAAGCTCGGCGGCCGCGTCCTCGACCTCACCTTCAAGGAGTTCGAGCTGCTGAAGTACCTCGCCCAGCACCCGGGTCGCGTGTTCACGCGCGACCAGCTGCTGCAGGAGGTCTGGGGCTACGACTACTTCGGCGGCACCCGCACGGTCGACGTGCACGTACGCCGGTTGCGCGCCAAGCTCGGCACCGACAACGAGGCGCTCATCGGCACGGTGCGCAACGTGGGCTACCGGTTCGTGCTGCCTCCCCGCGAGTCGGCCAAGGAGTTCACGGATTCCCCGACGGGTGCTCCGTCCGGCTCGCCCGTGCGCTGAGCGGTGGCCTAGCCTCTGACCATGGCGGAGATTGTTCAGGTCAGCCCCGACGAGTTCGACTGGTCGAGCGAGGACGGTCCGGCTGCTGAGGTACGCCGCATCGCCCGCGCCACGACCGCCAACGACGGAGCCACGACGCTCAACGAGCAGGCGCTGCTCCAGCTGAAGAACCGCGGGCTGCGTGACGCCGACCTGTGGCTCGGCGGCGGTGGCTTCGCGCTGCGTCACGGGGACGTGCTCGACCTCGCCGTGCACCCGGAGTCGCGACGCCAGGGGGTCGGCACCGCGCTGGCCGTCGAGGCCCTGCCACCCGGCCGCAAGGTCGACGCCTGGTCCCACAGCGACCACCCCGGGGCCGCCCGGCTCGCCGAGCTCTTCTCGGTCCCCCGCGAGCGTGACCTGGTGATCATGCGCAGGTCGCTGGCGGACCCGCTCGACGAGGTGACCGTGCCCGACGGCGTACGCGTGCGGACCTTCGAGCGCGGCGACGAGCAGGCCTTCCTCGAGGTGAACGCCACCGCCTTCGCCCACCACCCCGAGCAGGGGCACATGACGATCGAGGACTTCCGCGAGCGCACCAGCGAGGAGTGGTTCGACCCGGCCGGCCTGTTCCTCGCCGTACCCGCAGACCCGGAGCCCGGCGACCCGCCGCTGCTCGGCTTCCACTGGACCAAGGAGCACCGCGACGAGGACCCGCCCTACGGCGAGGTCTACGTCGTCGCGGTCAACCCCAAGGCTGCCGGCCGCGGCCTCGGGACCGTGCTCACCGGCATCGGCATCAAGCACCTGCAGGACCGCGGGCTGGAGTCGGTGCTGCTCTACGTCGACGGTGACAACGCTCCGGCGATCGCGGTCTACACGGGCCAGGGGTTCGACGTGGAGCGCACCGAGGTGCAGTACCGCGGGACTTCGGCCGGGCTCGGCCGGTAGGTCAGGCCAGGGCCTTGCGCAGCAGGCCGGCGATCTCGGTGTTGTAGGACTTCGCCTCGCCGCTGACGCCGACGAAGTGGATGAAGCCGTGGATCATCGAGGGGTAGTGCTTCGCCTCGACCTCGAGGCCCTGGTCGTGGAGCAGGCGGACGTACGCCGCCCCCTCGTCGCGCAGCGGGTCGAAGCCTGCGGTGACGACGAGAGCCGGGGCCATCTTCTCCGGGAAGTCGACGCGGCGAAGCGCCGAGGCGTCCGGGACCGACTTGTCGGCGTCGGGCGCGAAGTAGGCCTCCTCGGCGTTGTCCATGAACTTCTTGGTGAGCACGAACCCTTCGGCGAAGAGGCGGCGGCTCTCGGTGCGCTCGACCCAGTCCGTGCCGGGGTAGATCAGCAGCTGGAAGGCCATGGGCAGGTCGTTCTCCGCGGCGTACACCGCCGTGGAGACCGACAGGGCGCCACCGGCGGAGTCCCCTCCGACGGCCAGGCGCAGCGGGTCGGCGTTGACGTCGTCGGCATGCTCGACCAGCCAGCGGTACGCCGCGCGGCAGTCCTCGACCGCGGCCGGGAACTTGTGCTCCGGAGCAAGGCGGTAGTCGATCGCGAGGATCTGTACGCCGGACTGCTCGGCCAGGAACCGGCACGAGGCATCGTGGCTCTCGAGGTCGCCGTAGATCCACCCGCCGCCGTGGATGAACAGCATCGTCGGAGCAGGCTCGGCCCCCAGCCGCTCGGTCGGCGTGTAGAGCCGAGCTCGCAGCGGCCCCTCCGCGCCGTCCACCTCGAGGTCGCGCAGCGCCCCGATCGGCTGCCGACCGCCGACGAGCCGCTGCTGGAAGCAGAGCTCGTCGCGTGCCTCCTGCAACGGCATCTCCTCCGCGGCCGGGATCCGGGCGAGCGCCTTCACCCTCAACATCAGCTGCAGCTCGGTGGCCAGCGGAGCGCCGTCGATGACCCGCGGTCGACCGGCCAGCCGCCGCTGGACGCGCGGCGGCAGGGCGAACATCAGCTTCATCGCTGGCGAGAGGGCGCGGAGTCGTAGGTCAGACACGGTGGTCAACCTACGACAGACAGGCGCTGTTCACTCGGCAGTGTCAGACTTCGCACATGTCCACCGACAGCTTCCAGCAGGCCACCGGCTCCGACGCGGGTGACGGGCCCCTCGATCCGAGCCTGCGCGTGGTGCCCGCGGACATCTTCGACGTGGACCCGCCGTACGACCCGGAAGAGGTGGAGTTCGCCCCCGGCGAGTTCGAGGACCGCTTCCTCGACCGCGAGCTCTCCTGGCTGAGGTTCAACCAGCGGGTGCTCGAGCTGGCCGAGAACGACAGCCTGCCGCTGCTCGAGCGGGCCCGCTTCCTGGCCATCTTCGCCAGCAACCTCGACGAGTTCTTCATGGTCCGCGTCGCCGGTCTCAAGCGGCGGATCGCGGCCGGTGTCGCCGTACGTGCAGCGTCAGGACTGATGCCGCGCGAGGTGCTCGAGCAGATCTGGCAGGTGACCGGCGACCTCGCGTCACGTCACGCCGCCGTCTTCCGCGACGACATCGTCCCGGCGCTCGCGGACGAGGGCATCGAGCTGGTGCGGTGGGAGGAGCTCGACCGCGAGGAGCAGAAGCTGTGCAAGCGGCTGTTCAAGGAGCGGGTGTTCCCCGTGCTCACGCCGCTCGCCGTCGACCCGGCGCACCCGTTCCCCTACATCTCCGGGCTCTCGCTCAACCTCGCCGTGCTGGTGCGCAACCCGAAGACCGACAAGGAGCACTTCGCGCGCGTCAAGGTCCCGCCGATCTTCAGCCGCTTCGTGCCGCTCGGCAACCAGCGGTTCGTCCCGCTGGAGGACGTCATCGGCGAGCACCTCAAGCGGCTCTTCCCCGGCATGGACGTGCTCAGCGTCAACACGTTCCGGGTCACCCGCAACGAGGACCTCGAGGTCGAGGAGGACGACGCCGAGAACCTGCTCAAGGCGCTGGAGAAGGAGCTGCTGCGTCGACGCTTCGGCCCGCCCGTGCGGCTCGAGGTGCAGGAGAACATCGACGAGCACGTCCTCGAGCTGCTGACCAGCGAGCTCGGTGTCACCGAGGCCGAGGTGTTCCGCCTTCCCGGTCCGCTCGACCTGCGCGGCCTGCACGACATCGCGGACCTCGACCGCCAGGACCTGAAGTACCCCAACTTCATCCCCGCGACCCACTCCCTGCTCGCCCCCGTCGAGTCGGCCTCGCCCGTCGACGTGTTCAAGGCGCTGCAGCGTTCCGACGTACTCCTGCACCACCCCTACGACTCGTTCAGTACGTCGGTCCAGCGGTTCATCGAGCAGGCCGCCGCCGACCCGCAGGTGCTCGCGATCAAGCAGACGCTCTATCGCACCTCGGGTGACTCACCGATCATCGACGCCCTCGTCGACGCCGCCGAGTCCGGCAAGCAGGTGCTGGTGATCGTGGAGATCAAGGCCCGCTTCGACGAGCAGGCCAACATCCGCTGGGCGCGCAAGCTCGAGCACGCCGGCTGCCACGTGGTCTACGGGCTGGTCGGGCTCAAGACCCACTGCAAGCTCTCGATGGTGGTGCGCGACGAGCCCGAGGGCATCCGCCGCTACACCCACATCGGCACCGGCAACTACAACCCGAAGACCGCGCGGCTCTACGAGGACTTCGGGCTGCTCACCACGGACGAGGCGATCGGCGAGGACGTCGCGCACCTGTTCAACAACCTCAGCGGCTACTCGCGCAACGCGTCGTACGCCGAGCTGATGGTGGCCCCCGACTCGGTGCGCAGCGGGCTGGTCGGCGCCATCCAGCGCGAGATCGCCCACCACCGTGCCGGACGGCCGGCCCGCATCCGGATCAAGGCCAACTCGATCGTCGACGAGGCGCTGATCGACGAGCTCTATCGCGCGTCCCGTGCCGGAGTGCCGATCGACCTGCTCATCCGGGGCATCTGCGCCGTACGCCCCGGTGTGGAGGGGCTTTCCGAGACCGTCAGGGTGCGGTCGATCCTGGGTCGCTACCTCGAGCACAGCCGGATCATGTGGTTCGAGAACGGCGGCGAGCAGGAGGCCTGGATCGGCTCCTCGGACCTGATGCACCGCAACCTCGACCGACGCGTCGAGGTGCTCGTCAAGCTGCCCTCCACCAAGGAGGTCGACGAGGTCACCCGCCTGCTCGACCTGGCCTTCGACCCGCACACCGCCGGCTGGGAGCTCGACTCCGACGGCACCTGGACCCAGGCCGACTCCCCCGACGACAAGCCGATGCGCAACCTGCAGGAGATGCTCATCGCCACGCACCGGAGGCGCCGGGCCCGGGCCTAGGTCACTCGCAGACCGGACCACCGTCGGTTGAGCTTGTCGAAACCCGGTGACCACTCGTCGTACGTGGTTTCGACAGGCTCAACCGGCGGGAGTTCAGACTGCTTCTCGGCTTCCGGAGTGTGGTCTCGACGTACGGCGAAGAACAGACCGCGACCACCGTCGGGACCACTCGTCGTACGGCGAAGTCGCAGACCGCACCACCGTCGGTTGAGCTTGTCGAAACCCCGGTGACCACTCGTCGTACGGGGTTTCGACAGGCTCAACCGGCGGTGAGCTTGTCGAGACCTGGTTACCTCTCTACGGCGTTTCGACAGGCTCAACCGGCGGGGTTCAGACTGCTTCTCGGCTACGGGGTTTCGACAGATCAACCGCGTTCGGCTCGCTGCCTCTCGACTCACCTATTCGGCCTCGACGAGGTCCTCGCGGTGGTGGGAGTCGGCGAGGGTGCGGAGGCGGTCGAGGTCGATGCTTCGCTCGTTGGCCACGGCTACGCGCAGGGGCGTCACGGCGGTGACGGTCGAGGTGCGGGTGCCGCCTTCCAGCAGGGCTCGCTCGCCGATCACGGCGCCGGGGCCGAGCTCGGCGAGGGACTGGCCGTCGACGTCGACGCGGGCCACGCCGTCGAGGACGAGGTAGAGCTCGTCACCCCGCTCGCCCTGGCGGGTCAGCGTGGTGCCCTCCTCGAGGTTGCGGATCTCCGGGCGGGCTCCGCCCTGCATGATGTCGGTCGAGAGCTGGCGCTCGAGCTCGCTCTCCACGGCGACCACCAGGGCCTCGCGGTCGTGGTCGGCCCAGGGGGTGCGTTCACCGAAGGAGTGCGCCATCCACCGCGCCTGGTCGGCCAGTCCGCTCTTCAGCGCGACCCGACCGTCGGCGGCGTACACCCAGTGCCGCGGGAACGCGCTCGCGCCGGCCAGGTCGACGTCACTGGTGCCGTCGGGGCGCAGGGTCACCTCCAGGGTGGTCCAGACCAGAGGCGCCTGCCAACGGACGTACGGCGGGTGCGGGACCGGCCTCGGCAACGGCACTCCCGTGCGTCCTCCGACCGTCTGCCGGAAGCGGAGCGTCCCGTCGGCAAGGTCGGGCTCGACCCGCAGAACGGGGAGCGAAGCCGCGCGGAAGGT
This sequence comes from uncultured Actinomycetota bacterium, assembly GCA_963782305.1. GTDB lineage: Bacteria > Actinomycetota > Actinomycetes > Propionibacteriales > Nocardioidaceae > Marmoricola. Next base: position 114,355 of record CAWAJJ010000004.1, on the reverse strand, counting down.
GGCACCGACCTTGCCCACTCGCACGGTGGTCGCGCCCATCACCAGGCCGCTGTGGTCGTTGACGCCGGACCTCACGAACTGGCCGTCCTCGACGTCCGCCCACACGGAAAGCACGTTGGCAAAGCGGAATTTGTCGTGCCGGCACAGCTCGTCGACCTCCCCGGCGCCGTTCACCTGGTCGGGCAGTGGGGCGTCGAAGTGCGAGAGGCGGAGGTCCATCCCCGTCTTGAGTGCACCCTTGAGGGAGTCCGACGGGATCCATGAGATCGACATCACGGTTGCCTCGACGCGCATTGCTCAACCTCCATGGGACGCGCACCACCAAGATCTCGAACCTAGCCTCGCGCTCCCGCGACGACAACGGGCAGACCGAGAACCGGTCGCGCAGGGTCGGCCCGCTGGCTTAGCGTGTCGACATGTCGGGGCACGAGACAGAGCTACACGGGTTGCGCGTGCCTGCCCAGACAGACGCACAGACGCCCTCTCCGCGCGGCTCCAACACCGACGAGATCGCCGCGGTGGACCGGGCGATCACGGCGCTCGAGGCGCAGCGCGGGATCCTCGGTGACGCAGTGGTCGACACCGCGCTGGACCCGCTGCGTGCGCGCCGTGCCGAGCTGGACGCTCCGCGCGAGGAGCAGCGCCGGCTGGTCACCGTCGTGTTCGCCGACCTCGTCGACTTCACCGTGCTCTCCCGACAGCTCGACGCCGAGGACACCCGCGAGGTCGTGGGCGCCTACTTCGCCCGCTGGCAGCGGGTGATCGAGGAGCAGGGCGGCGTCGTCGAGAAGTTCATCGGTGACGCGGTGATGGCCGTCTTCGGCCTCAGCCACTCCTTCGAGGACGACGCCCATCGGGCCATCCGCGCCGCGCTGGGCATGCTCGAGGAGCTCGAGGGTCTCAACGCCGACCTCGGCCGCAGGTTCGGCGTCACGCTGCACATGCGCGTCGGCGTGGACACCGGCGAGGTCGTGGTGAGCACCCTCGGCGAACGGGCCGGGCACGAGTTCGTCGCCGTCGGGCCGACGATCAACCGGGCGAGCCGGCTGCAGGCTGCAGCCCCGGTGGACCGCGTGCTGATCTCGGTCGACACCCAGCGTCAGGTCCGGGGTGCCTTCAACATCGAGACCCACCAGGCGCTCCAGCTGAAGGGGATCGACGAGCCGGTGGACGCCTTCGTGGTCACCCACGAGCGCCGGTTGGGCTTCACCCTCGATCCCTCGGCGGGGGTCGAGGGCGTGGAGACCAGCACCGTCGGCCGCGACCTCCAGGTGCGCTACCTCCAGGACAAGCTCTGGGACGCCGTCGAGGAGTCCAGCTGGCGCGTGGTCACCGTGGTGGGTGAGGCGGGCGTCGGCAAGTCGCGGCTGCTGTTCGACTTCGACGCCTGGGCGGCTGCGCGTCCCGAGACGTTCTGGTGGTTCCGCGGCCGGGCGGCTCCGTCGAGCCAGCACGGCGTCAACCTGCTGCTCCGTGACCTGCTCACCTCGCGGTTGGACATCCAGATCGACGATGCCACCGATGTGGTGGTCTCGCGGCTGACCAACGGCTTCGTCACCGCCCTCGGCCCGGAGGCCGGCCCGCGCAAGGCGGCCCTGGTCGGGTCCTGGCTCGGCTTCGACGTCGCCGGCTCGGGCTTCGACCTCCCCTCGGAGCCACAGGCGCTGCGCGACCAGGGCACCGAGGCGCTCGGCGAGTACTTCCGCAGCCTCAGCCAGCTCGCGCCGGTCCTGATCATGCTGGAGGACCTGCACTGGGCCGACGAGGGAACGCTGCGCTGGCTCGACGCCGTCGCGCCGGTCCTGGCCGACGCCAAGGTGCTCGTCATCGCCACGGCGCGCCCCGAGTTCCTCGAGTCCCGCCCGCTGTGGGGTCAGGGTCTCAGCCACCATGTGCGCCTCTCCCTCTCGCCGCTCTCGCGCCGGGAGAGCCGGGAGCTGGTGCGCCAGATCCTGAGGTACGTCGACGACCTCCCTGTCGAGCTCGTCGACCTCGTCATCGACAGCGCCGAGGGCAACCCGTTCTACGTCGAGGAGCTGGTCACCTGGCTGATCGACGCCGGTGTCGTCGTACGAGGAGAACCGCACTGGTCCGTCGTACCCGAGCGGATCCGCACGGTCGCCGTACCCTCCACGCTCAAGGGTGTCCTCCAGTCGCGCCTCGACGCGCTGAGCCTCGACGAGCGCAACCTGCTGCAGCGGGCGTCCGTTGTCGGCCGCGTCTTCTGGGACCTCGCCGTCCAGGCCCTCGACGAGGATGCCCAACCAGGTGCCGCGGCCGAACGCGACCCCGGCTGCCTCGAGTCGCTGCGGCAGCGCGAGCTCCTGCTGCAGCGGGACGTCTCCAACTTCGCCTCCGCGCGGGAGTTCCTGTTCAAGCACGCACTGCTCCGCGACGTGGCGTACGACGGGGTCCTGCGCGCGCATCGACAGCGCTTCCACTCCCGGGCCGCTCGCTGGCTCGCGGAGACCAGCGCGGCGGTCGGGCGCGCGGACGAGTACGCCGCCGTGATCGCCGAGCACTACGAGCGCGCGCAGGACCCGCTCGCCGCGACCTGGTTCCTCCGCGCCGGCGCCCGGGCCGCGTCCGTCTACGCGCTCACCGAGGCCACCCGGATGCTCGAGTCCGCGCTGCAGCATGTGCCCGAGGACGACGTGCACCTGCGCTTCGACATCCTGCGCGAGCGGGAGGCGCTGTTCGACCGCACCGGCCAGCGCGACGTGCAGCAGCAGGCGCTGGACGCCATGCAGGCCCTGGTCGAGAGCCTGGACCCGCCGCGACGGGTGCAGCTCCTGCTCGCGCAGGGCGGGCTGCACTTCGTCCGGAGCGAGTACGACGACGCCCGCCGCGAAGCCAGCCGAGCCGTGGAGCTCGCCGCCGAGAACGGGCACGCAAGCCTGCACGCCGAGGCGGTCCTGGCCGAGGGCAAGGCGTTCACCTGGTCCGGCGACAATCCCGCTGCCCTCGAGTCACTCACCCACGCGGTGGAGCTCTCTCGGGCCATCGGCCGGCCCTCCCTGCTCGGCGAGAGCCTGCGCTACCTGTCGATGCTGGCCTCGAACAACGGCGACTACCCCACGGCCCTGGACCATGCCGAGGCCGCGCGCGAGGTCTTCGCCCGCGCCGGCGACACCGAGATGGAGGGCGCGACCCTGGCCCAGCAGGCGACGACGTACTTCCACATGGGGCGGTACGACGAGGCCCAGGCCTCACTGGAGCGGACGCTGCCCATCTTCCGGCGCTCCGGTCACCGCTACCGCGAAGCGATCAACCTCGGCAACCTCTCCTCGATCGCGATGGTGCGCGGGCGCTACGCGGCCGCGGAGGGCTATGCCCTGCAGGCGCTGGAGTACTCCGAGGAGCTCGAGGAGATCGAGGCCGCGGCGACCTACCGGCTGGTCCTCGGCATCATCGAGACGTTGACGGCCCGCGTCGACGAGGGTCGTGCCCACCTGGAGGCGGCGCTCGACGTCGCCCAGGGCATCGGCGACGACTCGCTCGAGACCGACGCGTTCTCACGGCTCACCATCACCGAGCTGGCAGCGGGCAACCCGGAGAAGGCGCTGGAGCGGGCGCGACAGGCCGTGCAGGCCGCCGCGACCGTCGCCTCCGACCTGGACCGCGGCTACGCCTATGTCGCCCTCGGCTACGCCGCCCTGGCCAACCGGCTCTGGGACGAGGCGGAAGCCGGGTTCTCCATGAGCCTGCGGATGTTCAGCGGGCTCGAGCTCGATCCGCTCGTCCGGGAGAGCACCGTCGGGCTGGCCGGGGTCGCCGCCGGGCGCGGGCAGCCTCTCCGTCGCGGTCGAGGTCCTCGACCCGGTGCTGGAGCACCTGGACGTCGAGGGGCTGTCCGGGACCTACGTGCCCGGCGAGATGCTGCTCAGCTGCGACCAGGTCCTCCAGCAGGCCGGCGACCCGAGGCGCGAGGCCGTCCGCGAGCAGGCCCGGGCCTACCTGCGCTTCAAGGCGACCGAGGTGGGCGACGGCGACCTGGCGGCCGGCTTCCTGGCCTACGGCCCACACGCGAGGCTGCTCGCCGAGCTGAGGTTCAGCAGGTCGCGAACAGCACCGGTCCGTCGTACAGCGCGGACATGACGAAGCCCTTCTTCGTCTTCGGGCGCAGGTCGAGGACGACATCGCTGCCGACGGCCTTGGAGACCGTGAGCTTGTAGTCGTCGGAGAACGACCCGCCCCGGCCGATCGCCTCGCCCACGGCCAGCTTGGCGCGGGGGCGCAGGTTGCGCTTGGCGCGGTCGGAGTCCTCGAAGTGCGCGACGACGCGCAGCGTCCGGTTGGCTTGCATCGCCATGCCCAGCCCGGCCAGGGGCGTGACGCCGCCGACCTGCTGCACCCGCGTCTTGGCGGCGCTCTGGTCGTCGTCGCCGGCGCTCGACATGGCCAGGTCGGTGCAGGCGAAGTCCTTGCCCCAGACCATCGCGTTGGCCGGGTCGCCCAGCTGGTCGGCCATGTCGGAGACACCGTTCACCCCGGCGAAGGAGTCGGCGTCACCGGAGGCCACCTTCGCCGCGGTGGCGGCATAGCCGGGCTCGTCGCTGGTGACGACCAGGCCGCGGTCCTCGAGGAGGGTGACGTACTGGACCTCCGGGCTGAGCGTCGGGTCGAGGGCCGCCACCAGGTCGGCGCCCCCGTTCCACACCCCGTCGGCGTCCTTGGGCTTGCGATACCCGGTCGAGCGCAGGTTGTCGGCCAGCACGTCGAAGTCGGTGCCGTCGGCGCACCTTGAGCACCATCGTGGCGCCCTTGCGGCCCTGCGCGAACGCCTCCCACTGGGCGGTGGCCGGGCTGAAGCCGAAGTTCTCCTGGAGCGCCGCGGCCGCCTCGTCGATGCTCGAGACCGCCGAGTAGTCGCTGTCGTAGGCCTTCTGCATCAGCCCCTCGACGGCATCGCTGTCGGGGTCGTCGCCCAGCTTGGCGCCCAGGCGCTGGCGTACGACGGCCCAGTCGGTGAACCCCACCCGCAGCGAGCTGGCCGGCACCAGCCCGAGCGCCTCCTGGAGGTCGGTGCGGTGGTGTCGCTTCCAGATCACGACACCGATGACGAGGAGACCGGCGACCAGCACCAGCACGAGCGCGCCGACCAGCAGCGTGCGGCGCGGCGGGACCAGCTTCGTACCGCCACGCGTCACCCGCCTTCGCCGTCATCGCTGGGCTCGGCGTCCGGTCCGACGCGCCCCGGGCGAGAGTAGCCGTATCGGTGAAGCGTGGTCCGTGTCAGGATTTGCGCCATGGCCAACACGTTGCCGCCGGCCGCCGGTGGCCCGGACGTCGTCGCCGCCGGTGCCGTGGTCACCCGCAAGGGCCCCGAGGGCCGCGAGGTGCTGCTGGTCCACCGGCCGAAGTACGACGACTGGTCCTTCCCCAAGGGCAAGCAGGATCCCGGCGAGCACGTCACCGCGACGGCTGTGCGCGAGGTCCTCGAGGAGACCGGCGTCGAGATCCGGCTCGGCGTACCTCTTCGCCCGCAGCTCTACACGGTCAGCGGCGGGCGCGCGAAGAAGGTGCACTACTGGGTCGGTCACGTGGTCGGCGACGACGACGTCTCGTCGTACGTCATCAATGACGAGGTGGACGACCTCGGCTGGTTCTCGGCGGCCTCGGCGGCCGAGCGACTGACCTACCTCGACGACATCGACCTGCTCGAGCAGTTCCGTGGAAGCCGGAAGGCGACCTCGGCGCTGATCGTCCTGCGCCATGCCAAGGCTGTGAAGCGCGGCCAGTGGGACGGACCGGACCCGAAGCGGCCGCTCAACGAGGTCGGCGAGGAACAGTCTCGAGCGCTGGTGCCCCTGCTGCACGCCTTCGGCGTCTCGCGCGTGCTGACGTCCTCGAGCACCCGCTGCGTCCAGACGGTCCAGCCCTATGCCACCGACCAGGTGCTTCCCGTCGTCGAGGTCGACGAGCTCTCCGAGGAGCTGTTCGACGAGAAGGCCGCGGGCGTCTTCCTGGACGACCTGCTCACCACACCCGGCCCGAGCGTGCTCTGCAGCCACCGGCCGGTGCTCCCCCAGCTGTTCGACCTCCTCGACGTCAGCGAGGAACCGCTCTCGCCGGGCGAGCTCGTCGTCGTACACCACCGCAGGGGGAAGTACGTCGCCACCGAGCGGCACCATCCGACGCCCGGGATGCCCTGACCTGCGGTTGTTCAGGTGACGTACGTCTCGTCCGGGTCGTTGTGACGTCAACTTGCTGGTCACCGTTCACCTCGCGTTCACCCACGCCAACGGACCCGGTCACTTGTGGTTCCTAGGTTCACAGCGTCCAAGAACTGTGACTTTCAGGAGAACGAAGTGAATCGCACTTCCCTTCGCCGCGTCGCCACCCCCGGCCTCGCGGCACTTGCCCTCATCGCCGTGTCCGCCTGCGGCGCTGCCAACGAAGACACCAGCGGCGGCGGCGACAGCGGCGGGAGCGACACCACGCTCACCGGCACGCTGTCCGGCGCCGGCGCCTCCTCCCAGGAGAAGGCCCAGGAGGCCTGGGCGACCGGCTTCCAGGGCGCCAACGACGGCGTGACCGTCAACTACGACCCGCTGGGCTCCGGTGACGGACGCAAGCAGTTCATCGCCAAGGGCGTCAGCTTCGCCGGCTCCGACTCGGCCCTCAACGACGACGAGGGCGAGCTGACCAAGGCCAAGGAGCGCTGCGGCGGCACGGACCCGATCGAGGTCCCGGCGTACGTCTCCCCCATCGCCATCGTCTACAACCTCGAGGGCGTCGACTCCCTCCAGCTCTCGGCGAAGACCATCGCCGGGATCTTCGACAACAAGATCACCAAGTGGAACGACCCGGCCATCGCCGCGGAGAACCCGGACGCGAAGCTCCCCAGCTCCGCGATCACGCCGGTGCACCGCTCCGACGACTCGGGCACCACGAAGAACTTCACCGACTACCTCGGCAAGGCCAGCGACGGCTCGTGGAAGTACGACGCCGCAGACGCCTTCCCGACCAAGGGTGAGGCAGCCGAGGGCACCTCCGGCGTCATCTCCGCAGTGACCAACGGCAAGGGCACGATCGGCTACGCCGACGAGAGCCAGGCCGGATCGCTCGGCAAGGTCAAGGTGAAGGTCGGCGACGCGTACGTCGAGCCCTCCGCTGACGGCGCCGCCAAGGTGGTCGCCATCTCGAAGCCTGCCGAGGGCCGCTCGGACGTCGACATGGCTGTCGACCTCGACCGCACCACCACCGAGGCCGGCGCCTACCCGGTCGTCCTGCTGTCCTACCTGATCGCCTGCCAGACCTACGACGACGCCAACGAAGCGGCACTCGTCAAGGCCTACCTGACCTACGCGGTCTCGAGCGACGGCCAGGCAGCTGCCAAGGAGAACGCGGGCTCGGCTCCCCTCGACTCCGAGGTCGCCGACAAGGCCAAGGGCATCGTCGAGAAGATCGCCAAGGGCTGAGCACCATGCACGACCTGACGTGCGGCGGGTTCGCCCCGCCGCACGTCAGCTGCTCGTCAGGCCGAGTGACCAGGAGTAGAGGAACACAGTGATCGACACATCGATCGAAGAGGAAGCACCGCAGCGGACGCCGCGCCGTCCGGGCGACCGCGTCTTCTCCGGCCTGTCCATGGCGGCCGGGCTGACCATCCTGATCGCGCTGGCAGGCGTCTTCATCTTCTTGATGATCGAGGGCATCCCCGGCCTCACCCAGCCCGCCGCGCAGTACGCGCCGCGGGCCACCAACTTCCTCGGCTACGTCTGGCCCCTGCTCTTCGGCACCATCCTGGCGGCGATCATCGCCGTCGTCATCGCAGCGCCGCTCTCCTTCGGCATCGCCCTGGTGATCAGCCACTACGCCCGCAAGTCGATCGCGACTCCTGCGGCGTACCTCATCGACCTGCTGGCCGCCGTCCCCAGCGTCGTCTTCGGCCTGTGGGGCATCAACATCCTGGCTCCGCGGCTGGTCTCGCCGTACAACTGGCTCTACGACAACCTCGGCTGGATCCCGCTGTTCGACGGTCCACCGTCCGCGACCGGCAAGACGATCCTCACCGCCGGTGTGGTGCTCGCGATCATGATCCTGCCGATCATCACCGCCATCTCGCGTGAGATCTTCGCCCAGACGCCCCGCCTCCACCAGGAGGCTGCGCTGGCCCTGGGCGCCACCCGCTGGGAGATGATCCGGCTCACCGTCTTCCCCTACGCCCGCTCCGGCATGGTGTCCGCGACGATGCTCGGCCTCGGCCGCGCCCTCGGCGAGACGATGGCCGTGGCGATGGTGCTCTCCGCCGGCGGTGGCGTCAGCTTCAACCTGATCTCCTCGTCCAACCCGGCGAGCATCGCCTCCAACATCGCCTCCAACTACAAGGAGGGCACCCCCGCCAAGGTGACCGTCCTGATCGCGACCGGCCTGGTCCTCTTCCTGGTGACCTTCGTCGTCAACTTCGTCGCCCGCTGGCTGGTGGGCCGCTCCGAACGGAAGATGAACGCATGACGGCCACGATGACCCCGCCGCCGCAGACCCAGAGCACTGCGAGCCTGGTGAAGCCGCGGCTGCCGCAGTGGGCACCGATCCTGGTGGCCGTCGGCTCGGTGGCGCTCGCGCTGCTGTTGGGCATCTCGCTGAGCTGGGGCATCGCGGGGATCGTCGTCTTCGGCGCTCTGGCGTACGTCGTCATCCTGCCGGCGTGGTCCCTGCTCGTGGAGAGCCGGAGGGCCGCCACCGACCGGCTGATGACCTCGCTGGTCTGGCTGGCCTTCGGGATCGCGCTCGTGCCCCTGATCTCGCTGATCTGGACGGTGGTCGCCAAGGGCGCCCCGCAGATGAGCTCGACGTTCCTCACCTACTCGATGTTCCGCACCAGCCTCGACCAGCCCGTGGGCATCTACCACGCCCTGGTCGGCACGCTGCTGATCACGTTGTTCGCCTCGCTGATCGCGGTGCCGATCGGCATCTTCGCGGCGATCTACCTGATCGAGTACGGCAAGGGCAACAAGCTGGCGCGCGGCATCACCTTCCTGGTCGACGTGATGACCGGCATCCCCTCGATCGTCGCCGGCCTGTTCGCGTTCTCGCTGTGGATCCTGATCTTCGGCCCGTCGGCCCGGTCGGGCTTCGGTGGGTCGATCGCCCTCGCGCTGCTGATGATCCCGATCGTCGTACGCTCCACCGAGGAGATGCTGCGCCTCGTCCCGGACGACCTCCGCGAGGCGTCGTACGCCCTGGGAGTGCCGAAGTGGCGCACCATCGTCAAGGTGGTGCTGCCGACCGCGCTGGGTGGGATCGTCACCGGTGTGACCCTCGCGATCGCCCGTGTCGTCGGTGAGACCGCCCCGCTGCTGCTGATCGCGGGTCTGACGACGCGCACGAACTTCAACGTCTTCTCGGACCGGATGACCACGCTGCCGGTCCTGATCTTCACCCAGAACGCCAACCCCGGCATCCCGCCCCCGGACGGCGGCATGCCGCCCGGCGTCGCCGTGGCCTGGGGCGGCGCGTTCGCCCTGATCGTGATCGTGATGGTGCTCAACCTGCTGGCACGTGTCATCGGCAAAGTCTTCGCCCCCAAGACCGGGCACTGAGAACGGAAGTTGAATCAACATGGCCAAGAGCATCGACGTCTCTGACCTGGACATCTACTACGGCGACTTCCTCGCCGTCGAGAGTGTCTCGATGACCATCCCCGCCCGATCGGTGACCGCCCTGATCGGCCCGTCCGGCTGCGGCAAGTCGACCTTCCTGCGGTCGCTGAACCGGATGCACGAGGTCCTCGCCGGGGCCCGGGTGGACGGCAAGGTCGTCATCGACGGGCAGTCGCTGTACGACAGCGCGATCGACCCGGTGGAGGTACGCCGCATGGTCGGCATGGTCTTCCAGCGGCCCAACCCCTTCCCGACGATGTCGATCTACGAGAACGTCCTCGCCGGGATGCGGCTGAACAACCAGAAGATCAAGAAGTCGGACGCCGACACCATCGTGGAGAAGTCGCTGCGACAGGCGAACCTGTGGGAGGAGGTCAAGGACCGCCTCGGCAAGCCCGGCATGGGCCTCTCCGGTGGCCAGCAGCAGCGCCTCTGCATCGCCCGCGCCGTGGCCGTCGAGCCCCAGGTGCTGCTGATGGACGAGCCCTGCTCTGCCCTCGACCCGATCTCGACGTCGGCGATCGAGGACCTGATCCACGAGCTCAAGTCGGACTACACGATCGTGATCGTCACCCACAACATGCAGCAGGCCGCCCGGGTCTCCGAGGACACGGCCTTCTTCAACATCGCCGGCGCCGGCAAGCCCGGCAAGCTCATCGAGATGAACTCGACGAAGAAGATCTTCAGCGTCCCGGACGAGAAGGCGACCGAGGCGTACATCTCGGGCCGGTTCGGGTAGGGGCTGCGGTTCGCTGGCTGGGGTTCGCTGGCTGGCGTTGGCTCGTGGGTGGGCCGGTTGAACATGCGAATGTCGCTAACGAGGCTGATGAGCACCCCTTCCGCCTCACGACCCACATTCGCATGTCGAAGCCCACCCGGACCCCACCGCTGAACATGCGAATGTCACTGACGAGGCTGATGAGCACCCCTTCCGCCTCACGACCCACATTCGCATGTCCAAGCCCACCCGGACCCCACCGCTGAACATGCGAATGTCACTGACGAGGCTGATGAGCACCCCTTCCGCCTCACGACCCACATTCGCATGTCCAAGACCAGTCCCACCCCGGCGTACGACGTGAACCGCGCCTGACCACTTCGCGTCCACAGGCAGCTGATTCCTGCGACCGATCCACAGATCCGTCCTGGTCACTGGGCGGATGGCACTGCTCAGCCGAGGCTTCGCGGCATGGACTTGATCAGCACAGTGACCTTGATGGGCGGGGCGTGTGAGCATGCCGAGCTCGTGGAAGTTCGTGGCCGGGCCGAAGTCGCAGCTGCGCTGGAGGACGGGACGCTGATCCGAACTGGACGCCGGCGGATCGCGCTGGCGACCAGCCCCGAGGCGATTCGCCGAGCCAGCGCCGTGGCGGGCGTGCTGTCCCATCGGAGTGCGGCTCAGCATTGGGGGTGGGCACAGAAGTCCGTCCCCGCCAAGCCCGAGGTCACCGTCGCCCGGACGCGCCACCTGAGCGCCGGAACTCGCGAGCTGATCCTGCCCCACTGGTCAGACCTGGATGACGACGACGTTGACGGTCTCGCCACCACGCGTCGCCGCACGTTGATCGACTGCATGCGGAATCTGCCCCCGGACGAGTCGCTGCCGATCGTCGACAGCGCCGTACGAGCCGACGACTTCACGCCTTCAGATCTACGCGCCTTGGCTGAGTCGACACGGGGCCGCGGCCGCACTCGGATCCAGGGCATTGCAGCCATGGCAACGGGGAAGGCGACCAATGTCTTCGAGTCCGTACTGCGATGTCGGGCCGAGCTCATCCCGGGGCTCAACGTCCAGCCGCAACTGCCGATCAAGCTGCCCGGGAGAGGGCTCGTTCTTCACCCCGACCTCGCGGACCCAGATCGTCGCATCGCGCTCGAGGCGGAGGGCTTCGAGTGGCACAGCGAAACGGCGGCACTGACCCGCGACTGCCGGCGATACAACTCGTTCACCTTGCTGGGCTGGCTGGTGATCCGGTTCAGCTGGTATCTCGTGATGCACGACCCGGCGTACGTCCATCAGGTTCTTTTGGACGCGGTCGCCGGCTCTGTTCGCCCCCCGACATGCGAATGTCACTGATGGGAAGGGTGACTGCTACTCCAGCACCCCGAGCCACATTCGCATGTCGAACGGCCGCCCACCGCCCGACCCAGCCAGGGCTAGGGCAGCTGGAAGACGAACTTGAGGATGACGTAGACCAACGCCGCGACCAGGCCTGCGGCCGGGAAGGTCGACACCCAGGCCACCAGGATCGAGCGGGCCACTCCCCAGCGAACGGCGGAGAAGCGCTTGGTGGCGCCGGCCCCCATGATCGCCGAGGTGATGGTGTGGGTCGTCGAGATGGGTGCGTGGTAGACGAACGCGGTCGTGTACAGCACGGCCGCACCCACGGCCTCTGCCGAGAAGCCGCGCGCGGGGTCGAGGTGGATGATCCGGCGTCCGAGCGTGCGCATGATCCGCCAGCCACCTGAGTAGGTCCCGAGCGAGATCGCGCTCGCCGAGACGATGACCACCCACAGCGGCAGGTCTTCCTGCGAGGCCGGGTAGTACCCGCCGGCGATGAGGGCCAGGAAGATCACGCCCATCGTCTTCTGGGCGTCCTGCAGTCCGTGGCCCAGCGCGAGTGCGGAGGCGGAGAAGACCTGCGCCAGCCGGAAGCCGCGCTGCACCTTGCTGGGTGAGCGGCGACGGAAGATCCACATGATCGCGAGCATCACGGCGAACGCTGCGGCGAAACCGAACAGCGGTGAGACCAGCATCGGGACGACGACCTTGTCCACGATCTTCTGCCAGTGCACGCCCGCGCCGGCCATGAGCGCTGCACCCACGAGACCACCGATCAGGGCATGGGTGGACGAGGAGGGCAGGCCGAAGTACCACGTGATCAGGTTCCAGGTGATCGCTCCCAGCAGCCCGGCCAGCACGATCACGAGACCGTGGTTGCCCGACGGCGGGTCGATCACGTCGCTGACCGTCTTGGCGACCTCCTGCCCGAGCAGCGCCCCTACGAAGTTCATCACCGCGGCGAGGATCAACGCGATCCGCGGCGTCAGCGCCCGCGTGGAGACCGACGTCGCGATGGCGTTCGCCGCGTCGTGGAAACCGTTCGTGTAGTCAAAGACGAGGGCAACCGCCACCACCGCAATGACGATGGCGAGATCCACCGCTCAGGACTCCTTGGCGTGGATCTGCTCGATGATGTTGGCGACCTTCTCGAAGGCGTCGACTGCGTGCTCGAGAGAGTCGACGACGTCCTTGAGCTTGAGGACGTCGAGGGCGTCGTACTGACCGCTGAACAGCTTCGCCAGGATCCGGCGGTAGCTCTTGTCCCCCGAGTTCTCGAGGCGGTTGATCTCGATCCAGTACTCCTCGAGGTTCTTCATCGACTTCAGCCGCGGCATCGCCTCGGCGGTCAGCTCCGCACAGCGCTGGAGTACGTCGACCTGCTCGGCCAGCTCGGAGGGCAGCACGCCGACCTCGTAGAGCACGGTCAGGTCGACTGCCTCCTCCATGTAGTCCATGACGTCGTCGAGGCCGGAGGCGAGCGAGTAGATGTCCTCGCGGTCGAACGGCGTGACGAAGGTCGAGTTCACTCGCTTGGCGATCGCGTGGGTGGTCTCGTCTGCCTGGTGCTCGGCGTCCTGCATCCGGTCGGCGATGGCCTTGCGGTCCACCGAGTCGCCGAGCATCTCCGCCAGGATCGCGGCCCCGTCGACCAGGTGGAGCGCCGAGGTGGTCAGTAGTTCGTAGAAGACGCTGTCCACAGGCTTGAAGCTCAGGGCCACGATTTAACTCCTGTTGAGGAGGATCAGAACGATGCACATGCTAGGACCTGCACCCCGCGCATGCGTAACTCAGGGCGCGGCGTACGTCTCACAGTGAACAGGACGCAGAGCGTCCCGCATGCATCGCCGGGGGTCTGGGGCGTGGTGTGGGTGTTACTCGCCCGCTCGCGGGCGGGGTATGACACCGAGGATCTGATCGATCTCGGTGACGGACATCTTCGCCTCTGACTGGTTCGCGGCCACGATCAGGTTGGCCGTCAACTCCACCTCATCGAGGAGCTCGTAGTCTTCGAGACGCACGTCAAACGGATCCACGCGCCCGAGTCCCTTCGCTTGGTTCTTGCTTCGTGCCTCACGTTGCTTCCTACCCGACGCATCAAGCGCGAAACCACAATGTGGACGCGGGCTGGACGTATTCGATACCAGGCGGTAACGACACGTGTAGAAAACAACAAGGAGCCCCGACCGTTTCCGGTCGGAGCCCCTCTAGTTGTCTGTGTGCGTCAGACGGCGCGCACGTTCTCAGCCTGAGGACCCTTGGGGCCCTGCGTGACGTCGAACTCGACCTTCTGGTTCTCGTCGAGGGACTTGTAGCCCTGCGACTGGATGGCCGAGTAGTGAACGAAGACGTCGTCGCCGCCGTTCTCCTGGGCGATGAAGCCGAAGCCCTTCTCAGCGTTGAACCACTTCACGGTGCCTTGTGCCATGTCTCTAAATCTCCTGTTACTGATGGCTTGAGACCGCCGCTTCGGCGGCCTCTGCAGAGTGCGGTGATACGCCGTCCCGCCTCGCAAGCCATGTAGCAAAGAGAAGAAACGCCGTTGGATCACAAACTCCAACAAGCGTCATGAAACCGCTGGAACTTGCACCCTGCACGATGAGCCTACCAACCTTGCGGCCAAACGCGAGCCATCGCCTGCCGCATTCGCTTTTTCCAGGCATCGGCAGGACGGCCCGCAGGCGGGAATGAGACCACTGGTACTGCGGGATTGACCGTTCGCGGGCGCCGCCGTACCTTCCGGTATCCGACCGAACAGAAGGTGCACCCGTGGCAGAGCCTCGCTCCGAGGAGCCGCGCCGCGGCCTGTTCTCCCGGCTGCGACGCGGTACGTCGTCCCCGCCGCCTCCCGCTGACCCGGCGCCGACCGACGAGACGCCAGCTGCGTCATCGGCGCTGATGCCGGAACCGGTCGCCGAGGAGGGCTGGGTCCTCCACGAGGCGAAGGACGGGATCGGCTTCGAGGGCTGGCTCTACCACTACGCCGACGGCGCGATCGTCTCCGAGGACGGGACGGTCTACGAGCCCACCGGGTCGGGCCCGATGATCGAGGCCCCGCCTGCGGCCCAGCCGGAGCCCGAGCCCGAGCCGGAGCCCGAGCCGGAGCCCGAGCCCGAGCCAGAGCCCGAGCCCGAGCCAGAGCCCGAACCAGAACCCGAGCCAGAACCCGAACCCGAACCCGAGCCAGAACCCGAACCAGAGCCCGAGCCAGAACCCGAGCCCGAACCCGAGCCAGAGCCCGAACCCGAGCCCGAACCCGAGCCCGAACCCGAGCCCGAGCCCGAACCCGAGCCCGAACCAGAACCCGAACCAGAACCCGAACCCGAGCCCGAACCCGAACCCGAGCCCGAACCAGAGCCCGAACCAGAGCCAGAGACCAGAACCAGAACCAGAACCGACGAGCTCCAACGTCCCGGGCTTCGTCGAGTACAGCCCCTCCGAGCTGCCGACCTACGCCTTGGCCGCGGTTGTAGCGGTCGCCTCGGTGGCCGCCGTACTGACGCTCTTCCGAGCACTGCCGGACTCGGACACGGGGGGCTTCGTCCTGGTGGTCTGCTTGGCGCTGCTCGCGGCCGGCGCAGGCTGGGCCTTGTCGGCCTGGAATCCTGCGGTCGTCTCAATCCGCGACGGCGTCCTCGAGGTGACCCGCTCGGGACACAGCGACGAGTTCGACCTGCGTGACCCGGAGACGAGCGTCGACCTGGGCAGCGATCCGAAGTCGCCCAGCTGGAAGGCGAAGGTCGCCAACCCGGATGGCAAGAGGGTGACGATCGGCGCGCGCGACGTGAAGGCCCGCCACTTCAGCGAGATCGTGGACTACCACCGGAGCCGACTGAGGGATCCCGACGAAAGCAGTGGCACCGCCGCGCCGAGCTAGCACCAGAGCAGCGAGCCGGAGAACCACCTGCGACTGCACGGGCGTTGAGCACCCGCGCAGTCGCAGAGGCGGCTCAGGTCAGCGTCTGGAGACCCTGAAGTGCGTCACCACGGTGCGACCGGTGAACTGACCGGTGGCCCTCATCGACTTGACCCCGCGCAGCTTGCCGACTCGGAAGACGAAGCGGTAGACCCCGTCGGTGGCATGCGCGCTGGACGGCGAGAGCAGCTTGCCTCGGTACCTGACGCTCACGCGCTCCTGGCCGACGAGACCGGTGACCCTGACGATCTGGCGCCGCTTGAAGAAGACGTGCTTCTTGTTGCTGATACCCAGCCTCTTCTTGATCAGGATCCAGGTCGCGGTGCTTCCCGTGCGGTTGGCCTCCGAGCCGGTGACCACCACAGCGGCGCGGCTGTCACGTGCGAACGTGGGAAGGGTCACCCGGCGCTCCAGGAGTCCGCCAACCGCGGTCCCAGTGGCTACCTGGGTGCCGCCGATCCGGATGGTGTAGCTCTCGCCGTCCGCCAGCCCGCGGGCGGTGATCCTGGCCGGCGTACCGGCCAGCTGCAGTCCAGCCGGAGCGGAGACCGCCAGCGTCGCTGCGGGTCGGCTGTCCGGGAGGTAGGAGACCGTGCCGGGCGCACCGGCATTGCCGGCGGGTCCGGCCGCACCCGGCGCACCCGGGGCAACTCGTGCGCTCGCACCGGTGGCGCCTGTGGCGCCTGCATTGCCGCCCGCAGCGCCTGTGCCGCCGGCACCGCCTCCGATGGGGGCCGCGCCCGTGCCCGCGGTCGCGGTGACAGCGTCGTTCCAGATCGTGACTGCACCGCCCGCACCACCGTCGCCGCCTGTGCCGCCGGCTCCGCCGGTTCCGCCGTAGCCACCCCGGCCGCCTTCGCCCGTGCCACCGGCGCCGGTACCAGCCCCACCAGCACCACCGTTGCCGCCCGCGGCTCCTTCGTCGCTCGCGCCCCCGGCGCCGCCTCCGACGCCAGCAGCGCCTGCGCCGCCGGCCGCGACGACGCTGCCACTCAGGACCGTCACCGCACCCGTGGCGCCGCCGGTACCACCGCCGGCACCAGCACCGCCGACACCGCCGTCACCGCCCTCGCCGCCCGTCCCGGCACCGCTGGTACTGGTCCCGGCACCACCAGCGCCTCCGTTGCCGCCCGGACCCGTGAGTCCCCCCGTGCCGCCAGCGCCGCCCTCGCCACCAACGGCCACGCCGCCGGCACCCGTGGTGGAAGCAGCGCCCCCGGCACCGCCGGTGCCGCCGTCGGCTTCCGCAGCGCCGGCACCCCCCGAGCGCCTTCGCCGCCGGTAGCCAGGGGAGCAGTGCCGGCCACGGAACCGCCGGCGCCACCTGTGCCGCCGCGCTGGCCGGTGGCTGAGCCACCAGTGCCGGGGAGACCGTTGCCGCCGGTGACCGTGCCGTTCGCACCGGCAGCACCACCTTGGGCCGTGCTGTCCCTGCTGAACGTGGAGACTCCGGCCGTCCCGGCATCGCCGCCGATCCCTGCCCCACCCGCGCCGCCGGTGGCCGTGACCTCCCCGCCCCCGCTGGTGTCCTTGACGACCAGCTCAGTGCCCGCCGGCACTCCGATGGCCGCGTGTCCGGTCGGGACGCCGCTGACGACCAGGTCATGTCCGGCGAGATCGAGCGTGACGTTCTCGCCGGCACCGACCGCGAGGAACTCGCCGGGCTCGGTGATGTCGGCGCCGAGCACGACCAGTCCCGCCATCAGTGAAGGCGTCAGCGAGCTGGCTGAACGACGTGACGGGAGGAGGGGGGCCGGGTACCCCCGCGGCCGCCGTACCCGTGCCGATCACGCTGACGAGCCCGCCCACGAGGATCGCCACGGCCGGAGTCGCGATCCGGCGAACGGCTCGCCCCTGTTCGCACTCTCGACGCCCCCCGGACCACGGTGTGTTCGTTCGCTGCGCGTTGTCGCCTGTCGGAGAAACCCATTTTTGAGGCATAAGCCACGACTCTAGTTCCGAAATATCGTTTTCGTACGGGTTCACCAAATGAGATTTGGGGCATTCGTGCCTTCTGTGCGTGCCGCCACTTTGAGAGCACCGGGACCTCCGTCCTTGGGCCCAGCAGGACTCCGACGGGGGCTCTGCGAGAGTATGTGCCCGGGTCGTCGGGCGGTCCTCCGAGGGCAGCCCATGCGGAGCTCACGTTCCCTGGCCCCGGGCCTCTAGCTCAATTGGCAGAGCAGCGGACTTTTAATCCGCGGGTTGTGGGTTCGAGTCCCACGGGGCCCACCGAAGATCGCGTGGGGAGACGTTCGGCGAGCCCGAAGGACTATCAGTTCGCGCGAGGGGGAAGCCCCCCACGGGGACCGCCCAGGAGGGCGACCTCGAACTGTCAGTCCTTCGGGTTCCAGGCCGATGACTACTTGTTGGCGTCGACCTTGGCGAGACCGTGCTGTGCAGCGACGAGAGCGAGGCGCTTGTCGCGCGACCACAGCCGCGTTGCCGGTGTCAGCGCAGTCGCGGCCAGAAGGTGTGCGTCGACATACCCGATCCCGAGCCCGAACAGCTGCCGTTTGCCGATGAGAGTCAGTACCTCGTCGTCAGTGGCCACGGTCGCCTGCGGGAGGTTGTGGAGCAACCCCAGAATCTCGCTACGTCGCGAGAGATGGCCGAGCGCGAGCTCGCCGGTCACCCAGGGGTGCGCCAACACCTGGCCAGCTCGAAGGAGCTCGCCGAGTTCTGGGTCGCCAGTGCGGAGGTGGTCGATCCAGATCGACGTGTCTACGAGAATCACGCAGGCAGGGTCTGGCGCCGCGGAACCGACTCCGCGTCGGGCTCACTGCCCGCCAGCTGCGCAAGTCGTCGGGCACTCTCACGCTCGATGAGCGCTCCCAGGGCCTGACGAACCAGCGCGGTCTTCTCTGTGGTCCCGGTCAGGCGCTGGGCTTCCAGGACGAGGTCGTCGTCGAGGGCGAGGGTCGTTCTCATAGCGGACTCCTAGGCACACCAAAGGACATCAGATGATGATCATACGCGTGCTTCTCGGTTCCGATTGGGTGGTGGGCTTTCGAGTCCCACCGGGGCCCACTCACTGCGGCGTTCCCCGCAGCGCTGCGAGTACGGCGAGCACCCGTCGGTGGTCGTCCTGGGCGCCGTGCAGGCCGAGCTTGGCGAAGATGTTCGCGATGTGGCTCTCCACGGTCTTCACGCTGACCACCAGCCGGTCGGCGATCGCCAGGTTGGAGCGGCCCTCGGCCATCAGGGCCAGCACGTCGCGCTCCCGATCGGTGAGTGCAGCGAGCGGGTCGACGGCGGCCGAGCGCGCCATCAGGTGGCTGACGATCTCGGGGTCGAGCACCGTGCCCCCGTCGACGATCGTGCGCAGCGCGTTCATCAGCGTCGCCACGTCGATGACCCGGTCCTTGAGCAGATAGCCGAAGCTCTCCGAGTGCCGCTCCAGCAGCTGGGCGGCGAAGTGCGTCTCGACGGCCTGCGACAGCAGGAGTACGCCGAGGCGGTGCCCGCGCTCGCGCAGCTCGACCACGGCGAGCGCCCCCTCATGCGTGTACGACGGGGGCATCCGGATGTCCACGATCGCGATGTCCGGCTGGTGCTCCTCGACCGCCTCGATCAGGGTCGCCCCGTCGCCGACCGTCGCGCACACGTCCACGCCGGACTCGGCGAGCAGCCGAGAGAGACCCTCGCGCAGCAGGGCGGAGTCGTCGGCGATCACGACCCGCACGGCAGCACCGCCTCGAGCCGGGTGCCGCCGCACGAGCCGGGCCCGACGGAGAGCCGGCCGCCCAGCGCAGCCACTCGATCGGCCAGCCCCTGCAGGCCGCTCCCGGAGGCGTCGACACCGCCGACTCCCTCATCCGCGACGACCACGTGCAGCGAGCCGGCATCGGCGAAGGCCGCGATCTCGACCTCGCTGACGCGGGCGTGCTTGACCACGTTGGACACACCCTCGGCCACCACGAACCACGCCGCGCTCTCCAGCCCCGGCTCGAACCTCGCATCGACGACGTCGAGCCGCATCCGCACCGGGATGCGGCTGGCCAGGTCCTCGGTCGCGGCTCGAAGGCCACCACCGGCCAGCGCCGCGGGCTGCAGTCCGCTGGCGAGGTTGCGCAGCTCCTGCACCGTCGTACCCAACCCCTCGACGGCACGGTCGATCCCCTCACGCAGCGCGTCGTCGCTGCCGTTGACCCGCGCCGACTGCAGCTGCAGCGCGATGGCCAGGATGCGTTGCTGCGCACCGTCGTGGAGATCCCGCTCGATCCGGTGGCGCTCCCGCAGATGGGCCGTGGCCAGCCGGGAACGCGACTCCGTCACCTGCTCGACCTGACGCGCGAGCTCGGCACGTAGTCCGAGGTTGTCGATCTCGGCGGCTGCCGAGCCGACGACGGCGGCCACGACCCCGCGATCGGTGCAGGAGGGATCGAACTCGAGCCTGGCCGAGACGTCACCTCGGCGGACGACGTCGACCGAGGTCGACGACGGCTCCCGGACCCGGCCATCGCCGGTCACCCACCCGTCCGTCGGTGCGGAACACGAGTCGGGCGGACGGGTCCCCCAGTGCGTCCTGGATGAGGGCATCGAGGTCGGTCGTCCCGCGGGCCAGGCCCGCCTCGACCCGGCGTACGGCGTCGAACCGGCGCCGGTTGAAGCGACGGTCCACCGTCGACCTGGCCCAGACGTACGCCGGCCGCGCGACCCCCACACCAGCCAGCGTCGCCAGCACGGTCGTCAGCTGCGACGTCGGCGCCACCGGGATGCTGCGCGTGATCACCACGACGACCCCCGCGAACGCAGCGATCACGGCACCGGTCGCGAGCGCGTAGGCCACCGAGTCGGTGACCACCCGCTCGACGTCGTAGAGCCGATAACGCGCCACGGAAAGCCCAGCCCCCAAGGCGATCGTCACGATGCAGATGCTCAGGATCCAGCCCGCCCACACGTCGTGCTTGGCGAAGGAGACGGCGAACGACGCGATCAGGCCGGGTACGACGGGGACCACGCCCGCGACGAGCCAGAGCAGCTGCTGGCGTGCCTCCCCCCGCGCACGACGGAACGCGGAGACGAGCAGGTAGACGGACGCGAGCAGGCACACGCCGACCGTCATCACCCCGACGAAGGCCACCACTGCTGCCGGGCCGGCCAGCGACGGCACGGCGAGCGGGCTCACCACATCGGCGTACGGCGCGGCCAGCGGTGTCGATCGCAGCAGCGCCGCCACCTGGTAGACGACCGACGTCACCGCCGTGAGCATCGGAAGCCACCGCCACCGGGCCGGGGTGAGCGCCGGCGTGAAGTAGAGGCACAGCGTCACGAACAGGAACCACCAGATGAAGCTGGTGTCCCCGAAGGTCGCCCACAGCTCGCCGCCGGGAAGGTCACCGCCCCGATCACCGAACGCGGCCTCGGTGTAGGTGTCCACCAGGCCGCTCCAGGCCATCGCCGTGCCGAGGCCGAGGAACGCCCACCCGGCAGGCTGCCGGTGGACGAGCAGCGTCAGGAGCACCCCGACGACCCAGCAGGAGAGGATCGCCACGAAGTAAGGACCTTCGGTGGCGAGGTCACCGCGCGTGAGCCCGGGCTCCGCGTAGTGCAGCGAGATGAGCACCATCCCCGCGAGCAGCACCGGGACGAGCGGCCAGGTCACCGCCCTCGCTGTCACCCGCCAGGCCCGGCCCATCTCGTCATCGTGGCAGCAATGAGGGTCCCTTGGGATCAGGGCTAGCCCTGATCCCAAGACGGGTGCGCGCTCCGTGGTCCTGACCTGCCGCCGAGACGAGGCTCAGGACAACAGCCGACAACCGTCAGGAGTCCCTCATGCCAACCCCCCTCGGCGATCGAACTGCCGCACCGAACAGCCGCCCGGATCGCCGCGATCTCCGCGGTCCTCTTCGGCATCTCGTTCTTCCTCACCGTGGCCAGCGTCAACGTGCCGCACACGTCCAGCGACGCCAAGCTGCTCGCCTGGTGGCAGACGAGCGCCAACGTCACCTCCGGGATGGTCTCGTTGCTCTTCGCGATCTGCACAGCGGTCCTCTTCGCCGTGGTCGTGAACTACCTGCTGACCCTTGCCGGCCGCACCAGCCAGGTGCAGACCACGGCGTTCGCACGGTCGATGGCAGCAGCCTTCACCGCCACCCTGCTTGTCTCGGCTGCCCTGCGTGGAGTCATCGCCCACCTCGTGCAGGTCCAGGACGAGCCACTGCCGCGGGTCGACGTGCTGCGCTACTCGACGGCCCTGAACTACACCCTGCTCGGCACGTCGGCGATGGTGATGTTCGCCCTCACGGTGCTCGCGATCGGCGTCGTGGTGCTGCGCAGCGGGATCCTCGGCCGTTGGGTCGGGTACGTCGGACTCGGCTGCGGCGCCCTGGTCCTGGTCGCGACCGCCGCGATGGTGGGCGCCTTCACCATCCCGGTCGCGATCCTGTGGGCCTTCTGCACCGCTGCTGCCATCTGGCGCCAGCCGACCGCCGCGGTCACGGAGATGAAGGACAAGGAGGCCACGAAAGCCTGACGGCAGCGAGACTGCTTCCAGGCACTATTCCGGGCGTAACGAGAAATCACATTCCCTCGTTATCGCATCAATCCTGGTCAAAGGTTCTTGCACAACTCAAACCTTTTGCAGGAGAGCATGTGCAGGGCCCCCAAAACGGTGCACACTCAGGCGAGAAGGACCCAGGAGGAGACATGGAGCAGACGTCCGAGGGCGACACAGCCCGCGACAGCGTCCGTTCGCGCCGCACGCGCATGCGCGACAGCGCCCGCGGTCTCCACCCAGGCGCAGCGCCCGGTTCGGACCTCTTCCAGACACCTGAGTGGCTCGACCGGTCCTTCGTGCTTCCTCTGACACAGCCTGAGGTGACCGACGTGCCGAGCCAGCCCGTGCCGCACCACGACGACTTCGAGGAGGTGCTCCCCGAGAGCCCCACCCCGGAGCCGGCGGCGGAACCGGCGCCGGCCTTCGTACGCCCTCCCAGCAAGGAGATCGACTTCGCCCGGGTGATCCGGCGTTCCGACCAGACGCGGACGGCGACGCGCGCCGCCGTGACCTCGACCGGGGTCGCCGGCCTGCTGCTGATCATGTTCCTCCTGACCAGCTCCCCGATCGTCCTCGGCATGGCGATCGCCTTCGGTCTGGTCACCGTCGTGGCCATCGGCGTACGCATCCGGCTCGCCACCGCAGCCATCCCGCACCTGGAGCGCTGAACCGCTTAACAAGACTCCGCAGTCCTCTACTCTGCGGGGATGAGAGCGCCGATCAACTACACCGTCGTGCAGATGACCGCCGACGAGCTCGAGTCGGAGCGCGTCCTCCTCGGCGGCCTCGCGCAGAGCGTCCGGGACCTCGCCGAGACCTCGCTGCGTACGACGGTCTCCGCCGACGTGGTCGCCGAGGTGCAGGAGGAGATCGCGCGACTGACGGCGAGACTCAGCGCCGAGCAGATCCCGGGATCGTTCGGGGTCAGCGTGACCGCCGGTGGCGGAGTGCGCGGCCACGGCAACGCCGTCGTCGGGCTGCGCAACCCGATCGCTCCGCCCCTACGCATCGAGAAGTCCGACGAGGGTCGGGCGTGGTCGTCGTTCCACCTCAACGCGCTCTACGAGGGCCCACCCGGCATGGTCCACGGCGGAGTCGCGGCACTCGTGCTCGACCAGCTCCTCGGCGAGGCCGCGGCCGCAGGCGGGACACCCGGCATGACCGGCACGCTGACGCTGCGCTACGAGCAGAACACCCCACTGGGCGACGTCTCCGGCGAGGCCTGGGTCGACCGTGTCGAGGGCGTGAAGACCATCGTCAAGGGCGAGCTGCGTCGTGCCGACGGCGAGACCACGGTGAGTGCCGAGGGCATCTTCATCCTGCCGCGGTGGGCGCGCGAGGCGCTCGAGGAGAACGACCAGAAGCCGCCGCGTTTCGAGTGAGCGCCCGCGTCAGTGCTTGACCCGCACCCGGATCGTCCTGGTCGAGTAGCGGACCTCGGAGCGGAAGTAGTGGTGGAAGCGCCGGGTCAGGTTCTTCAGGTCTGTCGGTGACATCTTGATGCAGCCGTAGGACCGGTAGTCGTTGTAGACCGGGACCTCCCAACGGCACAGGTCGTCACCCGGCATGTTCTTGCACTGGGTGTTGGCCGTGGTCTGCTCGCTGTGGATGAACAGCAGCTGCCGCACGGTGCCGTTGCGGGCACAGGCCTTCGGCTCAAGCTCGAAGACCCGGCCGTTGACCAACGGCGCCCTGCGCCGGTTGTGCTGCACGAACGAGTAGGTCCCGGTCGGCAGCCACCCCTGTCCGCGGTGGCACTCGTCGCGACCGGCAGCACCGCCGACGCCGGCGCCGGCCCGCCAGGACGCCTTCTCGATGAGCTCCCACTTCCGCTGGCCCTTCGGGCCCGTCTTGGCCCACGCCCGGAAGGTGAGCACCGACTTGAACGGGTTCTTCCAGTTCTTGTCGAAGACGATCGAGGCCCGCTTGGGCACCCGCTTGTTCTTGCGCAGTCGCAGCTGTCGCTGCGCAACGGCCTGCGCGTGCAACCGGGCGGCCTCGACGCGCGCGGCCTCAGCCGCGGCAGCCGCCGCCGCCCGCGCCTTCGCCACGGCCAGTGCCCGAACCTGCTTCGGCGTCGGGGTGGCGTGATGGTGCCTCGGCTGATGACTCGACTGATTCTGGGGAGCCGACCGCGGGCTGGTCGCGGCACCGGCTGCGGAGGACATCGCGGAGGCAGCGCAGGTCAGCGCGAGCACCACGAGGACACGAGCCGCACGGGGGAAGGAGCTCATGATCGAGGAGTTTCACACGATCACATGCCAACCGGTCCACTTTGCAGCGCTGCGCGGCGTCTGGCGTGTCGCACGGGCCCCTGCAGGTGGGGTTCGGTCAGGCCGTCCGGTCGGACACCCGGCCGCGCTCGCCGGAGTCGGTCAGCCGCGGCCTCCTCGGCCGCCCTCGCCTCGAGCTCGGCCCGACGGTCGACACCGGACACCCGGCGCGCTCACCAGCTCCGCCGCTCCGCCGGGCAGCCGTTGCAGCGCCATCCGGGCGAAGATCTGCTGCTCGGTCGCCGTGCGTTGGGAGCGGTCGTTGCTCAGGAACGTCACGGTCCAGTGCATGCAGTGCGGTGACCTGGTTCTTGAACCCGGTCAGGTAGATCAGGTGCACGCCGAGCCACACCAGCCAGGCCAGGAACCCGGTCATCCGGATCTTGCCGACCGCGAGCACCGCGTCGAAGCGGGAGATGGTCGCCAGGTTGCCCTTGTCGAAGTACTTGAAGGGTCGCTGCGGCGGCTTGTCCTTGAGCCGTCGCTGGATCTCGTGCGCGGCGTACTTCGAGCCCTGGATCGCGACCTGGGCGACGCCGGGAAGGTTGTTCAGCGAGATCATGTCGCCGACCACGAACACCTCGGGGTAGCCCGGGAGCGTCAGGTCGGGGTTCACGCTGATCCGACCCGCGCGGTCGAGCGCGGCGCCGGACTGCTCCGGCGAGCGTCTCGGAGAGCGGGCTGGCCTGCACGCCGGCCGCCCAGATCTTGGTGACCGCCTCGATGCGGCGCTTGGTGCCGTCCTTGTCCTGCACGTCGAGCCCGCGCTCGTCGACGTCGGTGACCATCGCGCCGAGCTGGACCTCGACGCCCAGCTTCTCCAGCGCCTCCTTGCGTCTTCGCGCCGAGCTTGGCGCCGAACGGCGGCAGCACCTGGCCGGCGGCGTCGACGAGGATCACGCGCGCGTCGTGGGTGTGGATGAAGCGGAAGTCGCGCTTGAGCGTGCGGTGGGCGAGCTCGGCGATCTGGCCGGCCATCTCCACGCCGGTGGGGCCGGCACCGACGACCACGAAGGTCAGCAGGTGGTCGACGTTCTCGCCCTTGGCGGCCAGGTTCTCGGCCAGCTCGAAGGCGCCGAAGATGCGACCGCGCAGCTCCGAGTGCGTCGTCGATGCTCTTCATGCCCGGCGCGTACTCGGCGAACTGGTCGTTGCCGAAGTAGGACTGGCCGGCGCCGGCGGCGACGATCAGCGAGTCGTAGTGGGTCACCGACTCCCGCCCGAGCACGTGATGGGTGACGGTGTGGGCCTCGAGGTCGATCTTCGAGACCTCGCCGAGCATCACGGTCGCGTTCTTCTGCTTCGCGAGCACCTCGCGGGTGGCCGGGGCGATCTCTCCCTCGGAGAGGATGCCGGTCGCCACCTGGTAGAGCAGCGGCTGGAAGAGGTGGTGGGTGGTCTTCGCGATCACCGTCACGTCGACGTCCGCGCGACGCAACGCCTTGGTCCCGAAGAGACCACCGAACCCGGAACCGATCACGACGACCTGGTGCCGGTGGGGCGTTCTGGCTGTGTTCACGTCAGGCATAACACTCAGTTTCCCTTCCGGAGTCCCCCCAAGACCACCTGGGGTGCGTCGTTTCGGTCACATCACGGCCAGCGGTTGGAGGGGGTCGTCATGGCACCTTCGTGCACGATGGGGTGTGTGACCCACTACGACCTCGCCGTCATCGGCACCGGATCGGGCAACTCCATCGTCGACCATCGGTTCGCCGACTGGCGGGTCGCGATCCTCGAGGACAACGTGTTCGGCGGCACCTGCCTCAACGTCGGCTGCATCCCGACGAAGATGTTCGTCTACCCGGCCGACCTCGCCCGCGGCGCACGGACCGCCCCAGCGCTGGGCGTCCACACGACGTACGACGGAGCCGACTGGCCGGCGATCCGCGACCGCATCTTCGCGCGGATCGACCCGATCGCCGAGGGCGGAAAGACCTACCGGGAAGGCCTTCCGAACGTCGACGTCTACAACGAGCACACGACGTTCGTCGACGACCACACCCTGACGGTGCCCTCGAAGGATGGCGGGCCCGGTGTGCAGATCACCGCCGACCAGATCGTGATCGCCGCCGGCAGCCGGGTGCACGTCGCCGACATCCCTGGTCTCGACGAGGTGGGATTCCACACCAGCGACACCGTGATGCGTCTCGACGAGCTGCCGAGGCGGATGGCCATCATCGGCGGAGGTTATGTCGCCGCCGAGTTCGCGCACGTCTTCTCCGCCCTGGGCACGGAGGTGACCCAGCTCGAGCGGGGACCCGTGCTCCTGCGCGCCCAGGACGAGGACATCTCCCACCGGTTCACCGAGATCGCCCAACGGCAGTGGGACGTCCGCCTCGACACCACGGCCACGAAGGTCTCCCGTCGCGACGACGTGACGGTGCTCTCGCTCTCCGACGGCACCGAGCTCGAGACCGACGTCCTCCTGATGGCCACGGGCAGGGTGCCCAACGGCGACCGCCTCGGCCTGGAGAACACCACGATCGCCAGCGAGGACGGCCAGGTGCGCGTCGACGAGTTCCAGCGCACGTCGGCTGCCGGGGTGTGGGCACTGGGCGACGTGAGCAGTGACTACGAGCTCAAGCACGTGGCCAACCACGAGGCCCGGACGGTGCAGCACAACCTGCTGCACCCCGACGCCCTGGTCGCGAGCGACCACCGCTTCGTGCCCAGCGCGGTCTTCACCTCCCCGCAGATCGCGTCGGTCGGCCTCACCTCGCAGGCGGCCCGGGAGCAGGGGATGGAACACCAGGCCGTCACCCACGACTATGCCGACATCGCCTACGGCTGGGCGATGGAGAGCCCGTCGGGGCAGCACTTCGTGAAGCTGTTGGGTGACCCCGCGGGCGAGCGCCTTCTGGGCGCTCACATCATCGGGCCGCAGGCGAGCGTGCTCCTGCAGCCGCTCGTGCAGGCCATGAGCCTGGGCACCACGCCGACCGAAATGTCTCGCGGGCAGTACTGGATTCACCCATCAATGGCCGAAGTGGTCGAGAATGCATTGTTGAAAATGGTCACAAAATGAGTGCTCTCGGGGTCGTATTCCCCTAATCTCTTGCTCAGGCGGGACCTATTACCCACTCCGCCTTTTCATGTCCGTGCTCTGGAGCGAGGGACGGTGCCCCTGACGAAGCGCTCTCTGGTCCTTCCCGCGAGCCCACCATCGGTGAAGCTCGCGCGCTCCTGGGTGTCCAAGGTGCTCGAGGAGATCGGACGCGAGGACCTCGTCGACGCTGCGCAGCTGGGTGTCTCGGAGCTGGTGACCAACGCCCTGATCCACTCCCAGCCACCGCTGTCGGTGCGGATGCGCGGCACCATCGACCACCCCCGTATCGAGGTCGTCGACTCCTCACCGGTCCCGCCACAGCGAGCGGCCGTGGCGCCCGAGATCGAGGACATCGACGACTTCAACCTGACCACGTTCGGTCGTGGCCTCGACCTGGTCGCCATGATGTCGCGGCGTTGGGGGTCGGACCTCGCCCACGACGGTCGCAGCAAGTCGGTGTGGTTCGAGCCCAGCGGGCTCGCCCACTACGAGTCCCATCTCGAGGGTGAGATCTTCGACTTCGACCCCGAGTTCGACGACGGCCCGTCGGTCACCGAGGGTCCACGAGTGTCGATGAAGCTTCTCGGGGTGCCGGCCCGCATCTTCGGCGAGATGCGTCGCTACCACTTCGAGGTGCGCCGTGAGCTGCGCCTGCTGGCGATGACCGCGCCCGAGGACTACCCGCTGGCCACCGAGATCACCGAGATCTTCGTCCAGGCCGATCGCGAGCGCCGTGCCGTCGCCGGCGTCTCCCGGCTCGACCAGGCGATCGCGGAGGGCGCGGAGACCGTCGACCTCGAGTACTCCGTGCCGGCCACCACTCCGGTGACGATGGCACGCATCCGCGACCTGCTCGCCGAGGTCTACCACGCCCTGTCCCAGGAGCACCTGCTGTCGCTGCGGCCACCGGACGTGATCGTGGACCTGGAGACCTGGTACTTCACCGAGTTCGAGCGGCAGGGCAACGGCGAGGAGCCGACGCCCTGGACCGGCCCGACCTCGATGCCCCTGTCATGACGCACTGGGCATGACGGGGGGACCTGCCTCTCCATCCCTTGGCACCGGCGTTGTCGCGGTCGGTCTGGGTGGTGCTCTCGGTGCGGTGGCCCGGTGGTCGCTGACCTCCGCGTTCCCGGTCGCGACGGGCCACTTCCCCTGGACGGTCTTCGTGATCAACGTGGTCGGCTCGGCCCTGTTGGCCGCCCTGCCGCTGATTGGTGCCGTACGACGGCAGCCCTGGCTGCCGCTGTTCCTCGGCACCGGCGTCCTCGGTGGGTTCACCACCATGTCGGCGGCCTCGGTGGACACCTTCACCCTGTTCGACCGCGGCGAGACCGGGCTCGCTCTCGCGTACTGCGTGGGCACGCTTGCGGCTGCACTCCTGGCGGTCCTTGCCGTCGACCGGCTGAGCTCGTCGGAACAGCGCCGTGGCTTCGAGGTTGGGGAGGGCGACGAGTGACCGCCCTGCTCGTCGCACTCGGTGCCGCGGTCGGTGCGCCCGTGCGCTACCTCGCCGGGCGCCTCCTCGACGGACGGTTGCACTGGGGCACGCTCGCGGTGAACCTGGCGGGCTCGGCGATGCTCGGCGCGCTCGTCGGCGCCGCCGTCGACGGGCACTGGCTGGCCCTGCTGGGCACCGGCTTCTGCGGCGGGCTGACCACCTACTCGTCGTTCGCGGTGCAGTCGGTGCAGGGCGGACCGCGCCGCGGGACGGCGTACGTCGTGATCACGATTCCGGCCTGTCTGGCCGCTGCCACCCTGGGGCATCTGGTCGCAACAATGCTGTCCTAGTGTGGCGGGGTCCGGGCTCGGTCCGGACGAGAGGCAACCGAGGAGAGGGAGGGCGATGCGTTCGCGACGGCGGCCGGCGACACTGGCGAGCTTCCTCCTGCGCGGGGCACGCCTGGTCCCGATCCTCGGCAACGCCGCGAACAGCGGGCCCGGCATGCCGGTCGACATCCCGACCGACACCCCGATGGACGTGCTGGTCAGCAACGGCCGCGTCGTCGAGGTGGGCGAGCGGCTCTCACGGCCCGGCGGTGTCGAGGAGCACGAGGCCGACGGCCGCTGGCTGGTGCCAGGACTGTGGGACCAGCACGTGCACCTCGGCCAGTGGACGATGGCCTCGCAGCGGCTCGACCTCACCGGCACCCACTGCGTGGAGGACGTCCTCGACCGCGTGACCCGGCGCCTCGCGGAGCTGCCTGTCGGCCCGGTCATCGGCTGGGGACACCGTTCGGCCGGCTGGTCCCGGCAGCCGACCGTCCGCGAGCTCGACGCGATCTCCGGTCAGCGCAGCGTCGTGCTGATCAGCGGGGACGGCCACAACGCCTGGCTGAACACGGCAGCCCTGCGGGGCCTGCGGCTCCCGGAGCGCGAGGGCGTGGTCGCCGAGGCGGAGTGGTTCCAGACCTACCCCCGGCTGGTCGACGTGGCCGGCGGCGACGGCACCTCGCCCGATGCCTACCTGAACACGCTGCGCGAGGCCGCGGCGAAGGGAGTCACCGGGCTGGTCGACCTGGAGTTCGACCAGAGCCTCAGCGCCTGGCCCGAGCGCGAGGCAGAGGGGGCGGAGCTGCTGCGGGTCCGCGTCGGTGCCTACACCGACACGTTGCCGGAGTTCCTGGCCGCCGGTCTCAGCAGTGGCGACCCGCTGCCCGGCTGTGGCCCGCTGGTCACGATGGGTCCGCTGAAGATCATCTCCGACGGGTCGCTGAACACCCGCACGGCGTGGTGCTGCTCGCCGTACGCCGACAGCGGTGACCACGGCGCGGCCAACCTGCCGCCGGCCGGGCTGCGCGTGCTGATGGCCCATGCCAGTCGCCACGGTCTCGACGTGGCGGTGCACGCGATCGGAGACGCCGCGGTCAGGGAGGCGCTCGCGGCGTACGAGGAGACCCGGGCGACCGGCACCATCGAGCACGCACAGCTGATGAACCGGGAGGACAGCCGGACGATGGCGCGCCTCGGGATCCGCGCCAGCGTGCAGCCCGCGCACCTGCTCGACGACCGCGACCTCACCGAGACCTTCTGGCCCGACCGCACCGACCGCTGCTTCGCGCTGCGCTGGCTGCACGACGACGGCGTGGAGGTCGTGCTCGGCAGCGACGCCCCGGTCTCACCGCTCGACCCGTGGGACGCGATGGCCGCTGCCGTGCACCGCAGCGCCGACGACCGTGAGCCCTGGCACCCCGAGCAGGCGCTCACCGTGGACGAGGCCCTCGCGGCGAGCACCAACGGCCTGGGCACCGTGAGCGTCGGCCACCCCGGCGACCTCGCGCTGCTGGACGCCGACCCGCTCCCCCGCGGAACGTCCCGGGAGCAGGCCAAGCACCTGCGGTCGATGCATGTCGCCGCGACCTGGGTCGACGGCCGGATGGCTCACTCTGCCTTTTGAGTCTCTTGCCTCTCCGCCTCCGAGGCGGGAAGGCCGAGGGCGATCGTGAGCTCGAGGATCATCCGTGGATCCTCCAGCCGGTCGCCGTACAGCTCACGCAGCTGGCCCAACCGGTAGCGCACCGTCTGGGCGTGCACGAACAGCTCGGCCGCCACCGCGTCGCGCCGGCCGTGGTGCAGCACCCAGGAGCGCAGCGTCTCGGTGAGCTTCTCCGCGCTGGTGTCGCTGAGCTCGCCCAACGGCGCCAGCGCCCGGGCACGCAGGTCGGCCAGCGCGCTGTCGTCGGCCGTCAGGACCAGCTCGGCGAGGTGCTCCTCGGTGTCGGTGCCGAGGCCCAGCACCCGCACCCGCAGTGCCCGGTCGTACGACGACCGCACCGCCAGCCACGGACGGGCCGGCCCCGCCACCGCGTCCAGCCCGACCAGCGCCTTGAGCAGCGTCGTACGCCGCCGCCCGTGCACGTTGGGCACGAGCAGCAGCACCATGCCCTCGCCGCCCTCGATCGGCGGAGTCTCGGTGGACTGCAGGGTCTCGCCGACGATCGCGTTGAACACGGTCCGCACCTGGGACTCCGGGACGATCACCGCGGTGAGGGTCTCGGGCGGGGACCAGTCGGCCCGCTCGGCAGCCGCCTCGACCATCTCCGGGGTCGAGCCGTCGAGCAGGTGGGCGGCGAGCCGCTCGAGCAGCCGGTGCCGGACCCGCCCGGTGGTGGCGAGCTCGTCGTTGTGCCCGGCGACGCTGGAGGCCGAGAGCTCGTCGATGTAGGCGAACACGAGCTCGGCGAAGCGGCCCAGCGTGTCCGCGTCGACGTCGTTGCGGACAGCGGTGCTGGACATCTCGCGCCAGGCCACCCGAGCGCCGATCCGGTAGGCCGACAGCAGGGCGTCCACGGACCTGCCGCTGCGCGCCTCGCCGCGACCGAGCTGGTAGGCACCGTCCACGGCCGGCGCGGTCGGCGTCTGCACCGCGTTGGCTCCCGAGCGCCCGGCGAGCGAGATGAAGCCACCGAGGGCGAGCTCCACGGCGTTGCGGATCGTCTCCCCCATCGGGCCGCTCAGCGCGTCCGAATAGCTCGGCACGTCGTCGGTGATCGCGGACACGGTCCGCTCGGCCACCTCGGGCAGAATGTTGCGCAGGTCACTGATCGTCGCCGCGTTCAGGCGAAGTACGGGCTGTATGGCCAACTTTTCATCCTTTGCGAACAAATCAGTGTGTTCGATTCACGCGCTGCGGTCATGACTTTAGCCTGTTCACACATCATTGTTGATACATGGCCACTACGACCCGCCCCGCAGGCACCGCGCCGCAGACGCGCGGCCTCGGCAGCATCCTCCGCGAACGCGCGCTCCGCGTCGCCGAGCTGGCCGCCACACCCCTGGTTCCCTCCGACTACCTCGACGTCTTCAACCCGCTGCGCGCCGGCGCCCCGCTGCGCGGCCGCGTCGTCTCGGTGATCCCCGAGACCGAGGACGCCGCCACCCTGGTGATCAAGCCCGGCGCCGACTGGGCCGGCCACATCCCCGGCCAGTACGTCCGTCTCGGCATCGACGTCGACGGCGTCCGGTTGTGGCGCGCCTACTCGCTGACCCACGGCCCCCGCGCCGACGGCTACATCTCCATCACCGTCAAGGCGGTGCCCGGAGGCATGGTCAGCAACCACATCGTCCGTGACGCCCGACCCGGCACGCTGGTGCACCTCGAGCAGGCGGCCGGCGAGTTCGTGCTGCCCACCGAGGGCGGCAAGTTCCTCTTCGTCACCGCCGGCTCCGGGATCACCCCGGTGATCGGCATGCTGCGCAACCTGTTCCCGGTCGCCGACTCCGGCGTCGTACGCCTCGAGCGCAGCACCGGCTACGACATCACCGTCGTCCACGTCGCACCGACGGAGCCGGACTCCATCTTCATCCACAACCTCCGCGAGCTCGCCGAGGCCGGGATGATCAACCTGGTCGCCCGCTACGACGACCAGCACGGCATCCTCGACGTCGAGGACCTCGCCGAGCTGGTGCCCGACCTGGCCGAGCGCACCACCTTCGCCTGCGGTCCGGCCGGGCTGCTCGACGCCCTCGAGGATCACCACGTGAAGCTCGGCCTGAAGCTGCTCACCGAGCAGTTCCGGGTCACCACGCTCGTCGCCGGCGAGGGCGGCACCCTGAGCTTCACCAAGAACGACACGGTCGTCGAGGCCGACGGCTCACGCCCTCTGCTCGACGAGGCCGAGGACGCCGGCGTACTCATGCCGAGCGGCTGCCGGATGGGCATCTGCTTCGGCTGCGTGCTGCCGCTTCGCGAGGGCACCGTGCGCGACCTGCGCACCGGCGAGATCACCACCGCTGCCGTCGGTGACGGCGTCAAGATCCAGACCTGCATCAGCGCTGCCGCCGGCAGCTGCCAGATCGACCACTGAACCTGACCTGATCACCACCAGAAGGAGATCATCATGACCGTCCTGCAGAGGAAGACCACCAGCCCGATCGACCACCTCACCGACGCCGACATCGAGCAGATCGGTGTCGAGCTCGACGCGATCCGCGCCGAGATCGTCGCGGCGCGTGGCGAGAGCGACGCGAAGTACATCCGCAAGGTGATCGACACCCAGCGCAAGCTCGAGCTCGGCTCGCGCGCCGTACTCCTGTTCTCGCTGTTCCCGCCGGCCTGGTTCGTCGGCACCGCCGGCCTGTCCGTCGCCAAGATCCTCGAGAACATGGAGATCGGGCACAACGTCATGCACGGCCAGTGGGACTGGATGCGCGACCCGAAGATCCACTCGTCCACGTGGGAGTGGGACAACGCCTCCCCGTCGGAGCAGTGGAAGCACTCGCACAACGAGCTGCACCACAACTTCACCAACGTCGTCGGCAAGGACAACGACCTCGGCTACGGCATCATGCGCGTCGACGAGGACCAGCGTTGGCACCCGATCTACCTGGCCCAGCCGCTGTGGAACTTCATCAACGCCTGCTTCTTCGAGTACGGCATCGCGGCGTACGACCTGGAGATCGGCAAGAACATCAAGCACAAGACCATCAAGTCGCCCGAGTTCAAGGCTCGTGCCTCGGTGACGATGCGCAAGATCCGCAACCAGTTCAAGAAGGACTACGTCGTCCACCCCATCCTGTCGGGCCCCTCGGCACTGCACACCCTGACGGCGAACTTCACCGCCAACCTGGTGCGCAACCTGTGGACGCACTCGGTGATCATGTGCGGTCACTTCCCCGAGGGCGTGCAGACCTTCGAGAAGCACTCCATCGACGGGGAGACCCACGGTGAGTGGTACGTCCGCCAGATGCTCGGCTCGGCCAACATCACCGGCTCCAAGGCGATGCACATGATGACCGGCAACCTGTCGTTCCAGATCGAGCACCACCTGTTCCCGGACCTGCCGAGCAACCGCTACCAGGAGATCGCGCCGAAGGTGAAGGACCTCTTCGACCGCTACGGCCTGGAGTACAAGACCGGCTCGCTCCCCCGCCAGGTCGGCTCGGCCTGGCACAAGGTGATCCGCCTGGCGCTGCCCAACAACTTCATGGGCGCCAACCAGGCCCCGGCTCCCCTGCCCCGGCGTACGTCGAAGCCGGAGACGGTCGCTGCCTGAGGGGCCTGGGGCGACGCGCCTTCGACATGCGAATGTCGCTCCCGGGGCTGATGTTGCACACATCGGTCTCTGGAGCGACATTCGCATGTCCAAGCGCCGGCCCACCCGGATAGTCCCTGACAAGGTGGCCCCTTGGCGTCCGATATGGGCGGCCACAACGTCAGGGACCATCCGGAGCTCCGTGCCAGAGGGGTGGGGCGCTCCTTCGACATGCGAATGTCACTCACGTGACCGAAGTGGTGCCCACCGGCCCCACCAGCGACATTCGCATGTCCAAGCGCCGGCCCATGTCCAAGCGCCGCCCCATGTCCACCCGCCCGACCCACCCACCCCTCAGGCACGCTGGTGAGCATGGACATCGACGAGGCAGCTTTCGAGGAGCTGGTGGCCGTTGCCCTGGACGGCGTACCGACCGAGCTCGCCGAGCTGATGGACAACGTCGTCGTGCTGGTCGAGGCGGAGCCGCCCGATGACGACCCCCACCTGCTCGGGCTGTACGACGGGATCCCGCTGACCGAGCGGGACAGCAACTACACCTTCCTGCCGCCCGACCGGATCTTCATCTACCGCGGGCCGCTGACCCGGATGTGCCAGACGTCCGAGGAGCTGGTCGACGAGGTGCGGATCACCGTCGTGCACGAGATCGCGCACCACTTCGGGATCGACGACGCCGCCCTGCACGACCTCGGCTACGCCTGATTCCACCCACGACCCACGGGTACGGCGCGCTCGCCTATGCTGTCCCGGTCGCGCTCACGCGCGGCAGGCCCCCATCGTCTAGTGGCCTAGGACGCTGGCCTTTCACGCCGGTAGCACGGGTTCGAATCCCGTTGGGGGTGCTCACAGACCAGCAGCGTGTGCGATCCGCTGGACGAGGTAGGGCCCCAGCGAATAGCTGTACGTCGCGGTCATGTGGCCCACGAAGTCGCGGTAGACCGTCACGTTGCCGATGACCATCGGGCACAAGTCGTCGACACAGAAGAAGTCCTCCATGTCGACCAGGGCAGCGCCGGGGGTGTCCCGTGCTGCCTTGACCAGCGGATCCACGACCGCGTCGGCCTCCTTCTCCGGGGTCGCGCAGTCGTTGTCAGTGACCTTGAACGTCAGGCGGTTCACGCACTCGAGCGACGCGGCCGGCACCCCCGGGTTGTCCGCCACCGCGACCACCTTCGTGCCGCGCGCGGTCACCGGCTTCCAGGCCTGCGAGAAGAGCCGCGCGGCGTAGTCCTTGTCGGCAGGGGACACCTGGCGAGCAGCGGTCACGATCACCAGGTCGTACTTCGGACCGGTCTCGACGCGCTTCTGGATGTCGGCCATCGTCTTGCCGCACTCACCGGGAGCGCCCGGCGCCATCCACTGGCAGCCGTACCCCACATAGCTGTCGAGGTGCCAGTTCCGTGCCCCGAGCTGACTGACCAACCCGGGCAGCAGCATGGCCGCGTGACTGTCACCGAGGAGTGCGACCTTGAGCGCTCCCTTCCTGGTGGAGCCATAGCTGCACGTCCTCATGGGCTGGCCCAGTGCGATCCAGCATCTGAACGAGATGTCGATGTCGTCGGGCGCATCGGCCGGGGCGGGGAACATCTCGTCGCCCGTGTTGAGGGGACAGTTCTCGGCGGGATCGAGTGCCGCGGCCCCCACGCACCTGGGTGTCTTCGGAGCAGTCGTCGAGTCGCCGCCGGTCCGGGCATCGGCGAACGGGGAGCTGGCCGGCTGAGGCTGATGGTCACGCACGAAGCCCGCGGCCACCAGGGAGACCGTGATGATGGCGACGGGTACGACGACGACCCAGCGCCACCCGTCAGCCCACTCGGGGCGCACCCGGCTGCTGCGGTGCAGCCAGATGCTGCGGCGAGCGGGGTCCTCGACGAGGTGGAACGACGCGACCGACAGGGCCGCGATCAGCACCAGGGCGATCGCGTAGAACTCGAAGGTGCCCGTCGGCACCAGGGTCGCGAGCAGGATGATGACGGGGAAGTGCCAGAGGTAGAGCGAGTAGGAGATCGTCCCGACGTACCCGCTGCCGGCATTGGTGAGCGGTTGCAGGTGCGGTTGGTCACCGCCGATGCCCGCGAGGATCACCAGTGCCGTGCCCGCCACAGGGAGCGCCGCCCAGGGGGCGGGAAAGCCACCGGAGCTGGGTACGACGAACAGCGACACGACGATCGCGGCCAGACCGACATAGGCCAGCACCGTGCGGGTCTGCGTGGACCTGAACGCGAGCTTGGTCGAGCCGATCGCCACCAGCGCTCCGAGACCGAGCTCCCACGTCCGCGAGAGCGAGGAGAAGTAGGCCACGGTGGAGCTGTTCGCGGTCTCCCACATGGCCCAGCCGAATGACGCGGCCGTGATGACCGCGATGGTGGAGCCGGTGACGACCCGGAGGTGCTGGCGGCCCCAGCCGAACAGGCGGCTGCCGACCAGCATCAGGCCGAGCATCAGCCAGGGCCACACGAAGTAGAACTGTTCCTCGACCGACAGGGACCAGTAGTGCTGCAAGGGCGACGGCGGCAGACCCTCCTGGAAGTAGTCCGTGCCTGCCGCGGCGAAGCGCCAGTTGGAGAAGAAGAACAAGGCCCCGACCGAGTCCCAGGCCACCTTCACGAACCGGTCATGGCCCAGCACCACGAACGACACGGCCGCCGTCGTGAGCACCACCAGCGCGGCCGCAGGAACGATCCGCTTCACCCGGCGCCGGTAGAAGTTGCGGAACGAGATGTGGGCGTCGCGCTCGTACTCACGCAGCAGCACGCCGGTGATCAGGAAGCCGGAGATGACGAAGAACACGTCGACGCCCACGAAACCGCCGGCCGGCCACGCCAGCAGGTGGTCGGCGATCACGGCGAGGACGGCCAGCGCGCGCAGGCCCTGGATGTCGGGGCGCTGATCGGCTCGTCGGTCGCGCCAGCCCATCACCGCGCGGCTTCTCCGCGTCCCGGTCATGGTGCTCACGAGTCCCCCGTTGTGTCGGCGTGGCCGCTGCAGGCCCGTTCAGACCTTAAGGCTCAGCCCGGCTCGGTTCGTGCCGGGCCACGGGCGCAGCCCCGGAGCCGCTGAGCGACCGTCACCCCGGGACCCGGGGCGGATTCGGAATGCGACCCTGTCGTGGGTTAGCATTCCGTGGCTTCGCAATCGTGCGAGCTTTGCACCATCCAGGCCCCGTAGCGCAGTTGGTTAGCGCGCCGCCCTGTCACGGCGGAGGCCGCGGGTTCGAGTCCCGTCGGGGTCGCAGTGACGAAGGCCTTCCGACAGTCATGTCGGGAGGCCTTTCGTCTGCTCGCAGGGTCGTCCTGGTCACACGGCCGTGTGCGCCGAGCGCCCCCGGGTACGGTCCCCACATGATCACCGTCGAGCGTGTCATCAAGACCACCCCCCAGCGCGTGTGGGACGTACTCGCGGACGGCTGGCTCTACCCGCTGTGGGTCGTCGGCGCCTCCCGGATGCGTGAGGTCGACACCGGCTGGCCCGCTGTGGGCACCAAGATCCACCACTCCGTCGGCGTGTGGCCGGGTCTGATCAACGACGACACCGAGGTCACCGACGCCGAGCCGCTGCGGATGCTCGAGCTGCGGGCGAAGGGCTGGCCCCTCCTCGGCGAGGCTCAGGTCCGGGTGCACCTGACCGAGCAGGGTGCCGGGACCCGCGTCGTGATGGAGGAGGACGCCGTCTCCGGGCCCGGCAAGCTCGTCCCGAAGCCCGCCCGCGCCCCCGGCATCAAGTGGCGCAACGTGGAGTCGCTCCGCCGCCTCGCCTTCATCGCCGAGCGCCGGCCGTGAGCACCTTCGTGAGGCGCGCGCTGCGGTGACGTCGTACGACGCCATCGTCATCGGCTCCGGGCCCAACGGCCTGGTCGCCGCGAACCACCTTGCGGACGCGGGCTGGTCGGTGCTGGTCCTCGAGGGGCAGCCGGACCTCGGCGGCGCCGTACGCAGTGCCAACGACGTCCACCCCGACTTCGTGCACGACACCTTCAGCGCCTTCTACCCGCTCGCCGCCGCCTCCCCCACGCTCCAGTCCTTCCACCTCGAGGACCACGGCCTGACGTGGCGGCACGCGCCCGCCGTGCTCGGCCACCCGCGCCCCGACGGGAGCTGGGCGCTGCTCGACCGTGACCGCGAGCTGACCGCCGCGCTGGTTCGAGGACGACCACGCCGGCGACGGTGAGGCCTGGCTCGAGCTGTGCCGCGTCTGGGACGTCATCGGGCAGGAGCCTGATCCGCGGGCTGCTGACGCCCTTCCCGCCGGTCCGTGCCGGGCTCGCGGGCCTGCGCAAGCTCCCCCGCGCGGGCGGGCTCGGCCTGGTGAAGACCCTGCTCACGCCGGTCATCGAGCTCGGCCGGTCCCGGTTCCGGGGCGAGGGACCGCAGCTGATCCTGGCCGGCAACGCCGGACACAGCGACATCCCGCTCGACTCACCCGGCTCGGGCCTGTTCGCCCTGCTGATGACGATGATGGGCCAGACCGTCGGCTTCCCGGTCCCCGAAGGCGGCGCCGGCCAGCTGACCCAGGCCCTGGCCCACCGCCTCCGGGCGCGAGGCGGCGAGATCCGCTGCGGCTCACCGGTCGAGCACATCGGCACCACCGGCGGCCGCGCCCGCACGGTGCACACCGCCGACGGCGCAGACCTTCCGTGCAGCACGAGCCGTGGTGGCCACCGTCGTCGCTCCCCGGCTGTACGACGACCTGCTCTCGCCGGCCGACGTACCCGACCGGGTCCGGCGCGGCATGAAGTCCTTCCAGCTGGACCCCTCCACGATCAAGGTCGACTGGGCACTGAGCGGGCCCGTGCCGTGGGCGAGCCCACCGGCCACGGCACCCGGCACCCTGCACATCGCCGACAGCGTCAGCGACATGGCGCACTCGCTCGGCCAGGTCTCGGCCGGGCTGATCCCGGCGAAGCCGTTCATGCTGGCGGGCCAGATGACCACCACCGACCCCGGACGCTCCCCCGCGGGCACCGAGTCGATGTGGGCCTACACCCACGTCCCGCAGGTGACCCACGGCGACGCCGGCGAGGAGAGCCTCGACGGGCGCGTGGGGCCACGACGACCTGGAGCGCTTCGCCGACCGGATGCAGGACCGGTTCGAGAGGCTCGCTCCCGGGTTCGGCTCCCTGGTCCTCGAGCGCCGGATCCTGGGTCCGGCCGAGCTGGAGAGCCGCGACGCCAACCTCCTCGGCGGCGCGATCAACGGCGGCACCTCCCAGCTGCACCAGGAGCTCGTCTTCCGGCCGGTGGTCGGGCTGGGGCGCGCCGAGACCGGCGTACCCGGCCTCTACCTGGGCGGCGCCTCGGCCCACCCGGGTGGCGGCGTACACGGGGCAGCCGGGATGAACGCCGCCCGCGCTGCCTTGGCACACCATCGGGTACGCCGCTTCACCGGGCGCCGCGGATGACCGTCTACGTCGCGTGGACCCCGGAGCTCCCCGAGGAGAACCTCCCGGGCCGTGGACGGAGATCCGGGCAGCCGCGCCCGGCCTGCTCCTGATCGAGAGCGACGACACCCTCTCGCGCGTCTTCCACGAGCTGAAGTGGGCGCTGTCCACCGAGGACGCCCCGCTGTTCGTCGCGCCTGCTGGCGGCCACCCCGAAGCTGCGCGGCCTGGCACCCGGCACCCTCAGCTGGCTGCGCGAGCGCACGGCCCGACCCTGAGCGCCGCCCGGTTCGCGGGCCCCCGACCGGTCCGGTAAGGTTTCGCATCGCCTCTGGAAACGGAGGCTGACCTGCGTCCCGGCCCCGGCCGAGGTGCGGGAAAAGGTAAGGCCAGGTAGCTCAGTTGGTACGAGCGTCCGCCTGAAAAGTGGAAGGTCGGCGGTTCGACCCCGCCCCTGGCCACCACGGGAAGCCGCAGGTCAGACCTCGAGTCTGGTCTGCGGCTTCGTCGGTTCACCCGACCCTTTCGAGAGCCCCAGCCGGGCGAGCACCCGGTCTGTCGCGTGCCCGTCCTCGAGGCTGGTGAACTCTCGCTGGAAGTCGGCGTAGCGCCCGGCGTACTCCGTGGCGATCGCAGGCACTCGTCCCAGCGCTTCGAACAGTGCTTCCTGCGTGCCCACGACGGGCCCCGGAGGCCGGTCGAACAGGTCGAAGTAGAAGCCGCGGATCGAGTCGCGGAACCGGTCGAGGTCGTAGGCGTAGAAGATGATCGGCCGCCCGGTGATGGCGAAGTCGAA
The DNA here is from genome assembly GCA_963782305.1 of uncultured Actinomycetota bacterium. GTDB lineage: Bacteria > Actinomycetota > Actinomycetes > Propionibacteriales > Nocardioidaceae > Marmoricola. The sequence goes on along the minus strand of CAWAJJ010000004.1, from coordinate 73,783 downwards.
CATCACCGAGGAGTAGTCGGTGACCAGCACATCGGCAGCGGCGTACAGGTCCCGGACGTCCGGGTAGTACGACACGTCATGCACGCCCGGAAGCTCGGCCATCCGCGACCGCCCCGTGGCCAGGTTGTGCGCGCGGGCCAGCAATACCTGATCGGGGCCGAGCGTGGCGGCGAAGGCCTCGGGATCAAGGGCGAACGGTACGTCGGACGTCGCGTCCCGCTGGACGTCGTCGTCGCGCCAGGTGGGGGCATAGAGCACCGTCGTGACGTCGGGATCGATGCCGAGCGCGGCGCGCACCCGCGCACCGACGGCCGGCATCTCGGGTGAGCTGAGCAGGTCGTTGCGGGGGTATCCGGACTCCAGCACCTCTCCCTCGTAGCCGAACGCCCCGCGAAGCCGGGCGGTGCTGGCCGGGTTGGGCGACAGCAGCAGGTCCCACTTCGCGATGTCCCGGTCGAGGTCGTCCAGCCTCCCGGGCGGCGCCCAGAGCACGTCGTAGTGCACCCGCTTGAGGGGCGTGCCATGCCAGGTCTGGAGGTAGGTCGAACCCGCCGGCTTGTCCCAGTCGAGCTCCGTGTGGCTGCTCGCGATCACCAGGTCTGCCGACTCGAGCGCGGCACGCGCATCCGGTCCGTCGATGTCCACGGTGGACACCCCGGCTGGAAAAGCGGCCAGGTGGGCCGGGTCGGCGAGCCAGACGTGCTCGAGCTCAGGACGGTCCCCGAGCCGCTCGAAGATGGCCCGAGGGCTGTCCGAGAACCGGCCGTGGAAGCTGTTGTAGACGATCCGCAAGGCCACCCCCTTCTTTCCTGACGCAGTGTCGCAGGTCGAGAAAACGGCGTTGCCGTCGCTTCCCTTTCATCTGCAAAGTGACCCACCTCATACGATTCTCCCTATTTCACTGCAAAACGGACATCAGTTCGTCATAGTGAATGTGGGACATCGACGGGGGTCGACGCGAGAGGGCGTTATGAACACCAAGTCAGATTCCTCGGGAGCAGAGCGCAACGTATTCGTACTGTCCGGTGGGGCCGCTCGCGGCGCCGTCCAGGTCGGGATGATGGAGGTGCTCATCGAGCACGGGATCATCCCTGACGCTCTGGTCGGTACGTCGGTCGGAGCCCTCAACTCGGCCTTCATGGGCTTCCGCGCCGACCGTTCCAGGGTCCGCGAGCTCCGCGCCCGCTGGCTGCAGCTCGGCACCCACGACATCTTCCCCGGCGGCACCCTCACCCGCGTCGGACACCTGCTGCGCCAGCGCCCCTACCTGTTCTCCAACAACGCCCTCACCCGGCTGATCGCCGACTGGGTCCCGGTCCGCAACCTCGAGGACCTGGCCACCCCGGTGCGCGTCGTCACCACCCCGCTCGCCGGCTCCACGGCCGTCTACCACCGCCACGGCCGGCATCGACCAGCTGCTGCTCGCCTCGGCTGCCGTCCCCGCGGTCTTCGCTCCGATCGAGCTGCCCGCCAGCTGTGGCCACCCCGGCCTGCACGTCGACGGCGGCATCTCGGACCTCGTACCGATCAGTGGAGCTGCCGACCTGGCGCCCACCCGGGTCTTCGTCCTCGACGCGAGCGTGCCTGCACGTCTCCCGCGCGGACGCACCCCGATCGACGTTCTCGTTGCCAGCCTCGGGGTGGCAACGCGAGTACGGCCCGAACCAGACCTCGGGGTCCGGGTCGCCGTGCACAGGATGACGACTCCCGACCTCGGCGCCGGGATGACGGACTTCTCCTACACCCACCAGCACATCGCGGACGGCCGCAAGGCAGCCGAGCAGCTCCTCGAGCAGATCTCCGAGACCGAGCAGGTCCAGGTCGAGCACTCCGTGGCCGCCGCCCAGCCCAGCGTCAGCTGGGGCCCGCAGACCGCCTGAGGGCTGTCAGTAGCGCACCTCGAAGGACGAGTCGCCGGTCGGCTCGACCTCGCGGACCTCGACCTTGTGCACGTCGGCCGACGGTGAGCCCTCGCGGCACCAGGTGAGCATCTCGTCCACGGCTTCCTCGTCACCCTCGACAGTGGGCGAGCACGGACCCGTCGGACTCGTTGCGGACCCACCCGACCAGCTCGAGCCGCACCGCCTCTTGTGCGGCGTACCCCCGGAACGAGACGCCCTGGACCTCTCCGGAGACCTCGACCTCGACTGCGCGCGTCATGCGCTGACTCGTGCCCTGATGCGGCCGGGGCAAACTCTCGTCAGGCAGGGGCGGGGACATTGCGGATGGGGTTCCTGGGCAGCCCCTGACGTTTTGGGGTGTTGCAACGGCCCAAAACGACCGGGATCCCCGGGTAGCCGGGGAAACCTGCAGCCTCGGCTTAGTCCCCGCGCACCCGCAGGTACCCGGCCAGGGCGAGTACGGCGACGGAGAGCCCGGCGATCGAGGCGACCTCCTGCTCCAGGCGGGTGCCGCGGTCGGCGAGCACCTCACCCTGCGACAGGTTCGAGAGCACCGAGAGCAGCGAGGCGTTGGAGAAGATCGAGGCGATGCTGAGCGAGGAGCCGAAGGAGAGCACCGAGGCGAAGGAGCCGACGCTGCCCACCGAGGCGAACGAGCCCACGCTGCCCACCGAGAGCGCGGAGCCCACCGAGCCGATGCTCAGGAAGGAGTCCTGCGACCCGAGGGACCACAGGGAGCTGTCGGTCGAGTCAGAGCTCTTCAGGAGGCCAGGCATGCGACCAGTCTGACCGATCCGGATGCCGCCGCCTAGTGTCTTCGCATGAGCGTCCTCGTCAGCCGGGACGGCCCGGTCACCATCGTCACGATCGACCGGCCACAGGTCCGCAACGCCGTCGACGGACCCGACCGCCGACGCCCTGGCCGAGGCGTTCCGGGAGTTCGACGCGGACGACGACGCTGCGGTCGGCGTACTCACCGGTGCCGGAGGCACCTTCTGCGCCGGGGCCGACCTGGTGGCCATCGGCACCGAGCGCGGCAACCGGGTCGACGCCGAGGGTGACGGGCCCATGGGCCCGACCCGGCTGCGGCTGTCCAAGCCGGTGATCGCCGCGATCGAGGGGTACGCCGTCGCCGGCGGCCTCGAGCTGGCTCTGTGGGCCGATCTGCGGGTGGCAGCGGACGACGCCGTCCTGGGCGTGTTCTGCCGCCGCTGGGGCGTTCCCCTGATCGACGGCGGGACGGTGCGCCTGCCGCGGCTGATCGGGGAGTCACGCGCGATGGACCTGGTGCTCACCGGGCGGCCTGTGGACGCCGCGGAGGCGCACGCGATCGGGCTGGTCAACCGGCTCAGCGGCCCGGGGACCGCGCTGGAGACAGCGGTTGCCCTGGCCCAGGAGCTGGCGGCTCTGCCCCAGACGTGCCTACGTCAGGATCGGCTGAGCCTGCAGGCGCAGTGGGGGTTGGACGAAGTGGACGCCATCGGCGTCGAGTTCGCGCACGGCCTCGTGTCGTTGGAGTCGGACGCCCTCGAAGGGGCAGCCCGCTTTGCCGGCGGTGCCGGTCGGCACGGACGCGGGGACTACCCGGCAGAACCGTGAAGGTCCGACGACAAGGCGTGCAAAGCTCCCCGCCCCGTGGACGGGGAGCTTTTGACGCATGTGTCCCGCTTGCGGCGAGACGTCTCGACAGATCAGTCGCGGGCGCTGCGCTGAGCGGGAATGACGTCGCCCAGCAGCTCCTTGACCTCGGACTCACGGTAGCGGCGGTGGCCGCCCAGCGTGCGAATGGCGCTCAACTTGCCAGCCTTCGCCCAGCGTGTGACCGTCTTCGGGTCCACGCGGAACATTGCAGCCACCTCAGCAGGAGTGAGGAGGGATTCAGTTTCGGTCGGTCGCGTTACCACGGCGCTCCCCTTTGGTACTTGACTTCGGAGCTCTTTGCTCTGTCCATGACTATGCCACCGGCATTGGTAGTAGGAAACATGAAATGTCCGGATTCTTGAAAACGGCCGTAAATCGGGCGATGTAGTCTAGACCAGTCAGGGACCAGCCTTGACTGACGTGCAGAAAACGTGCAATCGGCCCATGAGCGACATAACACCACAACCTATCTTCGACAGGGGCTCGTCGTGTTCGACCAGCTGAGCGGCCACGAGCAGGTCGTGGTCTGCGAGGACCGCCACAGCGGCCTCCGGGCGCTGATCGCGATCCACTCGACGGCACGCGGGCCCGCCCTGGGTGGCACCCGTTTCCACAGCTACTCCAGCGACGACGAGGCGCTCCGCGACGTGCTCAACCTCGCCCGGGGCATGTCCTACAAGGCCGCCATGGCCGGGCTCGACCTCGGCGGAGGCAAGGCCGTGATCATCGGCGACCCGCACACCGAGAAGACGCCGGCGCTGCTGCGCGCCTACGGACGCTTCGTCCAGTCCCTCGGCGGCCGCTACTACACCGCCTGCGACGTCGGGACCTACTCCGAGGACATGGACGTGATCGCCCAGGAGTCCAGCTTCGTCACCGGGCGCACGGTGGCCCAGGGCGGGGCCGGCGACTCGTCGGTGCTCACGGCGTACGGCGTCTTCCAGGGCATGCGCGCCGCGGCGGAGGCCACCTGGGGCGCGCCGACCCTGGCCGGGCGCACCGTCGGCGTCGCCGGCGTGGGCAAGGTCGGCCACCACCTCGTGGGGCACCTGCTGGAGGACGGCGCGGACGTGGTGGTCACCGACGTCCACGAGCCGTCCGTACGACGCGTCACAGAGGCCCATCCCGGGGTGCGGACCGCGGTCGACACCCAGGAGCTGGTCGCCTCGGCGTTGGACGTCTACGCCCCCTGTGCGCTCGGCGACGCGCTGACCGACGAGGTCGTCGGGGTACTCAGCGCCCGCATCGTGTGCGGCGCCGCGAACAACCAGCTGGCCCACCCGGGGGTCGAGAAGCAGCTCGACGACCGGGGGATCCTCTACGCGCCCGACTACGTCGTCAACGCCGGCGGCCTGATCCAGGTGGCCGACGAGCTGCACGGGTTCGACTTCCAGCGGGCTCGCGACCGCGCCAGCCTCATCTTCGACACCACCCGCGAGGTCTTCGCCCTCGCATCCGCCGACGGAGTGCCACCCGCCGTCGCCGCAGACCGCATCGCCGAGCAGCGGATGGCGGACGCCGGTGGTGATCGGGGGATCTGGCTTCCCTGAGGCGGCCGGTAGGCGCTCAGGGAGTCGTGACTACGTCAGTCGCGGGACGAGGAGTCGGAGTAGTCCGACCACTTGTCGTACTCGTCGGACTCCTCAACAGGCTCGGGACGGTTGGCCGGAGCCGAATCGTTCCCGTGGAGTTCCTGGGCAAGCGATGCGAAGTCCGTCTCGTGAGACTGGTACTTCAGTTCGCGAGCAACCTTGGTCTGCTTCGCCTTTGCACGGCCGCGCCCCATGGGTGGCCCCCTCGCACGTATGGCCGGCGCCGTCATGGGCTGCCGGTCGGAGTTGTCTGTTCGTGACCCAACCCTAACCGGCGAGTGGTGATTCCCGCACGTCGGCCCGCAGACTGGGCGCAAGGAACCCACAATTGTTGGCCCGGGACGTCAAGATCGGCTCTCCGGACGTCAGAATCCACCACCTGTGGGGCTCAGCGGCACCCTCAGGTGTGGTCCCCGTGCAGCGTGACCCGGCCGCGGTCGTCGATGGAGTCGTCGGTGCCGGCGGCCTCGACGGTGCCGGCCACCCATGCCTCGATCCCGTGTCCGGCGAGCAGGGAGATCGCGCGGTCCGCGTCGCCGGCGGCCGTCAGCGAGACCATGCCCACGCCGCAGTTGAGGGTCCGCTCGAGGTCCTCGCGCGCCACAGCCCCGGTCTCGGCGACCAGTCGGAAGATCGGGGGCAGGGACCACGTCGTACGGTCCAGGCTCGCCGCGAGCTCGACCGGGAGCACCCGCTCCAGGTTGGCGGCCAGGCCACCGCCGGTGATGTGCGACATCGCATGGGTCTCGGTGTTCTTCGCGAGGTCCAGGCAGGCCTTGGCGTAGATGCGGGTGGGCTCGAGGAGCTCCTCCCCCAACGTCCGGCCGAGGTCGTCGACGTGCTCGTCCAGGCTGCGCTTCTCCCTGCTCGAGAAGCACGTGCCGGACCAGGGAGTAGCCGTTGGAGTGCAGCCCGCTCGACGCCATCGCGACCACCACGTCGCCGGGGCGGACCCGGCCGGGGCCGAGGAGCTGGCTGGCCTCGACGACACCGGTGGTGGAGCCGGCGACGTCGTACTCGTCGGGGCCCAGCAGGCCGGGGTGCTCGGCCGTCTCCCCGCCGATCAGGCCACAGCCCGCGGCCACGCAGGCCTCGGCGATGCCCTTGACGATGGCAGCGATCCGTTCGGGTACGACGCGGCCGGTGGCGATGTAGTCGGTCAGGAAGAGCGGCTCGGCACCGCAGACGACGAGGTCGTCGACGAGCATGCCGACCAGGTCGAAGCCGATGGTGTCGTGCTTGTCCATCGCCTGGGCGATCGCCACCTTGGTGCCGACCCCGTCGGCAGAGCTGGCGAGCAGCGGCTGGTCGTAGGCCTTGAGCAGGCTGGCGTCGAAGAGCCCGGCGAAGCCGCCGATGCCCCCGATCATCTCCGGGCGTCGTGCCTGGTCGACCCAGACCTTCATCAGCTTGACTGCGAGGTCGCCGGCCTCGATGGAGACGCCGGCCTCCTCGTACGTCGCGCCCGTCATGGCCGGCCCAACGCGTCGGGAGCGCCGCCACCGGCGAGGGAGGCGGTGAGCCCGTCGGCGTCGAGCAGCGGGGCGATCTCGAGCAGGTGCTTGCCGAGGAACTCCGGCTCGGGGAGCTTCACCGGGTAGACGCCGTCGAAGCAGGCGCGGCACAGGTCGTCCTTGGGCACGGTGGTCGCCTCGATCAGCTGCTCGAGGGAGATGTAGCCGAGGGAGTCCGCGCCGATCGAGGAGCAGATCTCGTCGCTGCCCAGGCCGTTGGCGATCAGCTCGGCCCTGGTGGCGAAGTCGATGCCGTAGAAGCAGGGCCACTTCACCGGCGGGCTGGCGATCCGCACGTGCACCTCGCGGGCACCCGCCTCGCGCAGCATCCGGACCAGCGCGCGCTGGGTGTTGCCGCGGACGATCGAGTCGTCGACGACCACGAGGCGCTTGCCCTCGATGACGTCGCGCAGCGGGTTCAGCTTGAGCCGGATGCCGAGCTGGCGGATCGTCTGGCTGGGCTGGATGAACGTGCGCCCGACGTACGAGTTCTTCACGAGGCCCATGCCGTAGGGGATGCCGCTCGCCTCGGCGTACCCGATGGCCGCGGGGGTGCCGGACTCCGGGACCGGGATGACCAGGTCGGCGTCGGCCGGGAAGTCGTGGGCGAGCCGCCGGCCGATGTCGACGCGGACGCTGTGGATCCGCTGGCCGGAGATGCGGGTGTCGGGGCGCGCGAGGTAGACGAACTCGAACAGGCAGCCCTTGGGGGCGGCCTCGGCGAAGCGGCGGGTGCGCAGGCCGTGCTCGTCGACCGCGACCATCTCGCCGGGCTCGATCTCGCGGACGAAGGACGCGCCGACGATGTCCAGGGCCGCGGTCTCGCTGGCCACCACCCAGCCGCGCTCGAGGCGGCCGAGGACCAGCGGACGGATGCCCTGGGGGTCGCGGGCGGCGTACAGCGTGCTCTCGTCCATCCAGACGAAGGAGTAGGCGCCCTTGAGGCGGGGCAGCAGCTCGGCCGCGCGCTCCTCGAGCGAGCTGTCCGGGTGGACCGCCAGCAGCGCGGTCACCAGCGAGGTGTCGTTGGTGCTCGTTTCCATCTTGCGGGCGCCGAAGTCGAGCTCGTTGTCGGCGGGCAGGTCCGCGACCATCTGCTGCAGCTCGCGGGTGTTGGTCAGGTTGCCGTTGTGGCCCAGCGCGATGGAGCCGTCGGCCGTGGGCCGGAAGGTCGGCTGGGCGTTGTGCCAGGTGCTGGCGCCGGTGGTCGAGTAGCGCGAGTGACCGACCGCGAGGTGACCCTTGAGGGCGGCCAGCGTGGACTCGTCGAAGACCTGCGAGACCAGGCCCATGTCCTTGTAGACGAGGATCTGGTCGCCGTTGCTCACCGCGATGCCGGCTGACTCCTGGCCGCGGTGCTGGAGGGCGTAGAGGCCGTAGTACGTCAGCTTGGCGACGTCCTCGCCCGGTGCCCACACACCGAAGACGCCGCACGCATCCTGCGGTCCGCGGTCTTGGGGGTCGAGGTCATGGTTCAGGCGGCCGTCTCCGCGACGGCGAGCTGGGCTGGCCACGGGCCCGAGTGTACGTGTCCCTGGGCAGGGTTCCTGACCGACGCCCGGGCCGGGACGTCATACGAGCCAGTGGCTGTTGCGACCGTTTCGTATGACGCTCTGGGCTACTCGCGTCCGACGAGGTAGGACAGCACCCCGAAGGCGAGGAGCAGCGACACGAACGCGCCGTTGACCGTGGGCGAGAACAGCACCGGGGCCGTGGTCAGCAACAGGATGTCGAAGCCGCGGATGATGCTGCCGTAGAGGTTCGTCGGTACGCCGCCGGCGGGGGTCGAGACCAGCGGCTTGGAGTAGTCGGGCGGCCTCCCGGTCACCCAGCGGACCGCGCCGGCCAGCGCGCAGCCGCCGACGGTGAGGCCGAGCACGACCGAGTCGGACCAGGTGACCCCGAGGGCGTGGTGCAGGGCGGGGAAGGACGCCAGGCCGAACGCGAGCATCGCTGCACCCGGTACGGCGAGCGTGCTCAGCCGGGTCGACGAGACGGGGAACGGCATCGCGCGCACCAGGCTCGGCGTACGCGTCACGACGCGGAGGCCGGCCAGGAGCGGAAGGCCGGCGACGAAGCTGGCGAACGCGCTGAGCAGGAGTACGACGCGGCCGGCCCCGGCTGCCTCGGCGGCGTACGGCACCACCACCGCGCCGGCGAGCAGGACGAGGGTCTGCGGGCTTCGGCGGAGACGGCTGAGGTCGCACCAGATCAGCGCCGCCTGGCCGCTGGGGCCTCCGCGCCGGGAGCGTACGGCGTCGTGGGCGTTCCAGCGGTGGGCGAGCAGCACGTCGTACACCAGGGCGAGGTCGAGGGTCGCCAGGGCGCCGGACAGACCGGGGGCGAGCGAGCCTCCGGGCGAGACGGCGTGCCGGCTCAGGCGTCCGATCCGCTGTACGGCGAGGACGAGCAGCGCGATCGCCGTGACCACGACCACTGCGACCCCCCACCAGGACCCACCGGGCATCCGTGCCGGTGGCGTCCAGATCGGTCCGGCGTCGAGGGCCACGAGCAGCAGGCCTGCCCAGACGACCAGCGCGACCACCCAGGTCAGCAGCCGGGCGGCGAGCCCGGCGCCGGCCTGGGACAGTGCCGCGAAGCAGACGGCGGCCAGCGCCATCAGCGCCGTCGAGCCGCAGAACGCGAGCAGGGGGTCGACGCCGAACCCGCCCAAGGTGGTGGCGCCGGCGGCGAACAGGCCCGAGAACACGGCGGCGATCACGGCCGTCCAGAGCAGGCGCGGGCGGAGCAGGGCCGCCCGGTCGACGGGCGCGCTCAGCAGCCACGAGCCGATCGCCGGGGACACGAAGACCGGGCCGAACAGCCGCGCCAGGGTGAGTACGACGGCCAGGGCGCTGAGCCCGACCAGCCAGGGCAGGGCGGTGCGTGCCTCCTGGCAGCCGCCGGCCGTGCACAGCTCGTCGGAGACCAGGCGCAGGTTGACGATGACGCTGACCACCATCGACCCGAGCAGGAGCGAGGCGAACACGTTGACGTAGGCGTCGGAGAGCGCCTCGAGGATCTTGGTGTCCACGCGGCCGCGACGCCAGTGCCGGATGTCGCCCCGGAGGTCGCGGACCTCGCTGGCGGCGCTCACGGCGGTCCGCTCAGCGCTCACTCCGGTGTCCCGACCTCGACGACCCGGTCGGCCACCGCCTCGACCAGCTGCGCGTCGTGGCTGGCCATCAGCACGCCGAGACCCTGGGACTTCTCCTGCTTCAGCCTCGCGGCCAGCCACTCCAGCCCGGCGGTGTCGAGCCGCTGCTCGGGCTCGTCGAGGACCAGCAGCCGCCGCGGCCGGACGAACGCGCTCGCCAGCGCCAGCCGGCGCTTCTGCCCCGAGGACAGGGTGCCGGGCAGCTGACCCGAGTGCGGCATCAGGCCGAGCTCGGTCAGGATCTCGTCGACGACCGACTCGGCGTCGGTGACTCGGTGGGCCTTGGCGAACAGGTCGAGGTGCTCGACCACGCTGAGGTCGGGGAAGAAGTCCATGTCGTCCATCACGACCGCGAACGACGACCGTACGCGCGGTGAGCGCTCGTCCATCTCCTCGCCGTCGAGCTCGATCGTGCCGGAGGTGGGCTTGTCGGCACCGGTGATGCAGCGGAGCACGGTCGACTTGCCGGCCCCGTTGCGCCCGACCAGGGCCACCGCGGTGCCCGCGATCACGTCGAGGTCGAGCCCGTTGACGACGTCGACCTCGCCGAAGCGGCGTACGAGGTCACGCACGCGGAGCAGGGGTGGTGGCTCCGGCGCCTGCTTGGGCTTCCTCTTCTTCGGCGGCACGTTCCACAGGGTCGCAGACGGGGCCTCGGGGGGAGCGGCGGCGCTGCTTGTAACGCGGGGTTCACGCTGCTGAGGCCCCTCCCGGGAGGGCACTCAGTGACGTGAACCCCGCGTTACAAGCGAATTCGCGGGGCACTCACATGTTGGCGGCGCCGGCCTTGATCGCCTCCCGGATCCGGGAGTAGGTGCCGCAGCGGCAGACGTTGCGGATCTCGTCGAGGTCGGCCTCGGTGATCGGGTGGCCCTCGGCGCGGGCCTCCTTCACCTTCGCGACGGCGGCCATGATCTGGCCCGGCTGGCAGTAGCCGCACTGCGCGACGTCGTACTCCAGCCAGGCCTCCTGCATCGGGTGCAGGTCACCGGGGACGGTGTCGGCCAACCCCTCGATGGTCGTCACCTTGTCGGTCTTCTTGATGTCCTTCACGCGCACCGAGCACGGGTTGAACGCCTTGCCGTTGATGTGGGACGTGCACGCCTTGCAGACGTTGATGCCGCAGCCGTACTTCGGGCCGGTGAGGCCGACGATGTCGCGGATCACCCAGAGGAGACGGACGTCGTCCTCGACGTCCACGGTGGTCGACTTGCCGTTCAGGATGAAGGTGTGTTTGGGCATGTCGTGCTCCTCAGAAGGTGTGGCTCAGGCCGTCGGTGGGCGACTCGGGCACGGGCGGCACGAACGACTTGATGTCGAACGCGATCGGCTGGTCGTGGTTGATCGGGAACTTCGTCGGCACCTTGCCGGTGGCCCGCGCGAAGGCGCACGCGACGGCCGCGATCGAGGACGACACGGCCGCCTCCCCCGCGCCTCCGGGCTGGTCGACCTGCGGGTTCACGATCACTGCCTCGAACTGCTGCGGGATGTTCCACTGCCGCGTGTAGAAGTAGTTGTCCCAGCTCGCCTCGAGGAAGTGCCCGTCGCGCAGGTGCAGGCTGCTCGTCAGCGCGAGGGCGAGCCCGTCGGAGAAGCCGCCCATCATCTGCGCCTTGAGCCCCTGCGGGTTGACCACCAGGCCGGCGTCGACGGCGACCACGGCCTTGGTGACCCGCGGGCCGGTCACGGCGTCGCGCACCTTGCGGTTGACGGTCGCCGGACGGCAGTCGATCTCCACGAGGCAGGCGGTCGCGCCCTTGTACTCCTTGTGGATCGCGATGCCCTGAGCGGTTCCGGGAGCCATCTTGCGGCCCCACTTGCCCACCTCCGCCGCCTTCTTGAGCACGGCGCGCACCCGCTCGTCCTTGATGAACTCCAGCCGGAACGCCAGCGGGTCCTTGCCCATCGCCCGGGCCAGCTGGTCGACGACGAGCTCGTTGGCGCAGCGCACGTCGGGTGAGTAGATGTTGCGCATGCTCCCGGTGTTGAACCGCTCGTCGGTCTCGTTCAGCAGCTGTGTGACCACGCCGAAGTTGTAGGGCAGCTCCTGGGTCAGCGAGAAGATCGACTCCGAGAAGGTCAGGTTGGCCAGCGGGTTCGGCAGCTCGTCGGCCATCGCGGTCAGCATCTCGCCGAGGCCGTGGCTGAAGTCCGTCGAGACGCTGGTGTGCCGCTGCTCGAAGCTGAGCACCTGACCTGCCAGGTAGGTCGCGCGGATCCGCGAGGTCGCCATCGGGTGGACGCGCCCCTGGCGGGGCTCGTCGGCGCGGTGCCACATCAGCCGGACCGGCTTGCCCATCGCCTTGGAGATCTTCGCCGCCTCGATGGCGTGGTCGCCGAACAGCTTGTGCCCGAAGGAACCGCCGCCGGTGATCACGTTGACCTTCACCTTGGTCAGCGGCAGGCCGACCGCCTTGGCGATGTTGCCCTGGGCCACGATCGGCGCCTTCAGCCCGGCCCACACCTCGGCGCTGCCGGGGCGGACGTCGGCGATCGCGGCGTACGGCTCGAGGGCGGCGCTGCTCCGGAACATGAACTGGAAGTCGGCCTCGATGGTCTTGGCCAGCACCGGGACCTTGGGTACGGCGAGGGGCAGCTCCGCCTTGCGCAGGTTCTTGAGGATCGTCGCGTCGGACTCACCCTCGACGCTGCCGGGCGCCCAGTCGACCTTGAGCGCACGGATCGCGTCGATGCACTGGCCGAAGGTCCTGGCGCGTACGGCGACACCGGTGTCCACCATCGCGATGTCGGTGACACCCGGCATCGCCTTGACCGTGGCCTGGTTGCGGATGGCCTTGGGGTGGCCGTTCAGCGTCGGGGGCCGGCACACCATCGTCGGCAGGGCGTTGGGGACCTGGAGGTCCATCGCGAACTTCTTCTTGCCGGTCACGATGTCGCGGGCGTCCACCCGGTTGGCCGGCTTGCCGATCACCGTGAAGTCCGACGTCGGCTTCAGGTCGACCTTCACACCACGGGTGTTGGCGCTGGCCGCCTTGGCGGCGAGCTCGCCGTACGTCTTCGACGCACCGCTCGGCGCGGTGATCACACCGCCCTTGGACTTCAGCAGGGCCACGGCCGAGCCGAGCTCGATGGCGGCCGCGTCGAGCAGCGCGCCCTTCGCGATCGCGGCGGCGACGCGGATCGGGGTGAACGTCGAGACGGTCGTGTTGGAGCCGCCGGTCAGCTGGTTGAACACCAGCTCGGGGCGTGCGGGCGCGAGGCTGACACGCACCTTCTCGATCGGCAGGTCGAGCTCCTCCGCGATGATCATCGCGGTCGAGGTGGTGATGCCCTGTCCGACCTCCATCCGCGGGATGGCGAAGGTCGCGGTGCCGTCCTTCTCGATCGCGATGGTGATCATCTGCGAGGTCGGCCGCGCCGAGTCGGTCTGCAGGTCCTCGAGGTCGTAGGCCTCGGGGATCTGGGGGCCCGAGGGCACCGAGGCGTACGCCGGAGTGCCCAGTCTCAGGTCAGCGGCGACGACGAGCGTGGAGGCGCCCACGACGTACCCGAGGAAGCCGCGGCGGCTGGCGCCGAACCGACGGGGAGTGGGGTCTTCTTCGAGCGCATCCGGGCTCGGCAAGATGGAGGTCACGCAGCGGTCCTCTCGATCGACTGCGGCCTGGGAGGCTCCCAAGCCTCCCTCCCCGTGACTGCGTCACCCGCTCCCGTGGGTGACGGCGATCACTGCCCGGAACCGTACCCGGCGGACATGAGATACCAAACCTCGCGAGACTCGCTTTTGTTTTATTTCGGCCAGAGGTCCGCACATGCGGTCAGCGCCCGCTGCAGGGTGTCCTCGTCCGAGGCGACGACGAGTCCGGGCGAGGTGGAGCGGGCGTCGTACGGCGTCCCGTCGCGGTGGCTGGCCGCCCCGCCGGCCTCCCGGACCATCAGCGTGCCGGGCAGGTGGTCCCAGGCGTTGGTGTGGCCGTAGAGCACGTAGTCGGCCTCGCCCTCGATCAGCTTGGGGTAGTCGACCCCGCAGCAGATCCAGGTGCCGATCAGCGAGGGCAGTCCCACCGGCTGGCGGCCGCGGCGCGACCAGATGGAGGTCGCACCCTGGGGCTGGTCGCCGGCGGGCTCGCGGTGGACCGGCTCGCCGTTGCGTCGTACGCCGCCACCGAGCTCGGCCACCCAGGCGGCGTCGTGCTCCGGCTGCCAGATCCATCCGCGGACCGTCTCGCCCGCGACGACCTCGGAGACCATCACGGCGTAGTTCGGCGACCCGTTGACGAAGTTCTTGGTGCCGTCGACCGGGTCGACGGTGAAGCCGTGCTCCGCCGCCCGGAAGCGGGGCAACAGGTCGGCGTTGCCGGCGTACGCCTCCTCGCCGAGGACCACGGCATCGGGATAGGCGTCGAGCAGCGCCCGCGTGATGAGCTCCTCGGCCTCGCGATCGGCGACGGTCACCAGGTCGCCGGGCTTCTTCTCGTCGATCTGCGATGCGGAGAGCGTCCGGAAGCGCGGCCTGATCACCTCGTCCGCGACGGACTGCATCAGCTCGAGGACGGCCTCGGTCGAGAGGGTCATGTCAGCCCGCGAGGTTGACGAGGAGCAGGGTCTCGGCCAGGCACACGCGCTCGAACTCCGCGAGGTGCAGCCCCTCGTTGGCGCCGTGGGCGCGGGTGTCCGGGTCCTCGACGCCGGTGACCAGCACGCTCGCCTCGGGGAAGCTCTCCAGGAACTCCGCGATGAACGGGATCGAGCCACCGACCCCCATGTCGATCGGGCGGACGCCGTCCCAGGCCTCGGTGAACGCGTTCCGCGCCGCGTCGTACGCCGGGCCGGTCGCGTCGATCTGCGTCGGCTCGCCGGTGTCGACCACGGTGAAGGTCAGCTCGGCGCCCCACGGCACGTGGGCCTCGAGGTGCGCGCGCAGGCACTCGACGGCGTGCTCGCAGGTGTCGCCCGGAGCGATCCGCAGCGAGATCTTGGCGCGCGCGCTGGCCACGAGGGTGTTGCTCGCGCCGTCGACCTTGGGGGCGTCCAGTCCGGTGATCGTGAGCGAGGGCTTGGTCCAGAGCCGCTCGACCGACGTGCCGGAGCCGATGAACTCCACCCCGGGGGCGATCCCGGACTCGGCGAGCAGCCGCTCCTCCGGGTAGTCCACGTCGGCCGCCCGGCCTGCGTGCAGCCCGGCCACGGCCACGTTGCCCGCGTCGTCGTACAGCGAGCTGATCAGCCGGCTCAGCGCCATCAGGGCGTCCGGCACCAGGCCGCCCCACATGCCGGAGTGGACCGCGTGGGTCAGCGTGCGCACCCCGATGTCGACGCGGACCAGGCCGCGCAGGCTGGTGGTCAGGGCCGGGACGCCGATGTCCCAGTTGCCGGAGTCGGCGATCACGATCACGTCGGACCGGAGGTAGTCGGTGTGCTCGGCGAGCAGGTCGGCCAGGGTGTCCGAGCCGACCTCCTCCTCGCCCTCGATGAACATGGTGACGCCGACACCCAGGTCGTCGCCGAGGGCCCGCACCGCCGCGAGGTGGGCGACGATCCCGGCCTTGTCGTCGGCGGCGCCGCGACCGAAGAGGCGTCCGTCGCGCTCGGTCGGCTCGAAGGGCGGCGAGTCCCACTCGGAGTGGTCGTTCTCCGGCTGCACGTCGTGGTGGGCGTAGAGCAGCACGGTCGGCTTGCCCTCGGGGGCGGGCTTGCGGGCGAGCACGGCCGGCGCCCGGCCGTCCTCACGGGCGCTCACGATCATGACGTCGTCGAAGCCCTCGGCCTCGAACAGCCCGGCCACCGCCTCGGCGCTGCGCTGCACCTCGGCCGCGCGGGCCGGGTCGGCGCTGACCGACTCGATGCGCACCAGTGCCTCGAGGTCCTCCCGGATCCTCGGAAGCTCGGCGCTCACCCGTGAGCGCAGCTCGTCGATGTCCATGGGTCAAACCTAAGGGCTGTGTCTCACGGGGTGAGCGGGAGGTAGGCGGTGAGATCGGCCCGTTGGCCGGACGCGCGGATCTTCCCGTCGGCGAGTGCGTCGGCCCAGCTGACCCGGCCCGTGGCCAGGTCGACCCAGGTGGCCCCGTCGAGCTCGACCACCGCGGGCGGCGTACCCCTGGTGTGGCGTACGCCGGGGATCACCTGCGCCGCGGCGTACGGCGGCACCCGCACCTCCACCGAGTGTCCGGGGGCCTTGATCGAGAGCACGGCGAGGAAGTGCTTGGACAGCAGCTTCAGGTCGGCCCGGGTGAGCTCGTCGCGCGCAAGCGCTTCGGCGACCGCGACGGGGTCCTGGAGCCGGAGGTGGGTGGGCACGCTCCGACGCTAGTCCCCGGTGCCGACGGTCAGTGGTGCAGCGTCGTCCCGCAGCGCGGGCAGTGCGCCGCGTGGCACAGCTCGAGCGCCTGTCCGCAGAGACAGGTCAGCTCCAACATCGGTGACACCTTGGTGTCGCTCTCCATGGTCATGGTCGCCATCACGCACCCCCTGTGCTGATCACCAGGCATTCGTAGCCAGTGCCGTCTGTGGATGTCCCACGACAGCAAGGAGGGCAGGTTCGAGGGCGAGATACCTCCTCGGAGAACACGGGAACGGATCCGCGTCACGCTCTGTTGCGCAAGGTGAGGACGCGAGCAGCGGGTCCCGTCGGAGGAGAGAACATGGCGATCGTCGTGACAGCAGCAACCGGGCAGCTCGGGAGCAAGGTGGTCGAGCGGCTGCTCGCGCGCGGCGTACCCGCCGAAGAGATCCTGGCGACCGCTCGCCGCCCCGAGGCCCTCGCGGACCTCGAGGACAAGGGCGTCCGGGTCGCGAGGCTCGACTACGACGACGTCGACGCCGAGGTCCTGTCCGAGGGCGACGTGGTGCTGCTCGTCTCCGGCGACAAGCCGGGGTCCCGGGTGCCGCAGCACGAGAGCGTGATCCGGGCAGCGGCGAAGGCCAACGCGGCGCGCATCGTCTACACGAGCGCGCCGGCCGCCGACGACACCGACCTGGTGCTCGCCCCCGAGCACGCCGCGACCGAGCGGCTGATCAAGGAGAGCGGGCTGCCGTACACGCTCCTGCGCAACGGTTGGTACACCGAGAACTACCAGCAGGCCTTCGAGCAGGCTCGTGCCACCGGAACCGTCGTCGCGAGCGTGGGAGACGCCCGCGTGGCGAGTGCTGCGCGTGCGGACTTCGCGGACGCTGCAGCGGTGGTGCTGAGCAGCGACGGGCACGAGGGGGCCACCTACGAGCTGTCCGGGGACCATGCCTGGGACTTCGACGAGCTGGCGGCGGCGTTCGCGGACGCCCTGGACCGCCCGGTCTCCTACGAGCCGGTCTCACCCGAGCGGCACCAGCAGATCCTGGTGGAGGCCGGTCTCGACGAGGGCACTGCCGGCTTCGTCGTCGCTCTCGACCAGAACATCGCCGCGGGGCTGCTCTCCGTCACCACGGGTGAGCTGTCGCGGCTGATCGAGCGTCCCACCACCCCGCTGGCCGAGACGGTCGCCACCTGGTGAGCGACGGCCTCGACTAGGAGGTCGGCGGCGACGCGTCCACGAGGTCGTGGGTCATCGAGTACTTCTCGCGAAGCCGCTGCTCCTGCTCGGCGCGGTAGCGACGGCCGCGTTCGACCCGGCGCGCCTTGCCGCCGGGCCGGCGCTGCACCGCGCCGTACGCCGCAGCCGTGACGTGCCCGAGAGCAGGGACGGCGTGCTTGAACCGCGACTCGTGGATCCCCAGCTCGTCGGCCAGGGGGTCACCGACGACGGCGCGGATCATCCCGTTGACGTAGCCCGCAGCGAGGGCGCGAGAACGGGGCATCCGCGCGGGAAGCAGCTCGGCCACCTCGGGGACCAGGTAGTCGTCGACCAGCCCGGCGACGAGGGCACGGCTGTCGTCGTCGATCGGCGGCCGGGTGAGCTGGTAGAGGTCCTGGATCCTGCGCTGGTCCTCCTCGTTCGCCGGAAGGAGGGCGTCGCAGACGCCGGAGACGTGACCGACGTAGCGCCACAGCGCATAGATGTCGTCGAGCTCATCAGCGGTGTAGCGGGCACCGAGCAGGTCCATCCCGGACAGCGCGATGCTGCCGAACTCACTGAGGGTGTGCGCCATGTAGGGCTGGCTGACCGGCGTGCCCAGGACGGCGGTGTCCCACTCGGGCCTGCCGCCGACGTGTCGCCGGACCATCGCGTGGATGACCCGCACCCGGACGGTGCGTTCGAAGCCGAGACCGTCGCGCCTCATCCCGCCGTGGTTGGTCACCTCGCGCAGCCAGTCGCCGACCTCGAGGTTGCGCATGCCGGCGTTGTCGACGAGGCGGCCGGTGAGGATCAGCGGGTACGCCGCGGCCGGGTTGGTGTAACCGACCATCAGGGACGCCGCGGCGAGCACCAGCCCGAGCTGCAGGCTGTTCCGGGCGAGGTGGTCGCCGGCGCGGTCGAGCTGGTCGAAGTCGACCCAGGGCGGCACCACGTCGACCTCGGCGAACAGCGCGACGAGCGAGTCGGGCGGCGAGTCGACCGAGGAGATGCCGCCGTCGAGGGCCTGGTGGAGCTGACGCATCCCCGGGCCACGACCGTGCTCGGCCAGGTCGTCGCCGAACGCGTCGGCGAGCGGGTCACCCTGCCACAGTCCCTGCACCCAGGCCCGGCCGACCTCTCCGTGCCGCTCGACGGCCAGGTCCACGTTGCGGGCGTGCTTCGGAGCGGACTCGGCGAGGTTCACAGGAGGATCCTAGAACCGGTCAGGCCGGCCCGCGGAGGCGAAGTTGTCGGCGACGCGCGCCACCAGCTCGCGCAGCTCCGTCGGTCCCTCGACCTCGAAGTCCACGTCGAGCTGGGCGAGCACCATCACCGGCCAGTGCAGCGAGTCGACCTTCATCGTCAGCAGACAGCCGCCCTCGACCGCCTCGGCCTCGCCCCAGTGGCCCACCGCCCGCGAGACCACGTCGGGTGCGGCCGAGACGCGCACGCGGACGTCGTACCTCTGGGGCATCCGGCGGATCCCGGACTCGACGAAGGTCACGGCGTCCTCGGCCGGCAGGTCGCGCGGCCGGTAGCGCTGCCCGGTCGTCTGCACGTCCGAGATCCGGTCGAGGCGGAAGGAGCGCCAGTCCTGGCGGTCGCGGTCGTAGGCGACGAGGTACCAGCGCCGTCCCAGGGAGACCAGCCGGAGCGGCTCCACCCGGCGCTCGGTCGGGTCCGACTCGCGGGCGGTGTAGCCGAACCGGACCAGCTCGTCGTCCCGGCAGGCCTGTGCCAGCGTGGTGAGCACGTCGGGGTCGATCACCGGCCCGCCTCCCCACGCGGCGTTGTCGGTCTGGGACCGCACGGCGTCCATCCGCCGGCGCAGCCTTGGTGGCATCAGCGCGATCACCTTGGTCAGCGCCTGGACCGAGGTCTCCTCCATCCCGCTCACCGCCCCGGCCGCGGACGTGCGCAGACCGACGGCGATCGCGACCGCCTCCTCGTCCTCGAGCAGCAGCGGCGGCAGGGAGCCGCCGGCACGCAGCTGGTAGCCCCCGGCCACACCGCGCGACGCGTCCACGGAGTAGCCGAGCTCGCGCAGCCGGTCGATGTCGCGTCGCAGCGTCCGCGGGCTCACGTCGAGCCGCTCGGAGAGCTCCTCACCGGGCCAGTAGCGGTGGGTCTGCAGCAGCGACAGCAGTCGCAGCATCCGGGCGCTGGGGTTCATGGAGTCACCCTGAATCCGATTGAGGACAGGATCTGACCGCAATGCTACCTAGCGTTGCCTCCATGAGCCACGACACCCAGCACCAGGACCCCGGTCACCCAGTCATCCGGACGCGCGGCCTGACCAGGCACTTCACGCGTCACAAGCAGACGATCGAGGCCGTCCGCGGTCTCGACCTGGAGGTCGCCCCCGGCGAGCTCGTCGCCTTCCTCGGCCCCAACGGCGCCGGCAAGTCCACCACCCTGCGGATGCTGACGACGCTGATCGCGCCGACGTCCGGGACCGCCGAGGTGGCGGGCTACGACGTGGTCAGCCACCAGCGCGACGTACGCCGCAGCATCGGGTACGTCGGGCAGGGGAATGCCGCCGGCCACCAGCAGCGAGGCCGTGACGAGCTGGTGAGCCAGGCACGCGCGCACGGGATGTCGAGGCAGGAGTCGCGCAGGCGTGCCGACGAGCTGCTCGAGGCCTTCGACCTGACCGAGCACGGCGGGCGTCCCGTCTCCACCCTCTCGGGCGGCCAGCGTCGCCGGCTCGACGTGGCCATCGGGCTGGTGCACACCCCGCGGCTGCTGTTCCTCGACGAGCCGTCGACCGGCCTCGACCCGCAGAACCGGGTCAACCTGCAGGAGCAGATCCGCCGCCTGCACACCGAGAACGGCACCACGATCGTGCTGACGACCCACTACCTGGAGGAGGCCGACGCGATCGCCGACCGCGTGGTGGTGATCGACCACGGGCTCGTGATCGCCGACGACACCGCCGCCGGACTCAAGTCGGGACTCGGCGACCTGGTGACGCTGGGCTTCGCGACCCCGGAGGACGCCGTGACCGCAGCCGAGAGGGTCGCGCGACTCGACCGGGCCACCGTCGAGCGCTCCGGCTCCGTCGTCACGATCCGCAGTCCCCGGGGCGCGGAGAGGGCTCCCGGCCTGGTCCAGGAGCTCGCCGAGGCCGGCACCCCGGTCAGGCGGATCGAGGTCGCCGGGCCGACGCTCGACGACGTCTTCCTCGACCTGACCGGCCGCAGCCTGCGGGAGAGCAACGCCACCACCGAAGATGCCACGACTACCAGCGAAGGAGCAGCAGCATGAGCACCGTCATCGAGCACACCCCGGTCCCGCTGGCCGGCGTACGCCCCCGGGAGGCGACGACCGACCCGGGCTTCCTCGCCGACACCTGGAACGTGATGGTCCGCGAGCTCAAGCCGGTGTTCCGCGAGCCGGTCTCGGTGCTGTTCGCGATGGTGCAGCCGCTGGTCTTCCTCGGCCTGTTCGCACCACTCCTGCCCAAGGTCTCCGAGGGCTCGGCCCTGCAGTGGTTCGTCCCGGGGATCATCTCGATGACCGTGCTGATGGGCGCCTCGTTCACCGGGGCCAACCTGACCAACGAGATCATGACCGGCTCCCACGAGCGGCTGCTCGTCTCGCCGTTGAGCCGTTCCTCGCTGCTGGTCGGCCGGGCGCTCAAGGAGGTGGTGCCGATGCTGATGCAGACGGCGATCATCCTGCTCGTCGTCACGCCGTTCAGCTTCGACCTGCACCTCGGCGGTGTCCTGGTCGGGATGGCGGTGCTGTCCCTGTTCAGCATCGGCGTCGGCGCGCTCTCGTTCGCGCTGGCGCTGGCCTCGAAGGACCAGGAGTGGCTGTTCTGGACGGTGCAGCAGACCCTGGTCTTCCCGATCCTGCTGCTGGCCGGCGTGCTGCTCCCGCTCGAGGGGGCTCCCGGTTGGCTCCGGACCGCATCGGACCTGAACCCGCTGACGTACGTCGTCGAGGCCGAGCGCGCCCTGTTCGCCGGGTCGTTCCCGGTCGACACCGTGGCCTACGGGTTCGTCGGGGCCGGTCTCGTCGCAGCGCTCGGGCTGGTGGTCGGGTTGAGGGCGATGGAGCGGTCCAGCTGACCGGTGGGGTCCGGCGGTCCTCCGGGACGGCTGGGCCCCATCGCCGACGGCCCGAGCATCCGGCGCATCACCTTGCGGACCGGCTCCTCGAAGAACCGGTAGAGGAACCAGGCCGCGAACACGATCACCGGGATGAACGCGATCTCGGCGTACAGCCTCGTCAGCGGCTCGAGGTAGAGCGCGCCGGTGTAGTGCGTGGCGTCGCGGAACAGGTAGAGCATCGGGCTGTGCACCAGGTAGAGCGCGTAGGAGAGGCCGCCGCCGAGCACGACGGCGCGCGTCGAGAGGAAGGAGTTGAGCGGGCCGGTGCCGATCGCCAGGAACCCGATCAGCGGCACGAAGAGCACCACCACGTAGAACGAGTTCACGGCCGGCAGCCCCGCCGAACGCACGAAGAGGAGCCACCCGACCACCGCGACAGCGGTGAGGATGGCGCCGATGCCGGCGAGCTGCCGGGCGCGCGGCGTGAGGTCCAGCCGGGAGAGCCCGGCGCAGAGCAGCATCCCGGTGACGAACTCGCACAGGATGCGCGGGATCCACACCCAGTCCGTCATGTCGCCGTGGGCGTGCAGGCTGAGCACGAGCGGGACCATCGTGAGCGCCGCGAGGAGGAGCAGCGTCCGCGCGCGCAGCTTGCGATGACCCAGGGCGACCGCGAGCACCACGATCGGGAACACGAGATAGGCCAGCCACTCCGCCGACAGCGACCAGGCCGGCCCGACCCAGCTGACCGGGCCCTCCTCCGGCTTGAACCACTGCTGGACCATCAGGGTCTGCCGGAGCAGGTTCAGCCAGGTGAGCGTCTCGGTCTCGGAGCTGTCCCACAGGTTGTGCCGGACGATGCGCAGCACTCCCCCACCGACCACGATGACCAGCATGTACAGCGGCCAGATGCGCGCCAGCCGCAGCCACAGGAAGCGCAGCGTGCGCCGGAGGTCGAACCGCCCGCCGAGCTGGTCCATGTAGTTCAGCGCCAGCACGAAGCCGGACAGCATGAAGAACAGGTCGACGCCACGGGTCCCGGCTCCCGTCACGGGCTGCACGAGGTGCTGCGCGTTCGGGTAGTAGGCGTGGATCAGCTCCTTGTTGTAGCGCATGCAGTGGTAGACGACGACCCACAGCGCAGCGAAGAAGCGGATCCCTGTGAGCGCACGGATGTGCTGGCCGCGCACCGGCTCAGGCCATGGCCGCGGGGAGAGTGGCCGTCCATGCGGCGCGCAGCTCGTCGACGGGTACGTCGAACGCGCCCGTGACCTCGAGGCTCGCACCACGGGTCTCGCCGATCGACGTGATCGGTACGCCGTGCTCGGCGGCCAGCTCGAAGAGCCGCTCCTCGTCCTCGGCGTTCACCGAGACGACCACCCGGGCGGCCGACTCGCTGAACAGCGCGACGAAGGGATCGCCGCCGGCCACCTCGGAGAGGTCGACACGGACACCGACCCCGTGACGCAGGCACGACTCGGCCAGGGTCTGGGCGAGTCCGCCGTCGGAGACGTCGTGGGCCGAGGAGATCACCCCGGTGGCCGAGACGAGCAGCTCGCTCAGCGCCCGTTCCGCGGCCAGGTCGACCTTCGGGGGAAGGCCACCGAGATGCTCGTGCACGACGTGGGCCCACTCCGAGCCGGACAGCTCCTCGCGGCTCTCACCGAGCAGCAGCACCCGCTCGCCGGCGCTCGTGAAACCCGTCGGGGTGCGTCGGGTGACGTCCTCGATGACGCCGAGCACGGCGACCACGGGAGTCGGCAGGATGGCGGTCTGGCCGGTCTGGTTGTAGAGACTCACGTTGCCGCCGGTGACCGGGATGCCGAGCTCGATGCAGGCGTCCTTGAGCCCGCGGCAGGCCTCGGCGAACTGCCACATCACGGCTGGGTCCTCCGGCGATCCGAAGTTGAGGCAGTCGCTGATCGCCATCGGGGTGGCCCCACCGGTCGAGACGTTGCGGTAGGACTCGGCGAGCGCGAGCTGCGCGCCGGTGTAGGGGTCGAGGCGGGCGAACCGGCCGTTGCAGTCCGTGGAGACCGCGACGCCGAGGTTGGTGTCGGTGTCCACGCG
The DNA here is from genome assembly GCA_963782305.1 of uncultured Actinomycetota bacterium. Classification (GTDB taxonomy): domain Bacteria; phylum Actinomycetota; class Actinomycetes; order Propionibacteriales; family Nocardioidaceae; genus Marmoricola. The sequence continues at coordinate 50,399 of CAWAJJ010000004.1, read as the reverse complement.
GATCATGCCGCTGTCGCTGGGCTGGGCGAGCACGGTGTTGCCCTGCACGTAGCGGTCGTACTGGTCGGTGACCCAGGACTTGTCGCACAGGTTCGGGCTCGCCACCAGCCGCAGCAGGGTGTCCCGCAGCGCGTCACCGGACGCCGGGCGCGGGAGCTTCTCGGCGCCGTCGGCCTGGAGCACGTCCTGGGAGTCGGGCCGGGCGTAGGGCCGGTGGTAGGTCGGACCGTCGTGGGCCACCGACCGTGGCGGGACGTCCACGACCTGCTCGCCGTGCCAGTCGATCTGCAGCCGATCGCCGTCGGTCACCTCACCGATGACCGTGGCGTCGACCTCCCACTTCTCGCAGATCGCGAGGAACGCCTCGACGTCGGCGGGCTCGACGACCGCCATCATCCGCTCCTGCGACTCGCTCATCAGGATCTCCTCGGGCGCGAGCGAGGAGTCGCGGAGAGGCACCAGCTCGAGCTCGACGTGCATGCCACCGTCGCCGGCGCTGGCCAGCTCGCTCGTCGCGCAGGAGAGGCCGGCGCCGCCGAGGTCCTGGATGCCCGCGACGATGCCGGCCGCGAACAGCTCGAGGGTGCACTCGATCAGCAGCTTCTCCATGAACGGGTCGCCGACCTGGACGCTCGGCCGCTTGGCCGGACCGGAGCTGCCGTCCGCCGACTGGTCGAAGGTCTCGCTGGCGAGGACGCTGACGCCGCCGATGCCGTCGCCGCCGGTCTTCGCGCCGTAGAGGATCACCTGGTTGCCGACACCGCTGGCCTTGGCCAGGTGCAGGTCCTCGTGACGCAGGACGCCGACGCACAGGGCGTTGACGAGCGGGTTGCCGGCGTACGACGAGTCGAAGACCACCTCGCCGCCGATGTTGGGCAGACCGAGGCAGTTGCCGTAGCCGCCCACGCCCGCGACGATCCCGGGCATCACGCGGTGGGTGTCAGGGGCGTCCAGCGGACCGAACCTCAGCGGGTCCATCACCGCGACCGGACGGGCACCCATCGCGAGGATGTCGCGGACGATGCCGCCGACGCCGGTGGCCGCGCCCTGGTAGGGCTCGACGTACGACGGGTGGTTGTGGCTCTCCACCTTGAAGGTCACCGCGTAGCCCTGGCCGATGTCGATGACGCCGGCGTTCTCGCCGATCCCGGCGAGCATCTTGCCCGCGCGGGTGACCTGCGGGATCTCCGAGAACTGCGCCAGGTGCACCTTGCTGGACTTGTAGGAGCAGTGCTCGCTCCACATCACGGAGTACATCGCCAGCTCCGAGCTGGTCGGCCGGCGACCGAGGATCTCGCGGATCCGGGCGTACTCGTCGGCCTTGAGGCCGAGTGCGGCCCAGGGCTGTTCGCGGTGGGGGTCGGACCCGGCAGCAGCAACCGTGTCGAGCCGGACATCGGGTGCGGTGTCGGTGCGGGTGTCGGGCACGGGGTCAAACCTACTGGCGACCGGAGCGTACGCCGCGATCGGCACCCGGTGGGCCACCGAGAAGCCCGGGAATCATTTACGCTAATCACGGAATCGCGATTATGAATTACACATTTGTAATTCATTCAAATGGCTGTTACTGGTGTGACGAACGGGGTTAGGGTGACGAAGTTTTCCGACATTCCAGGAGATTACGATGCTTCCCCGTTCCTCGTTCCGGAGCACCGTCACCCCCCGCCGCCCCTGGCTGGCCGCCGGGCTCGTGGCCGCAGTGGCGCTGACCCTCTCGGGCAGCCTGCTCAGCGTCCCGGCGTACGCCGCCAACCCGGTCACCCCGGGCAACTTCCGGGGACTCGGCTTCGACCAGTGTGAGGCGCCGAACCAGAGCGCGATGAGCACCTGGATCAAGAAGTCGCCGTTCCGCGCGGTCGGCATCTACATCTCCGGGAACTCCCGCGCCTGCACGCGTCAGAGCAACCTCTCGGCCACCTGGGTGCGCAACCAGCTCGCGGCGGGATGGCGGCTGATGCCGATCACCCTCGGGCCGCAGGCGTCCTGCTCGACGCGCTACCCCCGCTACGGCAAGAGCATCGACCCCAAGATCAACCCGAGCACGGCCAACACCTACGCGGCCGCCCGGAGCCAGGGCGTCGCCGAGGCCCGCAAGACCGTGACCGCGGCCCGCAACCTCGGGATCGTCGCGGGCAGCACGATGTTCTACGACCTCGAGGCGTTCTCCACGAGCTCCGCGACCTGCCGGGACTCGGCGCTCTACTTCCTGACCGCATGGACCCAGGAGCTGCACCGCCTGCGCTACGCGTCGGGGGTCTACTCGAGTGCGGCGTCCGGGATCGCGATGCTCGACGACGCCCGCTTCCGGGCCGGCAGGCCGTTCAAGATGCCCGACCAGGTCTGGATCGCCGACTGGAACGGGAAGGCCAACACGGCCTCGTCGTACGTCCGCAGCGAAGCGTGGAACCCCTACGCCCGGGCCCACCAGTACCAGGGCGGGCACAACGAGACCTGGGGCGGCGTGCGGATCAACATCGACCGCAACTACCTCGACCTGCGCACACCGAAGCTTCCCGGGGTCACCACGCCGGCGCCCACGCCGAAGCCGACTCCGGCCGCGACCTCACCGCGCTACACGGGCTCGGTCATGTCGGACCCGAAGTGCACCCCCGCCACCATCAACAGGACCAGCTACGTCCCGATGAGCAGCACGGTCGCGACCAGCCTGACCGTGCCCCTGCAGTGCGTCCTCAAGCAGCAGCGGCTCTACCCCTACGAGGTGACCGGCCGGTGGAACTCGCAGACGAGCACGGCGCTGCACGGGTTCCAGAAGCGGACCGGGACGGGCTACCGGAACTACGTCGGTCAGGCCGACTGGGTCCGGCTGCTGGTCGCCGGCCACGGCAAGACCTGGCTCAAGCGCGGAGCACGCGGTGCCGACGTGGTCCGGGTGCAGCGTGCGATGAACGCCGCCTCGGCGCCACACCTGAGGATCACCGGCGTCTACAACAAGGCCACGGGGCGAGCCGTCGGCGCCTACCAGCGCAAGATCGGCCTCAAGGTGACCAAGAGGGTCGGCGGACCGACGTGGAGCGCGCTGCGGGCCGGACGCCGCTGAGGGTCAGGCGTTCTGCAGTGCGGCGATCGCGCTGGTGAAGAAGCCGAGCCCGTCGGTCCCCGGACCGCACAGGTCCTCGACCGCGTGCTCGGGGTGGGGCATCAGCCCGACCACGTTGCCGGCCTCGTTGGTGACACCCGCGATCGCGCGCTGGGAGCCGTTGGGGTCGGCGCCGACATAGCGCGCGACCACGCGGCCCTCACCCTCGAGCAGGTCGAGGGTGTGCTGGTCGGCGACGAAGGATCCCTCGCCGTTCTTCAGCACGATGGTGATCTCCTGACCGGCGGCGTACGCCGTGGTCCAGGCGGTGCTGTTGTTCTCGATGCGCACCGTCTGGTCGAGGCAGCCGAACCGGCGGTGGTTGTTGCGGATCAGCGCGCCCGGCAGCAGGTGGGACTCGCACAGGATCTGGAAGCCGTTGCAGATGCCCAGCACCGGCAGGCCGCCCTTCGCAGCCGTGACGATCTCGGTCATCACGGGGGCGAACCGGGCGATCGCGCCGCAGCGCAGGTAGTCGCCGTAGGAGAAACCGCCAGGCAGCACGACCGCGTCGACGCCCTTGAGGTCGTGGTCGCCGTGCCACAGAGCGACGGGATCGGCACCCGCGATGCGGACCGCGCGCTGGGCGTCGACGTCGTCGAGCGAACCGGGGAAGGTGACGACCCCGACCTTCACTGGACGACGCGCACTTCGTAGTCCTCGATCACCGGGTTGGACAACAGCGTGCTCGCCATCTCGTGCACCTGGGCCAGGCGCTCCTCGGTGGCCTCTCCGTCGAGCTCGAGCTCGAACCGCTTGCCCTGCCGGACCTCGCTGACCCCCTCGAAGCCGAGCCGTGGCAATGCGCCCTGGACGGCCTTGCCCTGCGGATCGAGGATCTCGGGCTTGGGCATGACGTCGACGACGACACGGGACACGGGGGCCCTGCTTTCCGGTGGAGAGAGCGGTGCTGGCGCCGCCAGTCTAACGAGCCGGGACCCGGCCGCGGGGTGGGGACCCGCGGCCGGGCTGGGGGTGCAGGTTTCCCCGGCTACCCGGGGATCCCTGACGTTCTCGGCCGATGCAACACCCGAAAACGTCATGGGTCGGGCCACAACCCCGTCCGGAATGCGCAGGGCGTACGCCGGGCGGCCGCCCTACGCCGTCGTGCCGCCGGACTCGCTCGGCGGGGCCGGGGGCCGCTGCTCCCCGCCGGAACCGGCAGGCCCACCACCGGGAGGACCACCGGGTCCACCATGGCGACCACCGGGACCGGCTGGAGGACCGGTCTCGGTGCCGGTGATCTTGAAGCTCTTGTCCAGCTTCACGGTCAGCGGCTTGCCGCCGTTGGTGATGTGCGCCTCGTAGACACCGTTGGCGTCGGTCTCCACGCGCTGGACGGTGGCCTTCGGATACTTCGCCTTCACGGCCGCGAGCACCTTGGTCTTCTTCTCGCCGGTGAGCGCCTTCTCGTCGCCACAACCCCGGCCCGGTCCCATGCCCGGCCCCTTCCCCTCCCCGGCCGGCGGACGGGCGCCGTACCCCTGGGGAGCGCCGTAGCCGGGTCCGGATCCGTTGCCGCCGCTCTCGGCCGAGGCCGAGGAGAGTCCTCCGGCCGCCACGCCACCGGCGACCAGCCCGGCGACGCCGACGGCTGCGGCCAGCGCCACCGTGCGCTTGCGGTGCGGGGCGGCGACCTCCGGGGTGCCTTCGGTGTTGTCGTCGTTCATCTGCAACCTCCACTACATCGGGGCACCCGGCGGTGAGCCCGGTGTGACCCCGACGATGCGCCGCGGTGCTGGGGCCGCGATGTGACGAACCTGTCGGGAGGCTGGCAGTGCCTGTGAAGCCGGCCGTGAGGGTCGGCCCGTGAGAGTCGGCCAGGCTCAGCGAGACCCGTGGCCGCGGAGTACGACGAACCCGAGCGCGATCCCGAACCCGGCCAGGGCCGGGCCGACGACCGCCCAGTACTCCACGCCGCTCATCGAGCTGCCCTTGAGGATGTCCAGGCCCTGGAGGGTCCACAGCACCCCGACGACGATCATCAGCGCACTGAGGACGAGGCCGATCACGCGGCCCATCAGCTGCTCCTCGAGGACAGGATGCGAGCGGCACGCTTCACGTCGCTGCGCACGGGCAGGAGGCCTGCCGCGGTGGCCAGCCAGCCGAGCGGCGCCAGCAGGCCGGGGGCACGGACTCGGAACTCCACCCCCACCGAACAGCCGGAGGGCATCGGCTCGAAGCTCAGCAACAGCAGCGCCGAGATCGCCCGCCACCGGCCTTCCTCCCACCACGCCGTGTTCGGCTCCATGTGGGTGATCTCCATGTCCGGGACGATCCGAGCAGCCGTGTGGTCGCGCCACCGCATCCCGACCCTGGGCTCACCGGTGTCGAGCATCTCCACGCTCCGGAGCGAGGACTGCCACTCCGGGCGGTTGCGAGGGTCCGCGAGATAGGCGTAGGCGACCTCGACCGGCACGTCGAAGGGGACCTCGAACCCGAGGAGCTTCGGCCCCGCCTGCACCATCAGAAACGCTCGCCGGTGAGCTTCTCGAACGCCTCCACGTAGCGCGCACGCGTGCGGTCGACCACCTCACTGGGCAGCGGCGGCGGCTGGTTGCCGGAGGAGCGATCCCATCCGCTCTCCTCCGACAGCAGCCAGTTGCGCACGATCTGCTTGTCATAGGACTTCTGCGTCCGGCCAGGCTCCCACTCGGCTGCGGGCCAGTACCTGCTCGAGTCGGGGGTGAGCACCTCGTCGGCGAGCACGGTCGTGCCGATCGCTGCACTGTCGCCGGCCTGGAGACCCAGCCTGGAACCGAACTCCAGCTTGGTGTCGGCCAGGATGATCCCGCGCTCGCGCGCCAGGCCCTCCGCTCGCGCATAGACCGAGAGGGTCAGCTCACGCAGCTCGGCGGCGGCGACGGCCCCGATGTCGCCGACCACGCTGTCGAACGAGACGTTCTCGTCATGGTCACCGAGGGTCGCCTTCGTGGCGGGGGTGAAGATCGGGTCGGGCAGGCGGCTGCTCTCCAGCAGGCCCTTGGGCAGCGAGACCCCGCACACCTCTCCGGTGGCCTGGTAGTCGAGCAGACCGGAGCCGGTGAGGTAGCCGCGCGCCACGCACTCCACGGGATACATCGCCAGCTCCTCACAGACGATCGCGCGCCCCTTGACCGACTCGGGGACGTCCGTGGACCTCACGTGGTTGGGCACCAGGTCGGCGAGCTGGGCGAACCACCACAGCGACATCCGGGTGAGGATCTCGCCCTTGTCCGGGATGGTGGTCTCCAGGACGAAGTCGTACGCCGAGATCCGGTCGCTGGCCACCATCAGCAGGCTGCCGTCCTCCAACCGGTAGAGATCGCGGACCTTGCCGGAGTGGACGTGGGTCGCGCCGGCGATCGAGGGAGCCTCGGGGATGTTGTGCACGCAGACACCCTACAAACGAGATCCCCGGATCCGTCCCGGCCGGTCTGTCCTGGCCGGTCCGCCCCGGACGTGACTGTGGGGTGTACCGGCGATGGCCGGTACACCCCACAGAGAAGCGAAGGTCAGAGAATCGCCTTCAGGATGGCCTTGTGCGTGCCCTGGTGACCACCGGCGTCGGCGGTGGCGCCGGTTGCCGGAACGGACGCGACGGCCAGCGCCACGGTCACGGAAAGAAGTGCGCCTCGAAGGATGCGGCTCTTGAAGTTCATGATGGGTTTCCCTCCCCAGTTGGTACGGGCCACGAGCCCGTTGTTGTAGAGACAACTCTAGGACAAACCGACCCTTTTGTACACAAATCGGACACAAGAATCCGGAAAGTTTCTGGGCCGAACCTTGGGTCTGGACGTCGGTGGGCGCCCGTGCCCGGGGAACCCAAAAGGGCCGCTCCGAGTGACGGAGCGGCCCCTGGCACGCATGCGCTGGGCAGAATTCAGCACACCGTCCCGGGTGCTCGGCTCCAGATCCCCGTCCGGTGTCCGCCCGCGGCCCACGGCGTCACGACAGGGGGCGTCGTGACGGTTCGGTCGCGTCGGGACAGGTGCACGGTTTCTCCTGAGAACGGCCCCACCCGACGGCGGAGGGGCCGCCAGCGTGGGGTCAGAAACGAGCAGTCTTGAACCTAGCGAGGGACAACCTGGGTCACAACCCCCGAGTCCCCTGATTTGGGATTTTCGAACAGTTTCGGACAGCCGTAGCTGGAACCGAGGGTGGCGGAGACCTGCGTCCCCGCCACCTCCGACTCACCGCATCTTCAGGTGGCCCTTCATCTCCCGGGACTTCGCGGCAGCCTTCTTCGCTGCCATCTTCGGGGCCACCGTCTCGGCGGGCCGCACCGGTGCGCGCCTCGTGGCGAACGTCCAGATCGCCTCGACAGCTGCGTTCTTGTGCTGACGCAGGCCGCGGCGGCTGATGTTGGACAAGGTGTCGCAGGCCTGGTGGTAGCACGGGTCGAAGGCCTTGCCGGCCGTGCCGCCGTACAGCTCGACCTGCTCCGGCGTCTTGATCTCCTCGGCGCCCGCGAAGATGCCGCCCGCGGGGATGCCGGCCAGCGTGAACGCGTCGTAGTCGGAGCGGCCGTCGAACGGGATGGTCTCGAAGGCCAGTCCCTTCTTCTTCCACCAGTCGGAGAAGACCTTCTCCACGGTGCCCGAGCCCTCCGGCCCGGCGACCCCGTAGTCGCTGCCGTCACCGTCGTACACGAACCGCGCGAAGTTGCCGGAGGCGAGCATGTCGTAGTCGAGCATCACCGAGATCGCCGCGGCCTTCTTCTCGCTCAGCTGGGACACGTAGTAGTTCGAGCCGACCAGGCCCTCCTCCTCACCGCTGAAGAAGATGAACCGCAGGTGGTTGCGCGGCTTCAGCTTGAGCCGGTGCAGCTGCTGGGCCGTCTCCAGCATCATCGAGACACCGGACCCGTCGTCGTTGATGCCCGGACCCTCGGCGACCGAGTCGAGGTGTCCGCCCACGACCACGGTGCGGTTGGCGCGCCCCTTGCGGCTGTCGGCGATGACGTTGTCGCTGACCACGTCCTCGACGTTCCCGTCGACCTGCACGTGGAGAGTCACGGGGCCGGCGTTGGCCAGGTCGACCAGGTGGCGACCGGTGGCGTAGTCGGTGCCGACGACCGGGATGGTGGCCTGGTAGCCCTCGAGCGAGGGGACGATCACGCTGTTGCGGTCCGGGGCGCCGATGGTGCCCTCGTTCATGATCACGGCACCCACCGCGCCTGCCGCCTGCGCGTTCTCGACCTTCACACCGAAGTCGCAGGTGCCGCGCTGCAGCAGCACGATCTTGCCGGTCACGCCCGCACCGAAGTCCGCGGGCTCACAGCCCGAGTTGGACGTGCTCGGGGTCGACGTGGGCTCGGCGAAGTCGACGGCCTGGGCGAGAGCGGTCTGGTCGCCGTTGCCGGAGAACGAGGCCCCTGACCAGACACCGTTCGTGCCGTCGAAGGGCGCATAGGTCACCGGGTCGGGCGAGACGCGGTCGAACGCCGAGGAGTTCTCCGTGTAGGTGCTCGTGGTGAAGGGCTGCAGGGTGATCTTGAACCCGGCTTTCTTCATCGTCCTGGAGACGTACTTGACCGATGCCTTGTGGCCGGCCGAGCCGGTGACCCGCGTCGGCACGCCGTCCACGGGGTTGCGCTCGGCGATCTTCTCCAGCTTGGCCTGGTGCTCGGTGATGCCGCGCACGGTGACGGCGTTGCGCAGCCGGCCGGCGTCGTCGTGATGGCGGCGGTCCGCCTTCTGTGGAGCCGCGACGGCGCCGGTGCTGGTCGCCATCAGGGCCGCGGTGCACAGGGCGACGGTGGCCGCCGAGGCCCTGCGGGCGTGTGGATGCGTTCGCATGTGTTCCTCCCGAGAACGGTCCTGGCGCGGTGACTTTCACCTGCATGCAAGGGACCTGGTGCGACTCGAACCTAAGCCAATGTGATCGGGGTCACAACCCTTCGGCGACCACCAGCCCCCGGGAGAAGGACGTCAGAGGATGTCGCCCGGGGTGTACGACGCGGCGCCCGGCTCGGTGGCCAGAGCAGCCTCGACCCGGCGTACGACGGAGGCCACCTGGTCCCTGGCAGCACCGGTGAACTCGATCGGGTCGGCGACCAGGGACGCGATCTGCGCACGGTCCAGCCCGAGCCGCTGATCGCCCGCGAGGCGCTCGAACAGGTCGTTCTCCGCCAGGCCCTGCCGCATCTCGAGGGCCACCGAGACGGCGTGCTCCTTGATCGCCTCGTGCGCCGCCTCGCGACCACGGCCGTTGCGTACCGCTGCCATCAGCACCTTCGTGCTGGTCAGGAACGGCAGGTAGCGGTCCAGCTCGCGCTGGATCACCGGCGCGAACACCCCGAACTCGTCGAGCACGGTGAGGAAGGTCTGGAACAGCCCGTCGCAGGCGAAGAAGGCGTCCGGCAGGGCGACGCGGCGTACGACGGAGTCGGAGACGTCGCCCTCGTTCCACTGGTCGCCGGCCAGCTCGCCGACCATGGCGAGGTTGCCGCGCAGCACGACCGCGAGCCCGTTGACGCGTTCGCAGGAGCGGGTGTTCATCTTGTGCGGCATCGCCGAGGAGCCGACCTGGCCCTCCTTGAAGCCCTCGGTGACCAGCTCGATGCCGGCCATCAGCCGGATCGTGGTGGCCAGGTTGGAGGGGCCGGCCGAGATCTGGACGAGGGCCGAGACGACGTCGAAGTCGAGCGAGCGCGGGTAGACCTGGCCGACGCTGGTCAGCACCTCGTCGAACCCGAGGTGCACGGCGACGCGGCGCTCGAGCTCGGCGAGGTTCTCGGTGGAGCCGTCCAGCAGGTCGAGCATGTCCTGCGAGGTGCCCATCGGACCCTTGATGCCTCGTAGCGGATAGCGGGCCAGGAGGTCGTCGAGGCGAGCGAGGCCGACCAGCATCTCGTCGGCGACGGTGGCGAAGCGCTTGCCGAGGGTGGTGGCCTGGGCCGCGACGTTGTGCGACCGCCCCGTCATCACCAGCGCCTCGTGCTCGGCGGCGAGCCGGGCCAGGCGCGCCAGGGTGGCGAGCACGCGCGTGCGCACCAGGCCGAGGGAGGCGCGGATCTGCAGCTGCTCGACGTTCTCGGTGAGGTCGCGCGAGGTCATCCCCTTGTGGATGTGCTCGTGGCCGGCGAGCGCGCTGAACTCCTCGATGCGGGCCTTCACGTCATGGCGGGTCACCCGTTCACGGGCGGCGATGCTGGCGAGGTCGACCTGGTCCACGACCGCCTCGTAGTCGGCGATCACCCCGTCGGGCACGTCCACGCCGAGCTCGCGCTGGGCGGTGAGCACGGCGATCCACAGCCTCCGCTCGAGGACGATCTTGTGCTCGGGCGACCAGATCTCCGCGAGGTCGGCCCCGGCGTACCTGCTGGCCAGGACGTTCGGAACGCTCATTGGGGGTCCTCTGTGTCTCGACTGTTCGCTCGCTGCGCTCGCTGCTCGACCCCCGCTTCGCGGGCAATGTCGGTGCGCCACTGCGCTCCCGGGAAGCTGATCGACGAGATGCCCTCGTAGGCCTTCGCCCGCGCATCGGCCACGTCGGTGCCGACCGCGGTCACGGCGAGCACTCGGCCACCCGCGGTCACCAGCGAACCGTCTCGCTCGGCGGTCCCGGCGTGGATCACGTGGACGTCGTCCTCCTCGGCGAGCGTCTCGGTCCCGATGATCACGTCGCCCTTGCTCGAGGACTCCGGGTAGCCCGCACTGGCCATCACCACGGCCACGGCGGCGCCGTCCTTCCAGCGCGGAGGGGCGATCTCGTCGAGGGTGCCGTCCGCGGCGGCCTTGAGGAGCAGCGCGAGCGGGGAGTCGAGCAGGGCCATCAGCGGCTGCGTCTCCGGGTCGCCGAAGCGGGCGTTGAACTCCACGACGCGCACGCCCCGGGACGTGAGCGCGAGGCCCGCGTAGAGCAGCCCCGCGAACCGGCAGCCCCGGCGCGCCATCTCGTCCACGGTCGGCTGCAGCACGCGCTCGTGCACCTCGGCAACGAGCCCCTGGGGTGCCCAGGGAAGCGGCGTGTAGGCGCCCATCCCACCGGTGTTGGGCCCCCCGTCGCCGTCGAAGATCCGCTTGAAGTCCTGCGCCGGCTGCAGGGCGTAGACCGTCGTCCCGTCGGTGATCGCGAAGAGCGACACCTCGGGGCCGTCGAGGAACTCCTCGATCACGACCCGATCGCACTGCGCCGCATGGGCAGCGGCAGCGGCCCGGTCCTCGGTCACGACCACGCCCTTGCCTGCGGCGAGACCGTCGTCCTTCACGACGTACGGCGGGCCGAACGCATCGAGCGCCTTCTCGACCTCGTCGGCATCGGAGCACACGTGGGCCATCGCCGTCGGCACCCCCGCGGAGGCCATCACGTCCTTGGCGAAGGCCTTGGACCCCTCGAGCTCCGCCGCAGCCCGGGAGGGACCGAAACAGCTGATCCCCCGGCCGCGTACGTCGTCCGCGACACCGGCGACCAACGGGGCCTCGGGTCCGATGACCACGAGCTCGGCACCGAGCGACACGGCCAGGTCGGCGACGGCAGCGCCGTCCATCGGGTCGACGTCGTGCAGGGTGGCGCAGTCGGCGATCCCCGGGTTTCCAGGCGCCGCGTGCACCTCGCTGACCGAGGGATCGCGGGACAGTGCCAGCGCAAGCGCGTGCTCACGCCCACCGGAGCCGATCACGAGGGTCTTCACGTTCGCCGATCCTAGATGAGCCGGAGGCGTCCGCCTGACGGGCGCGTTCAGCTGGCCGGTGGCCGCACCCGCGCCTCGTACGCCGAACGCGCCACCTGGTCCGCGTTGGAGAGCACCGAGTCGGCCTTGAACGCCTTCGCCATGGCCTCCTGCAGGACCCGCGGGAGCAGGCTCGTCGTACGCGTCATCCCCTGCACCCAACGCGGCACCCAGAGCTCGGCCCGCGGCTGCCGGATGGCCGAGGCGATCACTTCCGCGACGTCCTGCGCCGTCACCGGCTTCACCCCGCGGGCGGCGGGGACCCCGGACGCGAGCTCTGTCTGTACGACGGTCGGCAGCACCACGCTGACGTCGATGCCCAGCGGCTTGAGCTCGGCCCTGGTGGCTTCGCTGAAGCCCACGGCGGCGAACTTCGACGCGGAGTAGGTGGCCCCGTCGGCGACGGCGATGCGCCCCACCGCCGAGGCGACGTTGACGATGTGGCCGCGCCCACGGTCGCCCATGCCCGGCGCGATCGCCTTGGTGCCGTTGATGATCCCGTGCACGTTGACGTCCATGATCTTGCGCGCGACTTCCTCGGGCTCCTTGAGCACGGAGCCCAGCGGCATGATGCCGGCGTTGTTCACGAGGACGTCGATCGGGCCGACCTCGCCGACGGCCGAGAGGAACTCCACCCAGGACTCGGAGCTGGACACGTCGAGGTGCGCGCCGACGGCACCGTTCCCGATGCGGGCGGCCACGCCCTGCACCAGGGCCGTGTCGAGGTCGCCGAGCGCGACGGTGGCACCCTGCGCGGCCAGCAGCTCGGCCGTCGCCTCGCCGATCCCTCGGCCCGCCCCGGTGACCACGATCGACAGACCGGAGATCTCGCGCTTGCTCATGGGGTGAGTGTCCTTTCACGGGGGCTCAGATCGACCGGTTGGCCGTCTGCGGGGAACGGGAGCGAGTGATAGTTCAGCCGATCGCGGTAGTCCGCGTCCACGGTCCAGTCGAAACGGCGCAACATCTGGTGCACGATCAGCTTCACCTCGGTGGTGGCGAAGGCCATCCCCAGGCACTTGTGCACCCCGCCGCCGAACGGCTCCCAGGCGTAGCGGTGCACCTTGTCCTCGCGCCGGTCCGGGGCGAAGCGCTCCGGGTCGAAGCGTTCGGGGTCGGGCCAGAGCTCGGACATGTGGTGCCCGAGGTGCAGCATCACCGAGACCTGCTGGCCGGCGGGGATCCGGACACCGAGGACCTCGGTCTCCTTGACCGTGCGACGGGCCAGCACCGGGACCGGCGGGACCAGTCGCAGGCACTCCTTCATCACCAGCTCGAAGGACTCGAGCCGGTCGAGCTGGGCCAGCGAGGGGTTGTCGGGAAGGTCGGCCGCCTCCTCGCGCAGCCGCTCACGCCATCCCGGGTGGGCCCCGAGGTGGCGCATCATCGTGGTGACCGTGATCGTCGAGGTGTCGTGCGCGGCCATCAGCAGGAAGATCATGTGGTTGACGACGTCCTGGTCGGTCAGACCGGTGCCGTCCTCGGCCCGGAGGCCGCACAGCACCGAGAAGAGATCCTCACCGTCTCCACCACGCCTGCTTGCCAGGTGTCGGCCGAGGAACTCCTCGAGCACCCGCCTCCCGGCCAGGGCCCGGCCCCAGCGCGTGCCGGGGAGCGGCAACCGCACGATCGCGCCGGCGGACTGGACGCAGGCGATGAAGGCCTGGTTGACCTTCTCCAGCTCGCCCGGCGCCGCCAGGTCGGCGCCGCCCATGAACACCTGGGTGGCCAGGTCCAGGGTGAGGTCCTTGAGCGCCGGATAGACCCGGAAGTCGGGCCCGGGCTGCCACGTGTCGAGGCCGGCCGCGATCGCGGGGCCCATGGCCGCGACGTACGCCTCGAGGCGGGGGCGGGTGAACGCCTCCTGCATCAGGTGCCGGTGCCGGTGGTGCTCCTCGAAGTCGAGCAGCATCAGGCCCCGGTCGAAGAACGGGCCGACGAGCTTGCCCCAGCCCGGCCCGTTGGCGAACGCCTTGTCGGCGTTGAGCAGGGCCGCTCCACACGCGTCAGGGCCGAGCAGCACGGTCCACGAGCCGCCGAGGATGTCGATCTCGGAGACGGGTCCGAACTCGTCGTACTGCCTGCGCATCATCTGCAGGGGATCGCGGACGTAGTCCAGCGTCACCCCGAGGAACGGCAGCCCTCGTCGTCGAGGAGCCTGTCGCGCCGCCAATCGCGCATCTCCTCCGGCCGGCATGCCACCTCCACCTCATCTGACAGGAACGCCTGTCAGTTTGTGCGACGGGCGGCGGCACGTCAAGATGCTGGCGTGAGCACCCCGGTCCGGAGCTATGGCGGCAAGACCGGGGAGCAGCGCGCCCAGGACCGGCGGAGCCGCTTGGTGGACGCCACCATCGCGCTGCTCGCGGAGCACGGCGAGGCGGGTACGACGATGACCGCCGTCTGCGCCCGCGCCGGCCTGACCGAGCGCTACTTCTACGAGAGCTTCGCCCACCGCGAGGACGCCCTGCTGGCGGCGCTCGACCACGTCAGCGAACAGATCGCCGCGGCCGCGCAGGGCGTCATCGAGCAGACCCCGGGCTCCCCCGAGGAGCGCGTGCACGCCGTGATGGCGTCCTTCGTCGAGCTCGTCAGCCGCGACCCGGCCCTGGGCCTGGTCGCCGTCGTACATTCCAGCGCCACGCCGAGCCTGCGCGCGCGGCGCCACGAGCTGATCGGCACCTTCGCCGACCTCGTCGCCCGCGAGGCGTCGGTGCTCTACGGCGAGGACGCCTGGCCGGCCGAGCGTGCCCGGGTCCAGGGGCTCGTCTACGTCGCCGGCTTCGCCGAGCTGGTCGCCTCCTGGCTCACCGGCGAGGTCGACCTGAGCGCCGAGCAGCTGGCCGAGACCGCGAGCGACCTGTTCGTCTCGCTCAGCCGCCGCCCCTGAGGGAGGGCGCGCCAATTCCGCTGTAACGCGGGGTTCATGTTGCCGAGGCCCCTCCCGGGAGGGGCCTCAGTAGCGTGAACCCCGCGTTACAAGGGGTACGGCGCGCCCCTGAGGCAGCGTCCAGCGTCAGCTGACGACGAGCGTCTGCTCGCGACCGGGGCCGACCCCGACCGCCCAGAACGGCGTGCTGGCCATCTCCTCGAGGGCACGGACGTAGCGCTGGGCGTTCTTGGGCAGGTCCTCGAAGGTCCGGCAGCCGGAGATGTCGTCGCCCCAGCCGTCGAGGAACTCATAGATCGGCGTGGCCTTGTGGAACATCGACTGCGTCATCGGCATCTCGTCGTGGCGCTCGCCGTCGATGTCGTAGGCGACGCACACCGGGATCCGATCCCAGGCGCTGAGCACGTCCAGCTTGGTCATGAAGAACTCGGTCAGCCCGTTGACCCGCGAGGCGTAGCGCGCGACGACCGCGTCGTACCAGCCGCAGCGGCGGTCGCGACCGGTGGAGACCCCCACCTCGCCGCCGATCTCCCACAGCCTCGCGCCGTCCTCGTCGAACAGCTCGGTCGGGAACGGCCCCGATCCGACGCGGGTCGTGTAGGCCTTGATCACGCCGATGACGCGGTCGATGCGCGTGGGCCCGACACCGGCGCCGACGCACACGCCCCCGGACACCGGATTGCTGCTCGTCACGAACGGATAGGTGCCGTGGTCGACGTCGAGCATGGTGGCCTGCGCGCCCTCGAACAGCACGGTCTTGTCCTCGTCCAGGGCCTGGTTCAGGAGGAGCGAGGTGTCGGCCACCATCGGCTCGAGGCGCTCGGCGTACCCCCGCAGCTCCTCGACGACCTCCTCGACCGTGATCGCGCGCCGGTTGTAGACCTTGGTGAGCAGGTGGTTCTTGAGCTCCAGCGCCGCCTCGACCTTCTCGCTGAGGATCTTCTCGTCGAAGAGGTCGGCGATGCGGATGCCGACACGGTTGATCTTGTCGGCGTACGCCGGGCCGATCCCGCGTCCGGTCGTGCCGATCTTGTTCTTGCCGAGGAAGCGCTCGGTGACCTTGTCGACGGTGGAGTGGTACGACGCGATCACGTGGGCGTTGGCGCTGACCACGAGCTGACCCATCTCGACGTCGCGGGCGTTGAGCGCGTCGAGCTCACGGAAGAGCGCCTCCGGCGAGACGACGACACCGTTGGCGATCACCGAGGTGCAGTCGGGCGTCAGGATGCCGCTGGGCAGCAGGTGGGTGGCGAACTTCTCGCCGTTCACCACGATGGTGTGGCCGGCGTTGTGGCCACCACTGGTGCGGACGCAGAAGTCGATCGAGTTCTCGGTGGTGAGCTGGTCGGTCGCCTTGCCTTTGCCCTCGTCACCCCACTGGGCTCCGAGTACGACGATCGCGGGCATGTGCACCCCTCCATCAGCGGGTGTCGGATGACTCCTGGGACCGGGCTCGCACCCGGGAATGACGAGAGCCCGGGTGCAACAGCACCGGGCTCTTGCGACGTCACGCTACCAAGTCCCGGCGTGAACGACCATTCCAAGCAGGGCTGCGGCTCTTGCGCCCCGCCCCCTACAGTGACGGCGTGGACCCCCTTCTGCTCATCACCAACGTCGACGCCGGCGGAGGTCGGGAGGAGGGGCTCGAGGTGGCTCTGGGCGTGCTGCGTGAGGATGCCGACGTGGAGGTCGCCTCGACCAGCAACCCGGGTGAGCTCGACGGCGTGCTGCACCGCGCCGGCTGCCGCTCCATCGTGGTGGCCGGCGGCGACGGGAGCCTGCACGCGGTCGTCTCGGCGCTGCACCGGCGCCACGAGCTGTCCCAGCGCACGCTGGGACTGATCCCGCTCGGCACCGGCAACGACTTCGCCCGCGCGCTGGGCATCCCGCTGGACCCCGGTGCCGCCGCAGCGGCCCTGCTCAGTGGTCAGCCCCGTCGGATGGACCTGATCGTCGACGAGCTCGGCGGTGTGGTCGTCAACAGCGTGCACGCCGGCGCGAGCGCGCAGGCCAGCCGCCGCGGGGCACGGTGGAAGCACCGGCTGGGGCCCTACGGGTTCGGCATCCTCGGCTATCCGATCGGCGCGGCCATGGCGGCCCTACGCCCTCCGTTCGTGCGGCTGCGGATCGAGGCCGACGGCGAGGTGGTCTCCGACATGGACCAGCACATCTTGATGATCGCGGTGGGCAACGGGACCAGTGTCGGTGGCGGCACCGAGCTCACGCCCGACGCGGACCCCACGGACGGCAGGCTCGACGTGATGGTCTCGTTCGCGACCGGTCCCCTCGAGCGCCTGGCCTATGTCTGGCAGCTGCGCAACGGCGACCACGACGAGCGCGAGGACGTCATCACCCTGCGCGCCAGCCAGGTCACGGTGTCCGGCGAGGACTTCTTCCTGTCCGCCGACGGCGAGATCAGCGGCCCGGAACGACGCCGCTCCTGGCACCTCGAGAAGGCCGCCTACACGATGATCGTGCCCTCGACCTGAGCGGCTACTCCGGCAGCGCCTCCGTGCCACCGGTCTGCTCGCGCACCGCCTTGTCCTTCTCCACCCGCGGGTCCCCCGAGTCGGCGAAGTAGTCGCCCGCGACGGTCTCGTCAGACCCGTTGGAGACCTTGGCGGCGTTGAGAGCAACCGTGATCACCACCGTGACCACCAGGTTGACCGCGAATGCGGTCATCGCCACGTAGCCCATGTCCCCGAAACCCGGGATCTCCGCGAGCGAGCCACCGAAGTGCTTCTGGGTCACCGGGTTCACGATCTTGTAGGCGGCGACGGTCCCGTAGATCATGCCCGCCGCCCAGCCGGCCAGGAGTGCCCACTTGTGGAACCAGCGGGTGTAGAGGCTGAACACGATCGCCGGAAACGTCTGCAGGATCCAGATGCCGCCGAGGAGCTGGAAGTTGATCGCGTTCTGCTTGTCCATCGTGAGCACGAAGACCAGCGCGAAACCCTTGACCACCAGCGAGGCGACCTTGGAGATCTTCGCCTCCTGCGCGTGTGTCGCCTGCGGGTTGATCCACTCCTTGTAGATGTTGCGGGTGAAGGTGTTCGCGGCCGCGATCGACATGATCGCCGCCGGCACCAGGGCGCCGATCGCCACGGCCGCGAAGGCGACTCCCGCGAACCAGCTGGCGAAGGAGTCCTCGAAGAGCTGCGGGATGACCAGCTGCGGGTTGGGCTTCCCGTCGACGCCGATCGGCTGGGTGCCGGCAGCGATGGCCACCCAGCCCAGGAGCGCGAGCAGGCCCAGCACGAAGGAGTACGCCGGCAGGATCGAGGCGTTGCGGCGGATCGTCTTGCGACTGTCGGAGGAGAGCGTGGCGGTCACCGAGTGCGGATACATGAACAGTGCCATCGCCGAACCCAGCGCCAGGGTGGCGTAGGCCCACATCTGCCCGCTCACCGGGATGAACGAGCCGTTGGGCTTCCCCGTGGCCTCGTTCGTCGCCGCCATCTTCTCCTTCGCCGCCCCGAAGATGCCTTCCCAGCCACCGTCGATCGTCGTGGGCAGGTAGATGATCGCGACGATGATCACCAGGTAGATCAGCGCGTCCTTGACGAACGCGATCACCGCGGGCGCGCGGAGGCCGGAGGTGTAGGTGTACGCCGCGAGCAGCACGAAGGCGATCAGCAGCGGCGCGTCCTTGGCGAGCCAGTTCCCCCCACCGCCGAGGCCGACGACGTCGAGGACGGCCTGGATGCCGACCAGCTGCAGGGCGATGTAGGGCATCGTCGCGAGGAAGCCGGTGACGGCCACGGCGAGGGAGAGGACGCGCGAGTCGTAGCGCCCGCGGACGAAGTCGGCAGTGGTGACATAGCCATGCCGGTGGCTGACCGACCAGAGCCGCGCCATGAAGATGAAGATGATCGGGTAGAGAATGATCGTGTAGGGCACGGCGAAGAACCCGGCGACCGAACCCATCGCGAACATCGCCGCGGGCACGGCCACGAAGGTGTAGGCCGTGTAGAGGTCGCCGCCGAGCAGGAACCACGTCACCCAGGTTCCGAACTTGCGACCACCGAGGCCCCACTCGTCGAGGGACTCCAGGTTGTCGCCGCGCTTGAAACGGCTGGCCATGAACCCCAGCACCGTGACGACGACGAAGAGCACGATCAACACGCTCAGCGCGATCCAGTCCACGTCTGTGCGGGCCGCCAGCGGAACCATGGACGCCGTCATCGGTCGACCTCCCGGTCGCTACCGGCACTGCCCGCTCCCGGCGACCGGGCGGCGAGGACGAGTCGGTGCGCGGAGTACGTGCAGGCCGCGCAGATGAAGACCCAGAGGAACTGGTACCAGAAGAAGAACGGGAAGCCCCACAGCCGCGGGGTCTCCCGGGCATAGCTGCTCACCCAGAGCAGGGCCACGATCGGGATCAGGAGGAGGACACCGGCCACGGCCAGGAGTGTCTTGTTGGTC
Organism: uncultured Actinomycetota bacterium; assembly: GCA_963782305.1. Classification (GTDB taxonomy): domain Bacteria; phylum Actinomycetota; class Actinomycetes; order Propionibacteriales; family Nocardioidaceae; genus Marmoricola. The sequence continues at coordinate 31,331 of CAWAJJ010000004.1, read as the reverse complement.
GATGGGACTTCAGGTCCGCCCGAGCGGTTGAGTTCTGCCATGACACCGAACTCTAGACCGATGTGACGTCGGTCTCACCCCCCTGATCTCAGGTCAGCTCAGCGTGTCCCTCGGGGCTGGAGTCACGCAGGAACTGGTCGCAGCGATCCGCCTCGTGGTACTCGCCGATCCGCCCGGCCGCGAGGGCGAGCGCGGCCAGCGAGCGCAGGAAACCGCGGTTGGGCTCGTGCTCCCACGGCACGGGGCCGTGGCCCTTCCAGCCGTTGCGGCGCAGCGAGTCGAGGCTGCGGTGGTAGCCGACCCGCGCGTAGGCGTAGGCAGTCACGTCGTCCACGTCCGCGTCGGCCAGTGCCTGCTCCGCGAGGGCGGCCCAGGCGAACGGCGACTCCGGGTGGCGGCGTACGACGTCCTCGACCTGGTCGCCCTTGGTGAGCTCGACGGCTGCGGGGTCCTCGGGGAGGAGAGTGGGTGGTGGGCCGGCGATCAGGTCACGGCCGAGGGGGGAGTCGCTCATGCCCCGATCGTGTCATGCCCTCGACGGGGGCCGGCCGGGGAGACGGATAGTCCCTGACGCTGTGGCCGTTGCCGACGGCGTGTCGGCGGCCGGAACGTCAGGGACTATCGGGCGGTTGTCGGCTGGGTGCCGGGGTGGGCTCTCGTCAGCGGTCGATCGACTTCTGCAGCACCTTGAAGTCGGCGTCGAGGTCGACGTTCCACTCGGTGTTGTCGGCGGTGCGGACCTCGACCTCGTACGCCGTGCCGGGGTCGTCGCTGGCGTCGACGTCGACGATGGTGCCGCCGCCGACCGCGGCGCGGGCGGCCTTCTCGGCCGAGGTGCGCTCGGTGGCGCTCAGGGCCCGGTCGTCGGCGTCGGTCCCGTTCGGTCGTCGGAGTCGGTGTCGGTCGCGTCGTCGGCGACCGTCGTTGTCGTCCCGGTCGTCGGCGTCCTTGCTGAGCACGTTGAGGTCCTTGTCGAGCGAGAGGTCGACCTCGGTGCCGTCGGCCTTGCGGACCTCGACCTCGTAGGCCTCGTCCACGTCCTCGCTGTCGTCGTTGGCCTCGGCGCTGACCACCTCTCCGCCGCCGACCGCCTTGGTTGCGGCAGCGGCGACCCGGTCGCGCTCGTTGCCGGAGAGGTCCGCGTTGGCGGTCGACGCCCAGACCACGCCCCCGATCCCGAGGGCCGCGACGGCCGCGATCGTGGGGAGGATGACGCGCTTGCTGCGGAGCTTGGCGGTGTTCATGACTGAGTACCTTTCGGTTGCTGGCTGGTGATGAACCCCAGCCTGCGGTGACCTCGCTGAAGCCACCCTGAAGGCGCCTGAACGCGCGTTCAGGAAGGGGTTCAGGAAGGACCGAGCGGCAGCCGTACGACGAACCGGGCGCCACCCAACCCGGAGGTGGAGACCGAGACCGTTCCTCCGTGCGCACGCACGATCTCCGCCACGATCGCCAGGCCGAGACCGCTGCCACCGGCGTCGCGGGCGCGGGCCTCGTCCAGGCGGACGAAGCGCTCGAAGACCCGCTCACGCTCGTCCTCCGGGATGCCCGGGCCGTCGTCCTCGACGACGAGCTCGACGGAGTCCACGCCCTCGTTGACGCTGATCGCGAGCCGGTGCTCGGCATGCCGTGCGGCGTTGTCGACGAGGTTGCGCACCACCTGGCCGAGGGAGGTCTCGTCACCCCTGATGCGTCCGGGCGCGACCGCACTCGTGTCGACGTCCAGGCCGGAGCGCGACACCCGCCGGGCCTCGATGAGGGCCAGGTCGTCGAGGTCCACGTCGCGCGGCGTACGCACCACGACGCCCTCGTCGGCACGGGTGAGGAGGAGCAGCTGCTCGACGAGCCGCTGCATCCGGACCGACTCCTCGAGCACCGTCTCGGCGAGGTCACCCTCCGGCAGGGCACCCGGATGGGCGCGCGCCACCTCCGCGGTCTGCCGGATGCTGGCGATCGGCGAGCGGAGCTCGTGGGAGGCGTCCGCGACGAACTGCTGCTGCCGGTCCCGCGAGCTCTCCAGCCGGCCGAGCATCAGGTTCATGGTCGACGCGAGTCGATGGATCTCGTCGCGCGAGGCCGGCTCCGGCACCCGGCGGTCCAGGCGCTGCCCGGTGATCTGCTCGACCTCGCGGCGGATCCGCTCGACAGGGGCGAGGGCGCGGGTCGCGACCACCCAGGTCGTGGCACCGACGACGAGCAGCACGAGCGGCAGCCCGACCAGCAGCAGCGGCACGAGCGCGGCGGTCGAGTCGTCGACCTCCTCCAGCGAGACGGCCACCGAGACGACGTACTCCTGACCGCCCGACGTGGCGTCCTCGGTCACCACCACGTAGCGATGGTCGGCACCCGGGACCGCAGCCTCGTCGGTGTCGTCGCGAGGAAGGGCTCGGCTCAACGGCTGGGAGGCGCGTACGACGCTCCCCCGCTCGTCGCTGACCTGCCAGACCTCGTCCTCGGGGTCATCGTCGTCGTCGGCCTCGGCCTCGTTCTTCGGCGGCCTGCGTCTCCGCGGGCAGCCCGGAGGTCTCGATCTGGTCGGCCAGGGACGACGCGCGCTGCTCGGCCGTGGTCTCCAGGCCGTCACGCAAGGACTCGCGGACCAGGCTCACCAACGCGAACGCGCCGACCAGCAGGGCGATGGCCACCACCAGCACCGCTGCGACCGTCGTACGCAGTCGCACCGAGGCCCGGCCCAGCCGCAGGTCAGCCACCGTCGGTGCCCAGCCGGTAGCCGGCTCCGCGCAGCGTCTGGATCGCCTCGCGGCCGAAGGGTCGGTCGATCTTGTTGCGCAGGTGCCGCACGTAGACCTCGACGATGTTCGGGTCGCCCTCGAAGTCGTCGTCCCACACGGCTTCGAGGATCTGCCGCTTCGAGACCACGTCTCCCTGGTGGCGGGCCAGGAACGCGAGCAGCGAGAACTCCTTGGCCGTGAGCTCGAGCTCGACGTCGCCGCGCCACACCCGCCTGGCAGCCGGGTCGAGCCGCAGGTCACCCACCGCGATCTGGGTGGGGCGCTCCCGAGTACCGCGTCGGGCGACTGCGCGCAGACGCGCCACCAGCACCGGGAAGGAGAACGGCTTGGTCAGGTAGTCGTCGGCGCCGGTGTCGAGCCCCTCCACCTGGTCCCACTCGCCGTCCTTGGCGGTCAGCATCAGGATCGGGGTCCAGTTCTTCTCCGCGCGGAGCGTCTCGCAGACCTTGTAGCCGTTGATCCCGGGGAGCATCAGGTCGAGCACGATCGCGGCGTACTCGTTCTCCCGCGCCATCCAGAGGCCGTCGGTCCCGTCCTGGGCCAGGTCGACGGCGAAGCCCTCGGCCTCGAGTCCCACGCGGAGGGACTGGGCGAGCCGCTTCTCGTCGTCGACGACGAGCACGCGCATGGTCACCTCCGGGTCGGGAGCGCCCATTGTCGCCAATCGTGGCTGAACCTGCGCTGAAGGGTGCGTCCTCGGATTCGGGATGGAATGTCGGTGGTCGGGTGTTGGTTCATTTCATGGCCCAGACGACTCCTTCCCCGACCGACACGGCCCCCACCGCGACCCCGCAGGACGTCAGCCCGTGGCCCGCCCTGTTCGCGCTGTGCCTCGGCTTCTTCATGATCCTGGTGGACTCGACCATCGTCTCGGTGGCGACGCCCTCGATCATCGCCGACCTCCAGGCCGACGTGAACTCCGTCGTCTGGGTGACCAGCGCCTACCTGCTGGCGTACGCCGTGCCGGTCCTGATCACCGGTCGCCTCGGGGACCGCTACGGGCCCAAGAACCTCTACCTGCTCGGTCTGACCGTGTTCACGTTGTCCTCGCTGTGGTGCGGGCTGACCGGCTCCGTCGAGGGCCTGATCGTCGCCCGGGTCTTCCAGGGCCTCGGCGCCGCGATGATCACCCCGCAGACGATGGCGATCATCACGCGGATCTTCCCCGCGGAGCGCCGCGGTCAGGCGATGGCGCTGTGGGGCGCGACCGCCGGGGTCGCCACCCTGGTCGGCCCGATCCTGGGCGGGGTGCTCGTGGACGCGCTCGGCTGGGAGTGGATCTTCTTCATCAACATCCCCGTCGGCATCGTCGGCTTCGTCCTCGCGTGGCGGCTGGTGCCCTCGCTCTCGACCAACAACCACCGCTTCGACTGGCTCGGGGTGGCGCTCTCGGGAGTCGCGATGTTCATGCTGGTGTTCGGGATCCAGGAGGGCCACCAGTACGACTGGGGCACGATCAGCGGCATCGTCTCGGTGCCGGCGCTGATCATCGGCGGCATCGTGATGTTCGCGGTGTTCATCCTGTGGCAGGCCCGCAACAAGAAGGAGCCGCTCGTCCCGCTCTCGCTCTTCCGCGACCGCAACTTCAGCCTGGCCAACGTGGCGATCTCGGCGATGGGCTGTGCGATCACCGCGATGGCGTTCCCGATCTTCCTCTACGCCCAGCTGGTCCGTGGCCTGTCTCCGACCGGCTCGGCCCTGCTGCTGATCCCGATGGCGCTGATGTCGATCGTGCTCGCGCCGTGGGTCGGCAAGCTCACCGACGACGTACACCCCCGCCTGATCACCTCGTTCGGCTTCGCCTCGGCGGCCGGCTCGCTCCTCTGGCTGAGCCAGGTGATGACCGCCGACTCCGCGACCTGGGAGCTGCTGCTCCCGCTGGCTGCTGCTCGGCATCGGCAACGCCTTCGTCTGGGCGCCGACCTCGGCCACCGCGACGCGCAACCTGCCGATGCACCAGGCCGGTGCGGGTGCGGGCATCTACAACGCCACCCGTCAGGTCGGCGCGGTGCTCGGATCGGCCGCGATCGCCGTACTCATGGACTCCCGGCTCGCCGCCCAGGGCCTGAACTTCTCCCCCAGCGAGGCCGGCGGCGGCAACCTCCCCCAGCAGGTGTTCGTCCCGTTCGCCGAGGCGATGTCCCAGGCGATGCTGCTCCCCGCCGGCATCCTCTTGGTCGGCCTCGTCGCCGCCCTCTCCTTCGCCCGCCCCCAGCACCAGGTGCTCGCCGCGGCAGCGAAGGCCCCCGGCGGGGCCCACCGGGCCGGCGTACCTGTCTGACCCGCCCGCCCTGCCCCGCCGCCCCGCCTTCCCCGCCGCTTGTAACGCGGAGTTCATTGCGCTGAGTGCCACTCCGGGTACGGCGCACTCAGCGACCATGAACACCGCGTTACAAGCGCGCTGACCGATCACTAGGCTCGCTTCCGGCGCCCGACCCGAGCACGCTTCTGCTCGGTCGGCGAAGCTGGCCAGGTGTGGTCGGCAGCACGTCGCCGAAGCGAGCCACCGTGTCTCGCTGTACTCCGCGCGAAAGCGGCGCCGGTCCTCGTGCGCGCCGCACCGAACAGCTCGTCCCAGATCACCCGGGACATCCCGAGCCCTTCGGCGCACACCTGGCTCGCTGCCGCTGCCGCTCGTCCCAGACGATGTCCTCGACCGGGCGGTCTGCACGCACACCGCCGTGCTCGGCCCTGCGGAACTTCAGATGCCGTCGAACTCGAACACGTGACAGCCCACCCGCATATCGATCCAGACGACGCGCCGCCGACTTGCACGGCGAACTGCGTCTCGGGCACCCCGATGCCGAGCTCCCGGATCAGCATCCGCAGCAGCGTCTCGCCCGGCGACTCCGCGCCCGGGTCCGCCACCTCGATCGCCGCCTTGGCCGGTGTGATGCCCGGCCAGCACCACATCGTTTCGCCACCGCACGCAGGTCCTCCTTGACCAGTCCGGTCTCCAGCCCTGGTGCAGCACGGCGTCACAGGCGACCACGCCCGGCCTGAAACCGTGCTCGCGACCGAGGTCCACGCGCCGTTCGCGCCGGCCCGGTCACCGTCATGCCGTCGACCGACACGGTGTTGAGCAGACCCAGCCGGGTCAGGTGGTGCTTGACCCCCGCTCGGTCCGGCTGCCGCCGACCCCTTCACGGGTGACGTGGCTCGAGCTCGCGCCGAGGCCGCAGCATCGGGATGCCCGTGCGCACGCGCGGCCGAGTCGTGGCTCATCAGGTGCTCGGTCCTCATCGTCAGGTGCACCGCCCGGTCGCGAAGACCCGCCTGCTCGTCGTACCCGGTCGCGACGTCCCAGAGCTCGCGCTCGGCGTACACCCCGCGACGCACGATCACCCAAGGACCGTGCAACCGCCGTGAGGGTGCGGAGCTCCCGCTCCCTGTAGCCGCGTCGAGCGCCTGGGCTCGGGTGATCAGTCCGCCCTGCTGTGAGGCGAGGGCACGCAGTTGAGGTCGCATGGCGAGACCCTGCGGCCGATGCCGGGAGCGCACCAGGATCGCCCGCACGCCTGTGGAAAAGTGTCAGCAAGCTGGCCCTGTGGACGCGACCCGGTCGCCGCTGTAACGCGGTGTTGTGGCAGGATCGCCGAGTCGTGGAGTCCTCGCTGTAACGCGGTGTTGTGGTCGCCGAGTGCGGCGTACACCACTTGTTCAGCGTCAATAACTCCGCGTTACAGCGGATCCCGCGGCGGCCCCCCTCAGGCAGGCTGCAGCTCCCGCGTACGTCGGCCACGGTGATCCGCTGCCGCCGACGGGCGCCGAGGATCGTCACGCCGAGGGCGGCGGCGGCCCAGGCCAGGAGGACGAGCACGTCGGAGGCGACCGTGCCGACCGTGGCCGCCCAGGGTCAGGTGGGAGATCGCGTCGGAGGCGCGGGCGATCGGGCAGGACCTCGTTGAGCGCCTGCAGCAGACCGGGGGCGGTGTCGATCGGCAGCAGGCCGCCCGAGCGAGACCACCTGGAGCGCGGCGAAGCCGATCGAGAGGATCCACCCGCGGCGCGGGCCGAACCAGCGTGGTCAGCGCCTGGTTGATCGCGGTGAACACCGCCGTCGCCACCAGGCACATCGCCACCACACCGACCGGGGAGGCGAGGTCGGCCCCGAAGAGCAGCGCCACCACGAGCAGCAGCGCCGGCCTGGACGGCACCGACGACCAGGGCCGGCCACCAGCCGGCCCAGGCCAGCCGCGACGGCGAGATCGCCGACCGCAGCCGCCCGGCGGGACGCCCTCGCGGACGAGGTAGATCACGAACGCGCCGAGCCACAGAGCGAAGGCGAGCATGCCGGGGTCAGCAGCGTCTGCCCGTCCAGCGAGGGGTTCAGCGTGCTCGAGGCGGAGTCCACCGGGTCGGCGATCACCTTCGACTGCTGCTTCGGGTCCCCGCCGCTCGGGATCTGGTCCGCGCCCTTCTGCAGCCCGCCCGCGAGCTTGCCGGCCCCGCCGGCGAGCTTGTCGGCGCCGGTAGCCGAGCGCGTCCGCGCCGCCGGCCAGCGCGTCCGCGCCGTCGCCGAGGCGGCTCGCACCCGCTGGCCGCCTTGTCCGCGCCGTCGCTGAGCTGGTCGGCGCCGGTGCCGCGAGCCGGGCGGCGCCGCCGGCGAGCTGGCCCGGCTCCGGTCTCGAGGCGGTGGGCGCCGTTGGCGAGCTGGCCGGTGCCCGACGGCGAGCTGGGCAGCCCCGTCGGCGGCCGCGTTGACCGCGCCGACGAGCTGGGGGATCCCGGCGGTCAGCTGGCCGCAGCGAGCCGAGCTGCTCGAGCGCCGGCCACCTGGCCCTGCGCCCGGCGTGCACCGCCTGGTCGGCGACTCGTGCACAGCTGGGCGTTGGCCTGCGGAACGCCTGGTCCGGCGTCGCAGGCCTGCTTGAGGCCCTGGGCGAGGTGCGAGCAGGCCGCGCACGCCCTGGGCGAGGGCCTGGGTGTCGAGCTGGCCCGGCCTGGCCGGCCTGGCCGGCGATCGCGTTGGTCGGCGTCGCGGAGCTCGTCGAGCCCGCCCGCGAGCTGGCTGGCGCCGGCGTCGAGCTGCTCGGCGCCGTCGGCGAGCCGGCCGATGCCGCCCTCGAGCCGGGTGGCGCCGCCGGCGAGCTGGTCGGCCCCGCCGGAGAGTCGAGAGGCTCCGCCGGAGAGCACTGCCGAGGCCAGCTGGCCAGGGTCTGGGCGCCGTTGCCGAGCTTGGCCGCGCCGTCGGCCAGCTGGCCCGCGCCGTCGCCCAGCCGGCTCGCACCGTCGCTCGAGCTTGGCGGCGCCGCCGGCCGCCTCACCGAGCTGCTTCTTGAGCACGCCGGTCTGCGAGAGCACGCCCTCGAGGTAGGTCGCGGTGATCGTGTGGCCGAGCTTGTTGGTGGCGATGTCGCCGACCTGCTTGCTGATCTGACCCGACGAGGGCGCTGGAGGAGTCGTTGCTGCGCACGGTGATCCCGGCCGTCTTCGGGTCGGTGCCCTGGATCCCGGACAGCCTCTTGGAGAAGTCCTGCGGGATGGTCAGGACGGCGTAGTAGTCGCCGTTCTTCAGTCCCTCCTCGGCGTCGCGACTGTCGGTGAGCTCCCAGCCGAGCGAGGTGTCAGCTCTGCTCCTTCGGCGACGTCAGCTCCCCGGCCAGCAGGCGACCGGCGTAGATGGGCTGCTTCCCCTCGCCCTGGCTGACCAGCTTGTCGAGGTTCACCACGGCCGTCGGCACCCGGTCGGAGTTCTCCGCGCGGTCCGAGAGGGACCACAGGATCAGGGAGCCGAGCAGCATCGGCAGCACGAGCGTGCCGATCAGGATCCGGTTGATGGTCGGAGCGCATCAGAGGGTCGCCTCCTCAGGCGTTGGCTGTTCGGTCGTGGGTGAGGTCCTCGAGCGAGAGGACGGGGGCGAAGCGGGGTACGCCGCCGGTGCAGCCGGCGACCACTGTGGCGCCGGACTCGGCCAGGTGCCGGAGGGCGGTCCAGCGCTCGGTCCAGCTCCTCCTCCGAGACGGCGACACCGTCGACGTCGTCGATCACGGCCAGCACCGGCTGCCCGGTAAAGGCCGCGACGCTCCATCCGCTCGAGCTCGTCGTCGGTGGGGAACCGCGAGTACAGCGCCGACCCGGCGTCGTACGGAGAGCGCCTCGGCAGGCAGCACCCGGTCGAGCACCACCAGGCGGCCCGAGGTGTGCTCGAGGCGGCCCGTCAGCATCGCGAGGAAAGCCCGTCTGCGGAAGGCGTCGCGGTCCCGGACCGCGAGCAGTCGCCGGTCCCCAGGGTCATGTCGAGTCCCTCGACGAGGATGTCGGCGTCTGCCTCGAGCGACAGCCCCTCGGTGCGTACGACGACCCAGCCGTGCTCCTCGACCCACTCCTCGTGCTCGACGTGCTTCGCGATGCCGGCACCCTCGACGTCCAGGGACGGGAGCCGGCGGTCGAGCCAGGCCGGCAGCCACCAGGCCCGGTCGCCGAGCAGTGCCAGCACCGCCGGGACGAGCGTCATCCGGACCAGGAACGCGTCGACGAAGACGCCGACCGCGAGGCCGAAGGCGATCGGCTGCACGGAGGAGTCGCCGTGCGGCACGAACGCCGCGAAGACGCTGATCATGATGATGGCGGCGGCCGTCACCACACGGGCGCTGCTGGTGAAGCCGGACCGATCGACTGCTGGGCGTCGCCGGTGTGGACGTACTCCTCCCGCATCCGCGAGACCAGGAACACCTCGTAGTCCATCGCCAGGCCGAACAGCACGCCCATCAAGATGATCGGCATGAACGAGATGACCGGTCCGACGTGCGGCACGTTCAGCGGCTCGGCCAGCCAGCCCCACTCGAAGACCGCCGTCACCGCGCCGAACGACGCACCCGACGGAGAGCAGATAGCCAAGCGTCGCCTTGATGGGTACGGCGATGGAGCGGAACACGAGCATGAGGAGCAGTAGCGACAGGCCGACCACGACGATCCCGAAGGGCAGCAGGGCGCCGAACAACCGGTCGGAGACGTCGATGGCGACTGCGGTCTGGCCGGTGACCCGCAGGTCGGTGATGTCGTACCGCTTCTCCAGCTCGCCGCGCCGCTCGCGGATCTCGCGGACGAGGTCGGCGGTGGCAGGATCGGTCTGCCCTTTCGCCGGGATGATCTGGACCATCCCGAGGTCGGCGGTGCGGTTGGGCGTGGACAGCGCGACGCCGTCGACGCCGTCGTACTTCTCCAGGTCCCGACCCAGCTTCTTCATCACGCCGACCGGGTCGGTCGTGCGGATGATGTCGACGGTCACCAGCAGGGGCGTGTTGAAGCCGGGACCGTAGTCGCGCGTGACCTCGTCGTACGTCGTCCGCTGGGTGCTCCCCTCGGCGCGGAGCCGTTGTCCGGCAGCCCGAGGGCGAGGTCGCGGGCCGGCAGGGTCATGACCACCAGCACCCCGACGACCAGGACGACTGTCAGCACCGGCACCTTGGTGACCAGCCACACCCACTTGGCGCCCATCGTGTGTGTGTCGCCCGGCTTCACCACGGCGTTGCGACGCGCGCGGCTAGCCCTGCTTCGGACGGAGCCGCTCACCCGCCAGACCGAGCATCGCCGGCACCACCGTCAGCGCGACGACCACGGCGATGGCGACCGCGAAGGCGGCGGCGTACCCCATCACAGCCAGGAACGGGATCTTGGCGACCACCAGCCCGAACAGGGCGATGATCACGGTGACGCCGGCGAAGATCACTGCGCTTCCGGCGGTGGCCAGCGCCTGTGCCACGGACTCGCCGGGCTCCATGCCACGGCCGAGCTGGCTGCGGTGCCGCGAGACGATGAACAGCGCGTAGTCGATCCCTACCGCCAGTCCGATCATCAGCGCGAGGGTCGGCGTCGAGGTGTTCACGTCGGTGAAGGCCGCGACCGAGAGCACTCCCGACATGGCGATCGCGACGCCGAGGATGGCGGTGAAGATGGGCATTCCCGCCGCGAGCAGGGACCCGAAGGTGAGGGCCAGGACGGCCAGCGCAACGAGGACACCGAGCCCCTCGGTGATCGAGACCTGCACGGACTTGCTGGTGAAGATCTGCCCGCCGAGGTCGACCTCGAGCGGCGAGCCCTCCGGCAGCGCCCGGGCCGCCTTCTCGACGTCGGCGATCGTGGAGTCCTCGAGCCGGTCCAGGGGTACGTCGAGCTGGACCTGGACCAGCGCGTCTCGGCCGTTGTCGGAGAGACAACGGCTTGTTCTGCTTGGTGAACGGGTCGGTGACGACAACGACGTGCTCCACCTCGCCGACCTTCTTCACCACGGCCTTGACGTCGTCCTGGTGGTCGCGGATCCGGTCGCCCTTGGGTGCTACGAGTAGCACCTGGCCCGACGTACCGGCGGCCTCGGGGAAGCGCTGCGCGAGGACGTCCAAGCCGTCCTGGGTCTCGGTCCCCGGGATCGTCAGGTTGTCCTGGAGCTGTCCTCCGAGCCCGACTGCGGGGCGCACCGGCGCAGCACCAGGGCGAGCACGGCGAGCGCGAGCACCCGTCTTGGCGCTGCCGACCACGGCATGACCGAGTCGGTAGAGGAGGGAAGACATTTGAGTACGTTAACGTATTCAATACGCTGGTGTATCGGTGAACGTAAGGTGACTCACATGACAGTCGCGGTTCCGGTGCCACGCGTCGCCGGGTGAACACGCGGGCGCGGCTGCTCGAGGCAGCCGAGGACGTCTTCGTCAGCAAGGGCTTCAACCGGGTGACGGTGGACGACCTGGTCGGCGCGGCAGGTTTCACCCGCGGCGCGTTCTACTCCAACTTCTCCTCGCTCGAAGAGGTCTTCGTCGCCGTCTTCGAGCAGCAGTCGGTGCGCCTGCTCGACGTAGTGCGCGAAGTGGTCGGTGCCATTCCGGAGCGTGAGTTCTCGACTTGCCTCGATCGGCCTGATCCTGGACGCGCTCGAGCCGCTCGGTCAGCGCTGGTTCGTCATCCAGACCGAGTTCACCCTGCTGGCGCTGCGCAGCGAGTCGGCCCGGGAGATGCTGCAGGCCCACCGGGGTCGCCTCGAGGGGGAGATGCGCGACGCGATCAGCGACGTCGTACGCCGGCTGGGGCGCGAGCCCATCTCGTCGGTCGACCAGCTCACCGAGACCACGGTCGCGCTCTACCTGCACAGCCTGGGCCAGCAGGGACTGGGCTTCGGCAGCATCGACCCGCGCGAGTTCGTCGAGAAGGTGCTCCCCCAGGTGATCCTGGGCCTGACCCGCGAGCGCAGCTGAAGCCGCCCCCGCAGCCGCTGTAACGCGGTGTTCTCGACGCTGAGTGCGTCGTACTCCACTTGTTCAGCGTCAACAACTCCGCGTTACAGCGGAAATTGCTGGCGCTCCCTCAGCGAAGTCTCAGCCGACCGAGTGCCCCGTGCTGCGCAGGTTCTCGCAGGCCTCGACGACGCGGGCGGCCATGCCGGCCTCGCCCGCCTTGCCCCAGGCACGGGGGTCGTAGACCTTCTTGTTGCCGACCTCGCCGTCGATCTTGAGCACGCCGTCGTAGTTGGCGAGCATGTGGCCGGCGACCGGCCTGGTGAAGGCGTACTGCGTGTCCGTGTCGACGTTCATCTTGATCACGCCGAAGTCCACGGCCGCGCCGATCTCCTCGGCGGTCGACCCGGACCCACCGTGGAAGACCAGGTCGAACGGCTTGGAACCGGCCGGGAGGCCGAGCTTCTCGTTGACGGCCTCCTGGGCCTTCTGCAGGATCTCGGGGCGCAGCTTGACGTTGCCGGGCTTGTAGACGCCGTGCACGTTGCCGAAGGTCAGCGCCGTCAGGTAGCGACCGTTCTCACCCGTGCCGAGCGCCTCGACGGTGGCCAGCGCGTCCTCGGTGGTGCTGTAGAGCTGCTCGCCACCGCCACCCTCGACGCCGTCCTCCTCGCCGCCGACGACACCGATCTCGACCTCGAGCACGATCTTCGCCTCGGCGGCCTTCTTGAGCAGCTCGACGGCGATCTCCAGGTTCTCGTCGAGGGGTACGGCGGACCCGTCCCACATGTGCGACTGGAACAGGGGGTCCTGACCGCCACGCACCCGCTCGAGGGAGATCTCCAGCAGCGGCCGGACGAATCCGTCGAGCTTGTCCTTGGGGCAGTGGTCGGTGTGCAGGGCGATGTTGATCGGATAGCTCTTGGCCACCTCGTGGGCGTACGCCGCAAAGGCCGCCGAGCCGCTGACCATGTTCTTGATGGTCGGGCCGGAGAGGTACTCCGCCCCACCGGTCGACACCTGGATGATCCCGTCACTGCCCGCCTCGGCGAAGCCGGCGAGCGCGGCGTTCAGCGTCTGCGACGACGAGACGTTGATGGCCGGGAACGCGAAGGCGTTGTTCTTCGCGGCGTCCAGCATCTCGGAGTACTTGTCAGGCGTGGCGATGGGCATCGGGCGGTCTCCTCGGGTACGGCAGCTGTCCTCACCAACCCTAGTGCCTACTTCGCGCACGGGCTCGGGTCGGCCGTGGGAGGATCCGGAGGCCAGCCGCTCGAGTCCCCAGCACCGGAGTGACATGTCCTCTCACCACCTCCGACGCACCCCCGCGAGGCGACTCGGGGTGGTGGTGCGTGCCGCCGCACTCGGGCTCGCGCTGGCCCTGCTGATGGCAGGCTGCGGCGGCAAGGACGAGCCGGGAGCGCAAGGCACGAAGGAGCCGTCCAAGGACGGCGAGACCAGCTCCGGGCCCGACAAGCCGGCGGCCGATCCCGGCTTCCAGATCCCGCAGGCCGGACAGTGCTACCGGATGAAGGCGCGAGCGTCGCGGGCCTCGGTCGCCGCCGGGACCCGGGTCAACTGCCGGGGCCAGCACAACACCGTGATCGCGTACGTCGGCTACGTCCCGAAGGCCGTCACCCCCCAGACCCCGTTGGCCCAGCGTCGAGCGCTGGGCAAGCGCCTCTGCGAGCCGGCGCTGCGCCGACAGGCCGGCGGCACGCTCGCCGACCGCGCGACCTCGATCCTCACCTGGACGCTGTTCACGCCCGGCCAGGCCCAGCTCGAGCGCGGAGCACGCTGGGTCCGCTGTGACGTCCTGGCACGCAGCGGCAACCAGCTGATCGCCCTTCCCGCGGGCCGTCCCCTCCTCCGGCAGGGCATCCCCGAGGCGCTGCGGGTGTGCCAGACCGACAGCGGGGCCGACGTGTCGTGCTCGGTCCCACACGCCTTCCGCGTCGCGGCGGTGTTCCGGGAGACCGGTCAGGGCTATCCCGACCCCACGACGTACACCCCCGTCGCCCGCGACCGGTGCAAGGAGCTGATGGGCAAGTACGGCGGCTTCTGGCAGCCCCCGAGCCGGGAAGGCTGGCGCGCGGGCGACCGGTTCATCCGCTGCCTCGCGCCGACAGCCTGACCCGAGTCGGCTCAGCCGCGCCAGGCGTTCCCGAGGTCGGCGTACCGCTGGATCCAGGAATGCATCGCGATGGCCGCCGCCGCCGAGGCGTTGATGGACCGGGTCGAGCCGAACTGGGCGATCGAGAAGGTTCCGTCACAGGCCTCGCGCGCCTGCTCCGAGAGGCCCGGCCCCTCCTGGCCGAACAGGAAGCACACCGAGCGCGGCATCTCCCAGGTCTCGAGGTGCGCCGACCCCGGCAGGTTGTCGACGCCCATCAGCTGCACCCCGAGAGGATGGAGGTACGCCGCGAGCTCCTCGGGAGTCTCGTGGTGTCGGACGTGCTGGTAGCGGTCGGTGACCATCGCACCCCGCCGGTTCCAGCGGCGCTTGCCGACGATGTGCACCTCGCGCGCCAGGAACGCGTTGGCGCTGCGCACGATCGTGCCGATGTTGAAGTCGTGCTGCCAGTTCTCGATGGCCACGTGGAAGTCGTGGCGCCGGGTGTCGAGGTCGGCGACGATCGCCGCCATCGTCCAGTAGCGGTAGCGGTCGACGACGTTGCGACGGTCACCCGACGCGAGCAGCTCCGCGTCGTACTGCTCACCCTCGGGCAGCGCGCCCGGCCACGGTCCGACGCCGACCTCCTCGGGCCCGTGCGGCATCGGGTCGTACGGCGCGCGCTGCTCCTCGTCGCTCACAGCCGCAAGAGTAGGGCTGGACAGGGGGGAGTCAGGTCGGCCCCGATACGCTCACACGGTGATTGGCCTGCAGCCGCTGCTCTTCGGCATCAAGTGGATGGACCCCAACTGGCTGCTGGACCAGTTCGGCACCTCGTTCTTCTGGGTGTGCCTCGTGATCATCCTGATCGAGTGCGGGCTGTTCTTCCCGTTCCTGCCCGGCGACACCCTGCTGTTCGCGGTCGGCCTGTTCGTGGCCACCCACGACAACATCGTCCCGGGACCACACGCGACCGACCTGCCCGTCGCCATCCTGCTGCTCACGGCTGCCGCCTTCGCCGGCAACGTCCTCGGCTATGAGATAGGCCGCGGGATCGGCCCACCGCTCTACGAGCGCAGCGGCAGGATCCTGAAGAAGAAGTACTTCGACCAGACCGACGCCTTCTTCGACAAGCACGGCAACAAGGCCCTGGTGATCGGCAGGTTCGTGCCGTTCGTGCGTACCTACATCACCGTCGTGGCCGGGGTGACCCGGATGCAGCGCAACCGCTTCTTCGTCTGGAGTGCCGTGGGTGCCGCGCTCTGGGTGCTGAGCATCACCCTGATGGGCTACTTCCTCGGGCGCAGCTTCCCCGGGCTCGGCGAGAACATCGACAAGGCGATCATCGCGATCCTGGCCTTCTCGGTGATCCCGATCGCGTACGAGTGGTGGAAGCACCGGCGACAGGCCGCCGAACGGGCCTGAGGTTTTTCTGGTTAACCAGAAAAACGGCCACTTCCCCCAGGATGCAACGGTGGGATCTGTGAGTTTTTCTGGTTAACCAGAAAAACCGTCACCCCCGGGCGGCGTCTAGCTGGGCCTTGGTGAGGACCGGGCGGACCTCGAGGCCCATGTCTTCCAGGGGGTTCTGGTCGGCAGGGCTTCGGTCGATCGCGCAGATCACGGTCTCGACGATGGCTCCGGCGTCGCGGAGGGCCTTCGTCGCGTCGCGTACGGCGCCGCCGGTGGTGATCACGTCCTCGACGAGGGTCACCCGGCGGCCGTCGACCTCAGGGCCCTCGGCCAGCTTGTTGGTGCCGTAGGTCTTGGCCTGCTTGCGCACGAACAGGGCCGGCAGGCCCGTGCGCGCGCTGAGCACGGTGGCGATCGGCACGCCGCCCAGCTCGAGTCCACCGAGCAGGTCGGTGCCCTCCGGGACGAGATCGACCATCTGCGCGACCACGCGGGCCAGCAGGGCGGGGTCGGCCTCGAAGAGATACTTGTCGAAGTACTCCGAGGCCACCTGGCCCGACCGGAGCGTGAACGTCCCGGTCAGCCGGCAGCAGGCGTCCACGTCGGCGGCGAGATTCGTGTCGGAGCCAGGGTCGGTCGAGCTAGTCGAAACCATGCGCCGGAGGTTACTAGCCCTTCTTCGTCGCGCTGACCAGGTGCCCGAACGCGATCATCCGGTCGTCGGTGTGGAAGATCTCCGAGCAGGTGGTCAGCGTGATCAGCCGCTGCCCCTCGCGCTGCGCCGGCTGGGCGCCGCCGGGCTCGGGATTCTTCGGCAGCGGATCGAGGACCCAGACGCCGGTGAACGGGATCACCAGCTTCTCGGGGTCGGTGTCGAGCCGGTAGGAGTAGGTCGCGTCGCCCGTCTCGACGATCACCTCGTCGCCCGGCCGGAGCTGCGGCATCCGGCGCAACGGCTCCCCATGGGTCACCCGGTGGGCGGCGAGCGCGTAGTTGCCGACCTCACCGGGGTCGGCACTGCGTACGAAGTGCCCGAACCCCGTGGCGAGCACGTCGGTGGAGACCCCTTCGAGGACCGGCACGGCGTAGGAGCGACCGAACCTCGGGATCCTGATCAGGGCCGACGCCTTGCCCTCGGGCACGTACTTCGGTGACAGCCTCGTCCCACCCTCGGTCCACTGCGCCCGCAGCGAGTCGGTGACCCGCGCCTGCTCCCGGTGGGCGACCCAGTTGGTCCCCCAGAACTGCCAGCCGACCCAGCCGAGCACCGCCAGGCCGGCGACGATCATCGCCACGCCCAGCCACAGGATGGGGCGGCGCCCCCGGGACGCGGTGCCTGACACCTCGCCATTGTGCGGGACCGTCGGGTGCCCGGGGCGCCGATCCCGGACAACGGCGCGAACGGTTAGGTTCGGACCGTGAGTGCACCAGGAACCAGGCGTCCCACCAGATCGGCCGAGCGACTCCGCGACGTGGGGAGCACGATCTTCGCGGAGATGTCGGCGCTCGCCGTACGCACAGGCTCGGTCAACCTCGGTCAGGGCTTCCCCGACCAGAGCGGGCCGGCGTCAGTCGTCGAGGCGGTGTACGACGCGATGCGGGCCGGCCGCAACCAGTACCCACCGGGCCACGGGACCCCTGAGCTGGTGGACGCCGTGATCCGGCACCAGCAGCGCCACTACGGGCTCGAGCTGACCAGCGACCAGGTCGTGGTCACCACCGGAGCGACCGAGGCCATCGCCGGCGCGATGCTCGGCCTGGTCGACCCGGGGGACGAGGTGGTGGTCTGTGAGCCCTACTACGACAGCTACCGCGCGATGATCCAGTTCGTCGGTGCCGTACGACGCCCGGTCACCCTGCGCGCACCCGACTACCGCCTGGTCACCGCGGAGCTCGAGGCAGCGGTCACCGACCGCACCCGGGTGATCCTGCTGAACAGCCCGCACAATCCCACAGGCCGTGTGCTCGACGCGACGGAGCTCGCCGCGGTCGCCGAGGTCGCCCTGCGCCACGACCTCGTGGTGGTCACCGACGAGGTCTACGAGCACCTGACCTTCGACGACCACGCGCACGTCCCGCTGGCGACGCTCCCGGGGATGTTCGACCGGACGCTGGCGATCTCGAGCTCGGGGAAGACCTTCTCCTTCACCGGCTGGAAGATCGGCTGGGCCACCGGGCCGGCGGATCTCGTGGCCGCCGTGGAGGGCGCCAAGAACTGGCTCTCCTACTCCTCGGGCGCACCGTTCCAGCCTGCGATCGCACATGCTCTCGACCACGAGGAGAGCTTCCACGAGGAGCTCTGTGCGGACCTGGCGCGCAAGCGCGACTACCTGTGCGAGAGCCTCGACTCCCTCGGGATGGAGGTGCACGTCCCGCAGGGCACCTACTTCGTGACCACCGACGTCTCGGCGTTCGGCCACCAGGACGGGATCGCCTTCTGCGCCGCGATGGCCGAGCAGGCGCAGGTGGTGGCGATCCCCACCCAGGTCTTCTACGAGGACGGCTCACCGCACGGCCGACACCTGGTCCGCTGGGCGTTCTGCAAGGAGCAGGACGTGCTCACCGAGGGCGTACGCCGCCTTCGCGCCACCGACCTGCACCAGGGAAACTGAGCCGCCTACCAGACCGGGGGCTTGCCACCGGGAGGCGGCGCCTGACCCTGGCCCGGACCGGGCCCAGGCCCCTGCTGGGGTGGGTACTGGCCCTGCTGCGGCGGGTACTGGCCGCCCTGAGGAGGACCCCAGCCCGACGGCGGTGGCGGGCCGGGAGGTCGTTGGCGGTTGGCGAACCACTCACGCGGCGCGGCGCCCAGCAGCCCGCCGATCGTCAGGGCCGCAGCCAGCTGGTGCAGGATCCCGACCGGGAACGCGAACAGGGCCGCGACCAGGGTCGCCGAGGCGCTGGCCACGAGCAGCCAGCGCGCCCAGTTGTGCCGCCGCCAGGTGAACCAGGCGAGCACGCAGGCGCCCAGGGACCAGCCCAGGAACAACAGGCAGCCGAACCAGAGCACCGGCAGGATCATGCCCTGGTCCAGGTTGGCGCGCTCCCACTCCGGGACCTTGACCACGTAGTCGACCATCCGGTCCTGGGCCACGACCAGGACCACCATCAGCCCGAGGTAGAGCAGTGCCACCACGCCGGAGAACACCCACGTCAGCACGCAGGCGATCTTCACGGTGACAGGCACGGCCGACACCCGGCCGACGGCCGCGTAGGGCGGCGGGACCCAGGCTGCGCCCTGGCCCGCGACGGGGCCGGCGGTCCGTTCGCCGTACCCGGTCATCGCACCCGGCTGCCGGGAGGAGCCGGCCGTCGACAGGGACGATGCCGGTGGGGTCTCGGGCACGTCGTCCGGTGGTCCCCCGGCCTCCGCACCGGGACCCGCCGGCGCCTGGTCCTCATCGTGGCTCGGGCCGGCCGGCGGCATGGTCGTCTCCCAGGCGTTGGAGCCCGACCCGGAGTCGCGAGTGGCCGGCTCGACCTGGCGGATCGGCCGACCGGCGAACCAGTCGCGCGCGGGACCGCTCCACAGCATCACGGTCGCAGCCGCGATCACCGCGCCGGTGAGGACGCCGGTCAGGGGTGAGGTGAGCAGGATCGGAACGGCCAGGATGCTGAGCGCCAGGCGTGCCGCACGGCTACGCATCAGGGCATACCCCCCGAGCACGGCCGTGGCCGCAGCACAGGCTGCGGCCACCATCAGGACCACCTTCCACACCGCCAGCGAGTCACTGACGTCGAGGCCGAGCACCCCACCGAGCGGCGTGTCGACAAACTGGACGACGGCCGCCCGGGTGTCGATGCTGTGCAGGCGGGTGAGCTTGTCGAAAGCCGAGAGCACCAGCAGCACCGAACCGCCGATCACGAACCCGGCTGCCATGGTCAGCTGGCGTGGGCGTGCGGAGTTGCCGGTGTCGCTCATGTGGTCATTGAACCAACCGAACCTGAATACAGCGTCATCCGACGGTCAGGGCGAGCTCCTCGGAACCCTCGAGATGGTCGACCTCGACCTGCTGCCCGTCGGTGACCTCGCCACCGATCAGCATCCGGGCGAGTGGGTCGCCGATGGCCGTCTGGACGAGCCGACGCAGCGGCCGGGCGCCGTACGCCGGGTCGTAGCCGTGGTCGGTCAGCCACCTGCGCGCCGCCTCGCTCACCGTGACGGTGATCCGCCGCGGTGCGAGCCGCTGGTCGAACGCCGCCAGCTGGAGGTCGACGATGTGGGCGAGCTCCTCCTTGCCCAGCGCGTCGAAGAGCACCACCTCGTCGAGCCGGTTGAGGAACTCCGGCTTGAACGCCTGGCGCACCACGGTCATCACCGAGTCGCGCTTCTTCTCCTCGTCCAGCGTCGGGTCGACCAGGAAGTTCGAGCCCAGGTTGCTGGTCAGGATGAGCAGCGTGTTGCGGAAGTCGACAGTGCGTCCCTGGCCGTCGGTCAGCCGGCCGTCGTCGAGGACCTGCAGCAAGATGTCGAAGACCTCGGGGTGCGCCTTCTCCACCTCGTCCAGGAGTACGACGGAGTAGGGCCGGCGGCGTACGGCCTCGGTGAGCTGGCCGCCCTCGTCGTAGCCGACATAGCCGGGCGGGGCTCCGACCAGCCGGGAGACCGAGTGCTTCTCGCCGTACTCACTCATGTCGATGCGCACGATCGCGCGCTCGTCGTCGAAGAGGAAGTCCGCGAGCGACTTGGCCAGCTCGGTCTTGCCGACGCCCGTCGGGCCGAGGAACAGGAAGGAACCGGTCGGCCGGTTGGGGTCGGAGATGCCCGCTCGCGAGCGTCGTACGGCATCGGAGACGGCGGACACCGCGGGGCGCTGGCCGACCAGGCGCTCACCGATGATGTCCTCCATCCGCAGCAGCTTCGCGGTCTCGCCCTCGAGCAGCCGGCCGGTGGGGATGCCGGTCCAGGCCTCCACCACCTCGGCGATCTCCTCGGGGCCGACCTCCTCGCGGACCATCGGGTTCTCGACCGGCCCAGCAGATCCATGGGCCACCTCGGCGCTCTCGATCTGCGTCTCGAGCGCGGGGATGCGGCCGTAGAGGATCTCCGAGGCGCCACCGAGGTCGCCGGAGCGCTGCAACCGCTCGGCCTCGACGCGCAGCTCGTCGATCTGCTTGCGCAGCTCGCCCGAGCCTTCGAGGGCTGCCTTCTCGCTCGCCCATCGGGCCTCGAGCCCGCGCAGCTCCTCCTCCCGGTCAGCGAGGTCGGCGCGCAGGCGCTCCAGGCGGTCCCGGGAGGCGGCATCGGTCTCGCGCTCGAGGGCGAGCTCCTCCATCCTCATCCGGTCCACCGAGCGGCGGAGCTGGTCGATCTCGACCGGCGAGCTCTCGATCTCCATGCGCAGGCGCGAGGCGGACTCGTCGACCAGGTCGATCGCCTTGTCGGGCAGCTGTCGGCCCGGGATGTAGCGGTCGGACAGCATCGCGGCCGCCACCAGCGCGGCATCGGTGATCTTGACGCCGTGGTGCGCCTCGTACTTCTCCTGCAGCCCTCGCAGGATCGCCACGGTGTCCTCGACACTGGGCTCGCCGACGAAGACCTGCTGGAAGCGTCGCTCCAGGGCGGGGTCCTTCTCGATCCGCTCGCGGTACTCGTCCAGCGTGGTGGCACCGATCAGGTGCAGCTCCCCACGGGCGAGCATCGGCTTGAGCATGTTGCCCGCGTCCATCGCCGAGTCGCCGCCGGCACCCGCACCGACGACCGTGTGCAGCTCGTCGATGAACGTGATGATCCGGCCCTCGGCGCCCTTGATCTCCTCGAGAACCGCCTTGAGGCGCTCCTCGAACTCGCCGCGGTACTTCGCGCCGGCCACCATCGCGGCCAGGTCGAGGCTGAGCACGCGCTTGCCCTTGAGGGAGTCGGGTACGTCGCCGGCGACCACGCGCTGGGCGAGGCCCTCGACGACCGCGGTCTTGCCGACGCCGGGCTCACCGATCAGCACCGGGTTGTTCTTGGTACGCCGCGAGAGCACCTGGACGAGCCGCCGGATCTCCGCGTCCCGGCCGATCACCGGGTCGAGCTTGCCCTCCTCGGCACGCTCGGTCAGGTCGACGGCGTACTTCCCGAGGGCCTCGTAGCTCGCCTCGGCCTCGGGGCTGGTGACCCGACGGTTTCCCCGCACCGCGGTGATCGCCTCGCGCAGGGCCGCCTCGGGCGCCCCGGCCTCCGCCAGCAGGCTCCTGACCGGGGTGTCCACGACGGTCAGGGCCAGGAGCAGGTGCTCGGTGGCGACGTAGTCGTCCTTCATCTCGGCCATCAGGTCCAGCGACTTCGCGAGCACCCGGGTCAGCGCCGCTGACGCCGCGGGCGTCTGGACGGTGGAGCCGGAGGCCTTGGGGAGGTTCCTCAGGGCCTGGTCGAGGGCCTGGCTGACCGCAGCGACGTCGGCACCGGTCCTGGCGAGCAGGGACGGGGTGATGCCCTGGTCCTGGCGAACCAGTGCCACGGCGAGGTGCACCGGCTCGACCTGTGGGTTGCCCTGGTTGACGGCCAGGGTGCTGGCGGCGTTGATCACCTCGACGCTGCGCGAGGTGAGCTTGGATGCGTCCACGATGGTTCTCCTGAAGGGGTGACGATTGACCTGCTGCTTGTTCCAACGAGCGCAAAGTTGAGTCCATTCCCCTCAACTTTGACGAATTTCCCGTCCATTCTGGTGGTCCACCTACTGAATAGACCACCTCGCGTGTCTCCCACTGTCCCGGCCGCGCTGCCGGGATCGTCCCTAGAATCTCTACCTGTTCGTCGCGCACTACCAGTGGAGGGGAGCGTCGATGCTGGGGCTGCTGGCCCACGGGCTGCACCTGCTGCTGGTCGTCCTCGGACTCGTGGGTGTGGTGGCCCTGCTCCTGCCGCAGCTCCGTGACGCCCACAGCTCCCGGGCGCCGGCGTTCCGTCCACCGGCGACCGTGGCCGAGCACGAGGAGCGCATCGCGGAGCTGCGGTCCGCGGTCCGCACCGGCCAGCTCACCGTGCCGCGTGCCCTCGCCTCGAAGGGCTCCGGGGCGCACGCCGAGCTGGACGCCTCGCTCTGGCGGTCGGTGGCCGTGTCCAGCAGCGGGGCGGCCGCCTTCGTCCACGCGGCCATGTTCCCGCATCACCTGAGCGAGGGACTGCTCCTCGGTGCGTTCTTCCTGCTCTCGTCGGTGGCGCAGGCGCTGTGGGCCGTGCTGGTCGCCCGCAGGGCCACGGACCGGTTGTTGCTCATCGGCGTCTTCGGCAACCTCGCCTGCATCGGGCTCTGGGCCACGACCCGGACGGTCGGCCTGCCGTTCGGGCTGATCCCCGGTCCCGAGGGCGTGGGCGCCTGGGACGTCTCCTGCGTCGTCTGGGAATGGGCCGTCGTGCTGGCCTGCACCGCCGGTCTGCACGCGAACCACGACAGGCGACAGCTCGCCCTGGGACGTCTCGGCCAGCGGGCGTGGCTGTGGGTGGGACTCTCCGGGGTCGCGCTGGCCGTACTCTCGCTCACGGTCGGTCACGGTTGAGATCGCAATCGAAGGAGGACGTCCATGTGGTGGATGCTCGGCGCCGCCTGTAACGCGGTGATCGCGGTCGCCTACTCGATGATCGTGGTCGCCATCGCCCGTCCGCTCGTGAAGAGCCGTCAGCTCCGGAGCAACGCGCTGGGCGCAGCCACCGCTGCCATCTTCTTGACCTGTGCCGTGCACCACGGCGCGCACGTCGTGCACATGCTGATGCCGTACGCCGGGGTGGACCAGGAGCAGGGCCTGGCGATGCGCACCGCGTGGGGGCCCGAGCTCGCCCTCTGGGACCTCGTCGGCGCAGCCGTGGCCGTCTACTACTGGACCCTCCGTGGAGGGTTCGGTCCGAGCGACCGGAGCCCCCAGCTGTTCAAGGACCAGTACGAGCGCGAGCAGCGTGCACTGGAGCTCAACGACGCCGTGCTCCAAGGGATGGTGGTGGCCAGGATGGCCCTCGACCTCGGCGAGCGACGCCGCGGGCTGAGCGCACTCGACGGATCGATCGACGCGGCCAGCAGGATGATCACCGAGCTGATCGGCGACGACCGTGGCCACCTCGCCCGGCGTCCGCTGCGCAGCACGGCCGCAGTGGTCGAGCACGGCTCGGGCCACGACGACGCGAACCCAGGCATCACCGGCGGCTCGGCCACCCCGGGTCCCGACGCGCCCGCGACGCCGGCGACACCATGAGCGCCGACAACCTCGGCCCCGAGCCACTGCGGGTGGTCGTCGTCGACGACACGCCGGACCTGCGCGACCTGATGCGGATGGCGCTGGAGCGGACCCGCGAGTTCGTGGTCGTGGGCGAGGCCGAGAACGGCCGTGACGGCATCCAGGTCTCGGCCCAGCAGCAGCCGGACGTCGTCTTCCTCGACATCGCGATGCCGGTGATGGACGGCCTGGAGGCGCTCCCCCAGGTGCGCCAGACCTGTCCCAGCGCCACGATCGTGATGCTCTCCGGTTTCGGGGCCTCCGAGATGACCGGCCGCGCGCTCGAGGGCGGTGCCGACGGCTACATCCAGAAGGGGCAGCCCCTGAGCGCTCTGCTGGCGCAGGTCCGCACTCTCGTGGCCAAGGCCGCGGCCCGGCGGGCCGGCCTCTCCGACCCGGAGGCCGGCGGCGACAAGGCAGAGCATGCCCCGGTCGCGGACCCTCTCGACCTGGCTCCCTTCGGCTTCCTCCAGGTGCGCCAGGGCCGCGTCGTACGCGCGAACCGCGAGGCCGGGCGACTGCTCGGTGACGTCTCGAGCCCTGATCTGCCGCTGGCCGCGATCGCACCCGAGCTCGCCCTCCATCTCGCGAACGACCCGGCGCTGGACGGCGCCACCGTCTTCGACCTCGGAGACCCGCCCCGGCAGGTGATCGCCAGTGTTCGGCGCAGCGGCGAGGACCACGTGCTCTACCTCCAGGCGCAGGTCGGGGACGAGGCCGACCTGCTGCGTCGTGCCATCGCGACCGCCGCCCACGAGATCCGCGGCCCGGTCGGCGTGCTGATGGGGGTCGCGGAGACCCTGGCCCTGCACGGCGACGACCTCGGCGAGCAGCAACGCGAGCGCATGTTGAGCGTGATCGGCCGCCAGACCCGGCTCCTGGACAGCATCACCGCCGACCTGCTGGCCGCCGGACAGGCCCAGCACGGCACGCTGGCGATGCAGCTGGAGAAGGTGGACACCGTGCAGCTGGTGCGGTCGGTCATCGAGGACGGGTTCGACCTGACCCTGGTCGACGAGCGCCCGGCCCACGTGCTGACCGACCCGCTGCGGTTCCAGCAGATGCTCAGCAACCTGCTCAGCAACGCCCGCAAGTACGGCCACCCGCCGTTCCTGGTGCGCCTCACCAACGAGGACGCCCACGTCTCCATCGACGTCGAGGACAGCGGCCCGGGCGTGCCGGCGGACTTCAGCCACCGGCTGTTCCAGGAGTACTCCCGGGCCCCGGGGAACTCCGCCCGCGGCACCGGTCTGGGGCTGTTCGTGGTGCGCGCGCTGGCCGAGGCGCAGGGTGGCAGCGTCAGCTACGCACCGCGGGAACCGAACGGATCCGTGTTCACGCTGCGACTGCCTGCAGTGCCGGCCTGAGGGTCGGCAGGCGCCCCACGGGTCACGTTCCGCCCCACGCGACCCCCCTGTTACACAAATCCGGCAATCGTCGCACTCAGGTCTTGGCAAGTTTGACCACCCCTGGGGCCAGGCGATCTAGTCCAGCATGTGGAAACCTGAGCGCGACCGACTCAATTCTGTCCGCTTATTTCGGACATGTTCCGCCAAGATAGTCCGAAATAACCATCGATCTCCGCCGGTCCGTCCCGCTACAAATTGGGCAACCCCCCGTAACCAGCACAAGGAGTCCCAGATGAGCAGGATTCGGATTCGCGTCACGACCGGCGTCGCAGCAGCGTTGGTCGCCGTGATGGCAGTTGGCGCCGTGGCACCGGCCGCGGACGCCGCACCCAAGAAGGCCCCCAGCAAGGCGATCCTGAGGGCCATCCTCTAGAGCAACACCACCGCTTGGCCCTCGCGCCCACCGGGACGACCCCTCGAGGTTCCGGTGGGCGTGAGGCAATTCCGGGGAAGTCACTCCTCGGGGATCTGGTGCTCCGGGAGCTCGGCCATCTCCTCGGGGTCGACGAGACAGGCGCGGCAGAAGCCGGTGCCGAAGGGCGTGAGGTGGATGCTGCGGCGTACGACCTTGGGGAAGCGCACCGAGTGCATCGCGGCGAGCACGTCGGGCTGGGCCTCGACCACCTGGTACTCCATCGGGTCCTCGAGCTGCTCGCGGGAGAACCAGATCAGCCCCAGCCGGAACAGGTTGTTGAGGTAGGCCGGGACCTCCTCGAGGTAGCGACAGCCCGCCCGCGCCCCGATCATCGACATCCCCGGTGCCACCAGCGCGGAGCTGACCAGCCCCACCGGTCCACCGGTGCGGACGTCGACGGAGGGCTGCGGTCCCCCGCGGAGAAGGAGCAGCAGGACCCGCGCCTCGTCGGGCGCCAGGTCCTCCAGGATCCGGGCGTACGCCGGGTGCGTCTCCTCCTCGCTCCACACGTCGCGGGAGCGCTGCAGGAGGCTCTCCCCACGCTCGCGCAGGGTCGGCTCCGGCTCGGGCTCCCGGGGCGTGCTGTCGGCCAGCACCACCGAGGAGAGCGAGACCGTGGCGTCGAGCAGCGCCTTGGGGATGGGCACCCCGGCCGAGACAGCGCGGGCCACGTCGCTGACCGTGCGGCTGGCCTCGGCCACGTCGCGGGCCACCTCCTGCACGAGCTCGCCTGCGGTCTGCGGATCGGTCAGCGCGCGTACGAAGAGCCGGCTGGTCTTGACTCCGGAGCCCACGCCCCAGGCAACCGAGCGGAACGCCGCCCGGCTCGCGATCCTGGCCATGCCGGGCAGCGCCTCGGCGGCCTCGTCCCACAGGGCGGGCGTGCTCCTCCGGGACGGGTCGGTCCCGTTCGAGTCCTCACTCATGCAGCTCCTCCCACACCGAACAGGGCCAGGTGCAGCAGGCCGCCGGCGAAGCCCATCACGGCCCCGTGTGCGTAGAGCATCCACTCGTCCTCTCTGATGGCGGCGCGCATCATCTCCACGAAGTCCTTCGGGGGGAGCTCCTTGGTGCGCGTGGAGATCAGGTTGTAGATCTTCTCCGACTGCTGACGGTTGAACTCCGGGTCGCGGAACGGCTCGATGGTCCGACCTGCGGCCTCGAGCGCCACCGCCTCGCGGATGTTGTCGAACCGTTTGGTGCCGACGGCGACGCGGACCGCGCCGCGCGCCGGACCCGCCGCTCCGTCGATGGCCGGACGCATGGCGTCCGCGAGCATCTGGTGGGTGCGGTCGCCCCGGGGACCGTCGAGCAGGAAGTTGCCGATGTTCTCGAGCGTGATCACGTCGTCGGCGATGATCTGCGCGTAGACCTCCGCCGCCTCGTCCTGCCTGCGCAGGAACAGCCCGTGCACCTTGATGCCCAGGATCCGGCGGGGCTCCGGCGGCTCGAAGATCAGCCACATGCCGAGGGCGTTGGTGGCCCAGCCGACGATCACGCCGAGCACGGGCAGCAGCCACCACTGGCCGAACCAGTGGTCGATGATCGCGACCGGGACGCCGAGCGCGAAGCCGAAGATGAAGCCGAACAGCACCATCAGGTTGAGCTCGCGCTGACCGAAGTCACGGAAGATCCGCACCACCAGAGCCGGGTTCTTCTGGAAGTGGTTGATCACCATGATCTTCGGGTCGAGCAGCTGGTCGATGTGCTCACCGATCTCGTCGGTCACCGTGTGTACGACGCCGGGCAGCTGCGCCTGGACCCGGGCGATCACGGCCTCGCGAGCCCGGGGAGGAAGGTCGCGCCACAGCGAGGGGTGCTCGCGCTTCATGATGTCCTCGATCATCCCGGGCATCTCCGGCTCGAAGACCTGGACGATGTGCTCGGCGATCTGGTCCGGCTCGAGCTGCTGGTAGAACTCCTTCGGCGTCCCCAGCTTCGCGATCGCCTTGTCCACGGCGATGCTGCCCATCTTCGCGGCGCGAGCGGGCACGATCCCCTGCCAGCCGATCCCGCCCTGCAGGATGCCGGGGACCTCCTGGAGCTTGCGCGGCAGCACCCGCGAGAGCTGGCGCATGCCCGGCACGGTGACCCCGCGGAAGCGCACCGGGGAGAACAGCATGATCAGGCCGGTCCAGTTGATCAGGAAGCCGACGACGCCGGTGAAGACCGGCACGGAGAGGAGGTGCAGCCAGTCGACGTGCTGGAAGAACCAGTCGATCTCCAGCGCCATCTCACACCCATCCTCTGCGGAGCCCCGGGGGCCGTCGCTGAGACTAACGGCTGGATGGCCCGAGGGTCACTGAGATGCCCAGCACGGTCAGGATGAGGCGCGTGCAGATCGGCATGCGGCTCAGCGCAGGTCGCCGAACCTGTTGATCGGGCCCGGTGGTCGCAGCGCGGGCAGGTTGGGTCGGCGCTCCTTGAGCGAGGCCAACGTCGCCTCCAGAGCGGCCTGCAGCTCGCCGACCTGGCTGCGCAGCTCGCTGTTGCGCGCACGCAGGGCAGCGACCTGGTGCTCGAGCTCGAGGATGCGGCGTACGCCCTCGAGCCCGATGCCGGAGGCCGTCAGCTCGGCGACCTCTCGCAGCAGCTCGATGTCGCGCAGCGAGTAGCGACGGCCGCCGCCGGCGGTGCGTCCGGGCGAGACCAGGCCGACACGGTCGTACTGGCGCAGCGTCTGCGCGTGCAGGCCGGTCAGCTCCGCGGCCACGCTGATCACGTAGACCGGGACGGTCGGGCCCGGGACCCGGGAGCCGCGGCCCTGGCCCGGCCCACCCTGGGGTCCGCGGGTCGGCATCACGCGCCACCTTCGAACAGGCGGACGCGGGGATCCTCGCCACCGCGGGCGGCACGGTAGGCCTCGACGGCGGCACGGGCCGTGTCGTCCAGGCTCTCCGGCACCTCGATGCCGACCGTGACGAGCAGGTCGCCCTTGGACCCGTCCTTGCGCGGGGCACCGCGGCCGCGGACGCGCATCACGCGCCCGTTGGGGGTGCCCGGCTGGAGGCGCAGCGTGACCGGAGGGCCACCCAGCGTCGGGACCTTGATCTCGGCGCCGAGTGCTGCCTCGTCGAAGCTCACCGGCACCTCGAGCGTGAGGTTGTCGCCCTTGCGGCCGAAGAGCCGGTGGTGGCGGACGTGCACCGTCACGAGCAGGTCACCGTTGGGGCCGCCGTTCTCGCCGGCCGCGCCCTTGCCCTTGAGGCGGATCCGCTGGCCGTCCTTGACCCCGGCCGGGATGCGCGCCGAGACCGTGCGGCTCGACAGTCCGCGGCCGGAGCCGTGGCAGGTCGGGCAGGCCTCGTCGTACACCAGCTGGCGGCCGTGGCACTCCGGGCAGGTCTCGTTCATCGAGAACCCGCCGCCGACGGAGCTGACCACCACGCCGGCACCGTCACAGGTCGCACAGATGTGCGGTCGGGTGCCGGGCTTGCCGCCCGTGCCCGAGCAGGTCGGGCACGGAGCGTCGGAGCTCAGACGCAGGCTGATCGTGGAGCCGTCCATCGCGTCGGCGAACGAGACCGTGGTCTCGGTCTCCAGGTCCGATCCGCGGGCGGGTCGGGGAGCCTGGGTGCGGCCGAAGCCGCCGCCGCCACCGCCCCGGTTGAAGAGGTCGCCGAACAGGTCCGAGACATCGAACCCGCCGGCACCACCGGGGGGCTGGCCACCGAATCCGCCGCCGAAGCCACCGCGACCCGCGCCGGCACCCGCGAACATCGAGCGCATCTCGTCGTACTGCTTGCGCTTGTCGGTGTCACCGACCACGTCGTACGCCTCGGCGACCTGCTTGAACCGGTCCTCGGCAGCCTTGTCCCCCGGGTGTCCGTCGGGGTGGTTGTCGCGGGCCAGCTTGCGGTAGGCCTTCTTGATGGCCGCCTGGTCGGCGTCCTTGCCCACGCCCAGGACCTTGTAGAAGTCCTTGTTGGCCCAGTCAGCGTTGTTCATCTGTCACCCCTCCTCCCGGGGTCTCGGTTCTGCTTCTCAGCTCTCAGGATCCAGCACGGTGACCTTCGCGGCCCGCAGGACGCGGTCACCGATCTGGTATCCCGCGTGGGCGACCACATCCACCGTGGTGGTGGTGACGTCCGGCGAGTGTCCGTGCATCAGGGCCTCGTGCAGGTTGGGGTCGAACTCGTCGCCCTTGGCTCCGAACTTGGTCAGCCCCAGCGACGAGACGCTCCGCTCCAGCGAGTCCGCGACGGCCTTGAAGCCGCCCTCGAGCTCGCCGTGCTCTCGGGCCCGGTCGATGTCGTCGAGCACCGGGAGCAGACCGCTGAGCACCGCATAGATCGAGTTCTGCTTGACCAGCTCGCGGTCGCGCTCGACGCGCCGCTTGTAGTTCAAGAACTCGGCCTGGAGTCGCTGCAGGTCGAGCGTGCGCTCGGCCAGGGCCGTCTGGGCGAGGATCAGCTCGTCGGCGGCGGCCAGGTCATCTCCCTGGGCATCTCCCTGGGGCGCCGTCGACTCGTCGTCGGCCGTCGCCGAAGCTGCCCGTCTCGTCGGGGTGGGCCTCCGGCTCACCGCCGGGGCGACGATGCCTTCCCCTCCCCCGGCTGGGGAGCCACAGTCTCCTGCGGCTCCCCCTCCGGGGTCAGGTCGTCGGGCGTGGAAGTCACTTGGACTCCCCGTTCTCACCCTCCGTGCTGCTCTCCGGACCGTCCTCGTCCACGATCTCGGCGTCGACGACGTCGTCGTCACCGTCGGTGGGCGCGCCGTCCTCGGCACCTGCGGACGCAGCTGCCTCGGCCTCGCTCGCCGCGTAGATCGCCGCACCCATCTTCTGGCTGGACTCGCCCAGCTTGGTGATGGCAGCGGTGAACGCGTCGTTCTCGGTGTTCTCGTCCTCGAGCAGCTTCTTCAGTGCGTCGACGTCGGACTGGACCTCGGTCTTCACGTCCTCGGGCAGCTTCTCGTCGTTCTCGGAGAGGAACTTCTCGGTCGAGTAGACGAGCGAGTCGGCCTGGTTGCGGGACTCCACGGCGGCGCGACGCTTGGCGTCCTCCTCGGCGTACTGCTCGGCGTCCTTGACCATCCGGTCGATGTCGTCCTTCGACAGCGCGCTGCCGCCGGAGATCGTCATCGACTGCTCCTTGCCGGTGCCCTGGTCCTTGGCGGACACGTGCACGATGCCGTTGGCGTCGATGTCGAAGGTGACCTCGATCTTCGGGACACCGCGCGGGGCCGGGGGAAGACCGGTCAGCTCGAAGTTGCCGAGCGGCTGGTTGGCCGCCCACATCTGGCGCTCACCCTGCGCGACCTTGATCTCCACCGAGGGCTGGTTGTCGTCGGCGGTGGTGAAGATCTCCGAGCGCTTGGTCGGGATCGTGGTGTTGCGCTCGATCAGGGAGGTCATCACGCCGCCCTTGGTCTCGATGCCCAGGCTCAGCGGGGTGACGTCGAGGAGCAGGACGTCCTTGACCTCGCCCTTGAGCACGCCGGCCTGCAGCGCGGCACCGATGGCCACGACCTCGTCGGGGTTGACGCCCTTGTTGGGCTCCTTGCCCCCGGTGAGCTCGCGTACGACGTCCGCGACGGCGGGCATCCGGGTGGAGCCACCGACGAGCACGACGTGGTCGATCTTGCTGACGTCGAGCCCGGCGTCCTTGATGACGTTGCGGAACGGCGACTTGGTGCGCTCGAGCAGGTCCGCGGTGAGCTTCTGGAACTCGCTGCGGGTGAGCTTCTCCTCGAAGTGCAGCGGCCCGGACTCACCGTGGGTGATGTAGGGCAGGTGCACGGTGGTCTCACTGGAGGAGGACAGCTCGATCTTCGCCTTCTCGGCGGCCTCGTTGAGGCGCTGCAGCGCGATCTTGTCCTTGCTCAGGTCGACACCGTTGTTGCCCTGGAACTTCTTGACCATCCAG
>CAWAJJ010000003.1:0-25702 GCA_963782305.1 uncultured Actinomycetota bacterium | reverse complement strand
CCCTCGCAGACTTCGGCGCGGCTCGTCGCGCGTCGATGATCGAGTCGGGACAGCCGGTGACCAAGCCGTCCGAACGTCGTCCGTCGACCCGCCGCAGGGCGAGCTCGAAGTAGTGCCCGGGTTTCCCGAGATCCGGCCTCGCCGACTTCGGCGTACGCCGGCCCTGCGTCGCCTCGTCGCCGAGACGACGGTCAGCCCCAGCCAGCTGGTGCTGCCGTTGTTCGTCGCCGAGGACCTCGCTGAGCCACGGGAGATCTCGAGCATGCCCGGGGTCTTCCAGCACACCCGCGACAGCCTGAAGAAGGCCGCCAACGAGGCGGTCGAGGCCGGGCTCGGCGGCGTGATGCTGTTCGGGCTGCCCGCCGAGAAGGACGCGGTGGGCTCCGGCGCGCTCGACCCGAGCGGCATCCTCAACCTCGCGATCACCGACGTGGTCGCCGAGGTGGGCGAGCAGCTCACCGTGATGTCCGACCTGTGTCTCGACGAGTTCACCGACCACGGCCACTGCGGCGTGCTCGACCCCGACGGCTGGGTCGACAACGACCGCACCCTGGAGATCTACGGCCAGATGGCGCTCGCGCACGCCGCGGCCGGCGTCGACCTGGTCGCTCCCAGCGGGATGATGGACGGCCAGGTCGGGGCGATCCGCCGGACGCTGGACCAGGAGGAGCAGGCCGGGGTCGGCATCCTGGCCTACTCCGCGAAGTACGCCTCCGCCTTCTTCGGCCCCTTCCGCGAGGCCGTGAACTCCTCGCTGGTCGGCGACCGGAAGACCTACCAGCAGGACCCCGCCAACGGCCGGGAGGGCGTCCGTGAGGCGCTCCTCGACGTCGAGGAGGGTGCCGACATGGTGATGGTGAAGCCGGCGCTGAGCTATCTCGACGTGGTCTCCGCAGTGCGGGCGGCCGTCGAGGTCCCCGTCGCGGCGTACAACATCTCCGGCGAGTACTCCATGGTCGAGGCCGCCGCCGCCAACGGCTGGATCGACCGCGACGCCGCCGTGATGGAGGTGCTCACCTCGATCCGCCGCGCCGGCGCCGACGTGATCCTCACCTACTGGGCCCTCGACGCCGCCCGGATGCTGCGCGGCGCCTGAGCGCTATCCGCCCGTCGGGAGCAGGGGAGTGAAGGCGGCGCGGACCTCGTCGGGCCACGGCGTCTTGGTGAGCGCTTTCGGGTGTACGCCGACGTGGCGGACCCTGCCCTCGGCGAGCACGGTCTCGCCGTGGCGGAAGGTGTACGTCGTGGTCATCGACGACGTGGTCAGGCTCTCGAGGCGGACCTCGATGTCGATCTCCTGGTCGAACCGTGCCGAGGCGAGGTAGCGCGCGGAGGACTCCGCGACGACCACGTCGACGCCGAGACCGATGAGCACGTCCAGGGGGCCGAGCACCTCGCGGATCAGCTCCTGGTGGGCGAGGTCCATCCAGGTGTAGTAGTGCGCGTTGAAGACGATGCCCTGCATGTCGCACTCGCTGTAGCGCACCCGGACGCGGTGCACGAAGGGGCTGGTCACCCGCGTCAATCTACTGACAACGCAAGAACCCCCGGTCGAGGACCGGGGGTTCTTGCGCGATGACGATCTGTCAGCTGCGAAGGCTTGTAATGCAGGTGGCCAACTTGGTCGACGTCGCAGGACGCTGATCCCCTGCGCGAGGCACTGAGCCTTGGCCTGGGCGTAGGTCAGGACCGGCGTCGGGTCAGGCGTCGGCGTGGGGGTCTTGGTGGGAGTCGGGGTCTTGGTCGGCTTGGGCGTGACCGCCTTGACCACGCCGTCAACCGTCTTGGTGACGCCGTCCACGACCTTCTTCACCGGGTTGTCGTTGGTGCTGGAGCCGCCGGGAAGCGTGGTGCCGCCACCGGAGCCGCCGGAGCCGCCGGACGAGCCGCCACTGGAGGGCGCGGTGCCGAGGCCCGGGGCGCTGCCGTTGTGGTCGATGCCGCCGTCCCAGGTGCCGTTGGCGATGGCCTGGGCCTTGGCCTTCTTCTCCCGGGCCTTGCGCTCCTTGGCGACCTTGTAGGACTTGTCGATCTGCGAGGAGTAGCTGGGGGAGAAGGTGGTGCCGCCGTAGGTGCCGGAGGGAACCGCGGTGTAGTCACCCTGGCTGTAGGCCTCCATGATCCGCAGCACGAGGTTCACGTAGTCCTGGCTGTGGTTGTAGCGGTAGACGGCCGCCTCCTGGCCCTTGCGGGTGGAGAGGTTGTCCTTGCCCGAGCACAGGTAGACGGCGGTCGCGAGGGCCGCGTCGTCCATGTCCTGGGGGTTGCGCTTGGAGTCGCCGTCGGCGTCGACCTTGACGACCTGCCAGGTCGAGGGGATGAACTGCATCGGTCCGACCGCGCGGTCGAAGGCGGTGTCCTTGTCGAGCGTGCCGCCGTCGGTGTCGGTGATCGCCTGGGTGCCGTTCTTGCCGTTCAGGGCGATGCCGTAGATGCCGGGCTTGGAGACGCCGTCCTCGGTCAGGGTGTTGCCGCCGTAGCGGCCGTGGTCGGACTCGACGCGGCCGATCGCGGCGATCAGCTCCCAGGGGATGTTGCAGGACTTGTCGGCGGCGTCGATGATCTGGGCGCCGCGCTGGTAGGCGGCGAGTGCGGGAGCGGGGATGCCGTTGCTGGAGGCTCCGCTGACGACGGAGTCGGCCGCACCCTCGGGCACGGCGGGAGCGATCACACCGGGAACCGGCACGCTGGCGGGGACCTCGATGGCGTCGGCGGGGACGTTGGTGCCGTCAGGGAGAGCGGTGGTCTTCGCGGCGCTGTTGGCGGTGGCGCTGGCGCTGACCAGGCTCGCGGTCCACACCCCGGAGAGCAGGGCGATCGGCACCAAGGCGAAAGCCTTGCGCCGGCGTGACATGGGCTTGCTGCTCATCTGTGTTCTCTCTCCCCTGGTCCATCAAGTGTGTCGCGGCGCCCCCGAGCCGGTCCGACAGGTGATTCAACGACCCTTCCCCAGCCGGGTCACGGACAAACGCCCTCTGTGACCCACGCCACAGGACAAATGCGCCATCAGGGCCGCACCGCCCGAATCCCAGCAACTCAGGCTATGTCTAGAACCTGTTCTACTGAAGGGGTTTATCAACATTTCAGGTGTTACGCCAGCGGTGACCACCCACCGGTTGGTCGGGGTGTTGGGTGGTCGGGGAGAATACCGGTGTGTCCGAGACCGTCAGCCCCTCCCAGACCCGTCTCACCGCTGCTTCGGCCGACTGGTTCGAGCGTGCCCACCGGGTCACCCCGGGTGGGGTGAACTCACCGGTCAGGGCGTTCAACGCCGTCGGCGGGACGCCGAGGTTCATGGCCTCCGGAGCAGGTGCCTGGCTGCGCGACGTGGACGGGAACGACTACGTCGACCTGATCTGCTCGTGGGGTCCGCTGCTGATGGGCCACGCGCACCCCGACGTGCAGGCGGCGGTCCTCGAGGCGGTGACCCGCGGTACGTCGTACGGCACCCCGACCCGGCCCGAGGTCGAGCTCGCCGAGGAGATCGTGGCGCGCACTCCTGTCGAGAAGGTCCGCCTCGTCTCCTCCGGCACCGAGGCCACCATGTCCGCGATCAGGCTGGCCCGTGGGTTCACCGGCCGGGAGCTGATCGTGAAGTTCGCCGGCTGCTACCACGGCCACGTCGACTCGCTGCTCGCCGAGGCCGGCTCCGGGCTGGCCACGCACCGCATCGAGGGCGCGGTGCCCGGCACTCCGGGGGTGCCGGCCGCCTCCACCGCGGCGACGCTGGTGCTGCCCTACAACGACCGGGCGGCCGTCGAGGCGGCGTTCGCCGAGCGCGGCGCCGAGATCGCCTGCCTGATCACCGAGGCCTCGCCCGGCAACATGGGAGTGGTCCCGCCGGAGCCCGGCTTCAACCAGTTCCTCGCCGAGACCTGCGCCAGGCACGGCGCCCTGTTCGTCTCCGACGAGGTGATGACCGGCTTCCGGGTCTCGCGCCAGGGGCAGTGGGGCCTCGACGGCGCCCGCGAGGGC
Organism: uncultured Actinomycetota bacterium; assembly: GCA_963782305.1. GTDB lineage: Bacteria > Actinomycetota > Actinomycetes > Propionibacteriales > Nocardioidaceae > Marmoricola. Next base: position 21,727 of record CAWAJJ010000003.1, on the reverse strand, counting down.
TGGCAGCCCGACCTGGTCACCTTCGGCAAGGTGATGGGCGGCGGGTTCCCCGCGGCGGCCTTCGGCGGCCGGGCCGACGTGATGGGGATGCTCTCGCCCGACGGCCCCGTCTACCAGGCGGGGACCCTCTCGGGGAACCCGGTCGCGACCACCGCCGGGCTGGCCACGCTGCGGCTGGCGACCGACGAGGTCTACGCCCGGATCGACGAGTCCGCCCGCACCCTGTCTGCCGCGGCAGGTGAGGCGCTGACCCGGGCCGGCGTACCCCACGTCGTGCAGGCCGGCGGCAACATGTTCAGCGTCTTCCTCGGCCTCGCGGACGGCCCGGTGCGCGACTTCGCGGAGGCCTCCGGGCAGGACACGGTCGCCTACAAGGCGTTCTTCCACGCGATGCTCGACCGGGGCGTCTACCTGCCCCCCAGCGCCTACGAGGCCTGGTTCCTCTCCGCGGCCCACGACGACCGGGCCCTCCAGCACGTGATCGACGCGCTGCCCGCCGGCGCCGAGGCGGCTGCGAAGGTGGTCGCGTGAAGACCCTCGTCCACCTGCTGCGCCACGGTGAGGTCCACAACCCGCAGGGCATCCTCTACGGGCGCTCGGGCGGCTATCACCTCTCCGACCTCGGCCTGCAGATGGCCGAGCGGGTGGCCGACCGCATCGGCGAACGCGACATCACCCACATCGTCTCCTCGCCCCTCGAGCGAGCGCAGGAGACTGCGGCGCCGCTGGCAGCCGTCCGGGGCGTCACCGTGCAGCTCGACGACCGGGTGATCGAGTCGGGCAACCTCTTCGAGGGCCAGCCCTTCGACCTGCGTGACTCGATCCTTCGCCGGCCCAAGATCTGGTGGGCGCTGCGGAACCCACTGCGTCCGTCGTGGGGGGAGCCCTACAAGGAGGTCGTGGCCCGGATGCGCGCGGCCGTGGAGGACGCCCGCGAGAGCGCGGCCGGCCACGAGGCCGTCGTCGTCTCCCACCAGCTGCCGATCTGGGTCACCCGGCTCGACGCCGAGGGCCGGTCGTTCCTGCACGACCCGCGCAAGCGCCACTGCACCCTGTGCAGCGTCACCTCCTTCACCTTCGAGGACGAGCGACTGGTCAGCGTCGGCTACTCCGAGCCCGCCGGCGACCTGATCCCGGTCGCTGACCGCAACGCGCCGTTCTCCGCAGGGGGCGCCGATGCCGATCACAAACCACCGTCCTGAGGTGCGAACCCTCCTCCGCGTCCTGCTCGCCGTGCTGTTCCTCAGCGCGGTCGTGTCCGGCTGCAGTGGCGGCGCCAGCACCGGCGACAAGGGGTACGTCGACGGCAAGGGGATCACCCTGCTGAAGACCTCCGAGCGCAAGGACCCCGGCACCATCTCCGGCACCACCCTCGAGGGCGACAAGCTCTCCCTGGAGAAGTACGCCGGCAAGGTGGTCGTGCTCAACGTCTGGGGATCGTGGTGCTCGCCGTGCCGCAAGGAGGCCCGCGCGCTCGCCGCGGCCGCGCGTGAGCTCCAGGCCAAGGGAGTCGTCTTCGTCGGCGTGAACACCAAGGACTCCAGCCCTGACCAGGGGCTGGCCTTCGAGCGGCGCTACGACGTGCCCTACACCTCCTTCTTCGACCCGGCCGGGCGCACCCTGCTCGCCTTCCACGGGACGCTCTACCCGAGCGCGATCCCCAGCACCGTCGTACTCGACAAGCAGGGCAAGGTCGCCGCGAGCATCCTCGGCCCGATCCCCAGCCAGCAGACACTGGTCGACCTCGTGGAAGACGTGCAGAAGTGAGCCTGCCGCTCGCGCTCCCTCTTTCGCTGGGGGACTGGTTCGCCAGCACCGCCGACGGCGGCACCCTGCTGCTCGCCGTGCCGGTGGCGATGGTGGCCGGGCTGGTCTCGTTCTTCTCCCCGTGCGTGGTGCCGCTGCTGCCGGGCTACCTGTCCTACGCGACCGGTCTCTCCGGCGCCGACCTCGCGGACGCCCGGCGCGGCCGGATGCTGGCCGGCTCGCTGCTGTTCGTCCTCGGGTTCTCGTTCGTGTTCGTCTCCTTCGGCACGCTGTTCGGCGCCGTGGGGGAGTGGCTCATCGTCTACGAGCGGCCCCATCACCATCGTGCTCGGCAGCCTGACGATCCTGCTCGGCCTGGTCTTCATCGGGGTGGTGCCGTGGATGCAGCGTGACTGGCGGATCCACAAGGTGCCCGCCGTCGGGCTGGCCGCCGCACCGCTGCTCGGCGTGCTCTTCGGGCTCGGCTGGGCACCCTGCATCGGGCCGACGCTGAGCGCGGTCCTCTCGCTGTCGGTCCGCGAGGGCTCCGCCGGCCGCGGCGCACTGCTCACCTTCTTCTACTGTCTCGGCCTCGGACTGCCGTTCATCGTCGCGGCGCTGGCCTACCGCCGGATGCTCGGCACCGTCGCCTGGGTCCGCCGCCACCAGAGGTGGGTCACCTCGATCGGTGGCCTGATGCTGGTCGCCGTCGGCCTGCTGCTCGTCACCGGCTGGTGGGGCGAGATGGTCAACTGGATCCAGACCTGGTTCTTCCCCGACTACACGGCGGGGATCTAGTGAGCGAGCCCAGCCGACGGCCCGCCAGCGGCTACGAGGCCCCGCCGCTGCGCCCGCGCGAGCTGGCCCGTTGGTCGTGGCGCCAGCTCACCTCGATGCGCACGGCCCTGATCCTGCTGTTCATGCTGGCGCTGGCCGCCATCCCGGGGTCGGTGGTGCCCCAGGAGGCCGTCGACTCGCTGCGCGCCTCCCAGTGGCGCGACCAGCACCCGCAGCTCACGCCGGTCTACGAGAAGCTCGGGCTGTTCTCGGTCTACAACTCGGTGTGGTTCTCCGCGATCTACATCCTGCTGATGGTCTCGCTGGTGGGCTGCATCATCCCGCGGCTGTTCGTCTACTGGCGCGGCGTACGACGTCGACCGCCGAAGGCTCCCCGCAACCTCTCCCGCCTGCCCCAGCAGCGCGTCTTCGAGACCGACGACGACCCCGATGCCGTCCTCGAACGCGCCCGGGCCCTGCTGCGCCGACGACGGTTCCGGGTCGAGGTCGTCGAGGACGCGGTGAGCTCCGAGCGCGGCTACCTGCGCGAGGCCGGCAACCTGCTCTTCCACCTCTCCGTGCTGATCGTCCTGGTCGGCTTCGCGGTCGGCGGGCTGTGGGGCTACAAGGGCGGCGTGATCGTGGTCACCAAGGACGGCTTCGCCAACACGTTGAGCCAGTACGACGACTTCCGGGCCGGCCGCCTCTTCGACCCCGCGAACCTGACGCCGTTCGAGTTCACCGTCGACGACTTCGACGTCACCTTCATCCGCGAGGGACGCGAGGCCGGGATGGCGCACAAGTTCTCGGCCGGCCTGACCTACAGGCCCACCCCGTCGGCGCCCGAGCGCGAGCGCCGGATCTCGGTCAACCACCCGCTGACGCTCGACGGCACCGACGTGTTCCTGATCAGCCACGGCTACGCGCCGCACATCACCGTGCGCAACGCCGACAGGACCATCGCCTTCTCCGGACCCGTGGTGTTCCTGCCCCAGGACAGCACCTTCCGGTCCTTCGGCGTGGTCAAGGTGCCCGACGCCACCCAGAAGACCGGTGACACCCAGATCGCGCTCCAGGGCGAGTTCTACCCGACGTACGCCTTCATCAAGGGCAAGGGTGGCGGTCCCTTCTCGGCCTTCCCCGACGCCAAGAACCCAGCCGTCTCGATGCTCGTGTGGAGCGGTGACCTCGGCCTCGACACGGGCAAGCCGCAGTCGGTCTACGGGCTGCAGATGAAGGGGCTGAAGAAGGTCACCAAGGCCGACGGCAAGCAGGTGCGTCTCGACCTCCCGCTCGGCGGCAGCGAGACCCTGCCCGACGGTCTCGGCACGGTCACCTTCGACGGCGTCAGCCGCTATGTGAAGCTGCAGGTGAGCCACACCCCCGGGCAGAAGATCGCCCTCGGCGGAGTGATCCTCGCGCTGATCGGCCTGCTGGGCTCGCTGTTCATCCGCCCGCGGAGGATCTGGGTGCGTGCGCGTCGTGACGGGGGGCGTACTACCGTCGAGGTCGCCGGGCTCGATCGCAGCGCCGGCGGGGACCTGTCCGACGAGATCGATGCCCTGGCCGCTGCGCTGCGTCCGGCAGAATCGGCACCACCGGGTTCCATCTCAACAGGAGAGTCGACGTGACCCACAGTCAGTTCGAACTGCTCAGCAACCAGGCGGTGGCGGCCTGCGCGGTCGTCTACTTCCTTGCCGTGCTGGCGCACATGGCCCAGTGGGCCGCCGGTCGCAAGATCGAGGAGCCGGTGGAGGAGCCGGTCGAGGAGCCCGTGGCCGTGGGCGGCAGTGCTGCCGCGCGGCCGCCCGCCTCGGCGCCGGTCGTCGACGAGCCTGAGCAGATGGAGCTGTTCGGCCGGATCGGGCTCTCGCTCACCGTCGTCGCGGCGTTCGTGCACTTCATCGCCATGGTGAGCCGCGGCCTGGCCTCGGACCCGGTGCGGGTGCCCTGGGGAAACATGTACGAGTTCACGCTCACCGGCACCTGGGTCGTGGTGATGGGCTACCTGCTGCTCTACCGCCGCTACTCGCTCTCCTGGCTGTCCCCGGTCGTCACCAGCTTCGTGCTGGTGACGCTGATGGTCGACGTGCTGCTTCTCTACACGCCGGTCGTCCCGCTGCGTGACGCGCTGCAGTCACCGTGGCTGGTGATCCACGTCGTGGCTGCCATCACCGCCACGGGTGCGTTCACCCTCGGCGGCATGTGCTCGGCGCTCTACCTGGTCAAGGAGCGCTGGCAGCGCAAGCAGGAAGCCGACCCCGAGGCTGCCGCGGCGCATGGCTCGCGGGGCTACCTCGCCAGGCTGCCGTCGCTCGGCGTACTCGACCGGGTCGCCTACCGCACGCACGCGTTCGCCTTCCCGATCTGGACCTTCGCCGCCCTGATCGCCGGCCCGATCTGGGCGCACTACGCGTGGGGTCGCTACTGGGGCTGGGACCCCAAGGAGGTCTGGGCCTTCATCACGTGGGTGGTGTACGCGGCGTACCTGCACGCGCGCGCCACCTCGGGCTGGAAGGGCCGCTCCGCGGCGATCGTCGCGCTGGTCGGTCTCGCGACGCTGTGGTTCAACTTCGTCGGGATCAACTTCTTCTTCGGCAGCGGGAGCCAGCACTCCTACGCCGCACCCGAGCCCACAGCGGTCGTGCGCACGCTCGAGTGAGCTAGCTGCTGCCCTCGTCCTTGCTGTGGCGGCGCTTGCGCTCGAGCTCGCGCAGGAAGTCCTCGTCGTCGTCGGGACCGACGGGACCGCGCGGGATCGGCTTGGCGCCCTTGGGGCCGCCGCCGCCGTTGTTGCGCCGGTCGATCAACCAGAAGGTCGCATAGACCACCGCCGCGAACAGAGCGAGGAAGACCACGACGCGGAGCATGCGTCCAATGTAGTTGGTGGGCGGTAGGCCGGACCCGGTTCGCCTCGATCGCGCTTGTAGCCTTGGCCGGGTGAAGCCCTTTGCGATCTACACCGCGCTGCGGTTGGCCCTGTTCGTGGTCACCTATCTGGTGGTCGCGGGGCTGTGGATGCTGGTCTTCGGCAAGGAAGGTGTCCTGCTGGTGCCGTTCCTGATCGCGGTCATCGGATCGTCACTGCTGTCGCTGAAGCTGCTGGCCCCCCAGCGGGAGCGTTTCGCCGCTGTCGTGGAGGCACGAGCCGCGCGGGCGACCAGGAACTTCGAGGAGCGCCGGGCGCGCGAGGACCACTCGGACTGAGCGCCTGTTCCGCGGTCCGTTCAGCGGTCCGTTCAGCGCGGCTTGCGCTTGAGCTGGCGGTTGATCCGCGTCTCGGACTGCCCGAGCACCTTGGCGAGCAGCTTCACCCGGTTGGTGTAGGCGACGGCGCAGACCGCGACGATGGCAAGCAGGATGATGAACCACATGCGGCCAGTGTGTCACCGGGCTGGGTGGAGGTTTCCCGTGTTAACTCGGGAAACCGCTACTTCCTGCGCAAAGCTTCGGTGTCGAAGTGACGGTTTCACGTGTTGACACGGGAAACCGCGCCCGCGCTCGCCGCCTCCGACCGGTTCCAGGCCTTCTCCGGGACCCACTGGCTGCTGCTCGGGATTTTCGCGATCGGCGTGGTGCTCGTGGCGCTGTGGGGCCGGTCCCACCGGGGCACCGGCCGCGAGCTGTCGTCGCGGCGCGGCTTCGCGCTGGTGATCGTGGTCGCCTTCGTGACCATGCAGGTCTACTACCAGTTCGAGCCCGGTGGCTTCGACCTCGGCGGCTCGCTGCCACTGGAGCTGTGCGACCTGGCGACGTTCGCCGCGGTCATCGCGCTGTGGACTCGGAACAGGCGCGCCGCCGCGTTCACGTACTACGTGGCGCTCACGCTCTCCGTCCAGGGCATCGTGACCCCCTCGCTGGGCCAGAGCTTCCCCGGCGTGCGGTTCTTCGGCTTCTGGACGCTGCACTTCCTCGTCGTGTGGGCGGCCGTCTACCTCACCTGGGGCCTCGGTCACCGCCCGACCTGGCGGCTGTTCCGGTTCACCTGCCTGGCGACCCTGGCCTGGGCCGTCGTCGCCTTCGCCCTCAACGGGGTCCTCGACACCAACTACGGCTACCTGAACCGCAAGCCGGCCTCCGCCTCCCTGCTCGACCTGCTGGGACCCTGGCCGTCGTACCTCGTCGCCGCGACCGCGATCATCTTCGCCGGCTGGGCCCTGGTGCTCACCCTGCCGTGGCGGGTGAGGGACGGGGGTTTTTCTGGTTAACCAGTGAAACGATCACTTCCCCCATGTTGCAACGTGGGGGAAGTGCTGGGATTTCTGGTTAACCAGAAAAACTGCGCCCGTCAGATCAGGCTGACGCCGACGCCGGCGAGGATGCCGGCGGCGTACAGCAGCTCGGCCACGCCGGTCAGCTGGAGCACCGGGACCAGGTCGGGGCCGGTGGCTTTGTCGCCCAGCACGATGCTGACCGCGCGGACGGTGGCCGGGCCGGCGGCCAGCCCGAGGAGCACCCACCAGGTCGTGGTCAGCGCCACGGCGATGAGCGCCACCACGGCGGCGTCGATCAGCAGCCCGTAGAGGTGGCGCGTGCGCTCCTCGCCCAGGGCCACGGCGAGGGTGCGCTTGCCGGAGACGGTGTCGGTGGGGATGTCGCGCAGGTTGTTGGCCACGAGGATCGCGCAGGCGAAGGCGCCGACCCCGATGGCGGCGTACAGCGCCGGGAGCTCGAACGACTCGGTCTGGACGTACGTCGTGCCGAGCACCGCGACCAGTCCGAAGAAGACGAAGACCATCACCTCGCCGAGACCCATGTAGCCGTAGGGGCGCGAGCCGCCGGTGTAGAACCAGGCCGCCAGGATGCACAGCAGCCCCACCCCGACCAGCCACCACGCGGTCGTCGCGGCCAGGACCAGCCCGACCAGACCGGCAGCGCCGAGGGCCGCGAACGCCGCGGTCTTCACGGCTCGCGGGCTGGCGATCCCGCTGCCGACGAGGCGGAGCGGTCCGACCCGGGCGTCGTCGGTGCCGCGGATCCCGTCGGAGTAGTCGTTGGCGTAGTTGACCCCGACCTGCAGCAGCAGCGAGACGACCAGCGCGAGCAGCGCCTTCCACCACACCGCCTGGTCCTCCCAGAGCGCGATCGCCGTCCCGGCGAGCACGGGCGCGACCGCAGCCGGCAGCGTCCGCGGGCGCGCCCCCGCGATCCAGTGGCTGATCGTCGGCCCGGGGGTGGTCATGGGCCGGATTGTGTCAGGGGGCCGGGCTGCCGGTTTCCCCGGTCGGCCGGTGAATCCGGTCGTTGATGGGCGTTGCAACACCCGACAACGTCAGGGATCGCCCGACAACCCCGTCCGCTTTGCGCCTCAGGAGGGGAGTACGCCGAGCCGCCGCCCCTGGTCCGCGAGGGTCACCCGGTTAGCGTGACCCCCGTGAGCAGCCTGCGCCCGGTCAGTGGGACCGCCGAGGAGATCCTCGGACTGCTGCGCGAGTGGGACGCCGCCGACGACCCGGAGCCGTTGGTGATCTCGACCTCCGGCTCGACCGGCCGGCCCAAGCGGGTGGTGCTCTCCCGCGCCGCGATGCGGGCCTCCGCGCTGGCCACCCAGGAGCGACTGGGCGGGCCGGGGAGGTGGGTACTCAACCTGCCGCCGACCCACATCGCCGGCGTCCAGGTGCTGTTCCGGTCCGTGGTCGCCGGCACCGACCCGGTGACGACGCGCGACGTCGTGAACGCGCGCGAGCAGCTCGCCGGGAGCCGGTCCTACGTGAGCCTGGTCCCGACCCAGCTCCACCGGCTGCTCGAGGTGCCCGCCGCGGTCAAGGCGCTGGCCGGCTTCGACGCCGTGCTGATCGGCGGCGCGGCGTTCGAGCAGGCGTTGCGCAGCCGTGCGGAGGAGGCCGGGATACCGGTCGTGTCGACGTACGGGATGAGCGAGACCTGCGGCGGGTGTGTGTACGACGGGCAACCGCTGCCCGGTGTCGAGATCGTCATCGACCACGAACGCGTGTTGCTACGCGGACCGATGCTCTTCGACGGCTACCAGGACGATCCCGAGATGACTGCCGACGCCCTGCGGGACGGCTGGCTGGTCACCCACGACCTGGGCCGGTTCACGGCAGACGGGCGGCTGCGGATCATCGGCCGCGACGACGACATGATCACGACGGGCGGCGTGAAGGTGCCCGCCGCGGCCGTGCTCGCCCGCATCCGCGAGCACCCGGCGGTCTTCACGGCCGAGGTCCTCGGCGTACCCGACGACCAGTGGGGTGAGCGCGTCGTCGCCTTCGTCGTCGGGCCGGTGGGGCTCGACGACCTGCGCGACTGGGTCTCCGCCGAGTGCCCGCGCGCCTGGGCGCCGCAGCAGGTCCTCCGGTTGGGACAGCTTCCCCTGATGGCCAACGGCAAGGTCGACCGCCTCAGCCTTCGGGAGCAGGCCGCTTCGAGCCCCGCACCAGCCCCGGCCCCCACCGGTCGCTCGTTCCGTCGACGCCTGCGCGGCGACCGCCGATGAGGGTCTTCTCGATCCCGCTGCCCACCCGCTTCCGCGGCATCACCGTCCGCGAGGGCGTGCTGCTCGAAGGGGAGGCGGGCTGGGGGGAGTTCAGCCCGTTCCTGGAGTACGACGCACCCACCTCCGCGCCCTGGCTCGACTGCGCCCTCGAGGCCGCCCACCTCGGCTGGCCCGCACCAGTGCGCGAGGAGGTACCGGTCAACGTGACGATCCCCGCCTGCTCGCCGGAGCGTGCCCGCGAGATCGTGCTCGCCTCCGGTGGCTGCCGCACGGCCAAGGTGAAGGTCGCCGAGCCGGGGCAGGACCCTGGCGAGGACGAGGCCCGGCTGGAGGCCGTCCGCGACGCCCTGGGCAGCGACGGGATGGTCCGCATCGATGCCAACGGAGGTTGGTCGGTCGAGGAGGCCGTACGCCGGATCGGGGTGCTCGAGCGGTCGGCCGGAGGCCTGGAGTACGTCGAGCAGCCGGTCGCCTCGGTCGAGGACCTCGCACTGGTGAGGCGTCGGGTGTCGGTGCCGATCGCCGCGGACGAGTCGATCCGCCGCGCCGCCGACCCCTATCTGGTGCGTGACCTCGAGGCCGCCGACATCGCCGTACTCAAGGTGCAGCCGCTCGGCGGTGTCCGCGCCTGCCTCCGTATCGCCGAGGACATCGGCCTGCCCGTCGTGGTCTCCAGCGCCGTCGAGTCGAGCATCGGCATCGCCGCCGGGGTCGCGCTCGCCGCCGCCCTTCCCGAGCTGCCCCATGCCTGCGGGCTCGCCACCGTCCAGCTGCTCAGCGGTGACGTGGTGGTCGACCCGCTGCTGCCGGTCGACGGGTTCCTGCCCACGCGCCGCCCCGTCGTCGACGAGACCCTGCTCGCGGACCTGGCCGCCGCGCCCGACCGGGTCGAGCACTGGCGCCGCCGGATGGTCGAGGTCGAGGCCGTGCGGCAGGATCGTCGTCCGTGACCCTGTCTCCTTCGCCGCAGAGCCCGTCCAGCGCGCTCGCCACCTGGCTGGTCGACGAGCTCGTCGCACGGGGACTCGAGCACGCGGTGCTCTGCCCCGGGTCACGCAACGCTCCGCTCTCGTTCGCGCTCGAGGCCGACCCCCGGATCACCCTGCACACCCGGATCGACGAGCGGACGGCCGCGTTCCTCGCGCTCGGGATCGCGAAGGGCTCCCACCGGCCGGTGGCGGTCGTGACCACGTCCGGTACGGCGGCGGCCAACCTGCACCCTGCGGTCCTCGAGGCCGCCCATGCCGGCGTACCCCTCGTCGCGGTCACCGCCGACCGCCCCGCCCGCCTCCGCGGCACCGGAGCCAACCAGACCACCGACCAGGTGCGCCTGTTCGGCGACGCGGCGAGCTTCCTGGACCTCACCGCCCCGGACGCCGACGCCCTGGACGCTGCCTGGCTCCCCGACGGCCCGATCCACCTGAACTGCCAGTTCGACGACCCGCTGCTCCCCGACCCGGATGGTCCCGGACGTTCTGGCCCCCCACAGCGGGCAACCGACGGCCACAACGTCAGGGACTATCCGTGGCGGGGGGAGCGGGACGACGCCCAGCCCCTCCCCACCGGCCCGCTCACGGTCGTCATCGCCGGCGACGACGCGGGACCGCCGGCCCGGCAATTGGCGGAGTACGCCGGGTGGCCGCTGCTCGCCGAGCCCAGCAGCGGCTCGCGCACGGGGGCGAACCCGATCCGTACCTACCGGCTGCTCCTGGGCACCGACCTCGGGGCGCGCGTCGAGCGCGCGGTGGTCTTCGGCCATCCGACGCTCTCGCGACCTGTGGCGCGCCTGCTCGCCCGAGCTGATGTCGAGGTGATCTCGGTCCGCACCCGCGGGCGCTGGCCCGACCGGCCCTTCCCGGTGAGTGCCGAGCACGACGCAGTCTCCGCCGAGGCCGGCGCCGACTCGAGCTGGCTGGACGGGTGGCGAGAGGCGGATCGGTCACTCGGCCAGAAGATCGACGGCTTCGTGGCCGCCCAGCCCGGCCTCACGCCGTACGACGTCGCAGCGGTCGTCAACGCCGCCAACCCTCCCGGCGGTCTGCTCTTCGTCGGCGCCAGCAACCCGATCCGGGACCTCGACCTGATGGCCACCGCCCACCCCGTCGGCGAGCGCCGGATGGTGCTGTCCAACCGGGGCCTGGCCGGGATCGACGGCACCCTCTCCAGCGCCATCGGCGCGGCGCTCGGGCGGCCGAGCAGCACGCGGGCGATCGCGTACGTCGGCGACGTGACCTTCCTGCACGACCTGAACGCCCTGGTCGCCGGCCCGGACGAGGCGCGACCCGACCTGACCATCGTGGTGGCCAACGACGACGGCGGCTCGATCTTCGCCACCCTGGAGCAGGGCGACCCCCGGCACGCCGGCTCCTACGAGAAGCTGTTCGGCACCCCGCACGGGGTCGACCTGGCTGGCCTCTGCGCGGCGGTGCGTACGCCGCACTGGCGCGTCTCCGACCGGGCCGAGCTGGAGCACGCGCTGGCCAGCCCGAACGGCGGCATCGAGGTCGTCGAGGCAGTGATCCGGCGGGACAACCGCCGCGAGCTGGACGAGCAGCTCCGGTCGCTGGCCGACTGATCTCGGGCCGCGAGGTTCTCTAGGGCCCGACAGGGCTACAACTGGTCTAGAAAAATCGGATAATCCTGCCCAAAAGGCTGCACAACTCTTCACTCAAGCCCCACCATAGGGGGTGTTCCGGCTCCGCAATTGGAGTCCGGCTGTCTGGCGTGAGCCGTGAGGGGGCGATGGTGACTCGGTCTTCCGTCACCCGTCGAGGTCCGGTGCGCCGTCGGCGTACCCGTGACCAGGGCGGCGCCGTCGTCGTCGAGTTCGCGCTGATCGTCCCGCTGCTGCTGCTCCTGGTCTTCGGCATCCTCGAGTTCGGCTTCATGATGAACCGCGACACCGCCATCGACAACGCTGCTCGTGACGGGGCACGCGTCGCCAGCCTCGACGGCTCCTTCGCCGATATCTGCACATCGATCACGAGCGAGCTGACCGGTTCCGGCATCCCGGTCTCCACTGCGGCCAACCCGTGCAACCTGGCGACGTCGACCACGCTTCGCCAACATCAAGATCGACTGCGTCAAGGTCGACGGCACCGCCTGTGCCGCCACCAGCTCGACGCTACGACACCCTGGCCGAGTCCGGAGCGACCGCCAAGATCAAGGTCAGCTACTCCTACAAGTGGATCACCCCGCTTGGTCAGCTCGCTGTTCGGTTCCACGGCGACGCTGGAGCAGAGCACCCAGATGAGGGTCGAGTAGTGCTGCGCCTACTGACGCCACGCCGGCGTGACGAGTCCGGGGTCGTCGCGATCCTGGTGGCCCTGCTCGCGGTGCTCTTGTTGATGTTCGCGGCGTACGCCGTCGACCTCGGACTCCAGGTCAACCGCAAGCACCAGCTCAACGACGCCCTCGACGCTGCTGCCCAGGCTGGCGCCTACAGGCTGCCGGGCAGCTCGACGCAGGCTCGGACCGATGCGCTGGCCTTCGCCAAGGCCCACGACCCGACGGAGGACGGCACGCTCGCGCCCAACATCGACTTCTGGTGCATCGTGGCCTCCACCGGAACCTCCGCCCCCTATGCGGTGGACACCACCCAGATCCCTGCCACCTGCAATCCCGGAACCGCCCCCTGGACGGTCGGTGTGAACTACAAGTCGACCGGGCAGAAGATCAGCTGTAGTCGCTGTGATCTGCGCGATCCCGTGCGTGGAGCCCACGCCCAACACCGCCACCCCCAAGATCGCCTGCAACACGATCCGCGTCTACCAGGGACGAGACGTCCCGTTCACGTTCGCGCGGGCGGGCGGCATCCAGAAGGGCAACACCGGCAACGTCGTCTCGGTCGCCTGCAAGGGGTCCTGCGGCACGATCAACCCGAACCCGCTCGATGTCGCCGTCATCGCCGACCGCACGCTGAGCATGGCTCAGGCGACGTGGGCGACATGATGACCGGCATCAAGGGCATGCTGCAGCAGATGACCCCGAGCCAGCAGTACGTCGCACTCGGCGCCATCGGCCGCAGCAGCCCCGACCACCACGAGCCAGATCGGCAGCTGCTGCGGCTCCAACGAAGGGCCTGACCTACCCGGCGCTCCTCGGGCAGCACCGGCAAGTGGCTCCCGATCTCGTTCAGCAACGACTACGTCGACGGTAACCAGAACCTGCAGACCCCAACAGCACTCTGGTCAAGGGCAGTGAAGTGTCATCGCCAGGACCAGTCCAACGTCACTCGCGGGCACCTCGCTGGCGGCACCGATGAAGGCCGCGGCTCAGGTATCTGCTCGGCAGTCGACGCAACAACCTGAGCCAGCCTGCCGGCGCGCACGATCCCGGCGCAGAAGGTGATCATCTTCGAGACTGACGGACAGCCCAACGAGACCGCAGGCCGAGCGCTGGCAGTCACTGATCTCGGCAGTCCGGCGACGTCTTCTCCAACAGCGGAGGACCCAGCGGCCCGGTGATCATGGACCCGGAAGGTCCAGACACGATCGAGTACGAGTACGACTCCCGGCAGAAGCGGACAGGACGACCTACACGCACTACGTGAAGAGGACCTACACCTACGACGGGCGGCGAGCACCGCCTGCAACAACCTGCTCCAGGTGGCGGCGAACGCGAAGGCGCGCGGGATCCTCGTGATCATGATCGCCTACAACATGAGCGGGCAAGGGTGCGAGCAGGACTCCAACGACCATCAGCGACACCGACGCGGTCGAGCACGACGCGCGGCAACAGCGCAAGGTCTACCAGCACGGAGACCACGACGAAGTACGTCCAGCCCAGCCGACGCACCCGACGGTGCTCAACGTCCTGGCCCTGCAGCCAGCCCGAGCCGACGGGTCGCGAGCACGTGGCCGAGAGCGACTGCTCGAGCAGCGCCGAGCGCGTCGCAGAGAACTCCGACGGCGACTACTTCTTCTGCGGCGCCACCGGCACCGACATGGCGCCCATCTTCAAGACCGCGCTGTCCCAGGCCACCAAGGGCATCAAGCTCGTCAGGATCCCCTAGCCCGCGGGAGTGGCCCGCTGAGGCCCGTCCGCGATGATGGACGCGTGCACCTAGTCCTCACGCTCGTCGGGATCGTCACCGTGGTCATCGCGGTCGCCGCCCTGTGCTCGAAGCTCGACCTGCCCTCACCGCTCGTCCTGATCCTTGTCGGGGTGATCGGCTCCTACCTGCCGTTCATCCCGAGCATCCAGCTGGAGCCGGAGGTGGTGCTCTTCGGCCTGCTGCCGCCGTTGCTGTACGCCGCCGCGCTGCACACCAGCCTGGTGGACTTCAACGCCAACCGTCGCTCGATCCTGTTGCTGTCGGTGGGCCTCGTCGCGTTCACGACCGCCGGGGTCGGCGTACTCGTGCACTGGCTGCTGCCCGACCTCGGCTGGGCCGCGTCCTTCGCCATCGGAGCCGTGGTCGCCCCGCCCGATGCGGTCGCCGCCACGGCCATCGGCCGGCGCATCGGGCTGCCGCGCCGGATCGTCACGATCCTCGAGGGCGAGTCGTTGCTGAACGACGCGACGGCACTGGTGGCACTCCGGACCGCCGTCGCGGTGGCCGTCGGGTCCGCCACGGTCACCTGGTACGGCGTCACCCTCGACTTCCTCCGGGCCGCCGTCGGTGGAGTCCTGATCGGGCTGCTCTTCTTCGTCGTGATCGGCTTCGTGCGCAAGCACATCACCGACCCCGTCATCGACAGCGCCCTGAGCTTCGTCACCCCGTTCGCGGCGTACGTCGCGGCCGAGAACGAGCGGATCCATGCCTCGGGCGTGATCAGCGTGGTCGTCGCCGGCCTGCTGCTCGGCCACAAGTCGCCGATCCTGCAGACCGCACAGTCGCGGATCGCGGAGCGGATGAACTGGCGCAGCATCGCGTTCCTGCTCGAGAGCAGCGTCTTCCTGCTGATCGGGTTGCAGGCCCGCACCATCATCGGCGACTCCGTCGGCGCAGGCGTGACGGTGACGCGGGTGCTGGTGCTGTGCTTCTCGACGCTGGTCGCCGTGATCGTGCTGCGCCTGGTCTGGGTGTTCCTGGCGCGCTACCTGCTGGTCCGTCCCGGCCCCGACGGGGTGACCAAGATGCGTCCGCCGTGGACCTACACGTTCGTCCTCGGCTGGGCGGGGATGCGCGGTGTGGTCACGCTCGCGGCCGCGTTCGTGATCCCGCCGTCGACGCCGCACCGCGACGTACTCCTCCTCGTGGCCTTCACCGTCACCGCCGGCACCCTGTTCCTGCAGGGGCTCTCGCTCCCGTGGGTCGCCCGTCGACTCAAGGTGCCCTCGCCCGACCCGGGAGCCGACGCCCTCGCGCGGGCCAACCTGCTCCACCAGGCCTCGACGGCCAGCCTTCTGGAGCTGGACAAGCTCGAGGAGGACGATCCGCACGCGGTGGGCGAGACGATCCGCGACCGGGTACGCCGCCGCGACTTCGCCGCCTGGGAGCGCATCGGTGCCGGGGTCGACGAGACGCCCAGCGAGACCTACGGCCGGTGGCGCAAGCTGATGATCGACGCCGAGCGCCAGCGGGTGCTGGAGATCCGCAGCACCGGCACCGTGGCGCACGAGGTGGTCGACGAGGTGCTGGCGATGCTGGACATCGAGGAGTCGATGCTCGACTACTCCGAGGACGCCCGTGAGCGGGTGAAGTCGACGGGCGTCTCGGTCACCCTGGAAGGCGGGTGCGAGCACCTGCAGAAGGTCCGGCCGCCGGTCGAGCCGGACACCCCGGGCGAGTGCGGCGACTGCCTGCGCGAGGGTACGGCGTGGGTGCACCTGCGCATGTGTGCCAGCTGCGGCCACGTGGCGTGCTGCGACTCGTCCCCGCAGCGGCACGCCAGCGTCCACTACGAGAGCAGCGACCACCCGGTGATGCGCTCCGCCGAGCCCGGCGAGGACTGGCGCTGGTGCTTCGTCGACGACATGACCGGGTGATCACGCCGGACGTCATACGCTCTCGTCGCCATACCCGCCGGTTCGTATGACGTCCCGTCACTCCTGGTCGTAGACCGGCCCGGCCATCTGCTGCAGCGCCCAACGGTTGCCGTCGGGGTCCTCGAAGTTGACGAACCGGCCCCAGGGCTGCTCGTCGACGTCGCTGCACTCGACGCCGCGGCTACGGAGGTGGTCGCGGGCCTCCTCGGCGCTGTCGATCACGATCTGGATCATCTGCTTGGACCCCTCGGGCAGCATCCCGAGCCCGAGACCGAAGCAGATCGAGGCCGCAGATCCCTGGGGCGTGACCTGGACGAAGCGCAGGCCCTCGTGCACGGTCCGGTCGTGGTCGACGGTCCAGCCGACCTTGGTGCCGTAGAAGTCGACCGCACGGTCGACGTCCTCGACGGCGAGGGGGATGAGCTCGATCTTCCAGTCCATGGCGATGGCCTCTCCGGAGGGGTCCCGCCTCTCGGAACCCGGTGAGACCAACCTACGAAGCATTCAGGCCAGATCCTGTCCGCTATTCAAGGGATCCAGAGTGTCGATAGTCCCTGACGCTGTGGCCCCGCGGTGTCCGTTATGGGCGGCCACGACGTCAGGGACTATCCGGGTGCTGGGCGGGCCTGATTACGCTGCCCTCATGCGAATCACGAAGTTCGGACATGCGTGCGTGAGACTCGAGACGGACGGCCACGTGATCGTCCTGGACCCCGGTGCCTTCAGTGAGCCGGAGGCCGTGGACGGGGCGACGGCGGTGCTGATCACCCATGAGCACGCCGACCACTACTCGGCCGACCACCTGCGGCGTACTGACGCGCCGATCCACACCATCGGCGCGGTCGCGGAGCAGATCCGCAAGGACGATCCCGGGCTCGCGGAGCGGGTGCAGGTCGTCGCTCCCGGTGAGCAGTTCGACCCCGGCGTACCGACGACGGCGATCGGCGAGAAGCACGCGATCATCCACTCGGACATCCCCGGGATCAACAACAGCGGATTCCTCTTCGACATCGAGGGCACCACGATCTACCACCCGGGCGACGCGCTGACCCTGCCCGAGAGCAAGGTCGACCTGTTGCTGCTCCCGGTGAGCGCCCCGTGGCTGAAGATCGGGGAGTGCATCGACTTCGCGCGCGCGGTCGGCGCCCCCAAGTCGCTCGCGATCCACGACAAGATCTACAGCGACTTCGGCCTCGGCTTCGCCGCGACCCTGCTCGACGCGCTGCTGGGCGACGACCAGGAGTACGTCCGGATCGAGCCCGGCCAGGACCTCTGACGCTGTAGGGACCCTCCTCGACATGCGAATGTCGCGTCTGGGGCTGGAGTAGCGCTCTCCAGTCCCATCAGCGACTTTCGCATGTCGAAGCGCCCCCCGCCTTGCCCGTTTCCCCCAGACATTTCCGGCGAACGGGCAAGATGGGGCAGTGATCGACTGGCTGCAGGAACGCTCCGTCACCCAGCTGGTGCTGCTGACGTTCGGCGTGTTCGTCGTACTCTCGATCGCGGCGGCATTCCTCACCCGATCGCTCGTACGCCGGGGGATGAAGGCCCCGTTCGTCATCCGGCGGATCAACCTGCTCACGCAGTGGTTCGTCGACCTGATCAAGCGGCCGATCACGATCGCCGTGCTCGACGAGGTGGCCGACGTGATCCAGACCGGCCACTACACCAAGAACATCTCGTCGGCGCTCGTGGAGAACCACGACGAGCTGGTGGCCCTGGTCGCGGAGAAGGTGCGCAACGACCCCGCGTCGAGAGTGGTCGGCCGGCTGCCCGGCTACGACACGATCGTGGCCCAGGTCAGCGAGACGACGCTCCGGGTGCTGATCGAGATGCTCGGCGACCCGCGCATGGACGAGCTCGTCTCCGACCTGCTGCGCAACAACCTCGACCAGATCAAGCGCGCGGTCCGGGAGCGTGACCACCAGAAGGTCGACGGCTTCCCGCCACCGGACCCGTCGCCCGGCCCGTCACCGATGCGCGGCCCCGGTCAGAGGACCCGCCGAACCTACTGAGGAAGCCCGTCAATCAGCGAGAGCGTCGCGCACCGGCAGGAACTTCGCCTGCGCCTCGGCGAGCTCGGCCTCCGGGTCGGAGTCGGCGACGATGCCGCAGCCGGCGAAGAGCCTGACCTGGTTGCCGTCGATCTCGGCCGAGCGCAGGGCGATGCCGAACTCGCCGTCGCCGTCGGCGTCCATCCACCCGACCGGCCCGGCGTAGCGCCCGCGGTCCATCCCCTCGATCTCGGAGATCATCTCCACGGCCACCTTGGTGGGCGTCCCGCCGACGGCCGCGGAGGGGTGCAGCCCGGCGGCCAGCTCGAGCACGGTCGCGCCGTCGGAGTCGTGCACGACGCCGGCGACGTCGGTGGCCAGGTGCATCACGTTGGGCAGGTGCAGGACGAAGGGCACCTCGGGCACGTTCATCGAGGAGCAGTACGGCGCCAGCGAGTCGGCGACCGAGCGGACGGCGTACTCGTGCTCCTCGAGGTCCTTGGAGGAGCGCGCGAGCTGTCCGGCGAGGGCGAGGTCGTGCTCGTCGTCGCCGGTACGCCGGATCGTGCCGGCCAGCACCCGTGAGGTGACCAGGCCGCGCTCGCGTCGTACGAGCATCTCGGGGGTGGCGCCGAAGAGCCCGTCCACGTGGAAGGTCCAGCACATCGCGTAGTGGTCGGCGAGCTGCCGCAGCGGCCAGCGCACGTCGATCACGTCGTCGGCGGTCGCGACGAGGTCGCGGGCGAGCACGACCTTCTCCAGCTCGCCGGTCTCGATCCGGGCGACGGCCTGCGCCACCACCGACTCCCACGTCGCACCGCTCATCGCGCCGTCGGCGAAGGTGACGTTGCCGGGGGCGGGGACGTCCGCCTGGATCGGGAGCGCGGGGAAGGCGGCGAGCTCGTCGTCGCCGATGACGGTGACCCAGGCGCGGTCGCCCCGGGTGCCGACGACGATGCGGGGGACCACCAGCACGCTGTCGCCGGGGTCGTCGGCGAAGCCGAAGCTGCCGAAGCTGACCAGGCCGGTGCCCGGGACTCCCACCTCGTCGCGCACGATCGCGGCGCCCGAGACTCCTCGCCACCAGTCGACCGCGTCGGTGAACCGGTCGGGGCCGGACGTGACGCAGCGTGCGGCCACACCCCAGGCGACCAGGCCCTTGCCGCGCCGCAACCACGCCATCGGGTTGTCGGCGGGGAGCAGGTCCAGCAGGTTCTCGGGGAGCGCCTCGGCGGCAGCGACCTCGAAGGTGTGTGCGACGAGCCTGGTGACGGGCACGTCGCTCGTCGGGATCGGGCTGCTCACGCAAAAAGCGTACGCGGTGACGAACGTGGTCCCTCCGGCCGCCTCTGGAACTCGAAAGTCTCGATGGCTCGAGACGACAGAGGCCCGCCTCACGACCAGTAGATGACCACCTTGTCGCCCACCGCGACCTGGTCGAAGAGCCACTCGACGCCGGCGCGGTCGCGGACGTTCACGCAGCCGTGCGAGGCACCGGAGTAGCCGCGCGCAGCGAAGTCCGAGGAGTAGTGCACCGCCTGACCACCGGAGAAGAACATCGCGAACGGCATCTCCGAGTCGTAGAGCTTGGAGACGTGGTCGCGCGACTTCCAGCCGACGTGGAAGAGGCCCTCGCGGGTGGGGGTGTACGACGAGCCGAACCGCACGGCCATCGTCCGCAGCACCTTCCCGTCCACCACCCAGCGCACCGTGCTGCTGGTCTTGTCGACACACATCGCCCGACCGGTGCTGCAGCGCGGGTCGAGCGGTGCGTTGGTGGAGGTGCTGCCCGGCAGCTTGTTGGCGAGCTCGTCGGCCGTGGGAGCCCGGGTCATGTCGGCCAGCCGGTTGAGGGTGCGCTGGTCGACGTACCCGGTGACCGCGATCTCGCGCTTGTCCTGGAACCCCCTGACCGCGGCGGTCGTGCTCGGGCCGTAGTCGTCGGTGACGTTGCCGGAGTACCACGCGATCATCCGCAGCCTTGCTTGCAGGTCGCGGACCTTCGGGGCCGTGGTCACCGGGCCCCAGCAGCCGCGGCCCCGGCTCGGGGATCGCCCGGGGACGCGCGCGGGGAAGCGGCGCACTGACCTGCTGGGGGACGGGCGTGGGCTGCGCCGTGGCGGGCGTTGCGGCCGGGACGGCGGTCGGGCGGTCGGAGCCGCACTGCTCGGAGCCGCACTGGGCGTGGCCGCCGCCTGGGTGGCCAGGCTGTGTCCGGCGGTGGCCCGGGCGACGCCGTACCCCAGCACGGAGGTGCCCAGCAGCACGCCGGCAACCATGGCCACGGTGGCCACTCTGTTCACTCCAGCACGCATGGTCACATCCTCGCCCGCTTGCTCCCGTCGGGGAGTACGACGCACCGCGGCTCGATCTGGTTCTGACCGCCGCGACCGGCGTACACGCGGCTGCATAGGGTGATCTCGTGACTCGCGCCCAGCTCGACAAGAAACCCGCCGAGGTGCGGGCGATGTTCGACGACGTCGCCCGGCGCTACGACCTGACCAACGACGTGCTGTCCCTCGGGCAGGACCGTCGCTGGCGTCGCGAGGTGCTCGACGCCGTGGACCCGAAGCCGGGGGAGCGGGTGCTCGACCTGGCGGCAGGCACCGGTACGTCGTCGCAGCCGTTCCGCGAGCGCGGCGCCGAGGTGTTCCCGTGCGACTTCTCGGTCGGCATGCTGCAGGTCGGCAAGCGCAACCTGCCGCACCTGCCCTTCGCGGCCGGTGACGGCACCCAGCTCCCCTTCGCGGACGACACCTTCGACGCGGTCACGATCTCGTTCGGGCTGCGCAACATCGTCGACCCGGACGCGGGGCTGCGGGAGATGCTGCGGGTGACCCGGCCGGGCGGCCGGCTGGTGGTGTGCGAGTTCAGCTCGCCGACGTGGGGCCCGTTCCGCGAGGTCTACATCGAGTACCTGATGAAGGCGCTTCCCTCGATCGCCCGCGCGGTGTCCTCGAGCCCGGACGCCTACGTCTACCTCGCCGAGTCGATCCGCGCGTGGCCCAACCAGGAGGGCCTCGCCGCGCGCATCGGTGCCGCAGGCTGGGGCAGCCCCGAGTGGCGCAACCTCACCGGCGGGATCGTCGCCCTGCACCGGGCCACCGCCTGATCGCTCCTACGACCGGTGGTGGATGCAGAGCACGTTGCCGTCGGGGTCGCTGAACCAGGCCGCCTGGTCGCCGTCCATCGTGGCGATGTGGTCGACCGTCTTCAGGCCGGGGAAGTCGTAGTCCTCGAAGGTCACTCCCCGTCCCTGGAGCTCCTTCACGGACGTGGCGACGTCGTCGACCTCCCAGCTCATCGCCGTGG
Source organism: uncultured Actinomycetota bacterium (assembly GCA_963782305.1). Taxonomy (GTDB): domain Bacteria; phylum Actinomycetota; class Actinomycetes; order Propionibacteriales; family Nocardioidaceae; genus Marmoricola. The sequence goes on along the minus strand of CAWAJJ010000003.1, from coordinate 508 downwards.
CGTCTGACCGCTTGCCGCCCGGGCGGGGGAGCAGCGTCAGCGACGTACCGCCGGCGAGCTCGAAGACCTCCCCGCCCTCCGGATCGGTCGCGGTGTGGCTGAGCCCGAGATTCTCGACGTAGAACTTCTTGGCCCGGTCGACGTCCTCGACCGGGAGCATCACCGTCACTGCACGGGTTGCGAGAGACATGTGAGCACCTCCTCGGATCGTCTTCCAGCGTGCTCCCCGTGGGTTTCGAGCGGCAAGGGACGAATGCCGCGGTTTCTGGTTGTGCCGACCGGCTCGGCGTACGACGGGGCTGGTCGCCTCGCGGGGGAGAGGACGAATCGGTCGGGGTTAATGGGCGGCCCCTGACGTTTTGGGGGGTTGCAACACCCGAGAACGTCAGGGATCCCCGGCTACCCGGGGAAACCTGCACCCCCCGGTCCAGCAAATAGGCAACAGAACCGTGCCCTAAATCCGCTGGTCAGGGGCACATTCAGCGCTGCGGGGCGGGGTTCGCATGAA
>CAWAJJ010000002.1:0-46981 GCA_963782305.1 uncultured Actinomycetota bacterium | reverse complement strand
TCGTGAGGCCCTGGGTGAAGAGGTCGTGGCGCACTACGTCAACATGGCCGATGTCGAGCTCGCGGCCTTCGACGCCGCCGTCACCGACTGGGAGCTCACCCGGACCTTCGAGAGGATGTAGGACCTTGGTTTCGACAGGCTCAACCGACGTCGCGCCAACCGGCGGGACCGCCGTCATCAGTCCCGTCACCGCGCAGCAGATCGCCGAGGTCAGCTCGGCCAGCGTGGAGGAGACCGACGCAGCGATCGCCCGCGCCCAGGAGGCCTTCGGCCCGTGGCGCGACGTCGCGCCCGGCGAACGCGCCCGCCTGTTGCGGGCGTTCGCGGCCGTCGTCGACCTGCACCTCGAGGAGCTCGCCCAGATCGAGGTGAGCAACTCCGGCCACACGATCGGCAACGCACGCTGGGAAGCGGGCAACGTCCGGGACTGCCTGAACTACTACTCCGCCGCGCCCGAGCGGCTCTTCGGCAGGCAGATCCCCGTCGCCGGCGGGGTGGACATCACCTTCCGCGAACCGCTCGGCGTCGTCGGCATCATCGTGCCGTGGAACTTCCCGATGCCCATTGCCGGCTGGGGTTTCGCACCTGCACTGGCGGCCGGGAACACCGTGGTGCTGAAGCCGGCGGAGATCACGCCCCTCACAGCGATCCGGCTCGGTGAGCTCGCCCTGGAGGCCGGGCTGCCCGAGGGCGTGTTCACGGTGATCCCCGGCAAGGGATCGGTCGTCGGCGAGCGGTTCGTCACCCACCCGGACGTGCGCAAGGTGTGCTTCACCGGCTCGACGTCGGTGGGCAAGCAGATCATGGCCGGCTGCGCCGACCAGGTGAAGGCCGTCACCCTCGAGCTCGGCGGGAAGAGCGCCAACATCGTCTTCGCGGACACCGACGTGGCCGCTGCGGCGGCGAGCGCGCCGTACGCCGTGTTCGACAACGCCGGCCAGGACTGCTGCGCCCGCTCGCGAATCCTGGTCGAGCGGTCGGCGTACGACGAGTTCGTGGGTCGTCTCGAGGAAGCGGTCAAGGGCCTGCGCGTGATCGACCCCGTCCTCGACGACAGCGAGATGGGCCCGATGGTCTCGGCCGCACAGCGCGACTCGGTGCAGACCTACATCGACGGCGCGACCATCGCGTTCACGGGCTCCTGCCCGGACGGTGACGGGTTCTGGCTGCCGCCGACGGTGGTCGAGTCGACCTCGACCGACGAGCCGGTGTGGCGCGACGAGGTCTTCGGCCCGGTCGTCGCGGTGATGGCCTTCGACGACGAGGAGGAGGCCGTGACCCTGGCGAACGACACGGAGTACGGCCTGTCCGGGTCGATCTTCACCGAGAACCTCGGCCGGGCCATGCGCGTCGCGCGCGGCGTCCAGTCGGGCAACCTCAGCGTGAACAGCCACTCGGCCGTCCGCTACTGGACACCGTTCGGCGGCTACAAGCAGTCCGGCCTCGGCCGCGAGCTCGGCCCGGACGCCCCCAACGCGTTCACCGAGGAGAAGAACGTCTTCATCGCCCACTAGCAACATCGAAAGAGGTTTCGAGACAGGCGCCAGGGCGCCTTCCTCAACCAGCTGGAGCTCGGTGGTTGAGGAGCGAGCGACAGCGAGCGTCTCGAAACCACCTGAACGAGAACGGAGAACGCACATGGCAGGACGTCTCGAAGGCAAGGTCGCGGTCGTCACCGGAGGGTGCTCGGGGATCGGCCTGGCGACGGTCAACCGGTTCGTCGAGGAGGGTGCCAAGGTCGTCATCGGCGACATCGACGACCAGCGCGGGCACGAGCTCGTCGGCCAGCTCGGCGGAGAGCAGCTGGTCACCTACGTGCACGTCGACGTGACGAACAAGGAGCAGGTCGATGCGCTGTTCCAGACGGCCAAGGACACCTACGGCTCGGTGGACATCGCGTTCAACAACGCGGGCATCTCGCCGCCCGACGACGACTCGATCATGGACACCGACCTCGACGCGTGGCGCCGGGTGCAGGAGGTCAACCTGACGAGCGTCTACCTGTGCTGCAAGGCGGCCCTGGGCCACATGCGCGAGCAGCAGTCGGGCTCGATCATCAACACCGCGTCGTTCGTCGCGGTGATGGGGGCGGCCACGAGCCAGATCTCCTACTCCGCCTCCAAGGGAGGCGTGCTCTCGATGAGCCGCGAGCTCGGCGTGCAGTTCGCGCGCGAGGGCATCCGGGTCAACGCGCTGTGCCCGGGACCGGTGAACACCCCGCTGCTCAAGGAGCTCTTCGCCAGCGATGCCGAGCGGGCCGCCCGCCGGTTGGTGCACGTGCCGATGGGGCGGTTCGGCGAGCCCGAGGAGATGGCCAACGCCGTACTCTTCCTGGCCTCGGACGAGTCCAGCTTCATGACCGCCAGCACCTTTCTCGTCGACGGCGGCATCTCCGGCGCCTACGTGACGCCGCTCTGAGCTGGTGCCCGTGAAGCCGCTCATCGGACTGTCCACCTATCGCGAGCCGGCGACGTGGGGCGTGTGGTCGCAGGAGGCCGACCTGCTGCCGTCGGTGTACGCCGACGCGATCACGCGCGCGGGCGGCGTACCCGTGCTGCTGCCGCCGGCCTCCGACGACCCCGATGCGGCTGTCGCGGTGGTCGAACGGCTCGACGGGCTGGTGATCAGCGGCGGTGCCGATGTCGACCCCGCGCAGTACGGCGAGGAACGGCAGGACCGCACGGTCGTCGTACGCCCTGATCGGGATGCGTGGGAGCTGGCCCTGCTCACCTCGGCCGCCGCAGCGAACCTGCCGACGCTCGGCGTCTGTCGCGGGATGCAGGTGATGGCGGTCGCGTCCGGGGGGACGCTCGACCAGCACACCCCAGACCTCGTCGGCCACGACGGGCACAACCCGAAGCCGGGCGTCTTCGGGGACACCGAGGTCACCACCGGCGACGACTCGGCGCTGCACGGGATCCTCGGGCCGGGCGTGACCGTGCGCTGTCATCACCACCAGTCGGTGCGCTCGCACCCGGGCTACGTCGCGACGGCCTGGGCTGCGGACGGCTCGCTGGAGGCGATGGAAGCCGCCGGCAGTCGCTTCTGCCTGGCCGTCCAGTGGCACCCCGAGGCCGGCCGCGACCAGCGGCTCTTCGACGCCCTGGTGCGGGCGGCCTCGACCCCTCGCTGACGCCCGCCGGACGTCATACGAGCTCGTCGCCATGGCCGCCGGGAGGTATGACGTCCGGCGAGGCTCAGGCGATGACCTCGGTGACGATCGGGACGCCGGGGCGGTAGGCGAGGTGGAGGTACGACGGGGCGTCGAGCACCGTCAGGTGCGCTCGCTTCCCCGGCGCGATCACGCCGACGTCGTCACGGGCCAGGGCGAGCGCTCCGCCGGCCGTCGCCGACCAGAGCGCCTCCGCCGGAGTCATCCGCATCTCCCGCACCGCCAGCGCGACGCACAGCGGCATCGACGAGGTGTAGCAGGAACCGGGGTTGCAGTCGCTCGCGAGCGCGACGGTGACGCCGGCGTCGATCAGGCCGCGGGCGTCGGGGTACGGCGACCGGGTGCTGAACTCGACGCCGGGCAGCAGCGTCGCCACCGTGCCGGAGTCCCGGAGCGCGGCGACGTCCTCGTCGTCGAGATGGGTGCAGTGGTCCACCGCGGCGAGGCCGAGCTCGCAGGCCAGCTTCACGCCCGGACCGAGCCCGAGCTGGTTGGCGTGCAGCCGCCCCCGCAGACCGGCAGCCTGGCCGGCCAGCAGGATCGTCCGCGCCTGGTCCTCGTCGAACGCTCCGGTCTCGCAGAACACGTCGATCCAGCGGGCGTACGGCGCCGCGGCCTCCAGCATCGGCCCGGTCACCAGCTCGACGTAGCCGGCCGGGTCCTCGGCGTACTCCGGAGGCACGACGTGGGCCCCGAGGAACGTGGTCTCCTCGGTGAACTCGCGGGCCACCGCCAGGCTGCGGGCCTCGTCGAGGACGCTCAGCCCGTAGCCGCTCTTGATCTCGACGGTGGTGGTGCCCTGGCGGCGCATCTCGGCGACCAGCCGGGCGACGTTGGCGTAGAGCTGCTCATCGGTCGCGGCCCGGGTGGCGGCCACCGTGGTCCGGATCCCGCCTGCGGCATAGCTCTCGCCGGCCATCCGAGCGGCGAACTCCTGGGCCCGGTCGCCGGCGAAGACCAGGTGTGAGTGGGAGTCGACGAACCCGGGGATGACCGCGAGTCCGCCGAGGTCACGCGCCGCGTCGGCGGAAGGGGCCTGCAGCCGCGGACCGACCCAGGCGATCCGGCGACCCTCGACGACGACCGCCGCGTCCTGGATGAGGCCGAGGGGCGTGCCGTCGTGGGCAGGGTCGTTGGTGACCAGCTCGGCGATGCCGGTCAGCAGGAGCGAACTCATGGCGCCTCGGGTCGTGAGTCTGAGGACGCGCCATGGCGCGTCGTGGGACTCACGACGTCGGCGGCGGTGGCGGCGAAGACGGCTGTCTCGGCTGTCGCACCCGCTCCCCTGGTGCGGATGCTGTCCAGGTCGATGGTGACGAGGTCGGCCCGCTGCCCGGGGGCGATCCGGCCCGCGTCGTCCAAGCCGAGCGAGCGGTGTCCGTCGTACGTCGCAGCGGCGAGCAGCTCGACCGCGGACCAGTGCCCGCGCTGCTGGGAGGCCAGGCGCTCGTGCATCTCCACCGCGCGCATCTCCTCGATCATGTCGATCACCGCATGGCTGTCGGAGCCCAGCGTGAGGGTGGCGCCCGCCTCGTGCAACCGGCGCGCCGGCCCGATGCCGTCGGCGAGGTCGCGCTCGGTGGTCGGGCAGAAGCAGACGTTGGTGTGGCTCTCGCCGAGCAGGCGGATGTCGGTGTCGGTCAGGTGGGTCGCGTGTACGGCGCTGGTGAGCGGCCCGAGCGCGCCGGCCTCGGCGAGGAGCTGGGTGGGGGTGAGCCCGGTGGCGGCGAGGCAGGCCTCGTTCTCGGCGACCTGCTCGGAGAGGTGCACGTGCAGCGGCATCCCCTGCGCGAACTCCACAACGGTGCGGAGCTGCTCGCGCGGGACGGCCCGGACGGAGTGGATCGCCGCTCCCACGCGTGGGTCGTCGAACGCCGCGACCCGTTCGGCCCACGCATGGGCATCACCGTCGGAGTAGCGCACCTGCACTCCCTCGGGCGCCTGGCCGAACCCGGACGCGAGGTAGCACGTGTCGAGCAGCCGGATCCGGATCCCCGCCTCGTCTGCGGCGGCAAGCAGCGCCCGGCCCATCTCGTTGGGGTCGTCGTACGGCGTCCCGTCGGGCTGGTGGTGCAGGTAGTGGAACTCTCCGACCGCCGTGATCCCGGTGGCCCGCATCTCCGCATAGGTGTCGCGGGCGAGCGCGAAGTAGGTGTCGGGGGTGAGCTCGGCCGCCACGGCGTACATCTGCTCCCGCCAGGTCCAGAACGACCCTCGTTCGGTCTGGGTGTGGCCCCGCAGCGCCCGGTGGAACGCGTGGGAGTGGCAGTTGGCGAAGGCGGGGAGGGTGAGGCCGGGGACGCTGCCGGTTTCCCCGGCTAGCCGGGGATCCCTGACGTTGTCGGCCGTTGCAACACCCGACAACGTCAGGGACTGGCCGTCAACCCTGACCGATTTGATCCAGCCGTCCTCCACCTCGAGGAGTACGCCGGACTCGACGCCGGTCTCCAGGAGGGCGTGCTCCAGCCGCAGCTTCACGAGACGAGCCCCTCGAGCGCATCGGCCAGCGCCTCGACACCAAGAAGGCAGTCGGCCATCTCGGCGAACTCGGCCGGCGAGTGGGAGACGCCGGTCGGGTTGCGGACGAACATCATCGCGGTCGGCACTCCGGCGGCCGCGAGGATGCCCGCGTCGTGTCCCGCCATCGTCGGGATCACCGGGACCGACCCCCATCGACCGGCGAGTCCGGTCCGCAGCGACGAGGTGAGCGCGGGGTCGAAGGCGACCTCCCCGGACACCGACTCCGCGGTCACCGACAGCCGGGTCCCGTCCTCGGCGGCGCGTGCGGCTCCCTCTTCCCGGATCGACCCGACGAGCCGCGACAGCGACTCCTCGCTCTCGCAGCGTGCATCGAGCCAGGCCGTGACCCGCGAGGGGATCGCGTTGGTGCCGTTGGGGGCGACGTCCAGCCGGCCGAAGGTCGCGCGCTGGCCCAGAGAAGCGGCCTGCGAGCCGGCCGCCAGCGCCGTCGCCGCATAGGTCAGCATCGGGTCGCGCCGGTCCTCCATCCGGGTGGTGCCGGCGTGGTTGGCGTCGCCGGTGAAGTCGAAGCGGTAGCGCCCGTGCGGCCAGATGCCGGTGGCCAGCCCGACCGGCGCGTCCCGGTCGACGAGGTCGCGTCCCTGCTCGACGTGCAGCTCCACGAAGCTCCCGATCCGGTCCAGCCAGGACGGCGCGGCCGAGAGAAGGCGACAGCCCCGCAGACGACATCGCGTCCAACAGGGGTACGCCGTCCCGGTCACGCAGCTCGGCCGCCGCGTCGGGCGAGATCGCCCCGCTCGCCAGCCGGGAGCCGAGGCACGCGATGCCGAACCGCGAGCCCTCCTCCTCGGCGAACGCACCGATCGCGATCGGTCGCGACGGCGTGACGCCCCTCGCACGGAGCAGGTCCACCGCTGCCAGCGAGGAGACCACGCCCAGCGGCCCGTCGTACGCACCCCCCTCGAGGACCGAGTCGAGGTGCGAGCCGATCAGCACGGCGTCGGCGGTGGTTTCGACACGCTCAACCGACGGAGGGCCAGCAACCGACGCCGGGCTCCACCACGCGATCAGGTTCCCGTTCCCGTCGGCCTCCACGGAGAGACCGCGCGCCTCGCACTGCTCGGTGAACCAGGCCCGCAGCTCGGTCTCGACGGAGGTGTAGGGCTGCCGGTTGTAGCCACCGCTCGCGGCCGAGCGCCCCAGCGGCGCCAGGGTGTGCCACATCTTCTCGAAGTCGTCGGTCTCAGTCATGCTCGGTCCCATGGAGTTCCAGGACGTCGTACGCCGTCGCAAGATGGTCCGCAACTACACCGACGAAGCCGTCGACCCGGCGATCGTCGAGCGCGCGCTCAGCAACGCGCAACGGGCGCCGAGCGCCGGGTTCAGCCAGGGCTGGGGGTTCCTGGTCCTCGACACGCCTGAGGCCGTACGCCGCTACTGGGCCGCCAGCGCCGACGGGTTCGACGACCCCGACGAGTGGTTGACCGGGATGATGCGCGCGCCGGTCATCGTGGTGCCGTGCTCGAGCAAGGCGGCCTACCTGGGTCGCTACGCGGAGCCCGACAAGGGCTGGACCGACGAGGACGAGGCACGGTGGCCGGTGCCGTTCTGGCACATGGACGCCGCGATGGCCTCGCTGCTGATCCTGCAGACCGCGGTCGACGCCGGCCTCGGTGGCTGCTTCTTCGGCATCCCGCCGGACAAGGAGCAGAGCGTCCGCGCGGCGTTCGAGATCCCCGACGCCTTCGACCCGGTCGGTGCCATCACGATCGGGCACGCAGCCGTCCACCCGGGTGCCCTGGGCTCCCCCACCCGGCGTCGCCGCAAGGACCCCGACGAGGTCGTCCACCACGGCACCTGGGGACCCGCAGCGCACTGACATGGGCCCACCCTGTCCAATCCCCGGCCGTCACGCCAGCACAAACCCGACCCACGCGTCTCGTATGTGAGACCAGCGCCGGGGTGTTTGACCCGATTCTGGTTGGGGTACTCGTGACCGGACAGGGGGAAACTCATCAATCGAAGGGAGACAGGACATGATTGTCCTGGGACTGATTCTGCTGATTGTTGGCTTGGTGGCCAGCATTCCGATCCTCACCACCATCGGCGCGATCCTGCTGGTGGTCGGACTGATCCTGAACCTGGTGCCGATCGGCGGCACCCGACGCCGCGTCTACTAGGCGCAGTGCCCCAAGGAGCGTGCTGAGCCGACGGGCTCTGACACTGCCCACAGGCCGAGGCCCCGGAACCACGCTGGTTCCGGGGCCTCGGTGCGTGCAGCCGCGCCTCCACCTCGAGCCGGAGGGTCTAACGTGCGCTGCGTGGCAGACGACACAACGGGCGACACGACGGGCGACACAACGGGCGACTCAGCAGGCACCCCCACGAGGGACGACGAGGTCGTCGAGAAGCTGCGCACCCTGATCCGGATCCCGACCGTCTCCCACGTCGACGAGGCCGAGATCGACCGGGGCCCGTTCGAGCAATTCGTCGAGCTCCTGAGCAAGTCCTTCCCGCTCCTCCACGAGCACCTCACCCTGCACCGCGTGCTCGACCACTCCCTGCTCTTCCGCTGGGAGGGCACCTCGGACGCCGATCCCGTCGTGCTGATGGCCCACATCGACGTCGTCCCCATCGACGAGTCGGCCCCGTGGCAGCACCCGCCCTTCGGCGCCGAGATCCACGGCGGCGCGATCTGGGGCCGGGGCACCCTGGACGACAAGGGCTCGCTGGTCGGCATCTGCGCGGCCGTCGAGCGCCTCCTCACCGAGGGCTTCGTCCCCGCTCGCGACGTGTGGCTCTCCTTCGGCGCCCGCGAGGAGGTCTCCGGACCGGACGCCCCAGCGGCTGTCGACGTTCTCCGGTCCACGAACGTGAGCCCCTGGTTCGTGCTCGACGAGGGCGGCGCCATCGCGCACGATGCGTTCCCGGGCGTAGAGCCGCCGCTCGGCGTGGTCGGCGTCTCCGAGAAGGGCACCACCACGATCGAGCTCCGCGCAGAGGGCCGCGGTGGGCACTCCTCGACACCGGCCCCCAACGGTCCGACGGCGCGGATCGCCCGGGCCGTCGTACGCCTGGAGAAGCGGCCGTTCGCCCCCTCGCTCCCTGAGCCGACGCTGGAGATGTTCCGGCGGATCGCGCCACACGCACCGCTGGCGCTGCGACCGCTCTTCGCCAACGCGCGACGTCTGCAGCCACTCTTCAAGCGCGTCCTGCTGGCGGCCGGCGCGGAACCCGCCGCCCTGGTGCGTACGACGATGGCGGTGACCACGCTCTCCGGCTCACCGGCCCACAACGTGATCGCCTCCAGCGCGACCGCCGCCGTCAACCTGCGCATCCTCGTCGGCGACACCGTCGCGTCGGCCACCGAGCACGTCCGCAAGGCGATCGCCGACGACTCCATCAGCCTCGGCATCACCGACGCCAACGAGCCGAGCCCGGTCTCGCCGTACGACGACCCCGCCTTCGAGCTGCTCACCTCCACGATCAGCGAGCTGTTCGCCGACGCGGTCCCCACGCCGTACGTGATGATGGCGGCCACCGACTCGCGCCACTTCACGGCGATCTGCCCACGGGTCTACCGGTTCACACCGTTCCGGATGAGCAAGGCGCAGCGCGAGAGCATCCACAGCTATGACGAGCACATCGGTGTCGAGGACTTCCTCGCCGGCGTGCGCTGGTACGCCCGACTGATCGAGAGGCTCCCCGCATGAGCATGGCGACAGAACCAGCCGCACGGCGTACGCCGGGAGTCGTGCCCGGTCTCGCGACGATCATCGGCTTCCTGGTCTGCGTGGAGATCGCGAGCGGGATCCTGCAGGGCTACTACACGCCGATCTTCAGCGACATCGCCGACCACCTCTCGATCCAGGACGCCGATGTCAACTGGTTCGAGGCGGCGCAGCTCGTCGTCTCGGCCCTGGTGGTGCCGGTGCTCGCTCGGCTCGGCGACCTGATCGGCCACCGGCAGGTGCTGCTCCTCTCGACGGCGGTCACGGCGCTGGCCTCCTGGGCGCTGGCGTTCGCGCCCAACTTCACGACGTTCCTGATCGCCTGGGCGATCCAGGGCTTCTACGTGGTGTGGCTGCCGCTGGAGGTCAGCATCATCCACCGGCGTACGGCCGGGACCGGCGCGCAGGCGCGGCTCACCCGCCGAGCCGCGGGCTTCCTGGTGGCAGCCCTCGAGCTCGGCGTCATCGTCGGCGCCGTGACCAGTGGAGCGCTGGTCGAGTCGACGTCGATGACGTTCCTGCTGACGCTGCCGGCGATCGCGGTCTCGGTGTGCTTCGTGGTCGTCTGGTTCGGAGTCGCCGCCACGCCTCCGGTGGCGACCGGCCGACTCGACCTCAAGGGCTTCGGCCTGGTCACGCTCTCGATCGGCCTGGTGATGGCCGGGCTGATCCTGGTCCGGCTGCAGGGTCCCGGCTCGGTGACGCCGTGGCTCGTCCTGGTGCTCGGGCTGCTCAGCCTGTGGCCCTTCGTGCGGGTCGAGCTCGCGATGGAGGAGCCGCTCATCGACGTGCGGCTGATGGCGACCTCGGCCCAGTGGCCGGTGCAGCTGACCGCCTTCCTGTTCGGCATGTCCGTGCTGGGCGCGCAGATCCCGCTGTCCACCTTCGCGCGCACCGACCCCGACGAGGCGGGCTACGGGCTCGGCGCCTCGGCCGGGTTCGTCTCGACGCTGATCGCCGTCTACGTGATCTCGCTCGTCATCGGCGCGCTCCTGCTCCCGGTCATCGCCCGCTACGTCGGCACGCGCGCCACGATGCTCGGCGCGTGCCTGCTGATCGCCCTCGGCTACGGGCTGTTCCTGCCGCTGCACGACTCCACCGGCCAGACGCTGCTCAACATGGCCATCGCCGGCATCGGGTCCGGCGCGCTGGTCGCCGCACTGCCGGCCGCTGCCGCTGCAGCGGCGCCGGCCGACCGGACCGGCTTCGTCACCGGGATGACCAACACCACCAAGACGATCGGCGGTGCGATCGCCTCGAGCATCTTCGCGATCGCCCTCGCCTCGACCGGCTCCATCGCCGACCTCGAGGCAGGCCATGCCCCGCTCTCCGGCTACCTCACCGTGTGGGCGGTCTGCTCGGTCACCGCCCTGGTCGCGGCGGCGAGCCTGCTCGTCGTACCCAAGGGTGCGTTCGCGGACTGAGGCCTACACAGAGGTGTTCTGCAGGATGTCCCAGCCCATCACCACCGGGAGGTCCGCGCCCCCGTCGACCTTCTGCGGAGTGTAGGAGTACGTGAACTTCGCGAAGTTCAGCGTGACGTTCTCCGTCACCCTGTCCTCGCCGGTCGAACCGGCGACGTTGACTGCCCTGACGATCACGTCGCTGAGCTCCACGACCAGGAACTCGAGCGGCCGGTCACCGGCCTTGCGGATCGTGAGCCTCGCGCTCCGGTAGTGCCTGCCGTTGGCGCACTGGAGCATCAGCGCCGGCGAGCTGCGGTCGACGTACTTCGTGAAGCTGAGGTCCTGGACAGTCACCTTCCCGACAGCCGCACCCCCGCCGGGATGGGTGGTGGCACTGCTGGACTCACCGAAGGACCAGGCGAGCACGTCGATCTCTCCGACGTGGGTGCGGTCCTTCGACTCGCCCAACACGTCGTCGATCTTCATGAACATGTCGATCGCCATGACAACCACCTCCGCGCCGGACCAGACAATCGATCTGAGCAGCCGCACGAGTTCTGCGCAAGAGGGGTCTAGGGCGCTCCCGCGTGTGCCGCCGGAGCACGGTGGGTGAGGATCTGGCCGGTCCGCTCGCCCTGTCCGACGGAGGACGCACCACCCCAGGAGGCCGCGACGATGAACAGTGTCCGACCGTCGTCGCCCCCGAGCATGCAGGCGAAGCAGCCCCGGTCGACGTCCACCGTCTCCAGGACGTGGCCTCCCTCCGCGACGCGGACACAGCGGCGGTGAGGGACGTCGGCGTACCAGACAGCGCCCTCGGCATCGAGGCAGATTCCGTCCGGCGCAGCGTCCCCGAGGTCGGCCCAGACACGACGGTTGGACAGGTCTCCGCCGGGGGCGATGTCGAAGGCCGTCAGGCAGTGGCCGTAGGACTCCGCGACCAGCAGGGTGCTGCCGCCGCCGATCACCGCCATCCCGTTGGGGAACCACACGTCGGTGGCCACCTGCCGCGACGACCCGTCCGGGCGGACCACCGCGACATGCCCCGCCCGCGGTTCCTCACCGCCCATCAGGTCGAAGCCCGGGGCGTTCACGAAGGTGTTGCCGAGCGGGTCGACCACGATCTCGTTCCAGCCCTCGCCGGTCGCGCCGTACGGCGTGATGGTGCCGTCCGAGGAAGCCGTGACCACTCCCTCGGACGAGGTCAGCACCGTGCGCCCGTCGGGCAGCCAGTCCACCGAGAACGGCAGGCCGGTCATCGTCAGCTCGACGCGACGATCCCCGCCCGCGTCGAAGGACAGCACCTCGCCGGCGACCCAGTCGCACACCCACAGCCGACCCTCGTGCCACCGCGGGGACTCCCCCAACGCCAGTCCCGTCGCGAAGACCTCCATGGCCACCTTCCTCTCACCGCCATCAGACCCGGTCGCGGCCCAGGAGTCATCGGTCGCCATCGTTGAACGGATTTGTAGGCTGGTCCAGCGAGGTGATCGAGATGCCGGAGAGCAACGAGTCAGACGGCCGACGGGAGAGTGCCCGGGGCGAGCGCGCCCGCGACGCGCGCACCGGCTCCGACGCTGCCGAGGCACGGATCCGGCACCAGGCCCACTGGGTCGACCTGCAGATCAAGCGCGCCATGGAGCGCGGCGAGTTCGACGACCTGCCCGGCAAGGGGAAGCCGCTCGGTGACCTCGGTTCCCTCGACGACCGGGACTGGTGGCTGAAGAAGCTCATCGAGCGCGAGCGGATCACCGGTGTGCTCCCGGCCGCGCTGCAGCTGCGCAAGGACGACGCCGAGCTCGACGCCCAGCTCGACCGGGAAGCCACCGAGAAGCTCGTCCGCGAGCAGGTCGGGGACTTCAACCGGCGCATCATCGAGGCGCGCCGTCAGCTCCAGGGCGGTCCGCCCGTGGTGACTCCGACGCGCGACGTGGACACCGAGGTCGAACGCTGGCGCGAGCGCCGACGCGCACGACACCTCCGCCGTCAGGCCCATGCCGAAGATGTCGCACAAGTCGAGGGTCCGGCACGACAGCGGTCCCGCCGACGCTGGTTCCGCCGCTCGAGCTGACGCGGCTCAGGGGACGACGACCACCGGCACGGGCGACTGCCGGACGATCTTCGTGGCGTTGGATCCGAGGAACAGCCGCGACATCAGGCTGGCCGCCGACGACCCGACGACGAGGACGTCCTCCTTGTGCCAGTGCACGGCCTCCAGGGCCTCGGACCAGTTGCGTCCGGTGGCCACGGCCGTCTCGACCGACGCGGGTGCGGAGTCGCCGAGGGCCGCCACGGCCGTGTCCTGCGCGGCTGCGGTCTGCTGGACGTAGGCAGCCAGGACGTCGTCCTCGCCGAGAACCTCGGGGGGATACATCGTGCGGCCCCTGACCGCGAACGTGACGACTCGCAGGTCGGCCCCGACGTCGCGACACAGGGCCGCGGTGCGGTCGAGCACGGCGCGGGAGGCCTCGTCACCGCGGAACGCGCAGGTGGCCCGGGTGACCTTGGCGTCCGGCGATGCCCGATAGCCGCGGGTGGCGATCGCAACGGGGACGTGGGACGAGTGCAGCAACCGGTCGGCGGTCGAGCTCAGTACGACGGTCCCCCACGAGCCGTCCGAGCCGGACCCGACCACGATCATCGCGCCGCCGGTCTTCTCGGCCTCGGCGATGAGGGTGCCGGCGACCGAGGTGCCGGGCACGGCAACGGCCTCGACCGTCAGGTCCGGGCACTGCTCGGCACACGCCGCCTCGGCCTCGGCGACCGCCTTCGCGCCGTACTCCTGTGCCCAGCGGGTGAACTCCCGGTCGGTCCCGCCGGCCACCGGTGTGGGCCAACGCGACGGCACCACCGTCACCAGGCGGAGGTCCTGCCCTGCCGACCGGGCCAGGGTCGCGGCGAGCGCGATCGGGGTCCGGTCGTCCTTGTGCGGCGTGTAGCCGACGACGATCGTCATCTCAGTGGCCCCCGCCCCCGGGGATCTCGGTCTCGGCGACCACACCCTTGTTGAGCGCGGCGTTGCGCCGGCCCCAGAGCAGGTAGAAGGCGAGTACGACGGCCAGCCAGACCGCGAAGATCACCCACGTCACGGCAGCCAGGCCGGAGAGGATGTAGATGCACACGCCGATGGTGAGGACCGGCGTGATCGGGTAGCCCGGGACCTTGAACGGCCGCTCCAGGTCAGGCGCCGTACGCCGCAGCACCAGCACCGCCGTGGCCACCACGATGAACGCCATCAGTGTCCCGATCGAGACCGTGTCCCACAGGTAGTCGGCGGGCACGAAGCCACCGATCAGCGCGACCACGATCGAGACCACGATGGTGTTGAAGGTCGGGGTCAGCGTCCGAGGGTTCACCGAGGCGAACTTGTCCGGGAGCATGCCGTCGCGGCCCATCGCGAACAGGATGCGGGTCTGGCCGTAGAGCGTGACGAGGGTGACCGAGAAGATCGAGATCACGGCTCCGGCCGCGAGGATCGTCGCGGGGACGCTGCTGCCGGTGACGTTCTCGAGGATCACCGCGAGGCCCGCGCTCTGTTGCTCCGGGTCCTCGAACTTCGCCACCGGCTGGGCACCCACGCCGGCCAACGCCACCAGGACGTAGACCGACACGACGATCACCAGGGCGCCGATGATCGCTCGGGGCAGTGCCTTCTGCGGATCCCTCACCTCCTCGCCAGCTGTCGAGACCGCATCGAGCCCGATGAAGGAGAAGAAGATCGTGCCGGCCGCCGCGCTGATGCCGGCCGGGCCCGCGTCCCAGAAGCCGCTGAAGTGGTCGGTGTTGAAGGCCGTGAAGCCGATGACGACGAACATCAGCAGGACGGTCAGCTTGATCATCACCATGATCGTGTTCACCCGCGCGGACTCGCTCGCCCCGCGGATCAGCAGCACCATGCACATCAGCACGAGGACGACCGCCGGCAGGTTGACGATCCCGGTGGTGTTGTCCTCGTAGGGCACCGGCGAGTAGGACAGGGCGTCGGGCAGCTGGAAGCCGAACAGGTTCTGCAGCAGCTCGTTGAAGTAGCCGCTCCACCCGACGGCGACGGCCGCCGAGGAGACGCCGTACTCCAGCAGGACGCAGGCCGCCACGATCATCGCGACGAACTCGCCGAGCGCGTGGTAGGCGTAGGAGTACGTCGACCCGCTGACCGGGATCGCACTGGCCACCTCCGCGTAGCAGATCGCCGACAGCCCGGCGCCGAGCCCGGCGACCAGGAACGAGATGATCACCGCCGGCCCGGCGTCGGGCACCGCCTCCTGGAGGACGAAGAAGATGCCCGTGCCGACGGTGGCGCCGACGCCGAACAGGGTCAGCTGGAAGGTGCCGAAGCTGCGCTCCAGCTCAGGCCCGCTGTGGGGCCCACGTTGCGCGGCGATCGGCTTGCGTCGTTTGAGCTGCTCGGTGAAGGACGGCCTGCGGTCCACGAGATCTGTCATGTCGGCTCCCACGATCCCCGGGCTCCCGATGGAGGGAGACCCTCCCAGAAAGGGAACCTAACAACCCGATCGCCCTACTGGGAAGGCCGAGGCCCGCTCGGGCAGTGCTCAGGGTCGGCGACGGAAGTTCTCGTCGAACCATCCCTTGAGGCTTCCGAGCGCCCCCGCGGTGTCGTGGATGAATCTGCCCAGGGCGTCCTGGGTGTCGCTGAACGAGTCCGCGTAGCTCTTGGCAGCCTCGCGGGCGGAGTCGCTCATGCTCGCCGTGGCGTCGTCGTCTCGTCGGGGGTAGTTGCCGGCCAGGATCTGGGTGTACTCGCCGCTGTCCACCCAGCGCCGCAGCTCCCGGGCTCGTACGACGGCGAACGGGTGCGACTGGTTCTCGACCAGCATCAGCTTGAGCACCGACTCGCGCAGGTCGCCTGCCTCGGCGTACTCGGTGCCCTGGGCGAAGAACGAGGTGGTGTCGAGGTCGTCGAGGTTCCCGCCGCTGGCGAGCTTCATGTGGACGCGGAAGGCGACGGCAGGGTCCTGGGTGGCGATCATCCCGGCGCGGTCGGCGGACAGCTCGGACTTGCGTGACCACTCCATCAGCGCGGCCACGATCACCCGGAGGCCGACCCCGCCGACGATCGAGGCGCTCACGACTCCGCTGAGCACCAGCAGGCGCTGCAGCAGGGTCTGGTAGAGCGCGTGCCCGCTCATCGCGTGCCCGAGCTCGTGCGCGATCACGAACCGGAGCTCGTCCTCGTCGAGCAGCTCGACCAGGGCGCTGTTGAGCACGATGATCGGGCGGTCCAGGCCCACCGTCATGGCGTTCAGGAAGGGGTCGGCGACGACGTACATCTCCGGGAGGCCGTTGCAGTCGAGCGTCGCGCCGACCTCGGCGAGCAGGCGGTGCAGCCGTTCGAACTGGCGCTCGTCCACCCGGATGCCCGAGCCGAGGAACTGGAGCCGCATGGCCCGCTCGTTGAACATGCCCGACATCGCCTTGAGGACGGTGTCGAAACCCTTCAGCTTCCGCAGCGCGACGAGCGCACCCTTGTCGGCCGGGTGCTCCCAGGCGCGGGTGCTGATCCCGGGGAACGAGGAGCGGGCACGGACCGGGCGTTCAGGCATGTCGCGATTGTGCCATTGGTCGGCGTCCGTCAGGTGCGAACGAACGCGAGCACCGCCAGGACGCGGCGGTTGCTGGCGGAGTCGGCATGCAGCCCGAGCTTGGTGAAGATCGTGCTCACCACCGGTTCCACGGTCTTGATGCTCAGGTGGAGCTCCTCGCAGATCGCCGCGTTCGACAGACCACGCGCCATCAGCTCGAGGACCTCGCGTTCGCGCGGGCTGAGCCCGTCGAGGTGGCCCGCACGTCGCTGATCGGCGATGAGATCGGACAGGCTGAGGTGGGTGATCACCAGGGCCGCCTGCGCAGCCAGGTCGTCGAAGAGACGGTCCTCGGACAGCGACAACCGGTTCGACCGGGAACGGTTGATGCTCAGGGCGCCGACCACGGCGCCCTGACTCACCACCGTGCGGACGTGGACCACCGGCGCGCTGTGCAGGGAGTCGAGGTCCGTCGCCGGGAGGTCTACGCCTGTCTCGGGCCACAGCCCGACCGCGTGCAGGTCCTCGCCCGGACCCATCCAGAGCACGGCCCCGGTCGCGCCCAGGGCTTCTGCTCCGGCTCTGGCGATGCTGGTGGGCAGGTCCTTCGACTCCGGCCCGGCCCGGGACAACCAGCTGAGCGCGGAGTACGCGGCCGCGTGCTGACCGTGCACGATCGCCCAGCCCGCCGTGACCGGCAGCAGGGTGGTGGAGATCAGCCCCGGTACCGGTGTTCCCCAGATCGCCAACCCGACCACGAGGGTGGCCACCGAGATCGCTGCGGCGGCGCCGACCCAGAGGAGCTGGCGTCGTACGTGCCCGTCCGACGAGCGCCAGCGAGTGACCAGGGCGACCACCCAGAGGACCTGGAACGCGAAGTAGACGGGGTGGGCGGTGGCTCCCCAGATGCTGCTGACGACCTCGGGGGTGCTCGTGGTGAAGGGATGGGTCGTGCTCACCCCGGCCGATGCGTACTCCACGGGCCAGATCGCCGAGATCGCGGCGTACACCCATGCGATCCCGATCACCGAGGCTGCCACGGGGCGCCAGCGTGGCGACGGGAGCCGACCGTCGGGGAAGCAGATCACCGCCAGCGTGGTGAGGGCCAGCGCGATCACGACCGGCCACACGCCGAGCCAGCCCCACCACTCGCTGCTGGTCGAGCTGGGCGTGTGGCCCACCTGGCGGCCGAGGAACATCACTCCCTCGACCGTGCCGGCGGCCATGAACAGGAGCCCCTCGCGGTGTCCGGGACGCTGGAACAGCACGTAGGCGCCGACCATCGTGAGCGCCAGGGCCAGCAGCCCGTTGTGCAGGTTCGGCAGCCAGATCCCCCGCGAGAGCCCGAACGCGAAGAGCACGACGACGAGGCTGAGCAGGAGAAGGGGCAGGAGACCGCGCAGTCCCGGCGGGTCGGTACGGGTCACCGGGTCATCGTGGCACGGCGGCGCTTCTCCGGGTCCAGGGTTTTCCCTGCATCTCGAGTCCAGGGTTGTCCCCGGTGTGACGAGCGTGCGTTTGTCGAAGGCTGGGGTCAACTTCGAGGACAAGGGGACCACCATGACCACCATCTCCGTCAGCGCCGAGACCGGCACGACCACACCGACCGAACGGCTGCTGAGCGGCGCACTGCTCGTCGCGCCGGTCCTCTACCTGGCCGCGGACGCGACGTACGCCGCCCGCGGCTGGGACGACGGCACCGCCGGCGTGCTGCACGTCCTGGGCGCGATCGCCTACGGGTTCGTCGTACTCCGCGTCGCGTCGTGGCTGCCCGCGCAGTCGAAGCTCGCGGCCTGGATCCTGTTCACCGGTCTCGTCGGGCTCGTCGGCAACGCGGCGTACGGCTTCGAGGCGATCCACATGTCGCTGGGCGACGTCCAGCTCGTCGACCAGCCCGGGGCCGCCAACCTGATCAAGCCGCTGGGCCTGTTCTTCCCGATCTCCTTCGCGCTGGTCGCGGTGGCACTGAACAGGCTGGGCTACCGCTGGCAGGCGCTGCTCGTCCTGGTGGCGATCATCGCCTGGCCGGTCGCGCACATCGGCAACATCTCGGCGGTCGCCGTACCCGTGAACGTCGCCCTGGTCGTGGCGTTCGGGAGCCTGGTCTGGGCGGGCACGGAGAGGTCTTAGCCGTTCTGGGTGGTGGCGAGCGGGCGGCCTGCGCCGAAGGCCAGCTCGGCGAAGCGCTCCCCGATGCGGCGGTGTGCTGCCGCGTCGGGGTGGACCTGGTCGGGCAGGGGCAGGTCGGCGAAGTCGGCCTCGCCGTACAGCTCACGGCCGTCGAGGTAGTGCAGGTTCGGGTCGCTCTCCGCCCTCGCTGTGGTGAGGCGGGAGAGCTCGTCGCGAACGATGCCGAGGGTCAGCCGAGTGCGGTCGGCGGCATCGCCGGTGGCGACGAAGCTCAGGATCCCCTCGCTGAGCTTGGTGAGGTCCGGCGCGAGGGGGCCGGGGGTGTCCTCCTGGACGGGACACAGGATCGACGAGACGACCAGCAGCGGCGTCGTGGGGTGGCCCTCGCGGATCGTGTCGAGGAAGCCGTGCACGGCGGGGCCGAAGGCACGCAGTCGCATCAGGTCGGTGTTGACGAGGTTGATCCCGATCTTGACGCTGATCAGGTCCGCGGCCGTGTCGCGCATGGCGCGTGCCGTGAACGGGTCCAGCAGGGCACCACCGCCGAAGCCCAGGTTGACCAGCTCGACGCCGCCGCGGGCCGCGGCCAGAGCCGGCCAGATGGTGGTGGGACTCTCGGCGTTCGAGCCGTGGCTGATCGAGCTGCCGTGGTGCAGCCACGTCTTGCGTCCGTGGTCGCGCGCCGGCTCGGCCGGTGCGTCGGTGCGCAGGGTGACGAGCCCGGTGATCTCGTTGTGCGGCAGCCAGATCTCGATGTCCTTCGGCCCCGGCGCGAGATCGGTGAACCGGAGGGTGGCGACCGGACCCGGAGTGGTGGTCGCAGTCCCGGTCGTCATGTCCATGGTCCGCACGTTGCCGCCGGGCGCCGTGGCCTGTCCCGCAAGGCTGCCGTCGACGAGCAGGTCGTAGACGCCGTCGGGCCGAGGCGGTGCACCCAGGTAAGCCATCTTCGTGGGCAGCACGTCCAGCTCGAGGTTCCTGGCCTCGGTGCGGAAGACGAGCCGTACGCCGCTGGGCTGCGCTTCGGCCATGGCCAGCTGGTCGTCGGGGATCTGCCTGCGAGCCCACGCTGGCAGGCGGTGGGGCAGCACCCCTGCCGCCGTGGACTCCACGTCGAGGGCCCCGCGGAGCATGTCACCCGTGACGGGAGTCGTGAACCATTCCATTCCCCCACCCTGTCCATCCGCGCCACCGCCGGTTGAGCTTGTCGAAACCCCCACACCCGCCGAACGAGGTTTCGACAGGCTCAACCGGCGGGGGTCGAGTCAGCCTGTCGATGCACCCAGTGCCTACTCGGTCATCGGGATGCGGACTCCGCGCTCGGCGGCCACCTCGATGGCGCGGTCGTAGCCGGCGTCGACGTGGCGGATGACGCCCATGCCGGGGTCGTTGGTGAGGACGCGCTCGATCTTCTGGGCGGCGAGGTCGGTGCCGTCGGCGACACAGACCTGGCCGGCATGGATGGAGCGGCCCATGCCGACACCGCCGCCGTGGTGGATCGAGACCCAGGTGGCGCCAGAGGCGGTGTTGACGAGCGCATTGAGCAGCGCCCAGTCGGCGATCGCGTCGGAGCCGTCGAGCATCGCCTCGGTCTCGCGGTACGGCGAGGCCACCGACCCGGCGTCGAGGTGGTCGCGGCCGATCACGACCGGGGCCTTCAGCTCACCGGAGGCGACCATCTCGTTGAACTTCAGGCCGGCGAGGTGGCGCTCGCCGTACCCGAGCCAGCAGATGCGCGCCGGCAGGCCCTGGAAGGCAACCCGCTCACCGGCCATCTTGATCCACTTGTGCAGCCGCTCGTTGTCGGGGAACAGCTCGAGGATCGCCTTGTCGGTCGCCGCGATGTCGGCGGGATCGCCGGAGAGCGCCGCCCAGCGGAACGGGCCCTTGCCCTCGCAGAAGAGCGGGCGGATGTACGCCGGCACGAAGCCGGGGAACTCGAAGGCGCGGTCGTAACCGCCCTTGCGGGCCTCGTCACGGATCGAGTTGCCGTAGTCGAAGACCTCGGCACCCTTGTCCTGGAACTCGACCATCGCGCGGACGTGCGCGGCCATCGAGGCCTGCGCGTCCTTGGTGAAGCCCTCCGGGTCGCGGCGGGCGGCGTCGTGCCACTCGCCGAACGGAACTCCGACCGGGAGGTAGGACAGCGGGTCGTGAGCCGAGGTCTGGTCGGTGACGATGTCGATCGGGGCGTCGTTCTCCAGCAGCGCCGGGAACATCTCGGCCGCGTTGCCGAGCACCCCGATGGAGAGCGGCTTGCGGGCGTCGCGCGCCTCGATCGCGAGCTCGACGGCGTGCTCGAGGGAGTCGGCCTGGACGTCGAGGTAGCGGTGCTCGATGCGGCGCTTGATCCGGCTGTCGTCGACGTCGATGCAGATGGCAACGCCGTCGTTCATCGTCACGGCGAGTGGCTGGGCGCCACCCATGCCGCCGAGCCCGGCGGTGAGCGTGATGGTCCCGGCGAGAGTGCCGCCGAACCTCTTGTCGGCCACGGCGGCAAAGGTCTCGAAGGTGCCCTGCAGGATGCCCTGGGTGCCGATGTAGATCCACGAGCCGGCGGTCATCTGGCCGTACATCGTCAGGCCGAGCTCCTCGAGGCGCCGGAACTCCTCCCAGTTGGCCCAGTCGCCGACCAGGTTGGAGTTGGCGATCAGCACGCGCGGCGCCCACTCGTGCGTGCGCATGACGCCGACCGGCTTGCCGCTCTGCACGAGCATGGTCTCGTCGTCCTTGAGCGTGGTCAGCGTCCGCACCAGGGCGTCGTACGACTCCCAGTTGCGCGCCGCCTTGCCGGTCCCGCCGTACACCACCAGCTCCGCGGGGTTCTCGGCGTTCTCCGGGTCGAGGTTGTTCATCAGCATCCGCAGCGGCGCCTCGGTCTGCCACGAGCCCGCGGTCAGCTCGGTGCCGTGGGCGGCGTGGATGGGAAGCCGGGGGTTCTCCCCTTCGCCGATTGAGCCTGTCGAAGTCACTTCAGTTCTCCGATCACTGATTCGGCGGCGGCCAGGACGCTGGCCGTCGCGGACGAGGTTGACGCAGGTCTCGATCTCGGGCGAGAGGTGCCGGTCGGGGCCGGGGCCCTCGATGCCGGACGAGCGCAGCAGCCGTACGACGGCCCCGGTCGCCGGCGACGGCTCCAGCGGCCTGCGGAGGTCGAGCGCGCGCGCCGCGGTGAGCACCTCGATGGCGATCACCCGCGTCAGGCCGTCGACGGAGCGGCGCAGCTTGCGGGCCGCCGACCAGCCCATCGAGACGTGGTCCTCCTGCATCGCGCTGGAGGGGATCGAGTCGACGCTGGCCGGGTTGGCGAGGCGCTTCATCTCCGAGACGATCGCGGCCTGGGTGTACTGCGCGATCATGTGCCCGCTGTCCACGCCCGGGTCGTGGGCGAGGAACGGCGGCAGGCCGTGGCTGCGGGTGCGGTCCAGGAACCGGTCCGTACGACGCTCGCTGATCGAGGCCACGTCGGCCGCGACGATCGCCGCGAAGTCCAGGACGTAGGCGACCGGGGCACCGTGGAAGTTGCCGTTGGACTCGACTCGCCCTCCGTCGGTCGATCCTGTCGAAACCAGCACCACCGGGTTGTCGACGGCGCTGGCCAGCTCGCGCCCGGCGACGACGGCACAGTGGTCGAGGGTGTCCCGGGCGGCGCCGTGCACCTGCGGCGAGCACCGCAGCGAGTAGGCGTCCTGCACCCGGTTGCAGTCGGGTCCGCGGTGGGAGGCGACCACACCGGAGTCCTCGAGGATCGCGACGAGGTTCGCGGCGGACGCGGCCTGGCCGGGGTGCGGCCTGATCGCCTGCAGCTCGGGAGCGAAGACCCGGTCGGTGGCGAGCTGCCCCTCGACGGACATGGCGGCGGCGATGTCCGCCGTACGCAGCAGCACCGCGAGATCCGTCAACGCCAGCACGAGCATGCCGAGCATCCCGTCGGTGCCGTTGATCAGTGCCAGGCCCTCCTTCGCGACCAGCTCGACCGGGACCAGCCCGGCAGCCGCCAGCGCCTCGGCGGCGGGCATCAGCACGCCCGCGGCGTCGCGGACCTCGCCCTCGCCCATGTAGGCCAGGGCGCAGTGCGAGAGCGGCGCGAGGTCGCCGGAGCAGCCGAGGGAGCCGTACTCGTGGACCACCGGGGTGATGCCGGCGTTGAGGAACGACGCGATCAGCTCCGCCAGCTCAGGGCGTACGCCGGTCCGGCCGGTCGCCAGTGTCGAGAGGCGCAGCAGCATCAACCCGCGCACGACCTCCCGCTCGACCTCCGGCCCGGAGCCGGCGGCGTGCGACCGGACCAGGGACTTCTGGAGCTGCGCGCGCATCTCGGTCGGGATGTGCCGGGTGGCGAGGGCACCGAAGCCGGTCGAGATCCCGTAGGCGGGGGTCGCTCCGGCAGCGAGCGTGTCGACGGTCTCCCGGGCACGGGCGATCGCCGCGAGCGCCTCGTCGGTCACCCGCACCGGAGCCCCGTGACGCGCGACGGCGACCACTTCCTCGAAGGAGAGTGGACCGACCCCGACAGCGATGGACGAACCCTGCTCAGACATGGGTCCATGCAACCCCCTCCCGGCTCGCCGTGCCAGCCGTCGAACCACCTGGGAGTCTCGGACCCGAGACACGCGCGGGCGTGGCACCATGTCCCGCACCCGGGCTCATACCGGGCGAAGGACCAGGGAGGTGCGAGGAGCCGTGACCGTGCGCAGACACGTCGTGCCAGCACTGCTGGCGCTCCTGGTCGTCCTCGCCGTGACCGGCTGCGAGGCCCCCCTGAAGCCGAAGTCGAAGCAGACCGACGGCGCAGCAGCCGCCACCCCGTCCGCGACCGCCACGGTCACCGCGAAGCCGGATGCCGCGAGGACCCCGGCGGCCCAGCCCACTCCCTCGATCGACGTTCCCGACCTCTCCCCGGTGCCCAAGGCGACCCGGAAGCCGCGTCCCACCGGGCCGATCCTCGGCGGGGACATCAGCTGGCCGCAGTGCCCGAAGGGGATGGGCATCCCCCAGAAGCGGTCGCAGGGGTCACCGATGCCGATCGACGCCGCGCGCTACGTGATCATCGGCCTGACCAACGGGCCGGGCTTCTACCCGAACCCGTGCCTGGCCAGCCAGGTGCAGTGGGTGCGCTCTCGAGGACTGATGGCGGCGGCGTACTCCGTGATCAGCACGCCCCGCGACGGCGACCTCGAGACCTACGGCGGCAAGGGACCCTTCGACGCCAAGACGAAGTCGGGCGCGCTGAGCAACGTCGGCTACGCGCAGGCGAAGTTCAACCTGAACACGATGAGGAGCGCCGGCCTCGAGTCACCGATCATCTGGCTCGACGTAGAGCCGGTGCCGGAGTTCGACTGGCCGTCCGACACCGCCGCCAACGCAGCCGTGGTCCGTGGAGCCGCCCGTGGCTACACCGACGCCGGCTTCGCCATCGGCGCCTACTCCACCCAGGCGCTGTGGACCCACGTGGTCGGCAGCCTCCGGCTCGGGATCCCGGAGTGGCGCGCCGCCGGGCAGACCTCGAGGGACGAGGCGCTGCGCCGCTGCGGCCCGGAGCGGATGTTCCAGGGCGGTGAGTCCGTCCTCGGCCAGTGGGTGGAGGACGGCCGCGACCAGAACGTCACCTGCCCCGGCACCTCGGCCGAGATGGGCCGCTGGTTCCACCAGTACTGAGCCGGGCTCGTTCAACCGGCGGGGGGTCAGCCCAGCACGTTGCCGTAGCTGGGCAGCTTGAACCGACGCTCGTAGTTGCCGCCGGTGAAGTCGGTCTTCCGGTTGCCGACGTTGGCGATGAGCGTGTAGCCCGCGTCGACGTACTGCTGGCGGCAGCGCTGCTTGCCCGCGACCAGGCCCTCACCCTTGTTGCGCGCACAGATCCCGCCCACCGGGTAGCCCGCGTTCCGCAGCCAGGCCAGGGGCTGGGCCAGGTCGTCCGCGGTGCGCCCGGTGTTGAACAGGATGGTCACCCCGCGCTTGTGCGCGTACTTCGCGAACCGGAGGACCACTGGCACCGCATGACCACGCCGGTAGTAGGTGGCCAGCGAGGTGTTGTCGATGTCGAAGTTGATGGCGAGCTTGGTGCCGCCCTTGTTCACCCGGCGCGAGACATAGGCGCGCGAGCCGTGCATCGCGGTGCGGGTGTCCTTGAGCCACTTGCGCTTGCTCGGCGCAGCCGCCTCGGACGGCGCCACCAGCACGGACATGACCATCACGGTGGCGAGCAGCATCACGGTGAAGAGCTTTCGAGGCACGAGATCACTCCGTCTCATCGGGGCGAGCGCCGTACGACGCCCGATCGTCGCCCCCATCTTGCGACATCGCGGCCGAGAGCGCGTCGGAACACGCAACTCCGCACCAGAAGGTGGGGGCGTTAGGTTTTCGGACATGAGCCAGGTCCCCGCCGCCACCAGGACGTTGATGGTGCTGCGGTTCCTGGCCTCGCAGCCGGACCCGGTGCCCCTGGAGCGGCTGGCCGGCGCCCTGGACCTGCCGCGCTCGACGGCGTACCACCTGGTCAACGCGATGATCGAGCAGGGGTTCGTGACCCACATCCCCGAGGAGAGCCGCTACTGCCTGGGGATCGCGGCGTTCGAGGTGGGCATCGGCTACGCCCGGCAGGCTCCCCTGCAGCGGATCGCCCACCGTCCGCTGGCCGCGCTCGTCGACCGGATCGGCCAGTCTGCGCACCTCGCGGTGCCGCACGGCCGCGAGGTGCTCTACGTCCTGGAGGAGCGCGCGCCGGGGCGGGCGCCGCTGGTGACCGACGTCGGCGTACGCCTGCCGGCGCACCTGACTGCGAGCGGTCGCGCGATCATGGCCGCGATGCCGGCAAGCCAGGTGCGCGCGCTCTACCCGGACAAGAGCGCGTTCGTCGACCGCCACGGAAGAGGTCCGCAGAGCCTGCACGCGTTGCGCAGCGTGCTGAGCGATACCCGGCAGCGGGGCTATGCCTTCGAGGACGGCGAGGTCACCCCGGGGTTCGCGTCGGTCGCCGCAGCCGTGCTCGACCACAACGGCACCCCGCTCGCCGGGATCGCCACCACCTACGGGTCGGACGACGACCTCGACCTCGCTGCCCTCGTGGCGGCGGTCTCCGCCACCGCGCTCACCGTCAGCCGCCGGATCGGCGGCGGGTAGCGGCGTCTAGCGTGACCCGGTGAACACACGGGTGACCGGGCTCGACGCCGCCTCCATCGGGAACGGCCGGCGGTGGGCCATGCTCGGCGCCAGCGTCGCGGCCCAGGGAACGGCGTCGGTCGCGATCAACGGCCCGGCCTTCCTGATCCCCTCCCTGCAGGACACCCGCGGGCTGTCCCTGGCCCAGGCCGGAACCGTCGCCGCGATGCCCATCGCCGGCGTGATGGTCACCCTCTTCCTCTGGGGCCTGCTCGTCGACCGGGTCGGTGAGCGCACCGTGCTGCTCGCCGGCCTCGGCGGGACCGCTGTGTTCGGCGCGCTCGCGACGACGGTCCAGGGGACAGTGGCGCTGAGCGCCGTCCTGTTCGTCGTCGGCATGGCGGCCGCCAGCACGGGCTCGGCGAGTGGTCGCATCGTGGTGGGCTGGTTCCCGCCGCAGCGACGCGGCCTGGCGATGGGCATCCGCCAGATGGCGCAACCCCTGGGCGTCGCCCTCGGTGCCGCCACGATCGCGGTCACGGCGGAGCACGTGAGCCTGCGGGCTGCGCTGTGGATCCCCGTGGTTGCCGTGACTCTCGCCCTGGTGGTGGTGGCCGCGATCGTGATCGACCCGCCCCGGCCGACCGCGACCCCGGCGCTGACGGCCAACCCCTACCGCGCCAGCTCGTTCCTGACCCGGGTGCACGGCGTCTCGGTGCTGCTCGTGGTGCCGCAGTTCGTGGTGTGGACCTACTCGCTGACCTGGCTGGTGCAGGAGCGCGACTGGTCGGCGGCCGCGGCGGGCGGCCTGGTCGCCGGCACCCACGTGATCGGCGCCCTGGGCCGCATCGGGGTCGGGCACCTCTCCGACGTCGTCGGCTCGCGCGTCCGGCCGCTGCGCTGGGTGGCCCTCGCCGCGGCGGTCACGATGGGGCTGCTCGGCCTCACCGAGCCGCTGGCGGTGGCGGTCGTCCTCCTGGTGGTCGCCTCGACGGTGACCGTGGCGGACAACGGGCTCGCGTTCACGAGCGTCGCCGAGCGCGCCGGGTCGTACTGGTCGGGGCGCGCCCTCGGCGTACAGAACACGGCGCAGTACCTCGCCGCCGCAGCCGTCGCCCCGCTCGCCGGGCTGGCGATCAGCCAGTGGGGGTACGCCGCGACCTTCGGCCTCGCGGCCCTGTGCCCCGTCCTCGCCTGGGGGCTGATCCCCCGTCAGGACGAGCGCAGCGCCGAGTAGGCGAGGTTCGGGTACACCCGTGACTGATCGGCCCCTCCGCTCGTTGCTTGCCTGACGCCTCGACAAAGGACTCCCATGGGCCGCTTCATCTCCCGCTCGGGCACCGCGCCATCGTCTGCCCGACGCCGCCTCTTCGCCGCCGTCTCGATCTCGGCCGGGGCGGCGCTCGCCGTGGTCCTGCTGCCGGGCCAGGGATTCTCGGGAGCGGGCGACGACGTCGACGGGTACAAGAAGGCCTACGCAACGGCCGCCAAGAACAAGGCTTCCGCGGCGCAGGGGGCCGGCACCGTCTACCTCGCCGACGGCTCCCACGTGCACCCCAACGGCCTCACGGACGGGGCGACGCACAACCACAACGACCCGAAGACCAAGAACGCTGTCTCCCGGTCGGCGACGGTCACCACCAGCGAGACCGCTGACCCGACCACGGCGGACCAGGCCAGGCTCGCGGCCAGCGGAGCGGCCGAGCAGCGCGCGGAGACCGAGCCGAAGCTGTCCAGCGTCCCGGTCGTCAGCACCACCCACGCCTCCTCGCCCACGGACCGCTACAACATGTTCAACGCCTGCTACGGCGTGCAGTCCGCCGCGACCGGCCGCTGGCTCGGCGGCGCGACCACCCCCTCGTTCACGGCCACCTCGATCGGTGCCGGCGAGCCCCTCTACTTCAAGCCCAGCGCGCTCGGCCGCTACCTGCTCTACACGCGGGCCGGCACGTTCCTCGACGCCGGCAAGCCGGCCGCGTCGTACGCCGCAGCCCCTGGACCCACCAACGACTGGGTCACCACCATGCCGAGCAAGGGCCAGTTCCGGTTCGAGGTCCCCGGCAAGGGATTCCTGACCGACGCCGCCGGCAAGGCCACCCTGACCCCCGCCGGCAGCAAGTTCCGGCTCCAGCTGCGGACCGGGTGCAAGGACTTCCCCGAGGTCAGCACCAACGTCACCGGCAACCCGATCTCCGGGGTCAGCAAGACCCAGGAGGTGCGCGGCTTCATCGACGCGCACACCCACGGGATGGCCTTCGAGTTCCTCGGTGGTGACATCCACTGCGGTCGCCCGTGGTCGCCGTACGGCGTCACCGTGGCCCTGCGCGACTGCCCGGACCACGAGCTCACCGGGGGCAACGGCGCCCTGGTCGAGGCCCTCCTGTCGGGCAAGCCCACCCACGACCCGGTCGGCTGGCCGACCTTCAAGGACTGGCCGGCTCCGGACTCGCTGACCCACGAGGGCACCTACTACAAGTGGATCGAGCGCTCCTGGCGTGCCGGGCAGCGGATCCTGGTGAACCTGCTCGTCGAGAACAACAAGCTCTGCGAGATCTACCCGCTCAAGCGCAACTCCTGCGACGACATGGACTCGATCCGGCTCCAGGCCAAGGACATGCGCGCGCTCGAGGCCTACGTCGACGCGCAGAGTGGTGGGCCCGGCAAGGGCTGGTACCGCATCGTGACCACCCCGTCGCAGGCCCGCCAGGTCATCAACGCCGGCAAGCTCGCGGTCGTCATGGGCATCGAGACCTCCGTGCCCTTCGGCTGCACGCAGAAGCTCGGTGTCCCGGACCTGAAGTGCACCAACGCCACCATCGACTCGCAGCTCGACGAGGTCCGCAAGATGGGCGTCTCCCAGATGGAGCTGGTCAACAAGTTCGACAACGCCCTGTCAGGCGTCGCCGGCGACGAGGGCAGCACCGGCGTACTCGTCAACGGAGCCAACCAGCTCGAGACCGGCTCCGCCTGGCGGATGCAGACCTGCAACCCGAACGACCCCGAGATCCACGACCGCGACCAGACCCTGGCGGCCCCGATCGACTCCAACAAGCTGCCCGCCCAGGACGCCCTCTTCGGCGCCGTGGCCAAGGCCTCCGGGGTCACCCTCCCCTCGCTGCCGATCTACCCGGCCGCGCACCACTGCAACTCGCTCGGACTGACCGACCTGGGGGCGCACACGATCCAGGGCCTGGCCAAGCGGCACATGCTCTTCGACCCCGACCACATGAGCGTCAAGGCCCGCAAGGCCTCGCTCGACCTGGTCGAGTCGATGAAGTACAGCGGCGTACTGTCCAGCCACTCGTGGTCCACCCCGGACGCCTACCCGCGGATCTACAAGGACCAGGGCTTCATCACGCCGTACGCCGGGGACAGCAACGGCTTCGTCGACAAGTGGAAGCGCCACCTGACCTGGGCGAACCCGAAGACCTACTGGGGCATCGGCTTCGGCGCCGACATCAACGGCCTCGGCGCGCAGGGTGACCCGCGGCCGAACGCCGCCAGCGACCACCCGGTGACCTACCCGTTCACCACGCTCGGGGGCGTCAAGGTCGACAAGCAGGTCAGCGGCCAGCGCGTCTACGACATCAACAACGACGGCGTCTCGCACTACGGCCTCTACCCGGACTGGATCCAGGACCTCAAGATGCAGGCCGGCAACGACATCGTGAAGGACATGTCCCGCGGCCCCGAGGCCTACCTGCAGATGTGGGAGCGCGCCTACGGCGTCAGGCCCAACGCCTGCACCAACCCGACCTCGAAGCTGTCCTCGACGGTGATCAAGTCGCGGGTCAAGGCCGGGATGACCGACTGGCAGACCCTGCAGGCCGCCGGCCAGCCCGACCGCCGCCTGGGCAACACCTTCAGCTACTGCGCCACCGACGGCCCCCTGCACGTGGACTTCAACGCGCCGGCACGGTGACGAAGGTGGTCAAGGGCTAGGGGGCCGGCGGGGTGCAGGTTTCCCCGGCTACCCGGGGATCCCTGACGTTACTGGGCGTTGCAACACCCGAGAACGTCATGGACCGGCCGACAACCCCGCCCGCTTTGTGCACCCATCCCGGCGTACGACGACGCGCGGGGCCTCTGATCGCGGCGCCCCGGGGCCGGGATCAGCGGCAAGTTACCGAGAGGTAGCATTTCGCACACCGAGGCTCACTGACCCGCGAGGCAGACGCGCAGTAGTCTCAACGCCGTTATCCAGACACTTCCGGCGACTGTGCCGGTCAGTTGGGAGCTACTCGTGACGCTGGTGCTCATCCTCGGTCTCCTGATGAACGCCGTGGCGCTGCCGCTGGCTGCGAAGCGGGTCTACTTCCTCTTCCGCGCGATCACCGTCGGCCAGCCCGCTCCCGACCGCATCGAGGGCGTCACCGGTCGGCTCGGGGCCGCGATGAAGCGCCAGGTCGTCGAGGTCTTCGGGCAGAAGAAGCTGCTCAAGTGGACCGTGCCCGGCACGGCTCACTTCTTCGTGATGTGGGCCTTCTTCATCCTGGGCACCGTCTACCTCGAGGCGTACGCCGTCCTGCTCACGCGCGACCCCGAGTGGAACTGGTTCGTCTTCGGCAACTGGTCGGTGCTCGGCTTCGTGCAGGACTTCATCGCCGTGATGTGCTTCCTCGGCATCGGCACCTTCTGGTGGATCCGGATCGTGAACAACCCGAAGAACCAGGGCCGCGGGTCCCGGTTCTTCGGCTCGCACCTCGGCCCGGCGTACTTCACCCTGTTCATGATCTTCAACGTCCTCTGGACGCTCTTCCTCTTCCGCGGTGCCGTCGAGGCCCGCGACATGGGCACCGACCGCGGCTACGGCAAGGCGGCGTTCGTCTCCTACGGGCTGGGCAAGATCCTGCCCGACAGCAGCCTGCTCATCGGAGTCGGTCTGCTGCTGCACATCGGCGTCATGCTGGCCTTCTTGATCTTCGTGCTCAACTCCAAGCACCTGCACATCTTCCTCGCCCCGCTCAACGTCCTCTTCGGTCGGCAGCCGGTGGCGCTGGGTGCCGCCAAGCCGATGATGAGCGAGGGCAAGCCGCTCAAGCTCGACGACCTCGAGGACCTCGACGAGGACGCCAAGCTCGGCGTCGGCGCCGCTGAGGACTTCAGCTGGAAGGGCATCCTCGACTTCACGACCTGCACGGAGTGCGGCCGTTGCCAGGACCAGTGCCCGGCCTGGAACACCGAGAAGCCGCTGTCGCCGAAGCTGATGATCATGGCCCTGCGGGACCACACGCTCTCCAAGGCGCCGTACCTCCTGGCCGACGAAGACAAGCGCGACGGCCTGCTCGAGGGCAACGAGAAGCTGGCGCGCGAGGTGGAGCGGCCGCTCATCGGGGACACCGGCGACGACTGGTTCTACATGCCTGACAGTGGCGCGGCCGTGATCGACCCGGACGTGCTCTGGTCCTGCGTGACCTGCGGCGCCTGCGTGCAGCAGTGCCCCGTCGACATCGAGCACGTCGACCACATCGTCGACATGCGTCGCTACCAGGTGCTGGTCGAGTCGAACTTCCCGGCCGAGCTCAACGGGCTGTTCAAGGGCCTGGAGAACAAGGGCAACCCCTGGAACATGTCCCCCAAGGCACGGATGGACTGGGCCAAGGACCTGCCGTTCGACGTGAAGGTCGTCGGTGAGGACGTCGAGTCGCTCGACGAGGTCGAGTGGCTCTTCTGGGTCGGCTGCGCCGGCGCCTACGAGGACCGCGCCAAGAAGACCACGCGCGCCGTGGCCGAGCTGCTGGACATGGCGGGGGTGACGTTCGCCGTACTCGGCAACGGCGAGACCTGCACCGGCGACTCCGCCCGCCGTGCCGGCAACGAGTTCGTGTTCCAGGGGCTCGCGGCCGAGAACATCGCGACCTTCAAGGAGACGAAGGTCAAGAAGGTCGTCTCCACCTGCGCACACTGCTTCAACACCCTGAAGAACGAGTACTCCCAGCTCGGCATCGAGCTCGAGGTCGTCCACCACACCCAGCTGCTCAACCGCCTCGTGCGCGAGAAGAAGCTGGTGCCGGTGGAAGCGACTGCAGGCGCTGCGAAGCGGTCGATCACGTACCACGACCCCTGCTACATCGGGCGTCACAACGGGGTCTACTCCCCGCCGCGCGAGCTGCTGGCCGTGATCCCCGACGCCACGCTCACCGAGATGCCGCGCAACTCCGAGCGGTCCTTCTGCTGTGGCGCCGGCGGCGCCCGCATGTGGATGGAGGAGACCATCGGCTCGCGGATCAACGAGACCCGCACCAAGGAGGCCGTCGAGACCGGCGCCGACCAGATCGCCGTGGGCTGCCCCTTCTGCCGGGTGATGCTCTCCGACGGGCTCACGTCTGCGCAGAGCAAGGGCGAGGCCCGCGAGGAGGTCGAGGTCCTCGACGTCGCCCAGATGCTGCTCGCCTCCATCAAGGGTGAGACGGCGAAGGCCGTGCCCGCCCAGGCGAAGTCCGGCTCCGCGGGTGGGTCCGGCGGTACTGCGACCGCGGTCGCCACCGACGACGAGGCCACCAAGGCCGAGCCCGAGGCAGGCGACGCCACCCAGACCGACGAGACCGTGACCAAGACCGAGGACGTCGGCCCGGCCGCCAAGGCGAGCGGGGGCGGGTCGCTGTTCGACGTCGACTCCTCGTCCGACGACGAGGCCGAGCCCGAGCCGGAGAAGGAAGCCGAGCCCGAGGCCAAGTCCAGCGGCGGATCGCTGTTCGATCTCGGGGACGACGACTCCTCGGCCTCTACGGAGAAGGAGCCCGAGCCGGAGAAGGAAGCCGAGCCCGAGGCGAAGAAGTCGGACGAGGGCCTCGGTGGCGGCGGTTCGCTGTTCGACATCGGTGGGGACGACGACGCCGAGGAGTCGACCCCGACGACCGTTGAGGCGAAGACCTCGGACGCGGACACCCCCGCCGACGAGGACGCCGCAGGCGACTCCACGACCGATGGCGAGACCGACCGCGCAGCGGACGACGCCGACACCGACGTCGAGCCGGACGAGGACACCGAGTCGAAGTCCGAGGCATCGGAGGACGAGCCGGCCCCGAGTTCGAGCGGTACGACGTCCACCCCGGCCAAGGAGATCCCCGAAGGCGGCTCACTCTTCGACATCGAAGAACCAGCCGAAGAGGAAGCCCCCGCCGCCAAGGTCCCCAGTGGCTCCGACACCGAGACCGCGGTCGACGAAGACGCCGCCGGCGACTCCACCACCGACGGCGACACCGACCGCAGCCACGATGACGCCGACACCGACGTCGCCACCAGCGAGGACCAGACCGACCCCGAGGTCAAGCCGGAGACACCGACCTCCAGCGGCACCACCTCGACTCCCGCCAAGGAGATCCCCGAAGGCGGATCACTCTTCGACATCGAAGAACCAGCCGAAGAGGAAGCCCCCGCCGCCAAGGTCCCCAGTGGCTCCGACACCGAGACCGCGGTCGACGAAGACGCCGCCGGTGACTCCACCACCGACTCCGAGACCGACCGCAGCCAGGACGACGCCGACACCGACGTCGCCACCAGCGAGGACCAGACCGACCCCGAGGTCGAGCCGGACAAGGACGCGGCGGACTCTGGCGAGGAGGGCGAGGCTGAGCCTGAGGCAGCCGCGGAGGAAGAGCCCGTCGAAGCGAAGACCGAAGCGACCGAGGAGAAGCCAGCGCCAACCTCCAGCGGGACGGTGTCCACCCCGGCCACCTCGATCCCCGAAGGCGGATCACTCTTCGACATCGAAGAACCAGCCGAAGAGGAAGCCCCCGCCCCCGAGGTCCCCAGCAGCTCCGGCACCGAGACCGCGGTCGACGAAGACGCCGCCGGCGACTCCACCACCGACTCCGCTACCGACCGCAGCCAGGACGACGCCGACACCGACGTCAAGCCGGACAAGGACGCCGGGCCCGAGGTCGAGGCAGACGTAGAGCCGGGGGCGTCGACGGAGGACGAGTCGAGCGACGTGCCGGTGACCTCGCTGCGCGACATCAAGGCCAAGTTCTCCGACGGTGCTGACACGTCTCCGACCGAGGCAGAGTCGGACTCCGACGACGTACCGGACGAGGACTCAGCGGCCCAGGACGCCGAGCCCGAGTCCGAGCCGGACGAGGGGTCGAGCGACGAGGCCGAGGAGCCGGCGAGAGCACGGAGGAGAAGCCGAAGCCGGCTGCCTCCGGCGAGGCTCACCAGCCCCGGACCGACGCCGAGATCGGCGAAGGCGGCTCCCTGTTCGACCTCTGAGTCGAGAACCATCAGCTCGAGACTGAGATCAGTGGAGGATCCCCGGCACCCGGTGCCGGGGATCTTCCGTTGTCAGGGGGGTCCGGGGCCTCGCAGAGCCGACCCGAGCCACCCTTCGACATGCGAAAGTGGCTCACGCGCCCAAAGGGGCACCCACCAGCCCCACCAGCGACATTCGCATGTCCAAGCGCCCGCCCGTCAGCCCACCCGCCCCAGGCCCACCCCCGTGACCCCGGTCACGTCCGGTAACCCGATCTGGTCCCGCTCGTTTCTCCCCCCAGAGGCTTCCAGGGAGGAACCGCAATGTCGCGACGTCCGTTTGTTCGACTGATCACCGTGCCGGCCGTCGCCGGCGCACTTGCCGCAGCCACGTTCACCGTCGCCCCGGCGCAAGCGGCCACCAGCGCATCGGCCGCAGCAACGCCAACCGCAGCAGCAGCAGCAACACCAGCAAGCGGCTGGAAGGCGCGGCCCGCACAGTACGCCGCCACCAGCACCGTCAAGGACCTCGCGATCCCGATGTCCGACGGCGTGAAGCTGCGCGGTGACCTGACCCTGCCGGCCAACGCCGACGGCACCCCGATCGGCGCGAAGGTGCCGGTCGTCGTGACCATCACCGCCTACAACAAGTCCGTGATCGCCGGCGGCTTCGGGGGCACCCTCGCCGGCGCCGACCCGGCGTACCTCGTCGCCCGCGGCTACGCCCAGCTGACCGTCGACGCGCGCGGCACCGGCTCGTCCGAGGGCACCTGGAACGCGTTCGACGCCCGCGAGGACAAGGACGCCGCCGAGGTGATGACCTGGGCGCACAAGCAGCCGTGGAGCAACGGCAGCACCGCGATGACCGGCGCCTCCTACATGGGCATCAGCCAGATCTTCGCCGCTGCCGGCAGGCCCGCCGGGCTCAAGGCGATCTTCCCGCAGGTCCCCGCGGCCGACGTCTACCGCGACGTGGTCGCCTCCGGCGGCCAGATCGACTCGGGCTTCATGCCGCTGTGGCTCGGGCTCGTCACCGCGACCGGTCTGATCCCGCCTGCCGTCACGGCCACCGACCCGCAGTCCGGCATCGGCGCCCTCGCCTCGCACATCGGCGGCGTCGGCACCTTCACCGCACCGACGCTCGTCAAGGCGCTGGCGGGCCAGGACACGGCGTACGACGGAGCCTTCTACAAGGAGCGCTCCCCCATCAACGTGATCGACAAGGTCAACGTGCCGACGTTCCTCGTCGGTGGCGAGTACGACCTGTTCCAGCGCGGCACCCCGCTCCTGTTCGAGCGCCTGCAGAAGCGCGGCGTCCCGACCAAGATGATCATCGGCCCCTGGGACCACCTCAAGGGATCCTCGGGCGCGGAGGTCGGCAACGCCGGCTACGGCCCGCTCAACGAGCTCCAGCTGCGCTGGTTCGACCACTACGTCAAGGGCGTGGCCGACCCCGGGCTGGACAGCGACATCGCTCCGGTCACCTACTACGAGCAGGGCACCGGCGCTTGGCGCAAGTCGAACAGCTGGGTCGGCAAGGACCGCACCGCCAAGAGCTGGAACCTGTCCGGCAGCGCGTCCAACGGCACTCCCGGAGCGCTCACGACTGGCGCCGCCAAGGAGGGTACGGCGACCGTGCTGCCCATCCCCGTCGCCGGCCTGTGCACCCGCTCGACCAACCAGTGGACCGCCGGCATCATGGGCCAGAACCCGCTCCCGAACCCCTGCCTGGACGACAACGCCCCGAACGACCTCGCCGGGGTCACCTTCGACTCGGCGGCGGTGACCAGCCCGGTCAGGTTCCAGGGACCGATCAACGCCAGGCTCTACGTCTCCAGCATCGGCGGCAACGGCATGCTGTCCGTCGCGGTGGAGGACGTCGCCCCCGACGGCACAGTCAAGCGCCTCACCGGCGGCTGGCAGGTCATCTCCCACCGGGCGCTGGACACGGCGAAGTCGCGCTACCTCGACGGCAGGCTGATCCAGGCGTTCCACCCGTTCACCCAGGCAGCCGAGAAGCCGCTCCCCGCCGGCACCGTCGCACCCGTGGACGTCGAGGTCTTCCCGACCGGCGCCTCGATCGAGAAGGGCCACAAGCTGCGCATCGCGGTCCAGGCCTTCGACACGCCGCACCTCACCCCGACGCTGCCCCAGCTCGCCGGGTCACTCACCGCGATGACGATCCACAACTCCAAGCAGTACCCGTCCACCCTCACCATCCCCGGGGTCCGCTGACAGCCTGACGGGCGCGCCCGGGAACCGTACGGTGACCGGGTGCGTCGGAACCCCATGCGTGCCACCGTCCGCCTGCTGCCGGCACTACTGCTGCTGACCGTCGTCGGCTGCAGCGACGTCACGGTCGGGCAGAGTCCCGAGCCCGGGGCTGCCAACGGCACCTGGACACGGCTCGTGGACTCACCGCTCTCACCGAGGAACGGCGCAGTCGCGGCGTACGTCGACGGCAAGGCGGTCTTCGTCGGGGGCGACACCGGCCGGCCCTGCCCGCCGAGCGCCGACTGCGCCGGTCCTGTCGAGTACGCCGCCGACGGCGCGTCGTACGACGTGGTCTCCGGAGCCTGGACCCCGATCGCCGACGCACCGCTCGGGATCCCCGACCAGGCGACGCACGCGGTGCTGGGCAGGCACCTGTTCATCCGCGTCAAGGGCGTGCTGCTGGACTACGACGCCGTGAAGGACCGCTGGAGCGAGCACGCAGTGCCGGGCACCGCACCAGACTGGCTCACGCTCACGGCCGATGGTCGCCGGCTCGTGCTCACCTCCGGCAGCGACGAGGAGATCAGGCAGCCCGACCGCGTGCTCGACACCCGCACCGGGACCTGGACGACGCTGCCGGACGATCCCTTCGAGAACTCCTTCGACCGCGGGATCACCGCGACTGCTGCCGGCCTGGTCCTCACGGCCAGGGAGATGGACTCCTCGGGAAACCCCGCGGACCCGGGACTCGTGCGCGCCGCCCTGCTGCCCCGGGGCGCAAGCACCTGGACCCGCTTCCGGGACAGCGACCAGCTCGGGGGCGGACGCTGGACGTGGACCGGCCACCGGATGGTCGATCCCACCCTCGGCGGTGCGGACGGGGGCGAGACCAACAACTACGGCAAGACGATTCCGTTCGGCGGTGTCCTCGACCCGGCCACCGGCACCTGGTCGCGGCTGCCCAAGGCCCCGGCCGAAGGGAGCCGGGGCTGGCCGGTCGACGCGTCCGACGGTGCCGTCATCGCCGCGGGCGGCTGGCTCTACGACGACGCCGTGGGCGGGTGGACCGCACTGTCGCGGCCGAAGGACGCGCCCCCGACACCCGGGGTCGCCGTCTGGGCCAGGGACACGTTGCTCGTGCTGGGCGGCACGGACTGGGACGCCGCCGACGAGCCCGACGAGTACACCGCGAAGCGGATCTACTCGACCGGCCTCTGGGCCTACCGCCCCGGCGCGAACCAGTAGCCAGCCGGCACTAGGCCTTCATCGCGACGCCCTCGCGCCAGTAGCCCATGAACGCGACCTGACCACGGTCGACGCCCAGCTCGGTGACCAGGCTGCGGCGCATCGCCTTGACCATCCAGGACTCCCCCGCGATCCACGCATACGTGTCGTCCAGGTCGTGCCCGACCGACCGGGTGCGCAGCTGGGCCTCGACGTCCTCGCCGGCCGAGGAGTAGCGCGGCGTCTCCCAGACGTCGATGTCCAGGTCGCTGGGGAGCTCCGGCAGCGCATCGAACTCCGTCGAGGGTGGCAGCCCCAGATGGTTGCGCACCTCCTGGACGAGCCGACGCCCGCACGCGTCGTCGTTGCGCGGGAACCACCTGATCGAGAAGCCGTTCGGGACGGTGAGGTCGAGGATGTCGTCGCCGGTCGGCACCTCGAGGAACACCTCACCCGTGTAGCCGGGGCCGAGGTCCTCGAGGATCCGGGCGATCGCGGGCACCGCCGTCTCGTCACCGATGAGCAGCACGTGCCGACGGCCGATCGGGTCGAACTCGGTGCCGCCGTACTCCGTGAGCCGGTGCGGTGCGATCACCTGGATCACGTCGCCAGGACAGGCCGCCAGGGCCCACCGGCACGCGGGACCCTGCGCATGACCCCTCTCACCTCCGGGGTCCTCGTGCACCACGAAGTCGACGACCAGGCGCACGTCGTCACCGTCGCGGACGATGTCGCGGATCGTGTAGGTGCGCATGGTGGCGCGCACCTCGTCGGGAGTGTTCATCCAGATCTCGTACCACTCCTCGGCAACCTCCGGGATCGGCGGCAGCTCTCCGGTGGCTCCGGGCAGGACGACCTTGAAGCGGGTGTCGAAACCCTCCTCGCCGAGGTCGGTGAAGGCCGGACTGGCGAGCTCGATGCGGACGAACGCCTCACTGACGCGTACGACGGAGTGCACCGTCGCCTCGGTCAGTACGACGCTCGGCGCCTTCGTCTCCTGCGTGCTCATGCGGTCCTCCGGTGTGGTGACGTGCGGGAGCGGCGACCCAGCGGGATCACCATGGGGGTTCCGGTCACGGGGTCCTCGATCACGCGGCACTCCATGCCGAAGACGTCGCGGACGCAGGGCTCGGTGATCACCTCGGCCGGCGGCCCGGCGGCGACGACGCGGCCCTCGCGCATGGCCACGAGGTGGTCGGCGTAGCGGGCCGCGAGGTTGAGCTCGTGCAGCACCATCACGATCGTGGTGCCCCGGGTCTCGTTGAGCTCGGCGAGCAGGTCGAGCACCTCGACCTGGTGGGCGACGTCGAGGTACGTCGTCGGCTCGTCGAGGAGCAGCAGGTCGGTCTGCTGGGCGAGGGCCATCGCGACCCACACCCGCTGCCGCTGTCCGCCGGAGAGCTCGTCGACCAGCCGCTCGGCGAGGTCGAGGGTGTCGGTCAGCTCGAGGGCTTCCGCGACCGCCTGTTCGTCCGCCGTCGACCAGCGACGGAACGCGCCCTGGTGGGGATGCCGGCCCCGCCCGACCAGGTCGACGACGGTGACGCCTTCAGGCGTCACCGGGTTCTGCGGAAGCAGGCCCAGGGTGCGCGCCACCTGGCGCGACGGGAGCGTCGCGATCTCCTTCCCGTCGAGCAGCACCGAGCCCTGTGAGGGCCGGAGCAGTCGCGCCATCCCCCGCAGCAGCGTCGACTTCCCACAGGCGTTCGCGCCGACGATGACCGTGGTCTGGCCGTCGGGGATCTCGGTGGAGAGGTCGGTGACCACCGTGCGGTCGCCGTACCCCAGGCTGACGCCCCGGGTGACCAGCCGGCTCTCGCCCGGCGTGGTCCTGTGCTGTGCGTCGTGTTCCATCACGACCTCCTCGAGGTGCGTCCGGTGGCCAGCAGCCACAGCAGGAAGGGGGCTCCGAAGGCGCCGGTCACGACCCCGACCGGGTAGTTGACGTCGGGCACGGCGTACGCCGCGAGGTAGTCGCCGCCGACGACGATGATCGCCCCGACCAGGGCGGCCCCGACGAGCGTGGTCCGGCCACCGTTCAGAGCACGGGCGATGGGCCCGGCGAGGAAGGAGACGAACGCGATCGGCCCCGAGGCGGCGACGCCCAGGGCGACCAGGAGGACGGCCAGGAGCAGCAGGAGCTCGGTGTGCCGGGCCGTGGTGCCGAGCCCCGCTGCGGTGTCCTCGCCCAGCTCTGCTGCTCGGGCCGAACGACCCAGCAGGACGATCGCCGGGAGCAGCACGAGCAGGAGGACCGACAGCAGCCGGATCGTCGGCCAGTCGCCGCGGTTGAGGCTGCCGGTGAGCCACTGCAGGACGATCTGCACGTCCCACTGGTCGGCGCGGACGAAGAGATAGCTGACCACCGAGAACAGTGCGGCGCTGACACCGACCCCGACCAGGACCAGCCGGGTGCTCGCCCCCGGGCCAGCCTGCCAGCGCACCAGGAGCGCGGTCAGCACGGCGCCGAGCACGGCCGCCACGGCCACCCCGGCCCCGCGCTGCTCCAGGATGACGATGGCGAACACCGCGGCGGCACTGGCGCCGGTGCTCACCCCGATGATGTCGGGGCTGGCGAGCGGGTTGCGCAGCGTGGACTGGAAGATCGCTCCGCCGACGCCGAAGGCGATGCCGACGAGGATGCCGAGCACCGCGCGCGGGAGCTTGCTCTCCATCAGGATGAAGCTGGCTCCCGGGATCTCGGTCCCGGTGATGATCCGGAACACGTCGGGGACGGTGATGATGAAGTCGCCGAGGGTCACCCGGCAGACGAAGACCGCGCCGAGCACGACGGCGAGGGCCAGCAGCATGACGGCGTACCGGCGCGCGGGACGCACCCGCGCCCGGCGTACGACCTCGCGCGCGTTCGGCCTGGGGTCGCTCGAGCAGCAGGACGCCTGTGTCGCTTTCCGGCTCGCGTGCGGTGCTCACGGCTCTCACAGGCTCCCCATCCGTCCGCGCCGGATCAGCAGCAGGAAGAACGGGGCCCCGATGACCGCGGTCATGATGCCGACCTGCACCTCGCTGGGCGGGAGCACCACCCGGCCGACCACGTCGGCGACGAGCACCAGCGCCGCCCCGAACCCCATGCTGAACGGCAGGACCAGGCGGTAGTCGGGACCCACGACCGCGCGTACGGCGTGCGGCACGATCAGGCCCACGAAGGCGATCGGACCCGCCAGGGCCGTCGCGGCCCCGGCGAGGAGCACGATGGCCAGGCCGATGACCAGGCGGTCGATCACCAGCCGCCGCCCGAGACCGCGCGCCAGGTCGTCACCGAGGGCGAGCGCGTTGAGGCTGCCGATCGACGCGAGTCCCAGCGCGGCGCCCACCACCAGGAACGGCAGCCCGATCAGCAGTACGTCGGTGTCGCGCCCGCCGATGGTCCCGACCGACCAGAGCCGGAAGGCCTCGATGGTCTGGCCGTCGGTGAGCAGCACCGCCTGGGTCCACGACGTGACGGCGGCGGTGAGGGCAGCCCCGGCGATGGCGATCTTCATGGGGGTCGCGCCGTCGCGGCCGAGGGCAGCGACGAGGTGCACCAGCACCATCGCGACCGCGGCGCCCCCGAAGGCGAACCAGACGTAGGTCCTCAGGTCGGAGAAGTCGAACATCGAGATGGCCAGCACCATGGCCAGCGAGGCGCCGGCGTTGATGCCGAGGATGCCGGGGTCGGCGAGCGGGTTGCGGGTCAGGCCCTGCATCAGGGCACCCACCAGACCGAGCGCGCCACCGACGGCCAGCCCCAGCAGGGTGCGGCTGACGCGCACCTCGGCGATGCCGTGGAGGGTGTGCGCAGAGTCGAAGACCGCTGCGACCGGGATCATTCGCGCACCTACGAGCATCGAGGCGACACGACGCGACGAGCAGCACCGCAACGAGCACCACGACGGCCGTGGATCCCCCCCGACGCGACCGGCCGGTGCCGGTCGCGTCGGGAGGGATCTCAGGGCGCGAGCAGGTCGGACGTCACGAGCCCTGTACGGCCGCGTCCAGCTTGGGCAGCACCTTCTCGATGACCACCGGGATCGACAGCGGCGTCGGGTTGGTGATCGCCTCGGAGACCACGGTGTCGTCCTCGGTGTAGACGTGGCCATCGGCGAACGCAGGGATCTTGCCGACCTGCGGGTGCTTCGCGAACGTGTCCATCGACCCGCCCTCGTCGGTGAACGCGAGGACCACGTCGGAGGCCAGGGTGTCGGCGTCGTCCGCGGAGATGGTGCCGTAGAACTCGCCTGGCTTGACCACCTTGGCGACCGACGGGGCGTCCTCGAGCCCGAA
The DNA here is from genome assembly GCA_963782305.1 of uncultured Actinomycetota bacterium. Taxonomy (GTDB): domain Bacteria; phylum Actinomycetota; class Actinomycetes; order Propionibacteriales; family Nocardioidaceae; genus Marmoricola. The sequence continues at coordinate 5,511 of CAWAJJ010000002.1, read as the reverse complement.
GTCACGCAGGAACTGCACGCGGGTGTCCTGCGAGCCGTAGATGCCGATCGTGGAGAGGTCGGTCGTCGAGAGGTAGTTGAGCATGAAGGTCTTGCCCTCCATGTCGGAGTACTTCTCCTTGGCCGTCGCGATCTCGCCCTCGGTGTCCTCGAGCACCTTCTCCGCCTCGTCGGAGCGACCCAGTGCCTTGCCGATGGTCTCGAGCGAGGTGCGCCACGGGGTGATCCACGGGACCTCGGGATAGGCCACGACCGGGGCGATCTTGCTGAGCTTGTCGTAGTCGGCCTTGGTCAGGCCGCTGTTGGTGGCCAGGATCAGGTCGGGGCTGGCCTTGGCGACCTCGGCGAACGGGATGCCGTCGGTGTCGTCGTACCGCGTCGGTGCCTTGCCGCCCAGCTTCTCGACCGCTGCGTCGAAGAAGTCCGTGGAGCCCGCCTTGTTGCCTCCGTAGGTGATCTTGGTGGCGCCGACGGGTACGACGCCCAGAGCCACGACGTGGTCCTGGTCGCTCCAGCCGAGGGTGGCGATGCGCTGGGGCTCCTTCTCGATCGTCGTCGAGCCGAAGGCGTGCTCGACGGTGACGGGGAAGGCGTCGGCCTCCGCCTTGGTGCTGCTCGGGGCGGAGTCGTCGCTGTCGGTGGACCCGGTGGCGCAGCCGGTGAGGGCCAGCGCTCCGAGCGTGACGGCGAGCGCGAGAGTGCGCAGTCGCTTCATCGGTATTCCTTGCGTCAGGTGGGCATTAAGTTAGGCAAGGCTAACCTGTGTTGCCCGTGCCGTGGCAAGGGGTGTCGCCGCGTGGGACGGAGGGGCTGTCGCGTCAGATGCGCGTGCGCTGGAAGTTCGCGTAGGAGCGCGACGGCGTCGGACCGCGCTGCCCCTGGTAGCGCGAGCCGTACTTCGCGGAGCCGTAGGGGTGCTCGGCCGGCGAGGAGAGCCGGAAGAAGCACAGCTGACCGATCTTCATGCCGGGGTAGAGCTTGATCGGAAGCGTGGCCACATTGGCCAGCTCGAGGGTCACGTGACCGCTGAAGCCGGGGTCGACGAAGCCCGCCGTCGCGTGCGTGAGCAGGCCGAGCCGGCCCAGCGAGGACTTGCCCTCGACCCGGGCGGCCAGGTCATCGGGCAGGGAGACCACCTCGAGCGTGGAGCCGAGGACGAACTCACCGGGGTGCAGGATGAACGGCTCGTCGCCCACGGGCTCGACCTCGCGGGTGAGGTCCGGCTGGTCCGCGGCGGGGTCGATGTGCGGGTAGCGGTGGTTCTCGAAGACCCGGAAGTAGCGGTCGAGCCGGAAGTCGATGCTGGACGGCTGGACCATCGACTCGTCGTACGGCTCGAGATGGATCCGCTTCGCGGCGATCTCGGCCAGGATGTCTCGGTCGGAGAGAAGCACGCGGACAACCTACCCCGGCACCCGGGGCGGGGACCCGGGTCCCAGAATGGGCCCATGCCATCCCCCGCGCCCTTCCCTGGGCCCTTCCACCGGTTCGTGGCCATCGGTGACTCGTTCACCGAGGGCGTCGGCGACCCCGACCCGGCCCGGCCCAACGGCCTGCGGGGGTGGGCCGACCGGGTGGCCGAGGTGCTCGCGGGCGCCTCTGCCGACTTCGGCTACGCCAACCTCGCGATCCGCGGGCGCAAGCTGCGCGGGGTCCTCGAGGAGCAGGTCGCACCGGCGCTGGCGCTCGGGCCGGACCTGGTCACGTCGTACGCCGGGGCCAACGACATCCTGCGACCACGCGTGGACATCGACGCGCTCGCCACGGCGTACGACGAAGCGGTGGGACGGCTCGCGGCAACCGGAGCGACCGTCGTGCTCTTCACCGCGTTCGACCCGGGTGGCTCGGCGATCTATCGTCCGCTGCGGGGGCGGTTCGCGCTCTACACCGAGGCGGTGCGCGAGATCTCGGAGCGGCACGGCACGCGGCTGGTCGACTTCTGGCGGATGCGGGAGTACCGCGACTTCGGCTACTGGGACACCGACCGGATGCACCTCGGCCCGGCCGGTCACCAGCGGATGGCGATGGCCGTCCTGGAGGCCCTCGGCGTACCCCACTCGCTGGAGCCGCTGCCGCCGACGGTGCATCCCGACCTGACCGGCCGCGAGCTGCGCGCCAAGAACGTCGAGTGGGCGCGGACGCACGCGGCGCCGTGGGTGCACCGCCGGTTGACCGGGCGTTCCTCGGGTGACTCCATCTCGCCCAAGCGGCCTCTGCTGGCCCCGATCCTCCCTGGCTCTCCGGTCGGGTAACCTCTCCTGCGTCGGACCGGGTGACTTCCCGGGCCGCCTGCGGATGTAGCTCAGCTGGTAGAGCGCGACCTTCCCAAGGTCGATGTCGCGAGTTCGAATCTCGTCATCCGCTCCATATGAACGATCCGCGCGAAGCTCCCCACGGTGATTGAGCTTGTCGAAATTCAATGGATTTCCTGACGCCGCCCTGGACTTCTACGACGACCTCGATCTCGACAACACGAAGTCGTTCTGGGAGGCGCACAAGCACGTCTACGAGTCGGCCGTGCGTGTCCCGATGCTGGCCCTGACTGCGTCCTTGGCGGAGGAGTTCGGCACCGCGAAGGTGTTCCGCCCCTACCGCGACGTGCGCTTCGCCAAGGACAAGACGCCCTACAAGACCGCCCAGGGCGCGTTCGTCTCCGTCGGACCGGCGACCGGCTGGTACGTCGAGATCGGCTCCCCGGGCGTCCGGGTCGGCGCGCGGTTACTACCACGCGGGTGGCCCCGACCTGTCGCGGATCCGCACCGCCATCGACGTCGAGCACTCCGGCGAGGAGCTCGCCTCGTTGGTCGCCTCGCTGCGTTCCGAGGGGTTCGAGATCCGCGGCGAACAGCTCAAGACCTCCCCGCGCGGCTATTCACCGGACCACCCGCGCATCGACCTGCTGCGCTACAAGTCGATGTCCCTGGGCAAGTCCTACGGCTTCGAGAACCTCGACACCCCCGACCTCCTCGACCGAGTGCGGGACGACTGGCGCGCACTGCGTCCGCTGGTCGAGTGGGTCCGGGCCCGGGTCGACGTGCTGGGCTGACCTTTGGTCGCCGTACGGGCTGGGCGGCGGGGCGCGGCTTGGACATGCGAATGTCGCTGGTGGGGCGCATGGGCACCCCTCGCTGCACTCGAGCCACATTCGCATGTCGGGGCCGCCGCCCACCCGGCCCTCCGGCGTACGACGAGGAGGCGGCTTCACAAACCGGGCGGGGTTCCCGGCGTACCCCTGACGTTTTGGGGTGTTGCACCGCCCGAAAACGTCATGGATCCCCGGGTACCCGGGGAAACCTGCAGCCCCCTACGGCTTCCGCACCGTCGCCAGCGTCCGCTCCATCTCCCAGTGCGCCGCCATCGAGACGAGCAGGCCGGCGTCGTTGACGCGGTAGACGGCGATCAGGTCGGTGTCGGCCAGCGAGCCGTCATCGAGCTCGGTGCTGAAGGTGCCGATGTTCGCGCACGCGTTGCCGTTGGCGAAGGAGTCTCGGATGGTGAAGTGGAACGACTTCACCGGGGCGATCGCGAGGTCCCAGAACGCGCTGATGCCCGCGATCCCGTGGTGGCCCTTGCCCTCGGGGTCGAAGAACGACGGCCCGACCGGGTCCTCGACGACCGCGTCCTCGGCCCAGAGCGTCAGCCACTCGTCCTTCTGCTTGCGCGAGACGAGGTCGTAGGAGCGCTGGGACAACCGGCGTACGGGGTGGTCGCCGTCGGGCGCCTCCCAGGAGATGAACTCGGATTCGATCATCCCGAAACTGTAACGTGTTCCAGTTTCCGAAGCGATGGATCTACGCGGCCGAGCGCTCCCGCTTCAGCCGCCGCTTGAGCTTGCGGCGCTTCCGGTCCAGGCGGTCGCGGTCGGCCTCGAGGCCGAGTACGGCGGTGCGCAGCCGGGAGTTGTCGGCCAGCGCGTCCGCGAGGGCGTCGACAGCCACCCCCAGCTGGTCGCGCGCACCCGGCAGGGAGGTGCCCTCACCCTGGTCGACCAGCAGGTCGAGGTCCCCGCGCAGGTCGTGGCCGGCAGCGGTCACCGCGGCGGTCCATGTCGGAGACGGTCGAGAGCAGGCCGCTGGTGTCCGCGACCGGCATGGCCGAGCCCGCGTGGTCCGCCGAGGTGATCAGCGCGACCGTGCCGGCGCCGATCGGGTCCTCCAGCTGCCGGTTCACCTTGCGGAGTACGGCGACCCCGGCCGGGTCGGCGTACGCCGGGACCACCGGATCGAGCCCGACCGACGAGACGCCGGCGACCTCGAGGAACTGCCGCCAGTGCTCGGCCACGTCACCGGAGGCGATCACGTGCAGCCGGTCGGCGTGGAAGGTCCAGCCCCAGCGGCTCAGGATCGCCGGCAGGTCGTGCCCCGCCCAGAACAGCTCCGCCTGACGGTGGTCGCGCACCGGCGCGAGCACCCGGCCGACGTACTTGTCCCAACCCGTCGTCCGCCCAGCTCTGAGCTCGGCGAGCCAGCCGCCGTAGATCTGCTGCGAGAACGTGTCGAGGGTGACCACGAGGTGCACCTCGACGCCGATCAGCGGGTTCAACGCGAGGCTGATCTGGTCCTTGTCCGCCGCGCAGAGGTCCGGCGTGGAGAGGACCGAGGTGCCCTTGTGCTGCCAGACGCGGTCACAGATCCGGGCCCAGCGGCCCTCGACCTCGTCGCGGCGCAGCCCCGCCTGCTGGTGGGTGCGGAGCAGCTCGTGGGTGGCGAGCCGCACCTCCTCGTCGGTGGCGACCACCTGCACCCCCGCTGCGTCGAGGCGCTCGCCGTGCTCAGCGAGGTTGGCGGCGACCAGTGGCCGCGGGGCGTCGGAGAGTCCGATGTGCCAGATGAGCTTTCTTCGTGACATGCCCCGAGCGTGGAGCAGCCCGACCACGAGCAGGTGAACTGCAGGTGACCGGACGGGTCAGTGCGGCCGCCAGGCGTCCTCGTCGGTGGTCATCGCCTCGACCTCGCCCGGCAGCTTCCGGGCGGCGAGCCCCTCGATGGTGACGTTCTCGAACACCTCACGCAAGCTGCTGCGCGCCGCGATCCAGACGTGCTGCAGGATCTCGGCGGACTCGTTGTAGGAGACAGCCTCGGGACGCAGCCCGTAGACGCTGACCAGCGGACCGTCCACGGCACGGATGACGTCCGCGACGGTGACGTTGGCGGCCTTGGTCGCCAGTCGCCAGCCACCCGACTGACCGCGCTGGCTGACCACGATCCCCGCCCGGCGCATGTCCGCGAGGATCGCCTGGAGGAACCCGTGCGGGATCTCCTGGAGCTTGCCGAGCTCCTCCGCGCTCACCGGTCGACCGTCATCGCGGTTGGCGATCTCGATGAGCGCCCGGAGGGCGTAATCGGCCTTGGCGGAGACGCGCATGGGGGAAGTCTGTCAGATCACTTGTATTAACTGACCTGATCGACGACGCACGGCGGGTCTGCGAAGCGCCTGGTGGACGTGGACGGCCCACCCCGGGGGCTTTGTCGTTCACGTCACATAACTGCCGGAAGTGCTTGCATCGCCTCGA
>CAWAJJ010000001.1:0-170827 GCA_963782305.1 uncultured Actinomycetota bacterium | reverse complement strand
TACGTCGACGCGCAGGCCGTGCTCCTCCGCCGTCTTGGCCGTGGCCGGGCCGATCACCGCGATGATCGTCGAGGCGTGCGGCTTGCCGGCGATGCCGACCAGGTTGCGCACCGTCGAGGACGAGGTGAACACGACCGAGTCGAACTTGCCGCTCTTGATCGCCTCACGCGTGGGCGCGGGCGGCGGCGCGGCGCGCACCGTGCGGTAGGCCGTGACGTCGTCGACCTCCCAGCCGAGGTCGACCAGGCCCGCGACCAGGGTCTCGGTGGCGATGTCGGCGCGCGGCAGGAACACCCGGTTGATGGGGTCCAGCACGTCGTCGTACGGCGGCCAGTCCTCGAGCAGGCCGCGTGCGGACTGCTCACCGGAGGGCACCAGGTCGGAGTTGAGGCCCCAGTCGCCGAGCGCGGCCGCGGTCTTGTCCCCGACGGCAGCGATCTTCAGGCCGGAGAAGGCGCGGGCGTCGAGGCCGTACTCCTCGAACTTCTCGCGCACCGCACGCACCGCGTTGACCGAGGTGAACGCGATCCACTCGTAGCGACCCTCGACGAGACCGCGCACGGCCTTGTCCATCTGCTGGGGGTTGCGGGGCGGCTCGACGGAGATCGTGGGGACCTCCTCGGGCACGGCGCCGAAGCCGCGCAGCCGGGAGGACAGGCCACCGGCCTGCTCCTTGGTGCGGGGCACCAGCACGCGCCAGCCGAACAGCGGCTTGGTCTCGAACCACGACAGCGTCTCGCGCAGGTCGACGACCGGGCCCACGACGGTGATCGCGGGCGGGGCCATCTCGGCCTCACGCGCGTCCGCGGCGATGTGCGCGAGCGTGGAGACGATCGTCTGCTGGTTGGTCATCGTGCCGGTCGACGTCATCGACACCGAGGTCTCGGGCGAGCGACCGGCGGCGATCAGCTGGTCGGCGATCTGGCCGATGGAGCCGACCGCCGAGAGCAGCACGAGCGTGGCGTGCGTGGCGTAGGAGTCCCAGTCGATCTTCACGTCGTTGCAGGTCACCACGGCCACCTCGCGGTGGTTCTTGGTGGTCAGCGGGATGCCGGCGTACGTCGGCACGGCACTCACCGAGGAGACCCCGGGGACGATCTCGAAGCCGACCCCGGCCTTGGTGCAGGCCAGCGCCTCCTCGGGCCCGGAGGCGTAGAGGAACGGGTCACCCGACATCAGGCGTACGACGCGCTTGCCGCTCTTGGCCTGCTTGACGATCACCTTGGCGCGGGCGGCGTGGGTCAGCGGCTGGCCGTCCTCGCCGAAGCCGCCGTCGACGAAGACCGGGCCGGGCTGGTCGCCGGGCTCGACGTCCTCGCCCTCGACCAGGGCGGGCAGCCCGAGCACGCTGCGCACGAGCGCCTCGTGGTCGGCCACCTCGGTGACGACGATCTCGGCCTCGAGCAGGAGCTCGACGGCACGGACGGTGAGCAGTCCGGGGTCGCCGGGACCGCTCCCGACGAAGGAGACCCACTTCACCGGGCGTGCGCCGGAGCTGGTGCGGGCCCCGACAGGAGTGCTGGACGTGTTCTGGTTGGTCACGATCGCCTTCTTGCTACGTCGTCGGTGTGTGCGTTGATCAGTTCGGCCGCGCCGTCGGCCAACATCTCTGCGGCGAGCTTCTGCCCCAGGCCGACGGCATCATCGAGAGGACCCGACGCCGACCGTCGTACGAACAGGCCGCCGTCGTGGGACAGCGCCACCGCCCGCATCCAGAGTTCGTCACCGAGGTCTCCCTCCGCAACTTCGGCCAGTGCCCCGACCGGGGCCGAGCACCCCGCCTCGAGGTCGGCGAGCAGTGCCCGCTCGGCTTCGACGCAGGCCCTGGTGGCCGGGTCGTCCAAGGCGTCCCGGAGGACGTGGAGCAGCTCCGCGTCCGCCCGGCACTCGATGGCCAGGGCTCCCTGACCCGGCGCAGGCAGCACCTGCAGCGGGTCGAGGACCTCGGTCGCCTCGTGCACGCGTCCGAGGCGGGCCAGGCCGGCACGAGCGAGCACGACCGCGTCGAGCTCGCCGGAGGCGACCTTGCCCAGCCGGGTGTCCACGTTGCCGCGGACCCCGACGATGTCGATCCCGAGGCCGAGCGCCTCGAGCTGGGCCACCCTGCGAGGCGCACCGGTGCCGACGCGGGAGCCGACCGGGAGCTCACCGAGGGTGAGCCCGTCCCGGGCGACCACGACGTCACGAGGGTCCTCGCGCGGGGGTACGGCGGCCAGGGCGATCCCCTCCGCGGGTGCGGTGGGGAGGTCCTTGAGCGAGTGCACGGCCACGTCGACCTCGCCGCGGAGCAGCGCGTCACGCAGGGCACTGACGAAGACGCCGGTGCCGCCGATCTGGGCGAGCGGCTCGGTGGAGACGTCGCCCTCGGTGCGGATCAGGACGAGCTCGGTCGCCATGCCGGTGGCCGCGGTGAAGGCCTCGGCCACGATGGCGCTCTGGCTCCGCGCGAGCAGGGACGCACGAGTGCCGATGCGCACGGTGGCGACGTCGGTGGAGGTCGGGGTCGTCGTCATACGCCCTCCGGCCTGGTGACGGCCTCGACCGCGTCGGGGTCGAGCGCGAACAGCTCGGCGAGCGCCGCGGCGTAGGAGACCGCGCCGGTGTGGTTCGCGAGCTCCTTCACGCGCACGGTCGGCTGGTGGAGCAGCTTCTCCGCGACCCGGTGGATGGCCTTCTCGACCTCGGCCCGGCTGACGTCGTCGAGCTGGGGCAGCCTCGCGCCGAGCCGGGTGAGCTCGGCCTCGACCACGCCGGTGGCCATCGTGCGCAGTGCGACCACGGTGGGCGTGACGCTCTTCAGGCTGCGGGCGGTCAGGAAGGCCGCGAGCTCCTGGGCGACGATGTCGCGGACCCCGTCGACGTCACCGGTGCCGGGCGTCTGCTTCAGCTCGGCGGCCAGGGTCTCCAGCGCGATCAGCCGGACGCCGGGAAGGTCGGCCACGTCGGGGGCCACGTCTCGCGGCAGGGCGAGGTCGATGACGGCCAGCGGGGTGTCGGTCGACGTACGCCGGGCGGAGACCGCTTCGGCGTCGACGAGGACGCCGGCGGCACCTGTGCACGAGACGAGCACGTCCACCGGGCCGGAGAAGCTGGCGAGCTCGGAGAGCGGGATCGCCCGCGCGTCGTACTGCTCGGCGAGGCGGGTCGCCCGCTCCGGGGTCCGGTTGGCCACCACGATCGAACCGGCGCCGGCCCGCGACGCGGTGGCCACGGTCAGGCTGGCCATCGATCCCGCGCCGACGACGAGCACGTTCTTGCCGGCGAGACCGCCGACGTGGTCGGAGGCCTTCGCCAGGGCGGCGCCGACCAGGCTCGGAGCGACCCGGTCGATGTCGGTCTCGGCGTGGGAGCGCTTGCCGACCCGGAGGGCCTGCTGGAAGAGGACGTTGAGGGAGGGACCGACGGTGCCGGCGTCCTGGCCCACGCGCAGGGCCTCGCGGGTCTGGCCGAGGATCTGGCTCTCGCCGAGCACCATCGAGTCGAGCCCGGAGGCGACGTGGAACAGGTGGGACACGGCGCCGTCGTCGTAGTGCACGTAGAGGTGCTCGAGCACCTCGTCGGGGACGTCGCCGGCCCGCTCGCCGATCAGTCGCGAGATCGCCTCGACGCTGCCGTGGAACCGCTCGACGTCGGCGTACACCTCGGTGCGGTTGCAGGTGGACAGCACGGTCACCTCGGTGACGTGCTCGCTGTCGGAGATCTCGCGGATCAGCTTGTGCACGCCCTCGGCGTCCAGCGCCACGCGCTCGAGCACCGGGACCGGAGCCGTCTTGTGGGAGATGCCCACGATGAGGACGCTCATCCCGCATCCTCCGTCAGCTCGACGACTCGGCGCAGCGCCTGGTCGGTGGACTTGCGTTGCTCGTGGTAGGCGAGGATCTGCAGCTCGCTGGACAGGTCGACGCGGCGTACGTCGACGCCCTCGGGGACCGAGATGATCGTCGGGGCGAAGTTGAGGATGCTGCGGATGCCTGCTGCCACCATCCGGTCGCACACGGCCTGGGCGGCGATCGCGGGGGTGGCGATCACGCCGATCCCGACGCCGTGCTCGGCGACGACCTGCTCGAGGTCGTCGAAGCTGCGGATCTCCAGCCCGGCCACCACCTCGCCGTGGCGGGAGTGGTCGGCGTCGAGCAGCGCGACGGTGCGGAACCCGCGCGAGGAGAAGCCCGAGTAGTTCGCGAGCGCGTGGCCGAGGTTGCCGATGCCCACGACGACCACGGGCCAGTCCTGGGTCAGCCCGATCTCACGCGAGATCTGGTAGCGGAGGTACTGCACGTCGTACCCCACACCGCGGGTGCCGTAGGAGCCGAGGTGGGACAGGTCCTTGCGCAGCTTGGCGCTGTTCACGCCTGCCGCGGCGGCCAGCTCGAGGCTCGAACAGGTGGTCGTGGCAGCGTCGCTCATCGCGTTCAGCGCCCGCAGGTACACCGGAAGACGGGCGACCGTCGCCTCGGGGATGCGGGAATTGCTCACGGTATTGACACTCTCCACAGTGGGGAACCTCTGCACTCTAAGAGTTTGTGAACTCGCGAACAAACCGAGACCAGCTGATGGCCTAGCACATGTGAGATGTCTCATGGCAACAGGGGTGACGAGACGGCCGTGAAGTACGAGCAGAACCAGGAAATCAGGCCAGCGCCCGGCGGAGACGGGCCTCGTCGACGCGCCAGAAGTCGTGCTGGCGGCCGTCGACGAAGGTGACCGGGATCTGCTCGCCGTAGGCGCTCATCAGCTCGGTCGAGGCGGTGATGTCGACCTCGTCGTACGACGTGCCGACCTCGGCGCACACGCGCTCGATCACCGTGCGGGCCTCGTCGCACAGGTGGCAGCCGGGCCGCCCGTACAGCGTGATGCGGGCATTCACCCCGGGATCGGTCACTCGAGGAGGCCGAGGGTCCGACGTCGCTCGGTCGCCCGGAGGCGGCCCTTCTGCACCTTGCCCGTGGGGGTGTAGGGAAGCTGGTCGACCACGTGGATCACCGAGGGCTGCTTGAAGCGCGCGAGGCGGTCCTCGCAGTGACGGCGTACGACGTCGGCCAGGTTGTCGCTCGCGCCGGCGGCCGTCGGCTTCACGTAGGCCACGACGGCCTCGCCGGTCAGCGCGTCCTCGACGCCGATGACGGCTGCCTCGGCGACGTCCGGCAGCTCGCCGATGACGTCCTCGACCTCGCTGGGGTAGACGTTGAAGCCGGAGACGATGACCAGCTCCTTGAGCCGGTCGACGAGGTAGAGGTCGCCGTCGGGGTCGAGGTAGCCGACGTCGCCGGTGGGCCACCAGCCGTCCTCGTCCGGGCCGTCCGCACCGTCGGGCCAGTAGCCGGAGAACAGGTTGTCGCCGCGCAGGTGGATCTCGCCGCCGTCCTCGTCCTGGGGCTCGCGACCGTTGTCGTCGACCAGGCGGATCTCGATCCCGGGCAGGGCAGCACCCACCGAGGCCGGGTTGGGCCTCTTGCTGCACAGCGTCGAGGTGACCACCGGGGCGGCCTCGGTGAGCCCGTAGCCCTGGTGGATGTCGACGTGCGTGCGCTCGGTGAAGGCAGCGGTGAGGTCGGGGTCGAGGGGAGCCGACCCGCTGAGCACGAGGCGGACCGGGCCGAGGCGGTCCTCGAGCCCGGGCACCTGCATCCAGTAGGCGAACACCGGCGGCGCCACCGGAACCACCGAGATCGCCTCGTCCTCGATGATGTCGAGCGACCCCTCGGGGTCGAAGCCGTCGACGAGGACGAGCCGCGACTTCTGGCGCAGCACCTGGCCCAGCACGGCGTTGAGCCCGTAGACGTGGAAGAGCGGGAGGACACCGAGTACGACGTCGCGGCCGGTGATCATCGGCGGGTCGACCTGGGCGACCTGCTCGACGTTGGCGAGCAGCGCCCGGTGGGACAGCATCGCGGCCCGCGGCCGGCCGGAGGTCCCACTCGTGTAGAGCAGGACGGCCAGGCTCTCGGGGTCGACGCGGAGCGGCACCGGCCGGCCCCGGGTGGCGATCAGCTGGTCCCAGCTGCGCTCGCCGGGCGCGAGCGTGGTGCCGACGGTGACGATGCGCGGGCGCGCGGCGGGCTCGTAGCCGGCCGCCTCCATCGCCTCGCCGAGGCCGCCCGCAGCCTCGCGGACCGCCGAGATGGTCCCGGGGTCGGCGAAGACCATCCGGGTGCCGGAGTCGGCCAGCATCCGGATGAGCTCACCGGTGGCGCTGCGCGGGTTGACGGGTACGACGACCATGCCGGCCCGCAGCGCCCCGAGGTAGGCGGCGACGAACTCGATGCTGTTGCCGGTCGCGATCATCACCCGGTAGCCGGCGACCATGCCCGCGTCGGAGAGTCCCTGCACCACCCGGGAGACGAGGTCCTCGAGACCGCTGCACGTCACGGTGCGACCGGTGGCCGCCTCCGAGAGAACGGTCTTGTCCGGCTCCTGCGTGGCCGCCCGCGTGAGCAGCTCGGCGACGTTGGAGTCCATCGGACGAGTCTCGCACATCGGACGCCTCGCCAGATCCGCCGCCGAGGCCCGCTGCACGGCCCTCCACGCCACTCGGCGTACGGCCTAGTGTGGGTGCCGTGACACCTCCCCCGCCGCCCAAGAATCCGGGCAGTACGCCGGGGCGCAGGTCGGGGCGCAAGCCGCCGCCACCGCCACGCAACCTGCAGCGCCGCTCGCAGCTCGCGGGTGAGGCCGCGGCCGCCATCGCCGAGGTGGAGAGCGCCCTCAGCGTGGAGACCGACTCCACCTCGGCGGCGTTCTTCGACGTCGACAACACCGTGATGCAGGGCGCCTCGATCTTCCACCTCGCCCGGGGCCTGCACCGCCGGGAGTTCTTCACCACCAAGGACATCCTCGGCGCCGCCTGGAAGCAGGCCTACTTCCGGCTGGTCGGGGTCGAGGATCCCGACCACGTCGCGGACGCCCGCGCCTCTGCACTCTCGTTCATCGCCGGGCACACCGTGGCCGAGCTGGAGGAGCTCGGCGAGGAGATCTTCGACGAGCGGATGGCCCACCGGATCTGGCCCGGCACCCGCGCGCTCGCCCAGCTCCACCTCGACCAGGGGCAGCGGGTCTGGCTGGTGACGGCGGCCCCCATCGAGATCGCCACGATCATCGCGCGGCGACTCGGCCTCACCGGAGCCCTGGGCACCGTCGCCGAGCACGTCGACGGGGTCTATACCGGGCAGCTCGTCGGCGAGATGCTGCACGGGTCGGCCAAGGCGGTCGCGATCAAGGAGCTCGCCGACCGGTTCGGCCTCGACCTGGAACGGTGCTCGGCGTACTCCGACTCCTACAACGACCTGCCGATGCTGCGCGAGGTCGGCGACCCGTGTGCCATCAACCCGGACACGCGGTTGCGCGAGTACGCCCGCAGCAACGGGTGGCGGATCCGCGACTACCGCACCGGCCGGAAGGCGGCCCGGGCGGGACTGTTCACAGCTGCTGTGACGGGTGCGGTGGCCGGCACCGTGGCTGCCGGAGCGGCGATCCGCAGGAAGGTCCGCTGACTGTTCGATCGGTCAGTTTTCCGAGGCGTGGTCTGGGTCACGAATCGGTTCACAAGCGCGCAACTGCCGCGTACCATCAGGCCGAGGTGGGAGGGCTGCTGGCGACCGCTGGCGGGGTGGGTATGGACGATGAGAATGTGCAGCGTGGTCTCGACGCACTGCGTCGCGCCCTCGCCGAGGTTCTCGACCCCCGCACCCTCCGGCCACCGCAGGTCTGGCCCGCTGGTCCCGGCGCCCCGGAACTGGTGCGCTCCGCGCCGTGGTTGCTGACCCAGACCAGTGAACGCGCAGGTCAGACAGCTACTCCCGGCCCGCGCACCGGAGATCACGACGACTCCGACCAGGCCACCTCCTCGCTGGCGGACGAGGCCGAGGGGAGCCGGCTGATCGCGCTCGTCGAGCTCGCCCGCAAGGGAGACTCCGAGGCCTTCGGACAGCTCTACGACCACTATCACGCGAGCGTCTACCGCTTCCTCTACTACCGCGTCGGCTCGGTCCCACTGGCCGAGGACCTCACCGCCGAGACCTTCTTCCGGGCGCTCCGTTCGATGAGCACCTTCCGCTGGCAGGGCAAGGACTTCGGTGCGTGGCTGATGACGATCGCGCGCAACCTCACCACCGACCACTTCAAGGCCGGTCGGACGCGCCTGGAGAGCACGACCGAGGACATGAGCACCCTCGACACCACCACCGAGGGGCCCGAGAGTGCGGTGCTCGCCTCCCTCACCAACGAGGCGCTGCTCGCGGCCCTGAGCGAGCTGCCGACCGAGCAGCGCGACTGCCTGGTGATGCGCTTCCTGCAGGGGCTCTCCATCGCCGAGACCGCCGAGGCGCTGGGCCGCAGCGCCGGTGCGGTCAAGCAGCTCCAGCTGCGTGGGGTCCGCAACCTCGGCCGCCTCCTTCCCGAGGGGATGCGCTGACATGTCTCACCACACGGGAAACTTCTGCCACGCCATAACCTCGCTGTTCGAGCCCTCGTTGGGGTGGATGACAGCGTGCACGTCGACCAGCCGCGACCCGGGTGAGCGCCACGACACGAATTCCCACAGCTCAGGAACGAAGCCATGACACCGCTCTTCCCCGCACAGCGCGCGGCTGAGGAGTTCGACCAGGTCCTCGGAGGAACGGCCACCCAAGCCGTCGCCGATCGCTACGCCGAGCTGCTCGACACCGTCGAGGTGCTACGCACTCAGCCCGAGGTGACCCCCCGTGCCGAGTTCGTGGGTGATCTCCGTTCCCGGCTGATGACAGCCGCCGAGACCGAGCTGGTGGCCGCGCCCTCCGTCGTACGCCACCTCCCGCAGACCCAGACCACCCGCACGACTCGCAGCCGGCGCCGCCTCGGCACCGTTGCCGCCTCCCTCGTGATCGTCGGCGGCACCGCCGGCATGGCCGCAGCCGCGTCCGGCGCCCTCCCCGGCGAGAGCCTCTACCCGATCAAGCGCGGGGTGGAGCAGGCCACCGCGGCCGTCCACTTCGGTGACGCCAGCAAGGGCCGGGCCCTGCTCGACCAGGCCGCGACGCGCCTCGACGAGGTCCGTGCGCTCCAGGCCCAGTCCGACCCCGACGCGGACCTGATCTCCAGCACGATCGACTCCTTCAACAGTGCCGCAGACGAGGGCTCCGACAAGCTCTTCCGTTCCTACCAGGCCAACGGCGACACCCAGGACATCACCGACGTACGCACCTTCGCGGCGCAGCAGATGACCGACATCGCCTCGATGTCCAGCGCGAAGACCAGCAACGACGGCGTTCTCGTGGACGCCGCCGACACCTTGGCCGACATCGACCAGCAGGCACGCGTGCTCTGCGGCGGATGTGCCCCGACGAAACCGCTCTCCCCGCCGCAGGCGCTGAGCGCCGGCGCGGCAGCGGCCACGATCGACAACCTGCTCAGCCGACCGGTCGACCAGGCCCAGGTCGACATCAAGCAGGCCCAGGTCCTCGAGGCCAGGCGCATCGCTCGCATCAAGGCTCTCGGGGAGGCTGCTGAGCACTCAGCCACCGCCATCCCGAAGCTTCCGAACCTCAGCACGTCCGGGAAGACGACGCAGGTGCCGACCGTGCCCGACAAGGACGGCAGGGTCACCAGCCAGATCACCAAGGACGGCGGGCTGGTGCCCGTCGTCACCACGGGCGTCGCGGTCAAGGACCTCGTCTCCGGGGTGACCACCAGCGTCACGACAGTCACCTCGAAGGTCCTGCCGAAGGGGACGCCGCTCGGCGACACCCTCACGGGTGTGACCGACACGGTCGACAAGACCGTCGACGGTCTCCTCCCCGGCGAGTGACGCGTCTCCTCTAGGAGAAGACCGACTTGCGCTTCATCAGCAGCGTGTAGAGCGTCTGCTGGATCGACTCACGCACCTGGTCGGTGACGTTGAAGACCAGCATCGGGTCCTCGGCTGCGCCGACGTCGTAGTCGTCGGTGCGGATCGGCTCACCGAACTCGATCAGCCACTTGGACGGCAGCGGGATCAGGCCGAGCGGGCCGAGCAGCGGGAACAGCGGTGTGATCGGCAGGTAGGGGATGCCGAGCAGCCGCGCGAGGGAGGGGATGTTGCCCACGAGCGGATAGATCTCCTCGGCCCCGACGACCGAGGTCGGGATGATGGGCACGCCGGTGCGGATCGCCGCCGAGACGAACCCTCCCCGGCCGAAGCGCTGGAGCTTGTAGCGCTCGCTGAACGGCTTGCCGATCCCCTTGAAACCCTCGGGCCAGACGCCCACCAGCTCGCCGTCACGCAGCATCCGCTCCGCGTCGTCGTTGCAGGCCAGCGTGGCGCCGCCCTTGCGAGCCAGGTCGCCGATGATCGGCAGGCGGAAGACGAGGTCCGCGCCCAGCGGACGCAGGAACCGGTTGGTGTGGTCACGGATGCTGACGGCCGTCATCAGGCCGTCGAGCGGGACGGTGCCGGAGTGGTTGGACACCACGAGAGCGCCACCCTCGGCCGGGATGTTCTCCGCGCCGCGCACCTCGATCCGGAACCACTTCTGGGCGATCGGCCGGATCGCGGTGAGCAGGAACTGCTCGGTGACCTCGCGGTCGAAGCCGTAGTCGTCGACGGTGTAGTCACCGGTGAGCCGGCGACGCAGGAACGCCAGGAACTCGGCGAGCCGCGGCTCCCAGTTGGCTCCGAACATCTCCTTGGAGGCGGAGGTCAGCGCGGAGAGCCACTCGAGGGGCGGGATGCCCGGAGTCGGGTGACGGTGGTCGGCGGTGACGGGCGAGCGGGTGGGCAGCACGGTGGGCTGCTCGTCCGCCGGCGGGTTCGAGGCCTTCTTGGCGGCGGAGGTTCGCGGCTTGGCCGCGGTGGTGCGCGAACCGGTGCCGGGTCCGGCGTCCTGCTTCTGGGCCGGGACATCCGAGTCGACTCGCGCTGAAGAGGTATTCGCCGACGAGTCGCTGGCCGCGGGGCTCGGCTTGGGCCGGGCACTGGCAGCGTTCCTGGTCGGGTTTCTGGTCGCGGCCTTCGCGGCCAGGCTGCGGCTGTTCGAGGAGGGCTTGCTCTCGCCCGTCCCGCGGCCGGGCTTGCCCCTCGTTCCGATCGGGATGATCTCGGCATCACCCACGGCGATCACCTCCTGCAGTCAGGGCGCCGACCAGGGCCGACTCGGTGGCCCGCACCCGCGCGGGGGCGAAGATGCCCGGGCTCAGCGACTCGGCGAAGTCGGCGAACGCCTGGGCGGTGGTGAAGGACGGCTCGAAGCCGAACATGCTGCGCATCCTGGTGGTGTCCAGTCCCCGCCCGAAGGTCAGGAAGGCGACCTGCTCGGGTGAGAAGTCGGCGACCCGTGTCTGCCGGATCGCGGAGCCGAAGCTCGGCAGCGCGAAGCCCGGCAGCGGGAGCGAAGGCCGGCCGATCCGGCGTACGGCCTGGGCCAGGGTGATGATGCCGTCGCCGGCGACGTTGAAGGTGCCGGTGACGTCGGTGAGGGTCGCGTGCTCGAGCGCGTCGAGGGCGTCCTTCTCGTGCAGGAACTGCATCCGCGGGTTGAACCCGAGCACGGTGGGGATCACCGGCAGCCGGAAGTAGCCGGTCATCGCCGACGCGATCTCGGGACCGATGACGTTGGCGAACCGCAGCGTGGTGACGGCGACGTCGGGACGCCGCCGGGCGAACCCGCGCGTGTAGGACTCGACCTCGTTGATGTCCTTGGCGAACCCGCCGCCGGGCAGCCGCTTGGCGGTCATCCCCTCGGTGAACATCGCCGGATCGCGGTTGGAGGCACCGTAGAACGCGGCGCTCGACTTCAGCACGAGCTTGCTCACGTCGGGCGCCTGCTGGCACGCCGCCAGGAGCTGCATCGTCCCGATGACGTTGAGCTCCTTGGTGGAGGTGCGGCCGCCAGCCGCAGCCGGGGTCGCCGCAACACTCGTGTGCACCACGGTGTCGACGCGCTCGCGCACGATCACCTTGGCGATCACCGGGTTGCGGATGTCCGCCCGGACGAAGTCGGCCCTGGCCAGGTCACCCCTGGGCGGGACGACGTCGACGCCGATGACGCGCTCGACCCCCGGCGACCTGGACAGCTGCGCTGCGTAGCGACGCCCGAGATCGCCGGCTACACCGGTGACGAGTACGACCTGGCCCATGGTGTCGGCTGGTCGCGCCTACTTGCCGAGACGGCGGCGCTGGACGCGCGTCTTCTTCAGCAGCTTGCGGTGCTTCTTCTTCGCCATGCGCTTGCGACGCTTCTTGATGACTGAACCCACGTTTGACCCATCCGTATGTGCAACGCGGCCCTGGTGGGCCCGTCCGAAGGGCACAGCCTATAGGGCTCGGAAGGCCGAGCCGAATCGGCGTTGGCGCTCTCGACCAGTGAGCACCGCAAGGAGGGAGTCAGCCGGTCAACCGGCGTTGAAGAAGCTCGTCCTGAGGTACTCGTTGACGTCTTCCTCGCTGACCCGGAACGAGCGGCCGACGCGCACCGCAGGGAGCTCGCCGTTGTGGACCAGTCGATAGACGGTCATCTTGGAGACGCGCATCACGGCTGCCACCTCGGCAACCGTCAGGAACTTCACCTCGGAGATGTCGTTCGTGGGCATAGCGCACCGCTCTTTCTCTTCGCACACGTCCCACGGCTTCCCCGCCGTAGGCCCCACGTGCGTACTGAGATGAAATATAGGTCCAATGTGACCTATGTGCCAGAGATTCCCCAAAGTGAAGGATGGGGCTCCGGCGTGTCTACTTGCGAATGGCTCAGATTAGACCACTCAGATCTGCGGATCCAGACCGTTGTCGGGGAACGTCGCGTCTCTCGTCGCCTGGATCGCACGGTCCAGCCAGGTGTCCGGATCGTAGCCCTCCGACCAGTCGCGATAGGCCGGGTTGCGGCCGTCGGTCATCCGGCTGGGAGCGCGTACGCCGAGTCGCTCCGCGATCTCCTCACGCCAGGAGAGCGGGGTCTCGAGGTCCGCTGCGAGCGGGGCACCGGAGACCACGGAGAGCAGGTGCGTCCAAGCACGCGGCACCACCTCGACCACGGCGTACCCACCACCGCCGAAGGCCACCCAGCGACCGGAGGCCACCTCGTGGGCCAGGTCGTGCAGCGCGAGATAGGTGGCCCGTTGGCCGTCGACACTGAGCGCCAGGTGGGCCAACGGATCGTCGCGGTGGCTGTCGCAGCCCTGCTGGGTGACCAGCACGTCCGGCGCGAACTCCCGCAGCAGCGCCGGCACCACCGCGTGGAAGGCGCGCAGCCAGCCGGCGTCGGCGGTGCCCGGGGGCAGCGCCACGTTCACGGCTGATCCCGGTGCCTCTGGTCCGCCGCAGTCGGCCGGGAACCCGGTGCCCGGGAAGAGCATCTGCCCGGTCTCGTGCAGGGAGATCGTGAGCACGCGAGGGTCGTTGTAGAAGATGTGCTCCACACCGTCGCCGTGGTGCACGTCGACGTCGACGTAGGCGACCCGCTGGGCACCGTTCGCCAGCAGCCAGTGGATCGCCACGGCCACGTCGTTGTAGACGCAGAAGCCGCTGGCTCGATCGGGCATCGCGTGGTGCAGCCCGCCCGAGATGTTGGCGGCGTGGTCGACCTGGCCGGTCCACACCTGGCGGGCGGCCTCCAGGCTGGCGCCGACGACGTGCCGCGCGGCCTGGTGCATGTTGCGGAAGGTCGGGTTGTCGTCGCTGCCCAGCCCGAAGGCCGGGTCGGCCCGTGTCGGGTCGGCGCTCGCAGCCATCACCGCCTCGATCAGGGCGGCGTCGTGGACCGTGACCAGGTCGTCCTCGGTCGCATCCGGCGCAGGCACCTGCGGCAGCCCCTTCAGCACGCCGAGGTGCTCGGCCAGGGAGATGGTGAGGTCGACCCGGATCGGGTTCATCGGGTGCGTCGGCCCGAAGTCGTAGGAGGTGAGCGACTCGTCGTACACCACACAGGCGCGGCAGCGCTGCTCTTGCATGCTGGGGACGCTACTCGGTCGCGGATCCGATGACACCGCCTACTGCCCGCCGCCCCGGCGTTGTGCGACCACGACCCCGTCGGCCTCGGCGACCACCACGAACTCGCCGCTGTCCACGAGCTGCGCGAAGCCTCGCCAGGCCGTGGTCGGGGCCAGCGGCCAGTTGCGGTCGAAGGCGACCCACTCGACGTCGTCGAACTCCGAGGCCGGCACCGCCGGCCCGTCCGGGGCCAGCGTGTCCCCGACGATGTAGAGCTCGGTGCGCAGGCCGATGCGCCCACCGAGGTCGTCCGAGGCGGCCACCCGGCTGCCTGTCGGGATCTGGTCGAGCACCCGGTCGATGGCGGCCGTCCGCGGCGTCGGGCGCCAGAAGTCGGAGTGCCAGACCTGGGCGAGCGCCTGCTGCGGCACCAGCCAGAGCGTGCCGACCACGGCCAGCGCCAGCCCGACGTCGCGGAACCGTCCGTGCAGGAGACGCGCGCCCTCGATCATCGCGGCCACGGCGATCGGCACCAGGATGGCGTCGTACTGGTACCAGGGGTCCCAGTAGGTCTGCCGCTCGGAGACGAACCGCCACGCGTAGGTCGGCAGGGTCAGGAGCAGCAGCGTCGGAGACCGGAGCGCCAGCAGCCCGGTCGGGACCAGCAGGAACAGCACCGTGCGCAGCTTCGAGTGCCCGCCCTCGAAGAGGACACGCAGGGCGTCGGAGGGACCGCCGGGGGCGTACTTGTCGGCGAAGCCGCCGGCGCCGGTGTTGATCGCCGGCAGCAGCCACCACTGGATCACCAGGAACGAGACCGCACCGAACACCATCGCGAATGCACCCCAGCGCCTCGACCCGCGGAGGAACACGACGAAGCCCAGGGCGGCGATGGTCAGCCCCAGGTCCTCCTTGACGAGGATCAGCGTGAGCGCCCACAGCACGGCGGCGCGATGGTCGGAGCGAAGCATCGCCGCCATGCTCAGCGAGAGCAGGGGCACGCCGAGCGCGACCTCGTGGAAGTCGAAGCCGATCAACGCACCGAAGCCCGGCGCCAGGCCATAGCTGACGGCCACGACCCAGGCGATCCACCCCGGCCCGGCGGCCCGCATCAGCGGTACGACGCCGGCGGCGACCGCGACGGCCTGGGCCCCCAGCAGGGTCAGCGGCGACGACACGACCATCACCAGGGGCGCGAGCAGCGCCAGGATCGGGCTGAAGTGCAACGCGGCCGTGGTCGTGTCGGTGACCTGGATCTCCGGCAGGTGGCCCTGGGAGTAGTCGCGGACGATCGACTCGAAGAAGCCGAGGTCGAAGACGAACGAGTCCATCCGGTGGTACTGCTGGAACGAGACCGCCACGTAGAGGGCGGTGAGCAGCACGAAGGCGACCCCGGCCTGCCACGCCGGCAGCCGGCGTACGGCCTTGGGACTGGTGACGGGCTCGGTCGTCCCTGCCTCAGTCATCGCTGGCGGCGAGGGCGACCGAACGGTCGCGTGCGGCCTCCATCGCCTCGATGAACGCCGATCTCACCTTGTGGTTCTCCAGCTGCCGGATCGCGGCGGCGGTGGTGCCACCCGGTGAGGTGACCCGCTCGCGCAGCACCGTCGGGTGCTCACCGGTCTCGCGCAGCAGCTTGGCCGACCCGACGACGGTCTGGACGACGAGGTCCGTCGCCGTGCTCCGCGGCAGCCCGAGGTGCACGCCGGCCTCGATCATCGACTCGACGACGAAGAAGATGTACGCCGGACCGGACCCGGAGATCGCCGTCACCGCGTCCTGCTGCTTCTCCGGCACGCGGAGGACGCGACCGGTGACCGAGAGCATCTGCTCGGCCAGCGCGAGGTGCTCCTCGTCGCAGTGGGTCCCCGCCGAGATCGCGGCCATCCCCTCGTCGACGAGGGCGGGGGTGTTGGGCATCACCCGGATGACGGCGATGCCGTCGGGGATGCGGCTCTCGATGTAGCTCGTGGTGATGCCGGCGGCGAGGCTGATCAGGACCTGCCCGGCGCGCAGGTGCGGGGCGATCTCGGTGAGCACCTCCCCCATGTCCTGCGGCTTGACCACGAGCGCCACGGTGTCGGCGCGGTCGGCGGCCTCGGTGTTGGCGACGACGTCCACGGCGTACTTCTCCCGGAGCTCGGTCGCGCGCTCGGGACGCTTCTCGCCGACCATCAGGTCGGCCAGGTCGTGGCCGCCCCGGATCAGGCCCGAGAGCAGGGCCTCACCCATCACGCCGGCACCGATGATCGCGACCGTCATTGGCTGGGCCTTACTTCTGGGAGATGAGGGAACGCAGGAAGAATGTCAGGTTCTGCGGTCGCTCCGCGAGCCTTCTCATCAGGTAGCCGTACCACTCCTGGCCGTAGGGGAGGTAGACGCGCACCTTGTCCCCCGCCTCAGCGAGCCGCTTCTGCTCGTCGCCGCGGATGCCGTAGAGCATCTGGAACTCGTAGGTGCCCGGCATCCGGCCGTAGCGCGTGGCCAGCGCCGCGGCGATCTTGACCAGCCGCGGGTCGTGGGTGGCCACCATCGGGTAGCCCTCCCCCGCCATCAGCACCTTCAGGCAGCGTACGTAGGACTTGTCGACGTCGTGACGGTCCTGGTAGGCGACGTCCTCGGGCTCCTTGTAGGCGCCCTTGCAGAGCCGCACGCGGCTGCCCTCGTGCGCCAGGGCGCGGCAGTCCTGCTCGGTGCGGTAGAGGTAGGCCTGCACCACCGCGCCGGTCTCCGGGAAGTCCTTGCGCAGCTCGTGCAGCGTCGCGAGCGTGCTGTCGGTGGTGGTGTGGTCCTCCATGTCGAGGGTCACCGTCGTCCCGGCGTTGCGGGCGGCGCGGCAGATCCTGCGGGCGTTCTCCTCGGCCAGCTTGGGCCCGATCTCGGGCACCGCCTGGCCGACGGCGGACAGCTTCACGCTCACCTCGGCGTTGCGGGCGAGCCCGGCGTGGACGAGCCCCTCGAGGAGGTCGAGGTAGGCCACCACGGTGGCCTCGGCGTGCGCCTCGTCGAGCGTGTCCTCGCCGAGGAAGTCGAGGGTGACGTGCAACCCGTTGTCGATCAGCGCCCGGCTCGCCTCGACGGCTTGCGGCGTCTCCTCGCCCGGGACGTAGCGGTTGACGATCCCGCTGCTCACGGGCAGGCGGGTGACGATCTCCTTGACCTGGTGGCTCCGGGCCAGCATCAGCAGGACGTGTCGCAGCAAGGGATTCCTCCGGTACGTGTGACTCCCGGCCACGCTACCGCCGCCCTCGATGCGCGATGAAATCGGTGAGACGGGGGCTGGGACGAGGTGGTGGGCGGGGGTGGGCGGCGGGTGGGCGGCTGGGTGGGCCTTCGACATGCGAAAGTCGCGCCTGGGGCTGGAGGGGCGCACACCAGCCCCTCCAGCGACATTCGCATGTCCTGGACCCGCCCTCCCGGATAGTCCCTGACGTGGTGGCCCCCCGATGTCCGATCTGGGCGGCCAGAACGTCAGGGACTATCTCGAACTGGGGCCAACTCAGTCCGACTGGCGGCGCAGGGTGAGGGCGCCGAGGGCGAGCCCGGCCACGGCGTACGCCGCGACGATGGCGACGTTCTGCCAGACCTCGCCGGTGGCGGTGGAGGCGGCCACCTGCTGCATCGCGTCGACGGCGTAGGACAGCGGGAGTACGTCGGAGACCAGCTCCAGCGTCCGCGGCAGGTCCTCGCGGGGCACGAACAGCCCGCAGAGCAGGATCTGCGGGATCACCAGGGCCGGCATGAACTGGACCGCCTGGAACTCGGTGCGGGCGAAGGCCGAGACGAACAGCCCCAGCGCCGTGCCCAGGATCGCGTCCACGACCGCGACCACCATCAGCATCCACGCGGCGCCGGCGATGGACAGGTCGAGCAGCCACACGCACACGCCGACCGCCAGCGCCGACTGGATCGCGGCGACCAGGCCGAACGCGATCGCATAGCCGAGCAGGAAGTCGAGCTTGCCCATCGGCATCGCGAGCAGCCGCTCGAGGGTCCCGGAGGTGCGTTCGCGCAGGGTGGTCACCGAGGTCACCAGGAACATGATGATGAACGGGATCAGTGCGAGCAGGGCGGGCCCGAGCGTCGAGAACCCGTCACCGGGCAGGCTGTCGAACATCCACCACAGCAGGACCATCAGCGCACACGGGAGCACCAGCAGCATGGCCAGCGTCCGGTGGTCGCGACGCAGCTGGGTGAGCACCCGCGACGCGACCGCGCCCGTCGACCGGGGCGTCAGCACGTTCATGCCGCCGCCTCCCCGTGCACCAGGGAGAGGAAGGCGTGCTCGATGTCGTCGGCGCCGGTGCTCTCCAACAGGCCGGCCGGGGTGTCGTCAGCGATCAGCCTGCCCTCGCGCATCAGCAGCAGCCGGTCGCAGCGCGAGGCCTCGTCCATCACGTGGCTGGAGACCAGCAGGGCAGCCCCCGCGTCGGCGAGCCGGTGGAAGGTGTCCCACAGCTCCACCCGCAGCACGGGGTCGAGTCCGACGGTGGGTTCGTCGAGCACGAGCAGGCTCGGCTCGCCGAGCAGCGCCACCGCGAGCGAGACCCGCGAACGCTGGCCACCCGAGAGCTGGCTGACGACGCGGTCCCGGTGGTCACCGAGAGCCACCATCTCGATGCACTCGGCGACGCGCTCGTCACCGACGCCGAGGATCCGGGCGAAGAAGCGGAGGTTCTCGGTGACGGTGAGGTCGTCGTACACGCTCGGCTGCTGGGTGACGTAGCCGATCCGGTCCCGCAGGGACGGTGACCCCGCCGGGGTGCCCAGGACCTCCACCGACCCGCCGGTGATCCGCTGCACCCCCACCAGGGCGCGCATCAGCGTCGTCTTGCCACAGCCCGACGGGCCGAGCAGCCCGGTCACCTGCCCCGCGGCCACCGCGAAGTCGAGACCGCGCAGCACCTCGTGGCCACCCCGGGTGACGTGTAGCGAGCTCACCCTGATCGCGTTTTTCATCATGTGATGAATTATTGCCGCAGAGAGCTCCCCCGGTCAAGAGCGAGTGGGTTCAGGCAGGTTGGTTCAGGGCAGGCTGGTTCAGGGCAGGGGGTCGGCGAGATAGCGCTGCAGCGTCGGGGCGTACGACGCCACCAGCTCCTCGGTCCCCATCGAGGCCAGCGGCTCCACCTCGAGGACGTAGCGCAGCATCACCAGGCCGATCATCTGGCTCGCGACCAGGGCGACCCGGCGCTCAGGCTGGTCGAGGCCGAGGGCTGGACCGAGAGGGCCGAGCACCACCCCGAGCAGGCCGTCGCGCAGCAGCTGGCGCCCGGTCGGCTCGAAGACGCCGCGGACCAGGCCCAGCAGGGACAGCCGCGCGGTCTCGTCGTCCCAGACCGAGACGAACACCCGCAGCAACCGCTCACCGGCCCCGTCCAGCCCGCCCTCCAGGACGGGGAGCAGGGCAACCCGAGGATCGACCGGCAGCTCGAGCGCCGCGACGAACAGGCCGTCCTTGCTGTCGAAGTAGTGGTGCACCAGCGCCGGGTCCACTCCCGCGTCAGCCGCGATCGCGCGCATGGAGGTGCTGGCGAATCCGCGCGACGCGAAGAGCGACCTCGCGGAGGCCAGGATCTCGGCACGGGTGTCCGGTGCCCCGGGTCGCCGCCCGCGCGCGCTGACTGACTCCTTCACAGCCGGAGTCTTGCACCCGCCAGGTCTGCCTCGCGTCGTCCCACTTCGGGCTGGACCCTGGTCAGCTCAGCCGACCCAGCTGGTGAGCGTCTGGATCTCGCGGACCGGCAGCGTCACCGGCTGGCTGGGCGGAGCCTCCAGCTGGATCGTCTGGGCGCCACCACCAGGCAGCACGAAGGTGAGGTCGTAGGTCGTGGTGGTGGTGATGTCGTAGCTCCCCTGGCGCGCATACGCGTGCTCGACGGCACCCGGCTCGCCCAGATCGGCACCCTCGACACCATTGCCCGTCGCCGAGGCACCGTCACCGAAGTTCCAGGTGGTGCCGGTCGGGGTCCAGTGCAGCGGGATCGTGACGCCGAGCACGGTGACCGAGTCGTCCACCGCTGGCGCGTCCGCCCAGTAGTTGTTCGGGATGTTGACGAAGGAGAGGGTGCCGGGCTCCACGTGGGGCGGGACGACCGGGGCGGTGACCCGGGCGGCCTCGGTCACCATCTGGGTGGTGATGACCGGGGCGACGGGTTGCTCCTCCTCACAGTCGGCGACGAGGGCGGTGTTGCCGGTGGGCTGGCCGTTGTAGCAGCCGGTGGGCTGGATGCACGGCGACGGGACGGCGAAGTCCTCGCTGTACCCGCCGGGGTAGTTCGAGGGGTCGCAGGAGCTGCCGTTGCTGTTGTTGAGCCACAGGCCATTGGGCGAGCTGCTCGACGAGGAGCTGCTCGAGGAGGAGCTGCTCGACGTGGTGCTGCTCGTCGTGTTGCTGGGGGTGGGATGCGTCTGGGTCTGGGTGGTGGTGGTGTTCGACACCTGGGCGGTGGTCGAGTCGACCTGGGACACCTCGGGACCGTCGCGGTCCTTGTCAGCCTGGGCAGCCGGAGCGAGAGCCGTGACGAGGAGGAAGCCGAGCAGGGCGCCGAGGATCAGCCGGGCGAAGGAGCGGGATCGTGACAACACGGTCGTTACCTACCCTGGTGGCTCAGGGTGTAATCCTCCACACGCCACCGATCGACGATCCGCATCCCAGGCCAGGTCCACCTCGAACCTGTAGTCGCTGACCACCTGCTTGGCCTGCTCCTCCCCGCGCATGTCGACGAAGCTGATCCGGGGGTACACAGCAGGGCCGCCGACGGTGTACGTCGAGGCGCCCGTCCGAGCGCACGCGGAGCCGCTCGAGCTCGATCTCGTCGCCCGCCTCCCAGAGCTTGTCCTTCTTCAGGCCCTCGATGTACGCCGAGAGCTGGCGGCAGCTCGAGCACGCCGCCTGGTCACGTGCCAGACCGGCGATCGGGGCGATGTCCCGGATACGGAGCGCGTACTTGGCCACCAGGGCGAAGTAGCGCGCGAACTCCTCCGCACTCTGGCTGGTGTTGGCGGCGTCCGACGGCGGCTCCGGCTCCTTGAGGTCCTCGAACCCAGGAGGGGCTGTCGGACTGGGCGAGGGGGGCGGAGCGGACTTGTTGGAGGGCTCTCCTCGCCACCGCAGGCCGCCGAGCCCAGTGCGAGCACGAGCACCACGCCCAAGGCCCCGAGTCTGGTCCGCATGGCCGCGACCCTACCCACGCAGAGCCACGCCCAATCGGCGCGGCCGTGACGTCGGCTCAGGTCTCGGCGGCCGCGAAGTGCAGCTTGCTGAACGCGAGCGACTCGAGCAGGTCGGCCTCGCGGTCCTCGCGGGTGCCGGCCTTGCGGGTGTTGATCTCGGCCACGATGTGCCCGGTGAAACCCCGGGTCGCCAACAGCTCGAGGAACGGCCCGCACGGCTGGTTCCCGTGGCCGGGGACGAGGTGCTCGTCCTTGGCCGACCCGCTGCCGTCGGTCATGTGCACGTGGCGAAGGCGGTCACCGAGCCGCTCGGCCATCGCGATCGGGTCGGACTGTGCGGTGGCCGCGTGGGACAGGTCGATGGTGGTGTTGGCGTAGGACTCCTCCGAGGGGTCCCAACCGGGTTGGTAGACCTTCATCTCGCGTCGCGAGGTGGCCCGCCACGGGTACATGTTCTCCACCGCGAAGGCGATGCCCGTACGACGCTCGAGCTCGGCGATGCCCTCGACGAAGCCGGCGGCGTAGTCACGCTGCCAGCGGAACGGGGGGTGTACGACGACCACGTCGGCCTCGAGTGCCTGGGCCATCTCCGCGCTGCGCTCGAGCTTGCCCCACGGGTCGGTGCCCCAGACCCGCTGGGTGATCAGCAGGCACGGCGCGTGCACCGCGCACACCGGAATCTGGTGGTAGTCGCGCAGACCGAGGACCTTCTCGATGCTCTGGCTGACCAGGTCGATGCCGACCATCACCTCGACGGCGTCGTAGCCGAGCTTCTCGGCGTACTCGAAGGCGTGGCTGGTGTTCTCGGGATAGACCGAGGCACTCGAGAGCGCGAACGTGGGGGCCATCTCGCCGCACTCAGCCCAGCGCGCTGAGCTGGTCGAGACGGTCCAGGATCACGCCCTCGCGCAGTGCCCACGGGCAGATCTCGAGCTCCTCGAGGTCGAAGATGTCCATCACCGCCGAGGCGACGAGAGCGCCGGCGACCACCTGGTGGGCCCGGTTGCTCGAGACGCCGGGGAGGTCCGCGATGTCGTCCTGGCTCATCGCCAGCAGCTTCGGGATCCACTCCTCCAGCTCGACGGCCGGGAGGATCCGGCGTACGAGCGGACCTTCGCTGGAGGCGGCCGCCCCGCAGATCCGGGCCAGCGAGCGGAAGGTCTTCGAGGTCGCGACCGCGTGGTCGGGGGCGCCACCGCGCAGCAGGGTGCCGGCGTCGTGGGCGATGGCCGTCCTGATCTGCTTGCGGAGCTTGGCGAGCGCCTTGTCGCTGGGCGGGCCGTCGACGAAGTGGTCCCGGCTCAGCCGGCCGGCCCCGAGCGGGAGCGACCAGGCCACGTCGGGCGCCTCGTCGTCGCCGCCGGCTACTTCGAGCGAGCCACCACCGATGTCGAAGACGGCCAGGCGACCGGAGGACCAGCCGAACCAGCGGCGTACGGCGAGGAAGGTCAGGCGCGCCTCGTCCTCACCCGGCAGCACCTTGATCTCCACCCCGGTCCGCTTCTGGACGTGGGCCAGCACCTCGTCACAGTTGTCGGCGTCGCGCACGGCAGAGGTGGCGAAGGAGAAGATCTCCTCGCAGCCCTTGTCGTCCGCGAGGGCGAGCGCGTGCCCGACGAACTCGGTCAGCGCGGCGACTCCCTGCTCCGTCACGGCACCCTTCTCGAGGTGCTCGGCGAGGCGGAGCGGCTCCTTGTAGGACGACGCCGGCATCGGGGCCGCACCACGGTAGGCATCCACGACGAGCAGATGACCCGTGTTGGAGCCGATGTCGAGCACACCGAGGCGCATGGTTCGAGGCTACCGGCTCGGGCCTGCGCCCTGCGGACGTGCCGTGCGGGGATAGGGTTTCCGACGTGCCCGAGGTCGATCTCGTCTTCCCCCGTGCCTGGATCGAGTTCCAGGACCCGACCGACGCCGAACAGGTGTTCCGCTGCGACCTGACCTGGCTGACCTCCAGCTGGACCTGCATCTTCGGCAACGGCTGTCCGGGCATCTACGCCGAGGCGCCGGACGCCGGCTGCTGCACCCTGGGCGCGCACTTCTCCGACAAGGCCGACGAGAAGCGCGTCGCGGCCTGGGTCGACCGGCTCGACGACGCGACCTGGGAGCGCCGGTCCGAGGCGCTGAACAAGCGCGGCGAGGTCAAGCGCTCCGGCTGGGTCGACACCGACGACGAGGGTGACCGCAAGACGCGGGTCTCCGGCGGCGCCTGCATCTTCCACAACTCGCGCGGCTTCGAGGGTGGCTACGGGTGCGCGCTGCACGCCCTGGCCCTGAACAACGACGTGCACTTCGTCGAGACCAAGCCCGACGTGTGCTGGCAGCTGCCGCTGCGGCGTACGTTCCGCCAGGTCGAGCGCATCGACGACACCAGCTATCTCGAGGTCAGCATCGGCGAGTACGACCGGCGCGGATGGGGTCCAGGCGGGCACGACCTGGACTGGTACTGCTCGGGGAACACCGAGGCCCACGTCGGGCTCGAGCCCGTCTACATCTCCAGTGCGGTCGAGCTGATCACCCTGATGGGGCAGGCGGCGTACGACGTTCTCGCGGGCAAGTGCGAGGCGCACCTGCGCTCGCGTTCGGCACTCGCGCTGCACCCCGCGTCGCCGCCGGCACACCCCTGAGCCGCGGTCGCCCGACGCTGACCTGCGGACCCCCCGGTGTCCGACCCCGATCCAGCTCGGGTGAGAATCAACTATGCGTCTCGATCACATCGTCTTCGCTGCCGGTCCGGGAGGACTCGCGGGCACGACGGAGCGCCTCTCGGCACTGCTCGGTGAGGAGTTCCACGGCGGCGGCATCCATCCCCGCTTCGGCACCCGCAACTCGATCCTGCCCCTCACCCACGGCACCTACTTGGAGGTCGTCGAGGTCCTCGACCACCCGGCCTCCGACAAGGCGCCGTTCGGCCAGGCCGTCCGGGCCCGCTCCGAGCTCGGTGGCGGATGGCTCGGCTGGGTCGTCGCCGTCGACGACATCAAGCCGTTCGAGGAACGTCTCGGCCGCGAGGCCGCCAACGGCAACCGGCACCGTCCCGACGGCACCGAGCTGCTCTGGAAGCAGCTCGGCGTCAAGGGCCTGCAGGCCGACCCCCAGCTCCCGTTCTTCATCGAGTGGAACATCGAGCCTGCAGAACCACCCGAGCGTCGGCGCCACCGGCGACGTCTCGCTGGAGTGCCTGGAGATCGCCGGCGACCCGGCCCGCGTCTCGGAGTGGCTCGGCCAGTCGGTCGAGCAGCCCCTCGAGGACGTGAAGGTCGAGTGGGTCGCCCCCAACGGCACCCCGGGCATCGTGGCCGCGAACTTCCAGACCCCCAACGGGCTCATCCGCATCTGACCTTGGCCCTCCCACCCGACCTCTTTGCGGGAGCCATCCCGAGCCCCAACATCTGGCACCACCCGGATGTCTACGAGCTCGAGAACCGAGCGGTCGACCGCGCCGGAGCGATCACCTCGCTGATGGCCTCGCTGGGGCCGTGGTCGGGGCGGGACGTCCTCGACGTCGGCTGCGGCACCGGCTTCCACCTGCCGCTGTTCGCCGAGACCGCGCGGTCGGTCACCGGCGTCGAGCCGCACGGCGACCTCGCGGCGATCGCCCGGCGACGCGTCCGCCGCCTCGAGAACGTCTCGGTGGTGCAGGGCTCTGCCGACTCGCTGCCGCTGCCCGACGCCTCGATCGACGTGGTGCACGCGCGCTGGGCCTACTTCTTCGGCCCCGGCTGCGAGCCCGGGCTCCGGGAGCTCGAGCGGGTGGTACGCCCCGGCGGCCGCGCGTTCGTGATCGACAACGACCCGACCCGCTCGACGTTCGGCGCGTGGTTCCGGCGCGGCTACCCCGACGTCGACCACGTGGAGGTCGCCCGCTTCTGGGCAGACCAGGGCTGGGAGCGACACCCCGTCGAGATGGCGTGGACCTTCGACGCGCGCGAGGACCTCGAGGCCGTCGTACGCATCGAGTTCGCGCCCGACGTGGCCGACGAGATCCTGGCCGGCCACGAGGGCACCTCGGTGGACTACGCGGTCAACGTGTGGAGCCGCGAGTACTGACCCCTGGGTCAGCCGGTGCGCTGGCTGGAGCGGCGTACGACGAGCTCGGGCTGGAGCATCTGGCCCTTGTCGCCGAGGGGCTTGTGCGCCAGCACCAGGTGCAGGATGCGGACCAGCTCGACGGCCACCTCCTCGAGGG
Source organism: uncultured Actinomycetota bacterium (assembly GCA_963782305.1). Taxonomy (GTDB): domain Bacteria; phylum Actinomycetota; class Actinomycetes; order Propionibacteriales; family Nocardioidaceae; genus Marmoricola. The sequence continues at coordinate 145,586 of CAWAJJ010000001.1, read as the reverse complement.
GCTGGCGCACGGAGCTGAGTCCCGGCCAGGTCACCTGGGCGGCCAGGGAGTCGTCGAAGCCGACGACACCGATGTCGGCGCCGGGCCGCAGCCCACGATCCGCGCAGGCGTGCAGCACGCCGATGCCCAGGGTGTCGCTCGCACAGACGAAGCCGGTGATCGAGGGGTCCTGCAGCAGGTCGTGCGCCTTCATCCGGGCGGCGTCCACGTTGTCGGTCAGGCGTACGCCGAGCCCGCGGGCGTCCTCGCCGGCAGCCAGCATCGCCCTCTCCCACCCGGCGCGCCGGTCCTGGCCGATGCGGGAGGTCTTCTCCCAGCCGAGCCAGGCGATCCGTCGATGTCCTTGCGCGAGCAGGTGCTCGGTGGCGACCTGGGCGCCGTGCGCTCCGTCGACGTCGGTCCAGGCATGGTCGGCGTCCGGCTCGTCCCACGGACGCCCGAACGCCACGAAGGGAGCGCCTCGCTCCTGCAGGAACACAGATTGCGGCGTGCCGGCATAGGTGTCGGTCACCACGAAGGCGTCCACAGCGGTCGAGCGCAGCAGGTCGTCGTAGCCGTCCAGCGGGTCGTCCGGATCGCCCGAGAACAGCAGCACGTGGTGTCCGGTGCGGGAGGCGGCCTCCACCAGGCTGTGCAGGAACCGGTCCATCAGCGCGTTGCTGGTGCCCTCCTGGGCCGGCTCGAAGCGCAACCCGATCAGGTGGGAGGACCGGGTGCGGAGCTGGCGTGCGGCCCGGTTGGGCGAGTAGCCGAGCCGCTCGATGACCGACTGCACGCGCTCGAGGGTCTCCGGGCGCAGCAGGTCGGGGTTGTTCAGCGCGTTGGAGACGGTCTGCCGGGACACGCCCGCCTCGTCCGCCACGGTCGCCAGCGTCGGTGGCACCTGCTGGCCCCGGTGTGCGTCCGGCCGGCTCACGTGCTGGCTCATGACTCACTCCTTGACGTGTCGCTCATGGCGCTCCCCGGACTGTCTGGATCGTTCCAATCCTAGTTGAAGAGCCGCTCCGGGTGGCATCGGTCCAGACACGAACAGATGTTCGAGCACGTCGTACCCAGAAGTGTCGGTGCCGTCACCTAGCGTTCGGGACATGGCGCAGAACAACGGACGGACAGCACCCAAGGCCCCCCGGGCGACCTACCACTGCACCGAGTGCGGCTGGGAGGCGATGAAATGGGTCGGCCGGTGCTCGGAGTGCCAGGCCTGGGGCACCGTCGTGGAGAAGTCGGCGCCGAAGAGCAGGGTGCAGGCCGGCCCGGTGACCTCACCCGCGATGCCGATCGGCGAGGTGCCGATCGAGGACTCGATGTCGCGCACCAGCGGTGTGCCCGAGCTCGACCGCGTGCTCGGCGGCGGCCTGGTGCCGGGGGCGGCCATCCTGCTGGCCGGCGAGCCCGGCGTCGGCAAGTCGACGCTGCTGCTCGAGGTGGCCTCGCAGACGGCGCGCCAGCGCCACAAGGTCCTCTACGTCACCGGCGAGGAGTCGGCCGCCCAGGTGCGGATGCGCGGTGACCGCACGGGCGCGATCCAGGACGAGCTCTACCTCGCGGCGGAGACCGACCTCGGCGCCGTGCTCGGTCACGTCGAGGCGGTCAAGCCGACCCTGCTGGTGGTCGACTCCGTGCAGACCATCAGCGCCAACGACATCGACGGCGTCCCCGGCGGGGTCACCCAGGTCAAGGAGGTGTCGGCGGCCCTGATCCGGATGGCCAAGCTGCGCAACATCACCCTGGTGATCATCGGCCACGTCACCAAGGACGGCTCGATCGCCGGGCCCCGCGTGCTCGAGCACCTCGTCGACGTGGTGCTCCACTTCGAGGGCGAGCGCACCTCCCGGCTGCGGATGCTGCGTGCGGTGAAGAACCGGTTCGGCCCGGTCGACGAGGTCGGCTGCTTCGACCTCTCCGCCGAGGGCATCGTCGCGATCACCGACCCCACCGGCCTCTTCCTCGACGCGATGCGCGGCCCGGTCCCCGGCACCTGCGTGGCGGTGGCGCTCGAGGGCCGGCGGCCGCTGCTCAGCGAGGTCCAGGCCCTGGTGACGCACACGACCTCCGAGCGGCCTCGTCGTACGACCTCCGGGGTCGACTCGTCGCGGGTGGCGATGATCCTGGCCGTCCTCCAGCAGCACGCCAAGGTGCGGCTGCACAACCACGACGTGTTCGTCTCCAGCGTCGGCGGCGCCCGGTTGACCGAGCCCAGCAACGACCTGGCGATCGCCCTCGCGATCACCTCGGCGTGGCACGGCAAGCCGCTCGGACGCAACGTGGCCGCGATCGGCGAGCTCGGTCTGTCCGGGGAGCTGCGCCGGGTGCGCGACGTCGGCGTACGCCTGGCCGAGGCCGGGCGGATGGGCTTCCGCTCCGCCATCGTGCCTGCCCTGACCGCGGACGCCGCCGGCAACAGCCGCATCCTCGACGGGATGCGCGTCGTCGACGTCGACAACATCGTGCGCGCGCTCACGCTGCTGGGAATGGGCACCGGTGACGCGCGGGACGACAGTCCCCGTTCACAGCTTCCCTGAGTCGCGCCCGGACTCCCATAGACTTCCCACGTGGCCTTCCCCGAACTCGACGACCCCGCGCGACTGCGCGAGACCTTGGCGCGGATCGCGCCGGGCACCTCCTTCCGCGACGGCCTGGAGCGCATCCTGCGCGGCCGCACCGGCGCCCTGATCGTCGTGGGGCACGACAAGGACGTGGAGGGCATCCTCACCGGTGGATTCCACCTCGACGTCCCGTTCACGGCCACCGCGCTGCGCGAGCTGGCGAAGATGGACGGCGCGATCGTCCTCGACCGTGACATCTCCCGGATCTTCCGCTGCAACGTCCACCTGATGCCCGACCACACCATCCCGTCGGAGGAGACCGGCACCCGGCACCGCACCGCCGACCGCGTCGCCAAGCAGACCGGCGCGCCCGTGATCTCGGTGTCCCAGTCGATGCAGATCATCGCGATCTACGTCGGCGCGATCCGCTACGTGCTCGAGGACTCCGGCAGCATCCTGGCCCGGGCCAACCAGGCGCTGGCCACGCTGGAGCGCTACAAGGTGCGGCTCGACGAGGTGTCCAGCACGCTGTCGGCGCTGGAGATCGAGGACCTCGTCACCGTCCGCGACGTCGCCGTGGTCGCCCAGCGCCTGGAGATGGTCAGCCGGATCGCCCGCGAGATCGACGACTACGTCAACGAGCTCGGCACCGACGGCCGGCTGCTGTCGCTGCAGCTCGAGGAGCTGGTCACCGGCGTCGAGGCCGAGCGCGGTCTCGTGGTCCGCGACTACCAGGCCGGCGGACGCCGCACCCAGCCCGCCGAGGAGATCCTCGCCGAGCTCGAGGGGCTGCTGCCCACCGAGCTCGTCGACATCGCAGCGGTGGCCAAGGCCCTCGGCCTGGGGCAGGGCGAGCACCTCGACGGCGCCGTCACGCCCCGCGGTCACCGGCTGCTCGCGAAGGTCCCCCGGCTCCCGATCGCGGTGGTCGACCGGCTGGTCGAGCACTTCGAGACCCTGCAGAAGCTGCTCTCTGCGAGCGTCGAGGACCTGCAGATGGTCGAGGGCGTCGGCGAGCTCCGCGCCCGCAGCGTGCGCGAGGGACTCTCCCGGCTGGCGGAGTCCAGCATCCTCGAGCGGTACGTCTGAGGGGTTTCGACAGGCTCAACCGACGGAGGTCAGGTCAGCAGCTGCCGGCAGCGTTGTCGCCGCCGCACTTCGACTGCTTGCCCTTGACCGTCGGGCTGGACTTTCCAGTGGGCTTCCCGCTGGGCTTGGCGGTGGGCGTGGACTTGCTGGAGGTCTTGGCCTTCGGCTGACCCGAGGCGGACGTGCTGGCGTGCTTGCGCGGGTGGGGGGTCCGGGTCACGGTCTTGGGGGCGGCGCGGGTGACCTGGAACTGGACGTCGGTCGGCGTGGAGCCCGAGGGCGGCGGCGTACACGTGGTAGAAGCCCGGGAGCACCCAGTCGGGCGTGTTCGTGCAGTTGTCGTCGGAGCGTCGGCCGCTCCAGCTCACCGGGACCGAGGTCGCCTGCGAGCTGCGTACGACGACCTGGGTGGTCGGGATCGCCTTGGGGCAGTCCTGGCTCGACCAGATGCGGTCCTTGCCGGACTCGATCTTCACGACCATCGTCTCGGGCGAGACGTCGAACGTGCAGGCGAGCTGGGTCCCCTGGAGCTGCAGCTGGATCACCACCGGCGTACCGACCGACGCCTGGGGCACCGACGGCTGCACGCGCACGTCCTCGTCGACGCACTCGCCGTCGGGCTCGGGCAGCGGCTGCTTGACCTTGGCTCGTCCGGTCGCCGACGGGGCCACCGGGCCGAGCGTGACCGACCCGCTGGGCACCTGCTGGGGCGGCGCGTTGTTGCTCGACGGAGTCGCCGTGCCGGGATCGTCCTGGCCGAGCCCGCCGATCAGCTTGCCGACGCCGAAGACCAGGAGCAGGGCGACCACGAGCACGATGCTGCGGCGTACCCAGTAGACGCGCTGTGGCAACCGTCCGCGCGGTTTCCTCGCCGAGCCCATGCGCGTCACGGTAGTCAGCCCGCGACCGAGGATCCCGGTTGCAACGCCGAGGGGATCCCCTCCGCGGGTGGATCCGGGACCGAAAGGCTGGGATCAGGCTGTCCTGGTTGGACATTCGCTGCCGCGCGGGCGCTAATGGGGTCCCCATGAACGCGCTGCACAGACCCCTCCTCGACTGGTACGCCGAGCACGCCCGCGAGCTGCCCTGGCGCGGACCCGGGGCCACCCCGTGGGCCGTGATGGTCTCGGAGTTCATGCTCCAGCAGACCCCGGTCGCGCGGGTGCTGCCGGTCTTCGAGACCTGGATGGCGACCTGGCCGACACCGGCCGCCCTCGCCGCGGCACCGAGCGGCGAGGCGGTGCGCGCGTGGGGACGGCTCGGCTACCCACGACGGGCGCTGCGGCTGCACGCTGCGGCCACCGCGATCGTGGAGCGGCACGGCGGCGAGGTCCCGCCCGGCTACGACGAGCTGATCGCCCTGCCGGGAGTCGGCGACTACACCGCCAGCGCGATCGCCTCGTTCGCGTTCGGCGGCCGCCATGCCGTGCTGGACACCAACGTGCGCCGGGTCTTCGCCCGAGCGGTCAGCGGGGTCGAGTTCCCGTCCGCCGTCGGTGACCAAGGCCGAGCGTGAGCTCGCCGAGGCGCTGGTGCCGGACGACGAGCCGGCCACCTGGGCGATCGCCGTGATGGAGCTCGGCGCGCTGGTCTGCACGGCGGCGAACCCGAGCGTGCGAGATCTGCCCGATCAGCGACCAGTGCGCCTGGAACCTCGCCGGCCGTCCGGCGTACGACGGTCCACCGCGGCGCGGCCAGGCCTGGGCCGGCACCGACCGTCAGGTCCGCGGACGACTGATGGCCGTGCTCCGGGACTCGCCGGGCAGCGTCTCGCGGTCACGACTGGACGCAGCGTGGCCGGACGCGGTGCAGCGCGATCGCGCGCTGCAGAGCCTGCTGGCCGACGGCCTGCTCGTCGAGACCGAGGGCCGGTTCGCCCTGCCGGACTGAGACGCCAGAACGTCATACGAGGTGGTCGCCGTAGCAACCACCTCGTATGACGTTGGAAAGGGTCAGATGTCCTTGGCGATGTCGACCGGGCCGTCGCTGTCGTCGGGCCCGCCGACGACCTCGACCTCGAGGGCAGCGAGTCCGGCAGGTCGCCCTTGACGCTGCCCTCGAAGGTGAACTTCGCCTCCGCGCCCTCACCCTCGACGCCGACGAGCACGATCTGGCCGGGGCCGACCTCGCCGAAGAGCATCTTCTCGGCGAGCACGTCCTCGATCTCGCGCTGGATCGTGCGACGCAGCGGACGCGCACCGAGCACCGGGTCGAACCCGCGGGTCGCGAGCAGGTCCTTGGCGGGCTGGGTCAGCTCGAGGGACATGTCGCGGTCCTTCATGCGCAGCTCCACCGAGGCGATCATGTTGTCCACCATGGAGATGATCTGGTCCTTGGTCAGCGGCGGGAACACGATGATCTCGTCGACACGGTTGAGGAACTCGGGACGGAAGTGCTGCTTGAGCTCCTCGGTGACCTTGTTCTTCATCCGGTCGTAGGTCCCCTCGTCGCCCTGCTGGTTGAAGCCCAGCGAGACGCCCTTGGAGATGTCGCGGGTGCCGAGGTTGGTGGTCATGATGATCACGGTGTTCTTGAAGTCGATCACCCGGCCCTGGCTGTCGGTCAGGCGACCTTCCTCCAGGATCTGCAGCAGGCGAGTTGAAGATGTCGGGGTGGGCCTTCTCGACCTCGTCGAAGAGCACGACGGAGAACGGCTTGCGGCGCACCTTCTCGGTGAGCTGGCCGCCCTCTTCGTAGCCGACGTAGCCGGGAGGCGAGCCGAAGAGCCGCGAGACGGTGTGCTTCTCGGAGAACTCCGACATGTCGAGCTGGATCAGCGCGTCCTCGTCGCCGAAGAGGAACTCGGCGAGCGTCTTGGACAGCCAGGTCTTACCGACACCCGACGGGCCGGCGAAGATGAACGAGCCGCCGGGACGCTTCGGGTCCTTCAGGCCGGCACGAGTACGACGGATGGCCCGGCTGAGCGCCTTGACGGCCTCTTCCTGGCCGATGACGCGCTTGTGCAGCTCGTCCTCCATCTTGAGCAGACGGGTGGACTCGGCCTCGGAGAGCTTCACGATCGGGATGCCGGTCGCGACGGCGAGCACCTCGGCGATGAGCTCCTCGTCGACCTCGGCCACGACGTCCATGTCGCCGGCGCGCCACTGCTTCTCGCGCTCGCCCTTGGCCAGGATCAGCTGCTTCTCCTCGTCGCGCAGGCGAGCGGCGGCCTCGAAGTCCTGTCCGTCGATGGCGCCCTCCTTGCGGCGGCGTACGTCGGCGATCTTCTCGTCGAACTCGCGCAGGTCCGGCGGAGCGGTCATCCGGCGGATCCGCAGCCGGGAGCCGGCCTCGTCGATCAGGTCGATCGCCTTGTCGGGCAGGAACCGGTCGGAGATGTAGCGGTCGGCCAGCGTCGCCGCCGAGACCAGGGCCTCGTCGGTGATCGTGACGCGGTGGTGTGCCTCGTAGCGGTCGCGCAGGCCCTTGAGCATCTCGATGGTGTGCGCGATCGAGGGCTCGTTGACCTGGATCGGCTGGAACCGGCGCTCGAGGGCGGCGTCCTTCTCGAGGTGCTTGCGGTACTCGTCCAGCGTGGTCGCGCCGATGGTCTGCAGCTCGCCGCGGGCCAGCATCGGCTTGAGGATGCTGGCGGCGTCGATCGCGCCCTCGGCCGCACCGGCGCCGACGAGGGTGTGGATCTCGTCGATGAACAGCACGATGTCGCCGCGGGTGCGGATCTCCTTGAGGACCTTCTTCAGGCGCTCCTCGAAGTCACCGCGGTAGCGCGAGCCGGCGACCAGGGCGCCGAGGTCGAGGGTGTAGATCTGCTTGTCCTTGAGCGTCTCGGGCACGTCGCCGCGGACGATGTCCTGGGCGAGGCCCTCGACGATCGTCGTCTTGCCGACGCCGGGCTCGCCGATCAGGACCGGGTTGTTCTTCGTGCGGCGCGACAGGATCTGCATGACGCGCTCGATCTCCTGCCCACGTCCGATGACCGGGTCGAGCTTGCCCTCCTTGGCGGCCTGGGTCAGGTTGCGGCCGAACTGGTCGAGCACCAGCGAGCTCGACGGGGCAGCCTCCGGCGCCGTGCCGGCGGTCTGCTGCTCCTTGCCCTGGTAGCCCGACAGCAGCTGGATGACCTGCTGGCGCACCCGGTTGAGGTCGGCGCCGAGCTTGTGCAGCACCTGGGCGGCGACGCCCTCGCCCTCGCGGATGAGGCCGAGCAGGATGTGCTCGGTGCCGATGTAGTTGTGGCCGAGCTGCAGCGCCTCGCGCAGGGACAGCTCGAGGACCTTCTTGGCGCGCGGGGTGAACGGGATGTGGCCGCTGGGCGCCTGCTGGCCCTGGCCGATGATCTCCTCGACCTGGGCGCGCACCGCCTCCAGGGAGACGCCGAGGCTCTCCAGCGCCTTGGCGGCGATGCCGTCGCCCTCGTGGATCAGGCCGAGCAGGATGTGCTCGGTGCCGATGTAGTTGTGCGAGAGCATGCGGGCCTCTTCCTGGGCCAGCACGACGACTCGTCGGGCTCGGTCGGTGAACCGCTCGAACATGGGCTACTCCTCAAGTCTCTGCAGGGTCGACCAGTGCGACCCGCACGGCCGGTTAAACCCTTCGCCCAGCCTACGTGTTCCTACCTCAGAGGGTTATCGCTGTCAGCGAACACGTTCCGATGACATTTTGAGAGGCGCTGCCGACCCCAGCACTGCCTCAGAGCACGTCCTCGGGCTTCTGCGGCCGGGTCAGGTGGAAGACCTCGGGCGGGTGACCCCACTCGTCGCCACCGAGACGCGAGACGGGTTGCAGCAGCTCCATCGCCGGGAGGCCGTCGACGAGGACGTCGTCACGCACCGTGATCGCGGTGACCGTCCCGAAGACGACGAACGCGTGGCCGACCTCGACGATCCGCTCCAGCCGGCACTCGATCGAGGCCGGGGACTCGGCGACCCGGGGCGGACCGACAGTGGCCGACGGCTCGGTGGTGATGCCGAGCTGCTCGGCCTCGTCGTCCCCGTGCTCGAACGCCGCGCTCGTGTTGTTCACGTGGTGCAGCAGCGACTCCGAGGTGAAGTTGACGACGAACTCGCCGGTCTCCTCGATGTTGCGCACGGTGTCCTTGCGGCCCAGCGAGCTGAACAGCACCACGGGCGGTCGACCGCTCGCGACGGTGAAGAAGGAGTGCGGCGCGAGGTTGCCGCGGCCCTGCGCGTCCAGCGTGGAGACCCAGGCGATCGGGCGAGGCACGACCAGGGAGGTCAGCAGCTTGTAGGCGTTGACGCCCTCCGCGGAGGGATCGAACACCGAGCGCTCAGCGGATGGCATGCGCCAACGTTAGACGAGCGGCGCATGCCCGTCGGGTGAATCTCAGTGGGCTGCGGCGTACGCCTCGCGGACCTCGGCGGCCACGCGGCCGCGCTCGGGGACGTCGTAGCCGTTGGCACGTGCCCAGGCGCGGATCTCGGAGGGTGCCGTCCCGCTGGCGGCGGCCTTCGCGCTGCTGCGGCGTCCGCCGCGACCGCTCACGGGGCGACCGTGGGCGACGTAGGGAGCGAGCGCGTCACGCAACGAGCTGGCGTGCTTTGAATTCAGGTCGATCGCGTATTCCTTGCCGTCCAGACCGAAGGTGACAGTCTCTTCGGCATCGCTCTGGTCGATGTCGTCGACCAGCACGATGTTGACCTTCTGAGCCATGGTAATGCCGTCCTTGCGAAATGAGGTTGGGGAGATTTCCCGGATTTGACACTAACAGACCACTATGTGAGAACGAAACATCTCACTCGGGTCGGAGCAAGGGAAAAAGAATCGTCTCGCGAATGCCCGCACCGGTGAGCAGCATGACCAGCCGGTCGACGCCCATGCCCAGGCCACCCGCGGGCGGCATGCCGTACTCCATCGCCTTGAGGAACACCTCGTCGAGCTCCATCGCCTCCGGATCCCCCTGTGCTGCCAGCATCGACTGCGCCTGCAGCCGCTCGCGCTGCACGACCGGGTCGTTGAGCTCGGAGTACGCCGGGGCCAGCTCCACCCCGTTGATGATCAGGTCCCACGCCTCGTTGAGGCCGGGCTTGCTGCGGTGCGCCTTGGCCAGCGGCTTCACCGACAGCCGGATAATCCATCACGAATGTCGGATTGATCAGATCGTCCTCGACGAGCTGCTCGTAGAGCTCGACCACTATTTCCGCGGCTCCCCATTTCGGCTGCAGCTCGACGCTCGTGCGTCTCGGAATAGCTGCGCAGCGTTTCCGCTGAAGTTTCAACGGTTACCTCCTCACCCACCGCGTCGGAGACGAGATCAAAGATCGAGGCCTGTCGCCATTCGCCCTCGAGGTCGATCTCGGACCCGTCCCGACCCGGTACGACGGTGCGCCCGACGGCCCGGGCGGCATCGAGGACGAGCGCCTTGGTCAGCTCCATCATCGTGAACTGGTCGCCGTAGGCCTGGTAGGCCTCGAGCATCGAGAACTCGGCGGCGTGGGTCGAGTCGAGGCCCTCGTTGCGGAACGTCCGACCGATCTCGTAGACGTTGTCGACCCCGCCGATCATCGCGCGCTTCAGGTCGAGCTCGAGGGCGATCCGCAGCAGCATCGGCTGGTCGAGGGCGTTGAGGTGCGTCCGGAACGGCCGGGCGGCCGCGCCGCCGTTGGTGAGCTGGAGGATCGGTGTCTCGACCTCGACGTAGCCGCGGTCGTCCAGCGTCTTGCGCAGGCTCTTCAGCACGGCGGCCTTGGTGCGGACCATCTCGCGGGCCTCGGGGCGGATCATCATGTCGACGTAGCGCAGCCGGATGCGGGCCTCGTCGGACAGCGGCCGGTGCTCGTTGGGCAGCGGCCGCAGGGTCTTGGCCGCCAGCTCCCACTCGGTCACCGAGACCGACAGCTCGCCGCGACGGCTGGTGATCACCTCGCCGCGCACGGCCAGCAGGTCACCGATGTCGACGAGCGCCTTGAAGTCGGCCAGCGACTCCTCGCCGACGTCGGCGAGGCTGAGCATCACCTGGATCTCCGACCCGTCGCCCTCGCGCAGCTTCGCGAAGCAGAGCTTGCCGGTGTTGCGCTGGAAGATCACCCGGCCGGTGATCGCGACCTGCTCCCCGGTGCGGGTGTCCGGCTCGAGCTCCCGGAAGCCAGTGGCCCGTCGTACGTCTCCCGGATCTGGTGGATCGTGTGGGTGCGCTCGACGGTGACCGGGTAGGGCTGCGTTCCCGCGTCCAGCAGCCGCTGCCGCTTGTCGCGGCGTACCTGCATCTGCTCGGGCAGGTCGTCGGCGGCTGGGGTGGGTGGGGTCTCGGTCACGCGCCAAGGTTAGAGGGCACGGGTGGGCCACCCGAAAACCGGTGGAACCGGCAGGCGCCGGAGCGTCAGGGTCGGGGCGTGCCGGCCAACTACTTCGACGAACCGATCGCGGCGAGCTACGACGACCTCAGCGCGAACATGTCCGCGCCCGAGGTGCTCGACCCGACCCTCGACGTCCTCACCGAGCTCGCCGGACCCGGTGGTTCTGCTCTCGAGCTGGCCGTGGGCACCGGGCGGGTGGCCCTGCCGCTTGCCGGGCGCGGAGTGCGGGTGCACGGCATCGAGCTGTCCTGCGGCGATGCTCGAGCGGCTGCACGCGAAGCCGGGTGCGGAGCAGGTCGGACACGACCGAGGGCGACATGACGACCACTCGGGTCGAGAGCCGGCTTCACGCTCGTCTACCTGGTGTTCAACACCGTGGGCAACGTGACCACCCAGGACGGCCAGGTGGAGATCTTCGCCAACGCGGCGGCCCACCTCGAGCCCGGCGGCCACTTCCTCATCGAGGTCGGGTGTCCCGCGCCTGCAGTCGCTGCCGCCCGGGGAGCGGTTCCACGTGTTCGAGCGCACCGAGGACTACCTCGGCGTCGACGAGTACGACGTGGCCACCCAGCAGATGTGGTCGCACCACCACCGCTTCGACGGCGCGGACGGTCACCGTGACTCGATCCCGTTCCGCTACGTCTGGCCGAGCGAGCTCGACCTGATGGCCCGGCTCGCCGGGATGAGGCTGGCGCACCGGTGGGCCGACTGGGACCGCACGCCGTTCACTGCCGACAGCACCTCACACGTGTCCGTGTGGCAGCTCGCCCAGCCGGTGGTTGAGGAGGGAGCGTCAGCGACCGTCTCGAAACCTGGCGACGGTGCCGCGCCTACCGGTTCCCGAGCGCTCTGAAACTTTCTGAACTTTTTTCCAGAACCCCCACCAAACAAGGGGAATCTCGGTCTTCCTTGTCAGTGGTCGGTGCTTGAATTGGGTCATGCAGTCAGACAGGGCAGAGCTCTCCGAGGGTGACCTCCTCGAGCGGGTCGACGCCCTGAACCAGCACCGTCGACAGACCGGGGTGGAGATCCTGCTCCTGGTCTCGGAGTTCGCCAGACAACACGGCCCCGGCACCGTCGACCCGATCAGAGCCCAGCTCCCCGGCCGCGAACGCGCGATCCACCTCGGCGGCGAAGGCACCCCACCGGTGGCCGAGTTCGCCCCCGCCGTCCTCGCCGCCCGGCTGGAGCTCTCCGCCTACGCCGGAGGCCGGCTGGTCGCTGACGTGCTCGACCTCGAACACCGCCTCCCCCACCACTGGGACCGCCTCCAGGCCCTGCAGATCGACGAGCAACACGCCAGGTTCGTGGCCCGCAAGACCCGCGACCTCACCGCTCGAGGAAGCCGCCTACGTCGATGCCCGGATCGCCAAGTACGCCGACGGCCGGGTCTCCTGGACCCGGTTCGAGACCCTCCTCGAGGCCGCCATCAAGGCAGCCGACCCCGAGACCGCCGCCGCTCGTGAACGCGCCGCCGCCCGGGAGACGTTCGCGAAGACCACCCACTCCACCGAGCACGGCATGCGCGGCTTCTACGTCCGCGCCGACGCCGCCACCATCGCCCGCATCGACGCCACCGTGGCCTACCTCGCCGAAGCACTGCTCACGATGGGCGACGACACCCCGCTGGACCTCCGCCGCGCCAAAGCCGTCCTGATCATGGCCAACCCCACCCAAGCCATCAAGATCCTCCAGGCCTACGGACGCCTCCGCGACCACAAGCTCGCCGAGATCCGAGCGCCACCGAACACCCAGTCATCGAGACAGCAACAGAGCCCGGCATCAAGCCGGAAGGGTTCGACCCCGCCAGGACCACCGACCCCACCGACCCCGACCACCTCGCCGAGCTCCTCGACCTGAAGCACCTGCTCCCCACCGTGTGGCTCTTCGTCCACCTCACAGGCGACGCAGACAGCGGTGTCGCAAGGGTCGAAGGCTCCGACCCCGGTCACCGCGGACTGGGTCCGCACCCACCTCGGCGAACGGTGCACCTTCAAGATCACCCCCGTCCTGGACCCCCTCGACCAGATCCCCGTCGACGCCTACGAGATCCCCGACCGACATAAACAGGCCGTGCACCTGATGACGCCGGCCGACACCTTCCCGTTCGCGAGCAACACCACCCGCAAGAAGCAGATCGACCACACCGAGAAGTGGTCGGCGAAAAGGGCTGCGGCTGGTGAGAAACAGTCACGCATCGGGAACTACGGACCCATGGTCACCATCCACCACCGGATCAAGACCCACGGCGCCTGGCAGCTACGACAACCCTTCCCCGGTCTCTACCTCTGGCGCGACCCCTACGGCACGACGTACCTCGTCGACCACACCGGTACGCGCCGACTCCCCACACAACTCGCCAGTTGAACCACCCTCGGCGATGACGACAGGAACCCGGAGCGTCCGGAGCCCATGAGCGGAAGACGGGCATCAGCCCACACGAGGTCTCGCCCAAGACGTCACGCTCGCACTCCCTGGACGACGAGGTCCAGGAGGCGGGTGGTCTGGGCCTCCGGATCCTGTCCCGCGGCGGCCATCATCGCGCCGGCCATCGCTGCGACCACGTCGTCGGCAAGCACGTCACCACGCAGCACCCCTGCCGACCGGCCGGCCTCGAGGATGGGGGTCAGCGCCTCGGCGAGTCTGGCCCGGGTGCCGGTCGAGGTCACCGACCCGGCCCCGATGAGCAGCCTCAGCTCCTCGCCCATTCCCCGCTTGGTGGCGACGAACGCCGCGTACCGCGCCATCCAGGAACGTAGAGCGACCTCGGGCGGTTCCGCGGCCAGTAGCGTCGCGGCCGCACCGCAGACTTCCTCCAGCTCGTGCTCGTAGAGCGCCTCGACGAGCAGGTGGCGTGACGGGAAGTGGCGGTAGAGCGTCCCGATCCCGACGCCTGCCTTCGCGGCGACGGTCTCGTAGGCGAACGGGTCCACGGAATGGTCGTCGGTGCTCGACCCGACCAGCGCCTCGTGCGCCGCATCGATGATGCGCTGCCGATTGAGGCGTGCGTCAGCTCGCACGGTCGACCCCGGGGGCAGGGTGGCTCGTCCGCGCTCGTCGAGGGCAGCGATCGCCCAAGCGGGAAGCTCCAGAGCGCCTGCGGCGAGGTTCTCCTCGAGGTGTGCGCGACTGCGTGTCCCCGCGATCAGCGCCGTGTGCTCGTCATGGGCGAGCAACCACGCCAGGCAGACCTGGGCGGGAGTCGCCCCGCACTGCTGCGCGACGTCGCGCACGACCTCGTCGTCGTACGGCGCTGGCAGGTGGTCGAATGCCGACCCGAGAGGTTGGTACGGCACCCAGGTGAGGCCATGGATATGGCAGGTCTCGAGGACGTCCTCCTGGACGCGGTTGAGGAGGTGGTAGGAGTTCTGCACGCAGGCGATGCCTGCGGGGAGGGACGCGACGACCTGCTCGGCGGTGACGTTGCTCAGCCCGATCGCCTCGACCAGGCCCTCGTCACGAAGAGCCACCAGCTCGGCGAGCTGGTCCTCGAGCGGGACCACCTGGTCCCCGGTGGCGATGATGCCGGGAGGCGCGTCGACCCGGCGCAGGTTGACCACGGCCAACCGGTCCACCCCCAGCGACTGCAGGTCGAGCTCGACCTGCGCCCTCAGCTCCTCGGGCTTCTGGGCCGCAGCAAGGGGCGGTGTGCCGGTCACCCGGCGAGCGCCCACCTTGCTGACGATCGCCACCCGGTCATGGTCGCCGCCGAGAGCGCGCTGGATGTACCGGTTGACGGTCGCGTCGCCGTAGAAGGAAGCAGTGTCGATATGGTCCACCCCCAGCTCGAGGGCGTGCCGCAGTAGGCCGACCGCTGTCTGTTCGTCGCAGTGCTCCAGCTGCATCGCGCCGTACCCGATGCGTGCCACCGTCCGCTTCCCGAGCGTCGTGCGGCCTCCAGACGTGGTGTGAATGTCGTCCATAGGTGCTCCTCGTGCCAGGTCGCAAACGGAGGAATCTCCGGTTAACCCCACGCTACTCGCTAAGTGGAGAGATTTCCATTTAGAATGTGGGTCGCGCGAAGAACTGAACTCCAGCAGCCCTGAGCAGCGTCCTCATCTGCGATCCGCGGGAAACGACGATGGTCGAACGTCTTGGTTCGCCCTTCACCGCACTATGCATTGCGAGCCTCACCCGTGAACGTCGAGGATCTGTCGCCCTCGGGTAGGTGCGGAGGATCTCGAGCCCGTAGAGAGGCGGTGAGATTGGTGCGTAGGTCGCGGCGGCCAGTCTTGTGCTTGGGCGTGCAGAGCTACCGTCCAGGCACCCATCTCTACGCTTCCGCGCTGAGGATCACGTCGGCGCGAGCGAGCGGCGAAAGGGCGGGCCTTTCGTCGACGACGACGGGGCGCATGGCAGGGTGAAGGAGAAGGTGGTGCCCTCGCCGTAGGTGCTCTCTACCCAGATGCGACCGCCATGACGCTCCACGATCGAGCGCGTGATGGTGAGCCCCAGTCCAGTGCCGCCCTTCTCGGTGGCGTCAGTGGTGCTGACCTGATGAAAGCGCTCAAAGACGGAGGCGAGTTGGTCCTCGGGGATCCCCCGCCCGTAGTCGCGCACTGAGACCACTACCTGGGTCTCCTCGACGACCGCGCTCACCAGCACGACTCCGTCCTCGGGACTGAACTTGACCGCATTACCGATCAGGTTGACGAGCGCTTGCTCCACCCGGTCGGGGTCGCACAGTGCCTGTCCGGCAAGCTCACCAAAGCGGAGTCGCACCCCCGTCGCGGCGGCAAGCCCCTCTAGTGACGCGATGGCATCACCCACCAGAGCGGGCACGTCGGTCGGACGAGGCACCACGCTGAAGTCGCCAGAGGCAAGCTTCTCGACGTCGATGATGTCGTTGACGAGGCGGCTGAGCCGCTCGCTGCCCCGCTGAGCGGTGGCGATCAGGTCGCGGGCGATCTCAGGCAACTCGCCCGCATCGCCATCCGACAGCATTTCGAGCACCCCACGGATCGAGGTCAGGGGAGTCCGTAGCTCGTGGCTCACCGAGCCAACGAACTGTTGTTTCATCTGCTCGACAGCTTGGCGCTCGGTGATGTCACGGAACGCCACCACCACCCCTGCACGCCCCAGACCCGCCGGCGTCTCCTGTGGGCCTGCAGTCACCTCCACGGGCAGCAGTGACCCATCGCTTCGACGGTAGGCCGTCTGCTCCTCCGTGATCACGTGGCCCGAGCGAGCCGACCATCAGGAGCGGGCAATGCTCGTGTGGCGATCCACAGAGCGCCTCACACGCGATGCGGCCGACGAGCGCCGTCGGTGCGTACCCGAGCATCCGCCCGGCAGCCACGTTGACGAAACTGATGCATCCATTTGCGTCCACACCAACGATGCCCTCCCCGACTGCTGCCAGGATCCCCTCATGCCGGGCATTCACCTGCTGGAGCTGCTCGGTGCGCTCCTTCACCTCGGTCTCCAGAGAAGCACGTGAACCGCGGGCGTCCGCGGAGAAGATGGACTGGCGGATCACCACGGCGACAGCGGCGAGGAAGCCAATCGTCCAGTCGTACCACGTGTGCAGACCACCGAGGATGGCCGCCGTCGCACCGGCCACAACCACCACTTCCGGCAAGACCAGCAGGACTCGGTGCGAAGGAAGGCGCAGAACCGAGGTCGTGCCAACCGGCCTGCCAGCAGCCCATGCAGCGCAGGTGATGAGGGCCGTCCCGCAGGCGAACGCCACGTTGACAACTGGTGCGCCGACGAAGCCGTCGGGGGTCGTCATGGCGTACCCGACGCCCGCGAACGCCCACATCCCGAAGGCCATCACCAACGTCGGCATCTCACGACGAGACAGGTCACCGACGCGTCGGCCTTTGGCATAGGCCTGACTGCACAGAAGCAGCGCCGTCGCCGGATACAGAAGAGAGAACAGCTGATCGCTGGGCGATGAGGCATGCTCGAGCACGGACCGGACCACCACGACTGCGCCCAGCAGGGCAAGGCACACCAGCATGACGACGATGTCGACACACGTGCGCAACGCCGCTCCTGGCTCCCACCTACCAGCCGGCATGACAGCCATCCCGACCACGATCAAGGCGATGGCGACCAACTGCAGGTTACGCGCAACATCCACCGACCCCATGGCCGGCGTCAACACGGCCAGATCGAAGGACACGTTGCTCATCCCCCAACACACCATTGCCACCGCGAGAGCCCACCAGCCGAACCTGGCTGCCGCCGACCCACGGAGTGCAGCACGAGCCGCGAAGGCCGCCGCGATGAACGAGACGGACCCCAATGCCAGCTCCACCACAGCCGAGATCTGTTGGGAGGACGAGGTGAAGAGCACTCCGAACAGCTCGCCAGAACTGTCCACGGCCCAAGGCGCGAATCCAGTCATGAGTGCATCCGTGCGTCTCCGAGCCTCGCCGGGGCCAGTCACGGCCTAGGTGCTCACGGTCGCACACAATCAGGAAAATACTATACTAAACAAGACATATGGGGTATACACGTCTCGTAAAGGTAGACAAAACCACGACCCAGGTCGTGCGGCGCCTGAGGCGATCGATCACCCCGCTGCGGGCGAAGGTCATCAGGACGTACACCATCCTGGAGCCCGCAACGCACTCATCTGCCGCGACGTGCGCGGCCCTACGCCGGGCGGGGCCGTCGGGTCACAGGTCTCTCACAAGTTCGACGATCCGATCGACGGTCACGACAGGAACTGAGATGGCGACGTCCCAGGTTTCGTCGTCGGACCCTATGAGGATGGATGCGGTGGGGCCTGCGCACGACCAGAAAACCGGCGCTCCAGCCGAACTGCCTACCGCGAGCGACTGGCGGTCGGCCCAGCTAGCGCCACGGATCGACCCCAGAGCAGCGAACTCAAGCGGAGTCGCCCTGACACTCACTTCCCAGTCGCCCTTGGCCAACTTTGCACAAGCGATCGTGCGGCCCTGCGAATCGACCTCTGCCTCAACGACCACGTCTGCCATGGCGCAATGGTGTCAGGTCCACGGTCCGCATCCGGTCATGCCGCCGAGCGCGAGGCCATGCCGAGATCCGGGCGATGGATTCGCGAGCAGGCTGCCATGTGGGAGCTCCCCGTCAATCGGCGGCGTTGAGCAGTGACGTGGCCCGTTCCACCGTCCCCTCATAGGTGCTGGCGCCAAGTAGCGATCTGGCTCGCTTGAGGTGGGGATGGGCTCGCTCAGCGTATGCGGGGTTCAGCGCGACAGCACGTGTGAGATCCATGACTGCGCTCTCCGCGTGTCTCTCGATGTGATCAATCCACGTTGTGGCTCGCAGCCAGTAGCCAAATGCTGGGTCGTCGGCCTCCTCTGGCGTGCAGTCGGATCGCTCCATGCGCATCTGGACCATCGGGTCACGATGGGATATCTGCAGGAGAAGCGACAGGTTCGCCGACACCAGATCCTGGCTGGACAGCCGACGCGTTCCGAGGTACTCCAGCACGGCGCCGAGTTGGTCGCTACCGAAGCGATCCGGCTTTCGGCGCGCCTCATAAGGAAACGTGGCCTCGATCGGCAACGCCTCTCCGCTTGTCTCGAAGACCCAGCGTCCGCCGTCGTTCGAGCAGGCAATGCTTCGGCGCAATCCCGGACCGCGGATCGTCAGAATCCGCGCACTCCACGCGATCCGTTCTCGGAAGCCATGGGTGACGACCGTGGTGCCTGCATGGTCAACCACGCGAATTGTGAGTACGTCGTTCCAAGGTTCGAGCCAACGCTGAAGGTCGGCGAACTCGGGACCATCGCGACGGTTGTCGACAACAGCGCACCAAAGCGCACCGATCGGCACGACGAGGTAACGCCGGGCAGGATGCGATAGCGGTGTCATTTGCCGAAGCGTGGCCGAGGCATCGTCGCATTGGCTGAAAGACCACAGGTGGGAGTCCGGCGGCTCGAAGCCTTCCAACCGCCCCGCCAACTCCGCAAATGGAAGTTGGATCAAGCCGTAGCCGGAGCTGAGTCGACGGGCGAAGGCGAGGTCGTCCATGGGAGCAGCATCCCCC
The DNA here is from genome assembly GCA_963782305.1 of uncultured Actinomycetota bacterium. Taxonomy (GTDB): domain Bacteria; phylum Actinomycetota; class Actinomycetes; order Propionibacteriales; family Nocardioidaceae; genus Marmoricola. The sequence continues at coordinate 126,690 of CAWAJJ010000001.1, read as the reverse complement.
ATGGCTCCGGCGGCGCGGGCCGCATCGGCATCGTGCGAGGCTTCGGGGCAACGCTGAGCGCGATGCGGGTTCCCCGATCGGATGGGTGAGGGAGATCGTGCTGGTCACCATGCCCTGGTCCAGGCGGCGAACGCATCCAGTGGCGCGTCTATGCCGACCCCGACGGACACCGGTTTTGCCCCGTCCTCCTCGCCGCGACGACTGTTCCGGCGAGGTCGAGGGTCCAGTTCTGACCGATGAGATCTCGTCCGAAGCTGCGATGAGGCTCCTGCTCGGTGAGCGTGAAACCGGACGCCTGGTAGATCTTGCGCGCGGACACCAGGACGTTGTTGGTCCACAGCTTGACCGTGCCGTAGCCGGCTTCGCGGGCAAACGATAGGCACTCCTGGACAAGTTGCGAGCCCAGTCCGAGGCCACGGGCTGCGGGAGTGACCAGAAGGATGCGCAGCTTGCCGACCATCGGTTCGTCGCCGCCTGCCAGACGCTCGAGGACAAGAACAGCGCCGATGGCATCGCTCGTCGAACGCTCGCGCTGGCCGTCCTACGAGGGTGCCTGCTCGACCTCCTGGCCACCGGGGACGAAGACCGCGTCGGCACCGCCGTCCAACATCAGCTCCAGCCTCATGGGCCAGTCCACCCCGCTCGGATCAAGGCCGCACCGCCCTCCGCCAGCGAGACCCGGCTGACATCCGCCACACGCGCCGTACCGGAATCATCCGGCTCTGGCCGCCGACCGCGCGTCGTTGCGATGTCCGAGGGCGGCCGCTATTCACGGTCGCGGCACAGGGGTGCCGGGTCTCCATATCGAGACCGTCTGACAGCTCCGGGCAGCGCTTGAGTCAAAGCTTGGGCGACGTCGACGGAGCATCCCACGGTGAACTCGATCTCCTCGTCGACCTCGCACGCCAGGCACCAGGCCTGATCCTCGGGCCACACGAGGTGCGGTTCCTGATACCCCTGGGCGGAGCCGTACCAAGCCAGGGCTGGCGCGTCCCTGAGTACCCGGACGGGTCCGGTGAACAGCAGCATCGCTCGATGAGGAATCGCACTCGCGGCGCTTGAGGAGGCGGCGGTTCCCCGCCCCACCTTCCCAGATCGCCGCGTAAGCACTGCCGGGCGTGGTCGGTGTGGGCAGCGAGGGTCGCGAGTGCTTGGCGGAGGCACGGATCCTCTCCCCGTGACACCGTCAGGATCCTGGGCGAAGGCGATGCGCACGTACACGTCGAAACCTGGTGGGCCATAGCGAACGAGATCCCACCAATCAACATCAGACCGAAGCAACCATTGGGCGGGATCGGGGTTTGGAGCGGGACGTACCTCCGTCATGCCTCCAGTCTGGCGCCGAACGCCAACCATTAACGCGGTCGCGAGGACCTTCTCGTCGGCGTCCATCATCTCGATCGTGACCGATCGCTTGTGCGGGGTCCATACCGATCACGACCCGACTGTTCGTGTCCTCGATTCGCAGTCAGGCCAAGATCCGGCGTCGCCGCACCCGGCTGTAGTAGGCGTTACTTTGCTCCGGTGACGGAGCAACCTGGATATGACGCTCTGGCCGAGTTGTACGACGAGACGTTTCCCACCGGCTATACCTCACAGGTAGAGCGATCTGCGATCGACATGTTCGCCGAAGCGCTACAGGACCTCGACCCTCTCGGCCCAGTGGTGGACGTCGGTTGCGGCACGGGACACCAATGTCATGACCTGGCCTCGAGGGGTTTCCAAGTCATCGGGGCCGACCCTTCCGACGGAATGCTGAAACGTGCACGTGGGCGATTTCCGTCGCTCGAACTCGTACAGGATGACGCGTTCCTCGAAGGAATGACCGTCGACTCGTTCTCCGGCGTGCTGGCGCGCTACAGCCTCATTCATGTGCCACCCGACCGGCTCGAAGCGGTTCTGTCTTCCTGGGCTGGTCGCCTCCAACCTGGGGGCGTCGTACTTGTTGCGTTCCAGGCATTGGATCCGGGAGGACCTGCGGCTGTCGAAGAGTTCGACCATGCCGTGGCCCGAGCCTGGCGCTGGACCCCTGAGGCGATGGCTTCGGCGCTTGCCCGCGTTGGATTTTCCGAGAGCTGGCGACTGATCACGCGGCCGGGCGAGGAGTATCACCGGTTCCCGGAATGCCACTTGTTGTCCACCGCGCGACGCGACTGACCACTGGGAAGGTCCTGCGCCGAGCCCGGCGCTCGCTCCACACGTGCGGATCCGAGCCCAGGGCCGGTCGTGCGCGGTGCAGCTGCACCCGGGCGAACCCCGAGAGCGACGGCGAGTTCGCGCTGGGCCGGGGCATGGTGGCGAGCGTTTGCACCGTGATGCTCTCGCGCCGCCGCGGCCGCCCTCCTGCCAGGTCAGACGGCGTGGGTTGTGTGGCCGGGAGCCAGGCTGTCACGCAACCGGATCAACCCGTCCCGGATCCGGGTCTTTGCAGTGCCGAGGGGGATGTGCAGCAGTTCGGACACCTCGTGGTGGGTGCGTCCGCCGAAGTAGGCAAGCTCGAGTGCCTGGCGCTGCGCAGGCGAGAGCTCGGCCAGCGCACTACGCACTCTGGCGGCTTCGAGTGATGCATGTGCGGTTTCGGCCGTCTCGTCGAAGGGAGTCCTGAGGCAGCGCTCGGCATCGCTCGTGTCTCGGCGGCGTGCGGCCTCTGCGGAACGCACCCGGTCCACGGCCCGGCGGTGGGCCAGGGTCATGACCCACGACAGTGCGGACCCCCGAGTGGGGTCGAAACGGTTGGCGGTCTCCCAGACTTGGAGGAAGACGTCTTGGGTGACTTCCTCTGCCTGGTGTGCGTCTCGGAGGATCCGGACGACGAGACCGTAGACGCGTGGAGCCAAGCTGTCGTAGAGGGCAGCGAAGGCTGATTCGTCGCCGCGACTCGCGGCAGTCACCTGGGTCCTGAGGGTGTCGTGGAGGCGGGCGTGGCTCGTGGCCACCAGGTCGGGGATCGGTATCGGGCCGCCCTCGAGGGGTGCAGCTTCCATGTTCTAGGTCCCCCGGCCACGTCTGCGGAGGCCTGAACCGCTCCGTCTTGTCCCACAATATGAGAAATATGCAGCTGTGTCTAACCTTTGACTAAGGTTGCTGGTTCTGTAGCCTGTACAAACCATGTACACGATCAAAGAAGCGGCGCGACTCAGTGGCGTCACAGAGGCCTCCCTCCGCGCCTGGGAGAGGCGATACGGCGTCGTCGTGCCGCAGCGGAACGAGTCCGGCTATCGGGTGTACAGCCGTGAAGACCTTGCGGCCGTCTCAACCATGCGGCGCCTGGTCGAGAGCGGTTGGTCTGCGGCGCAGGCAGCTAGCGCTGTCCGCACGGGCAGTGTCCCTGCCGACGCGGAGCCGGCGGTCGTCGCGCATGACCCAGAGTGGGTTCCCTCGCACGCCCTTGAGGAGCCGGACGCCGCCACCTTCAGCCATCTCTTCGTGTCCGCCGCAACGCGCCTCGACACCGCCGGCGTCGAGGACAGCTTGGATGCGGGCTTCGCGCTCGGATCGTTCGAGTACGTCGTCGACTCGTGGCTTTTTCCAACGCTCCAGCTGCTGGGAAATGGCTGGGCCAGTGGCGAGGTCGACATCGCCGCGGAGCACGCAGCCAGCCACGCGGTCCATCGGCGACTCTCATCGGCCTTCGAGGCAGCCGGCAGCAGGTCCAGAGGCCCAGCGGTCGTGGTCGGGCTGCCCTCGGGAAGCCAGCACGACCTAGGCGCGCTGGCCTTCGCGACGGCCATCCGCAGGCGGGGGGCGGACGTCCTCTACCTCGGCGCAAACGTCCCGGTGGACAGCTGGGAGAAAGCAGTGCGAAGCCGCGCCGCCCGCGCCGCAGTCCTGGCTGTGGTCACACCCGCAGACCGCCCTACTGCGCTCGCGGTGGCCGAACGCCTGCTCAGCCAGGAGGAGCCCCCAATCGTGTGCAGCGGCGGCGCCTCAGGAGCAGCGTTGGCGGCCGGCGTCCACAGCCTGGCCCAAGGCATCGGGGCGGCAGCCCGAGAGCTGGACCAGCTGCTCTACACCGCCAGCAGCTAGACGTCTCGGAGTGGTGTTGCACGCCTCGCCCGGCAGCAGGCTCATGCCCGGAGAGCCGACGCGGCGGGAGCGCACTCACCTGGCCGCGACCCGCGCGATCGTGAAAGAAGGGCGACTCAGCACCGAACCTGAGAGCATGTGACCGACTGAGGAGGAACGACATGGCCCGGCAGATCGTCACGACCCCGAACGCGCCGACTTCGCCGCTCTACAGCCAGGGAGTCAAGGCCGGATCGCTGGTTTTCGTCTCAGGAACCCCCGGCATCGACCCAGGCACCGGAAGCCTGGCGGGCACCACCATCCAAGCCCAGACCCGGCAGGCGCTCACCAACTGCGAGGCCATTCTGCAGGCGAGTGGCGCAAGCCTTGATGACGTGGTCGAAGTGGGTGTGCTGCTGGCTGATCCGGACGATTTCTCAGGCATGAACGAGGAGTACGCGGTGTGGTTCCCCGCGGGCCCACCGACTCGCTACGCGGCCAAGCTCGGAGCGGAGATCCCGGGGCTCCTTGTCTCGATCCGGATGACCGCGTTCATCGGCTGACTCAGCCCGGGGAAGACATCCGCATCTGCGATCCGCGCGCCACGATGCCTCCGTCGCGTACCGCGATTGACATCTCTCGCTGGATGGTGGCCTCGACAACCCGCCAGGGCCTGAGCACCAGGCGCTCCGTCTCAAGGGAGATCTCCATACCGAGACTCGGGTCCAAGGGCTGTCAGGCGTTGCGGGCGTAGACGAGCTCGAGGCCCAGGAGGGTCAGCCACGGCTCGCGGGCGGTGAACGAGCGGCACTCCTCGACCACGATGTGCGCCAGGCCGCCGGTGGCGATCACGTGCACCTCCTCGGTCGGTACGCCGAGCTCCTCGATCATCCGCTCGACGATGCCGTCTACCTGGCTGGCGAAGCCGAACACCATGCCCGACTGGAGGGCCTCCACGGTGTTCTTGGCGATCACGGTGCGCGGCCGGAGCAGCTCGACCTTGCGGAGCTGGGCGCCACGCCGTCCCAGCGCCTCGAGGGAGATGTCGATGCCGGGGGCGATCGCGCCGCCGACGTACTCCCCGCGCGGGCTGACCACGTCGAAGGTGGTCGCGGTCCCGAAGTCGACGACGATCGCGGGACCGTCGTACAGGCTGGCCGCGGCGAGGGCGTTGACCACCCGGTCGGCCCCGACCTCGCGGGGGTTGTCCATCAGCACGGGTACGCCGGTGCGCACCCCCGGCTCGACCACGACGTTCGGCACCGTCCCGTAGTGGCGCACGAGCATGTCTCGCCACTCGTGCAGGACGGCCGGCACGGTGGCGCACACGGCGATCCCGGTGACGTCGTCGGAGACGGTGCTCTCGCGCAGGAGCCCCTTGAGCAGGACCGCCCACTCGTCCGCCGTACGCCGCTCGTCGGTCGCGACCCGCCAGTGGTCGAGCACCTCACCGTCGTCCAGGAGCCCGATCACCGTGTGGGAGTTGCCGATGTCGGCGCAGAGCAAGGTCATCGTGGGTCCTCCGAGAGGTCCATGCCGAGGTCGAAGACGATCACCGAGTGGGTCAGCGCCCCGACCGAGATGAAGTCCACGCCCGTCTCGGCCACGTCGCGGGCCCGAGCGAGGGTCAGGCCGCCGGAGGCCTCGAGAGTCGCCCGGGTGGAGGGATGACCGTCGGTGATCCGGACGGCCTCGGCCATCTCGTCGTCGGTCATGTTGTCGAGCAGGATCCGCTCGCAGCCCACGTCGAGCAGCTCCCGGAGCTGGTCGAGGTCGGTCACCTCGACCTCGACGGGGATGTCGGGGTTGGCGGCGCGGACGGCCGCGAACGCCGGGACGACCCCGCCGGCCGCGATCACGTGGTTGTCCTTGACCATCGCCATGTCCGAGAGCGAGAACCGGTGGTTGACCCCGCCGCCGCAGTGCACGGCGTACTTCTGCAGCGCCCGGAGGTTCGGCAGCGTCTTGCGGGTGTCCAGGACGCGCGCCTTGGTGCCCTCGAGCGCGGCCACCCAGTGCGAGGTGGCCGTGGCGACGCCGGACAGGTGGGAGGCGAAGTTGAGCGCGGTGCGCTCGGCGGTCAGCAGCCCCCGGATCGGTCCGCTGACACGCATCACCACGTCACCCGCTTGGACGTGGGTCCCGTCCGGGACGCGGTCGGTGATCATGGCGTCGTCGCCGAGCACGTGGGCGAAGACGAGGGCAGCGACCCCGAGACCGGCGACCACGCCGGGTTCCCGCGCACCGAAGTCGGCGACACCCTGCACGTCCGCCGGGATCGTCGCAGCACTGGTGACGTCGTCGGCACCTCCAGGGAGGTCCTCCTCGACTGCGGTCACGATCTGGCCGTAGACCGCGCGGGCGTCCAGGCCGGCGGCCACGAGCTCCTCGACCAGGTCCGGTGGCAGCTGGTCGAACGGTGTGCGTGCGTTCACGGCGTCCCCCCGTCGCTCGGGGGCGCGGCGCTGAAGGTCAGGTCGAGTCCGGTCACGGACATCCGTGCATCGATGTGGCCCGACCAGTGCTCGTCGTCGCGGTCCGGGAAGTCCTCGCGCCAGTGCGACCCGCGGGTCTCCTCACGCAGGCGCGCAGCCTCGGCGAGAGCAGTGCTGATCGTCAGCAGGTTGGTCGCCTCCCAGGCCGCGGTGCCGGTCTCCCCGGCCTTGCCGGCGAGGGCGGAGAGCTCCTGCAGGGCGGTGGCGAGCCCGTCGGCGGAACGCAGCACGCCGGCCTGCTCGGTCATCACGGCCTGCAGGGCAGGCCGGATCTCCGCGGCGACAACTCCGGGCGTGCGCTCGTCGGGCACCGGGTCGGCGTACGCCCGCAGCTCTTCGGGGAGCACGTCGGCGATGCGGCGGGAGAACACCAGGCCCTCGAGCAGGGAGTTGGAGGCGAGCCGGTTCGCGCCGTGCACACCGGAGCAGGCGACCTCGCCGGTCGCGTAGAGGCCCGGCACACTCGACCGCCCCCACAGGTCGGTGGCCACCCCGCCGGAGGCGTAGTGGCACGCCGGTGCGACCGGGATCAGCTCGGTCACCGGATCGACGCCGTGGCTGCGGCAGGTCACCAGGATGGTCGGGAAGCGGCGCTCCCAGAACTCGAGGCCGAGGTGGGTGGCGTCGAGCCACATGTGCGGGTGCCCGGTCTCGTGCATCCGCCGGGTGATCGCCTTGGCGACGACGTCGCGCGGTGCCAGGTCGGCCAGCTCGTGCTGCCCCTGCATGAACCGGTTGCCCTCGAAGTCGACGAGGAACGCCCCTTCGCCGCGGACCGCCTCGCTGATCAGCGGCTGCTGGCCCCGCGAGTCGGGGCCGAGGTACATCACCGTCGGGTGGAACTGCACGAACTCCAGGTCCCTCAGGGCCGCGCCCGCGCGCAGGGCGAGCGCCATGCCGTCGCCGGTGGAGACGGCTGGGTTCGTGGTCTGCGAGAACACCTGCCCGAGCCCACCCGAGGCGAGTACGACGGCCCGGCAGCGAACCGCACCGACGCCGTCGCGCTGACCCTCCCCCATCACGTGCAGCGTGATCCCGGCGACGCCGCCGTCCGCGGCGAGGAGGAGGTCGACGGCGAGCGCGTGCTCGACGACCTCGATGTCCGGCGCCGCCTGGATCGCGGCGACCAGGGCCCGTTGGATCTCGGCACCGGTGGCGTCACCGCCGGCGTGGGCGATCCGGTCGCGGTGGTGCCCGCCCTCACGGGTGAGCGAGAGGACGCCGTCGGAGGAGTGGTCGAAGTTGGCGCCGGTGGCGATCAGCTCGCGTACGGCGTCGGGCCCCTCGTTGACCAGGATCCGCACCGCCTCGGCGTCGCAGGCTCCCGCGCCGGCCACGAGGGTGTCGCGCTCGTGCTGCTCGGGGGTGTCCCCCGGTCCGAGGGCGGCCGCGATGCCGCCCTGCGCCCACTGGGTGGAGCCGGCGGCCAGCACGTCCTTGGTCACCACCAGGACCTTGTCGACCCGGTGGCGCAGCCGCAGAGCGGCCGTGAGTCCGGCGATGCCGGAGCCGACCACCACGACGTCGGCGTCGGTGGTCCAGCCGGGCCGGTCGGCGTTCAGCCTGTGCGGCAGGGGGTCGCTCATCGGTGGGCGAGCGGGGTCAGGGGCCGGGGGCGGCGGCGCTTCGACATGCGAATGTCGCTGTCGGGGCGGGTGGGTGGCACTCGAGTCACAACAGACACATTCGCATGTCCAACGGCCCCACCCCCACCCTCACCGGCGTACGGCGAGGTCGGACGGGGCGAAGCTGTGCAGGTCGCCGCGCACCAGGTCGGTGCCGGGGAGTGCCTCGGCAGGGTCGGAGCCGGTGCCGATGATCGCGTTGTCGGCGTCGACGAAGACCACGCTCGGCTCGAAGGAGATCGCCTCGGCCGTCTCCATCTGCCCGTAGGCGATCAGGATCACCACGTCGCCGGGGTGGACGAGCCGGGCGGCCGCGCCGTTGATCCCGAGTACGCCGGAACCGCGCTCCCCGGCGATCGTGTAGGTCTCGATCCGCGCACCGTTGGTGACGTCGACGATGTGCACGAGCTCGCCGGGCAGCAGGTCGGCGGCCTCGAGCAGGTCCTCGTCCACGGTCACCGAGCCGACGTAGTGCAGGTCGGCCTGCGTCACGGTCGCGCGGTGGATCTTGCTCTTCATCATCGTGCGCAACATCAGTTGTCCCCGTTCAGGTCGAGAGCCACGTTGTCGATCAGTCGGGTGGGGCCCACGCGGGCGGCGATGAGCAGGCGCGCCGGGCCGACCTCGGGGGCGGGGCCCAGGTCGGGCGACCTCAGCTCGAGGTACTCCAGGTCCACCCCGCGTGCGTGCCGGAGCTCATGGCGCGCGGCACCGATCGCGGGGCCGGCGCCGTACCGAGCCGCCGCGCGGGCAGCGAACAGCGTCCGCGACAGCGCGACGGCGCGCCAGCGCTGGTCCTCGTCGAGATAGCGGTTGCGGCTGGACAGGGCCAGCCCGTCCGCCTCGCGCACGGTCTCGGCACCCACGACGTCCACGTCCATGCACAGGTCGTCGACCATCCGGCGGATCAGGGTGAGCTGCTGGTAGTCCTTCTCGCCGAAGACCGCGACGTCGGGCCGGACCAGGCCGAACAGCTTGGCCACGACCGTCAGGACACCGTGGAAGTGGGTCGGCCGGGAGCTGCCCTCGAGCACCGTGGCGAGCGGCCCCGGGTCGACGGTGACCTGGGGGTCACCGCCTGGGTAGACCTCCTCCACCGACGGGGCGAAGACGACGTCGACGCCCTGCTCCGCGCAGACCTCGAGGTCGGCGTCGAAGGTCCGGGGGTAGCGGTCGAGGTCCTCCCCCGGCGCGAACTGCAGCGGGTTGACGAAGATCGAGGCGACCACGGGGGCGTCCGGCCCGACCGCCTTCCTGGCTCGGGCCAGCAGGGACGCATGTCCCTCGTGCAGGGCGCCCATGGTCGGCACGAACCCAACGGGCCCGTCCCCGAGGTCACCCAGGGCAGCCCGAAGCTCCTCGCGACTGTTCGCGAGGAGGGGGGCGGTGGTCATCGCGAGTCACTCCGGGTGTGGCGCGGAACAGGAACCACGCCGCCGGCCTCGCCGGCGCGCACGAGTGCCTCGTCGAGCATCTGCACCAGGCGGGCAGCACGGATCGGGAGCAGCCGCCCGCCGAGCACGGCCCGGTCGGCCGTGGCCTTCGCCATCGCGACGTACGACGGGATCGTGGCCGGGGCGTTCTCCAGGATGTCGTCGAGGTGGGCCTGCACGGTGCGTACGTCGCCGCGCACGATGGGGCCGGTGAGCGCCGCGTCGCCGGAGGCGAGGGCGTTGTCCAGGGCCGCGCTGAGCAGCGGTCGCAGCGTCGCGGCCGGGTCCTCGGCACCGGACGCGGCGAGAAGCTCCATCGCCTGGCTGACCAGGGTGACCAGGTGGTTGGCGCCGTGCGCGAGACCCGCGTGGTAGAGCGTGCGCTTGCTCTCGGGGACCCACATCGGGATCCCGCCGAGGTCGGCGACCAGGCCCTCGGCGTACGCCCGCTCGTCGTCACCGGCGGTCATCCCGAAGACGCAGCCGGAGAGCCGGTCGAGGTCGAGCTCGGTCCCGGTGAAGGTCATCGCAGGGTGCATGGCGATCGGCCGGGCGCCGATGGCTGTGGCGGGCTCGAGCACGGCGAGGCCGTGGCGACCCGAGGTGTGGCAGATGATCTGGCCCTCGCGGATCGCGCCCGCGCCGACGAGCGTGGTGATGACGTTGCCCAGCATGTCGTCGGGCACCGTCAGCAGCAGCAGGTCACAGGCCCGGGCGACGTCGGTCGGCTTCGCGACCGGGACACCGGGCAGCATCGTCTCGATGCGGTGCAAGGACGCAGGCGAGTCTCCGGCCGCAGCCACGACCTCGTGACCGGCGGCGCGCAGCGCTGCGGACAGTACGGCGCCGACACGGCCGGCGCCAACAACCCCGATTTGGGCCATCAGACGACATCCCTTTCGTTCCAGTCCCGAGGGGGTACCGGACTACTCATGACTTCGTGCCCCGCCAGCATAGGTCGCGCCGGAGATGCCGGGAATGCTCTTGGCAGGAGAGGTGCGTCACAGCAGCACCAGCGGCGCGAACCGGGTCAGCGCGGTTCGAGCACCCCGGCCCCGATCAGCGCCCGGTAGTAGTACGGCGCCATCGTGCGCGCGTAGGTGACGGTGACGTGGCTGTTGTCGCGGTAGACGTTGACGCCGCCGATCACCACGGGGCAGTGCTTGTCGTCGCAGTACCAGCGCGTCATGTCGACGAGCTTCGAGCGCGGCGTCTGCCGGACGGCGATGCCGTAGGGGTCGGTGAACCGCTCCAGCGCCTTCTGGCGAGTCAGGCCGCACTTGTCGTTGGCCTCGCTCACGCTCACGTCGGCCAGGCAGTTGTTGGGGTTGGCCTCCGGGGTCCCGCCGGGACTGGGGTTGTCGCGGACCGCCACGATCGGCACCTTCTGCTGCGCGATCGGCGCCCAGGCCTTGGCGATCGCATTCGCCATGTCGTCGATGGGCTTGGCGGTCTTGTTCGTCCACGCGGTCGTCAGGACGAAGTCGTACTGGCGTGCGGTCCGCTGGAGCAGGGGTGCCAGCGCCGACTTCATGCTCACGCAGTCGTCGCGCAGCGACTTGGTGGCGATGTTCGGCGGACCGTCTGCCCAGATGCAGCCACCGGACGTGAACAGGTCGATCGAGAGCACCCGCTTCTCGGCGAGCGCGACCAGGGCCGGCATCAGGGCGCGAACGTGGGAGTCGCCGATCACGGCCACGTGCGGGACGGTCTTGTCGTCGACGGCTCCGAACTGACAGGGCTTGAGGGGGCGGACGGTCATCTGCTGCTCGCACCCCGGGGAGTACCAGAACTCGTCGGCGGCCGCGGTGACCGTGGGCACCATCTTGTCCTTCAGGTCCGGGTTGGGGCACCCGGTCGCCTTCGGGTCGCGCGAGGCCGCCCCGAAGCAGGGCGGCGCGTCCTTCGACAGCGACTGGGCCAGGGCTGCGGACTGCCGCGTCTCCTGCTCGACGTCCCACCATGCCGACGCGCACGCCACGACCAGCAGTACGGCGGCGAGGGCGGCGGCGGCGAGGGCCACCGGCGCGCGCCGCAGGGCGAAGCGGCGCGTGGTGCGCACGGGGTCCTCGACGAGGATCTTGGTCAGCCACGCGAGCACGATCGTGGCGACCAGGATCAGCACCCGCGCCAGGAAACCGGGCGTGCGGTCGATCACGTAGGGAAGGATGATGAGCAACGGCCAGTGCCAGAGGTACATCGAGTAGGAGATGTCACCGAGGAAGGTGGCCGGTCGCACGGTGAGCAGCCGCGTGGGAGACCAGGACAGGCCGTTGTGCCCGGCCCCGATCACGGCGACGCTCGCGACCACCACGACGACGGCGGCCGTGCCGGGCATGGGCGTGTCGTGGGAGAAGGCCAGCGCGCAGCCGAGGATCACCAGCAGCCCCGCCCAGGACAGCAGCGCCGCCCGTTCCGGCGACCTCACCGTGCGGTGACCGACGACGCAGGCGAGCAGTGCCCCTGCGCCGAACTCCCACGCCCTGGTGAAGGTGGAGAAGTAGGCCACCGACGGGTTGTGCACGGTGTCCCACAGCGAGAAGGCCAGCGATCCCGCGGTCACGGCCGCGAGCACGGCGGTGATGGTCCCCCCGCGGTGCCACCGGCGCGACCTGGCGAGCAGCACGCCGCCGAGCACGAGGAGCGGCCAGCCGATGTAGAACTGCTCCTCCGCGGAGAGCGTCCAGTAGTGCTGCACGGGTGAGGGCGCGTTGGAGGAGGCCAGGTAGTCGACGGCGTCGTGCGCGAGCGACCAGTTCTCGATGTAGAGACCTGCTGCGCCGATCTCCTTGAAGAACTGCTGCCACATCAGGTGCGGTACGAACACGAAGACGGCCAGCCCCGTCACCCCGAGCACCAGGAAGGCCGCGGGCAGCAGTCGGCGTACGCGCCTGGCCCAGAAGTCGGCCAGGGACACCCGACCGGTCCGCTCCACCTCACGCAGCAGGTTGCCGCTGATCAGGAAGCCCGAGATCACGAAGAACACGTCGACCCCGATGTAGCCGCCCCTGAGTCGCCCGGGCCAGAGGTGGTAGAGCACCACCAGCATCACGGCCACGGCTCGCAGGCCCTGGATCTCCGGTCGTACGCCGGTCGGTGCCGGAGCAGCGACCGCGTCGTCGTCGGGGGACACCGGCTCCCGCACCGGCAGCGCACTGTGACTGGTCACAGGCTCGCCACTCGCTGCACGTTGCTCCATCCTCGGGTCGTCGGCACGCCCGTCCGGTGCCGGTCCAGACGCGGGCGCGCCAAAGAATACCTGCCGGGCCCACGCCGATCGGGCGGCGCCACGGCCCCGGCGGTCAGCGCGCGAATCGGGGGATGTGCGCCTCCGCGCGCCACGGATGTGCGAGCTCGTCGCCCTCGAAGGGCAGCGGCCGGTTGGCGTCGATCCACTCGAGCAGCGACTCGAGATCCTTCCTCCGGTCCTGCGCGACGAACCACCCCATCAGCCGTTGCTGCGGTGCCACACCGGTCTCCTCGAAGGGCACGGTCTGGTCGTTCCACAGCTCGCGGACACCACTGACCAGCAGGGACCAGTAGTCCGCGGCGCAGGCGGGAACGGCCCGGAAGTACTCCCACATGTCGATCGGCAGCACCTCGGCGTGGAAGACCCGCAGCACCTCGGGACCGGCTCCCTGCCGCACGAGCCGGGCACTCTCGCGCTTGGTCTCGAGGCGGTCCACCAGGTCGGCGAGCTCGTGCCGCTTCTGGGTGATCGAGGAGCGGTCCTCGCGCACGCTCCAGCGATAGACGGTCTCGGTCAGCACGTCGAAGGCCCTGGCCGAGAGGAACGCCCGGGTGAGCGCAGGCTGGTCCTCGTAGCGGATCCCCTCCGGGAAGGAGAGTCCCGCCTCTGTCCAGAACGACCGCCGGTAGAGCTTGTTCCAGGCGAACACGTCGGCCAGGATCAGCGGCACCTGCGCCACGTCGACGCCGGCTCGGGCCACCTCGTGGTTCCGCTTCATCAGCGGCGTGGCCCAGCGTCGTACGCCGTCGTCGCGCTCGGCCGTGCCGACGGCGAGGTCGGACCCGGTCCGCTCCAGCGAGGCCAGCATCGCGGTCCAGGCGTCCGGCGGGAGCACGTCGTCGCTGTCGACGAAGGCGAGATAGGTCCCGGTCGCCTCGGCCACTCCGGCGTTGCGCGCGGCACCCAGGCCGGCGTTCGGCTGGCGCAGCAGGCGGATGCGACCGTCGCGACGCATCTTCTGCTCGACGATCCGCACCGACGCGTCCGGTGACCCGTCGTCGACGACGATGACCTCGTGGTCGTCGACCGGCTGACTCGCGATGCTGTCCAGGCACGCCTCGAGGTACTCCTCGACGTCGTACACCGGCACGACGACGCTGACCGTGGGGTGTGGCCGCGCGGGGATTCGGCGGCGGAACGGCATGCGGGAAGCGTAGACCCGGCGCATGTCGGGTACGGGGGCCGCCGACGGTTGACGGCTATCATCCGAAGTTCACTGAATACGTCCACGAGGAGGCCGGATTGCCCCCGCAGACACCCCGGCTCCGCAAGGCCCGGGCGGTGGCGCGACGGCTCAAGCGGGCGCCGAACCGGGCCCGGCGGGTCGCCCGGAGGGTGGTGCGGCGGATCCCCTACCGGGGCCCGGCGCTGAGCGTGGTGATCCCCGTCTACAACGTGCGGGAGTGGCTCCGGCCGGCACTGGACAGCGTGCTGTCCCAGAGCCTGACCGACCTCGACGTGATCATCGTCGACGACGGTTCCACCGACGGGTCCGCCGACGTGATCAAGGAGTACGCCGCCCGCGACCCCCGCATCCGGATCGTCACCAAGAGGAACGCGGGCCTGGGGGCCGCCCGCAACACCGGCGCCGAGCACGCCACCGGGCAGTTCATCGCGTTCTTCGACTCCGACGACCTGCTGATGCCCGACGCCTACCTCGCGATGGTGACCCAGCTCCGCCACAGCGGCTCCGACTTCGTCACCGGCGCCTTCGCCCGGGGCGACGAGGAAGAGACCGTCAAGCCCAACTGGGTCTCGCGCACGATGGGGCACGACCGCTCCGCCATCACGCTCGCCGACGAGCCCGACCTGCTCCTCGACATCACCGCGTGGAACAAGGTGTTCCGGCGCTCCTTCTGGAGCAAGCACGAGTTCCGCTTCGTCGAGGGGGTCCGCTACGAGGACCAGGTGCCGATCACCAGGGCCTACCTCACGGCGAGGTCCTTCGACGTGCTCCGTCAACGGGTCTACGTCTGGCGGACCCGACTCGACGGAAGCTCCATCACCCAGCAGAAGGCCTCGATCCTCGACCTGAAGGACCGGGTCCGCAGCCAGCAGGGCTGCGCCGAGCTGATGCGCGACGCGCCCCCGCTCGTCCGCGAGCGGTGGTACCTCAAGCTGCTCGACTACGACCTGCCGAACTATCTGATCGCGGCGCTCAACGCAGATGACGCCTACATCGAGCTGCTCACCGAGCGCCTCCAGCTCCTGCGTCGCGAGGTGCCCGAGCAGGTGTGGCGGGAGGTCGCCTTCCGCAACCGGGTCAAGTCGTGGCTGCTGAGCCACGGTCAGCTCGAGCTGGCCATCGAGATGCGCGCCTGGTTCGAGCAGCACCCGGCAGGGCTGCCGACGCAGGCCCATGGCGACCAGCTGGAGTACGTCCCTCCCTTCGAGGTCAGCGAGGAGCACCTGCCGCACTGGCTGCGGCAGGTGTGCCAGGTCGACGTGCGCCCCGTCGTACGCCTGGTCGAGACGCAGTGGCAGGACGAACAGCTGGTGTTGCGGGGCTCGGCCTACCTGATGCCGCTGCCCACGGACCTGGCCCCCCACGTCCTGAGGCTGAGGCTGGTCGCCGACGACGGCCAGGTCTGGGACGTGCCCGTGACCAGGCACGCCGATCCGCAGCTGGACGTCCTGGCACGGCTGGCGTTCGTCGACATGACCGACACCGGGTTCGAGGCTCGCATCGACGCGGCTTCCGTTGCCGAGCTCATGCCTGCCGGGCAGACCGGGCTGCGCCTGGAGTTCATCCAGACGCAGGCAGGGTTCGAAAGGGTGAGCGACATCACCCACGTGCTGAACACCGGCCCCGGCGGGGCCCGCGAGCCCCGTGTGTGCTCTGGCCGGATGGTGCGCCTGGCCGGGGTCGTGGACACCGGTCACCGGCTCCAGGTCCACGACACCTACGCCTGGTCGAGCTCTCACCGCGTGGTCGATGAGACCACCGTCGAGCTGACCCTGACGACGTCTGCGACGGACCCGGTGACCTCGGCAACCCTGGGCCCCCTGAGGGCCGGCGGTCCGCGGTTGCCGCTGGTCGTCGAGGGGCCGGGGCAGGCCAAGGTGACGGTCGCTCCGAGCACGGGCCTTCGTCTGGTGACGCAGCACGCCTCGGGTCAGCGGCTCCACGTCTTCTGGGGCGACGAGGCCAACGTCCTCGGAACGGAGACCGCCGGAGGGTTCGTGCACCGTGGCGCGTCGCAGTCGATCCTCGTCGACGAACAGCGCGCCGCCGTCGCCGTGTCCGGCGTCTCGGCCAGCGAGGGCTCGCTCGTCGTCCAGGGCACGTCGCTGGCCGCGGAGGGTCACCGGTTGTTCCTGCGCGGCACCCGCGGCAACTCGCTACCGTCGGAGCCGCTCCCGGCCGGGGACTTCACCGTCGAGGTGCCGGTCGCCCAGGATCCTTGGGCGATGGGTCCGGCGCTGCTGAGCGTAGGGCTCTACGACCTTGCCCTGCTGGCTCCCCAGGAGTCGCCCGACCACCTCGTCGACGACGGCTACGTGTATGCCGCCAGGTCGTTGCGCAACCGCCTCCCGATGGAGATGGAGCAGGCCGAACAGCTGCTCGAGCTCGGCATGACCCACCTGTCCACCCTGCAGATCAAGTGCGGTGCGCTCTCGGACGAGGAGTCCCCACCGCGCCAGCAGCGCCACTTGCGGACCGAGGTCTACGAGGCCGGTCTCGGGCAGCCGCGCCTGCCCGTCGTGCTGCTCGAGACCTTCGCGGGCACCAACGCCGGCGACTCCCCTGCTGCCATCGCCCGCGAGCTGGTCCGCCGCGGCAGCGACCTGGACATCGTCTGGAGCACGGCCGACGCGTCGGTCACCGTGCCGGCAGGCACCCGAGCCGTGGTCCGCTACACCCGCGAGTGGTACGAGCTGCTCGCCCGCGCGGCGTACGTCGTGAACAACGCCAACTTCCCGTTCTTCTTCCGCAAGGCCCCGGGCCAGGTCTACCTGCAGACCTGGCACGGCACTCCCCTCAAGCGGATCGCCAACGACATCGAGGACAGGCGCTACCTGTCCATGACCTACCAGCAGACGATGCAGTACGAAGCCTCGGTCTGGGACTACCTGGTCTCTCCCGAGCCCCTACTGCTCCGAGATCCTGCCGCGTGCCTTCGACTACACCGGCAAGGTGCTCGAGACCGGCTACCCGCGCAACGACGCCCTCGTGCAGCCGGGAAGCGTCGAGGTCGGCCGCGACGTACGCCGCAGGCTGGGCATCCGCGACGACCAGCGCGTGCTGCTCTACGCGCCGACCTGGCGAGACAGCGCCAAGTCGGTTGCCGGCTACTCGAAGGTGCTCTACCTCGAACCCGCGGAGCTCGTCGCCGCGCTGCCGGGCACCGTCGTCCTCGTCCGCGGGCACGCGAACACCGCCACCTCCGGGTCGGTGAGCGGCGACCTGTCCAACGGGGTCGTCGACGTCACGCTCTACCCCGACATCAACGACCTGTTCCTCGCGAGCGACGCCCTGATCACGGACTACTCGTCGGTGATGTTCGACTACGCCACCCTCGATCGGCCGATGATGTTCCTGGTGCCGGACCTGGTCGACTACCGCGACCGGCTGCGCGGTTTCTACTTCGACTTCGACACCAGCGCCCCGGGACCACTGCTCGCCGACCAGGCTGCTCTGGTCCAGCACCTTGCCGGCGACCCGTTCGATGACGACGGTTTCGCCCAGGCCCGAGCCGACTTCCGCGAACGCTTCGCGCCGCTGGACGACGGCGCGGCCACCGGACGCGTCGTCGACGAGGTCTTCGGTCCCGACGGCGCGTAGCGGTCCGCGACGCCCGTCGGCTCAGACCGCAGGCTTGGTGGCGAGCAGGCAGAACTCGTTGTAGACGAACGGCTTTCCGGCCCAGCGGGGGAAGGGGAAGCTGAACCAGGGGCCGGGGACCAGTCCCACGTCGCGGGCGAGCCGGGCGAGGTCGTCGCCGGTCGTCCAGCGGACGTGGGTCGAGTCACTGGCGTAGCCCCGCTCCTGCGGGCAGATGAAGAACACCTTGCCGCCCGGACGGAGGTAGGGCAGGTACGCCGACAGCAGCTCGCGTGCAGCCGCCTCGTCCATGTGCTCGATCACGTGCGCCAGCAGGATGCTGTCGAAGGCCTCGGGCACGCGCAGGTCGCTGGTCTCCCACTCGAGGACCGTCAGCGCGGTCACGCCCCGGCTTCGGGCCACCTCCACGGACGCGGCGTTGTGGTCGACGCCCACGGAGCTCGGCTCCAGGGTGTCGAGGTTGCGACCGATGCCGCAGCCGACGTCGAGGGTCCGGCCGAGGTGCTGTCGGCGCAGGTTCCACCGATAGGGGGCCTGCACGTTCAGCAGCTTCTTCCACCAGACCTCCTGCTTGGCCTGCAGGCGTCGCGCGTAGTCCTCGCCGGACGTGTCGTGCATGCGGTGCTCGTCGGGTGCTGCCATCCCCGCGAGCGTATCGCGGCTGGGCGGGCCGGACCGGCTGCGACAAGCGGGTGTGGAAGCATGTGGCCATGTCGCGGTTCCGGCTCCGGGCGCGTTCTGGCCCGGGCGGCCGCCCGCCCCGCCAGACGCAGCCGAGCACTCAGCGCGGGGCCGGCTGGCCGGATCCTCAGGACGACCCCCGAGGCCACGCCTACGCTCGCCTGGCGAGTCTCATCAAGCCGCTGCGTTCGGTAGCTGTCATCCTCGATGCCTCCCTCCCACGCGAGTCCTTCCCCATCCCGGCCGAGGTCTTCGACGATGCCGCGATCACGGTCTTCCTGCTGGGGGCGACGGGTCCGTCGGACAGCGAGGACAAGGATCCGGATGGCCAGGACGGGGACGATGACGTCAATGACCCGGCACTCGGCCTGGACCCGTCGTGGGAGGTGGTCCCGCTCGAGAGGCCCCGTCAGCTGCATGTCGCCCTGACCGGCCTCGGACCTTTCGACGTGCTGATCGACCACGGACCGCGGGCCAGGATCCACAAGCTGCTCAACCTGGCGAACCTGCTGGGCCACGTGCGGGCCGGCGGAGCCTACGTGGTCGACGACCTCGGAGCCGTCCGGGACGAGAGCGTCACCGACCGGGACGGCGAGAACGTGCTGGAGTTCGCCCTGAGGATGAGCCAGCTCGTGAGCACCCCCGATGCGTTCCCGAACGCCACCAAACGGGATCTGGCCCTGGCCTCGACCATCGACTCGGTGGAGCTGGGACGTGACCTGGCAACCATCCGCATGCGCCTGGACGTCCGCAACAAGGTCCGGCACGGCGAGCTCCGCCCGATCGTGCGTCGAAGGACGGACACGCCGTGGAGCCGAGGGATACGCCGGGTCCCCCGTGCCGAGGTCGTCTCGAACGCGATCGGCTACCAGAACGACGACAAGCTCCGGGATGCGCGCTATCCGGAGGTCATCGACGTGCCACGGCTCCTGGCCCGCGAGTACAGCGACGTCCTCGCGCGTCCCGCCCAGGTCCTGGAGAAGGACGGCCTCATCCTGCCCGACTCCTTCCGACTGTGGCGAGCCGAGATGTTGACCACGACCCGGTTGGCCGACACCTCCAGGGACTTCGTGCTCCCGTCCAAGCAGGCTCCAGCCACCGAGCGCCTCTCCGGTCAGTACTACTGGGTCGACTCGGAGTACCCGCGCCACTTCGGGCACCTGATGACCGAGGTGCTGGGACGGCTCTGGGCCTGGCCCGAGGCCAAGCAGGAGAACCCGCGCCTGAAGCTGCTGACCAGCAGCCTGCTGCCCTTCCAGGAAGAGATCTTCGCGGCCTTCGGCATCGAGCGCGACGACATCGTGACCTTCGACCACCCCGTGCGGGTGGAGTCGTTGGTGGCGGCGATGCCCGCCTTCCACATCGGCTCCTACGTGAGCCCGGACGTGATCGGCGAGACCTATGCCAGGCTGCAGCGCGGGATCCCGCGAGCGCCGAGCCCGGCCGGGGAACGGGTGTTCCTCACCCGCGAGCGCGGCCTGTGGCGGGAGTGCGTCAACGCCGACGCGGTCGAGGACTACTTCGCCGAACGCGGTTTCGCCGTCCTGCGCCCGGAGAAGTTCAGCCTGCCCGAGCAGGCGGCGCTGTTCCGCGACGCCAAGGTGGTCGCCGGGTTCCTCGGCTCCCAGCTCTACTGCCAGGTCTTCAGCCCCGACCCCCTCGACGTCATCGGGTTCGTGAACACGTCGTACACCTCGAACAACGAGTACCTGCTGGCCACCGCCCTCGGGCACACGCTCCACCAGTTCTGGTGCCCGGAGCGGACCGGACGGGACAAGGACATCACCGGGCGGCCCCTGACCACGATGCATGCGGACTACGAGTTCGACTTCGACCGCGACTCGGCCGCCCTGTCGGCGCTGGTCGACCGACTGTGACCTTAGGGTGACCCCATGCACTATCTGAGGTTCTTCACCGAGATGCACCGACGGCTGCAGCCCGAGACCTATCTCGAGATCGGTGTGGCCGCAGGCAGGAGCATCCGCCTCTCGTCCTGCCGGTCCGTCGGCATCGACCCCGGGTTCGCGATCGACCTCCCCCTCGACGGCGACATCGCGCTGATCCGCACCACCAGCGACGACTACTTCAGCCGCCCGAACCCGCTCGCCCCCACCGGTGGCAAGCCGTTCGACATGGCGTTCATCGACGGCATGCACCTGTTCGAGTTCGCCTTGCGCGACTTCATCAACACCGAGCGCAACTGTGCCCCGCACGCGGTGATCGTCTTCGACGACGTGCTTCCTCGCACCATCGACGAGGCCGCCCGCGAGCGGCACACGCGCTACTGGACCGGCGACGTGTTCTGGATCCTCCAGGTGCTCGCCGACTACCGGCCCGAGGTCTCGGTGCTGGCCGTGGACACCGAGCCGACCGGCCTCCTCCTCGTGATGGGGCTGGACCCGGAGAGCACCGTGCTCGCGGACAACTACGACGAGATCATGAAGCGCTACCGCCGGCCCGATCCGCAGGACGTCCCGGCCGAGCTGCTGGACCGGAGCACCGTGCTGCCCGCCCAACGAGTCCTGGACTCCACGTTCTGGGACGTGCTGCGAGAGGCCCGTGGCGCCCACGAGAACCTGCGCCCCGACCTCAACGAGGCGCTGCAGAGCACGCTCGGCACGGCTTTCGTCGGCCGGAGCTAGCGCGACCTGACCTCGCGAGGGTCGCTCAGCGCCGCAGCTTCTTCAGCCCGGACACGACCGACTCGGGAAGGGCGTCGCGGACCCTGGCACGGACCCCTCCGGTGGACGTGTCGGTGGGGTCGTCCGACCCCGGCCGCTCGCGGTGCACGAGCTCCATCTGTCCGGTGCCGTCCACCACGAGGAGCAGCTTGAGCGAGACCGGGTTGAGGTGTCCGAACGCCACCGACAGCGGATAGCTCCCGGACAGGCCGGACAGGCAGGCCTTCAAGAGTGGGCGCTCACCGCTCAGGTCCAGCTCGGCGGGGACGGGCAGCTTCCCGATCAGCAGCCGTCCGGGGACCGACGACGTGTCGGCCGAGTGCAGCGGACGCAGTGGCAGCGAGAGCACCGTGCCGCGCGCCGACTCCGTGATCTCCGCTTCCTCGGGCTCCGCCCGGAAGAAGCCGCGGCGGACCAGGCCGACCTGGAGCTCGAAGTGCTCGGCACGCACGGTGACCAGCACCGGTCGGCCGTCGATGATCGCGGCAGGGAGCTTCACCTTGGGGAGCGCGGCAGCGAAGAGCTGGCCAGGGCCGGTCGTCTCGACGGCGACGATCCATTCGCCGTTGGTCAGGGCGGCGCCGAGCGCGGCGGTGCCGACGTCGACCTGGCCGGTCAGCTCGATGACCGAGCCGTTGGCCTGTCGGTCGGTCGGGACGCGGTACTCGATGCCTTCGGGCCCACGAAGGACGAGCACCGGGTCGAGCTCCGGCGTCGCTGACCGGATGCCGGCGCGGACCGAGATCTGTCGTCCGGTCCAGGTCGCGTCGGCGCTGACGATGTCGATCACCGGGGCCGCGGTCGCGGTCGGGACCGCCCGGAGTGTGGGGTACTCCTCCAGGGCAGCGGGCTTCTCGGTCGCGGCCAGCACGGCCGCGTGCCAGCCGGCAAGCCACTCCTCAGCCGACTGTCCACCACGAGGCTGCACTCCCGACGGGACGTGATCCGCGGCGACCAGGACGGCGGCCACCGGCCCGGCACCGTTCGCGCTGCCCCAGAGCGGGCGGCCGACCTGTCGGCCGACGACCACGTCGTGACCGGCGGCAGCGACATCGACGAGCCGTGGCAGCGCCTGCGGGAAGAGTCCGGTCCCGGATCGGACGACCAGGACGTGGGTCGCCCCGGCCCCGGCGATCGCCTTCGAGGCCGCATCAGCCCAGTTGCCGCCGGTCACCGGAAGGGTGGCGAGGTTGGGCCGTCGCTCGACCAGGCGCGCCAGTCGGGCCAGCTCGGCATCGTCGGTGGTCCCCACCAGGAACGTCGCCGCGAACTCGGCGTACGACAGCTGCTGGGCATCCAGGTCACGCGTGGTCTGTGCGAACTCGTCGCCCGGCTCGGTCAGGACGAGTACAAGAACCTTTGACAAGACAGCACCTGAGGTCTCGAGGATGGTCGGGAAGCGACGTTCAGGCTAACCGAGGGCAGCGGCAGTCAGCCGGAGGTGAGGGTGGGCGTCCCGGTCTTCTCGGCCACCGGCTTCTTCCGGCGGCCCTTCTCGAAGACGATGATGCTGTCGTAGACGTGCATCGACTTGGTCGTCCTCGTGAACTTGTTGGGCGCCAGGCGCTCGTCCTCGGACCAGAAGGCGTTGACCTGGTCCATCAGGTCCTTGGCGTACTGCATGAACGTTCCCTCGCGGAGGTAGCCGCCGCCGTACCGCTTCCAGTAGCTCGTGTGCAGGTCCTCGATCAGGAAGACGCCGTCCTCCTTGACCCGCGGGTAGAGGACCTCGAAGGTGGCGATCTGCTGGCCCATGAAGTGGCCGCCGTCCTCGATCAGCACGTCGATGGGTCCGATCTCGTCGGCGATCGACTTCAGGAAGTCGCGGTCCTCCTGGTCGCCGATGAAGACCTTGATCTGCTTTCCCTCGAACTGCTTGCACTCGGGCTCGATGTCGACGCCGTAGATCTTGGCCTTGCGCCCGAAGTACTTGCGCCACATCTCCAGGGACCCGCCGTGGGAGACGCCGAACTCGAGGATGACGACGGGCTTGCCGCGGAAGCGGCTGAAGTGCCGGTCATAGATCTCGAAGTAGTGCAGCCACTTGTGGATCAGACGCCCTTTGTTCTCGCGGAAGTACTTCTCCAGCGGGTTCTGGCTGCTCACGTTCGGTACTCCCTCGTCACGGCGGTCAGGCGTCTCTCGCGGGCACACTACCTTCGCTGTGCGAGTGCTGTGCGGTCGGACACTTCGGTGCGCACCGACTCGTTGGCACGTCTTTCTCACAGTCCGGGCGAGCCGGGTCGGGCTCGCCCCCTAGCATGTCTGCACATGCGCGGAATCATCCTGGCTGGCGGCACCGGCTCTCGTCTGCACCCGATCACCCTCGGCCCCAGCAAACAGCTGCTGCCGGTCTACGACAAGCCGATGATCTACTACCCGCTGTCCACCCTGATGCTCGCCGGCATCCGGGACATCCTGGTGATCACCACCCCCCACGACGCACCCGGGTTCCACCGCCTCCTGGGCGACGGCTCGCAGTTCGGGATCAACATCACGCACGTCGAGCAGCCCAGTCCTGACGGGCTCGCGCAGGCGTTCATCCTCGGGGACGAGCACGTCGGGAGTGAGCCCGTCGCCCTGGTCCTGGGGGACAACATCTTCCACGGCGGTGGCCTGGGCACGCAGCTGCGGCGCTTCAACAACATCGACGGCGGTGCCGTCTTCGGCTACCGCGTGGCCGACCCCACGGCGTACGGCGTGGTGGAGTTCGACGCGGAGGGGCGGGCGATCAGCCTCGAGGAGAAGCCCGAGCACCCCCGCAGCAAGTACGCCGTTCCCGGGCTGTACTTCTACAGCAACGACGTGGTCGCGATGGCCAAGGAGCTGAAGCCCTCCCCGCGTGGAGAGCTGGAGATCACCGACATCAACCGGATCTACCTCGAACAGGGACGCCTGCAGGTGCAGGTCCTCCCACGGGGCACCGCGTGGCTCGACACCGGCACGTTCGCCTCGCTGCTCGAGGCCGGGAACTACGTGAGCACCATCGAGAACCGCGAGGGCCTCAAGATCGGGGCTCCCGAGGAGGTGGCCTGGCGCAACGGCTTCCTGAGCGATGACGAGCTGCGCGAGCGCGCCGAGCCACTGCTCAAGAGCGGCTACGGCACCTACCTGCTCGGCCTGCTCTCGGAGTGAGCCTGGCCGCGCCGCGACTCCAACGCCGACGCGCACCCGGCCAAGGGGCCAGGTGCGCGTCGGTGAGGCTGGTCGAGAGAGCTGGTCAGCCCTTCTTGGCCAGGTCGGCGATCGTCTTCAGCTTGTACTTCTCGGCAGTCGCCTTGGTGACCACGACGGCGTCGCTGTCCTGGGCCTCGGACTTGTCGAGCGCGACCAGGTTGCTCGGCAGCGCCTTGGTCATCGCCGTGTAGACGTCGTCGGGGTTCGTCTCGGTGGCGGTCTTGTCCAGGTAGGTGAGCGTCACACCGGTGTACTCCGGGAACAGGTCGAGCGAACCCGACTTCAGGGCGGGGAAGTACTTCTCGCGACTGCCGATGTTCAGCTTGGTCTTGATCGTCCCCCCCTGTGCCGTGAGCGCCTGGGCGTAGATCTCCGCGAGGATCACGTTCTCGGGGAAGTTGGCCGAGCCGACGGTGAGCGAGGCTCCCTTGGCGGAGTCACCGGTCGCGTCCAGACCGTTGTCCGTGAGCCAGCCCTTGGCGACGTCGGCGGGGTCCTTCTTGTCGTTCGCCACCTCACCGATGAGCGTGCCGAGCCCGTCGGTGGACAGCTTCGCCTGGATCCCGTTGAGGACCTCCTTGACCCCGTCGGTGGCCTTCTCCTTGTTGATGATCGGGACGATGTTCTGGGCCGCGAAGTTGGACTTGGGGTCCTCCAGGATGACGAAGTCGTTGGCCTCGATCGCGGGGTCCGTGGTGAACAGGTCGACAGCGTCCACCTGTCCCTGCTTGAGGTTGTTCACCGTGACCGGGCCTCCCGCGTCGGTGACCTTGTACTTGCCGAACGTGACCCCGTAGTTCTTCTCCAGGCCCGGGATGCCGTCGGCGCGGGTCTTGAACTCCGGCGGGCCGCCGAAGATGAACTGCGACGCGATGGTGCCGCCGCCGCCCTTGGAGTCCGAGGACGAGTCAGACCCGCATCCGCTGAGCCCCATGGCAAGGGCGGTGGCGGCCGCTGCGAGTGCGACGATCTTGGTTTTCATGTTCTCTCCTGTTGTGTTTTCCACTTGGGCAATCTCTGGGGCGGTTCTGGGGTTGTGTTCGCGGTCCTGCTGGAGGCCGGCGCCCGCCGGTCTGGTGGGTCAGGCGGCCTCCGAGGCCAGTTCCTCGGTGAGCACGGCCGAGCGCGAGTCGGGTGAACCCCCTTCGTCGGAGCCGCTCCGGTCCGACCTGCGGGTGCGACCGGTGATCCCCCGCGAGACCGTGAAGCGCTGCGCGAGGGCCAGCAGCAGGTCCGCGAGCAGCGCGAGCGCCGCGACGAGCAGGCCCCCGCTGATCATCTGCGGATAGTCCTGCTGGGCGAGGCCGTCGTAGATGAACCGGCCGAGCCCGCCC
This sequence comes from uncultured Actinomycetota bacterium, assembly GCA_963782305.1. Classification (GTDB taxonomy): domain Bacteria; phylum Actinomycetota; class Actinomycetes; order Propionibacteriales; family Nocardioidaceae; genus Marmoricola. Next base: position 101,223 of record CAWAJJ010000001.1, on the reverse strand, counting down.
AGGGTGACGTACGACGCGATGGTGGCCGTCGCGATCACCTGCAGCGTCGCGGAGCGGAAGCCGGAGAAGATCAGCGGCAGGGCGTTGGGCAGCTCCACCCGGAAGAGGACCTGGGGCCCGGTCATGCCCATGCCGTACGCCGCGTCGCGCACGGCGCGGTCGACGTTCTGCACGCCGGCGACCGTGTTGGACAGGATGGACGGGATCGCGAGCAGCACGAGCACGATCTCGGTCGGGATCAGGTAGCCGGTGTCGGTGCGACCGTAGAAGTGCGGCGCGATGATCACCACCAGCAGGACGAGCAGCCCGACGCTGGGCAGCGCACGGATCGCGTTGGCCGCGCTGACCACCCAGGTCGCGCGGTTGTTGTGCCCGATCCACAGACCGGTCGGGAGTGCGAGCACCAGCGCGACCACGAGGGCGATCGCCGAGTAGAGGACGTGGGCGCCGAGCTGGCCCCAGATGCCGGTGTCGAAGTTGGTGCTCTGCCAGTGGGCTGGGTCCGAGAGCCAGCCGAAGACGTCGCCGATCATGCTCGCACCGCCCGTCGCCAGGGGGTCAGCCAGCGGTTGACCAGCAGGACCAGGCCGTCGAGCACGAGTGCCAGCAGGACACACAGCACGATGCCGAGCACGATCGGCGGGTAGTACGGCGTGCCCGTCGACAGCTTGAACCCGGTGTCGAAGAGCCGGCCGAGGTTGTCGAACCCGATGGTGCCGGCGACCGTGACGATGCTGACGTTGGCCACGATCGCCACGCGAAGGCCGGCCGTGATCACCGGTACGGCGATGGGCAGCTCGACCCGGAAGAACCGGCCGAGGGGCTTGAAGCCGACGGCCGTGGCGGCCTGCAGCGTCTCCGTGGAGACGGCCCCGAGGCCGTCGGCGACGACGCGGACGAGGAGCGCCGTCGAGTAGAGGCTGAGGGCGATCGGGACCTGCAGCGGGCTGAGCGGGTCCAGGCCCAGCAGTGGGGGGATCAGCACGAAGAGCGCGATCGAGGGGATCGTGTAGAGCAGCCCGGTGATCGACATCATCGGCGGGTAGACCCAGTCGAAGCGCCGGGAGAGCCAACCCAGCGGTAGGGCGAGCAGCAGCCCGACGACCACCGGCACCACGGAGAGCCAGGTGTGGTCCCACAGGTAGCCGAGGACCTCGGCACGGTGGTCGAGGAAGTAGCCGAAGAAGTACCACGGCGACGAGCTCGAGGAGTCCATCAGGATCACCCCCGACATCACCGGGGCACCCCCTCGACGCCCGGGAGAGCCTCGATCAGCGCCAGCACCTCGCGCGCGGTGGTCGAGCCGAGCAACCGGCCGGAGCCGTCGACGATGATGCCGCGGCCCGACGGAGACGAGAGGCACGCATCGAGAGCGCCGCGGAGCGTGCCGCCCTGGGTGGCGAGCGTGCCACCGCGGTAGAGCATCCGGTCCTCGACGACCGCGCCGTGCGGCTCGTCATCGAGGTTCAGCCAGCCCTGGGGTGCGCCCGCCTGGTCGACGGCGAGCAGCCAGGCGTCGTCGCTGCCGGTGGGGAGCGGCTCCCCCATCGTGACGGTGGCCTCGTCGTGCGTCTCGATGGTGCCGGCGCTGGTGAAGCCGAGCGCGCGGTAGCCGCGGTCACGCCCGACGAACCCGGCGACGAACGCGTCGACCGGACGGGAGAGGAGCTCCGAAGGCGCGGCGAGCTGGGCCAGGGTGCCACCGACCCGGAGCACCGCGACCTGGTCGCCGAGCTTGATCGCCTCGTCGATGTCGTGGGTGACGAACACGATCGTCTTGCCGAGCTCTCCCTGAAGGCGGAGGAACTCGTCCTGGAGCTGGTCGCGGACCACCGGGTCGACGGCCGAGAACGGCTCGTCCATCAACATCACCGGCGGGTCGGCGGCGAGGGCACGCGCGACGCCGACCCGCTGCTGCTGGCCGCCGGAGAGCTGGGCGGGATAGCGGTTCGCGAACGCGGGGTCGAGGCCGACCCGCTCGAGGAGCTCCATCGCACGCGCGCGGGCCTGCTTCTTGTCGGTCCCGAGCAGGAAGGGAACGGTCGCGACGTTGTCCACGATGGTGCGGTGCGGGAACAGCCCGGCGTGCTGGATGACGTAGCCGATCTGACGACGGAGCTCGTGGGCAGGCATGCTCGCCGTGTCGGTGTCGTCGAGCCAGATCGTGCCGGACGTGGGCTCGATCATCCGGTTGATCATCCGCAGCGAGGTGGTCTTGCCGCAGCCAGAAGGGCCCACGAGGACGGTGATCTGGCCGGACGGCGCCTCGAGGTCGAGCCCGTCCACCGCGACGGTGCCGTCCGGGTAGCGCTTGGTGGCGTGGTCGAAGCGGATCATCGAGAGGTCTCCTGCTCGTCGGGTACCCAGCCCAGCTGTGCGCTGAGCTCGGCTGCCTCGGTGGCCACGATGCGGCCGTAGTCGTGCATGGTGGCGGGGTCGATCCGGTAGGTCGGCCCGAGCACGCTGAGCGCGCCGGCGATCCCGCCCGGGTAGCGAACGGGTGCCACGATCGCGGTCACGTCCGGCTCCAGGCGGTCACGCCCGGCCACGTACCCCTCTTCGGGGATCTCACCGGCGAGCACCAGCCCGACGGCCAGGCCGGTCATGGGCACGGCTCGCCCGATCCAGCTGCTGTGCCGCACCGCGTGGGTGCCTTCGACCTGGGCGATGTAGACGGCCGTCTCCCCCACCCCCCTGATCGAGAGGTACGCCGACTCGCGGGTCGCCGTACCGATCCGGTCGAGTGCGGGTCGGGCCAGCCGCGTCAGCTCGTTGCGCCCGACGGCGGCGGCACCGAGCTGGATCATCCGGGGGCCGGCTCGGAAGCTGCCCCCGTCGTCGCGGCTCACGAAGCCGGCGCTCTCGAGGGTGCGCAGGAGCCGTAGTGCGGTGCTGGGAGGGAGCGCGGTGTGCCGGGCGCACTCGGTGAGGCTGCTCTCCTCACGGGCGCACACCTCGGAGAGCAGCGCCAGCGCGCGTTCCACGGTGCGGGTGGAGCTCAGCCGACCGGCAGCGACCTGGGACACCATCGGGGAGGTCATCGCTGCCCCCTCACGGGCGTTGCGCTCGAGACGAGCAGGCGAACTGGACTGGTGTGATGCTGTTTCACTGTGCAGCATCGAACTGCCGCAGGGTGAGACTATTGCACCAACGCGCGCCCATCCGGAAGCCTTCGCAGGGAGCGTTCCCGAGAAACTCGCTGAGGAGTCCGTATTGCCCACACTCGACGGTGGCCACCTCTCACTGGATGAGATCGTGGCCGTCTCCCGGCGCGAGGCTCCGGTGCAGGTCGACGCATCGGTGCGCGCACGCGTCGCCGCCTCGCACGCGTTCGCCAACACGGTCGCCGAGCAGCGCCCGATCTACGGCCGGTCCACAGGCGTGGGCGCGAACCGCGACCAGGTCCAGCCCGATCCCGACTCCCAGGCACGTCAGCTGCTGCGCTCGCACGCCACCAGCTCGGGCGCACTCCGCTCGGCCCCACGAGTCCGGGCCATGCTGGGGATCCGGCTGAACCAGCTCGCCACCGACGGCAACGGGATCAGTCCGTCGGTGCTCGACGCCCTCGAGTCGATGCTCGCCGCGGACGCGCTGCCACCGGTGCGCGAGGGCGGCAGCGTCGGTACGGCGGACCTGGCCGCGCTCGCCACCACCGCCCTGGTGCTGAGTGGCGAGGTCCAGAACGATCCGCCCCTGCCGGAGACCGCAGTGTTCGGCCCGGGTGACGCCCTGACGTTCATGTCGAGCAACGCCGCGGTCCTCGCGGACGCTGCCCTGGCCGTGGCAGACCTCGACCGGCTGGCTCGCAGTGCGCTGGTCATCGCCGCGATGGACTTCGCCGCGGTCAGGGGCAATGCCGAGGCGTTCAGCCCGGCCGTCGAGGTCGCCACGCCCTTCCCGGGGTCACGCTGGGTCTGCCGGACGATGCGCGAGGTGATCGACGCGGACGTGGTGCCGGCCCGGATCCAGGACCCGTTCAGCCTGCGGACCTTCCCCCAGGTGCACGGGGCGCTGATGGACCGGCTGGCGTTCGCCGAGCAGGTCATCGTCACGATGGCGAACAGCCCGTCGGAGAACCCGATCGTCTCGCCGCAGCTGGGCGTCGCGCACCACGGCGGCTTCCACGCGGCGTACCTCGTCCAGTCCCTCGACTCTCTCGTGCTCGCCGTCGCCCAGTCGGCCCAGCTCAGCCTGGCCCGGCTGACGATGCTCGCCGAGCCGGCGTACACCGGGCTGCACCCGTTCCTGGGCGACGGCACCCCGGCCGCGTCGGGAGTGATGATCGTGGAGTACAGCGCCGCCTCCGCCCTCGCCGAGCTGCGCGCCCTGGCGACCCCCGCCGGGATCCAGGCGGTCACCCTGTCCCGCGGGGTCGAGGAGGACGCCTCGTTCGCGACGCTCGCTGCCCGGCAGGCGCTGGAGTCGGTCTCACGCTTCCGGGCCGTGCTGGCGGCCGAGCTGGTGGCCTCGCTCCGGTGCCTCCGGATGCAGGGGTCGCACCCGCCGGCCCTCGCCAGCGCCCTGGCCTACCTCGACGAGCGCGACGGCGGCGTGCCGGACATGCACGACCGCGACCTGACCTACGACCTGATCCTGGCCGAGGAGCTGGTGGACGGGCTGCCGGCGCACGTGCCGCCGGTGCAGCGGGTCACGCCCGCTTGAGTGCCTGCCGCCGCGCAGCGGTCTTCTTCTGAGCAGCCTTCTCCGCTGCCTTCTCCGCCGCCTTCTGGACGACCTGCTCGTCCCACGCGACCAGGTCCCCGACGGCCTCGCCCCTCTGCAGGGCGGCCACTGTCTCCTCGAGTGACTGCACCTGGGCCTGGGCCTCGACGAGCCTCGACTCCGCGCGCCGGGCGCGGGCCTCGTGCTGGGTGACCAGGCCCTCGAGCTCGCGCTGGGAGAGGTGGGACTCGGCGAGCCGCTCGGTCATCGCGGTGGTGAACTCGGCGTGCTCGGCGGCACGGACGCTGAACAGGGTGCGGTAGGCGGCGGCCGCTGCGGCACGGTCGGCGGCGTTCTCGCGGCGCGACTGCAGCACCTCGGTCCACATGATCCGCAGGGCGATCCCGGAGAGTGCCAGGCCGGTCACCGATGCAAGGCTCAGCCACAGCGGTGACTGGGCGGGCAGGGAGGCGAGCACGGCGACCGCGGCCACCGAGAGCAGGGCGACCGAGACGGTCACCCGGACGCTGCGCTGACGACGGCGCACGGAGGTGCGGGAAGCTGCCATGAGGCGCAGCCTAGGTCGCTACTCGGGGTCTCGCGGGACACGACACGCGAGCTCCAGCAGCAGCGCAGTGGCGGTCACCGCAGCCGCTCCGAGCGCGGCCAGGCAGGAATGCCACAGCCTGGTGCTGGCGGCCGGGTTGTCGACCCCGAGCTGCGCCATGGCGTAACCGAGGTAGCAGCCGGTCAACAACGCCCCCACCATCGCGCAGGCCTTCCCGAGCACCAGCCGGTTGACGGCCTGGTGCGGGGCCAGGGCGAAGCGGTCGCGCTGCACGGTACGGCGGGTGAAGTGTGCCGAGACCCCGATGATGGCGGCCGCGAAGAACAGCAGGCCGACGGAGAGCAGGGAGACGTCGGGCTCGGCGTACCCGACCCGGAGGCAGAACGGTCGCACCGCCCAGCCGAGCACCAGCCCCAGGACCCCGACGATGACGAGCGGACCCGGCCCGGTGGGCAGGATCCGGCCCTGCGTCGGCTCGAGGTCCTCGTCCGGCTCAGGGGTGCTCACGCGTGACCTCGGGTGGGCCGCACGGTCAGTTGAACTCGAGCTCGATGTCCTCGCGCGCCGTCACGCCGTCGCGACCGGTCTTCTCGACCAGGTCGGCCACGGCGCCCACGCCGGGGATCTCCGCGTCGGGCTCGAGGTCGAGCCACGGCACCAGCACGAAGGCGCGTTCGCCGGCGCGGGGGTGCGGCAGGACCAGGTCCTCCTCGTCGGCGCGCCGGTCGCCCAGGACGATCAGGTCGACGTCGAGGGTGCGCGGTGCGTTGCGCTCCCCGCCGTGCTCGCGTCCGTAGGCCGACTCCACGGCGAGCGCCCTCTCGAGCAGGGTGCGCGCGGAGAGGGTCGTGTCCAGCAGGACGATCGCGTTCAGGAAGTCCCGGGAGCCCTCGGGCGACTCCACCGGCTCGGTCTCGTAGACCGGGGACACGGCGGTGACCCAGACCTCGGGGGTGTCCGCGAGCGAGTTCACGGCTCCCTGCAGGTTGTTGCGACGCTCGCCGAGGTTGGAGCCGATGGAGAGCACCGCCCGACGGATCGGGTGCATCTCACCGGTGAGGCTGTCGGCGTCGACGATGTTGGGATTGGGGGACTCGGTCACTGACGGCTCCGTTTGATGGTCAGGGCGACATCGTCGAACGTCACCTGGATCGGGGCGTGCGGCTTGTGCACGGTCACTTCCACGTCTTCGACCTCGGCGTGCTTCAGACAGGTGTCTGCAATCCGCTGCGCCAGGGTCTCGATCAGGTCGACCGGGTCGTTCTCGACGGCCGACCGGACCTCATCCACGAGGGTTCCGTAGTCGACCGTGTCCTGCAAATCGTCGCTTCGAGCGGCTGGCCGGGTGTCCATCCCCAGCACCAGGTCGATCACGAACTCCTGACCGTCACGTCGCTCGAAGTCGAAGACACCGTGGTGTCCGCGGATCGCGAGGCCGCGCACGGCCAGGCGATCACCGGCGAGACGGTCCCCGGGGAGACGCGAGAGCTGAGGGGTCATGGTGGTCCGACACTACCGGCGGCCCGATCATGACCGGAACGGCCGTCCCCGCGCCAGCGCGTGACCACCGCGATGGCGTCCAGGCTGGCCCGCACCTCGTGCACCCGGACCGCCCAGACCCCCTGGATCGCCGCGATCGTGGTCAACGCCACATTGGCGTCCTCGCGATCGTCGACGGGACGTGGTGTCCCGTCAGGCCCCGCGAGCAGGGACCCGAGGAAGGACTTGCGGCTCGACCCGACCAGGATCGGGACGCCGAGTGCCTCCAGCTCGGGGAGGCGCCGCAACAGCTCCCAGTTGTGCGCGGGAGTCTTGGCGAACCCCAGGCCCGGGTCGATCACCACGCGGGCCGGGTCGACACCGGCCGCCGACGCTGCGTCGAGGCGCTGGGAGAGCTCGTCGCGCACCTCGCCCAGCACGTCGTCGTACGACGCGAGCTGCTGCATCCGGTCGGAGTGCGCACGCCAGTGCATCGCGACGTACGCCGCACCGTGCGCTGCCACGACGTCGAGGACCTGTGGGTCGGCGAGCCCACCGGACACGTCGTTGACGAGCACGGCACCGGCCTGCAGCGCCGCCTCGGCGACCTCGTGCCGCATCGTGTCGACGGACACCGCCACCCCGTCGGCGGCCAGCGCCCGGATCACCGGGACGACCCGATCGAGCTCCTCGGCCACCAGCGGTCGCGTCGCACCGGGGCGGGTGGACTCACCGCCGATGTCGAGGATGTCGGCGCCCTGCTCGTGCAGCCGGAAGCCGTGAGCGATCGCGGCGGCGGTGGTGGCGTGCTGTCCGCCGTCGGAGAAGGAGTCGGGGGTGACGTTGACGACCCCCATCACGAGAGGGCGGGACAGCGTCGGCAGGCCGGTGCTCCACACCGTCCGGTCGTCGGGGGCCCGCTCGGTCATCTCGCGGCGTTGATCAGCGAGATCGCCTCGGCCCGGGTCGCCGGGCGGTGCATGATGCCGCGCACCGCGGAGGTGATCGTGCGGGCGCCTGCTTTGCGGACGCCGCGCATGGTCATGCAGAGGTGCTCGGCCTCGATCACCACGATCACGCCCCTGGCCTCGAGGATGTCGACCATCGCGTCGGCGACCTGGGTGGTCAGGCGCTCCTGCACCTGTGGGCGCTTGGCATAGACGTCGACCAGGCGGGCGAGCTTGGAGAGCCCGGTGATCTTGCCGTTCTCGTTGGGGATGTAGCCCACGTGCGCGACACCGGTGAACGGGACCAGGTGGTGCTCGCACATCGACCAGAGCTCGATGTCGCGGACCAGCACCATCTCGTCGTGGCCGATGTCGAAGGTGGTGCTCAGCACGTCCTGCGGGGTCTGGTGCAGGCCCTGGGTGAGCTCGGCGTAGGCCCGCGCGACCCGGGCCGGGGTGTCCCGCAGACCTTCGCGCTCAGGATCCTCGCCCATCGCGATCAGGAGCTCACGCACGGCGGCGGCTGCCCGATCGTGGTCGAACTCGGCGATGGCCCCCTGGCCCCCGCCCATCGGGTCGACCGTCATGTCGAGGGGCTGGGCGGGGTGGGCGAGGTGCCCCCGAGACCGGGATCGCCGTGGACGTCCCCGCCGGCACCCGGTGGGGTGATCACGACGGCTGTCTCGTTGTCGTCCGGGATGGCGCCCTGGGCGGCGGCGACGCGGACCTTCTCGGGGATCACCACGGGCGGGATCTCGGACGGGTTGCGGTCCGGCGAGCCGGTCCACGCGGGACGCCTGGCGCGGCGACGAAGGGGCTCGAAGATCGTGGCGATCTGCTCCTTGTCCAGGGTCTCCTTCTCCATCAGGGCCAGGACGAGCGAGTCGAGCACGTCCCGGTTCTCCTCGAGGATGTCGAAGGCCTCCTGGTGCGCGGTCGCGAGCAGGTTCTTGGTCTCCTCGTCGACGATCGCGGCGACGGACTCGGAGTAGTTGCGCGTGTGGCCCATGTCGCGGCCGAGGAACGGCTCGCCCTCGGTCTCGCCGAGCTTGATCGCGCCCAGCCGCTCGGTCATGCCGAACTGGGTGACCATGGCCCGTGCCAGCGAGGTGGCCTTCTCGATGTCGTTGCCGGCGCCGGTGGTCGGGTCGTGGAAGACCATCTCCTCCGCCGCGCGGCCGCCCATCATGTAGGCCATCTTGTCGAGCATCTCGGAGCGGGTCTGGGAGTACTTGTCCTCGTCGGGCAGCACCATCGTGTAGCCCAGCGCGCGCCCGCGCGGCAGGATCGTGACCTTGTGCACCGGGTCGGTGCCGGGGAGCGCCGCGGCGACGAGGGCGTGGCCGCCCTCGTGGTAGGCCGTGATCATCCGCTCCTTCTCGCTCATCAGGCGGGTGCGCTTCTGCGGTCCGGCGATGACGCGGTCGATCGCCTCGTCGAGCGCGGCGTTGTCGACCAGCTTGCCGTTCTGGCGTGCGGTCAGCAGGGCGGCCTCGTTGAGCACGTTGGCCAGGTCGGCGCCGGTGAAGCCCGGCGTACGACGCGCGACGGAGAGCAGGTCCACGTCGGGGGCCATCGGCTTGCCGCGCGCGTGCACCTTGAGGATCTGGCTGCGGCCGTTGAGGTCGGGGGCGTCGACGCTGATCTGCCGGTCGAAGCGACCCGGACGCAGCAGGGCAGGGTCGAGGATGTCGGGACGGTTGGTCGCCGCGATCAGGATGACGCCGCCGCGGACGTCGAAGCCGTCCATCTCGACGAGAAGCTGGTTGAGGGTCTGCTCGCGCTCGTCGTGGCCGCCGCCCATGCCGGCGCCACGGTGGCGTCCGACGGCGTCGATCTCGTCGATGAACACGATGGCGGGGGCGTTCTCCTTGGCCTGCTCGAACAGGTCGCGCACCCGGGAGGCACCGACGCCGACGAACATCTCGACGAAGTCCGAACCGGAGATCGAGTAGAACGGCACCCCGGCCTCGCCGGCCACGGCGCGGGCCAGCAGCGTCTTGCCGGTGCCCGGCTGGCCGTAGAGCAGGACGCCCTTGGGGATCTTGGCGCCGACGGCCTGGAACTTGGCCGGCTCCTGCAGGAACTCCTTGATCTCGCCGAGCTCCTCGATCGCCTCCTCGCAGCCGGCGACGTCAGCGAACGTGGTCTTGGGCATGTCCTTGCTGATCAGCTTCGCCTTGGACTTCGCGAACTGCATCACCCGGCCGCCGCCACCTTGCACCTGGTTCATCAGGAACAGGAAGAGCAGCACGATGAGCGCGAACGGGAGCAGGGTCGCCAGGATCTGGCCGAGGAGGCTGGGCTTGGGGTTCTTGACGTTGAACTTCTCGATCGTGCCCTTGTCGACCTGGGCCTGGACCTGCTTGACGAGGCGGACCTGCTGGCCGCCGACCCAGGTGGCCATGACCTTCTTGCCGTTGTCCAGGGTGGCCTGGATCTGCTGGTCGCCACCGTCGCGGAAGGTGATCTCCTTGACGGCGCCCGAGTTGATGTCGTCGACCATCTTCGACGTCTCCACCTCGGTGTACCCGCCGTTGGGCACGAGGTATTGCAGGGCCAGCAGGACACCGACCACGGCTACCGGGATCCAGAGCCATGGACTACGCACGATTCGCTTCACCGCGCAATCCTCTCAGGTCGCTCCACAGCTCAGGTGGAGTCTCCCCCTCCGGGCAGGTGGGGACCCGCGGTCAGCGGCTAGGAATAGACGTGCGGAGCGAGTGTTCCGACGTCCCGCAGGTTGCGGTACTTCTCGTCGTAGTCGAGGCCGTAGCCGACCACGAACTCGTTGGGGATGTCCCACCCGACGTACTTCGGGTCGACGTTCATCTTCTGGGCGTCGGGCTTGCGCAGCAGCGTGCAGATCTCCACCGACGCCGGGTGGCGCGAGTTGAGGTTGGAGGTGAGCCACATCAGCGTCAGGCCGGTGTCGATGATCTCGTCCACGATCAGCACGTGCCGGCCGCTGATGTCGGTGTCGAGGTCCTTGAGGATGCGTACGACGCCCGAGCTCTTGGTGCCAGAGCCGTAGGAGGAGACCGCCATCCAGTCCATCTCGACGTGGCGGTTGAACGCCCGCGCGAGGTCGGCCATCACCATCACCGCGCCCCGGAGCACGCCGACGATCAGCAGGTCCTTGCCCGCGTAGTCCTCCTCGATCTCCCGGGCCATCTCGCCCAAGCGATCGAGGATCTGCTGCTCGGTGAACAAGATGTTGACCAGGTCACCGTCGACGTCTGCTGCGTCCATGTGCGGAAGCCTGCCACAGGTCCCCGCGGAACCCGTGGGCAGGCGCGGAAGAGAGACGCAACCCCGGACGTTGAGCCACTCATGCACCTCTCCGTTCTCGACCTCGTCCCCGTGCGCACCGACCAGACCACCGGCGACGCCCTGGCCGCCACCCGTGGGCTCGCCCAGGTCGCCGACGAGACCGGCTACCGCAGGTACTGGCTCGCCGAGCACCACAACATGCCCGCCGTCGCGGCCACCAACCCGCCGCTGCTGATCGCCATGGTCGCCGCGGCCACCGAGCGCATTCGCGTCGGTTCGGGCGGGGTGATGCTGCCGAACCACGCACCGCTCGTGGTCGCCGAGCAGTTCGCGCTGCTGGAGGCGGCGTACCCGGGTCGCATCGACCTCGGCATCGGACGCGCTCCCGGCTCCGACCCGGTGACCAGCTATGCCCTGCGGCACGGCGCCGGTGGTGTCTCCGAGGACGCGGTGAGCCGGTTCCCGTCGTACGTCGACAACGTGGTCTCGATGATGAGCCCCGGCGGCGTCGGCATCCAGGTCCAGGGACGGATGCACCCGCTGAACGCCACCCCGCACGCCACCTCGGTGCCGCCGGTGTGGCTGCTCGGGTCCTCGGACTACTCGGCCCGTCTCGCGGCCGAGCGGGGTCTCCCCTATGTCTTCGCCCACCACTTCTCCGGCCAGGGCACGGCGGAGGCGCTGGCGCTGTACCGCTCGAACTTCCAGCCCTCGGAGGCCCTCGCCGAGCCGCGCACGTTCCTCACGGTCAACGCCTCGGTCGCCGAGACCCAGGAGGAGGCCGAGCGGCTCGCCCTGCCGCAGCTCGAGGCCATGGTCACGCTGCGCACCGGCGGGCAGCTGCGCGCGCAGCGGTTCGTGGAGGAGTCCGAGAAGGACCCCGTGGCCGACGCGCACCTCGGCCTGCTCGACGGGATGCGTTCGCGCTGGGTGATCGGCGAGCCGGCCGCTGCCGCCGAGCAGCTGCGTGCGCTGGCCTCGACGTACGACGTGGACGAGGTGATGGTCCACCCGGTCGGCGGTGCCTTCCTCGGCACCCCGCCCGACTCCTCCCCCGCCCGCGAGACCACCCTCCGCCTGCTGGCCGCCGCCCTCCTCTGACCCGGGTGGGGTCAGGTGGTCGACGCGAAGACCAGCAGGTCCTTGCGTCGCAGCGCGCGGACGTGGCCCGGCAGGTCGACCCACTTCTGGCCGTGCCAGTCGGTGACGAGGCGGTCGAGCTCGAGCACGTGGGTGTGGAACAGCTCGGCTGACGGGGCACCGGCCTCCAGGGCCGCCAGGTGGAGCACGCGGGTGCGGATGGCGTCGGGCATCGGCACCAGCGCAGGGACGGAGAGACCTCCCTCGGCGCGGGTGGTCTGCAGCGCCGCCGCGGCGGCAGCGTCGAGGTACGCCGTGTCCGCCCGCAGCTGGTCGGCCGTGCGGGCCAGGGTCGCCGCCACGCCCGGGCCGAGCTCGTCCTCGAGGAGCGGGAGCACCTTGGTGCGGACGCGGACACGGGTGAAGCGATCGTCGCTGTTGTGCGGGTCGGTCCAGGTCTCGATGCCCTCGACCAGGCAGGCGGTCTCGGTGTCGGCCCGGGTCACGTCGAGCAGCGGCCGCCGGTAGACCTCGAAGGCGCGCCTCATCCCCTGCAGCGCCCGCCCGCCCGAACCCCGCGCGAGGCCGAGCAGCACCGTCTCGGCCTGGTCGTCGAGCGTGTGCCCGAGCAGCACCGCGCGGGCGGAGAACCGCTCCGCGATCTGGGCGAGTACGGCGTAGCGCGCCTCCCGAGCGGCCGCCTCCGGACCCACCCCCGGCGCCTCGACGCGCACCCTCGCGGTCACCGACTCGCTGACGCCGAGCGCCCGCATCTGCTCGACCACCCGGTCGGCGTTCGCGGCCGAACCGTCCTGCAGCCCGTGGTCGACGGTCGCCCCGATCACCTGCCACGACTCGCGGGCGCCCTCGAAGACCGTCGCGGCCAGCAGGGCGAGCGAGTCGGCGCCACCCGAGCAGGCCACGACGACCGTGTCCCCGGGGTCGAGGTCCGCCAGGTTTCGGCGTACGGCGAGGCGCACCGCGGCGACGGAGGGATGGAGCGTCACGTGGTTCTCAGCCGTGCACGCGGGCGATCCACAACGACGGGTCGAGGATCTCCTTCTTGGTGGGCAGGTTGGCCGGCTCGACCCAGACGGCGTTGAAGCCCTCCATGCCGACCTTGTCGATCGCGGCGCGCACGAAGATGGCGCCGTCGCGGTACTGGGCCATCTTCTGGTCGAGGCCCAGCAACCGTCGCAGCAGCCGGTCGAGCCCGCCGACGCCCTTGCGGCGCTGGGTGAACTTGCGGCGGATCTCGGCCACGCTCGGGATGACCTCGGGTCCGACACCGTCCATCACCACGTCGGCGTGGCCCTCGAGCAGGCTCATCACGCCGGTCACGCGCTCGATCACGGCCTTCTGCTCGGGGCTGGAGAACAGGTCGAGCAGGCTGCCGTCGGACTTGCCCGACAGCAGGTCGACGACGCGACGGCCGGCATCGCCGAGCAGCGCCGCGGGATCGGTCTGGACGGCCCCGATGATGTTGCCCATCTCGGAACGCAGGTGGTCGGTCATCCAGGGGACGGCTGTGAACTGGACCCGGTGGGTCTCCTCGTGCAGGCACACCCACAGGCGGAAGTCGTGCGGATCGGCGTCCAGCTCGCGCTCGGTGTGCACGATGTTGGGCGCGACGAGCAGCATCCGGCCCTGCTCGCCGGGCTTGTCGTGGAACGGGTCGAACTGGCCCAGGACCTTGGAGCCGAGGAAGCCGAGCATGGCGCCGAGCTCGACCCCGGTGATCCGGGAGCCGATCGCCTCGGTCAGCGGCGAGGGCGGGCCCTTCTTCTCCTGCAGCTTCTCGATGAGCGGCGAGATGATCGAGGCGAAGCCGTCCGCGTTGGCCTGCACCCAGCCCGGCCGGTCGACGACGAGCACCGGAGCGGTGCGGTCGCTGGCGACCAGACCGGTGAACTCGCGGACCAGCGGCGTGGAGCGCTCCGCGCCGGCGCGCAGCTCCTCCACCGCGCCGACCGCCTCGGGACGGGTCACCACCGGTCCCTCACCGACGAGGCGGGACCCCACCCTGACGGCGAGGTCCCAGTCGATCATTCCCGGCCGGCCCGGCCGGTCGGCGCTCATTCGGAGTCTCCGCGGCGGTCCGAGCAGCGTCGTGGGAAGTTCATGACGTCGACCCTACGCCGCACCTGCATGCCCCCAACGCGCCTGCAATCCGGTCGATCAGCGTCTGCGCCTTGAAGTCCATCAGCGGTCCGACCTGGTCGGCGACCACGACGAAGGCCATCCGGGCGCCGCTCACGTCGGAGGCGACACCGGCGAGACCGTGCACGCCGGTGAGCGTCCCGGTCTTCGCCCGCACCCGCCCGCGAGCAGCCGCCGGGCCCTTGTCGAAGCGGTACTGCAGCGAGCCCGTGAACCCGGCCACGGGCAGGCCGGTGAACACCTGGCGCAGCTGCGGCTTGCCCGTGGTCTCGGCCAGTCGCAGTACGCCGGCCAGCGACTCGGGGCTGAGCCGGTCGTTGCGGGAGAGCCCGCTGCCGTCGTACAGCCTGTCGCCGGAGGTGGGTACGCCGAGCCGCTTGACCACGTCGAGGACGGCAGCCGCGCCGGCCTCGAACGATCCCTCCTGGCGCTCGGAGAGGCCCACGTGGCGGGCGAGCACCTCGGCGGCCTGGTTGTCACTGACCTCGAGGGTGCGCTCCACGATCTCGCCGAGCGGGGCGCTCGACACGGACGCCACGTCGACCGCGCCCTCGGGGACGGTGGCCCGGGTGACCTGCGGACGGACCTTGAGACCGTTGCTCCGCAGAGCCGACCCGAAGACCTGCGCCGCCGTGGCCGCCGGGTCGCTGACGAAGCTGTAGCCGCCCGGCGAGAGTCCCTCGTCGACCCACAGCGCGCTGATCGGCGGGACCACGCTCTCGGGGATGTAGGTGTCCGGCCAGGCCGGGTTGACCGCCGGGCCGGAGAAGTAGGAGTCGTCGAAGGCCAGCCGGACCCGGCCGATCTTCATCGCGCGGAGCTTGCGGACGGCCAGCTTGGCGAGCGTCTGCACGTCGGCGCGATGGGGATAGCTGGCCCTCCCCGCGCTGCGGCGAGCTGGCCAGGAAGGGGTCGCCGCCACCGACGAGCACGAGCTGCCGGGTGCTCGGCAGCCACCGGACCGACGTACGGAACCGGGCCATCGGCCCCAGCGACTCGAGCGCGGCCGTGGAGGTGACCAGCTTGGTGGTCGACGCAGGGGTGACCGTCGGTGGTCCCTGACGGAAGACCGCGCCGCCGGTGCCGAGGTCGGTGACCAGCACGGCGAAGTGCCGGCCGAGGACGCGCTTGCGCAGGAGCGGCTGCACCACGGCGGCGACGCGATCGGGGTCCACGGCGACGGAGCTGCCGGAACGGGCGACCGCTGGGGCGGGCTTGGCGGTGGGCAGGCGCAGGCCAACCGGTGGCAGTACTGCGGCCGGGTTGGTCTTCGGGTCGGCCGGTCGCAGGCCGAACCAGCGCTCGCCCAGATCGAACTGGTAGCTCGCGAACGCGACGGCGAGCAGCACCAGGACCAGGATCTCCGCAGAGAAGCGAACCAGCCAGTGGCGTTTGTCACCCAAGGTGCCTCAGGCTCCCTTCAAGGTGCCGTCCGTCGAAAGTGCTGCGAGACTAGCCCCGTTGCGCCCACGGACGGGCGTGCAGGTGTCGTGTGAGAGGAAGTTCCGTGGAGTTCGACGTACTGGTGGAGATCCCGAAGGGCGAGCGCAACAAGTACGAGGTGGACCACGAGTCCGGCCGCCTGCGCCTGGACCGCACCCTGTTCACGTCCACGGCGTACCCCGCCGACTACGGCTTCATCGAGGAGACCCTCGGCCAGGACGGCGACCCCCTCGACGCGCTGGTGATCCTCCAGCAGCCGACGTTCCCCGGCTGCCTGATCCGCTGCCGGGCGATCGGGATGTTCCGGATGACCGACGAGGCCGGCGGCGACGACAAGGTCCTGTGCGTCCCCTCCCACGACCCGCGGCTGGAGCACCTCCGCGACATCAACCACGTCTCGAAGTTCGACCGCCTCGAGATCCAGCACTTCTTCGAGGTCTACAAGGACCTCGAGCCCGGCAAGTCCGTCGAGGGCGCCAACTGGGTCGGCCGCACCGAGGCCGAGGCCGAGGTGAACGAGTCGTTCAAGCGTGCGAAGGACCACGCCGCCGAGGTCGAGGTCAAGGACGACGGCAGCCCCGAGACCGGGCGCACCCCCGACAACTGACAGCTCAGGCCTTCGTCCCCCGGAAGTAGCCGATCGCGCCGGAGAGGGTGATGGAGATGCCCTCGAAGCCGGCCTCGGTGAGCCAGTCGTTCACCTCGGTCGAGGTGGCGCCGGGGCCGAGGAGGCCGGTGAAGCGGCCGACCTGGCGGACCGGGAGGTAGCGGATGCCCGTGTCGTTGAGTACGGCGCTGCCGGTGAGCACGCCTCCGGGATGCAGGACGCGCGCCATCTCGCGCACGGCGAGGTGGGGGTCCGGGAAGCAGTGCAGGCCGGTGAACGAGACCACCAGGTCGAACTCACCGTCGGGGAAGGGCAGCTTGCCGACGTCGGCGAGGACCGGCTCGACCTGCGCGCTGACCTGACGCCGCCGGGCGACCGCCATGGTGCGGTCGAGCATGGCCTGGGAGATGTCCGCGGCGACGTACCTGACGCCCTGCCCGGGCCGAAGCCCCCGCAGGGCCACCCCGCCGCCGCACGGGACGTCGAGCACGGACGAGCCGGCCGGCTGCCGCCCGATCTCGGCAGCCGCCGCGTAGAGCCGGCGCAGGTCGCTGCCGATCCCGGCCTTCCAGAGCAGCCCGCCCGCCTGGGGGTGCTCGACGGTCCAGTCGTAGACACCGGCCCACAACGGGTCCTCGCCCCAGCCGCCGAGGCCGGGGATCCGGAGCCGGTCCAACATCAGGCAGCGCCAGGATCGTCGAGCATCTCCGCCTTCAGCATCTCGGCCGGGATGCCGAAACCGTCGACCAGGTCCTCGGCGATCGGGCGGAGCTGGCGGCACAGCGAGGAGACCTCACGGCTGATCGCCTTCGAGCGGGTGCTGGAGAGCCGGCCGTGCTCCATCCAGAAGGCGCGGTCCGCCTCGATGGTGGACAGGGCGTAGAGGTCGCACAGCATGTTCAGCGCGACCTTGTTGTCGCTGTCGACCATGGCGGCGTTCTTCTCGACGAACGCCTCGAGGACGAGCCGCTCGACGTGGGCCTTGCCGGCCGCGATCACGTGGTCCTGCACCATGCTGAAGACCTGGACGGTGTCCATCCCGTTGTCCATGCCGCGCTTCAGCCGCCGGGCGACGCCGGAGAGGATGTGCTCCTCGCGCCAGCGGAACATCGCGAGCTGGTACTCCGGGTCGAGCAGCCCGGCCTCCTGGTCCCAACGGTCGTCGTTCCCGCCGGGCAGGACGTCCCTGATCCGCTCGAGCAGCTTGTGGGCACTCGTGCGCTCGACCACCGTCTCGACCGCGAGGTTGGCCACGAACCGGACCATCCCGAGCTGGTCGAGGTCTCCGAAGGACGAGGAGTAGTCGGTGAGCAGGCCCTTGGCGACCAGCTGCAGCAGGATGTGGTTGTCGCCCTCGAACGTGGTGAACACGTCGGTGTCCGCGCGCAGCGCGCCGAGGCGGTTGGCCATCAGGTAGCCCGCGCCGCCGCAGGCCTCGCGGCACTCCTGGATGGTCCGGCTCGCGTGCCAGGTGCCGAGTGCCTTCGTGCCCGCGGCCCGGGACTCCAGCGCACGCCGCTGCCGGTCGGGGGCCTCGGTGGTGGAGAGCACGTTGTGCAGCTCGCTCACCAGGATCTCCTGCGCGAAGTGCAGGGCGTAGGTCTTGGCCAGCAGGGGAAGGAGCCGGCGCTGGTGCATGCCGTAGTCGAGGAGCAGCTCCTCCTCGTCGGTGTCCGGCGCCCCGAACTGGCGGCGCTTGTTCGCGTACTTCACCGCCACGGCGAGCGCCACCTTGCTCGCGCTGATGCCGGCGCCGCCCACGCAGACGCGGCCCTGGATCAGGGTGCCGAGCATCGTGAAGAACCGGCGGTCGACGTTCTCGATCTCCGAGAGGTAGCGACCGTCCTCGGTGACCTCGGCGTACCGGTTGAGCATGCTGGCCCGTGGCACCCGCACGCCGTCGAAGGACAGCCGCCCGTTGTCGACGCCGTTGAGCCCGATCTTCTCCCCGTCGTCCTCGATGGTGACGCCCTCGAGGGTGCGGCCCTTCGCGTCCCTGATGGGTACGACGAACGCGTGCACGCCCTCGGAGCTGCCGCCGATCTGGAGCTGCGCGAAGACCACCGCCATGCTGGCGTGCGCGGCCGCGTTGCCGATGTAGTCCTTGCGTGAGCGCTTGTCCGGGGTGGTGATCACGAACTCGCGGGTCTCGGGCTCGTAGACGGCCTGCGTGCCGAGCGACTGCACGTTGGAGCCGTGGCCGGTCTCGGTCATCGCGAAGCAGCCCATCAGGTCGCCGCTGACCAGGTCGGCGATGTAGGCGTCGTGGTGGTTCTTCGAGCCGAGCTGGAGGATCGCGCCGCCGAAGAGGCCGAACTGCACGCCGACCTTGACCAGGATCGACAGGTCGCCGAAGGCCATCGTCTCGAAGCCCGCGACCGAGGCGCCGATGTCGCCGCCGCCGCCGTACTCCGTGGGGAAGCCGAGACCGCTGGCACCGGTCTTCGCCATCGCCCGGACGAGCTCGAGGACCTGCTCACGGAACTCCGCGGTGGGCATGTGGATCGCGTCGTCGAGCACGTGGGCGTACTCGACGAGGTTCTTGCGGGTCATCTCCCGGATGTCGGCGTACTTGCCGTCGAGCAGGGCGGTGAGGGCGGGTACGTCGACGTCGGGCTGTGGTTGGTCGGCCATGGGTCACACTCTGCCGTACGCCGTGCCCGTCGTCAGCGAGTCTTGAATCACGTTCAGCAGGCCGAGATTCCGAGTATCGCTCAGGGTCGGGCGACGAAGTCCGGGTACCAGGTGTAGATCGAGTTGTAGCGGACGTTCGCGCCGGTGTGCGGGGCCTCGATGAACTGCCCACCGCCCAGGTAGAGAGCCACGTGGTGGATCCCGCTGGGGCTGCCGTTGTTGCTCCAGAAGAGCAGGTCACCGGGCTTGGCGTCGGCCATCGAGATGCGGGTGCTCTGGGCGAACTGCGCGACCGAGTAGTGCGGGAGCGAGACTCCGCCGCGGGCCCAGGCCTGCATCGTCAGCCCGGAGCAGTCGAAGGTGCCCGGCCCTGCGGCACCCCACTGGTAGGGGCGACCGAGCTGGGCCTTGGCGTAGGCGATGGCCCGCTGGACCGCGACCTTCTGGTTGGGTGCCGGGTTGATGACCGGGGGTGGCGCCGAGGTGGGCGCGGGCAGGCCTGAGGAGCTGCCACCCGAGCTGCTGCTGCCGCTGGTCGAGGACGCCGACGGCTTGGCGTTCTTGGCCTTCGCCTTGGCCTTCTGGGCTTCCTTCTGCAGGGCGGCCTGCAGGGCCGCCTCCTTGGCCTTGGCGGCCGCGGCGGCCTTCTGGCGCGCGATCTTCTCGAGGGCCTCGTGACGCTGGGTGGCCAGGCCGATGGAGATGTTCTCGGCCTTGGCGAGTGCCTGGATCAGCTGCTGCTTCTGGTTGGAGATCTGGTTCGCCGCGGCTCCCGCGGCGCTGGCCGCCTGGCCGGCGACGACGGCGAGCTTCTTGGCCTCCGCGGTCAGCGACTGCTGGTGCTTCTGGGCGTCGGCTGCCTTGGCGGCGTACTTCTTGGCCTGGGCGGAGGCGGTCCGGAAGGCCTCGTAGCGGGCCTCCATCGAGTCGCCGGCGCTCGCCACGACGGCGTACCGGTTCATCAGGCCGCGCGGGCCCTCGTCGCTCATCATCGCGGTGGCGGTGTTGAGCTCGGTGCCGTTCTGGTAGCTGTCGGTGACCAACGTGACGATTCCCGCACGCTGACGCTCCACGCTCGCTGCGGCAGCGGTCGCCGCCTGCTGGGCCTGATGGGTCGCCTTGCGCGCCTCCGCGAGTCGCCACATGGCGCCGTTGTACTCCTCGGCGGCGGACTCGGCGGCCATGGACGCGGCCTCCATCCGGGCCGTCGCGGCGGCCAGGGCCGACTCGAGCTGGGCGACGCTCTGCTTCTTGCTCGCGACGTCGGCGCGAGCCCGGTCGACCTGGGCCTGGGTCGGGAGGCCGGCAGAGCCGGGCTTCGGGTTCGGAGAGGGTGTGGCGATCGCAGCCCCCGTGATCGGCAGGATCAGCGCGACGGTCGTGGCGGCTGCCAAGGCCATGCGTGCAACGGGGCGCACCGGACAAATCCCTTCGTAGTGGGTCTCGCGCCGCTTCCCCGCGGCACGAGACAAAACAGACGTTAGGCGTCATCCGTCACTCATGGAACACGTTTAACAGAACTACTTCGTTGTAATACGCGTGTCGCCTTGACAATGACAACGATGTAACTCTCGCGTCCGGCAGACTTCACTCATGTCACACGCGCCCCAGGACCACCTCGACCCGCTGCTCTCGCCGGAGGGCTGGGTGCACGCGTCGGCCGACCCGGTCAGCGCCACGGACCCCGGGCGATTCCATGCCCTGTTCGGCCGCGACTCCCTGATCACGGCGCTGCAGGTCCTGCCCCGACGTCCCGAGATCGCTGCTGCGACGCTGCGGGCGTTGGCCGCACGGCAGGGCCGCGCCGAGGACCCGGAGACCGAGGAGCAGCCCGGCCGCATCCTGCACGAGGACCGCCCGGTGGCTCCCCGCTGGCTGGTCGACCGGGGATGGCCGGTTCGCGACGGGGCGCTGCGCTACTTCGGCTCCTCCGACTCCACCTCGTGGTTCCTGGTCGTGCTGGACACGACCCGGGACGAGTCCCTGGCCCTCGAGCTGGGCGACGCGCGCCGGGCTGCTGCCGGCTGGCTGGAGCGGGCACTCGTCGCCGGCGGCGGGCTGGTGAGGTGCGGTCCACGCACGTTCGCCGGCGGCCTGGGCCAGCAGGGCTGGCGCGACGCCCTCGACCCGGCCACGGACGAGCACGGCGGCGGGATCGTCCGGGCCGACGGCTCCGCCCCCGACCGCTCCCCTGGCCGATGCCGACTCCCAGGCGGTGGCCGTCGCCGCGCTGGACGCGCTCACCCGCCTCGACCCCGGGAACGCCGGCCACTGGTCGAGGCTGGCCACGACGCTCAGGTCCCGGATCGCGGAGGTCCTCCTGCCCGACGTGATGGCGCTCGAGGCGGACGACACGGCGGTCCCCGGCGCGGGGTCACAGCTCGGCTGGCTGCTCTGGGCGGATGCACTGCCCCCGGACGCGACCCGAGCCGCCGCCGAGCGGCTGACCCGGCCGGACGTGCTGACGGCGTACGGCGTCCGGACGCTGGCCAGCACGGAGCCGGCGTTCCTGGTCGACGGCTACCACCGTGGAGCGGTGTGGCCCTTCGACAGCTGGCTGTGCTGGGGCGGCCTGCGGGCTGCGGGGTACGACGACGCCGCGGAGCAGGTACGTCAGGGCGTACGACGGGCCGTGGCGAGCCTCGGCGACTTCCCGGAGCTGTACGCCGTCACCCGGGACGGGCAGCTGCAGGACGTCCCGATCGCCAACCGGGTGCAGGCCTGGACCGTCGGCGCGATGCTCGCCTTCGACCTCCACTGGGACGGCCGGGTGCGCTAGGTCTCGGAGTCGACCGGGACGTCGCTGGTCGTCGTCGTCGGGTGCGAATGTCGCCCGTGCTCGTCGAACTTCTGACCCGTCGCGATGCCGCCGAGGTAGAACGAGATGAACGCGATCACGGCCCCGGCGATGTCGTCGGCGATGTAGTGCCAGCCGAAGTAGCTCGTCGAGAGCACCACGAGGCCCATGTAGACCCACAGCGAGACCTTGATGATGCGGCTGCGGACGGTGTACTGCGCGACCAGCGCCATCAGCAGGGTGACGCCGACGTGCAGGGACGCGAAGCCGGCCACCGACTGCACCCCGTTGGCGAAGGGGTCGTAGCGCACGCTCTGCCTGCCGTAGTAGAGCGCGTCCTGGAGCGCCGTGACGCCCGTGGTGTCCAGGTCGCCGTACAGCCACGGGAAGGCGAAGTTCGGGCCGAGCGTGGGGATCATGTAGTAGCTGGCCGTGCCCAGGGTCCAGCAGATGCACTGGGCCGTGACGTACCAGTAGCCGAAGCTGACGTTGCGCGACCAGACCAGCCAGATGGTCACCGAGATCGGCACCATCGGCAGGAAGATCAGGTAGACGTAGGACAGCGCGTGCGCCGAGACCGAGGTGCCGAGCACGCTGTGGAGCAGCAGCGCCGGGTCGTGCCCGAACAGGATCCACTGGTCGAACTTGTGCAGCTCGTAGTCACCCTGCCGCGTCTTGTCCCCGCGGATGAAGGGCAGGAAGTTCTTCAGGTTGCGATAGCTGACGTAGGTCACGTAGAAGCAGATCAGCCCGAGCACCACCAGCTGGATGCGCTCCCGGGTCCAGTGCTCGCGGATCAGCAGCCGCGCCTCGGCGCGGAACTCGGTGAGCCTGCCGCGCGAGCGCCACAGCGTGCGGGGCAGGATGTCGGCGACGAACGCTGCGGCGATGAGCATCGGCAGCCGCACCCACGCCGGACCGAGGAACCCGTCGGGATCGCGCAGCGGATAGCCGAGGGCCTTGCCGGTGATGAAGGCGAGCGCGCCCATGAAGATCGCGATCGTCACCATTGCTGCATAGGCCCGACGCTTCACAAGGCGTCAGTCTAGGGTCGCCCACCTACAGCTCGGCCGGGACGTCCGCGATCCTCGACGTGTCGATGGACACACGCACCTCTGCACCCACGCGTACGTCGGTGCCCGGGTCGGCCACGGCCGGCAGCGAACCGGCCCCGTCGATGTCCAGCTGCACCCGGATCTGGTCCGGGGTGACCCGGGCCTCCTCGACCCTGGCGGTGAGCGGGCCGGCGGGATCGACCCGGAGCGCAGAGCGGCGCAGGGCGACCGCCTGCCAGGTCGCGTTCGGCACCGCGAGGTCGCGCAGCCGGCGCGCCCGCTCACCGGTCAGCACGGTGGCGTAGCCGAGGAACTGGGCGGTCCAGCCGTCGGCCGGCCGGCCCCACACCTCGTCGAGGGTGCCGCTCTGCACGATCCGCCCGTCGCGCATCACCGCCATCCGGTCGGCCACGGCGAACGCCTCCTCCTGGTCGTGCGTCACCAGCATCGCGGTCGCTCCCGCTGCGTGGAGGATGTCGTGCAGGTCGCCGGCCAGCCGCTCCCGCAGGCCGCGGTCGAGCGCGCTCAGCGGCTCGTCGAGCAGGAGCAGCCGCGGGTTGACCGCGAGGGCCCGGGCGAGCGCGACCCGCTGGCGCTCACCCCCGGACAGGGTGCCGGGCGAGCGGGCGGCGTACCCCTCGAGGCCGACCAGGCCCAGCAGCTCGGTGACCCGCTCACGCTGGACCGCCTTGCCCTGGTGCCGCAGGCGCAGCGGGTAGGCGATGTTCGCGGCGACGTCGAGGTGGTCGAAGAGCTGGCCGTCCTGGAACATCAGCGCGAACCCGCGCTTGTGAGTGGGCGTGCCGGCGAGGTCGACCCCGTCGTACGACACGGAGCCGGAGGCCGGCTGCTCGAGGCCGGCCACCGTCCGCAGCAGCGTCGACTTGCCGCATCCCGAGGGACCGAGCACGGCCACCACCGACCCGGCCGGCACCTCGAGGTCGACGTGGTCCACCGCCACCGTCGCGCCGAAGCGCACGGTCAGCCCGTCGACACGAAGTCCACCCACCTCAGAAGGCTCCCATCGACCCGACGCGCAGCCGCTGCACGGCGAACATCACCGCAGCAGTGGTCGCCGCGAGGAGCACCGACGCCGCCATCGCCATCCCGAAGTTCTCGGCGCCGGGGTGGCCGATCAGCCGGTAGATGACCACCGGCAGCGTGGGCCGGTCGTCGCGGGCGAGGAAGCTGGTGGCCCCGAACTCGCCGAGGGAGACGGCGAAGGCGAAGCCCGCGGCGGCGAGGAGCGCGCGCCACGCGAGCGGCAGGTCGACGGTGAGCGCCACGCGCAGGGGGCCGGCACCCAGGGACGCCGCCGCCTGGCGTTGGCGATCGTCGATCGAGTGCAGCACCGGGCCGACGGTGCGTACGACGAGCGGCAGCGCCACCATCGCCTGGGCGATCGGGATCAGCAGCGAGGAGCTGCGCAGGTCCAGGGGCGGCCGGTCCAACGTGATCAGGAACCCGAAGCCGACCGTCACGGCGGAGACCCCGAGCGGCAGCATGAACAGCCCGTCGAGCACGCCGGTGACCCGACCACCGGCCGGACGGGAGACGAGGAAGGCGACGATCGAGCCGAGCGCCAGGGCCAGCACGCTGGCGACCAGCGCGATGCCGAGCGAGTTCACCAGCCCGTCGGTCGCCGGCACCAGCAGCGCGTTGCGGTCACCGGTGGTCCCGAGCGCCCGGTAGTTCTGCAGGCCCCAGTGCTCGCCCCGACGCAGGGAGGCGACCACCAACGAGGCGAGCGGAGCCATCAGGAACACCACGACGACGGCGGTCCAGAGCAGCACCGGCACGTGGCCGCGACGCGGTCGGGGCAGCGGCCTGGTGCTGCGGTCGACAGGCGCGGCGGAGCGGCGTACGCGAGCGGAGAGGGCGAGCAGGGCAGTGATCACCAGCAGCTGGAGCAGCGACAGGGCCGCGGCGCCGGTGAGGTCGAGCTCCTGGGTGGTCAGCAGGTAGATCTCGGTCTCGACGTTGGCGTAGCGCAGGCCGCCCATGGTGAGCACGACGCCGAACGACGTGGCGCAGAAGAGGAAGACCACGGAGGCCGCGGACACGATGCCCGGGAGCAGCGCGGGGAGCGTGACGGTGCGCAGCACCTGAGCCGGGCTGGCACCGAGCGCAGCGGCTGCCTCCTCGCGACGAGGGTCGATCGCCTCCCAGAACGCCCCGACCGTGCGTACGACGACACTGATGTTGAAGAACACGAGCGCCGCCACGATGGCCGCCGCGGTCCCGTCGAGGCCGAGCGCGCCCAGCGGGCCGGAGGGCGCGATCAGCTGCCGGAACGCCACCCCCACCACCACCGTCGGCAGCACGAACGGCACCACGACGAGGGCGCGGAGCAGATCGCGACCGGGGAAGCGGAGCCGGTGCAGGGCGAACGCGACCGGCACGCCGGCCAGGACCGAGACGGCGGTCGCGGCAGCAGCCGACCAGAGCGTGAACCACAGCACCCGGTGCACCCGCGGACGACCCAGCACCTCGAGCACCGCGGCCGGGTCGAACGTCCCCTCCGGCCAGAAGCCGCGGGCGAGCATCCCGGACACGGGATAGAGGAAGAAGACCACGAGCGCGGTGAGCGGGACCGCGGCCAGCGCCACGGTCCCGGCCCGGTTGCCCAGCCTGGTGAGCAGCCCGCTGGGTCGGCCGGTCGGCACGCGGCTCACTGGCTGGTGATGTCCCGCCACTCGCGCAGCCAGTCGGTGCGGTTCTTCGTGATCAGTGCCGGGCTCACCGCGACCGGGTCCGGCGAGACGCGGGCGAACTTCGCCCAGTCCTCGGGAAGCGCGACGGCGCTGTCGACGGGGTAGACGTACATGTTCTCGGGCAGGGCCGCCTGGAACTCACGACCGAGCATGAACTCGATGAACTCCTGCATCCCCTTCGCGTTCTTCGAGCCCTTCAGCACCCCGGCGTACTCCACCTGGCGGAAGCAGGTGTCCAGCAGTGCGTGCGTCGTGGGCTGCGTCTCGCCCTCGGGGATGGTGAACGGCGGCGAGGAGGAGTACGACGTGACGATCGGCCGGTCGCCCTTGCCGCCACCGGCGGTGAAGTCGACCTCGTAGGCGTCGGACCATCCCGAGGTCACCTTGGCGCCGTTGGCCATCAGCCTCTTCCAGTAGTCCTGCCACCCGTCGCCCTGCGCGCCGATCGTGGCCAGCAGGAACGCCAGCCCGGGCGAGGACGTGGTCGCTCCCGGAGTGACGAACAGGCCCTTGTAGGCGGGCTTGGTCAGGTCGGCGAGCGTCTCCGGCGGTGCCAGCTGGTGAGCGGCGAACCAGGTGTCGTCGACGTTGACGCACACGTCGCTGTAGTCGACGGGGGTGAGCTGCTCGGCGTCCGCACCCGTGAGCTGGAAGGGCTCGGCGGACGCGGGCAGCGCCTTCGCGGCGTACGACGACAGCACGCCCTCGTCGACCGCGCGGGAGGCGAAGGTGTTGTCGATGCCGTAGACGCCGTCGGCCAGCGGAGAGTCCTTGGTCAGCACCAGCTTGTTGGTGAGCTGGCCGGCGTCCCCCTGGGGCTGGGCCTTCACCGTGATGCCGGTCTTCTTCTTGAACGCGGCGAGCACGTCCTTCGACATCGCCCAGGAGTCGTGGGTGGCGACGACCAGGGTCTTCGGGTCGCCGTCGCCCGAGCCACCGGCCCCGCAACCGGAGACGAGGGCAATCGCGGTGATCGAGCAGAGAACGGCCGCGACCGGGCGGAACCGTGGGCAGGAACGGGAAAAACGCACGCGCACTGGAAATCTCCTTCGACTTCCTTCGCCGGTACTAACCGGATCAGGTTCAAGGGTCTGCGACTCTTCGCACTCTCAGCGCCGTACTGGCGCTCCCCTGTCGGACGGCACCACCCTAGCCCCCGATGAGCTCCTTCGCGATGGCGGCCACGTGGGCGTCGTCGGTGCCGCAGCACCCACCGACCACCCGCAGGTCGGGCAGGATCCGGTGCAGCTCGCCGTACCCCTGGGCCAGGCCGGGCTGCCCCAGTCGGGGTTCGCACGCCAGGTCGGGGTGTCCAGCACGAAGCCCCCCGTCACTCAGGTAGACGGCGTCGTCGGTCAGCTGCGGCAGCGCGCTGGAGGGCATGACAGAACCAAACCCCCGGCTGGCAGGCTGGTCAAGACCCCAGCTACTCGCCCAGCGGCTCGAACCGGATGGTCACGCCGTCGACACGCTTGACCTTGCCCTGCAGACCGAGCAGCTCGAGGTGGGCCAGCGTCTCGAAGGCAGCGAGCACCCCGTCGAAGGGGCCGAGCTCGTCGCGGGTGCGCTCGTGCCGCGTCCACGGCAGCTTGCCCGCCACCTCCCACGCTGTGGCGGCTCCGGAGTCGACGGCAGCCAGCGACTGGGCGAGGCGTACGTCGTGGTGCGCCACCAGCTCGTCGATGCGGGTGTGCGAGGACTGCGTCACCGGGCCGTGGGCGGGGAGCAGCTTCATGTCGGGCAGCGCGCGCACCTTCGCCAGCGAGGAGAGGTAGTCGCGCAGCGGCTGTTGGACGTACGCCGGCTCGAAGCCGATCGACGGGGTGATGGTCGAGAGCACGTGGTCCCCGGCGAACAGCAAGGACGCGTCACTGTCCGCGAAGACGTAGTGGCCCTGCGTGTGACCGGGTGTCGAGAGCGCGTCCAGGCGGCGGGTGCCGAGGTCGATGACCAGGTCGCGGTCGAGCCACTCGTCGGGCATGCCGTAGTCGTCCATCTTCGGCGGCTTGGACGGCATCATCGAGCGCCAGCCCTCGAAGAGCTCCTCGGCACCGGCCGAACGCAGCCGGTCCAGGTTCGGGTCCTCGGTGAGGTCGCTGTGCATCAGGTCCATCGTCGCCTTGTCGCCCAGGCCGAGGACCACGTGCGCCCCGACCTCGCGCCCGACGACCGAGGCCTGCGTGTAGTGGTCGCGGTGCATGTGCGTGACCAGGAACCGACGGATGTCGCGGACGGTGTAGCCGAGGAGCGCGAGGCCGGCGTCGAAGACCTTGCGGGACTCGGGGATCGCCCACCCCCCGTCGATCAGCACCAGCCCGTCGTCGGTCTCCATCACGTAGACGTTGACGGCACGAAGGCCGTCCATCGGCAGCGGGAGCGGCAGCCGGTGGACCCCGGGCGCGACCTCGAAGGCACCCGGCTCGGTCCACTCGCCACGCCCGGCACGATCGACGACTGGTCCGCCGCCGGGCGGCTGTGAGCTCACCCTTGCGACGCTACCAATCCTCGTCCGGTGATCGGCGGCAGGTCCTTCGCGAAGACCAGGCCGGACGGCGCGTCACACACGGCGTGCACCGCGTTCACCAGCCGCATCGCGGTGACGATCATCCCGGAGACGTTGTGGTCACCGTTCTCACCGTGGTGGGTGAAGTCGATCCGCATCACCGGCTCGCCCTCGACCTCCACGCGGTAACAGCCGCCGCCCTCCGCCGGCTGTGGCCACTGCGGCTCCTGGTCGACGTGCGTGCGCGTCACGTGGTCGAGGATCACCCGAGGCACGCCGTCGACCTTGCCGACGACCTGGAAGCGCACGGCCCCCATCGTCCCCGCAGGGATGTCGACGCTGACCGTCTCGAGGTCGACCTTCGACGGGACCCGCTCCACGATCTCCTCGAGCTCGGCGTCGAGGGTGAGATCGAGCCCGGCCGCGATCTGGCGTACGACGGGGCCCCAGGCGGTGGTCAGGATGCCGGGTTGCCAGAGCATGGCCACGTTCTCCATGGGCGAGCCGAAGCCGTAGATGTCGCGCATCACCACGGGCTGGTAGTACGTCGAGTAGTCGGCGATCTCGCTGACCCGCACCAGGTCGATCCGCTGCGACAGCGAGGTCAGCGCGAGCGGCAGCACGTCGTTCGCCCAGCCGGGGTCGATGCCGTTCACGTGCAGCGTCGCGCCGGTCTTCTCACCGGCGGCGTCGATCGCGTTCACGAGCTCGTCGAGCCCCAGGGCCTGCGGGTAGCAGAGCAGCACCGGACCGCTGGAGACCACGTTGATGCCGCGCTCGACCATCTCGGTGAGGTCCGCCATCGCCTCGAAGATCCGGTCGTCGACCATCGCCGTGTGCACGATGCAGTCCGGCTCGAGCGCGAACAGGGCCTCCTTGTCGTTGGTCGCGATGACTCCGAGGTCGCGGCCGAGACCGGCGAGCTGGCCGGCGTCCTTGCCGACCTTCTCCTCGCTGGAGACCCACACCCCGACGAGCTCGAGATCGGGACGCGCGTCGATGCCGGCGATCGCGTGCCTGCCGACCGTCCCGGTCGACCACGCGACGACGCGCTTCACCCCACCGTTGACTGGGTCGCTCACTGGGCTGCTCCTGCCTCGAGGTCGGGCAACCGGAGGTCGAGGTTGGGCTGCTGCAGCCCGCCGTCGATCTCCAGCACCTTCCCGGTGATGAACGCCCCCGCCGGGCTGCTCAGGTAGAGCACGGCCGCCGAGATGTCCTCGGGGTCACCCACCCGGCCGAGAGGCGTCTTGCTGGTCATCTCGTGCATGGTCGCCTCGTCGCTGGCGACGAACTCCAGGGCGCTGGTCATCACGCTGCCCACGGCGATGGCGTTGACCCGGATGGTCGGGCTGAGGTCCTGCGCGGCGAGCCGCGTGTAGTGCGCGAGCGCGGCCTTGGCGGTGCCGTAGGCGAGGTAGCCGCGACCGGCGACCCGGCCGACCACGCTGGAGATGTTCACGATCGAGCCACCGTCGTTCTTCAGCATCTGCGGCACAGCGGCGCGGGTGAGGGCGTGGGCCGTGGAGACGTTGAAGTGGAAGGCCTCCTCGAGGTACGCCGGGTCGGTGTCGAGGAGCGCGTTGGGGATGGTGCCACCCACGTTGTTCACGACGATGTCGAGGCGGCCGAACTCCGCGAAGGCCTGGTCGGCGAGGGCGGCCACCGCGTCGAGGTCCATCAGGTCGGCGGGTACGACGTGCGCCCGGCGGCCGGCGGCCTCGACAGCGCGAGCCACCCCGTCGAGCTGGTCGGCACTGCGTGCCGAGAGCACCACGTCGGCGCCGGCCTCGGCGAGGGCGACCGCACTCGCCGCGCCGATTCCACGCCCGGCCCCTGTGACGACAGCGACCTTTCCGTCCACCTTGAACCGGTCCAGAATCATCTCCGGAATGTAACAGGTTCTAGTTTTCCGGGACAGAGCTCCAGCCAGCCGCAGCCACCACTTCGGCGACCCGCCCCACCTGGGACAGGTCGGTCGACGTCGGGATCAGGTGCACCTCGTCGGCGCCGATCTCGGCGAACCGCCGCAGCACCTTCTCGAGCTCCTCGGGCGTGCCGGCGAAGCCGGTCGCCGGTGCCATCGCGTCGACCAGGTCGGCCGGCAGCCAGTTCATGTAGTGCCGGAGGTGTCGGTGCACCTGGTCCCTCGCGACGGGGATCTCACCCACCGCGAAGAAGAACGACGTCGTCAGTCGCGGTCGCCCCCGGCCGGCCTCCGCCCAGGACCGACGCGCCAGCTCGAACAGGTCGGAGACGGCTGCGGTGTCGAGGTCGAGGGTCACGCCCGCGAGGCCGTCCGCCCAGCCGGCGGCGTGGCGGACCGTGCGCGGACCCATCGTGCCGACCAGCACCTCTGGTCCCCCGGGCTGCACCGGCGGCGGCCCGACCGGCAGCACCGCGTCACCCATCCGCTCCCCGGCCCAGACGCGGCGCATTTCGGCGACCCGCGCGGACATCTCCCCCATCGTCTGCAGCGAGAGGTCGGCCCCGACGGCCCGGTAGTCCTCCTCGCGCCCACCGACCCCGACGCCGACCGTCAGGCGTCCCCGGCTGAGCAGGTCACCGGTCGCGAGCGCCTTGGCGAGCATCACCGGATCGTGCAGCTGGGGTACGACGACCGTGGTCACCAGGCGCACCCGCCGGGTCCACGCGGCGACGGCACCCATCAGCGTGAGCGTCTCGGGGTTGTCGAAGGCGATCCGCTCGCCGAAGCACAGCGAGGAGAACGGGCCGTCATCCACGGCGCGCGCCCACGCCTCGAGGACGCCGGCGTCGAGGTCCGGTTCCATCACCGGCAACGTCATCCCCACCTGCATGGCGTCACCATCGCAGATGCGGCACCAGCAGCGCCGCCGGAGAGAGCAGCGTCCGGAAGAAGGGGTCAGGCGAGCTTGTCCAGCGGCTCGTCGACCGCGAGCGGGATCTGGAGCAGGAAGGTCGCGCCGCGGCCGGGCACCGACTCGACGGAGATGCTGCCACCGTGGCTCTCGGCGATCTGCCGGGTGATGAACAGGCCCAGGCCCTGGCCGGGCAGGTGCGCAGTGTTCTTCTCGCGGTGGAACACCTCGAAGATCTGCGCCCGCCCGTGGCCGCTGATGCCCGGGCCCTGGTCGCTGACGGAGATCTTGGCGTCGTCCACCCCGCGGTCGAGCGCGACCGAGACCCTCGAGCCGGCGGGCGAGAACTTGATGGCGTTGCCGATCAGGTTGGTCAGGGCCCGCTCGAGCTTGACGGCGTCACCGTCGACCCAGCAGCCCTGGTGGTCGACCTGCTCGACGAGCAGGAGCAGCTTCATCTCCTTGGCCGTGGCGAGCACCCGGGTGCGTTCGACGACCGAGGTGACCAGCTCGACCAGGTTGACGCGCTCGACGTCGAGCTTGCCCTGGTTCTCGGGCGACTGCCCGTGGCTCAGGTCGGAGATCATGGCGCTCATCGTCACTGCGGAGCGGTGCATCTGCTCGAGGCGACGGCGTACGACGGGGTCGAGAGTCTGGTGGTCGAGCAGCATCTCACTCAGGCCGAGGATGACCTGCGCGGGGTTCGAGAGGTCGTGCACGGTCATGGCGCTCAGCCGCCGCTGGGAGGCCAGCTCCCCGTTGATCCGCCCGATTTCGCGGACGAGGAGCTCGTGTCCTGGGGTTTCCCGAGTGCCCGACATGATCGAAAGAATAGACCGATTTGTATCGGAAATCGTTGATCGGTCCGTGTGTGTCGTCTATTGTGCCCTCGCAAACTAGGACATATATGAATCTTTCGCCGCACTCATCCCACATCGTGAACCGGCCCGGTCGAGGCGCGCACGACGAGCTGGGTCGGGAGCACCCGCGTCGGCCCCCCGGCCTGCCGCAACGGGACCTGGTTCACCAGCAGCTCGACCGCGCGTACGCCGGCGTCCTCGGTCCGCTCGGCGAGGGTCGTCAGGGTGGGGTGGCAGAAGTCGGCCCCGAAGACGTCGTCGAAGCCGACCACGCTCATGTCGTCGCGGTACCGACCTCCCCCGCTCCGCCAACCGCCGCATCAGGCCGATGGCCAGGATGTCGTTGTGGCACACCACCGCGGTGGCCCCGGAAGCGAGCACGGCGTCGGCGGCAGCCGGCCCACCGCTGAGCGTGGGCAGGTAGGGCCCGACCTCCGCACCTCCATGTCGCGGTCGGCCGCCGCGGCCTGGAGGCCCTGCCAGCGGCGGGCTCCCGACCACGACTCGGCCGGACCGCCGACGAAGACGAAGGACCGGTGGCCGTAGGACGCGAGGTGGTCGACGATCTGCTGCGTCCCGGAGTCGTAGTCGGCCACCACGCAGCCCATCCCGGCCGTGGCCCGGTTCACCAGGGTGATCGGCGTGCGCTCTGCCGCGGCACGGAGCTCGTCGTCGGTGAGCCGGGAGGCGCTGATCACGAACCCGTCCACCGCGCGCTCGAGCTTGCGGACCAGCTGGGCCTCCGCTGCGGCGTTCTCGGCGGTGTCCCCGAGGACCAGCGTCAGGCCCGGCGTTCGCAGCACCGCGCTCCGCACCCTTGATCACGCCGGAGAAGTAGGGGTTGGTGATGTCCGGGACGAGCAGGGCGATCGTCCGGGTACGCCCCGACTCCAGCGCCTGGGCGGTCGGGTTGGGCACGTAGCCGAGCTCGCTCGGCCACCGCGAGGACGTGCTCGCGGGTCCGGTGGTTGACCCGCTGCGGCCGGGAGAACGCCCGCGACACCGTGGAGGTGGCGACCCCCGCGGCCTGCGCCACGTCGGCCAGCGTCGGTCGCCGGCTGGGGTCCGGAACGGTCATGGCCAGCGAGTATGGCAAGAAATGGCAAACGCTTGCCATGTGACCGCCGCCACTTTTAGCGTCCCCGGAAGGACCAGCACGAAAGACCAGCACAGAGGCAGCACCGAAGCCCCGACAGGAACAGAGGCCCCCAGCCATGAGCTCACCCGCCGACGTCATCCGGACCCCCGGGCGCGCAGCCGTCGCCGCCTGGACCGGCAGCGCACTGGAGTACTACGACCTCGCCATCTACGGCACCGCGGCAGCCCTCGTGTTCCCGAAGATCTTCTTCCCCGAGGGCAACGACTCCGCCGCCTCGATCGCCGCGTTCGCCACCTTCGGCGTCGCGTACGTCGCCCGGCCGATCGGCTCCTTCCTGATGGGGCACATCGGCGACCGG
This sequence comes from uncultured Actinomycetota bacterium, assembly GCA_963782305.1. Taxonomy (GTDB): domain Bacteria; phylum Actinomycetota; class Actinomycetes; order Propionibacteriales; family Nocardioidaceae; genus Marmoricola. Next base: position 68,144 of record CAWAJJ010000001.1, on the reverse strand, counting down.
CTCGGCCGCAAGAAGATCCTGATCGGGACCCTGCTCCTGATGGGCATCTCCACGTTCCTGGTCGGCTGCCTGCCGACCTACAAGCAGGTCGGCATGCTCGCGCCGGTCCTGCTGGTCACGCTGCGGCTGCTCCAGGGCCTCTCGGCCGCCGGCGAGCAGGCCGGGGCCAACTCGATGTCCTTCGAGCACGCGCCCGAGGACCGGCGCGGGTTCTTCACCAGCTTCACCCTCAGCGGCACCCAGGGCGGCCAGGTGCTCGCCCCGGCGGTGTTCCTCCCGCTCGCGGCCGTGCTGCCCGAGGACCAGCTGCTGTCGTGGGGCTGGCGGGTCCCGTTCCTGCTCAGCGCCGTGGTCGTGGTGGTCGGGATGATCATCCGGGTCAAGCTCGACGAGACCCCTGAGTTCCAGGCCGAGGCGGACAACGACGAGGTCTCGCGCGCGCCGCTGGGCGTGCTGTTCCGCGACCACTGGGCCGGCGTGCTCCGGGTCTTCTTCGCGGCCTTCATCGCCATGGTGAACACGATGTTCCAGGTGTTCGCCCTCAACTTCGCCACCTCCGACGACTACGGGGTCGGCTTCAGCTCCACGTTCATGCTGTGGCTCGCGATCATCGCCAACATCGTCGCCATCTGCACGATCCCGTTCTGGGCGAGGCTCTCGGACCGCGTCGGGCCGCAAGCCGGTGTTCGTCACCGGCGTGATCGGCAGCGGCGTCCTGGTCACCCTGTTCCTGGGCGCGATCCACAGCGGCAACGAGGTGCTCACCTTCGTCCTGGGCGTGCTGCTCGCCGGTGTCGTCTACAGCATGCCGAACGCCGTGTGGCCCGCGACCTACGCGGAGTACTTCCCCACGAGCGTGCGCCTCTCCGGCATGGCGATCGGCACGCAGTTCGGGTTCGCCCTGGCCGGCTTCACCCCGACCATCGCCAGCGCGCTGATGGGCGGCGAGGCTGACAACTGGTACCGCGTCGCGCTCTTCGCCTGCGGCGCGTGCGTCATCTCCGCGATCGCCGTGCTGAGCGGACCCAACGGGACCCACCAGGTGCCCACGCGCGAGATCGGCCAGCGTCGTCCCACGGCTGCCGCGCGCTCCGCCGCGATGAGCCAGGCGTGAGCCAGACGCAGGACTCCTTCGTCCTCGGCCTGGTCGGCGCCGGGATCAGCGCCTCGCTGACGCCGGCCATGCAGGAGCGGGAGGGGCGCGCCTCCGGGGTGTCACTGACCTACCGGCTGATCGACATGGAGCAGCTGGGCCTCGGGGTCGTCGGACCTGCCCGAGGTGCTCGCCTGGACCCAGCGGCTGGGCTTCGACGGCCTGAACATCACCCACCCGTTCAAGCAGGCCATCGTGCCGCTCCTCGACGAGCTCTCCGAGGACGCCGCGGACCTCGGCGCCGTCAACACGGTGCTGTTCCGGGACGGGCGGATGCTCGGCCGCAACACCGACTGGTCGGGCTACAGCAGCGCCTTCCAGTCGGTGCTCCCCGACGCCGTCCACGACCGGGCCGTGCTGGTCGGGGCCGGCGGCGCGGGGGTCGCCGTCGGCTACGGCCTGCTCCGCCAGGGAGCCGAGCACGTCGCCATCCTCGACGCCGAGGAGGACCGCGCAGCGGGGGTGACCGAGCGCCTGGCCAGGCGGTTCGGTGACGCCCGGGTCTCCGTCGGCACACGACATGGAGCGGGCGCTCGACGAGGCCAGGGGCGTCGTCAACGCGACCCCGGTCGGCATGCTCGGACACCCGGGATCGGCGCTGCCGGCCGACCTGCTGCGCAGCGACCTGTGGGTCAGCGACGTCGTCTACTTCCCGCTCGAGACCGAGCTCGTGGCCACCGCTCGCTCGCACGGCTGCCGGGTGCTGCCCGGCGGTGGGATGGCGGTCCAGCAGGCAGTCGGCGCCTTCGAGTACTTCACCGGGCTGGCCCCGGACTCGGCGCGGATGACGCGTCACTTCGAGGAGCTGACCGCCTGATGCAGAAGGGCATCGCCACGGTCTCCCTCAGCGGGATCCTCGGCGACAAGCTCGAGGCGGTCGGCGCGAGCCGGGTTCGACGCGGTCGAGCTCTTCGACAACGACCTGATCGGCTCGCCGATGAGCCCGCGCGAGGTCGCTGCGCGCTGCGCGGACCTCGGGCTGGAGATCGCCCTGTTCCAGCCGGTGCGCGACGTCGAGGGAGTGCCACCCGACCGGTTCGACGCCGTGCTGCACCGGCTCCGCACCAAGCTCGGGGTGATGGGCGAGCTCGGCGCCACCACCCTGCTCGCCTGCTCCAACGCCGGCCGCTGGGCGGTGGACGACCTCGACCTCACCGCCGAACAGCTGCACCGCGTGGGCGAGACGGCCGCCGAGCACGGCGTCACCGTGGCCTTCGAGGCACTCGCCTGGGGGCGGCACATCAACCGGGTGGGCCAGTCCTGGGAGGCCGTGCGTGCGGGCCGACCACCCCGCGGTCACCCTGGCGGTCGACACCTTCCACATCCTCGCCCGCGGCGATGACGGAGCGGCGCTGGCCGGCGTGCCCGGTGACCGCATCGGCTTCCTCCAGGTGGCCGACGCCCCGATGCTCGACATGAACCTGCTCGAGTGGAGCCGGCACTTCCGCTGCTTTCCCGGCCAGGGGACCCTCGACGTCACCGGGGTCGTCGCCGCCACCCTGGAGGCGGGATACCGCGGGCCGCTGTCGCTGGAGGTGTTCAGCGACGTCGTACGCGAGACCGATCCCTTCGTCACCGCCCGTGACGCCATGCGGTCGCTGCTCTTCCTCGAGGACCAGCTGGCGACCGCCGTACCCACCCTGGAGGCGGGAGTGGTCACGGCCGCACCACCTCCCGCCGCACGAACCGACGCCGCGTTCCTCGAGATCGCCAACCCCGGTGGGGGCTCCGACCTGCAGAAGCTGCTCGAGGCGCTGGGCTTCGCGTTGGCGGGCCGGCACCGCACCAAGCCGGTCGGCTGGTGGCGCAACGGTGACGCGCACGTGGTGGTGAACGACGCTCCCGGCGAACCGGCTCCCACGGGTCCGCACGCGACCGCGATCGGCGTCTCGGCTCCGCCCGTCGAGGCGGTCGCCGCCCGCGCAGCGGCGCTGCTGTGGCCGGAGGTCAGGCCGACACGAGGTGCCGACGAGGCGATGCTGCCGGGGATCACCTCGCCCTCGGCACTGCACGTCTTCGTGAGCGACACCCCCGGACACCGCGACCACTGGCAGCGCGACTTCGAACCGGTGGCGGAGGCAGCCGCCGGCCACTGGCTCGGCATCGACCACCTGGCGATCTCGGTTCCGTCGCACCAGCTGAACGAGGAGATGGCGTTCTTCCGGACGCTGTTCGACCTGGTTCCGGGAGCGCCCGAGGAGTTCATGGAGCCGCACGGTCGGCTGCGCAGCCTCGCGCTGCGGCCGCCGGCCGGTGACCTGCGCGTCGTGCTCAACGTCACCGAGGCGTCGGCCGAGGCGACCCACGCCCCGGGCGTCACCCAGGTGGCCTTCCGATGCGACGACGTGGCGCGGGCGGTCGAGGAGCTGCGCACCCGAGGCGTTCCCTTCATGCGCGTCCCGGACAACTACTACGTCGACCTCGAAGCCCGGTTCGGCCTCTCCGACGAGGAGCTGGACGGGCTCCGGGATCACCAGCTGCTCTACGACCGCGACGAGGACGGTGGCGAGCTGCTGCACGCCTACACCGCCCCCCTGTCCACCGGCTTCTACGTCGAGCTGCTGGAGCGCCGTGGTGGGTACGACGGCTACGGCAGCGCCAACACGTTCGTGCGTCTCGCGGCCCAAGCGTCCCCAGCTGAGGAAACGCGGCCGTGACCGAGGCTCAGCCAGCGACTAATGTGATGGGACGGACCTGAAGAGCCGTTGGACAACTCGATGACGGAGGCCACGTGACCTCGAGCCAGGTGGACGAGCAGCTGGCGCTGCTGTGCGACGAGGTGGTGAGCGCGACCGGCGTCACCGCCTGCGGCGTGATGATGGCGACCGACGGCGGACAGGGTCTGACCGCCCACGCGTCGGACAAGCGTGCGAAGGCGATCGAGGACCTGCAGAACACCCTCGGTGAGGGGCCGGGCATCCTGGCCTCCACCTCCGGTGCAGCCGTGCTCGTTCCCGATCTCACCGACCCGCGCGACGTCGCCATCGCCGACTGGCCGACCTTCGCCCGGGAGACCGTCGGGCTCGGCATCCACGCCGCCTTCGCATTCCCCCTGCTGCTGGGCACCGCCCGACTCGGGGCGCTGAGCCTCTACCGGGAAGAGCCGGGCGCCCTGAGCCCGGAGCGCGTCTCGCACGGTCAGGTCACCGCCGACGCCGTGGCCCTGAGGCTGGCGGAGCCGGGTCACCAGCACCCGAACGGAACCGCTGAGATCGACCCGATGAGGGTCCACCAGGCCGCGGGAATGGTGATGGTCCAGCTCGGCGTACCCATCGACCAGGCGCTCCTGCGCCTGCGGGCAACCGCCTACTCGGAGGGCCTGACGGTGGACGAGCTCGCCGACTCGATCGTGCAGCGTCGCCGCAAACTGTCGTTGGAGGACAGATGACACCTGAGGACATGCTGCAGAGGCAGGCCCGACTCGCTGAGCGGTTCGTGGACCTGGCCGACACCCTGGTCGACGACTACGACGTCGTGGAGGTCCTCGACGGCCTGATGAACACCTGCCTCGAGGTGCTCGAGGTCGACGAGGCCGGCCTGCTGCTGAACGACGGTCGTGGCAGGCTGCAACGAGTTGCCTCCTCCAGCGAGGAGGCCCGGCTCTTGGAGCTGCTCCAGGTCCAGACGCGTGAGGGGCCGTGCTTCGAGGCTGTCCAGACCGGCCAGTCGATCGTGGTGCACGACATCGAGTCCTCGCGCCACCGGTGGCCGACCTTCGCCGATCGTGCGGCCTCGGACGGCTTCCATTCGGTCTACGCCTTCCCGATGCGTCTGCGCGAGGCGACCATCGGGGGACTGAACCTCTTCGGGACCCAGCCGGATGCGCTCGACGCGAGGCCAGGGTGATCGCCAAGGCACTCGCCGACATCGCCACGATCGGCATCCTCCAGCAGCGGTCGATCCACCGCACCTCGATCCTCGCCGAGAACCTGCAACGGGCGCTGAACACCCGCATCGTGGTGGAGCAGGCCAAGGGCATCTTGTCCGAGCGCGGGAACCTGCAGATGGACGAGACCTTCAACCTGCTGCGCTCCTATGCCCGCAGCCACAACCTCAAGCTCAGCGACCTCGCCCACGCGGTCGTCTACCCGCCCCACCTGGCCGATGCCGTACTGGCTGAGAAGCCGCCCTCCTCCCGTCCGCGATGACGTGTCTCGGTCCGTGATTTTCGTCAGATCTCACTATGGCAAAACCGGTGCCGCTCCCGTAATCTCACCCGGGACGGCATCGTCCGTCGTGCGTCCGCAGGGCGCAGCAGCCCGGACCCCGCTGCTGATCCACGGAAGTCAGAGCAGTCTTGGGGTAGCTGTGAACAGCAGGCAGATGGAGCACCGGCCGTGTCTCTGGCCCTCATGCCCGCCTGCTCACGCTCCCCTCACAAGCCCTATTGCCCGGAGGCCCGAGCGGGCCGCACTCCCTCCACTTGGTGCGGCCCTGCCGACGGGGGTCATGGGTCCTCCGGCCCAAGGGGCCTCGGGCGAGCCACACACCCGCCAACTGTGTGGTCTCGCCCGAGGTGGGCCGGGTAACGTAACGCCTGCCAGTCGACCTCCACGGTTCGTCCGTGGTGGTCAGGGAACCCGGTGAGACTCCGGGACTGACGCGCAGCGGTATGGGTGACGGGCGGAACCTCTGTCTCACGACAGGCCACTGGACGACGAGTCCGGGAAGGTGTTCCGAACCGGCGGATCCCGAGTCCGAAGACCTGCTGGCCCTTGCGGCACCTGCCGCGAGGTCACCACAGGGCTTCGCGCACGAGCCCGGACCTCGAAGGAACCTCGTGCCTGGATCATCAGCCACCGCACGCGTACGACGCGACCAGTGCCCGGGGGTCTTCCGTCCGTGGCCGGCAGCCGATGGAGCCCTCGTGCGGATCAGGCTCGCCGGCGGCCGGGTCTCGCCCAGCCAGCTGGCGGCGCTGTCCTGCGTCTCCGAGCAGTACGGCGACGGCGATCTCCATCTGACCGGCCGGGCCAACCTGCAGCTGCGCGGGCTGCCGTCCTCCGCCGACGGCCTGCCCGCTGACCTCGTGTCCGCCATCGAGGGAACGGGGCTGGTGCCGTCCCGCTCCCACGAGCTGGTCCGCAACATCATGACCTCGCCGCTCACCGGGATCCTCGGCGGCCGTGCCGACCTGCGACCGGTCACCCGTGAGCTGGACCGGCTGCTCTGCGCCGACCCCGCGCTGGCCGCGCTGCCGGGACGCTTCCTGTTCGTCCTCGACGACGGTCGGGGCGACCTCGCCGACCGCGACGCCGACCTCGGCGCTGTCGCCCTGGACGACTCGAGCGCCCAGCTCCGCCTGGGTGCGCACGGCTGGGGGCCGGTGGTCGCGCTCGACGACCTCCCTCTGCGACTCACCCGGCTCGCCCTCGACTTCCTCCAGGTCCGCGGGGAGGGGCCGCAGGCGCCCTGGCACGTGGACGAGCTGTCCGTGCCACTGGTCGCTGCCTCTTCCGCCGACTCGCGGACCGCCGTCTCCAGTCCACCGCTGCCGTTCGGACCAGTGGACGGGTTGGCGGGAGTCGAGCACGTGCCGGCGCCCGACGGGGTCCTCGACGGCGCCCTCGTCGCCAGGCTGGTCGACCGGGCCACGCCAGGACCTCCTCGTCACCCCCTGGCGAGGCGTCCTCGTGGGCGGAGCAGCGCGATGACCGCCCATCCCCCCAGCCGCCGCTACGCCTACGTCGCCGACGGTCCGGCCATCTACCTGGACTCGTTCGCGATGATCCGGCGCGAGGCGGCGCTCGCGAGCGTTCCCGACGAGGCGGAGAAGCTGGCCGTCCGGATGATCCACGGCACCGGTCAGGTGGACCTCGTCTCCGACCTCGTGATCCACCCCGGCCTGGTCGGCGCCGCCCGGACCGCACTGGCTGACGGCGCGCCGATCCTCACCGACGCCCGGATGGTGGCGATGGGCATCACCGCCGGTCGGCTGCCGAGCCACAACGAGGTGCACTGCTTCCTCACCGATCCCCGGGTGCCGGAGCTGGCCAAGGCCTGGCACACCACCCGGACGGCAGCCGCGGTGTCCCTGTGGGAGCCCCACCTGGAGGGTGCGGTCGTGGCCATCGGCAACGCGCCGACGGCCCTGTTCCACCTGCTGGAGATGCTCATCGACGGCGCCCCCCGGCCGGCAGCGATCGTCGGCTGCCCGGTCGGCTTCATCGGTGCCTCCGAGTCGAAGGAGGCCCTCGCCTCGTTCGCGTCCGACCACGGCATCGACGTCCCGTTCGTGACGGTGCGGGGACGACGGGGCGGGTCCGCGATGACCTCGTCGGCGGTCAACGCCCTGGCCCAGGAGGACGAATGAGCACCGGTCGCTTCTACGGCGTCGGCGTCGGTCCCGGCGACCCGGAGCTGATCACCCTGAAGGCCGCCAGGCTCATCGGCGAGGCCGACGTGGTGGCCTATCACGCGGGCGTCGGCAAGGACTCCAACGCCCGGCGGATCGCGGCTGACCTGATCCCGGCGAACGCCGTCGAGGAGGTGCTCCGCTACCCGGTGACCACCGGCCACACCTCTCATCCGGGCGGGTACGCCGGGGCGATGCAGCAGTTCTACGAGGAGAGCGCCGACCGGCTCGCCGTCCACCTCGAGGCCGGCCGCACCGTCGTACTGCTCGCCGAGGGGGACCCGCTGTTCTACGGGTCCTACATGTACATGCACGACCGGCTCTCCGACCGGTTCCCGACCGAGGTGGTGCCCGGCATTCCGGCCTTCGCCGCGGCCACCGCCGCCGTCGCCTCACCCCTCGTGCGGCAGACCGACGTGCTCACGATCCTGCCCGGCACGCTGCCCGAGCCCGAGCTCGCGCGACGGCTGGCGGACACCGACGGCGCGATCATCATGAAGCTGGGCCGCACCTTCCCGGCCGTCCGCTCGGCGCTCGCCCAGGCCGGTCGCCTCGAGGACGCGCTCTACGTCGAGCGGGCGTCGATGCCCGACCGAGCGCTGGCTGCCCGTCGCCGAGGTCGATCCGGCGACGGTGCCGTACTTCTCGCTCATCGTGGTCCCCGGCGACTCGGCCCACGAGGAGCCGGCCGGTCGGCGCCACGCGGCTCCTGTTGTGGCGTCGGCCGCGCACGGCGCGGAGCTGCTGGTCGTGGGTCTCGGCCCGGGACCGGACCACTGGATCACCCCCGAGGTGACCGCAGCGCTGGCCGAGGTCGAGCACGTCGTCGGCTACTCGTCGTACGTCAACCGGGTGCCGCAGCGCGCCGGCCTCCAGCGGCACGCGTCCGGCAACACCGTCGAGCTCGACCGCGCCAGGCTGGCCCTCGACCTCGCCTGCAGCGGGCAGCGGGTGGCGGTCGTCTCCGGTGGCGACGCCGGCGTGTTCGGGATGGCGGCTGCGGTCTACGAGGCGGCCGAGGACCCGGCGTACGCCGACGTGCCGATCCGCGTGCTGCCCGGCCTGAGCGCGGTGCAGGCCGTCGCGGCAAGAGCCGGCGCACCCGTCGGGGCCGACTTCGCGGTGCTCAGCCTCTCGGACCGGCTGAAGCCGTGGGCGGTCGTCGAGAAGCGGCTGCGCGCGGTCGCCGAGGCCGACCTGGTGGTCGCGATCTACAACCCGGCGTCGCGCTCGCGCACCGAGCAGGTCGTCCAGGCCCAGAAGATCCTGCTCGAGCACCGCAGCGCCGACACCGTCGTCATCGTCGGCCGCGACATCGGCCGCGGCCAGGAGTCCCTCACCGTGACCACGCTGGCCGAGCTCGACGCGGAGTCCATCGACATGCTCTGCCTGCTCATCATCGGCGCCAGCAGCACCCGGACCACCCCCGCCGGCCAGGTCTGGACCCCCCGCTACGTCCCCGAATAGCCCGGTCAGCGTTTGGCGGAGCGGTCCCGGGCGGGGTCGTAGAGATACGACTCGCCACCACGTGAGGGATCGAGGGCCCGGCCGACGAGGATGACGGCGGCCTGGCGGAGTCCTTCGAGCTCGACCTGGTCGGCGATGTCAGCCACCGTTCCGCGCAGCACGATCTCGCCCGGCTGGCTGGCGCGGTAGACCACGATCACCGGGCAGTCGACGCCGTACTCACCGATCAGCTCGGCCATCGCCTCACGGATGCGCGTGATCGCCAGGTGCAGCACGAGCGTGGCGCGGGTCGCCGCGAAATGGCGCAGCGCCTCGGTCTCCGGCATCGCCGTGGAGCGCGCCTGCACCCGGGTGAGTACGACGGACTGCGCGACCAGCGGGCACGGTGAGCTCGCGGCCGACGCGCGCGGCCGCGGCGGCGTACGCCGGGACACCGGGCGTCACGTCCCACGCGACGCCGGCCTCGTCCAGCCGACGGGTCTGCTCGGAGAGCGCCGAGTAGACCGACGGGTCTCCGGAGACGAGACGCACGACCTCGAACCCCTCGCGGTCGGCCTCGAGCACCACGGCCATGATCTGGTCGAGGTCGAGGTCCTGGGTGTCGACGAGCTCGGCATCCGGGGAGACGTGGACGAGGAAGCCCTCGTCGAGATAGGTGCCCGGGTAGAGGACCACCTCGGCCTCGGCCAGCAGTCCGGCCGCGCGCAGCGTGAGCAGGTCCGCGGCGCCCGGACCGGCGCCCACGAAGTGCACCGTCACCGGCTGACCGCCCATTGCGTCACCGCGCGCGCCGGCGTCCATCCGGTGAAGGAGCCGATCGGGGCGGCGTGCTCGACGGAGATGCGGGTGAGCTCACCACCGTGCTCGGCGTACGACGCGAACAGCAGTGCCTCGGTCTCCAGCGTCACACCGTGTACGACGAGCCGCCCGCCCGGGTTCAGCACCTCGAGGCAGGCCGTGATCAGGCCGGCCCCCGTCGCGCCCCCGCCGACGAACACGGCGTCCGGTCGGGGCAGGTCGACCAGGGCGTCGGGCGCCTTGCCGTGCACGACGCGCAGGGTCGGTACGCCGAGCCGGTCGGCGTTCTCGGTGATCCGCTGCGCGCGCTGCTCGTCGTGCTCGACGGCGATCGCGGAGCAGTTGGGGAAGGCGCGCATCCACTCGATGGCGACCGACCCGGCACCGGCGCCCACGTCCCAGAGCAGCTGCCCGGGCTGGGGGGCGAGCCGGGCCAGGGCCGAGGCACGGAGGTCGCGCTTGGTCAGCTGGCCGTCGTGCGCGAACGCCTCGTCCGGCAGGCCGCCGCTGCGCGGACCCAGGACCGGCCCGTGCATCGTCAGCGCGACGACGTTGAGGTCGGGACTGGCCTGCGAGTGCCAGGTCTCGGCGGTGCCCTCGGTCCGGGACTCGTCGGCCGAGCCCAGGTCGCCGAGCACGACCATCTCCGTGTCGGCGTACCCCGCCTCACGGAGGAGCTCGGCCACCTCGTCCGGCGTGGACGCGTCCGCGGAGAGCACCAGCACCCGGTGGCCGGGCGCGAGCGTGCGGAGTACGGCGCGGGTGGCCCGGCCGACGACGCTGACGACCTCGACCTGCTCGGCGGGCCAGCCCATCCGCGCCCGGGCGAGGGCCACCGAGGAGACAGCCGGCTCGATGCGTACGCCGTCCGGTCCGAGCAGCTCGAGCAGGGTCGACGCGATCCCGGAGACGAGCGGGTCACCGGAGGCGAGTACGACGATCTGCTGGCCGGCGTAGCGCTCGAGCAGGTCGGGCAGTCCCTCGCGCAGCGGAGAGGGCCAGGACTCGCGGGCCTGGCCGGGCAGGTCAGGGAGCATCGCCAGGTGACGGACGCCGCCCAGGACGACCGGGGCCGCCAGCACGAAGACCCTCGTCGGCTCGGGCAGGCCCGCCCAACCGTCGGCGCCGATGCCGACGACCCTGATCAGTGGTCGTCCGGCAGGAGTGGTCATGGTCGACAACGCTATCGTGAGCCCCGACAGGCACGAGGTGCCCTGAGGACCGGCCGGGAGGCTGGGACGAGGGGAGAATCTGGGAAGCCGGTGAAAGTCCGGCACAGGCCCGCTGCGGTGACCTGGACGGCGTCGACAGATGCCGATCCAGGAAGTCCGAAGACCGGCCTCGCGCCTACGTATTCGCTGGCGATGAGCGGGAGCCTCCATGCCACAGCAGTTTCCTTTCAGTGCCGTCGTCGGATCCGACGAGATGGCGCTCGCACTGGTCCTCACCACGATCTCCCCCGAGGTCGGCGGCGTGCTCGTGCGCGGCGAGAAGGGCACGGCGAAGTCGACGATCGTCCGCGCGCTCGCTGCGGTGCTGCCACCGATCGAGGTGGTCGCCGGCGACCGGTTCTCGACCGACCCGCAGGACCGGCAGCCGCTGTCGCCCGACGGCCCGTTTGCCGCTGACGCGGAGACCGAGTCGCGCGCCGTACGCCTCGTCGAGCTGCCGGTCGGCGCCACCGAGGACCGCGTCCTCGGCTCGCTCCACCTCGAGCGCGCGCTGTCCGAGGGCCGCGCGGAGTACGAGCCCGGCCTGCTGGCCCGCGCCCACCGCGGAATCCTGTACGTCGACGAGGTCAACCTGCTCCACGACCACCTCGTCGACCTGCTGCTCGATGCGGCGGCGATGGGCCGCTCGACGGTCGAGCGCGACGGCGTCTCGGTCGAGCACGCCGCGCGCTTCGTGCTCGTCGGGACGATGAACCCCGAGGAGGGCGAGCTCCGGCCGCAGCTGCTCGACCGGTTCGGCCTGACCGTCGAGGTGGCAGCACCGCGAGACCCGGCCCTGCGCGTCGAGGTGGTGCGTCGGCGGATGGCGTACGACGCCGACCCCGACGGCTTCGCCCGCACCTACGCCGAGGCCGAACGAGCCCTGACCGACCGGATCCTCGCGGCCCAGAAGCTGGTCTCCGACGTGGCCCTCTCGGACGCCGCCCTGCTCAAGATCGCCGAGGTCTGCGCCGCCTTCGAGGTGGACGGCATGCGCGCCGACATCGTCACCGCGCGCACCGCCGTCGCGCACGCCGCGTGGCACGAGCGCTCCAGCGTCACCCGCGAGGACATCCGCGCCGCCGCCCGGTTGGCGCTCCCCCACCGCCGTCGGCGGAACCCGTTCGACGCCCCCGGCCTGGACGAGGACCTGCTCGACCAGGTCCTCGGCGACGACGAGCCGCCCGAGCCTCCTCCGCCCGGCAGCGACGAGGGCGACGACGGCCCGCAGGAGCCCGGCGAGGGCGACGGCGGACCGGGCGAGGGCGACGGCGACGGGACCCAGGGAGCCGACGGGACGTCATCCGAACCGGATGCCATGACGACCGACTCGCATGACGTCCCGGACGACGAGCCCAGGACGTCAGACGAAGCGGCTGCTACTGCGACCACTTCGGATGACGTCCCGGGGAGCGTGGTGGCGGCCGGGCCGGCGTACCGGCCGAAGCTGTTCACCGTCCGCGGCACCGGGCACGGCGAGGCCGGCAAGCGCAGCCGGGCCGTCACCGAGTCGGGTCGCCGGATCGGTTCGCGCCGACCGGGTGGGGCAGGCGGGTCGATCCACCTGACCGAGACCGTCCGGGCGGCCGCGCCGCACCAGCTCGCGAGGGGGCGTACGACGGGAAGCCTGCGGTTCCGCCCCGACGACCTCCGCGTGGCCACCCGCGAGGGACAGGAGTCGAACCTGATCCTCTTCTGCGTCGACGCGTCCGGCTCGATGGCGGCACGCAAGCGGATGGAGCAGGTGAAGAGCGCGATCCTCTCGCTGCTGCTCGACGCCTACCGCCGCCGCGACAAGGTCGGGCTGGTGACCTTCCGCGGTGACCGCGCCGACCTGGCGCTGCCGCCGACCCACTCGGTCGACATCGCCGCCACCCGGCTGGAGGAGCTGCCCGCCGGAGGACGTACGCCGCTGGCAGAGGGACTGCTCGAGGCCGCGCGCACGCTGGCCGTCGAGAAGGTCCGCGATCCCCGTCGACGACCGCTGCTGGTGGTCGTCACCGACGGGCGGGCCACCTCGGGGAAGGACGCGATGGAACGGTCCCGCCAGGCCGCCGGCCACCTGGCCGCGCAAGGGGTGGACGCCCTGGTCGTCGACTGCGAGAACGGATCCTTCCGACTGGGCCTGGCCGGCGCACTGGCGGAGCACCTGGGTGCCCGCCACGTCCCGGTCGCCGACGTCAGCGCGTCCGCACTCACCACCCTCGTGCACGAGGGGGTGGCCTGATGCCCAAGGGCCAGGTGGTCGCCGTACCCGACGACGGGCTCACCACCCGCGAGCGCCGCAACCAGCCGCTGCTGATGGTCAACACCGGCGACGGCAAGGGGAAGTCCACGGCCGCGTTCGGCCTGGCGATCCGCGCGTGGAACCAGGGCTGGAACGTCGGCGTCTTCCAGTTCGTGAAGTCGGCCAAGTGGCGGATCGGCGAGCAGACCGTGCTCGAGCGGCTCGGCGAGCTGCACCTCGAGACCGGCGAGGGCGGGCCCGTGGAGTGGCACAAGATGGGCGCCGGCTGGTCCTGGTCGCGCAAGGAGGGCGAGGCCGAGGACCACGCCGCCGAGGCCGCCGAGGGCTGGCAGGAGATCAAGCGACGGATCGCCGCGGAGACCCACGACCTGCTCGTGCTCGACGAGTTCACCTACCCGATGGAGTGGGGCTGGGTGGACCTCGACGACGTGGTCGAGACACTGACCAACAGGCCCGGACGGCAGTACGTCGTCGTCACCGGCCGCCGCGCCCACCCCAAGCTCGTCGAGGCCGCGGACCTGGTCACCGAGATGACCAAGGTCAAGCACCAGATGGACCGCGGCCAGAAGGGCCAACGGGGCATCGAATGGTGAGCCTCCCCCGGCTGGTGGTCGCCGCGCCCGCCACCGGGCAGGGCAAGACGACCATCGCCACCGGCCTGATGGCCGCGCTCTCCCGCGCCGGCCACGACGTCAGCGGCCACAAGGTCGGGCCCGACTACATCGACCCCGGCTACCACGCCCTGGCCTGTGGGCGGCCGGGCCGCAACCTCGACCCCCACCTGGTCGGCGAGGCGCGCGTCGTACCCCTCCTCCTGCACGGCGCCGCCGGTGCGGACGTCGCCGTCGTCGAAGGCGTGATGGGGCTCTACGACGGGAAGGTCGGCGGCAACGGCTACGCCTCCACGGCGCACGTCGCCACGCTGACCCGGACGCCGATCGTCCTCGTCGTGGACATCTCGCGAGCGTCCCGGTCGGTCGGTGCGGTCGTGCACGGGATGGCGACGTACGACGACAGCGTCGAGATCGCCGGCGTCATCCTGAACAAGGCCGGATCGCCCCGACACGCGGCCGAGGTCGCCGACTCGATCAACCTCCCCGTGCTCGGCACGATCGCCCGGGACGACACGGTCTCCGCGCCCTCGCGCCACCTCGGCCTGGTGCCCGCGGCCGAGCGCGACGAGGCCGCGCACGCCCTTGACCGGCTGGCCGAGCGCGTCGCCGAGACGGTCGACCTCGACAGAGTGCTGGAGATCGCTCGACTGGCACCCGACCTGGACGCGCATCCCTGGGACCCGGCCCGGGAGATGACGATCGCCAGCGACCGTCGGCCACTGGTGGCGATGGCCGGCGGCCGGGCGTTCACGTTCCGCTACGCCGAGACCGAGGAGCTGCTGCGCGCCGCTGGGTGCGAGGTCGTCACGTTCGACCCGCTGCACGACGATGCGCTGCCTGCGGGGACCTCGGCGATCTACCTCGGCGGTGGCTTCCCGGAGGTCTACGCCACCGGACTGTCCGCGAACGCCCCGCTCCGCCGGGCCCTGCACGCGGCGATCGCGGCCGGCGTACCCACCGTCGCGGAGTGCGCCGGCCTGCTCTACCTGTGCACCTCCGTCGACGACCTGCCCATGGTCGGGTCCCTGGCCGCCACCGCTGCGATGACCCCTCGGCTGACCCTCAGCTATCCCACCGTGCGGGCCACCGGCGACTCGTTGCTGACGCGGACCGGCGAGGAGGTCACCGGGCACGAGTTCCACCGCACGCACGTCGAGCCGGTAGCCGGATCCCTGGCGGCGTGGTCGATCGACGACCGCCAGGTCGGCTTCGCGACGGCCACCCTGCACGCGTCGTACCTCCACACCCACTGGGCCGGGCACCCCCGGCTCGCCCAGCGGTTCGCTGACGCTGCGCATGGGTTTGCTGGCAGCGCACCGCTGGTTGAGGAGTCGCGCGCTTGTCCTGAGCCTGTCGAAGGGACCGTCTCGAAACCTCTGGACGAAGGACCGCTCCCGGACCCCCTGCGCCACCACGGCGACACCGAGGCGAGCGTGGGGCTGCACGACTTCGCGGTGAACGTGTACGCCGGGCCGCGGCCGGTCTGGCTGGACGCGGCGCTGCGGACGAGCCTGGAGGACATCGGCCGCTACCCGAGCGCGGACAAGGCGGAGCTGGCCGTCGCCCGGAGGCACGACCGCGACCAGAACGAGGTGCTCGCCACTGCCGGTGCCGCCGAGGCGTTCTCCCTCGTCGCGCGGCTGCGCCCCTGGCACCGGCCGGTGGTGGTGCACCCGCAGTTCACCGAGCCGCATGCGGCGCTCGAACAGGCCGGGCACGAGGTCACCGTCGTGCTCACCGACCCGGACGCGGACTTCGCCATGGACCCGGCCGCCGTTCCGGCAGACGCCGACCTGGTGATGCTCGGCAACCCGACGAACCCGACCGGTGTGCTGCACCCGGCCGCCACGATCCGAGCCCTGCTGCGGCCCGGCCGCCTGGTCGTCGTCGACGAGGCCTTCATGGACGCGGTCGCCGGAGAGCCCGAGTCCCTGGCCGGCGAATCCCTGCCCGGGCTGCTGGTCGTCCGAAGTCTCACCAAGCACTGGGCGATCCCGGGGGTGCGTGCGGGCTACCTGCTCGGCGAGCCCGGGACCATCGACGGACTGCGCCGCGGTCAGGTGCCGTGGTCCGTCTCGACCAGCGCCGCGGCCGCCCTGGTGGCCTGTACGTCGGCGACCGCCATGACCGAGTCGAGGCGTCGGGCCGACGTGATCGCGGGGTGGCGGCAGGACCTCGAGGCAGCGCTCGAGGACCTCGGCGCCACCTACGTGCCGTCGTCTGCGTCGTTCGTCCTGGCCCACCTCGGCGAAGGCGCGCACGCCAGGTTGAGGCACGCCGGGATCGCCGTACGACGGGCCGACACCTTCCCCGGACTCGGTCCCGAGTGGGTCCGGATCGCCGTCCGGCCACCTGATCAGACAGCGGTTCTGATCGACGCAGTGAAGGCTCTGTCGCCGGACCTGCGCCATGCCCTAGGCTGACCCTGCGGGCACGAGGAAGTCGGTGAGAATCCGGCACAGTCGCGCTACTGTGACATCGCTTTTCAGACCTGGATCCCCAGTGCTGCAAGGCGATGGAGTCAGACCCGAGTGTCCGCACAACCCCATCGAACAGGGACGCACGAATCCCTGAGGAGGACACATGTCGCAGTCTGCACTCGCACCCACCCCCGAGATCGAGATCCCCTCGATCCCCCTCGCCGAGATCGCCCCCTGGGCCCTCTTCTTCGGCCTCCTCGGGGTCCTGGTGATCTTCTTCATCAGCGCCGACCAGGGCGCCGTCTCGATCCCGTCGGGCAACGCGATCCACGAGTGGGTCCACGACGGTCGCCACCTGCTCGGCTACCCCTGCCACTGAGCCGGCCCTGAGCCGGCCGTCCTCGCGCCTGCTCTTTCTCTCTCGACCCTCCCGGTCGCCCGTGCGATTCGTCGTACCCACGACCGCCCCTCGAACGGAACTCCCATGACTGCACGTGCCTTTCTCATCCGTGGCCTGCTGGTCGGCCTCCTCGCCGGCATTGCCACCTTCCTCGTCGCCCACCAGATCGGTGAGCCCCACGTCGAGCACGCGATCGCCCTCGAGGAGGCTGCCGCGGCGAACGAGCCCGCCGCCACCGAGGCCCACGAGCACAGCGACGAGGTCGCCGGCCACACCCACGAGGAGGACGGCACTGTCGTCTCCCGCGGCAACCAGCGCACCTGGGGCCTGCTCACCGGGACCCTCTCGATCGGCATCGCCCTGGGCGGCATCATCGCCCTCGTCGCTGCCGGGGTCGTCGGACGCCTCGGCCGGCTCACTCCCGGACAGTCGACGGCGGTGGTCGCCCTCATCGGCTTCGTCGCGATCGCGCTGGTGCCGTTCCTGAAGTACCCCGCGACCCCACCCGCCGTCGGCAACGGCGACACGATCGGCAGCCGCACCGGCTACTACTTCGCGTTCCAGCTGATCTCAGTCGTGGCCGCGATCGCGTCGAGCGCGCTGGCCGTCCGGCTGTGGCGCACGTCGGGTGCCTACGTCGCGTTCGTCTCTGGCGCAGCGGCGTACGTCGTGGTCATGGTCGTCGCCGGTCAGCTGATGCCCACCGTCAACGAGGTCGGCGACTTCCCCGCCGACACGCTGTGGTTCTTCCGCCGGGCCTCGCTGCTGACCCTGGCCACCCTGTGGGCCGTGATCGGTGTCGCGCTGACCGGTCTGGTGGTCAGGCTGAACCGCGAGACCTCCGCAACGACCGCACGCCGGGAACTGGCGGCAAGCCTGTGAACGCCGGGAACCCGATCGCCAACGCCCCGACCGAGGGCAGCGTGCAGCCACCCGACAAGGGGGTTGCCGCACAGGCCACGGAACGACTCGCCGCCCTGGCCACGCCTCCGGGTGCACTCGGCCGGCTGGGCGACCTCGCCGTCTGGCTCTCCAGCACCCAGGGAGTCGTCCCGCCCGCCCCGCTGACGAACGTGCGGCTGGTGATCTTCGCGGGCGACCACGGCGTCGCGCAGCACGGGGTGTCGGCCTACCCGCCGGAGATCACCGCGGCGATGGTGCGCACCTTCGTGGCCGGGAGGGCCGGCGTCTCGGCACTCGCGGCCGCGCACGACGTACACGTGCGGGTGCTCGACCTGGGAGTCGATGCCGACCTGACCGACCTGCCGGACGAGGTGAGCGCCCACAAGGTCAGGCGCGGCAGCGCCGCCATCCACCTCGAGGACGCGCTGACCGCCGACGAGACGATGCAGGCCCTCGAGGCCGGTCGCGCAGTCGCGCGTGAGGAGATCGGGGCCGGCGCCCAGCTCCTGCTCACCGGGGACATGGGCATCGGCAACACGACTCCGGCGGCGGCGCTCGTGGCCGCGGCCCTCGGTCTGCCCGCCTCCGAGGTCACCGGCCGCGGCACGGGCGTCGACGACGCCGGGCTCGCCCGCAAGGAGGAGCTCATCGACCAGGCCCTGAAGCGGGTCGGGCTCCGCGCCGAGGACCCGGTCACCACGCTCACCGCCCTGGGCAGCGCGGACCTCGCCGCAGCCACCGGGTTCCTGGTGGCGGCCGCGGAGGCCGGCGTCCCGGTGCTCCTCGACGGCCTGATCTCAGTAGCCTGCGCGATCACCGCCGACCGGATCGCGCCTGGGGCCGCAGCCTGGTTCGCGGCCGGGCACCGGTCCACCGAGCCGGCCCAGTCGCTCGCGCTGTTCAAGCTCGGCCTCGAACCGGTGCTCGACCTGGGGATGCGCCTGGGTGAGGGCAGCGGCGCCGTGGCCGCCGTACCCGTGCTGCGCAGTGCGGTCGCCGTGCTCCGCGACGTGGCACTGCTCTCCGAGCTCACCTGAGGATGCTCGACGCCTGGCGGCTCGCGACCGGCACACTGACGGCTCTGCGGGTCGGCGGCCCGGGCGAGGTCGACAGGCGGATGGCGGGACGGGCGATGCTGCTGGCGCCCGTGGCGGTGATTCCCCTGGGGCTGCTGGTCGGACTCATCGGCTGGGCCGGACGCCAGGCTGACCTGCCTCCCCTCGTGGTCGCCTTCCTCGCCGTGGGCGCACTCGCTGCCGGCAGCCGGGCCCTGCACTGGGACGGCCTCTCCGACACCGTCGACGGACTCACCGCGTCGTACTCCCCCGAGCGGTCGCTGGCCGTGATGAAGTCCGGCACGTCCGGGCCCGCCGGGGTCGTCGCGGTCGTCGTCGTGCTCGGGGTGCAGGTCGCGGCGCTCGCTTCCTTGCTCGTGCCCACGCGGGGCTTCGTGCTCGCCGCCCTGCTCGTCTGCCTCTCGCGCTGTGCGCTGACGATCACCTGCGCGCGCGGCGTACGCAGTGCCCGGCCGGACGGGCTCGGGGTCACCTACACGCAGACGGTGCCGGTCCCCCTGGCCGCGGCCAGCTGGCTCCTCGCGGTGCTTGTCTCCGGAGCGGTGGCCCAGTGGGTCGGGCTGGAGTGGTGGCGGGGTGGCCTCGCGCCGGTTGTCGCCGTGGTGGTGGTGCTCGCGCTCGTACGCCGTGTCGGCCACCGGTTCGGCGGCGTCACCGGCGACGTCTTCGGCGCGGCCATCGAGCTGTCGCTGGCGGCCCTGCTGGTGACGGTGTCGTGAGCGGATCCTCCCGCGCGTGGGGGCTGTTGGCGGGATGCGTCGCCGACCGCGTCGTACCCGACCCCGCCCGGTTCCACCCCGTCGCCGGGTTCGGCTCGCTGGCGCTGGCACTGGAGTCACGGGTGTACGCCGACTCCCGCGCCCGTGGCGTCGTACACACGGGCGTGCTGGTGGGCGCTTCGGTGGTCTCCGGCCTCCTCCTCGAGCGCACTCGCCGACGGCCGCTCCTGCACGCGACCACGACCGCGGCCATCACCTGGGTCGTCCTCGGCGGGGCGTCCCTCGAGCGGGAGGCCTCCGCCGTGAGTGGCCTGCTCGCCGGGCAACGGCTGCCCGAGGCACGGCAACGACTGACCCACCTGGTCGGGCGCGACACCAGCGACCTGTCCGAGGGCGAGATCGCCCGAGCGGTGGTCGAGTCGGTCGCGGAGAACACCTCCGACGCCGTCGTCGCACCGCTGCTGCTCGGCGGCCTTTTCGGGATTCCGGGCCTGCTGGGCTATCGCGCTGCGAACACGCTGGACGCGATGATCGGTCACCGCAGCGTCCGCTACCTCCGGTTCGGCTGGGCCTCCGCACGACTCGACGACCTGCTCAACCTCCCCGGCGCTCGGCTCAGCGCGCTCCTCGCAGCCGCGCTGGGCCCGAACCCGATCGCGGCGGTGCGCACGTGGCGGCGGGATGCTCCTGCGCACCCCAGCCCGAACGCCGGCCCGGTCGAGGCGTCCTTCGCCGGAGCTCTCGGCATCCGGCTCGGCGGGACCAACCAGTACGGCGACCGCACCGAGCACCGCGCGGTCCTCGGCTCGGGCCGCGACGCGGCACCCGACGACATCTCCCGCGCCGTGGACCTGGCTCGACGCGTGGACGTCGGGGCCGTCGTGGTGGCTGCGGGGATCGCTTGGCGTCGGCACCGACACGCTGGGGAACGCCCGCCAACGCCGGTCTGGAAAGTTGTCCACAGATTGCCGTCTACCTCTTGATTCGAACGCACTATCGATCAATAATTGATCCATGGAGACGACGACACGGCTCACCCCCACCGAGGTGATCGACCGTGTCCGCGCTGCCCAGAAAGTCGAACAAGCAGCGGCGTTCGACCAGCTGGATCTGGCCGTGACCTGGGCGCTGCTGCACCCCTGCCCGGCCAACGAGGTGCCCGCCCACTGGGGCGAGTCAGACCTGCACGACGAGGGGCTCACTCCACTCGCGGGAGTCGGAGCGCCGTGGGTCGCGGAGTTCGCGCCGGCCGACCTCGGGGCAGCGCTGGGCATCACCCTCGATGCCGCCCGGGTCCTCATCGGCGATGCGCTCGAGCTGACCTACCGACTACCGAGACTGCGAGGCTTGGCTGCCGAGGGACAGGTCCCGGTCTGGCGTGCCCGGCAGATCGCCAGGCTGACCACCGACCTCTCGATGGAGGCGGCAGCGTTCGCCGACAGGCTCGTCTCGGCCGCTCCGGAGAAGATCCACCAGGTCAAGGCCGAGCGCCTTGTCCGAGAGGCCAGGCTCTACTTCGATCCCGACCGTGCAGTCGCCGAGGAGGAAGACGCCCTGGCGAGGCGAGGAGTGTGGCTGCGGAAGAACGCGAGTCCCGCGACCAGCGACCTCAGCATGACCCTGGACACCACCGACGCCCTGTTGTTCGACGCCACAGTGACCCGGATCGCCAGCGACCTCGCCGAGCTCGGCGACACCGACGACCTGGACGTCCGCCGCGCCCGCGCGGTCGGGATCCTCGCCGACCCGCAGCATGCCCTCGACCTGATGTCCGGCCGCGAGGCAGCGCCGACTCGCTCTGGCGGCCAAGGCAACGTCAACCTCTACGTGCACCTCACGGGCGACGACCTCGTCGACGACGGGGCCGCGGCGACCGGTGCGACGGTGGTCGAGCGCTTCGGGGCCGCGACCAACAAGATGCTCGCCGACTGGTTGGCCCAGTTCGTCGAGGTGGGCGCCACGTTCACCGTTCGACCCGTGATCGATCTCGTCGGGGACCTCACCCCCGAGCTGGCGGTCGACCGGCACGACCCGCCTGAGGCGATGCGCGACCTGGTGATCCTCCGCGACAGCCACTGCGTCTTCCCCGGATGTCGACGAGACTCCCGGTTCTGCGACCTGGACCACATCACCGAATACCTTCCGATGGAGGACGGCGGTCCACCGCTCCAGACCCATCCGGGCAACCTCGCCCCGCTCTGCCGGACCCACCATCGAGCCAAGACGCACACGTCCTGGCACTACAAGCGGTTGGATGACGGCAGCTACGTCTGGACCAGTCCGACGGGGCACCAGTACGCCGTCACGACGGTGTCGCGCTGCCCTCGCTGAGGCCTGTCAGCACCAGACGATCTTCTATCCGTCGGCGAGGAAGCATTCCCGTAGCCGATTGTCTGTGTTCTCATGGATTGTTCGGTGCACCTGGACCCCGTGCGCAACCACCCTCAAGTCGGTCGGATCGGGGCACCGCGTGGGCAAGGATGAACCGGCCGGTGTCTTGGCCCTCGGGCAGCTGGCGCTCGCGGTCGAGGTGATCCAGGACGGCGTCGCGGTCTATGACGCCCAGGCCCGCATCATCATCGTGAACGACCGCCTGCTCGCGCTCACCGGGCATGCCCGTGACGAGCTGGTGGGTCAGTCAGTCCTCACCCTCATCCCGGAGGAGCTTCGCGCTGAGCTCGCCACGCGCATGAAGGAGTACGCGTCCGCCCCCGTGCGCCGCACCCTGGAAGACGGTCTGGTCACCCGGATCGAGCGCAAGGACGGGTCGACGTTCGATGCGCAGGTCGCCAACGCGCCGGTCCAGTGGGCCGAAAGTCCTGCGGTGGTGGCGACCATCCGCATCATCCGCGACGTGAGCCTGGAGGAGATCAGGCGCCGCGGCATGCTCGAGGCCAACCCGGACGCCACCATGGTCTGCACCCCGGAGGGCAGGATGATGCTGGCGAACGCGGCCGCGACCAGACTCTTCGAGCGGGAACACATCGTCTTCTTCAACCAGCCTGTGACCTCGCTCTTCCCAGTGAGCCACGCCTCCGAGCTCGAGGAAAAGCTCCGCGAGTGCCACGAGTCCGCCACCGAAGGCCGACTACCCCCGGAAACCCACGTCCTGGACGCGGAGTTCATTCGGTCGGACGAGTCAGTGGTTCCGGTCGAGATCACGATCAGCTCCCTGCGCACCGCCCAAGGACTGATGCTGCGGCTCGTCGTGCTGGACATCAGCGAGCGTCGGCGACTCCAGCGCGAGGCCGAGGCGGAGAAGGACGGTTTCCTCGCGACCGTCTCCCATGAGCTCCGGACACCGCTCACCTCGGTGCTCGGCTACGGCGAGCTGCTGGAGGACCTCGGAGAGGAGGACCTGAGCGACCACGCGCGATCACTGCTCGACGTCGTCGTCCGCAACGCTCGGCGGGAGCTGCGCCTCGTGGACGACCTGCTCACCATGGTGCAGATCGGCGAGGGCGGGTTCCGCATCCAACCCGAGCAGCTCAACTTCTACGACCTCGTCCACCATGCCGTACAGGCCGCGGCGCCGGTCGCCCAACGAGCCCAGGTGCGGGTCTCCCTGGTCAGGGACGAGGAGTGTGCCCAGGTCATCGGCGATCCGGACAGGCTCGGCCAGGCGGTCGACAACCTGCTCACGAACTCCCTCAAGTTCTCGCCCGCGGCGAGCGAGGTCACGGTCGTGCTGAGCGCCGACGCCGACATGGTCACCCTGTCTGTCACCAACGAGGGAACGGGCATCCGGGCCGTGGACGTCGAGCACGTCTTCGATCGCCTCTACCGCGGGGGCAATGCTGTCGAGGGCGAGAAGCAGGGCATCGGACTCGGGCTGTCCATCGTGCGGTCGATCGTCGAGGCGCATCGAGGCGACGTCAGCGTCAGCTGCACGCCCACCACCACCTGCTTCGAGTTCAGACTCCCGCGGGCACCTCAGGTCACAGGACCAGAACACGTCCAGCGACTACGAGGTGCACCGCCTCGCACTCCGCGGCCAACCGCTGGTTGACGTTGCCGAGCAGGTCGCGGAAGAGGCGGCCCGATCGGTGCTCGGGGACCACGCCGAGGCCGACCTCGTTGGTGACGAGAACGACTGGCCCTGTGGCTGCGGCCAGCGCGGCAGCGACGCGCTCGAGCTGCTCGTCGATGAGCGAGTGCACGCGTTCCACCGGCTGGTCCCAGGCCTGTTCGGCGTCGATGGTCGCAGTCAGCCACGTGCCCAGGCAGTCGACCAGCACGGGGCCGACGACACCGAGCGCGGTGGTCAGGTCGCGCGTCTCCAGGGTGGTCCAGCCCGAGGGTCGCCGGTCCCGGTGCGCGGCGATGCGCGCCGCCCAGTCCGGATCGGGATCCTCCTGCGCCGTCGGACCGGGCGCGACGTAGGTGACATCGTCGTACGCCGCCAACAGCTGCTCCGCGTGCCGGGACTTGCCCGAGCGAACCCCACCGGTCACGAGCACCTTCATCGACGACTCCCCACCCACGCGACGGCTTCCGCGACCGAGCCGACGCTCTCCACGCCGGGGACCGGTGCCGGGCGGCGTACGACGACCACCGGGATGTCCAGAGCAGCCGCGGCCTCCAGCTTCGGCCAGGTGTGGGCACCACCGGAGTCCTTGGTGACGAGTACGTCGACCCGATGGTCGCGCATCAGCGCCAGCTCGTCCGCGAGCACGTAGGGGCCACGGCTCAGCAGCACCTGCCAGGCAGACGGCAGCTCGAGGTCGGGCTCGTCGACCACGCGAGCCAGCACGGACGCGGAGCCCAGCTCGGCCACGAAGCGGCCGAGCTCCTGGCGCCCGACGGTCAGGAACGGCCGGTCGCCCAGCCGGTTCGCCGTGGCTGGCCGCCTCCTCGTGCGAGTCGACCCAGTGCCAGTCGGCGGTCGACGAAGCCGCCCAGCCCGGGCGCTCCAGCCGCAGCAGCGGGAGGTCCGCGCAGGCGACGGCAGCGTTGGCGGAGATCTGCGCCGAGAACGGATGGGTCGCGTCGACCACCGCGTCGAAGTCCTCGCGCGTAGGACTCGAGCCCCGCAGCACCACCGAAGCCGCCGATGCGCGTCTCCCCCACCGGCAGCCGCGGGCGGGCGACCCGACCTGCGAGGGACGAGACCACCTCGACGTCGGCCGCAACGAGAGCAGCGGCCAGGTCGCGCGCCTCGGCCGTGCCGCCGAGGACCAGGATCCTCATCGGTCGGCGCCCGGCGGCAGGATCGGAAGAGCAGGCACCCC
The DNA here is from genome assembly GCA_963782305.1 of uncultured Actinomycetota bacterium. Classification (GTDB taxonomy): domain Bacteria; phylum Actinomycetota; class Actinomycetes; order Propionibacteriales; family Nocardioidaceae; genus Marmoricola. Next base: position 43,549 of record CAWAJJ010000001.1, on the reverse strand, counting down.
GGAGGCCGCGAGGCCGAGCACGGCGTCGACGTCGAGGTGCTCCTCGACGAGATCGCCCAGCAGGTCCAGTCGCCTGGCACGCGCCGCCGGGAAGCTCACCCCGGACGGCGACCAGTCGAGGCCGCGCAGCCGCGCGACCGCACTCGAACAGTGCCGCGCGGAACCCGTCCGACTCCAGGCTGCCGTGCCACATCGTTCCGAACACCGACTCGGTGCAGGCACCCCCGAGGAACTCGTCCGCGGCCGACCCTCGGCTGACGCGACCGTGGTGGATCTCGTAGCCGGTGGTCTGCTGGCCCAGTGCCGAGCCCTCCGACAGGCGGAGCACCTTCTCCGCCTCGAAGTCGGTGCCGACGTCGAGCAGCCCGAGGCCGGCGACAGTGGTTCCGGCGACTCCCTCGACGCCGGCGGGATCGGTGATCGAGCGCCCCAGCATCTGGAAGCCGCCACAGATCCCGAGGACGGGTCGTCCCGCCGCTGCATGGTCGAGCACCGCACGGTCCAGGCCGCGCTCCCGCAGCCAGGCGAGGTCGGCGATGGTGGCCCTGGTTCCCGGGAGTACGACGAGGTCGGCGCCCGCCAGCGCCCGCGCGTCGGAGGCGAACACCACGTCGAGGTCCGGCTCGAGCCCGAGCGCGTCGACGTCGGTGAAGTTGCTGATCCGCGGCAGCCGGATGACGGCCACCTTCAGGGCGGGACGGTCCGACCGGGCGCGACGACCGTCGAGGTCGAGCGCGTCCTCGCTGTCCAGCCAGAGATCGGGGTGCCACGGGAGCACGCCGTACGTCGGCCGTCCGGTGAGCCGACGCAGCTCGTCCAGCCCCGGCTGCAGCAGCGACCGGTCGCCGCGGAACTTGTTGACCACGAACCCCGCGACCAGCCGCTGGTCTGCGGGCTCGAGCAGCGCGACCGTCCCGAAGAACGACGCGAAGACACCGCCGCGGTCGATGTCGCCGACCACGAGCGTCGGGATCGACGCGTGCCGGGCCAGCCCCATGTTCACGTAGTCGCTGGAGCGCAGGTTGATCTCGGCCGGGCTGCCCGCCCCCTCGGCGACCACGAGGTCGTAGCGGGAGGAGAGGTCGTCGAAGGCGTCGTACGCCGCCCGCGCCAGGTGCGCCCGCCCGGTGGCGAAGTCGCGCGCGGAGACCTCGCCCGCGGGACGGCCCATCACCACGACGTGACTGCGCTGGTCGCTCCCGGGCTTGAGGAGGACCGGGTTCATCGCGGCCTCGGGCTCGGCGTTCGCGGCCAGTGCCTGGATCCACTGCGCCCGGCCGATCTCAGCCCCGTCGGCGCAGACCATCGAGTTGTTGGACATGTTCTGCGACTTGAACGGCGCGACCTTGACTCCTCGTCGCGACAGCGCCCGGCACAGCCCCGTCGTGACGATGCTCTTGCCGGCATCGGAGGTGGTGCCGGCGACGAGGATCGCGCTCACGGCGTACGCCGGAGCAGGTAGATGTCCATCACCCAGCCCGCCGCCTCCTTGACCCGGGTGCGCGCCGCCTCGATGTCCGCGACCACGTCCTCGACGCGGCCGGCCACGAGCTCCTCCGACGGAGTGCCGAGGTTGGCGCCCCACCAGATCTGCCAGTCCTCGAGGCCGTCGAGGTCGATGACCCGGTTGAGCATCACCACCACGTTGTCCTGTCCCTGGGCCACGGCCTCGCGCAGCCGGCGACCGGTGGTCACGTGCAGCGCCTGGCCGACCTCGTGCAGCACCAGCCGGTGCTTGGCCGCCAGCAGCTGCACCGACGAGATCCCCGGGATCACGTCGAGCTCGAAGGCCACGTGGCCCCGCGACGCGACGTTCTCCAGCACCCGGATCGTGGAGTCGTAGAAGGCCGGATCTCCCCAGATCAGGAACCCCGCGTCACCCTCGACGTCGAGCAGCACCTGCTCGTACGCCGCGGCACGGGCGTCGTGCCAGGAGGTGACCACGCGCTCGTAGTCGTCCACCGAGGCGGTCCGATCGGCGCTGCGCTCGCGCTCCGGGTCCTCGACCCGGACGATGCGAGGCTCCGAGTTCAAGTGACGGTCGAGCAGCCGCTGGCGTGCGTTCACCAGTGGGTCCGGCATCCCGCTGCCACCGTGCGCCGAACGCGACTTGTCGGTGACCACGAAGAAGTCCACGCTGCGCATCGCCGCGACGGCCTCGAGCGTGACCTGCTCCGGGTCACCGCAGCCGACGCCGATCAGGCGGACCCGCCTAACCACCGGCCTTGTCCTCCAGGTCGCCCTCGAGCTCGAGGTAGACCTGCTGCATCGCGGCCAGCACCTCGGCGTCCGGGTCGGCCCACAGGCCGCGGTCGACTGCCTCGTGCAGCTTCTCGACGATGCCGCGCAGCGCCCACGGGTTCGACTTCCGCATGAACGCCTGGTTGGTCTCGTCGAGGACGTACTCCTTGGCGAGGGTGTCGTACATCCAGTCGTGCACCACGCCCGTGGTGGCGTCGAACCCGAAGAGGTAGTCGACGGTGGCGGCGAGCTCGAAGGCTCCCTTGTAGCCGTGCCGCTGCATCGCGCCGATCCAGCGCGGGTTGACCACGCGGGCACGGAAGACGCGGTTCGTCTCCTCCTGCAGCGTGCGGGTGCGTACGGCGTCGGGCGTGGTCGAGTCGCCGACGTACGCCTTGGGGTCCGAGCCGGTGAGCGCGCGGACGGTGGCGACCATGCCGCCGTGGTACTGGAAGTAGTCGTCGGAGTCGGCGATGTCGTGCTCGCGGGTGTCGATGTTCTTCGCCGCGACCTTGATCCGGCGGTAGTTGGTGCGCATGTCGTCAGCGGCCGGTGCTCCGTCGAGGTCGCGGCCGTAGGCGAACCCGCCCCAGGCCGTGTAGACCTCGGCGAGGTCGTTGTCGTCGCGCCACGAGCCGGACTCGACGACCTGCAGGATGCCGGCGCCGTAGGAACCCGGCTTGGACCCGAAGATCCGCGTGGTCGCCCGGCGCTCGTCGCCGTGCTCGGCGAGGTCGGCCTGTGCGTGTGCGCGGACGTAGTTGAGCTCGGCCGGCTCGTCGAGCTCGGCCACCATCCGGACGGCGTCGTCGAGCATCCCCAGGACGTGCGGGAACGCGTCGCGGAAGAAGCCGGAGATCCGCACGGTCACGTCGATGCGCGGGCGGGCGAGCTCGTCGAGCGGCACCACCTCGAGGTCGTTCACGCGACGGGAGGCCATGTCCCACGAGGGGCGTACGCCGAGCAGGGCGAGCACCTCCGCGATGTCGTCGCCGGAGGTACGCATCGCCGACGTACCCCACACGGAGAGGCCCACCGACTCGGGATAGGTGCCGGTGTCGTCGAGGTAGCGCTGGATCAGCGAGTCGGCCATCGCGAGGCCGGTCTCCCAGGCGAGCCGCGAGGGGACCGCGCGAGGATCGACCGTGTAGAAGTTGCGGCCGGTCGGGAGCACGTTGACCAGCCCACGCAGCGGCGAACCCGACGGCCCGGCGGGGATGAACCCGCCGTCGAGGGCGTGCAGGACCGCGTCGAGCTCGTCGGTCGTGCGGGCCAGTCGGGGGACGACCTGGGTGGCGGCGAACCGCAGCACGCGGACCACCTCGGGGTCGTCGTGCAGCCCGGCGGCGGCCTCGAGGTCCCAGTCGGCGTCCTCCATCCGCTGCACGAGAGCGCGCGCCTGCTCCTCGATCGCATCGACAGCAAAACCCGGTTCCTGAGCCTGTCGAAGGGCTGCGCCTTCCTTGAGCCCGAGCGCGGAACGCAGCCCCGGGACCGAGGCGGTCTCCCCGCCCCACACCTGCGAGGCGCGCAGGATGGAGAGCACCAGGTTGACCCGCGCCTCGCCCTCCGGCGCCTGGCCGAGGACGTGCAGGCCGTCGCGGATCTGGGCGTCCTTGATCTCGCACAGCCAGCCGTCGACATGAAGGATGAACTCGTCGAACTCCTCGTCCTCGGGTCGCTCGTCCAGGCCGAGATCGCGGTGCATCTCGGCGGCGTGCATCAGCGTCCAGATCTCCGCGCGGATGGCCGGCAGCTTGGCCGGGTCCATCGCGGCGATGTTGGCGTGCTCGTCGAGGAGCTGCTCGAGCTTGGCGATGTCGCCGTACGTCTCCGCACGGGCCATCGGCGGGATCAGGTGGTCGACGATCGTCGCGTGCGCCCGACGCTTGGCCTGGGCACCCTCGCCCGGGTCGTTGACGAGGAACGGGTAGATCAGCGGCAGGTTGCCGATCGCGGCGTCCGTCGCGCAGGACGCGGAGAGCGCGGCGTTCTTGCCGGGCAGCCACTCCATCGACCCGTGCTTGCCGAGGTGCACCACGGCGTGGGCGCCGAACCCGCCCGCCTCGACGGGGTTCTCCAGCCAGCGGTAGGCCGCGAGGTAGTGGTGCGACGGGGCCATGTCGGGGTCGTGGTAGATCGCGACCGGGTTCTCACCGAAGCCGCGGGGCGGCTGGATGAGGAGTACGACGTTGCCGGCCGAGATGCTGGCCAGCACGATCTCCCCGGCGTCGTTGACGAAGAGGCTGCCCGGGCGCCTCGCCCCAGGTCTCGGTCACGCGGTCCATCAGCGTGGCCGGGAGACCTGCGGTCCAGCGGCGGTAGTCGTCAGCCGGGATCCGCACGTGGCTCTCGGTGAGCTGGGCCGAGGTGAGCCACTCCTCGTCCTGGCCACCCGCGGCGATCAGCGCGTGGATCAGCGCGTCGCCCGCCTCGGTGTCGTCGGTCATCTCCAGGCCCGGGATCTCGCCAGGCGCCCCCAGGTCATAGCCCTGGTCTCGCAGCCGGCGCAGCAGCCGGATCGTGGAGACAGGAGTGTCGAGACCGACCGCGTTGCCCACCCGCGAGTGCTTGGTCGGGTAGGCGCTCAGCATCAGCGCGACCTTGCGGTCAGCAGGGGCGACGTGCCGGAGCCGGGCGTGGGCGACGGCGATCCCGGCGACCCGCGCGCACCGCTCGGGATCGGCGACGTAGCGCGGCAGCCCGTCCTCGTCGATCTCCTTGAACGAGAACGGTGCCGTGATGATGCGGCCGTCGAACTCGGGGATCGCGATCTGGTTGGCCGAGTCGAGCGGGCTGACCCCCTCGTCGGAGGCCTCCCACTCCTCCCGGCTCGAGGTCAGGCAGAGCCCCTGCAGGATCGGGATGTCGAGGGCCTGCATGCGCTCGACGTCCCACGCCTCGTCGTCCCCACCGGCACTCGCCGTGGCCGGCTTGCTCCCACCGGCCGCGAGCACGGTGACGATCAGCGCGTCCAGGGTCCCCAGCTCGGCGTACAGGTCGTCGGGAGCGGAGCGCAGCGAGGAGCTGAAGATCGGTACGCCGACAGCGTGCCCGGTCGCGTCGATCGCGTCGGCCAGGGAGTGCGCGAACGCGCTGTTCCCACTGGACTCGTGCGCGCGGTAGAACAGCACCCCGATCCGCGGAAGGTCACCAGTTTCGAGACGCTCGCTGACGCTCGCTCCTCAACCACCAGTGGTGCTCGCTCGAGCACCCCCCACGCCGGGATCTCCACCGGCGGCTCGAAGCCCTCGCCGGTGAGCAGGATCGTGTCGGACAGGAAGGCGTGCAGCTGCGCGAGGTTGGCCGGCCCACCCTCGGCGAGATAGCGGTGCGCGTCGGCGGCGATGCCCGTCGGCACCGTCGACATCTCCATCAGCTCGGCGTTGGGCTCCTGCTCACCGCCGAGCACCACCATCGGCATCCCGGTCCCGCGGATGCGGGCGAAGCCCGAGCACAGGTCCTGCGGCGAGCCGAGGATGCGGCCGACGACGAGGTCGGCTCCCTCGATGGTCTCGGCCATCGACTGGTGCCCCGGCCGGGCCGGGTTGGCGAAGACGTAGTCCGCGCCGGAGGCACGGGCGGAGAGCAGGTCGGTGTCGGATGTCGACAGCAGCGCGATGCGCATCGGGTTCCTCCTCGGGGGTTCTCGCCCCGCGTGTGGTGGGAAGTCCCGTGGCCAGTGTCTGGCTCGGCCGCGGTCCGGGGACCTCGGCGTCACAGTGGCGGAACCGCCCCGGAATTGACCTGAGGTCGCACCGGGTTCCTGTTCCACGAGACGTGGGGGCCAATCTACGCGGAGCCCGCCTCCGGGCGCGACTGCGGGCCGCTGCGGTGTCGCGGCAGGCGACGCGCCTCGACCGGTCGCCCGCCGACGAGGTGCTCCGCGACGATCTCGCGGGCAGCCTCCGGGTCGACGTGGCCGTACCAGACGTCGTCCGGCTGCACGCTCATCACCGGCGCCTGGTTGCACGGGAACTGGCAGCCGGTGTGGGTGATGAGTACGTCGTCGTCGCCCTGGTCGTGGCTCATCAGCGACAGGATCAACGCCTCGGCGCTGGCGTCCGAGCCGAGCGCCGTACATCGCGGACCGCGGCAGACCAGCACCTGGTGCCGATGCGGGGTGACGTCCTCCCAGGCGGCCGAGGTCAGCGGCGCCTGCGTGCCTGTGATGACCCTCGTGTGCCCGAGCAGGCCCTCGAGCTGGGCCTCGTCGGTGAGCAGCGAGGTGGCCGTGCTCAGCTCCGGGCACGAGCCCGGCCGTTCGCGCAGCCAGTGTCCGGCGATCCGGCGCAGCCAGCCGTTGCTCGGCGCGAGCGACCCCGAGGCTGACCCCGACCAGCACGATCCGCCCGGCGCCCGCGTCGGCCAGTCGCGTCAGCTCCCGCGACAGCGACGGGTCGCCCAGCTGGAGGAACGCGACGCTCGCGCCACGGGGCCGGGCCATGGCCAGCAGCCGGTCACGCGCCTGCACCTCGCGTGCGGACATCCCGACCAGGACGAGTACGTCGGTCATGGATCTCCTGCCACGGATGAGTCGCTGCCGGGACCATCCTGCCCGGCGGCCTCAGTTGACCTCGCTGCGCCTCTCCATCAGGACCGTGTCGCGCCAGATCCCGTCGAGCTGCGCGATCCGCTGCGCACCGCGAGGGTGCGGTAGCCGGCGGCCTCGTGCAGCGCGATGCTCGCCGGGTTCTCCGGGAAGATCGAGGTCTGCAGGGTCCACATCCCCGCGGCATCGGCACCCTCGACCTGGGTCCGGAGCAGAGCCTTGCCGACTCCTCGACCGCGGACGGCCTCCGCGACGTACACCGAGGTCTCCCCCACCCCGGCGTAGCAGGCTCGGCTCGAGACCGGCATCACCGCTGTCCAGCCGACCACCTCGCCGTCGGCCTCCGCCACCCAGGCCAAGCCAGGGATCCACTTGGCCTGCAGCTGATCAGCGGTCGGCAGCTCGGTCTCGAAGGTCGCGTTGCGCGTGGCCAGTCCCGCGGCGTAGATCGCCAGGACCGCGGGGAGGTCGGCAGCCTCGACGGTGCGAGTGGTGAGGTTTCCGGGTGAACTCACAGCCATGCACGAACGCTACGTGGCACCGGGTAGGCAGACCGAGCAGCCCAGTGCGCAGTTCCCCCGTGTCCCGCGTTTCCGGCGCGCATACTGGGGCAGGACGCGAGCCCGTCCGGCACATGTCAACGACCCTCCGGGGGGTTCCACAGATGATCTCGCTCACCTACCTCAGTACGGCCACGGTCCCCTACAGCGACGAAGCGCTCAGCGAGCTGCTGACCAGCACCCGGGAGAGGAACCACGCCGCCGGCCTGACCGGCATGCTGCTGTACGCCGGCGGGCACTTCATCCAGACCCTGGAAGGGCACCGAGGACGCCGTGGACGAGACGTTCGCCCGCATCCAGCGGGACACTCGGCACCGCAACCTGTACGTCGCCCTGCGCGAGCAGATCGCCACACGGGTCTTCCCGGACTGGTCCATGGGGTTCGAGTCGGTCAGCGACGACGACGCCGCCAAGGTGCCGGGATTCAACGACTACCTCGACAGCGGGACGATCTCCGAGGAGAGCCGCAAGAAGCTGGGTCGCGCCGGCATCTTCCACCGCGTCTTCCGCGACAACATGCGCTAACCCTGAGGGAGATCGGGGGATCGATGGCGCGTCGTACGAGACTGGCGCTGGTCCTCGGGCTGGTGGTCATGGTCGCGACCACGGCCTGCGGGAACCTGGGCTCCGCGGACCAAGGTGCTGAGGCCGGCCAGGTGCCGATCACCTCCCGCGCGATCGCCGCGGTGATGCTGGACCACCTCTCGCCGACGACCTCTCGCAGGGAGGCGACCTACGTCGACGAGACCTCTCCACCGGGGTACGTCGGCGCCGACTTCCGCTACCACGGCGACGGCGAGTCCGACGGCGACCTCGTCCGGGTCACCCTGCAACGCGCGCGGAGCCTGCCGGCCTGTGACAGCGAGCACTGCGCCGCCCTGGACGGCGGTGCGCAGCTCCGCTGGGAGCTGCTCGTCCCCGAGGAGGATCCGGGCATCGTCGCGCTCGCGCTGGAACGCGAGGGCACGCTGATCACCGTGCTGGTGTCCGGTCCCAACATCACCCGCGACCCACGCGCCATGAAGCTCCAGCCGTCGGTGGCCACCCTGTCCGACCTGGTGAGCGACCCGCGGCTGCGGCTCAGGACGAGCCCCCGGGCGGTCGCCGATGGGCGAGAGGTGACGCACTGGGACGGCGGCGAACGCGAGCCCGGCGAGCTGGACAAGGTCCCCAACGACGACCAGACGATCATCACCAGCTTCATCTTCGGGTGGGAGGGCGGCTGGCGCTACGTGGGTCCCTCACCGCTGAAGAGCCTCTTCGGGCCAGGGGCGATCGGCGGGCGAGCCACGGTGTCGAAGGAGCTTCAGCCGGTCGGGCCGGGCACGGTCGACGCCCTCGCCGCGCCCCGACCCCCGGCGTGGCTCGACCGCTGCCTCGACGGCTACCTCTGCTGGTCGCGCGGGGCCATTCACTTCGTCTGGAAGCCGGCCAGCGGCTCCGACCCCGGGGACGCCTTCCTCCTGCACGTCGCCCGATCAGGCGAGACAGCGGTGCTGCACACCAAGGGTCACTACCGCCTGTCCGAGCGACGGCGGGCGGCCATGGCTGCCTCCGGCTACTTCCTCTGGGGCACCGACTTCTTCGATCCCGAGTCGCCTCTCCGAGTCGGTCTCACCACGACCAGGTCGAGATTCGAGCAGGGGACGAGAACCACCCACGGGTAGTCGACGGCAGGTCAGGCAGCAGTGCGGTCGCCGTACCTCCTTGGTGAGGTCTGGTCTCCTTGAGGCATGACCTTGAGGCTCGCGGTGCTGGGCGACTCCATCGGCTGGGGTCAAGGAGCCGCCCGAGAGCGCGACACGCTCGCGCCCCGGCTGTCCGAGGGTCTCGAGCTGCGGGGGTTCGAGCCGGAGACCCGGGTGTTCGCCAGACCGGGCGCGCGCAGCTCGGGACTGGCCGGGCAGGTGGACCTCTGCCTGCAGTGGCGTCCCGACCTGGTGGTCGTCGTGATCGGCGCCAACGACCTGACCCACCTCGAGCCTGTCGAGCCGGCCGTCCGAGCGCTGGGTGACGCCGTACGTCGTCTTCGCGCCATCGGTGCGCAGGTGGTGGTTGCTCCGGCTCCCGATCTCAGCGCCATCCCGCACGTGCCAGTGTTCCTGCGCGACGTCGTACGCACGGCCGGCGACTCCTTCCGCGAACACCAGGTAGCGGCTGTCCTGGCCGAGGGCGGACGGATCGGGGATCCGGAGAAGCGTGCCTCACACGCGTTCGCCTCCGACCCGACGCTGTTCTCCGCCGATCGCTTCCATCCCTCGAGCGCGGGCTACTCCGTGATCGCGGACTCCTTGCTGCCTGCCGTCGTCGCAGCCGCCCAGGATCTCTCGGGTGTGCCGGGCAGCCACCTGTGATGTGGCCTCCCGGCTGGGTCCTGGGAGACGCCTAGGACCCGGTTGCGTTCGTGCCGCCACCGATCGCAGCTTCGATGGCCTGGTTCACGGTCTCGACCACGCGCAACCGCGCGAACCGCTTCGAGTCACCTTCGATGAGGTGCCACGGCGACTGTGACGTGCTCGTCCGTTCGAGCATGTCCTCCACGGCCTCCGTATAGGCGTCCCGCTTCTCGCGGTTGCGCCAGTCCTCGTCGGTGAGCTTCCACGACTTCAGCGAGTCCTTCTTGCGGGCCTTGAAACGACGTAGCTGTTCCTCGTCCGAGATGTGCACCCAGAACTTGACCACGATCATGCCCTCGGCGACGAGCATCGACTCGAACTCGCGGATCTCGGTGAAGGCCCGCTGCCAGGCGTCGTGCTCGGCAAAGCCCTCGACGCGCTCGACCAGCACGCGGCCGTACCAGGACCGGTCGAAGACGGCCATGCCTCCCCACCCGGGCAGCACCGGCCAGAAGCGCCACAGCCAGTGGTGACGCTGCTCGTCGTCGGTGGGTGCGGAGAAGGACCGCACGCGCACGTGCCGGGGGTCGAGCTCCTTGACGAGTCGCTTGATCGCTCCGCCCTTGCCGGACGCGTCCCAGCCCTCGAAGACGACGCAGACCGGCGGACCGATCTCCTCCCCACGAAGGCCCGCCAGGCGAAGCCGGAGAGCAAGCAGCCGCTTCTGCTCCTTCTTCAGTCGCCGCTTCGCTTCCTTCTTCGGCAGTGACAGTGACAGGTCGAGCTCGTCGAGTCGTCCCACGGACTCCTCCTCTGGTATCGGCAGGTCAGTGAGTCTAGGGAGACCGGCGATGAGCGGGGCCAACTTCGCGTCCGCAGGGTCGCTCTCTGCTCGCAAGGCCGACTGATTCATTCGTCGACGATCGAGGCGATCAAGGTGCGCGCCATCCAGTCGGCGTACCCGCTTCGGGTCCATCCTCGTTGCACCACGAGCAGGTCGTAGACCTCGATGGAGATGCACGTCCAGAGCACGTCCCTGACCTCGTCGACCTCGATCCCGGCACGGAGCTGGTCCGTGGCGATCAGATGACCGGCGAGCATCGTCATCCCGGTCAGCCGTTCGGCCTGCAGCTGTTGCCACAAGTCAGCGATCGCGGGGTCTGCTGGGGCGCCGTTGCGCAGAGCGAGCTGCACCCCGGCTGAACGTTCGGCGCGCGCAGCGGCACTCTCGGCGTACAGGCGGAGCTTCGTCCGTACGTCGGGCTCCTCACGGATGCGCTGCGCATCCCGCTGATCGGCGACGGCCACCGGCTCGTCGTCGCCGGCGATGGTGACATCGAAGACCTCCTTGACGAGCGCCGCCTTGGTTCCGAAGACCTTGTAGATGCTCACGGCGGAGACTCCAGCCCGTCCGGCCACGTCCGCGATCGTGGTTCCGGCGTAGCCACGCTCCTCGAGCATGGTGCGTGCCGCCACGACAACGGCGCGTCGGGAGGCGAGCGCCTTCTCGCGTCGTCCACTCGCGTCGTAGCTGCGGCCTCGAGGGTGCTCCGCGCTATTGACGTTCTCCTCCATGGGCCCCATTCTTATTTCAGTATTGTTCGACTATATCGAAAAAGGTCCCGGACATGGTCACCACGCTCGACACAAGCCGCACGGTCGCACTCCGCAGCCTGGAGGTGATGGCGGAGGGCACTCGCTCCGCCTTCGATGAGGTGATCGCGCGGGGGGCGGTCAACCACGAGGACGCGATCGAGCCGCCCGGCTGCCGGGTGGGAGGTCCCGAGGGGTTCCATGCCACCGCACTGTGGCTGCGCGCCGCCTTCGCTGACCTCGAGCACCGGGTGGAGCACGTCGTTGCCGAGGGCGACCTGGTCGTCGTCGACGCGACGATGAGTGGTCGACATGTCGGCCCGTTCGTCCTTCATGACGCCGAAGGCGTCGTCGACACCGTGTGGGCGCCCACCGGCAAGACCTTCTCAGTCCGCCAGAGCCACTGGCTGCGGGTCGCCGACGGACTGGTCACCGAGCACTGGGCCGTGCGCGATGACCTCGGCCAAGGCCTTCAGCTGGGCTGGGTCCCACCCAGCCCGCTCTACCTCCTCCGCTGCGCGATGGCCAAGCGGCGGGCCAAGCAGACCAGCTAGCTCTACCTGCGCACCTGAATCACCGTGGCCGTGGAGGCATCGACTTCACGCTGCGCAGCAGCTCGCCGTAGCTCTCGCTGGACGGCACCTGGGCGGCCAAGCTGATCAGGCCGGTCACGGACGTCATCGGATCTCACGGTTTCTGAGGGACTTGACCGTGATCTGGGCGGCGACCGCGACGAGCAGGACCGCAAACAACTGCGCGGACAGCTGGGGCGACAGCCTCACCGACAGGCTCACGGCCGGCACCGAAGCCGCGGCGGCAGCGACACCGACGACGAGCCCGGCACGTACGTCGACCAGCCCTGCTCGTCGGTTGGACCATGTTCCGACGGCGCTGGTGGGGACGCTGACCAGCAGGCTGGTGCCTTTCGCCACGAGGTCGCTGACCGCGAACAGGGAGACCATGAGTGGGACCGCGATGATGCCGCCCCCGATTCCGAACAGCCCTGAGGCGAGACCCATGACGAGGCCGATCCCGACGTACCCGGCAACGACGAGCAGGGTGAGGTCCACGTGGCCGCCACGGTGCGGAGTGACCAGCAGCAGCCGTCCCGCGACAAGAAGGATGAAGACCACGAACATCCACCGAAGCTGGGCCACCGGGATTCGACGCAGCAGGCGGGAGCCGATGACCGCTCCGGCGACGGCGCCCGTGGTCACGAAGGAAGCTGCGATCGCATCCACCTGTCCGTGCCGCAGATACGCGAGAGAACCCACGAGGGCGGCCGGGAGGATCGCCACGAGGGAGGTGGCTGCCGCTCGGCGCTGGTCCATCCCCGTGCGCCAGACCAGTAGCGGCACCATCAAGATGCCCCCGCCGACCGCGAAGAGTCCGCTGAGCACTCCCCCTACCAAGCCGATGCCGATCAGAGTGAGCGTGAACTCGATGCCTGCCCCCGTCGACTGCCCGGGAGGCCGTCGTCCGACCAGGGCGACTCGCTCGGAATCCGGGTGCTCGAGGGTGTGCGTGGTGAACCCGGAAGGCGGGATCAGGCCTGTGTCCCTGAGGACTGTCACGTTGCTCATCCTGGACCCTCGCGTTCTCGAGCTGGCTCTTCCTGACATCTCTGATGCTCCCGCCTCGGAGACACGGGAAAAAGACGCAGTCGGTGCAGGCACTGATCGGTGAGAACGATGAATCGGCGCTGCCGGGATAGGGTTCGCGCGTGGAGCTCCGCCAGCTCGAGGCCTTTGCCGCGGTCGCGGCCGAACTGCATTTCGGGCGCGCTGCCGCCCGGCTGCACCTCGGCCAACCGACTCTGTCGGAGAGCATCCGCCGCCTGGAGAGGGAGCTGGGCACTCCACTGTTCGCCAGGACGACCCGGCGCGTCGCGCTGACCAGTGCCGGCGAGGAACTGCTCGCGCGTACCCACGTCATCCTGGACGAGGTCGCAGCCGCCACCGCTGCTGTTCGCCGGGTTGCAGAGGGGGACGTCGGCACCGTGCGCGTCGGCATCACCCCGCCCGTCGCACCCGTCCTGATCCCCCACCTGGAAGCCGCCGCTGCCGTGGCGCTTCCCGGGGTGGACCTCGAGATCCGACAGCTCTGGTTACCCGCCCTGGCTGCTGCCGTGGCAGACGCCACCATCGATGTCGCGATCACCATCGGGCTGGTGGCCGACGTCCCGGGCGTGGTGAGTGAGGTGTTCTGCGGCGAGCCGTTGCTGGTCGGGCTGAGACCCGCCCACCGCCTGGCCGGCCGACCCGCCCTGGCCCTCCTCGATCTGGAGCACGACGTGCTCGGCGTTCCACACGAGGAGCTGTTCCCAGCATTGGCTCGCGCTCAGCAACAGGCGCTGGAGGCAGCCGGCATCGCCCCACCCACAGAACGCCTCGAGGCCAGCGATCTCGCTGCATCCGGATGGACACAGCAAGAGAACATCGACTGGGTCCTGCTCACCGAGTCCCTGAGCACCTCTCACCGCAACACCGCGATCCGGCCGGTCGAGCCGCGCCAGCTCGCGCCGTACACGCTGCAGTGGAGCCCCGACCGAGCGCAGACCGCAGCCGTTGCAAGGTTCGTCAACTTCACGCTCAGCTGTCCGCTACCCCCCGGGTGGGTGACGCTCCCCGGACACCTCGGTCACGACCCAGCCTGACCTCGCACGCGTCCGGCGACCGCAGCTCGTGATCGAACCGATGACGTTGTTGCTGTTGCTCTCGGTCTCCAGCGACTGAGCGACCGGTCTCAGCCGTAGACGTGGAAACCGCGGCCCGACGTGTGACCGAGCAGATCGGCGTCCAACGACTCCGCCATTCCGCGAGCGTGCTCCTTCTGCTTGGTGCGAGGTCGCTCTTGCTAACGGGGTGGGCCGACGATGACGTTGCCGTAGCGCGCGGAGACCGCCGGATCAGGTGTCACCTGGAAGTCCGACGGGCGGGGCAGCGCCCTGTCCCTACCCGTCTCGCGGAACATGCCCTCGATCCCGGCAGGGGTGTTGATCATGAGCAGGTCGGCCTTGTCGGAGGTGATCCGGTAGGCGTGCGGGATGTTCTTGGGGAGGAACACGATCCCGCCCTCGGAGAGCTCGGTCTCCTCGTCGTCGACCCAGACCAGAGCGGTTCCCTTGATGAGGAGAAAGACCTCGTCCTCGCGGGTGTGCAGGTGGTACGGCGGAGCCTCGCCCTTGCTGACGTCGAAGCGTCCGACCATCAGCTGGCCCGCGGTGGCCGCACTGTCGAGCAACATGGCGAGGGTGCCTCCATCCAGCCACTCCAGCTGCTGTTGCTGGTCGGGTTGAGCGAGATAGGCCATGCTCATAGCACTCTCCTAGCGGACGAGGCGGATGTTGAACCGGGGTGTCTTGAGCGACTGCCTCAAGGATCCCGAGATCCCATCCGCGCCTCTCTTAAATGGATGATTTCATCCGCTTAGTGGACTGTAGTCCACGGGATCCACTCAGACCAGGGCACCCGGGCTCGTGGATAGGATCCGCAAGGAGGGAGTGCACGTGCCAACAGCCCGAAGGCAGCGACGCCCGCGGCGAGATGCCGAGGAGAATCGCGAGCGCGTCCTGGCAACGGCGGCTCCAGTGATCCTCCGTGACGGGGCGACGGTGCCGCTGGCCACGATCGCGGCGAATGCCGGGGTCGGCGTCGCCACCTTGTACCGAAGCTTCTCGGACCGCGACGCACTTCTGCACGCGTTGGAGATGCGCGCCTACGGGCTGCTCAACGGCATCCTCGACGGCATCGACGACGGTGCGGCCTCCGGCCTCGAGTCCGTGGGGCTGTACCTGACGCGGGCCCTCGAGATCGGCGACCAGCTCGTGCTCCCACTGCACGGCGCCCCCCCGCTGGTCAGCCCCGAGGCCCTGCAGGCACGACAGTCGATCAACGACCGGCTCGAGCGTTACATCGCACGAGGTCTCGCGGAGCGCAGCATCCACTCCCAGGTGAACGCCACCGACGTCATCGTCTTCTGCGCCCTCATCACGCATCCTCTGTCCCATGGGCCGAACTGGCCCACCATGGCCTCCCGCCAGGTCGCCAACTTCCTCAACGGGTTGGCTCAGAGCGGGCCCATCGACCTTCCCGGACCGCCCATCTCGCAAGGCGACGTCGAGCGAGCGTTCCGGCGGAGCACGGCCCACAGCGGCGACTAGTGCCCCGAGGTGCTGCCCACCCTGCCACCGACAAAGGGAGTGAGCTGCTCGATGTCGTGTCGTGCGCGGAGCTCGCTCAGTGCTTGCTGGTCCGGCGGACCCTTGGCGGCCCGCAGGAATGCTGCGAGCTCGTCGAAGTAGTTCTCGTGACCCGACGGGGCCGACTGGAACAGCATCTTCGCAGGTGTGTCCGTCGGGTTCGCGAACGCATGCGGGCAACCAGCGGGAATGAAGAGCATCGAGCCCGGACCGCCTCGAAGGTAGGTCTGCCCCGACGGTGCGACCCAGTCGTGCCAATCCTCTCCCGCGCGTGAGACCGGTTCCATGGCAAGCAGGTCGAGCGTGCCCTCGACCACGTAGAACAGCTCCTCACCGACGGTGTGAACGTGCGCACCGACGTCGTACCCGGGAGGGACCACCACCTCGAAGGTCGAGGTCAGCGCCTCACCCCCGGCCACCTTCAAGGTCGCGTGCAAACCGCCCCCGGCGATGAGTCGGCCGTCTCCCGGCGCCAGCATCCGACCGGTCATGGACGTGGCACCTCCAGGACGGTCTGGGCCACCGAACGACCCTGCTCCACCAGGTCATGGACCTCGTGCATGTCGGACCACGGACGGGTGACGACCACGGCGTCGGGCAGCCGGAAGCCGGCGCGGACGTCTTCCCACAGTGCCAGCCTCTGAGCGTGGTTACCGGTCCGCACGCCCACCAGCGACTGGCTCCGGAGATAGAAAGGCAACAGCTCCATCGCAATGGGCGCGTGCCCGATCGCCCCCGACACCACGATCCGGCCCATGGTCGCGAGGGCAGGACGGTAGCTGTCCCAGAGCTCAGCGAGCCCGAGATTGTCGATGACGCAGTCGACGCCCCAGCCGGCGGTGTGGGACAGGAGCGAGTCCGCCAAGGTGGGGTCGTTGCCGTCGAAGGCAGCGTCCAACGGGAGCTCGGCCAGCAGCTTTCCCTTCGTCCCGAGCTGGTCGACCGCGATCACGGTTGCTCCGCGGTGATGTGCCAGGCACGCAGCGGTCGACCCCAGAGCTCCGGCGGCCCCCATCACCGCCACCACGGAGCCGGGTCCCACCCCTCCGGCGTCGAGCTGCGCGCGAGCCACGGGACCGTTGGCTGCGAGCGCTGCCGCGTGCGCGAGCGGGAGGTCATCGGGGACGGGGAAGATGTTCGATGCAGGGACGACGACGTACTCCGCGTAGCAGCCCTGGCGATCCACGCCGATCAGCGCGAAGGAGCTGCACGCCTCGTCGTGACCGCGCGTGCAGGCGGTGCAGTGCCCGCACGTGAGCACCGCGGAGACGGCGACGCGAGCGCCGACCAGCCCGGGCGAGACGTCCGAGCCCACGAGGTCGACGGTCCCGGCATGCTCGGTGCCGGGGATGTGCGGCAACTCCACCCTCGGCGCGAACGGGGGGCGACCCGCGCGCAGGGAGACGTCCTTGGTGCGGGCCACCGCGATGGCCTCGACGCGGACCCGGACCTCCGAGGGACCCGGGGTCGGCGGCTCGACGTCAGTCAGCTCGAGCACCTCCGGGGCCCCGAACGACTTCATCACCCAGGCCTTCACGGCGTAGACCCCTGCTGAGCCGAGAGCGGCGGGTTGGCCATGGCCTTGATGACCTCGGGTGTGATGCCACCACTGGTGCCCCACACGTCGGCGTTCTCCGGCGTGCGCGCCCAGACCTGCGGCTCCCAGGAGTCGTCGAGCTCCAGCAGCTCGGCGGTGTACTCGATGACGTTCCCGACGGGGTCGGTGAAGTAGCAGAAGACGTTGCCTCCCGGACCGTGTCGCCCGGGCCCCCAGATGGTCTCGAAGCCGGCCGCACGCATCCGGCCCAGCGACTTCATCACCTCGTCGGAGGACTCGACCTCGAAGGCCACGTGGTTCAACGACGTCCACTGCCCGGGCGCCAGCACGATGCAGTGGTGCAGTGAGTTGCACCGCAGGAAGATCATGAGGTCACGCTCGTAGGTGTCGGAGACCGAGAAGCCGAGCAGGTCGACGTAGAACGCCTGGGACGCCGGCACGTCGACGGAGTTCAGCACGATGTGGCTGAGCCGATCGGGGCCGAAGTCGTGGAGGCCGGCATGCTCATCCTCGTGCTGGGTGACGCCGTGGCTCACCTCGACGCGACGACTCTCGGGATCGAGGAAGGTCACGCCATACCCACCGCCCTCGACGACAGGGCGCTGGGCGGGACCACGCACGACCTGGTGGCCCGATGCGCCGATGCGCGCCGCGAGCCGGTCGACGAACTCCGCGGTCGAGGCGCCCAGGTGGATGCCTTCCAGGCTGTGGCCACCACCGGGGACGAGGGCCAGAACATGATGCTCGGGGCCATTGGCACGGAGCAGGAGGGAACCGTCCGACGTGCGCCCCACTCCGGTGAGCCCCCATGTCTCTTCGTAGAACGGCAGCAGGTGCTCCGGGTTCGCCGCTGAGATGGCAATGCTGCGCAGGTGGGTGATCGTCATGTGGCTTCCTTCCAGAAGGTCAGGATGAGCGGTGCTGGAGGCGGTTGCTGATGGTGCCGATGCCCTCGATCGACACCTCGACCTGGTCGCCGTCGGCCAGGAAGCTTCCGCTGGAGGCGCCGACGCCGGCCGGGGTACCGGTCAGGATGAGGTCGCCGGGTTCGAGGGTGACCAAGCGGCTGGCGTCCGCGATGAGGTGCGCGACATCGATCACCATGTCGGAGGTCTTGCCGTCCTGCTTCACCTCACCGTTCACACGCGTGACGATGCTCAGCGCCTGCGGGTCGGGCACCTGCCAGGACGGTACGACGCCGGGGCCGATCGGCAGGGAGGTGTCGGCTCCCTTGGAGGCAAGCCAGTCCCACTGGAACGGCTTGGCCGGAGTGTCGCGGTGATGGGGCCCACGCAACGAGATGTCGTTGGCCACGAGGTACCCCGCCACGTGGTCGAGGGCGTCGTGCGGCTCGATTCTGCGCCCGCCGCGCCCGATCACCACAGCGAGCTCACCCTCCCAGTCGACCCTGTCGGCGACGAAATCGTCGACCAGGATCGGGTCGCCGTCGGCGATCAAGCTGGTGGTGGGCGGCTTGAGGAAGAAGTACGCCGTCCAGCCCTCCCCGAGCCCGGACTCCCCCATCTCGGCCAGGTGGTCGGTGAAGTTCGGCCCCGAGCAGAGCACTTTGTGTGGGTAGGCCAGGGGCAGCAGGCGGCGCGCTCCGGTGAGGCGCTGGGACTGGTCGGGCACCCACGCCCGCAGAGATGTCGCGAGGGTGTCCCAGTCGCGGACGACCTCGACCGCGCCGGCGTAGGACACGAGGAACGGAGGTAGGAACAGCTCCGTTCCCACTGCGATGGCTGCGGAGCGTCGGCCGTTCTGCTCGACGCTCACCAGGTGCCAGGTCGTCTCCGGCATCGTTGTCCCCGCCCTTCGCTGCTCTCGTGGCCCGCTCCGTGAGACCGCCTATCGTGCCACCTACCTACGTAGTTATCAAGATCATCGATCAGTCTGGTCAAGGGCGTCCAGGTGGGCTACGATTCTCCTACCTACATGGGTAGGTACTTACATCAGCTGGGGGTTTCATGCGCCGCATCGATCTGCACTGCTATCCGGGCACGCAGGAATGGGTGGACTCGCAGGGCCCCTTCGCCGACGCGCTGGCCCAGTACTGGAACAAGCCCTGGGTCGGCCGTGCCGAGGATGACGTCGTCGCCGACATCCGTGGCGCCGGACTGGAGGCGATCCTGGTCGCCTTCGACATCGAGCACCTCACCGGCGCACCCCCCTGCGACAACTCCTCGGTGGCCGCGATGCGCGACCGGCACCCCGATGTCTTCATCGGCGCCTGGGGAGCCGTGGACCCGCTCAAGGGAGAGGCCGCGGTGACCGAGGCCATCCGCGCGGCCAAGGAGGACGATGTCCTGGGCTTCCACTTCCACCCCATCATGGGCCACTTCCGCGTCGACGACCCGGCGTACCGCCCGCTGTTCGAGAGCATCAGTGAGCTCGGCCTACCTGTCATGGTCGACGTGGGCACCACGGGCATGGGGGCTGGCCTGCCCGGAGGACTGGGCGCCAAGATCAGTGACGCGCACCCGATGGCGATCGACAACCTGGCCGCCGACCTCCCCGGTCTCACGATCATCGCCTCGCACCCCGGTTATCCCTGGGTCGACGAGATGACCGAGTGTCTGCCTGCACAAGGCCAACGTGTTCTGGGAGATGTCCGGCTGGGCACCGAAGTACTTCCCACCGTCGCTGAAGACCGACATCCGGGCCCGCCTCCAGGACAAGATCATGTTCGGCACCGACCATCCCAGCATTCCGTTCGAGCGGGTCCTGCGGGAGTGGGACGAACTCGGCTACACCGACGCGGTCATGGACAAGGTCTTCCACGCCAACGCCGAGCGGGTCCTCGGACTCTGAGCCTCGTCCTCGCCTGACTGCGAGACGATCGAACCGACACCTCCCTAGGAGCACGCATGAGCAACGCCCGCCCCCTCGCCCTCGTCACCGGATCCGCGAGCGGCATCGGCCGCGCCTGCGCGCTCCGGCTGGCTCGGGCCGGGTACGACGTCACCATCAACTACAGCAAGTCGGCCGGGCGGGCCGAGGCCACCCTGGCAGAGCTGCACGCCCTCGGCGGTGAGCATGCAGCAGTCGCCGCCGACGTGTCTGATGACGTGGCCGTCGCCGAGCTGGTCCGGGTAGCGGCGCGCGGCGTCGGACTCGACGCCCTCGTCAACAACGCAGGAACGACCAGCGAGACCCCGCCCGACGACCTCGACGGCATCGACCTCGACGACTGGGACCGTGTCTTCCGTATCAACGTGCGCGGCCTGGTCCAGGTCACCCGGGCAGCCGCACCCCACCTGCGCACGAACGGTGGATCGATCGTCAACGTGGCGAGCATCGTCGGACTCCGACCAGGTCCCCAGCCCTTGGCCTACGCCGCCAGCAAGGCCGCCGTGGTCAGCCTCACGAAGACGCTCTCCCGGGTGCTGGCACCAGAGGTCCGCGTCAACGCCGTGGCGCCCGGCTGGATCGCTGGCGAGTGGATGGAGCGGACGCTCGGGGACAAGTACGAGTCACTGATGGAACGTCGCGCACGTCAGACTCCCCTCAAGGCCAACGTGACCCTCGAGGACGTGGCCGACAGCGTCCACACCTGGCTCACCAGCCACCCCTTCGTGACGGGCGAGATCATGACGATCGACGGCGGTTTCACCGCCACCACCTGAGACGGCAGGTCAGACCCGCTCGAGCAGCAGCGCCATCCCCTGGCCGCCGCCCACACACAGCGTGGCGAGACCGTAGCGACCGCCCCTCTCCTCGAGGTCGTTGATCAGCGTGCCCACGAGTCGCAGGCCGGTCATGCCGAACGGGTGTCCCAGCGCCAGCGCACCCCCGTGCGGGTTGAGCTGCTGCTCGAGGTCGATGCCGAGCTTGCGACTGACGGCCAGCACCTGGCTGGCGAAGGCCTCGTTCAGCTCCACGACGTCGATGTCCTCGATCGACAGCTTCATCCGGGCCAGCAGCGACCGCACGGCCTCGATCGGGCCCACCCCCATGAGGGAAGGGTCCAGACCGGACACGGACGTCCCGAGGATCCGGGCACGGACCTGCAGTCCCTCACGCTCGGCGAGCCCCTCGTCCACGATGACGGCCGCCACGGCCCCGTCGTTGAGCGGGCAGGAGTTGCCCGCGGTGACCGACCCACCCTCGCGGAATGCCGGCTCGAGCGAGGCGAGCTTCTCCAGGCTGGTGTCGGGACGCGGCCCGTCATCGAGGAGCACCGGGCCGCCGGGGGTGTCGACCGGGAGGATCTCGCGAGCGAAGAACCCACTCGCAGTCGCGGAGACGGCGCGGCGGTGACTCTCGGCCGCCCACCGGTCCATGTCCTCGCGCGAGACCGAGTACGCCGTGGCCACGTTCTCAGCGGTCACTCCCATGGACACGTAGACGTCGGCGAAGGTGCCCCCGGCCGCGAGCTGCGGATGCTTGTGCTCCTCGCTCAGGGTCCGACCGACCTGGCTCACGGACTCGACCCCGGACACCAGGTAGGCCGTCGCCTCACCGGTCATGATCGCGTGCGAGGCGATCCGGGTCGCCTGCAGGCTGCTGGCGCAGAACCGCGTCACGGTCGACCCGGGGAGTCGAGTGCCGAGACCGGCGAGCAGACCCGCGCGTCTGGCGAGGTTGTAGCCCTGCACGCCCTCCGGGTAGCCGGTTCCGAGCACGTGATCGTCCAGCCGCTCCGGGTCGAGCCCCGAGGCCTCGACGGCGCGGGCGATGACACCGGCGACCAGGTCATCGGGGCGTACGTCGCGCAGGGACCCCCTCCCGGCACGGCCGATGGGGGTACGCACGACGGAGGTGACGACGGCTGATCGCATGACTTTCCTAACTACTAGAGTAGGTATTAGTGTAGCCGTATGACCTCCTCATCCGTATCCGTGGCCGTGACCGGTTCCGTGGCCCTGATCACGCTGAACGACCCGACGCGGCGCAACGTGCTCAGCGCCGAGATGGTGGCCGGCATCGGCGCGGCCTTCGACCGGGCCGAGTCGGACGAGACGGTGCGCTGCGTGGTCCTCACGGGGGCGGGGAAGGCTTTCTGCGCAGGTGCCCAGCTCGACACGCTGCTTCACGCCGCCGAGGGTGACTTCGGCCCGGTCACGGAGGTCTACGAGGGTTTCCTTCGGGTGCTGCGGTCTCCTCTGCTCACAGTGGCGGCCGTCAACGGGCCGGCGGTCGGCGCGGGGATGAACCTCGCGCTGGCCTGTGACCTGCGGATCGCCGGGCCGAGCGCGTTCTTCGACACCCGCTTCGCGCAGCTGCGACTGCACCCTGGCGGCGGTCACATGTGGCTGCTGCAACGGGCAGTCGGCTACCAGCACGCGGCGGCTGCGTCCCTGTTGTCGACGACCTGGGACGCCGAGGAGGCCCACCGCGTCGGGATGGTCCTGGCCGTCGCCGGGCCCGACCTCGTCCAGCGTGCGATCGCGCTGGCCTCCGGGGCGGCCGGCCAGGACCGGGACCTGTACACCCGGATGGTGGCGTCCTTCCGGGCCAGCGCACAGCTCGTGCGTCACGACGAGGCGCTGGCGCTGGAGACCGAGGCGCAGCGATGGTCGACGACGTTGCCCGGATTCACCGCCGGTGTGCACGCCATCAAGAGGCAGGTCGCCCGCACCACCTCCCGATAGTCCGGCGTCACGAGAGGAGCACACCCACATGTTCGACGAGCTGGTCCACTACGACCTGGCCGACGGGATCGCCACGATCACCCTGGACTCCCCGAAGAACCGAAACGCCCTGTCCCGGCAGCTCCTCGCCGAGCTCTTCGACGCACTGGACCGCAGTGGTGAGGACGACGGCGCGAGGGTGGTGCTCCTCCGCTCCGCGGACCGGGTGTTCTGTTCCGGTGCCGACCTGGGTGAGGCGTCCGCCGACGGGATGGTCGAGGGGGCCCGCGCTCTGGTCGACCTGCAGCGAAGGATCGTCACACACTCCCGCCCGGTCGTGACCAGGCTCGCTGGCCCGGTGCGCGCCGGGGGTCTCGGCATCGTCGCCGCGAGCGACATCGTCATCTGCAGCGACGAGGTGACCTTCGCCTTCACCGAGAGCCGACTCGCACTGGCACCCGCGGCGATCTCGTTGACGGTGCTGCCCCGGATGAGCAGCCGGGCGGCCGCCGACACCTTCCTCACCGGTCGCACCTTCGATGCGGCGGAGGCCCAGACCATGGGTCTGGTCACGCGCAGCGTGCCTCGTGACGACCTCGACCACGCTGTTGCCAGGGCCTGCGCCGAGCTGGCCACGGCTCACCCCCAGGGGGTACGCGAGACCAAGGCCCTGCTCTCGCGAGGAATGGTGGAGAACATCGAGACGCACGCCGGAGACATGGCCGCACTGAGTGCGCGCCTGTTCGGCTCTGACGAGGCACGTGAGGCGATGACCCTCTTCCTCACGCGCCGCGGGTGAGGAACGGGGTCCTCAGTCTGGGCCACCCCACGCGTGCACGGTCGTCATCACCACGCCACCGAGCAGGCCACAGTTGGCGAGGAACGCCCGACGATGAGCAGCCCTCGGAGCGGCCTCGTGCTCGTTCCAGAATCCGTGCACGACCAGCGTCGTCGCCGCGAGCGTTGCCGCCAGGGTCGCGCCGCCGACGACGGGCGCCAGGCCCGTCCCCACGGCCACCGAGCCCACGATCATCGCTCCGGCAGTGAGCCGGGGCAGGTGCTCGGCATAGGGCAGTCCGGCGCGTCGAGCAACATCCGGCAGCGGACCTGGCGATCTCAGCGCCTCCGAGGCGCCGACCAGGAACGGAACGCAGAGCAGGAGTCGCCCAGCCGCGACCGCTCGCGCCTCAGCTGTTCCTGGACGTGTCCCCATCCGAGCTCAGACCGGCCAGCCGTGCTGGAGCGGCGACATGTCGCCGTACACCTTCACGCTCGAGATCAGGTCGCCGTCGCGGTCGAAGACCGTCAGGAACGGGAGCACGTAGGTCGAGTCGTCGAACATCGTGTAGGTGACCCAGCAGTCGACGAAGGTGCGGCCCTGCGCCTCGTTGACCGCGACGTAGTCGTGGCTCAGACCGGCGAACATCTTCGTGACGTTGCGGCTGCCGGCGAGCACGGCCTCGCGGCCGAGGACCTCCGGCCCGTTGCCCATCCGGAACTTCACGTTGTCGGTCAGCAGCGGGCCCATGGCATCGCTGCCCATCGAGTCGACCACGTCGTAGAACGCGCGGACGAACTCAGGGACCTCGACCGGGCTTTCGGCCAGGTGCTTCATGTGGTCGACGGCGTTCTTCATGTTGCGGCTCGCGTCGTCGTCACTGATCTTCTCGTCGAGACCGGGGTGCGGCGTCCAGTCCTGGATGTACTCCAGCTCGACCCGCGAGTCGTCGCCGGGCACGCGGGTGAGCACGTTGGTCATCGTCCCGGTGTACGTCGCGTTGTCGATGTGCTCGTAGACGAACTCCTGGCCACCCTCGATCTCGCGGAGGTAGATCTTCTCCTTGATCATGAGGTCGACCGGTGGGGGCTGGTACATCTCGCGGACGAGGTAGTCCTCGCCCCTCTCGAGGATCCTGCTGAACAAGATGACGCCGACGTACTTCTTGGGCCACTCCATCTTGTCGACGAGCAGGGCCGAGACAGCGTCGTACGGCGCCTCGATGGTGGTCTTGTAGCTGGCGTGCGGCATGGCGGACGGTCCTTCCGGTGGGTGATCGAGCTAGGCGGTGACGGTGAAGAAGTCGAGCAGTATCTGCGTGAGGCCCTCGGGGTTCTCGTCGCTCACCCAGTGACCGGCGCCCTCCACGACGGCACTTCGTGCGGACTCGGCCACCAGGGACATGGCCTTGCCGGCCATCTCCCCCAGGTTGTGGCTGCCGCCGATCCCGAGGGCAGGCATGGTGAGCTTGTGCTCCATGTTCGCCTGGTTGGAAGCGAGGTCCTTCCAGACCGCGGCGTAGTACTCGATCCCCGCACGTAGGGCGCCGGGCCGCGAGACCTGCCTCACGTACTCCTCGAGGTGTGCCGCGCTGACAGCCGAACCGTCGCAGGAACCGTGCCAGAAGAACCAGTCGAGCAGCTCACGCTCACGACCGCGAAAGGCGAACTCGGCCACGTCGGGGACCGTGAAGAACGACAGCTGCCAGTTGCTCCCGGTGTGCCACTCCGCCGTGGGCAACATCGCGCGCTCGTAGCCGCAGCCAGGAAGGACGTACTCCACGAACGCGAGGTGGCTGACGGACGCCGGGTCGGAGACTGCGTAGTTGTAGGCGACTCCGGCGCCGTGGTCGTAGCCCACGAGTCGCACCGGACCCAGGCCGAGACTGTCCACCATCGACCGGATGCTGGCCGCGATCGTCGCCTTGTCGAAACCTGACCGCGGGATCGAGGATGACCCGCAGCCCGGGAGATCGGGGACCAGGACCTGGTAGGTCTCCGCCAGTCGAGGGGCTACCGAGTGCCACTGGAGCGAGTGCTGCGGCCATCCGTGCAGGAGGACGACCGGCTCTCCCGCACCGCCGAGCTGGTAGTGCAACGAGGTGCCGTCGACCTGGTGCCGGCCATGGCTGAATCCTGGGAACTCCGAACCCATCGGGATGACCCTTCAGTGAGGTTGCTCGACCTGACGAACGCCAGCTTCGTTTACTAACTACATTAGTAGGTATTATACCCCTACCAGCCGTTGTCCCCGGCCAGTTCCTCGACGACCGTCGCGACGTCGCGCGCCGGCCTCCCGACGACCTGGGGCAGACAGTCGGTGACCAGGCTGGAAGCCGTCGTGCAGATGTGCAGCACGTCCTCGATGTGCCAGTCGGGCAACCCCCTGGCCCGCATCGCCCCACGGGCGGCATCACCGCGGAGATGGTCGACGGTGATCGGGCGGCCGAGGACGCGGGCCAGCTCCTCCGCGACCTCCGCGACGGTGACCGCGCGGGGCCCGGTCGGCACCACGACGGCACCGTGCTGACCCGAGGGGCCGGCTGTCAGCAGGGCCGCTGCCGTCGCGGCCACGTCGAGGACGTCGACCATGCCGACAGGCGTGACGGGATCGATGAACGTCGCCAGCGTCCCCTCGGCCATCAGTCTCGGTCCCGCGAGCAGGTTCTGCATGAAGTACTGCGGACGCATGATCGTGTGGGGAATCGACGTACGTGCCAGCTCGACCTCGCCGGCGTGGTGCCAGCGCCCCATGGTGAGCGCGGTGTCTGCCGTGGTGTCGAAGGCCGAGAGCTTCACGACGTACTCGCAGTGCGCCGCGGCCGCGATGAGGTGGCGCTGGCGGTCGACCTGCTCGAGGGAGGGCGGCACCAGGATGAACATCCGGTCAGCACCCTTGGCGGCGTCGGAGAGGCCGACGGGATCGTCGAAGTCCGCTGTCACCGTCTCCACGTCGGGCCAGTGGGCCCAGCCGTCCTCCCCGGGCGGAACGATCGCGCGCACCTGCTCGCCCGCCTCGAGGAGCAGGGGCACGAGTCGGCTTCCCACCGAACCGGTCGAGCCGGCTACCAGGATCATGGCTAGCGCGCCGACCGGCGTTGCACGATGGTCGAGATGGTCACCGCGACCACGAGCGTCCCGCCGTAGAAGAGGTTCTCGATGTAGCCGGTCAGTCCCATGAGCTGGAGGCCGACGATGCCGGTCTGCAGGAAGAAGATCCCGACGAAGGCGCCGATCGGGTTGAACTTCCCGGGCTGGATGACGGCGGTGCCGAGGAACACCGCCGCGAAGGCGGGGAGCAGGTAGTTGGGCGACGACGAGGGGTTGAACCCACCGAGCGTGGCGGCGAGGATCACGCCGCCCAGCGAGGAGATCAACCCCGACGCCACGTAGGCACCGATCCGGATCCGGCCGACCCTGATCCCGGCCAGCCGGGCCACCTCGCGGTTGGCTCCGACGAACGACATCCGCAGCCCGAGGGGAGTCGCCTTCAGCAGGTAGGCGAGCACCAGTGTGAGGACCAGCCCGTAGACGAACGAGACCGAGACGCCACCAACCGGATGGTTGGCCACGTCCGAGAAGCTGCTCGGCAGCCCGTTGATCACGTTGAGGTCGGTGACCCAGAGGGCCACACCCGTCACGAAGGTGCCCAGGCCGAGCGTCACCACGATCGGGTTGACCTCCAGGACCACGATCAGCAGGCCGTTCGTCAGACCGACGCCGGCGCCCACCGCGAGCGCGATCAGCGTCGCGATCCACGGGTTCACGCCGTGGTTGACGTTGAGGTAGGCGACGAGGGTGCCGCCGATACCCATCACCGCCGCGACGGAGAGGTCGAACTCCCCCACGCTGAAGGTGATCACCAGCGCCAGGGTCAGGAAGATGAGCTGGACGGGCGTGTTGAAGATGGTCCGGATCGTCCCCGACTGGAGGAACGTCGAGGGCTCGATCAGGGCGAAGAGGACCACGACGAGGGCCCAGATGACCAGCAGCAGGCCGCTGGAGGAGATCCAGCGCACGGCCCGGAGCCCTAGCGACGCGCCTGGCGACTCGCGCTGTGGCGGGGGTCCGGGCGGCACCTCCGGAACGAGCTCGACTGGTGCGCTGAGCGTGCTGTTCGGTTCATTGGACATGGTCGGCTCCCCGGCGGTAGATGAGGTCCAGCAGCTGGTTGGGGTCGCAGGGCCCGGCGAGCTCGTGCTCGACCTGCCCGTCGCGGAAGATCAGGATGCGGTCGCAGATCAACGCCAGGTCCGGCGCCTCGCTGGAGGCCAGCAGCACGCTGGTCCCACGTCTGGCGACCCGATGGATCGCCTCGAGGATCTCCCGGCGCGCGTGCACGTCGACGGCCTGCGTGGGTTCGTGGAGCAGTAGCAGACGAGGGTTGCCCACCAGCCACTTGCCCAGCAGCACCTTCTGCTGGTTGCCACCACTGAGGCTGCCGAGCCGTGCCTCGATGTCACGGGGCACGACGTTGAAGTCGTCGAGCACCTTCATGGCTTCGCGTTCCTGCCAGCGGCGGCCGGTCGCCCAGGGACGCCCCTGCTGCCCAACCCAGGGCAGGGCGATGTTCTCCCGGATCGAGTGGTCCGCGCAGAGTCCCTCGCTGAGCCGGCCTTCGGGCACGAGCACAACGCCGACCCGTGCCAGCGACTCGATCGAGCTCTTTGAAAGCTCGATGCGGTCGTCGTCGATCGTCAGGTGCCCGCTGGTCGCCCGCGCCGCTCCGCCGAAGAGGTACGGCGGCGCCTCGTAGCCCGAGCCGGGGAGACCACACAGCCCGACGACCTCCCCCTTCGCGATCGTGAGCTCCAGGGGATGCCGGAGACCCGGTCCTTGCACCGCGTTGGCCCGGACGGCCGGCCTGTCGGACGCCCCGCCCGGCTCAAGGTCGATGGCCGCCAGGTCTCGGCCGAGCATGATCGCGGCCAGCTTCGACTCGGCCAGGCCCTCGGTGGACAGCGACGACGCCACGCACTGCCCGTCCCGCAGCACCGAGACGCGGTCGCAGTGATCCAGGATCTCCGTGAGGCGGTGCCCGATGATCAGTACCGAGGTCCCCTCGGCGGTGAGCGACCTGATGGTGGCGTAGAAGTCGGCGAGTGCGTCCTCGGGGAGGGCCCGGGTGGACTCGTCGAAGATGATCAGACCCCGCCCGGGCTGACGCTCCTGGAGTGCCCGGGCGATCGCCACGCGGGCCTTGTCGGCCGGCGTCAGGTGCTCGATCGAGGCGGAGAGGCCGCCCTTGAACCCCAGTCGCTCAAGGCTCGCTCGCGCCATGGCCGCCTCCGCCCGCCAGTTGACCCGCCGGGCGAGGGGCGTCCCTCGGACCGCTCCGATCCGCACGTTCGCCACGACGTGCTCGTGCGGAAGCAGCCCGAGGTCCTGGTAGACGATCGAGACACCCGACTGGTGGAGGTCCTTGAGCCGCACCGGGAGCCGGAGCCCGGCACCGTCGACGAGCAGCTCAGTGCCGGGGTCGGGAGCGTGGTAGCCCGAGACGATCTTGGCCAAGGTCGACTTGCCAGACCCGTTCTGGCCGACGATCCCGTGGACCTCGCCGGGCATGATCGAGAGGCTGACGTCGCGGAGCACGGCCCGCGACCCGAAGGTCTTGGACGCTCCCCGGATCTCGAGGCGCGCCATGGCGACCCGCTCGTCCTGCACCGTGCTCATCGCCGTCTCCTCTCGACCGCCCGCTCAGCTCAGCCCAGGCCCCAGAGCTTGGCGAAGTCCTTCTGGTAGTCGAGCGGGCCGAACCACTCGCCGCTCTCGGCCGCCTCCTTCGTCAGCTTCACGCTGTCGATGTTGGTCTTGTCGAAGACGCGCACCGGCACCGTCGACTTGTCCGAGACGGGCAGGCCCTGCAACATCCGCAGCATCGTGTCCATGGCGTTCCAGCCGGAGTAGTTGCGGTTGGAACCCGCGTCAGCCGCCTGGCCGCCGCTCTTGATCAGCTGCATGTCACTGAGCACCGCATTCGTGCTGACGACTTTCAGCTTGTTGGTGTATCCGGCCGTCTGCACGCCGGCCTTGTAGAGGGGCACCAGGAAGTCGAACTGCGGGAACCCGTAGTTGACATCGGGGTTGCGCAGCAGGCCGGTGCTGACGACTGACGGGACGCTGGGCACCGTCTGCGCGGTGTAGCTCACGTGGGTGACCTTGCACGCCGCGCACTTGGCGAACACCGGCGCGCTGCCACTGTCGATGTCATCGATCGCGCCCGGGTCGTCCTGCACCTTGGTCTGGAGGACCTGAGCCTTGGCGTTGGAGTCCGCGACGATCCACTGGGCCGCCACCGCGTGGGAGAGCTGGTCACCGTTGGAGTGGTAGGTCACCGCCTTGGTGTTGGAGCCGATCGCGGAGAGGGCGACTATCGGGATGCCGGCCTTCGCTGCGTTGGTCACAGCCGTGCCGATGCTCTCGGTCGCGATGCTGTCGGTGAAGATGCCCTTCGCGCCGGCGTCGATGGCAGAGTTCACGCACGAGGAGGCGACCGCCGGCTGGAACTTCGAGTCGCAGATGTTCACCGTCATGCCCAGCACGGCCGCGGCCTGCTTGAGCGCGTCCTGCTCGATCGAGAGCACGGGGATCTCCTGCGACAGGGAGACGTACCAGAACGAGCCGGAGGTCGGCAGCTTGCCCTTGTCCAGGGCGGCGCCGGGGGCGACGAACGTGTTGGAGGGCTCGAGGTATTTCGCGACGGAGGCCTTCACGTCGGCCACCGTGCTCGCAGCATCTCCCCCGGACCCGGACGAGTTGTCCGCCGTGCTCGACGCGCAGGCGGACATCGTGGTCACCACGGCCAGTGACACGGCCACCGCGGCCCCACGCCGGGACCAGGACCCGATCGGGCCTCGACTGCGTTGTCCTCGAAGGTCAGGGAGCGCGCGGCCACCTGCGGGCGATCGGTGCGTCGTTCCGTTCATCTGTGAGCTCCTCGTGTCGGTCGCCTACCTACTGGGGCGTGACGCAGGACACTACTACCTACCTAAGTAGTAAGCAAGAGGTGCAGCTACCTACCTACCGTGGTAACTTTCAGCGACGATGCCCTCGTCGTCCCGAGCAAGGAGCACCCCGTGACAGATCTCTCCGACGGAGCCGCCGTCGTCACCGGAGCCGGCAGCGGCATCGGTCGCGCCCTCAGCCTGGCCCTCACCCAGCAGGGGATGTCGGTCGTCGGAGCCGACCTGAACGACGAGGGCCTGCAGGAGACGCGGTCGATCGTCGAAGAGGCCGGCGGCAGCTTCTTGGCAAGGGTCACCGATGTCAGTGACGCTGATTCCGTGCGCGGACTGGCCTCCGTGACGGTCGAGCACTTCGGGCCCGTCAAGGTGGTGTGCAGCAACGCCGGCGTCATGCGGCCCGGAGCAGTCTGGGAACAGCCACCGGAGATGTGGGCGAAGGTCCTGGGCGTCAACGTCCTCGGCTCGGTCAACCTCGCCAACAGCTTCGTTCCGGGGATGCTGGGCCACGGGCAGCCGGGGCGGTTCGTGACGACGGTCGGTGTGACGGGGTTGTTCACCGCTCCCTTCTCGCCGCCCGGTTCGTACAGCGTCAGCAAGCACGCACTTCTCGCCTTCAGCGAGATCCTGCACCACGAGCTGCGCGCGATCGACTCGAAGATCGGGGTGACGGTGCTGTGCCCCTCCGGCGTCCGGAGCGAGATCAAGGGAGACCCGACCGCGGCCGACGGCCCGACCATCCGGCGACCCGAGGCCTGGGCGCGCGTCGAGACCCTTTACGAGTTCATCCGGACAGGGCTGGAGCCGGCCGATGTCGCTCGACAGACGGTGGAGGCCGTGAAGGAGGACCGGTTCTGGGTCTTCCCGCACCCCGAGCACGTGGCCCGCGCGCAGCACCGGGCCGACTACATCGTCGGAGCACTCGAGCCCACGCCACCGCCGTTCGGCCCGCCGCAGCCGCAGTAGGAGGTGCAGGAGCTCGCCTCAGTGCAGCTCCATGCCGCCGTTGACGTTGAACGATGAACCGGTGATGTTCCGGGCCCGGTCCGAGGCAAGGAACAGCACCATCTCGCCGATGTCCTCGGGCTCCTGGAGATGTCCCATCGGGATCCTGTCCAGGAAGTAGCCCCACACCGAGTCCTCGTCCTCGTGGCGCAGCTCGGACATGTCGGAGACCACACCCTCGTGCAGCGGGGTCCTGATCACGCCGGGACAGACCGCGTTGACGGTGATGCCGATCGGCGCGAGCTCGCGCGCGATGCACTGGGTGAACCCGATGACGGCCCACTTCGACATGGCGTACGGCGCGATGAAGGGAGACGCCTTCTTGCCTACGACCGAGGAGATGTTGATGATCCGCCCGGCCCCCTTGGCGATCATCGTCGGAGCGACCGCCTTGGTGACCAGGAACAGACCCTTGGCGTTGATGTTCATGACCCGGTCGTACTCCGTCTCGGGCATGTCCTGGAACGGTCCGGGGTGCGGACCGACCCCTGCGTTGTTCACCAGCACGTCGATGGTGCCGAGCTCCTCCACGGTCCGCTCTGCCAGGTCCTCGGACGAACCGAGGTCGCGCACGTCGTGCAGGACGGCGATGGCCGTCCCACCGTCCGCCACGATCTCGTCAGCCACCACCTGCGCCGCGTCCTGCTGGATGTCCGCGACCACGACTTTCGCGCCGCCGGCACCGAAGAGCCGGGCCGTCGCTCTTCCGATCCCGTTTCCCCCGCCGGTCACGATGACCACCCGGCCGTCGACTTCTCCCACCACGCACGCTCCGTTCACTCGCCCACCTCCAGGGTGGGTCGATCAGGTTGGTTGGATCACGGGTCCTTCAGGCGCGGGAGCCGCCGCCGTCGACGAGCAGCGTCTGCCCCGACATGAAGCCCGACTCGTCGGAGCACAGGAACGACATCAACCCGGTGAGGTCCTCGGGCACACCGTTGCGCTTGACCGCCTGGTGCTGCACGACCATGTCGAACAGGCCCAGGTCGTCGTGGACGCCGGTGCTCGTACCGGTCGAGCGGATCAGGCCGGGGGCGATCGCGTTGATGGTGACGCCATCGACACCCACCTCGGCGGCCAGGGCACGCACGAAGCCGATGATGCCGCCTTTGCTCGCGACATAGTGCAGGCTGCCTGGGGCGCCAGCATGGAACATGCCGCTCGCAATCCCGACGATGCGCCCCCAGGACTGAGCCCGCATGTGTGGCAGGAAGGCCTGGGTCAGCAGGAACATCGAGTCGAGATTGACCGACATCACCTTGCGCCAGGCCTCGAAGGTGATCCCCTCGAAGGGACCCATCGGATAGATCCCGGCGTTGTGCACCAAGATGTCGGCGCCCCCGAGCTCCCCGACGTGCGCGCCGAGCCCGGCCACGCTGTCCGGATCGCTCACGTCACACGGCACGTACTCCGCGTGACCGCCGGCCTCGCTGATCAGCTTCTGCGTCTCACTGGCGTCACCCAGGTCCGCGATCACCACCTGCGCTCCCCCGGACGCGAGTCGGAGGGCGTAGGCGCGACCGATACCGGTCGCCGCCCCGGTGACGACGGCTGTGCGGCCCGCATGAGGCTGGGACATGGGATCTCCTGTTGAGTAGGTGACCACCTACCATAGTAGGTAGTATGCTGCCGTAGCAAGCCCCGACTCACGACAGGACGGCTCCCCGTGCCACCAGATCTCGCCGACACCGGGACGCGTGCCGCCGGCCCCCGCACGGGGTTCGTCCTCTGGGCAGGGACGGTGCGTGGATCCTCCCTGAGAGAGCGCGTCGCGGCCGCCGCCGAGCTCGGGTACGACGCCCTGTCGCTGTCGCCGGAGGATTACCGCCGGGCGCGACGCGACGGACTCTCCGATCACGACATCCGCGCCCTGGTCGCGGAGGCGGGGCTGCACGTCAGCTGCTTCGACCCCTACACGAGGTGGCTGCCGACCTGGAGCCCACCGCGCGGGACCGCGCCGGCGATGCTGAACTTCATCGGAGCCGACGAGCGCGAGTTCTTCGCTGGAGCAGAGGCCGTCGGCGCGCGCTCCATGACCGTCTTCGAGCCGTTCGGCCACCGCTGGCCCGTCGATGTCCTCGCCGAGAGCCTCGCCGAGGTGTCCATCCGGGCGGGTAGCTCGGGGATGAGGGTCAACGTCGAGTTCATCCCCTTCCTGGGCATTCCCGACCTGGCCACCGCCTGGGAGGCCGTGCAGCTGTGCGGGGACTCGCGGGCAGGGATCGTGCTGGACACGTGGCACTACTTCCGTGGCAGCCCGGACAACGCACTGCTCGCCTCCATCCCCGGCACCCGCATCGGGTCGGTCCAGGTCAGCGACGCCGTCGTGGAGCCGGTCGGCAGCCTCGAGAACGACTGCCTGCACCACCGCCTCCCGGCCGGGCTCGGGTGCTTTCCGCTCGAGGAGGTGCTCACCGTCCTGCGGGCCAGCGGTGGCCTCAACGACGTGGGCCCGGAGATCTTCTCCGATCGCTCCGACGGGCAGCCGGCGTACACCAGCGCGAGGCAGGCCCTGACCGGGCTGTCGCCCTGGCAGACCCAGGACGCACGTCCAGCAGACCCGTCCCAGCAGGAAGCGACCCACCCTTCCTGATCGTCCTACACCCACCCGAGGAGTCCTCGTGTTCATCACATCGGTCCATCACGCCGCGCAGCACGGCCGCGTCGAGCAGCTGGTCGGCCTCGAACGCCACGAGCTCGTCGGCCCCCGCGCGGGTGGCGCAAGCGACGTAACCGTCTCCCTCGACCTCGTCCACGAGATGGCGGAGCCGCCGCCCGGCCCGCCGAGCAACGCGGCGGGGTCGGTCTCCGTCGTGCTGGAAGGCGCGCTCCGGCACGAGGGCTCCACCCTGCCGCGGGGCTCGGTCCTGCTCGGTGGCCGCGGTGACGGTACGCCCACGAACGGCGCGCCGACAGCCACGGTGCTCACGATCACCAGTGGCCCGGGCCTCCAGGACGCGGGATCCGTCACCTCCTTCTCGCTCGACGAGATCGCCGACGCGGCCGCACACAACCCGGCGCTGGGGTTCTTCGACATGTCGGCGCGGATGCTCGTCGACGGCCCGAGCGCGGCAACCCGGTCGTTCACCCTCGGACTCGGGACGTTCGCCCCCGCAAGCGGCTGCCACGCCCTGCACCGGCACGCGAACGCGGCCGAGTTCTTCTACGTCTGGGAGGGCAGCGGAGCACACTTGACCGAGGACGGAGTCAGCCATCCCCTCGAGGCCGGTGACCTGGTGTACGTGCCACGAAACGAATGGCACGGGTTCCGCAACACCGGCGCCGTCCCAGCACGCGCGTTCTTCGGCTACCTCGGCGTGGGCTCGCGATCGGACGCCGGATACGAGGTCAGGTGACCTTGCTTACTACCTGAGTAGGTATTAGACTGACACGGCCGTGAACCCCTCTCTCCGAACATGGAAGTGACTACCGTGAGCCAGTCGATGATCTACGAGCGCGACGTAACCATCCCGGTCCGGGAAGGTGAGCCGCTGATGGCCAACGTCTACCGACCCGTGGAGCCCGGCCAGTATCCGGTGCTCCTCACCCACGGCCCCTACGGCAAGGACCGCCACTGGGCCGACCGCGACCAGCAGCACTCGCGCGATCTGGGCGGCGGCCCGTTCGTGAACTGGGAGACCCCCAACCCCGAGACGTGGGTACCCAAGGGCTACGTCGTCGTGCGGGTGGACGGCCGCGGCACCGGCGCGTCCGCCGGTGTACTGGCGCCCTTCTCGAACACCGCGGCCGAGAACTACCACGACGCCATCGAATGGGCCGCGGAGCAGCCCTGGAGCACCGGCAAGGTCGGACTGCTCGGCATCTCGTTCTATGCCATGACCCAGTGGCCGGCCGCGGCCCTGCGGCCTCCGCACCTCGCGGCGATGGTCCCCTGGGAGGCCGCCGCCGACATGTATCGCGACTTCATGCGCGCCGGCGGGATCCTGAACAACAACTTCCTGTCGTGGTGGTGGCCCAACACGGTCCGCAACGTCCAGCACGGCTGGGACGGGACCTTGAGCCAGCAGGAGCGCGACGCGAACACCACCACGGTCTCGCTCAACGACGCCGCGCTTCAGCACCCGCTGGCCGGCGGCTTCGACGACCACTGGGAGACCGACCTGAGCCAGGTCGAGGTGCCGGTGCTGTCAGTCGGCAACTGGGGCAACATCGGGCTGCACCTGCGGGGCAACATCGAGGGCTACCTCGAGGCCAGCTCGGCGCAGAAGTGGCTGCGCATCATCACCGGTGACCACATCCACCCCTTCTACGAGCCCGAGAACATCGAGCTGCAGGAACGCTTCCTCGGCCACTTCCTCAAGGGTGAGGACACCGGCTGGGAGAACGAGGCCCCGGTGACGTTGGCCATCCGCAACGGCGACGATGTCACCTGGCGCGGCGAGCAGAGCTGGCCGATCGAGAGGACCGCGTGGACGCCGTACCACCTCGACGCGGGAGCCCACTCCCTGAGCACCGAGGCGCCGACCAGTGACACCGAGGTCTCCTACGACGCCCTCGGCGACCCGGTCGTGTTCTCGACCGAGCCCTTCGACGTGGAGACCGAGGTCACGGG
The DNA here is from genome assembly GCA_963782305.1 of uncultured Actinomycetota bacterium. Taxonomy (GTDB): domain Bacteria; phylum Actinomycetota; class Actinomycetes; order Propionibacteriales; family Nocardioidaceae; genus Marmoricola. Next base: position 7,615 of record CAWAJJ010000001.1, on the reverse strand, counting down.
ACCGGTGACCCTGCGACTCTGGGTCTCCTCCTCGACCACCGACATGGACGTCTTCGTCCGGCTCGGCCGCATCGAGGCCGACGGCGAGGAGACCTGGGCGGCCGGCCCTGTGGGCAACCGGGTCTCCCTGACCCAGGGCTGGCTGCGCGCCTCGCACCGCAAGCTCGACGAGGCCAGGAGCCTTCCCCATCGGCCCTACCACTCCCACGACGAGGTGCAGCCGCTTGTGCCCGGGGAGCCGGTGGCGCTGGACGTCGAGATCTGGGCGACCAGCATCGTGTTCACCCCGGGGACGAAGCTGATCCTCGAGGTCGGTGGCAAGGAGCTCACACACAGCCACTTCGTGCACGACGACCCGGAGGATCGTCCCGTCGAGGTGTTCAGCGGCAAGAACACGCTGCACACCGGACCCGGCATGTCGACCTACCTGACCCTGCCGGTCATCCCGGCAGCCGGAGCATGACGAGCACCACCGTCGGGGAGTTCGCGGGCAAGGTCGCGATGGTCACGGGTGCCGCTCGGGGCATTGGCCAGGGCAGTGCCCTGGCGTTCGCGGCCCGGGGTGCCGACGTGATCGTCTGCGACCTGCTCCCGGACGACGGGGAGACGGTCAAGCAGGTCGAGAACCTCGGGGGCTCGGCCGTCTACGTCCAGACCGACGTCTCGTCCCCCGACTCTGTCCAGGCGGCGGTCGAGGCAGGGATCTCGCGGTTCGGCCGGTTGGACTTCGCCCACAACAACGCCGGGATCGGCCCGGCCGCCACGGTCGCCGACCTGAGCGTCTCCGTCTGGGACCAGGTGATGGGTATCAACCTGACCGGCGTGTTCCTCTGCATGCAGCACCAGCTGCCCCACCTCCTCAAGTCGCGCGGCGCGGTCGTCAACACCGCCTCGACGTGGGGCCTGGTGGGTGCGGCGGGCATGTCGGCGTACGCCGCCAGCAAGCACGGCGTGATCGGCCTCACGAAGTCGGCGGCGCTGGAGTACGGCACCCGGGGTGTGCGGATCAATGCCATCGCCCCCGGCCCCATCCAGACGCCGCTGACGGCCGCGGTCCCCGCCGAGGTGATCGGACAGATCATCGGCCGCACGGCTCAGCAGCGATACGGCCAGCCGCGCGAGGTGGGCGAGGTCGTGGCCTGGCTGTGCTCCGACTCGGCGTCCTACATGACGGGTGCGCTGGTCCCGGTCGACGGCGGCTGGCTCGCCGGCTGAGAAGCACCACAAGGAAAGCCGCCCCGACCTCCGCAGTAGAGGTCGGGGCGGTCTCGCGTGCAGGGAGGGTCAGCCGGTGCGCAGGTCCGAGACCGGGACCTCGTCGTCGGCGGCACCCGGTGTCTGGTCCTGCCGGTAGCTCTCCAGCGTCTGCAGCCCGGGACCATAGGCCTCCAGCAGCTGCGGACCGAAGTCGGCGAAGACCCGCTGCAGGTCGATGTCGTGGCGGATCAGGCCCTTGACGGCTGCGATCACCGGCTCGCTCTGGGTGCGGATGGCCTGCCACACCTCGCCGTCCGCCGCGATCGCGTTCACCGTCTGACGTGAGTCGACCACCAGGGCGATATGACGCGCCTGGTGGTGCCGGAAGAGGGCGCCGTCGGTCGACGCGTGGTGGAAGATCCGCGCCTTGCCCAGCGAGATCTTCTTGCGTCCGAAGACGAGAGCGACCACGTCGACACCACGGGCTGTTGCGGCCTTGATCGAGTCCTGGAGAGCCAGCAGCTCCGGCATGCTCGCCGAGACGTAGACGCGACGGGTCGCGCTCGTGACGCACTCGATGGCCGCCCGGATCACGTCCTCGTGGCGGTCGAAGCGTTCGACGTACTCCATGCCACTGGGGATGTTGGAGGTCTCCAGGGCGCGGACCGACTCGCGCGCGCCCTCCAGTCGGTTGTCGAAGGTCTCCTCGAGCTGGTTGAGAAGGGCCTCGGGTGGGATAGCGCTGAACAGCGTCGGATCACCGGCGATCTCGCGTACTACCCCGCGCGAGACCAGCTTGCGCAACGTCTCGTAGACCTTGGGCTGCGGAACGCCGGTGACCTTCGAGACGCGGTAGCCGGTCTGGGGCTCGGCGGCCATCAGGCCCACGTAGCACTTGGCCTCGTACTGCGAGAACCCCAGGTCGAAGAGGGACTGGACCAGGTCGTTGGTCGGGGGGTCGATCTCTGCGTGCGCCATGAATGACTCCAATGTCCGAGGTTCGGGTCGAGCATACTCTACCGCAGTAGGTAGTGCCCTACTTTGATGGTGCCGAACCTGTCAGAGCAGGGACAGCTCAGCCACAAGATCCTTCTTGGAGATCTTGCCGACAGGCGAGAGCGGGAAGCTCTCGTAGATGCGCAGATGCTCCGGCAGCTTGTGCCGGGCCAGCTCGTAGGACGTCAGGTGCGCCACCAGCTCCTGGAGGGTGAGGGAGGCACCTGACTTGAGCACCACGCAGGCACACATCTGCTCACCGAGGACGTCGTGCTCCACAGGAACACAGGCCACGTTGAGCACCGCCGGGTGGGCGAGGATCAGGTTCTCGACCTCCTCGGCAGAGATCTTCTCGCCCCCGCGGTTGATGAGGTCCTTGGTGCGGCCGGCCACGACGTAGTTACCCGTGGGGTGACGCCACATCAGGTCCCCGGACATGTAGAACCCGTCCGGCGAGAAGGCCCGAGCGTTGTGCTCGGGGGCGTTGTAGTAGCCGCGCAGCGTGTAGGGCCCCCGGGCCCAGAGCTCACCCACCTCCCCGTCCGCGACGTCGCGTCCGTCGGCATCGACCAGCCGGACCTCGTCGTCGACACAGATGGGCCGGCCCACCGTCTCCATCCGGACGTCCTCGGCGTCGTCGAGACGCACGAACATCAACAACCCCTCGGCCATCCCGAAGTTCTCCTGCACGGTGGCGCGGGCGAAGACGCGCTGGGCACCGCGCCGGGTCTCCGGCTGCAGACGCTGCCCGCCACTCTGGATCACCCGCATGCTGCTCAGGTCGAAGTCTGCCGCCGACGCATCATTGATCAGCTTGATGAGCAGCGCGGGCACGACGTGCATGTGCGTGGCACCGTCGGCCTGGATCCGCCGAAAGATGTCCCCCGACCGGGTCGAGGTGGACAGTGCCACCGTCGCCCCCTTGAACAAGAAGCCCTGCAGGCCCGGGCAGGCCAGCGGCAGGTTGTGCGAGATGGGCAGTACGTCGAGCAGCACGTCGCCCTCGTGCACATCGCACACCGACACCGCCAGATGGGAGTTGAAGGCGTAGTCGTTGTGACTGCGCGGAATCAGCTTCGGGATGCCCGTCGTACCCCCGGAGAGCTGGAAGACGGCCGGGTCCTCGGGATCGAGGCCGGCACGGATCTCCAGGAGATCCTCGGCCGTGCTCACCGGCTGGCGCGTCATCAGGTCCTCGAGCGCAAGCTCCGAGTCGCCACCGAGGGTGAGGTGCCATCGCAGGGACGGCTCGGTCGAGGCCACGCGAGCGAAGATGTCCGCGAAGTCGGCATCCTTGGCCGTCAGCGGCGACGCGAGCGCCACCGCGCCCGAGAGCCGGACGAACTGCTCGACCTCCCTGAAGCGATGCGACGGCAGCGCCATGATCGGGATGACGCCGATCCGCTGGAGGGCCACGTAGAAGGCTGCGAACATGTTCGTGTTCGGAAGTTGCACCACCACCCGGTCGAGTGGCTTCAGCCCAGGTCCAGCAGCACACGCGCCAACTGAGTCGAGCACGTCTCGAGCTCGGCGAACGTCCACGAACTAGTGTCATCGACGACTGCGACGCGATCTGCGAAGGACGTGAAGGCGTCCTCCCAGTGCTCGATCAACAACCGGTCGTCCCAGTACCCCTTGCTGCGGTAACGGTTGGCGAAGTCCAACGGGAACGCACTTACTCCAGCTAGCTGCACGTCAGATCAGTCCCTCTTGGTGGCCCAGCCCCGAATAGTCTCTGACTACCTACCCTAGTAGGTGGGTTGCTGGGAGACAAGCCGGACGCGATGCCGCACCTGTTCCACGGACCCGGTGTGGTTCTAGGGCACGCTCTCTCCAACGCCGCCCTGCTCGGGTTGACCACCGTCTGGCGTAGTCCGAAAAGTCGGGCTCTTCGACCGCCCTTCGCGTAGAGTCCACGAAGGTGCGCCGGGAAGTCTGGTCGGCAATGAGTGGACGACCCGGAAGGATTCCTGTGATGTCTGAGCGCACATCCGTTTCACGACGACCGGGACTCGTCGCGCGTGAAGGCTGGTCGGAGACCGCGAGGATCACCGAGCTGGTGCGCCGGGAGACGGTCGGCGGTTTCTTGTTGCTGGTTGCGCCCGCACTGGCGTTCGTCGCCGTCAACCTCGCAGCCCGATCCAGCGACTCCGTGTTCATGGGGTGGGCCATCCCCACCGCCACCGACGGTGACCCCGATCTCTACGAGAGGTCCGCCGGCTACGGGCCGCGACCGCTGGGAGCTGCCCAGTGAGGGCCCACTGGCGCTCGACGGCAGGCTTCGTCGTCGTTTACGTGGCCGCCATGGTGCTGGGTCGGGCGTTCACCCTCGAGTCGACCGGGCTGGCGCTGTTCTGGCCGGCAGCCGGCGTGGCGGCCGCGTGGATGATCCGTGACACCACCAGATCTCGCGTCGTGGTGGACTCCGCGCTCCTGGTGGTGGTCACGGCCGTGTTCTTGGGCGTCGTGGTCGGGATCGACCCGGTGGCGTCGACCCTCCTCGGCGCGGCGAATGCCGTCCAGGCGATCGTCGTGCGCGCCTTCATGGTGCGGCGCTCGGGCGGGGCGAGCACCCGTGCCAGAGAACCGGCGGTGATGGACGCTGCGACCGTACGCCGCCTCGCGCTCGCTGCGCTCGCGGCCGCCCTCGCCGGCGCCCCCATCGGGACGCTCGCCTCATGGTCCGAGACCGGGGACGTGTCCTGGTCCACCGCCCTGAACTGGTTCCTGAGGAACGCCTGCGGCATCCTGGTCCCCGCAGCTGCCGCATGGGCCTGGACAGATGCCTGGCGGCGTAGTGGTGGCCCCCTCTGGCGGAGGCCGTGGACCAGTGCACCGCGGCGCGGGGCCGTGCTCGAGCTCGGCGCCGTGGTGATCCTCAGCCTGGGCATCGGCGCCGTCGTGATCGCGGCGCCCGCGCAGATACCCCTGACCTATCCGCTGATCGCCGTCTCGGCCTGGGTCGGTTTCCGATTCCTCCCGGCGATCGGTGCGGCCTACACCTTCGTGTTCGGCACGGTCGCGATCCTGTTGACCCTCGCCGGCTCCGGACCGTTCGGGGGCATCGAGGACCTGGCTCGGCGCGCCAACGCGATCCAGCTGCTCGTGACCCTGACGATGCTGCTGGTTCTGCTCCTGGCCTGCGGCGTGAGCCAGCGCGTGGAGCTCACCGCCCAGCTGCGCGAGTCCCAGGTCCGCGCCACCGGCCGCGCGGACCTGCTCGGCGCCGTCAACGGCGCCATCGTGGATGGTCTGTGCGTCAGCGACTCGTGGGGTCACGTGCTGCTCGCCAACCCCGCTGCCGCCGAGCTGGGCGGATCCGACGAGCACGGAGCTCATGTCCACGACGCCGACACGGCCCAGTGGTACTGGCCGGACGGGACCGAGATCGAGGCCCACGACCTCCCTCACGCGCGCGCCCTTCGCGGAGAGGTCGTGGCCCTGAGTGACGTCGTACGCCGCGACCTGACGACCGGCCATGAGAAGGTCCTGGCCGTGAGCGCGGTGCCCCTGCACTACGGTGCCAATGACGGGGACGTCGCGGAGGCGCGACCGCTGGCCGTTGTCCTGATGAGGGACGTGACCCGGCAGCGCGCGCAGCAGCGCGCCCAGGAGAACTTCGTGGCCGTGGTCGCGCACGACCTCAAGGGCCCCGTGGCCGGCGTCCTGAGCTGGGCCGAGATGGCCAGAGACCAGCTCGCCCCCGAGCAGAGACTCCACGCTCACACGGGGACCGAGGCGGCGAGCGCGAGCCTGGAGCGCATCGAACGCACCGCGTCACGGATGAGCGTGCTCATCACCGACCTGCTCGACTACACCGTCGCCAGCAGCGCGCACCTGCACGTCCGGCACTCGACCTGGACGACCTCGTGGACTCCATCGTCATGGATCTCGAACGTCCCGACGACGTGCGGTCGTGACGCACCCGCCCTCGGAGTCGCGGTCACCGATGAGCTCCTCACCCGCCAGCTCTTCGGCAACCTCATCGGCAACGCCATCAAGTACGTCGCTCCCGGAGTCACCCCCGGATCCACATCGAGTCGCACCCCGTCGCAAGCGACCTCGAGATCCGGGTGTCCGACAACGGGGTCGGCATCCCCGAGGACGACCGGGGCGCGTCTTCGACACCTTCTTCCGCTCCGACGGCACCAGCGCCGTGCCCGGGTCGGGGCTCGGCCTGGCCATCTGCCGCACGCGCCGTCGAGCGACACGGCGGCTGGATCGCCGCACGCGAAGGACCAGACGGGACGGCACCACCATCGTGTTCACCCTGCCGCAACCCGAGTCCGCCGCCGACATCTTCGAGCCCTCCGCGCACACGGAGTCGACCACCTCGGTGCCATCCGCTGGTGCAGCAAGCGGCACGGGGATCGCGCCTGACGCACCCTCCTGAGCCGGCAATAGTGCAGCAGCCGGCGTGCTCACCGGCTTCAGCACGGGTATCCCATGGCGCGACAGCGGGATGTCTCTAGGGTCGTCGTATGGCGATGGCTCAAGTCCTGCCGACCAGGCTCGGGAGTGTCGAGGTGCTCCACCTGGCCGGCCCCAAGCCTCCCGTCCTGTTCTTCCCCGGAGGACACAGCAGCGCTGCCACGGACTGCGGATGGGGTCCCTACCGGGAGGCTGGCCATGCTGTTCTCGCGTTCTCGCGACCCGGCTACGGCGCGACCGAGGTCGGTCGGCTCACCGCAGGCGAGTTCGTGCCTGCGGTCAACGACGCCTGCGAGCTGCTCGGTGTCGCGGAGACGGCCGCTGTCGTCGGGGTCTCCTACGGAGGGCTGCAGGCCATCCAGGTGGCAGTCAACCTGCCCCACTTGGCGCCCAGGCTGGTGCTGCACAGCTGCGCACCCTCGTCGTATCCCTGGCCCGACACGCGTGTGGAAGCGCTCGGCGGGGCGATCGTGTTCGCGCCGAGGGTGCAGCCTGACGTGGCGACTCCTCGCACGCCTGGTCGCATCGGACTCCGGCCTGAAACGGGTGGTCGCGCCCCTGTCTCGACGCCCTGTCGGCGAATGGTGGGACACCTGGTCGGTCGAGGACAAGCGGGACTGCCGCGAGCTCTTCACCACGATGAGCTCCGGGAGCGGTTTCGCCACCGACCTGAGGCAGGGAGGACCCGATCAGGCGAGGCACCGACGCATGCTCCAGACGCAGGTCGGCTGCCCCACGCTGGTGACTGCCTCGCCACAGGACGCTGGCGTCGACTTCCGGCACGCCCAGGACCTGGCCGACACGATCCCCTCGGCCCACCTCGTGGAGCTGACCTGCCCCAGCCATCTCTTCTGGATCGGACCAGAGCGGAGCCAGGTGCATGCTGCCGTCCGAGACTTCCTCCCCTCATGGTGACCAGGAAGGTTCACGGCGTACGCCGATGTGCGCCACGTTCACGTGCCGAAGCGACCATGTCCATGATGTACGGCAT